>CAVXGA010000010.1:0-178840 GCA_963761195.1 uncultured Bacteroidales bacterium
TTTTATTCGAAACGTATTGATGAAATCGATCCACCGGAATTATCCTGAAAGCGATTGGGCGGGATATATAATGAATTTTATGCCCGATTGATTTATCGCTTTTTAGGAATCTGAACTGACGCGTAATTCTGGTTAATAATGGTGTCTCGTTTTAAAAAAGTTCATCTGTTTTTATTACTATTTCCATTGCTTATGCAATAATTGACTTGTGAAAAGTTGTTTTTCCTGTATTGATCATGAATAAAAGATAGAAATAGCTTAATTTAGTGGGGTTAATTTCAATGGAAACGATGCTGGATAAGTCTATAAATGAGGTATAAATGGATAATGTGGGATTTGTTTAACAGAAGAATAGCTTAAAATTGTAAAAATATAAAAATGCCGTTGTTAAAAGTAAAATTATCAAAGGAGGACCTGAAATGAAAGAACTCATTAAATTTAATCTTAACGGTAAGCCAATGGAGCTTAACATGGAAAGTAACAGGCTTCTTTTATGGGTTTTGCGGACTGATCTGGGGCTTACTGGAACCAAGTACGGCTGCGGTGAAAGCTTTTGCGGTTCGTGTACAGTCATCGTCAACAATGAAGCTGTTAGATCATGCCAGACAACCCTTAAGGATGTTGAAAACAAATCGGTCATAACAATTGAAGGTCTGGCAAAAAATGGTAAACTGCATCCTTTACAAAAGGCTTTTATGGAGCATGATGCATTGCAGTGTGGTTATTGCACACCGGGAATGATCATGAATGCTTATGCATTATTGAAACAAAATCCTGATCCCACAGACACCCAAATTATCGAAGGCATGGATGACAATCTTTGCCGGTGTGGTGCACACAAACGAATAATCGAGGCCGTTCAAACTGCAGCTAAAGAAATGGGAGGACACTGAAATGAAAAAAGATAATTATCTGGATCTTGATTTCAGGGACCATATGTTCGATCCGGAGCTAAACAGACGGGATTTTCTCAAAATAGCCGGCGGGGGCATTTTTATTTTTATGGCAATCGGTCATATCCCATTATGGGCGCAGGAGCGTCGTGAACGGCCGGTTTTGCCTAGTGATTTCAATGCCTTTCTACGAATCGGTGAAGACAGCAGGGTTGCCTGCTATACCGGAAAAATTGAAATGGGCCAGGGCGTGATCACTTCTCTCGCTCAGATGCTTGCTGATGAACTGGATGTTTCATTGGATTCGGTTGATATGGTGATGGGTGATACGGATCTTTGTCCCTGGGATATGGGTACCTTTGGGTCCATGTCAACGCGGTTCTTCGGACCACCTTTCGTGCTGCCGGTGCTGAAGGCCGACAGGTGTTGCTTGAACTTGCTTCAGAGCATCTGAAATTACCCGCTAGATCAATTGATAACAGAAAACGGTGTGGTCTTTAACAGTTCCGACAGGAATAGTAAGGTTTCGTATGCACAGCTTGCCAAAGGTAAAACCATCGAGCGCCATGCATCTGGAAAAGTGCCGCTCAAGACAGCGGATCAATTTAAGATAATGGGTAAACCGGTATTGCATCGTGATGCATTTGCAAAAGTAACCGGCCAGGCTAAATTTGCCGGAGATATTCAATTGCCGGGAATGCTTTATGCGCGGATACTGCGGCCGCCATCCCATGATGCTAAACGGATTTCTGTTGATCTATCGGAAGCTAAAAAGATAGAAGGCATTCAGATCATGGAAGAAGAAGATTTGATTGCTGTTCTCCATCCTTATCCTGATGTAGCTGAAAATGCGCTTTTAAAGATCAAGGCAAACTATGATATCCCGGAATCCGGCCTGAATGAAAACACAATCTTTGATCATTTACTTAAGGTTGCTCCTGAAGGTGAAACTAGTCGGGGAAAATGGCAATTTACAACAGGGTGAAAAGGAATCCACTAAATTTTTCGAGAAAACTTATCTCGACGGATACAAAGCGCATGCTCCGATGGAACCCCATACGGCAACCGCTCACATTGAAGGCGACAAAGCCACAGTCTGGCCATCTTCACAGACACCTTTCAGGGCAAAGGATGAAGTTGCCGAGGCATTGGGAATTAAACCAGAAAATGTGCATATCATTTCACCCTTTGTAGGGGGTGGTTTTGGGGGAAAATCGAGAAATCTGCAGGTGGTTGAGGCAGCCCGTTTGTCAAAGTTAGCGGGAAAACCCGTACAGGTTGCCTGGACCCGTCAGGAGGAATTTTTCTATGATTCGTTCCGGCCGGCTGCAATTGTTAAAATCAAATCGGGTATAGATAAAAACGGGCACATTAGTTTTTGGGATTATAATGTATATTATGCAGGCGAACGGGGAGCAAAACATTTCTATTCCATCCCGAATTCAAGCACAGTTTCGCATAGTTCAGGATGGGGCGGCGAAAGCGGTACGCATCCTTTTGCTACCGGCGCATGGCGGGCACCCGGGAACAATACAAATACATTTGCACGGGAATCTCAGATTGATATCATGGCTGCAGCAGCAGGTATCGATCCGGTAGATTTTCGATTGCAGCACCTGACTGATGAGAAAATGACACGTGTTTTGAAAGCTGCTGCGGATAAATTCAACTGGAAACCGGCTAAAGGGCCCAGCGGCCGGGGATTATGGTGTAGCTTGTGGCATCGATGCAGGAACCTCTGTCGCTGCGATGGCCGAAGTTGAAGTTGACAAGAACTCGGGTAAAGTAACCGTGAAGCGTGTGGTGGCTGCTCAGGATATGGGATTGGCCATTAATCCGGAGGGAGCCACCATTCAGATGGAAGGCTGCATCACCATGGGTTTGGGCTATGCGCTGGCCGAAGATTTGCATTTCAAAGGAAGTGAGATTCTTGACCATAATTTTGACACGTACGAAATTCCCCGCTTCTCATGGCTTCCCAGAATAGAAACCATCATCATCGATTCGAAAAATGATGATCCGCAGGGTGGGGGAGAACCGGCCATCGTTATCATGGGAGCTGTGATTGCCAATGCTGTTTTCGATGCTGTGGGCGCAAGGGTTTTACAAATGCCTATAACAGCAGAGCGAATTAAAAGGGAAATGGGGAAAGGATAATTTCCACTTTAAGAAACCAGATTTTAATTAGAACTCAGCTAAGACTTGAGAATGGTGGAGGTACAAACAGGGATTTTTGATCATGAAATCAGATTTATGAATTATGATTAGAAAGGATGGAAAAGGACAGGCTGGATGGAATTATGATGCCACATGTATCACTGAGACAAATGCTGGGAAATTAGAAACAGCGAGGTATGGTGGTAATAATTTGTACATTTGTAAGTAAAATAAATTTAACCCTCATTGAAAGAGATAGAATTTGAATCAACGCTTGACAAATTTGGTCATGAAAGACTGCGGATTAAGCTGAAAACAAATAAAGGTGAATTGATTGATGTCGTTTATCAATATGAATCCTTTATTAATAACAATTGGATTCCGATTGTTCGGTATGATTGTTCACATGGTTTTTTTCATCGTGATATTATTAAACCGAATGGAGATAAAGAGAAAAAGGAAATAACAATTGATAACTTGAAAAGCGCATCAAAATATGCGGAACAGGACTTAAAAGACAGGTGGGAGTGGTACAGAGAACGTTATGTTAAAAAAATGAAAAAAAATAAAGATGACAAATAAAGAAACCGTTGAGCGAAATATCGGATTAACTTTCGATTATGTAAATTACCTGATGGATCATCCATCTGAAGTCAATGAACTCCCGGCTAATTTTAAGGTTGAATTCATCGAAAAAGACTTTCCTAAAATTGAGAAAAGCGAACCGGTAAAACAAGCTTCTAAAGTTAACAGGAAGTATGTGAGGGTAAGAAATTCTTTTGAGATGACTAAATGAAAGTGGATTTATTTACTTCGTTTGAAAGCAAATCCATGCAATGGGAATTTCCAAAACTCGGGATGTATGATTTATGATTGGAAAAGTTGGAATAAAAGATTGGCAGAGAGTGAACGGCCACAAGTCGTGCCTGCGCTAAGGCTTACGCAGGAAGACTTGCGGCAATGTGGGAACAAAGTTTACCGGATTGAGCAAATAGCGGATTGGAATTGAAGTTCCGTTGATGACGGGAGGATATCCGAATGTTGAGGTTGAATATCCGGCTCGGGTGGAAGAATATCCGTAAATGTTGGTGCAATATCCGACGATGGTGAAGAGATATCCGAGGATAGTGGAGAGATATCCGACGATGGTGGAGAGATATCCGACGATAGTGGCGAGATATCCGACGATAGTGGCGAGATATCCGAAGATGGTGGAGCAATATCCGAAGATGATGGCGAGATATCCGACGATGGTGGAATAATATCCGTGAATGGTGGACGTATAAAATAAAATTTGGGAGTTGTGATTGGAAAAGAGGAAGGGACATTAATTAGGAGGCACGAGCTAAAAGCTCGCGCCAGCAATGGTTGATACATGTAAATTATTAAAAAATTTAATGATAAACTAATATGGCAAAATGTAAATTGTGTCAACAAGACAAAGAATTACTTAAGAGATCACATATTATTCCCGACTTTTTTTATAAAGAATCAGGACTGTATAATGAAAAACATCAAATTCATAAAATTGAAGCTCATGAATTTGCAAAATTTAAGAAATTTGGTTTCTTACCTACTGGAGATTATGAAGGTGGAATATTATGCAAAAATTGTGATAATGAATTGATAGGAAGTTTAGAATCATATGGGCGGAAAATCCTATTTGGTGGACTTTCTCCAAATGAATCAATTGACTGTAAGAATTACAAAAATCCAGACGATGGATTTGAATATTCAATTTGTAAAAATGTGGATTATACAAAATTTAAACTTTTCTTACTTTCAATATTATGGAGATCCTGCATAACTAAACGGGATGTGTTTAAAGAAGCTGAAATACCCGCAATTGATTTAGAAAAAATTAGATTAATGTTACTGAATAATTGTGCTGGAAAATTAAGTGAATTTCCGATTATTGTCCTTAGTTATTTAAATGATGAAACGATGCCTAGAGATTTGATTTTTCAACCGATCAAATCAATTACATCCGAAAAAAATTTAATTACTTTTTTAATGGGTGGATTTGTATTTATTTTTAATATAACTGATAATTACAAAGACATAAAAGAAATTGAAGAAATTACAATAACACCTGAAAACAAGTTAACTATTATGCATTTATTAAAAGGAACAGCTTGGGATTTTATTTTAAAATATGCAAATCTGAAATAAACGTTTTTTAGAGGATAAAGCACCCAAGGAGTGGAAAAATAAAAATTAGATTTAATTTTATAAGAACTATATGAAAAAATTAAAATCCTTGATTTTATTTGCATTGGTTATATCAAGTCCTATTTTTACACAAACTTTGCATTTGTATGGGGGACAGGATCACGATGTTTATTTAGGTTGTTTAAATTGTAATAGTTTTGACATAAACTCAATCTGGAATGAATTTGGAACTTATGGTAGTAAGTATAATTCAAAATCCATTTGGAATGAATTCGGAACTTATGGTAATGAGTATAATATTTATAGTCCATGGAATGAATATTCATTGACGCCTCCAGTAGTTGTAGACAAAGACGGGAATTTCTATGGGTATTTTACAGTAAAGAAGTATAAAACCAAAAGAGCAGATTTTGAATTAGCTTTAACATTATATGAATATCATGAGTTTATTGAGAAGAATGTTTTTAAAATGGTATAATAAAATATTTGAATAATGGAGAAATTACTCCTTCATGAAATTGGCGTTAAAACAATACATAAATGATAGCTTTAGTAAATCTTTCTGTTTGAAAATACCATAAGGGTCAAAGGAATTAGGCGGCTACATTTCACACATGCGCTAAGGCTTACGCTGGAAGACTTGCGGCAGCGAGGGGGCAGCGGAAGTATTGTTATTTTGTTTATCAAATAAAAATATTGAAACTAATATAATTATTATCTAAAAAAAATCAAAATGAAAACACTTACCAAAATTTTAGTAATTCTATTTGTTTTGACCAGTATTGTTGGTTGCAAAACGAAACAAATTGTAACAAAGGCGACAAATTCCACTGAGATTAAAGTACCTTTTAGTGATAACAAATATAAAACTGACAAAGACTTTTTTAGGGCAGTTCAGAGCGGAGCCAGTCCTGATATATCCACAGCAAAAAAAATCGCTTTAGTTAACGCTAAATCAGAATTAGCTTCAAACATTCAAACAGTTGTAAAAACAGTTACTGATAACTATACGAATCAAAGAAGTTTAACAAATAAACACGAATTTGAGAATAAATTTGAAGAATTATCAAGACAAGTTACTGACCAGATGTTGACCAATGTTGTTATAATGGATGAAAAGATGTTGAAAGACGACGATAATAAATATACTTGTTGGTTAGCAATTGAGATGAACAAGGATGAAATTCTTAATAATTTAAGTAACCAGATTTCAAAAGACAGTAATATGCAGATGGATTTCGATAAATTTCAATTTGAAAAAATATTTAATCAGGAAATGGAGAAATTCAACAGTTCAAAAAATCAATAGATTGAATGATGAAACCAACCTTTATTTTTATTTTTCTATGTCTTACATATTGCATTTTATTTTCTCAAGAAAAAGTCTTCGTTCGTGAATATTTTTATACAGCGGGAGAAACAGATAGTAAAGTATCAGCAAGGGAAAAAGCTTTAGAACAAGTTAAAGTATTATTATTAGAAGAATTAGGAACTTATGTTGAAAGTTGGGTGAATTATAAAGTTGAAGAAAAAGATAAAATCAACAAAGATTTTTTTGAACAGGAAATAAAGACAACTTCAGCAGGAATTACAGAAACTAAAATTCTTGATGAAAACTGGAATGGATATGAGTATTACGTTAAAGCACAGATAACAGCAGATCCTGAAGAAGTTGTTAGACGAATTAATCAAACCTTATCAGCAAGAAGGAGTACAGAGGTAATTGATAGTTTGAAACTCTTACTTAATGGTTCTAAGCAAGAATTCGAGTTGCAAAGCCAAGAATTGAAAAAAATAAAAGAACAGCTTGAATTACAAAAAAAAGAAGTACAATCTAAGGAATTAACATTAAATGACCTAAATCAACAACTAAGCAATGCTAAGCAAAAGCTCAGCGCATATCAAGTTCAAGAAAAACAGATTTTGTCTGAAATTGAAGCAATAGAACAAAAAATAAAAAATTCAACAATAAAAGCATATAATAACGTACGATTAGGAATGACCCCAAATGAGGTTATACAAGTTTGTGGTAATCCACGTTCAACAGATGATTGTTCAGGAATTAACTATAATTATGGTTCTGTATGGGTTATGTTTGAAGGTGGGATAGTTAGAGCCGTTGTCGATGCTAAAGATTTTGAAAGATGCGGTGATGTATCATACCACAAAATGCAAAATGCATATTTTATTTTAAAATGAAATGAATTTATCAGAACTCAGAAAAGAAGTTGATGAAATTACAAGAATATTTCAATCAGCTAAATATTATGAGCTTGATTTTAAATATGTAAATTCAGTAAAGTATAAATTTCCTACTGTTTATAGGACTTATTACCTATTTATTGAAAGAATTTTTCATTCAATTACTGTGGCTTTGATTTTAGACTTGTGCAAACTTTTTTATAAAAAAGAAAAATTCAGTTTCCTAAGACTTAAAAATAAAATGAATGAAGAATATGAAAAATCAGAATTGAGTGTCTTAGTGACAAAAATTGAATTTGAACAAATATTCGAACCATTAAACACAGAAAGCACTCAAAAATTACTAAATAAATTAAAAACTACAAGAGACGAATATTATGCACATTTTGATAGAACACGAACTGATTTTAGTAAAATTCAAATAAATAGTTCTGAAACAGCGGAATTAATCTCAATAGCAGAGAACCTCCTCAAAATTATTGAACTAAAGTATTTTAAAGTAAGTGTGGATTTTAATCTACCTGAAGGAGAATTAGGACATAATATATTTGAAAGACTTTATGAGTGGGAAAAGTACAGAGAGAAGTACGGATTGCTAAAATAGAATTAGCAGCCTATAATCCCCCTCGCTGCTTTGGGTTTGCAACCCAAAGCACTTAAGCAACGATAAAACTGCCCCTCAACTCCCTGCTCTCAGTATAGTCTCCAGAGGATGCTTGGTGATGGAATAATCACCAGATTATTGAATCAACTGTTAAAACTTAGCCACCGATTTCTGTGTATGGATGTGTATGTAAAATTTCAGATGTGATCACTTAAAAAAGAGGCGTCATGAGCTTATTTTTTTATCGCTTTTGACTACCTTTGCAGAAATAAATAACAATGATGAATACTCAAATAGCTGCATTACATAAGCTGCCCAAAAATGAAAAGATAGAGTTGGTACAACTTCTTTGGGAAGATATCGCAAAGGACCAGGAATATGATTCACTCCCTGCGGATCATAAGTCAATATTGAATGAGCGGTTGGAAAAAATTTATCAGGGAAAGGCTGAATTCAAATCGTGGGATGAAATACGCCGGAAATATCAAGATGCCCGATGAAATATACAATCAGCATTTTATCGGATGCTGTCGATGACATTGATGAAGCATACCTGTGGTATGAATTAAATCAATCAGGCCTTGGAACGGTATTTATCAGGACTGTTGGAGAAGCATTTGACTCAATTTCCAAAAACCCATCAGGATATGTAAAAATATATCAGGAAACAAGAAGATTCCTTGTTCATAAATTTCCTTACGGGATTTATTGCTTGACAGATACTGAGAAGAGAGAAATTAAGGTAGTTGGTGTTATTCATTTTAAAAGAAATCCGCGCATTTTAAAGTTTAGAACTAAAAAACCACGATAAAAAAATCATTCTGCCAGAAATATTATATTCCATTCGCCGTTTCCTAATTCTCGACTTATTAACATTATAATGTTATAATTTAAACGTATCGCTTCAAAGCTCTACCCTTTATAGTTACTAATTTTGCCTGAATCTGTGCGGTTTAAAGCACGACGGCAGAAGGCAAAAAACAGGATGAATTTTTATTCAGAGGAGCAGGTATGAAGCGAACAATCCAGTCAGTTATTTTATTTCTTTTTCTTACTTTTTCAGGACACCATCTTTTAGCCCAGAAGACCTCCATTTACAGGGAGCCCGAAGCAACTTACCGTTCGGGGGTCGATCTGTTTGAAAAGGAAAAATACGGCGCCGCTCAAAAAGAATTTGAGTGGGTGATCGAATCGGTTGAAAATCCCTTATCGGAACTTCGCGTGAATGCCGAATATTACGATGCCCTTTGTTCGCTTGAACTTTTTAACGGGGACGCGGAATATAAATTCACCGAATTCATGAAGAACCACCCAACCACTTCACGGGCAAACCTGATCAATTTCCAGTTGGGGAGGCTGGCCTATAACAATAAAAAGTTCAATTCGGCCAGGGATTATTTTGCCTCAGTGGATGTGACAGAACTTGGCAGCGAAGAGAAATCGGAATATTTTTTTAAGAACGGCTATTGCTTTTTCAAAACAAATGATTTCGACAAAGCCAAACAGGAATTTGAAAAGATTAAAAACCCGGATTCGAAGTATGCATCGCCGGCTGCCTATTTCTTAGCCCACATTGCCTACCTCGAAAAGGACTATGACAAGGCATTGACGGATTTCAACCGCTTGCTCACTGATCCGAATTTCAGTGCGATTGTTCCTTATTACATTGTCCAGATCCTTTATGCACAGGGTAAATATGAGGAGGTACTGCAGCAGGCACCACCGTTACTGGAACAATCTACCGAAAAAAGAGCCCCTGAAATCGCGCATATCATCGGTGAATCGTACTACAAAACTGACCGGTTTAAAGAAGCTTTGCCTTATTTGCAACAATATTTTACAACGACGAAAAATCCGATCAGCCGTGAAGATCAGTATACAATTGGTTTTACGCTTTACAAGACGACCGATTACAATGAAGCGCTGAAATTTTTTCAAAATGTAACCGGCCCTCAGGATTCGCTCTCCCAGTATGCCTATTACTATCTTGCTGATTGTTATCTGAAGACGGGACAGAAAAAGTTTGCAGCCAATGCCTTTAATGCTGCATTTAAATTGCCTTTTGATACAGAAATCCGCGAAGACGCTCTGTTCAACCAGGCTCAGCTTGCCTTTGAGCTTTCCTACGACCCCTATAATGAGGCGATCAAGGCTTTGAGAGAATATCTTAAAAACTATCCCAACTCGAGCCGGAACGATGAAGCTTACAACTTCCTGTTTAAAATTGCCATGGCTACCCGTAATTTCGAAGATGCACAAAATGCGATCGAAAACATTAAGAAGAAAGGTAAAGATTACAACAGGGATTTCCAGAAAATATCCTATTACAGGGGTATAGAGCTGTTCAATAAATTAAATTATGCGGATGCTGCGATCATGTTTAACAAAGCCATTGCAACAGATGCGGATAAAACAGTGAAGGCTGAAGCCACTTTTTGGGCCGGAGAAGCCTATTATCAGCAGGGTGACTATGCAGCAGCTAAAAAGCAGTTCATGGATTTTTTATCGGCTTCGGGTGCAAAAGCCCTGTCAGTATACACGATCGCCTATTATGATCTGGGTTATGTAAATTTTAAACGTAAAGATTACAACGGAACCATTTATTATCTGAACGAATTCATTTCCAAAGGATCGAAGGAAGATCCGAAAATGATTGCCGATGCATACCTGAGGATAGGCGATTCATGGTTCATCAGCAAAGGATATGATAATGCGCTGGATTTTTACAACAGGGCGATTAAAATGGATGTCATCGATGTGGATTATGCCCTGTTTCAAAAGGCAATTACCCTTGGCGTTCTACAGCGTTATGATGAAAAAATCCAGACACTGAAAAGCCTGATCAGCAGGTACCCGAATGTTACAAATATCGGGGAAGTGATCTTTGAACTGGGAAATACCTACCTGGTGAAAAACGACAATGAAAATGCACTGATCAATTTCCGGAAAATCATGTCCGATTATCCTTCAAGCAGCTTTGCAGTGAAAGCTATGCTTAAATCGGGCTTGATTTATTACAACAGCGGACTGAACGACCTGGCACTTGCGACCTTTAAAAAAGTTGTTCAGGAATATCCCTCTTCACCCGAATCGAAAGAAGCAATGGCAAGCATCAAAAATATTTATGTGGATATGAATCAGGTGGATGAATACATTGCCTATGCGAGTGAGCTTCCTTCGTCGGAGGTAAGCAGGACCGAACAGGATTCGTTAACGTATATTGCTGCTGAAAACTTATACATGAAAGGAAACTGCACGTCAGCAACGCCGGCTATGCAAAACTATATTGATAAATTCCCGAACGGGGCTTTCAGGATAAATGCCAGCTTCTATCTTGCTGAATGCCTGGCCGCGTCAAATGATCTGGAAAAAGCCCTCGAAAACTATGATTATGTAATCAGCAATCACAACCCGGAATTCATGGAAAGTTCGCTCCTTAAAGCGGCAGAAATCAGTTATTCGCTTAAGAATTATTCCAAATCACTCGAGTACTATACGTATCTGGAAAAAATTGCCGAGCAAAAACAGAACCGTACAGAGGCTATTTACGGACAGATGAAATGCAACAATGAACTGGGAAATTTTCAGGCTGCTTTGGATGCTTCGGAAAAACTGCTGCTTACGGAAAAGCTCGACGACAAGCGTCGTGAAGAGGCCCTGATGATCCGCGCCAATGCTTTGTTTTCGTCAGAGAATTATGCAGAAGCTGAAAAGGCCTATAAAGAAGTTGTTGCCATCTCGCAGGGTGTGGCAGGTGCCGAATCGAAATATAAGATTGCGAACATCGAGTTTTTGCAAAAAAACTATGACTTAGCGGAGAAGGAAATTTTTGAACTGATCAAAAAATACGCTGCATACGATTACTGGGTGGCAAACGGATTTATTTTGCTTTCGGATGTGTATGTAAAAAAAGGCAACATTTTCCAGGCAAAGCAGACTTTGCAGAGCATTCTGGATAATTATGACGGAGAAGATCTGAAACGGATAGCCCTCGAAAAGCTGGATGAAATCGTCAGCCGTGAAAAGGCCACAAAACAAAGCATGATGAAAACAGACAGCCTGAATGATGTTCAGGATACAATAAAAGTCGATGGAGAAAATTTGAAGTAAGATGACCATGAAAAACATGAAATACAGCCGCTCAAAAGGATATCTCCCTTATTTTATCGGGCAGAAGATGCTGCGCAAACAGGTGAAATTCATCTTTTATTCCTTTCTCACATTGCTTCTGGTTCTCATCAGCCTTTTGTATGCAGGGAAGGCCAGATCGCAGGAAGTGAATGATTCGCAGGAAATAACGGTTGAAGCACCTTACCAGCCATCGGTTTCAGAAGCCTACAAGATCAATTTATCGCCGCGAATACCGGAAGAAAAGCTTGAGAAACCTGAATTCAGTTACCAGATCAAATCAAAAACGCTCGAAACACCGGTAAACCTTGAACCCATTCAACCGGCAAAAATTGTCGGGGAATCCGTGAATAAGCTTTATAAAAACTATATAAAGGTCGGGATTGGCAATTATACGACTCCGTATTTCGAATTTTTTGCGAACAAGCTCCGATCGAAAAAAAATGCCTTCGGAGTGCACCTGAAGCACCTTTCTTCATCGGGAGCCATAAAAGATTATGCGTACCCGGGTAGCAGTCTTACAGAGGCTTCAGGTTATGGTAAAAAATTTTTCAGCGATCACACATTCTCGGCAGAAGCTTCCTATAAACATACCGGCGTTCATTTTTACGGTTATCGTCCCGAAGAATTTCCATACCTGGTATTGTCAAAAAAAGACATCAAACAAAATTTTAACCAGTTTAGTCTGAATACTGCTCTCGAAAGCAATTATACCCTTGACAGTAAACTCACCCATTCGATTTCGCTGGGATATTCATATCTGATGGATGCCTATAAATCGCATGAACAAAATATCCGGTTCAATGCAGGGTTGGATAAAAAGACCGGATTCTTCGATTTTTCTGAAAGCGAGAACCTTGGGGTGGAAGCCAGCGTTAATTACTACCTGAATCAAGATTCGATAAAGAGTGAAAACAGCGGAATCTTCAGGTTTGAACCCTATTATAAGCTGGCTTTTGGACAGTATAGTTTCAAAGCGGGCCTGGATGCACAGGTTGAGGATGCTTCCACCTCGTATCTGCATGTTTACCCGATCGTCAGGGCCGATGTGCAGGTGATAAAGGATGCTTTGATAACCTATGCCGGAATTTATGGAGAACTGGAAAAGAATTCTTTTCAATCACTCAGTGACGAAAATCCGTTTATTATTTCTACCATTGAAAAGCGGTTCTCGAATAATAAGCTAAGCCAGTACGGCGGAGTTCGCGGCCATATCAGCAAATCACTCGACTACAATCTTAGTTTTGTTAATTCTACGATCGAAAACATGCCTTTTTTTGTAAATGATACGGCTTCGGTTTTGGGAAAAGGCTTGAATAATCAGTTTACGGTGGTTTACGATAAAGTAAAGTATTCAAGGGTAATTGCTGAGTTTGGGTTTCATTACATCGATAAGTTCAATGTCCATGCTTGAGGGGAAAATACAATAACTATTTCCTCGACAATGAAACGGAACCCTGGCACAAACCAGAACTCGAGATAACACTTTCAGCCGACTACAATATGCAGGAGAAGATCCGGGTGAAAGCAGAGCTGTTCACCACCAGCAAAACTTATGCGCGTACCTTTGAAACGGTTGTTTCAGGAAATACCACTGCTGTTACTGAGGTACCTGTAAAACTTGATGGCCTCTTTGATCTGAATCTGGGCCTGGAGTACCGTTATTCAAAATTACTTTCGGGTTTTATTAATTTCAATAATATCCTTGGTCAGCGTTACTACCGATGGTATAATTATCCATCGTACCGGTTTAATGTGATGCTCGGGATAACCTACTCCTTTTAAAAATTGAATTGTGTCTGGAACAGGAAACCTCAAATAAATGGTTAATGATTGAATAATTTACGAAAATGCCTGATAAAAAGACTACTAAAACCGAATCTCGTAAAAGTAAGAAACTTCGAAAAGGAAGAATCGCCCTGATTCTTGGTCTTTTTATGATCCTGGCAGGATTTGTTATTTACAAACCTGTAGCGAGATCAATGAACGCTTTTATTAATCCGAAAGCTTCGGGAACAGTGAAGGTGAAACAGTATAAGGATTTTAACGGTTTACATTTGGCTCACGCTAAAAAACTTGGAATTACCCCCTTTAAAACCGACAAGGAATTCAATAAAGAGAAAAACGAGTTGGTATCTGATGGCAAACTCGAAAAAGTGACCAATGGAAATCAATATATTATTGGCAGGCTGGGACATTCCCATCCGTATTTAGTACCTGAAGCCGCTAACCTTTTGGATGACATCGGAAAACGATTCAGGAAAAAGCTTGATGAAAATGACAAAGGGAATTATTATTTCAGGGTCAGCTCCCTGCTGCGCACAGCTGAAAGCCAGAAGAAACTGAGCCGGTCCAACTCCAACGCAGCGCAACAATCGGCGCATTTATACGGAACAACCTTCGACATTCCCTATACCAGTGTGATCAAAAAACCACTGCCCTGGATACGGCGTAATATAGCCGATGCTTCGGTTATAAAGCTGCTTTCAGATGCAATCGGTGAACTTCACAACGAGGGCCGGTGCCTTGTGGTTACTGAGTACAAGGAAAAATGTTTTCATATTACGGTTGTTAAATAGTGGCTTTTTATCGTCCCGAATGAATGGATAAAAATTTCTGAAGCTTCCGTTGATTTATTCGTATGCAACTTTTAATTATCTGCAGTATATTTCTATTTTTGCTTATTTATCATTGATTGTGCTGTTCGAATTTCCGGATCGATTTATTTTACCTGATGTTATTTATTAGCAAAATAATTCAAATAGTAATTTTACTGCTGATTCCTTTCTCACTGTTTTGCCAGGAAAAGTCAAAGCCAAGAGATTTTTTTTACATTGAAGCAAATCTGCAACCGGGTATACTATTAAAGACCTACCCGCAGTTTCCAGAATCTAAAAATGCCTGGATATTCGATCTTGGGTTTATCAGGCAAACAGATGGCACAAAAAAATGGCATCAGTTATACAAGTATCCTAAAACAGGTTTTTCCATCACTTATGCCGATTTGGGTAACCAGGAAGTTTTGGGGCAATGCGTTGGCCTGTATCCGCATTTTATTATCGAGAATTCCATAAATAACCAGCTTATTGCCGGGATTAAAGTCGGTTTAGGAATTGCAATTTTTAATAAACAATATGAAAGCTTTACAAATACTGAAAATATTCTGATCAGTTCACCGCTGTCCGGATTGGCGACGATACGCGGCGAAGTTGCCTGGAGTGTGAGCAAACAACTATCGTTAACCGGAGGTGTCGGTTTATGGCACTTTTTTAATGGACATTATAAAGTCCCGGGGATTGGAGCTACCATCCTGGCACTTTCAGCAGGTGCTGCATTTAAATTTACATCTGCAGACGGGAAAATTAAATACGAGCGTCTCGAAAAACCTGAAAAAAAAATAAAGTTTGGATTTTCTGTCGGATTCGGCATTCACGAATTTGAGGGCGTGGTTGAACCGGCTGATGGGCCTCAATATCCCGTTTACCTGGGCTCGGTTTACTTAACAAAACGACTTTCGTACATCAGTAAACTAAGTACCGGTTTCGATGTGAATTATTATTCCGATTATCATGATTACATTATAAACCAGCAGGTATTTGATGATAATGAAAAGCAGAAATCAATGACTGTTGTGTATTATGTCGCCCACGAATTTTTAACCACTCATCTAAGTCTCCTGTTACAAGTCGGAATCAACATTTATAACCCTTTTGCGCGAGAGGTTGAAAAGCTGGGTTTGATCAACTATAGTTCTTTTGACCTTTTAAATTCTAATAAAATAGGCTTCCGGTATTATTTTTCAAATCTTGATGAAGTAAAACTAACAGGTTCGATGTATCTCGGTGTGAATATAAAAACCATTTCTTTCAAAGCAGATTTTGCGGAGATGAATATTGGTTTCCTCTTTTAATCAATAACCGATGGAGAGTACATATATAGTTCCTTTTTCGGAGGCAATATAAATTTTGTTAGTACAGGCACAAACTGAAAACAGATGTTTGTTATCCTCAAGCCAGAAATTACTCCAGCTTTCACCTCCGTTTGATGTTATTGAATAGCGCCCGTAGTTACCCACAGCAATTCCATGTAAATCGTTACTGAATGCCATATCGTTAAAAGCTGTTCGACTTTCAAACACTGAATTTGGTTTAAGTTTCGTTACCCAGTTGAGCCCGTTATCGTAGGATTTATAAATACCGCCATTATTTCCTGCAGCAATAAGTTTGTTTTCAAAAACAGATTCAATGGAAACATAAAAATCCCCGGCAATTTTCATCTGGTTATAAGATGAACCGAAATCATCCGACCGGGCCGCATATCCAAATCCTGATATAAAAATATTACTTTCGGCGTTGCAGGTGATTCCTTTCAGCTCATGGTCCAGTTTTTTAAAAGACCATGATTTACCTCCGTTTGAGGTATTATAAACCACGCCGATAGAGTAATTTTCTCCTCCTACAAAATAGCCCCGGAGACTATCTCTGAAACAAAAACGCTTGATGGCCGGTCTGTCAACCTCGTTCACCGGAACATCATTGCCAAACCAGAATAATTCCCAGCTCTTGCCGCTGTTTCGGGTAACATACATATTAAGATCATCACAGCCCGCATAGCCTACCGAATCGTTCCTGAAATAAAGAGAGTAAACGCTTTTATCTGCGTTGATTTGATAGGAAGACCAGTTGATGCCACCATCCTCTGTTCGGAAAATAAATCCGCATTTATCTCTTTTCCCTCCACAAGCAAAACCCAGGGTGTCATTCAGAAAAACAACATCATTTAAATCCCATTCAGTTCCGATCTTTAAAATAGAGGATGGATTGGTTTCTTCAAAAATTTCTTTGTGGCACGACTGAAACGTGATCCCTAAAAGAAATATGCCTGATAATAAAATGATGTAATAAAAAAACCTCCGATTCATCCCCGCGAAGATAAAAATTTATTAATTGATTTTAGGATTGATATGAATAAAAGCTTCGTTGTATGTCCTTTTGTAGTGTATTTAATCAGAAAGTTGTGCCACGAATTCCCGGATGTAACTGTCGTAATGCTTCCTTCTGTACTGAACAATCCATCTGGGATGGGGCAGGGGAACAAGACTTTTGAAAAATGCGTATGTTTCATTTAAGTTTCTCAGGGATTTGTAATTTTTGCCATTACCTAAACAGTAACAATAATCGGTTTCAACGCCAAACGAAATAATTTTGTTCAATGAATCGATAATAAAAGGCTTAAGTTCCCTTTCCAGTATTTTGGAATCGTAATAGTTGTAATTGATACCATTTTTTGTGAATCCCAGCGGACAAACCGCATGGATGAGGTATATGGAATAAAATTGGTCCGTTCCGCCAAAAGCATCGATCATATCGTAAATAAACCCAGCGGACGGTTCTGTGATTTTTTTCAAGTTGTTGTTAATACCACAATTTTCCTGAAGCTTCACAGGATCAGTAAAAGGAATACCTGTCACACCGCCTCCGAACCGACCTGGGTTAATGCCCAGTATCAGTTTCCGCGGTTTTGTATCATCATAAAATTTTTGATAAAAGGAAGAAGAAATTTCATCAACAGATTTATTTTCAAAAGGATTCATGACTGAGATCCCTTCAGGTAATGGAATGGTAAGTTTTAAGGAATGGTTGAATCGGATGATTTGATCGGCAAGCGTCATAACGGTTTTACTTCTTTGTTGAGGATATTTTTGAATCGTGTATTGCTGATATAATGATCCGCAAGTATTTTTCCGTTATAAACCAGACTATAAACCCCAAAGCCTGAGGGCGCCTGTTGTGCTTCAGCGGAGGATGCCAATTCCGTCACATTTAATTCCAGTTCGAATTCGGAAGCTGTTTTTTTAAGTTCCTCAACCGAACGGATGAAAAGCGGGCATTGGTTGGCATAAACAAGGTTCAACCCCTGGTAACTAAGTGCATTCTTTTCCCAGTCGTAAAACTTCGGATCGGGAGAATTATTAAATTTCAAAACCATAAGGTCGAACCGTTCCTTCGATTCAACACAAACAAATCCATTTTTCAGAAACAATGTTGAATCCGGCATCCATGTGCCATTGGTAGCCATAACTGCAACTCCTGCTTTACCTGTTTTCCTGGCATCTTCAACACATTGGCTGACCAAAAGCGAGCCATAACCAAGGTTCAGGTTTTTTCCCGGATAGACCCAAATGCAATGAATAAACATGAAATTTTCTGCAGATACAGGTCGCCAGGCATACTCACCGGGGATGTATTCAATGAATCCTACGGTTTCATTGTTTACTTTTAAGAGCTTTAGCTTCAATCCTTGCTCCCTGCGCTTGTTCATCCAGTCTGCCTTTAATCCGAATCCGGCATTTTTCGGATTTCTGACGCAAAATAATCCTTCCCGGGAGACATTTTCTGCTGTTATTTCAACAAAGGAAATGGATTTCATCTGTTTATTTTTAAAAGCTCAGGAAGATGTATAACAGTCTGCCAGGCAGCGGACGACCCAATAATTATTAATGAAGATAACCCAAATGCTGACTGAATTTAAAAAGGCCAGAAACTATTATCATTCCACACCTGCTCCTTCAAATCTTCATTTAGTCGGTAAAGTAACTTATGATGGCCACTTTCCCATTCAGCTAACATCTGATAGGTATCTTTTTCCATCGGGTCAGTAGCTTCCCCGGCTCTGTCAGAATATATTTTAACAGCACGGGTTTCAAAATCCATAGCAGCTGAAATAGCAGCTGCTTCAAAACTTGCGGCCGATATTTCCTTTTTTATTTCATCCGAAAGAATCTGCATCGCTGTATCATCATTAGGGTCTTCCTCGTGAGGATCAGGCTTGAGAAATTTTTGATCGTTTGCATAGGCTTTAAACTGCTTCGAGAGGAATTTAATATGTTCATCTTCTTCCTCGGCCATCATGGTAAAGATTTTTCGTGCTGCCTGACTTTGCGATTGCTGTGCGACAGTTGTATAAAACGCTTTACCCCGCTTTTCGAGCAATATGGCTTCTTTTAAAATATCAGTAGGTGATTTTGACATAGTTAGAAAAATTTAAAGATAATTGATCAATACGTTTTTATGAATTAATGAAACACAAATGTAACCATTAATGTTTATTCCCCACTCGTATAACCTTAATTTCAGGATAAAATTTGGAAGATTTTCACGAAAATTAACAGTTGATTTTCAAACTTATAACACTTTTGTCTACTTTTACCCAACGTTGTTAAATGAAACCAGTGAAAGATCATCAAGTGGAAATCCTTGCAAAATTATTTAAAACATGGTCAGGTGAAAATCCTGTATTTAACTATTTGTTACCTAATTCTGGATCGAACCGTAAATATTACAGGTTGACAGGAAAAACGCGTAATGCAATTGGGGTTATCGGTGAGAATGAAGATGAAAACCGGGCCTTTCTTACGTTTACCAAACATTTCAGAAAACACGGTTTAAATGTCCCTGAAATTTACCTATCGGATGAAATAAACGGTATTTATCTCTTACAGGACCTTGGGGATGAGTCATTATTTGCTTTGGTGTTGAAACGAAATTCAACAACCGGAATATCTGAATCCCTGTCAGATTTTTTCAAGAAAACACTTGACCAGCTTATCAAATTTCAGGTTATTGCCGGAAAAGATCTGGATTATTCAGTTTGTTTTCCGCGAAGTGATTTTGACAGCCAATCCATGCAATGGGATTTGAATTATTTTAAATATTATTACCTGAAATTGCTTAACATTCCCTTCAGCGAACAAAAACTCGAAAATGATTTTCAAACATTGATCCAATTTCTGTTAAGCGCTGATTCGAATTATTTTATGTACCGTGATTTTCAATCAAGAAATATTCTGGTTTTTAATAATGAGCCCTGGTTCATTGATTATCAGGGAGGGCGAAGGGGTCCGCTGCAGTACGACCTAGCCTCTGTACTTTTTCAGGTGAGGGCAGGATTACCGTTCGATTTCAGGCAGGAAATGCTGAATTATTATGTCGAAAAATTAAATCAGCAACTGGTTGTTGATAAAAATGAATTTGAACAGTTTTATTATGGTTTTGTTTTAATTCGGACATTGCAAGTACTTGGTGCATACGGATTCAGGGGAATGATTGAAAAAAAACCCCATTTTGTCGAAAGTCTTGACTATGCGGTTAAAAATATTAAATGGTTTACAGAAACTATTCATCTGCCGGTTGATCTTCCGGAGATATATTCATGTTTCAGGTTTATGTTAAAAAATTAATGATTATGGCAATACAAAAAAAAACAAGTGATAAACTGCTCGTTGAAATAAGTAGTTTTTCCTATAAATCTGAGATGCCTGTTGATCGGTCAGGAAATGGTGGCGGATTTGTTTTCGATTGCAGGGCACTTCCAAATCCAGGTAGAAACCCTGAATTAAGGATGCTGAGTGGAATGGATGAAGAAGTAATTGCATTACTGGAAAAAGATCCCGATGTTTTAAAATTTCTTGATAATGTTTATAATATAGTAAGCCAGAGTCTTAATAATTATATTCAGCGTGATTTTACACATTTAATGGTCAGCTTTGGTTGTACAGGCGGACAACACCGCTCGGTTTATTGCGCTGAATGGCTTGCGGACCGAATTCTGCAGGATTACGAAATCAGGATCGAGATGAATCATCTTTCATTGGATGAGTTGCATTGAAAAAAAACTTACACACTAAAAAAATAGCCAGGATCAGATTTATGCCTTAGTCTTACGGATTTCTGGTCTTATAACAATTTTATAATTTCCTTTTGTGCAGGCTTTATGAAAATATGAAGCGGATAATCCTATATTTTTTAATAATTTTTAAGTAGTATTAATCAGTTTTAATAATTTCGTAAAAAACTAATAATCTTTCGACCATGTCAATTCTAATTACCAACATTAAAAAGCTTGTTCAGGCAGAACCAAAAGCAGTGAAATTTAGGGCTGGAAAACAAATGGCTCATCTTCCATGTATCGAAAATGCTTACTTGATTATTAAGGCTGGGAAAATTTATGAATTTGGACAAATGGCGAAACTTAATCTTGAAGCCTTAAATTTTAAGCAAAAAATTGATGCTTCAGGGAAAATGGTCTTTCCTTCATTTTGCGATTCACATACACACCTTGTTTATCCGGCCAGCCGGGAGATCGAATATGTGGATAAGATCAGAGGCCTTTCGTATGAAGAGATAGCAAGAAGGGGTGGAGGTATTCTTAATTCTGCTAAAAAGCTACGTGAAACTACCGTTGCTGAACTGGTTGATAATGCGATGCGCAGGTTAGAGGAGATAAAAAGTTTCGGCACAGGTGCTGTTGAAATAAAGAGTGGTTATGGGTTGGACACCGATGAGGAATTGAAAATGCTTTATGTAATACGGAAGTTGAAAGAGTTGTCTCCGCTTACCATAAAGGCTACTTTTTTGGGAGCGCATTCAATACCGCTTGAATACCGTGGAAAACAACATGAATACGTGGACAAGGTGATCAACGAAATGATCCCTCAGGTAGCAGCAGAAGAATTAGCCGATTATATTGACGTGTTTTGCGATAAGGGTTTCTTTACAGTGGAAGATACAGAACGGATCCTGATGGCAGGTATGAAATATGGTCTGCGACCGAAAATTCATGCCAATGAACTGGATTATTCCGGTGGTGTGCAGGTCGGGGTAAAGTATAATGCATTGTCGGTTGATCATCTCGAGCATGTGGGAGATGAAGAAATAAAAGCACTGTCAGGATCGGAAACAATGCCAACAATATTGCCAGGGGCGGCTTTTTTCCTGGGTATGCCTTATGCTCCTGCACGTAAAATGATTGATGCGGGCCTACCCGTTGCAATGGCTTCCGATTTTAATCCGGGATCTTCTCCTTCAGGGAATATGCAACTCATCCTTTCAATGGCTTCCATTCTGTATCGCCTTACACCCGAAGAAGCCATTAATGCCGTTACAATAAATAGCGCTTACGCTATGGGTGTTGAAGAAGAACTCGGAACGATAACAATTGGGAAAAAAGCCAACCTTTTCATCACAAAAGAGATGCCTTCAATTGAATTTATGCCCTATGCATATGGAAGTAATAAGGTTGAGAAGGTTATTATAGACGGAAGAATTCAATAACGTGCCTTTGTCTTTATATTTAAACAAATTTTAAGATTTCGATGAACAGGATTAAAAAGATGGAATTTTATTTTTCTAATTGTTTTCCTTCTTAATTAGGCTTCAATTTTTAATTTTGTCCGCAAATAACGAATTCTGAATCCTCATTTTTGACAATTTAAAAGCAAAACAATGAAACAGCTAATTGAATGTGTTCCGAATATTAGTGAAGGAAGAGACCCGGCGATAATAAAGCAGGTAACAGATGTTATTGAAACAGTGGAAGGGGTGAGGTTAATTGATGTCGATCCTGGGAAAGCAACGAATCGCACTGTAATTACATTTGTCGGGACACCAGCGGAAGTCTGCGAAGCAGCTTTCAGGGTAGTTAAAAAGGCTTCGGAACTAATTGACATGAGCAAACATCACGGTGCACACCCCAGGTTTGGGGCAACGGATGTTTGTCCGCTAGTTCCGGTAGCAAATATCACAATGGATGAGGTGGTTGTTTTTGCCCGAAAACTTGGAAAAAGAATTGGTGACGAATTGGGAATACCGGTTTACAACTATGAATTTGCAGCCAATCTTCCTGAACGGAAAAATCTTGCAAATTGCCGTTCCGGAGAATACGAGGGATTGAAGGAAAAATTGGCCAATCCGAAATGGAAACCGGATTTTGGTCCTGCAGAATTCAATGCATCAGTCGCAAAAACGGGAGTCACTGCGGTTGGGGCCAGAAATTTCCTGGTGGCTTACAATGTGAACCTGAATACAACTTCCACACGAAGAGCTAATTCCATTGCCTTCGATGTGAGGGAAATGGGACGGTTAAAACGCGAAGGAAATCCGATTACCGGGAAACCGGTTAAGGATGAAAATGGAAACCCGGTTTATGAACCGGGAACCTTGAAAAGCGTAAAGGCCATTGGCTGGTTCATCGAAGAGTATGGAATTGCACAAATTTCAATGAATCTGACAGATATTACTGTCACCTCCGTACATGAGGCCTTTGATGAAGTATGCAGAAGCGCAGAAAGCCGTGGAATCAGAGTTACGGGTTCGGAACTGGTGGGGGTTATTCCATTGGACGCTATGCTTAAAGCCGGCAGGCATTATCTGCATAAACAGCAGAGATCGACCGGTATTCCTGATCAGGAAATTATAAGACTGGCAGTAAAATCATTAGGGCTCGATGAATTAAGTCCATTTGATCCTGATAAAAAAATAATCGAATATATCCTTGAGGATAAATCGAAGAAAAAACTTGTCGATATGACCGTTGCAGGGTTTGTTGGAGAAACAGCCTCCGAATCACCGGCTCCGGGTGGAGGATCTGTATCTGCTACCATGGGTGCGATGGGTGCCGCACTGGGTACGATGGTAGCCAACCTTTCTGCTCATAAATCGGGTTGGGATGACCGATGGAAAGAATTTTCTGATTGGGCAGAAAAAGGGAAATATTACCAGGAACAATTACTTAAGATGGTGGATGATGATACGGATGCCTTTAACAGGATCATGGAAAGTTTTGGTCTCCCAAATAAGACTGAAGAAGAAAAAGCAGTACGAAAAGCAGCAATCGAAAATGCAACTAAAAATGCAATTGCCGTTCCGTTAAAAGTAATGACGCTGTGTCTTGAATCAATGGAAGTGATGAAGGCCATGGCTTTGACCGGAAATCCCAATTCGGTGTCTGATGCCGGTGTGGGTGCAATTGCTGCCTTTGCAGGCGTTAAAGGTGCATTCCTGAATGTGAAAATTAATACAAAAGGCCTTGAAGATAAGAACTATTGTGAGGAAGTAATAGAAAAAGGTAAGGAAATACAGGCTAAAGCAACTGCCCTGCAAAAGGAAATACTCAATATTGTTGAGGAGAAAATATAATTCGCTATCGACCGACCATTAATCTATTTTTTTATTTATTCACCTATTTGAAGTAGGGATGTGTTTTCTATTTAGGAATTTATGAATAAACTTCAGCATTGATTTATTTGCCTGATCTTGAATTCAAAGTATCCGTCTTCTTTAAGAATTGTGCTGAATTTGTCGTGTAAAATAATGATTTACTGGTGTGGAACGTATCCGCATTTTTTTTCCTGCCAAATAATTTTTTTTCTGAACATCTAACAGAAAAATTAATAGCTTTACACAAATTTTAGAAATCTCAAATCAATATTAAAAGCACACGGATATGGTCAAGCACGTCGCTATGCTTAAGTTAAAGAATTTTGATCACAAATCACAAAAACTGGAGAATGCTCTATATTTGAAAAAAGCGATTGAACATCTAAAGGTTTATATCGATGAAATTAAGTATATTGAAGTAGGTTTGAACTTTAACGAAAAGCCCAATGCTTTCGACCTTGTCCTAACTACAACCTTCAACTCGGAAGCAGATCTTGAAAAATACCGTGCACACCCGGAGCATAAAAAGGTTCTTATTTTTCTCAGTCAGGTGACTGAACGGACTGCCGTTGTTGATTATGAAATTTAAAATTCCTTTCAGGTTATTATTGTTATGATTTTATCGTGATAAATTAAACCTTTTAAACGATAATTTTCCAAAAGCATTTCAATATCCTTGAATTCTAAAAGTTTTATCGCTTTCCTTTCCAAAGTATAATTTTAAGTTCCTTACGCGAATTCGAAGCAAGAATGTGAATTCCTTTCATCCAACAAAAATCAACTTATTCAAAAAAAAATAAATTTTCAGAAGTAGAAAACTTTTCCTATTTTTGAATGTTGTTCTAAAATCAGGAAATTTAATCTAAAAAACTAAACCTTTAAAATTAAGTTAATCAGTATTATAAGTTAATTGAAACAGCTTAGATTATAAGGGATGGCTTAACTTATTTGTCTCTATTATAAAATTGATTTGGGCAGGGATTCCCTTAACAAATTATTTACGTAATTAAAATTGTATCATTTCAATGGCTTTTGACAATCATAAATTTTTTTAAATTGATAGATATGAAACCAAAATTTAATAGTTGTCTGATTCTGAATATATTATTTTTTTCAATAGTATTTATATCCTGTAATAAATCAGGTTTTGAATTTGATAAAATAAAGACGAATAATTTGAATGCAGAATGGGGGCTTCCTCTTGTAAAATCTACATTAACACTTAAAAATTTCCTGAATGATACAGGCAATGTAATTCACACGAATGCAGATGGACTTGTTTATTTGGTTTATGAAAGTAAAAATATCGTATCAGAAGAAGCCAAGGATAGAACAAAAATTCCTGATCAGCACAAAATCCTGAATCAGTCATTCGAACTGCCACAACTTCCTTCCGGGCTTAGTTTTATAGTTCCCCTTACCTTTTATTTTACATTCGATCTTGAAAATCAAGGGCAGCGCATTGACAGTTTGTTCCTGACTTCAGGAATTTACGAAATTGTACTTCGGACGAATTTAAACAAAAATGTTGCAAACGTAGATTTGACGGTGCCAAATTTTATCAGCAGAGATAACGGTGATACACTTAAGTTCTCATTTGATTTAAGCAATCCCCAGGGAAACGAAATTGTGAGGAGTACTTCTACTAATCTTTCTGACTACTATGTTACATTTGATAGTATTCAGCAAAATACAATTGAAATCAATGCATTGGTTAATATAGTAACCGATGATAACGATCTTTCTTCCTACACAATAAGCCTTGAAAATAATTTTAGTCAGCTTAAATATTCACAATTTTATGGTTACATAGGTGTGCATTCCGAATCTTATTCCGATACTATTGATCTTAATTTATACAATTCAGTTGATGCGGGTTCCATTATTTATGGGCCTGAATCTGTAAAACTCAATATTGAAGTTGAAAACGAATTGGGTTTGCCTATCCAAATTGAGACTGAAAAATTTACCGCATACCATACAAATGGAAGCCATCAGGATAGCAGCAATATTTACCTTTTTGGTGAAGGGACTCTAAACAATTTTAGCATCAATTCTCCGGGAATAGGTGAAATAGGAAAAAGTGCACACACAACAATTAGTTCTGAGAATTCCAATTTCACTGATGTTTTAAATATTTCTCCGGATAAAATAATTTTCGATTTGAACGCCAATTTTAATTATGAGGGAAATAACCATACAATCAATTTTTTTACTGATACCAGCGAAATAAATATTCAAGCAACAGTCAGTCTCGATTTATTCGGTAGTATTTCTTCATTTAAAATCATTGATACCCTTGATTTTTCCCTAGGTAATGTCGAGAACTTGAATGCAATTGAGTTTAAAGTTGATATAACGAATGGATTTCCTATCAATGCACTTGCCCAGGTCGATTTTTATGATTCTGAATTTAATAAGCTATATTCTCTTTTTCCTGAAGATGATGAATTGATTTTATCAGCTGAAACCGGTGAAGCTCCTGATTATAAAGTAATTACACCTACTGACAAAGAAACAATAATTACAATTAATGGTGAAGCATTGGATTCTATATTAAAGGCTACCAAGATAATATTTGCCTCTACACTATCAACAGAATCAAATAAACTGGTTAAAATATATTCCGATTATGGAGTTGATTTAACGATGTCAGCTAAATTGTACATCAATTATTAATTATTAAAATAAAAGCCATGAAAGTCCGCAGCAAGTTCTATTTGTGTCAGGTCTTTTTATTGATTTTGATTATATGTCAGGTTGATCTTTTTGCACAAGTTTCAAGATCGGCTTATTTCCTGCAACATTTGACAGTATCTAATATTATTAATCCTTCATTTGCACCATCAGGAGAATTTTATATAAGCCTTCCGGTAATTTCTTCGACATACGTGGGATTTGACGGACTGGTCAATTATTCAGAACTGACTGAAAAGAGTAAAACTGATGATTATATCTATATCGACCGTCAGACTTTTCTTGATAAACTTGATAACCTCAATGTGTTATCTTTAAATCTATACAGTACCCTGGGTCAAGTTGGCTACCGGTATAATCAGCATGCCTTTCAAGTAAGTATGGCAAAAATATGGTCAACAAATATATTCCTGGAAAAGGATTTTGTCAATTTTCTATTGTCCGGCAATGCTAATAAAGATTTTATCGGACGAGATTTGAATTTCAGTAAAACCGGAATCAACTCCACCTTATATCATGAATTTGCTTTTGGTTATACATATGATCTGAACAGTAAATTTTCCTTTGGAATTAAGCTAAAATATTTAAATGGAGAAGCAAATATTTATACGGAAAAGGCCACTTTAAATTTTTATACGAAGGATAATGCCAACTATGAGGTAAGGGCATCATCGGACATCGCCGTGCATACTTCCTCCGATTATGGTTACCTTGAAAATATTGGTGACCAGGACATTACACAATATATGTGGCTCGATTTTTCTAAAAATAATGGATTTGCTGTTGACCTGGGTGCCAAATACAATCCTAATCCCGACCTGCAGATTTCAGCGAGTGTCCTTGATCTTGGAAAAATTAAATGGAAAGAGAATGTCCGATCTTATGTTTCCAAAAATCCAGGAAAAGAGTTTTTATTTGAGGGTATTGATATAAATGATTTTATTAACGATAACAACATTTCTGATTCTGTCCCGCTTCTTGATTCACTGAGTAATCATTTTGAAATTGAAAAAATAAATACTCCCTATTCCTCCCCGCTTACTCCTAAAACCTATATTGGAGTAACCTATAATGTTACAGAAAATGATCAATTTGGAATGCTTTTAAAAACCGAATACTACAAATATTGTTCACGCACTTCCTATACACTGAATTATAAACGCAAACTCGGAAAAATTGCTTATGCAATGGTAAATTACACTTTCCTCCACAAATCAAGTTATTTTGGTGCAGGTTTTTCAATACAGGCTGGCATCGTGCGTATTTATGCCTTGAGTGATATGGTTCCCTCATTCATTAGTCCATTGAATGCCCGAAGTGCCAATTTTCAGTTCGGGATAAGTTTTGTTTTTGATAATCCTTAATGGTTTAAGGAATAAGTCAGAATAATTGATGTTACAAATGCCAGTGGTAAACTTTTCTTTATAATTTAACTTTTTTTAACGTTTTTTGCACTTTTGTAAGTGCTTTTGCTTAAAAGCATTAACAACTTTTATCAGAATAAACTTTTATTTCTCCCAAAGTAACCTGAATTTTGCAGGAACTTAAAATGTAAACTATGCTTGGATTAATCATTCTATTACCCATTTCATTTACCATAATTGCTCTGTTTGCGTGGCCTGTATTTGTAAAGGCAGGCGAACCAGGCTGGAAAACAATCGTACCTTTTTACAACCTCTATATTTGGTTAAAAATTATCAACAAACCGATGTGGTGGTATATTTTCCTGATTATTCCTTTTATTAATGTTTTCATGGTAATGCTCATGATTGTTGAGCTCGTGAAATGCTTCAATAAACAGGCATTATGGGAACAGGGGATTGGCGTGATATTCCCGTTTGTTTACTTACCCTATCTTGGATTATCACCTAAAGAAAAATATATACCCATCGACAAAAGGGTAAAGGTCAGGAAAACCTGGATAAGAGAATGGGTCGATGCGATTATTTTTGCTGTAATTGCAGCTACCATCATTCGCACCTTTTTGGTTGAAGCGTATACCATTCCCACATCATCCATGGAAAAAACGCTGTTGCGCGGTGATTTCCTTTTTGTCAGTAAGATTTCATTCGGTCCGAAAATTCCCAATACACCTCTTTCTTTTCCTTTTGTTCATCATACGATGCCGTTGTCTGACGATAGGAAATCCTATGTGGAATGGATTGAACTGCCGTATTACCGGTTTCCCGGCCTTGAAAAAATAAAAAACAATGATGTGGTTGTTTTTAATTACCCTGAAGGTGATACCGTTTCTACTGTATTTCAGAGCAATGTCAGTTATTACCGGTTAGTCAATGAGTTTGGAAGAGACAATGTGTGGAGAAACAAACGGAAATTTGGAAATATTATTTACAGACCTGTTGACAAGCGGGAAAACTATATAAAAAGATGTATTGGAATTTCGGGTGATACCTTGCAAATCATTAAGCAGGATGTTTTTATTAACGGGAAAAAACTCCCTTTCCCCGTTGACGGTCAGTACAAGTACTATGTAACCGCCTCAAAAGGAATCAATCAGCGTTTCCGTGATGAAATTGGGATTTCGGAGGAAGATTACGATTCGTGGAAACGAGACCCATACCATGAAATACCCCTTACAGCTCAAGCTGCCGAGGAGCTTAAAAACAGGCCAACCATCGAATCTGTTCAAAAAGATGTTGCCAGCCCTGGCACATGGACTCCTTATTTATTCCCGTTTGATTCGCTGTATGCATGGAATATTGATAATTATGGGCCCATCTATATTCCGAAAAAAGGTGTGACTGTAAATCTTGACATGAATAATATTTCCCTGTATAAACGGTTAATAAAAGTGTATGAAAATAATGACCTGAAAATTGAAAATGGGAAGATTTATATAAATGGCCAAGAAGCCAGTACGTATACGTTTAAAATGAACTACTTCTGGATGATGGGTGACAACCGACACAATTCAGCCGATTCCCGCTTCTGGGGATTCGTGCCCGAAGATCACATCGTAGGAAAGGCATCCTTTGTTTGGCTGTCTCTTGATCCTGAAAAATCCTTGCTGAACGGCAAGATACGGTGGAATAAATTATTCCGGTTCATCCATTAGATCAGCTTAAGGTTGATTAGCCATTAATTAAGAATAATTCAGCGGATTTCCTTCTAACAAGGTATTTAAAGAATTATATTTCTGAACAAATTATATTTAAAGCAGAACTAATTTTATCAACTTAACATAATGAAAAAAGCAGAAATTCATACTAAAAAGGGTATTATGGTTGTGGAGTTTTTCGAAAAGGATGCTCCTAAAACAGTAGCAAATTTTGTCAGTTTATCGGAAAAAGGATTTTATGACGGATTGACCTTTCACCGGGTTATTCCGGATTTTGTAATTCAGGGAGGATGTCCGAACGGTGATGGCCGCGGGGGCCCTGGATACACCATAGATTGTGAGTTGGATGGAGATAACCAATATCACGACAAAGGCGTTCTTTCTATGGCCCATGCCGGAAGAAACACGGGTGGTTCACAGTTTTTCATCTGTCATAACCGTGAAAACACTCAACATCTCGACAGACAACATACAGTTTTTGGGAAAGTTGTTGAAGGGCTTGATGTAATCGATAAAATAAAACAAGGTGATGTTATTCAAAAAATTGTTGTCTTCGAAATTTAAAAAAAGTATACCGAAAATGAAAAAATTTATATTCATCTCTGCGATACTCGTCGCAGCTTTTACACTTAGCTTTCACGAAGTTTCTGCTAAAGGTAAGGAATTCACTGGTGTTATCGTTTATAATGTCACCTATTCGGGTGATAATATCACACCCCAGATGCTATCGATGATGCCTAAAACAATGGTTCAAAAAATTAAAGGGGAAATGTCGCGTGTTGAAATGAACATGGGAATGGGACAGACAATTGTTATTTATAACGGGGAAGATAAATCGGGTGTTACACTTATGGATATGATGGGACAGAAATATGCCATGAAAATGTCAGCCACCGATATTGAAAAAGAAATTACCCAAGGTCCCGATGTCAAGGTTGAACAAACAGACGAGGTGAAAGAGATTGCAGGTTACAAATGCAAAAAGGCCATCTTAACGTTTAAGGAAGAAGGAGCAACCACCGAATCACAGTTTTTTGCATTTTATACAGATGAACTGGGCAGCGGGAAAATAAATTCTGATAATCCCCTTTTTAAGGATATACAAGGTGTGATGCTTGAATACACGGCTGCTGATAATGGAATCATCATGTCATTTTCTGCTGTAAGTGTAGATAAAAAGAAACTTTCTGATGATGAATTCCAGGTTCCGGAAGGCTATAAGGAAATTTCCCGGGAGGAACTCGAAAGCATGTTTGGTGGCTAATAGAAGTTATTAAATACCGATGGTTCATAAAATCCTCTTTTTGAGGATTTTTACTTAACGCCTGAACCTGACTTTTATTAATTTTGTGCTGTTTTATTATTAAACAGATTATCGCATACCAGGATATAAACGAATGGCAAAGCATAAAAGAAAGGCTAAAAAAGTCCCTGAAAAAAATTCAGGAGAGGCCAGTACAGGCAAGAAGTCTTCATTTGCTTTCCTGAAAAGCGAGAAACTGCGCAAAGTAATAGGTTTAGTTTTCATTCTTTTTTCCATAATCATTCTTTTTTCAATACTTTCCTATTTTTTTACCTGGCAAAGAGATAGTACGATTCCAAAAGACGACCATGCTGTAAACTGGATTGGCTCAGCAGGCAGGGCAATATCTAAACTCTTTATTGAACAGTGGTTCGGAATTTCATCCATTCTCTTTGTCCTTTTGTTTTTTCTTTACGGAATCAAACTATTTTTCAGGCATTCCATGATGCGAATTGGACGGACTACGCGGATTTCAATCGTAGCCATTGTTTGGATTTCAACAACACTAGGATTTCTGATGCCGGAATCGCTTGCTTACCTTGGCGGTGCATTTGGTGAATATACTTCAAACTGGCTTCGGCTTGCTTTGGGTTTGATCGGTACCGGCCTTGTTTTGCTCTTTACCCTGATTGCATTCTTAATTATTGCCTATAATTTTTCATTTGGTTTCTTGCATCCAACCAATTTTATTCGGGAAAAAGATAATAAAAAAAATAAAAATAGCAGTCAGCCAAAGGTTGACCTTTACAACACTGAGGAACATGCAATCAATGATGAGGAGAAGGATTTCGACGATTTAAATTTGGAAAAAGATGATCCGGAAGATGATGCCGAACCCATGATACTGGTTGACCCGGGAGTACCAAAAAAGAAGCCTTTATTTGAGGATGATAAAAATTCGGATGTTGAGCTTACGATCGAAACTGCCAAAGATGAGCCGGGGTTGAATACCAATGAGAACGGTGAAGAAGAATATATCGAACACAAATCTGTTGATGAACCCTACGATCCATGGCTTGATTTGCCAAATTACCAGTTTCCTCCACTCGATCTTTTAGAAGAATACGGAACCGACGAAATAAAAGTTCAGAAAGAGGAACTGGAACGAAACAAAAACAGGATCGTCGAAACACTGAACAATTATTCCATTCAAATCCAGAAAATCAAAGCTACTATAGGACCTACAGTTACTTTGTACGAAATTATACCTGCTGCCGGTGTCAGGATTTCAAAAATCAAAAACCTAGAAGATGATATAGCACTTAGCTTGTCGGCGCTGGGAATCAGGATCATTGCTCCAATTCCGGGAAAAGGAACCATCGGCATTGAAGTCCCGAACCAAAATCCGGATATCGTCTCAATTAAATCGATCCTATCATCCGAAAGATTTCAGAGCACCAAATACGATCTTCCCTTTGGAATCGGGAAGACCATTTCGAATGAAAGTTATATTGCTGACCTGACAAAGATGCCCCATTTACTCATGGCAGGGGCAACCGGTCAAGGGAAGTCGGTAGGATTAAATGCAGTAATTACCTCACTGCTCTATAAAAAGCATCCCTCGGAGCTTAAATTTGTAATGGTAGATCCGAAAAAAGTTGAGCTGACCCTCTATTCCAAAATTGAGCGCCATTTCCTGGCAAAATTGCCTGATTCGGAGGAAGCCATCATTACAGACACCCGCAAAGTCGTAAGAACGCTCAATTCACTGGGAATCGAAATGGATAACCGGTATGAATTGCTTAAAGACGCACAGGTCAGGAACATCAAAGAATACAATGCAAAATTTAAAGCCAGGAAGCTGAGCCCCTTGCACGGGCACCGGTTTTTACCATACATCGTTCTGGTTATCGATGAATTTGCTGATCTTATTATGACAGCCGGCCGTGAAATTGAAATACCGATTACCCGCCTGGCACAGCTTTCACGGGCAGTGGGACTTCATCTTATTATTGCGACACAACGCCCATCCGTGAATATTATAACCGGTTCAATAAAGGCCAACTTTCCGGCTAGAGTAGCATTCAGGGTAATATCGAAAATCGATTCAAGAACAATCCTTGACACAGGCGGCGCTGATCAGCTTATTGGCAGAGGTGATATGCTTTTATCTACCGGAAGCGACCTGATCAGGCTGCAATGTGCGTTCGTGGATACACCCGAAATCGCCAGGATTACGGATTTTATCGGCTCACAACGTGCTTATCCGGATGCCTTCCATCTTCCTGAATATGCGGATGAAGAAAGCGAGGCAGTGGGAGAATACGATCCCAACAACCGTGACGAATTGTTTGAAGATGCTGCCCGGATTATTGTCCAGACCCAGCAAGGTTCTACCTCTTTGTTGCAGCGCAAACTGAAGCTGGGATATAATCGTGCAGGACGGATCATTGATCAGCTTGAAGCAGCAGGAATTGTAGGTCCATTTGAAGGAAGCAAGGCTCGAGAAGTGAAAATTGCAAATGAAATGGCTTTGGAACAATATTTGAAAGATCTGGACTCAAAATAAAAATCGGAAATGAAGAAAATCACATTATTATTTTCTGGATTGATAGCAGTTACCTTATTATTTGGCCAGGATTCTGATAAAGGGGATAAGAAGTCGAATGAGATACTTGATAGACTGACTGCAAAAACGAAATCTTATACAACTATCAATGCAGAATTCTCCTATAAAATGAAAAATACCGATGCCGGAATAGATGAAAATTATGACGGGAACCTGCTTGTTAAAGGAAATAAATACCGGCTGAGTATTTCAGGGCAAATTGTGATTTGTGATGGTGTAACGATATGGACTTATATAAAAGATGCCAATGAGGTGCAGATCAATTCAGCTACTGATTCGGATGAATCTATCACACCCAGCAATTTACTAACTGCTTATAATAAAGATTATAAATCGAAATTTGTTCATGAAGCTTTCATGTACGGAACCACTGTAAATGTAGTGGATCTTACGCCAATCGAAGGAAAATCGTATTCAAAAGTGCGTTTGATCATTGATAAGGCAAAAGATCAATTACTTGAAATCACCATTTTCGATAAAAACGGAAGTACCTATTCATACATCATCAATAAATTTACACCCAACATTGAAATTAAAGATTCGGAGTTTACTTTTAATAAAGCCGATTATCCCGGAGCTGACGTTGTGGATATGAGGTAAATGGGTTTTCGGGTCAACGTTCAACGGGATTTAAGATTAGAAACTGCCAGATATTAACAAACTTTCGTTTGATAACTTTTACTGTATCCCTTTATTTTCTAAGGATTCTTTACATATTTTTGCCGCATGACTGATAATTTGTCTGAAAACTATACCGAAGATAACATTCGTTCACTGGAATGGTGTGAGCATATCCGGATGCGTCCGGGAATGTATATTGGGAAACTGGGAGACGGAGCTTCACAGGATGACGGAATTTATGTGCTGATCAAAGAGATCATCGACAATTCAATTGATGAGTTTGTGATGGGAAACGGGAAAATGATCGATCTTGAAATCCAGGAAAAAAAAGTCACAATCAGAGATTATGGAAGAGGTATTCCATTAGGTAAAGTAATTGACTGTGTTTCGAAAATCAATACAGGAGCCAAGTACGATTCGAAAGTCTTTAAAAAAGCTGTAGGACTAAATGGGGTAGGCTCGAAAGCTGTTAATGCTTTATCGTCTTATTTCCTGACGCAGGCAGTTAGGGATGGAAAAACAAAAATCGTTGAATTTGCACAAGGAGTTCTTACGGCAGATAATCAGGAACAAAAAACCGATGAAAAAGACGGGACGATCGTTTCCTTTATTCCTGATCAGGAAATTTTCGGAAACTATCATTTTATCAGCGAATACGTTGAAAAACTCCTTTGGAATTATGTCTTTCTGAACAATGGATTGACAATCAAATTCAACGGAGAACGGTTCTATTCGAAAAATGGTCTGCGTGATCTTCTGGAAAGAAATATCAATGGAAATGGTCCTACCATTTACCCGATTATTCATCTTCAGGAGGGAGATCTCGAGTTTGCGTTTACGCATAGTTCAAAACAGTATGGTGAAGAATACTTCTCTTTTGTAAACGGACAGCATACAACTCAGGGAGGCACACATCAGGCAGCTTTCAGAGAAGCCATTGTAAAAACGATTCGGGAATTTTACAATAAGGATTTTGAAACAAATGATATTCGCACTTCTATTTTAGCAGCTATCAGTTTAAAGGTTCAGGAACCTGTTTTTGAATCACAGACAAAAACCAAGCTGGGTTCGATGTATATGGAACCCGATGGAGTCACCGTTCGCAATTATATCAATGACATCGTAAAAAGAAACCTTGATAATTACCTTCACCGCAATCCGGAGACTGCCGAAGCTCTTTATCAGAAGATACTTCAGTCGCAAAGGGAACGCAAAGAACTTGATGGTATTAAAAAATTAGCAAGGGAAAGTGTAAAAAAAGCAAGCCTGCATAATAAAAAATTGCGCGATTGCAGGGTTCATTACAATACGAACCATGAAGCCCGGCTTGATTCAACACTGTTTATAACCGAAGGCGATTCGGCCAGCGGTTCTATTACCAAATCGAGGGATGTGAATACGCAGGCCGTGTTCAGCCTGAAAGGAAAGCCATTGAATTGTTTCGGATTGAGTAAAAAAATTGTTTACCAAAATGAAGAGTTTAACCTGCTTCAATCGGCATTGAATATTGATGATGATTTGGAAAACCTGCGCTACAACAATATTGTAATTGCCACCGATGCTGATGTTGATGGTATGCATATCCGGCTTTTGCTTCTCACTTTCTTTGTGCAGTTTTATCCTGACCTTGTTAAAGGCGGCCATTTGTATATTTTACAAACACCACTGTTCAGAGTGAGGGATAAAAAAACTACCATTTATTGTTATTCGGAAGAAGAAAAACAGGATGCTTTGATAAAACTCACAGGAAAACCTGAAATAACCCGGTTTAAAGGCCTGGGAGAAATTTCTCCGGATGAGTTCAAACATTTCATCGGATCATCCATACGACTGGATCCGGTGTTGTTGCAGCGTGAATCTTCAATTAAGGAGATCATTTCGTTCTACATGGGAAAAAACACACCCGAACGCCAAACTTTTATCATCGACAATTTAAGGGTTGAAGGAGATCTGATCGAAGAAGCGGCAAAGGTTGCGTGAGTCTTTTCAGGAATACAAGCGTTTAAATGCTTTACCTAAATTATCTGTTATATTACCAGCAAGCATTGCTTCATAACCGAATTTTTTTGCAGCTAAATCACCAGCCAGTCCGTGCAGATAAACACCCAGAATGCAGGCTTCTTTGGAAGAATAACTTTGTGCCATTAATCCTAATAAAATACCGGTAAGAACATCACCACTTCCACCTGTAGCCATACCCGGATTTCCTGTTGAATTAAAATAGCAGGTTCCGTCAGGGCAGGAGATCGCAGTATGGGCACCTTTAAGAACCAAATATACCTGGTACTTAGCAGAAAATTCCCGCTGCAGCTGGTTTCGCTCGAAGTCATTGGAAGATTTACCAATTAGCCGCTCGAATTCTTTCGGATGCGGAGTAAAAATGCTGTGCGGAGGTACAAATGAAATCCATGTCCTGTTTTCACTCAGAATGTTGAGCGCATCTGCATCAAATACAATGGGTACCTTTGTGTTCTGGATGAGCAGTTTTAAAGCGTTTTGTGTTTGTCTCTCCCTGCCGATTCCAGGTCCAACTGCTAATGCATTATAGGGTGAAAGGTCAGGAACGGTTGAAAAAAATTCTTCGTCCGGGTCAATACTTACCATCGCTTCAGGAATTGCTGTCTGTACAACGCTGTAACCCTTTTTTGGTATATGTGCGGTGATTAATCCTGCACCTGCTTTTAATCCTGCCTTTGCCGCCAGCACAGCGGCGCCCATTTTTCCATAACTTCCGGAAATAAGCAAACCATGACCGAATGTTCCTTTGTGTGAGAACTTTTTTCGACTTTTCAGTAGTTCTTTGCAATCTTCACTCTCGGTGAAAAATGTTTTTGCATTAACCTGCTGAATAATATTAGGATGCAAACCTATCGGCAAAACTTCCCATTCACCTAAATAGGGATCATTTTCAGGAAAAACAAATCCCGTTTTCGGGAATTGAAAGGTAAGTGTGTAATCCGCTTTAATGATGGAACCATCATTGTTCGAATTGGTGCTGTCACAGAAAAATCCTGAGGGTGTATCAATGGAGATAACAACGGCATTGCATTCGTTGATATGGTCAACAACCTTACCTGCGTGCCCTTTGACAGGGCGTGTCAGGCCTGAGCCGAATATAGCATCAACAACAATATCCTGATTAGTAATTTCGGGTAACGGATCATTATCCCGTAATTCCTTCAGTTGAATGGAGTTTACTTTTTTTATCCGTGTGTAGTTTAATTCGCAGCTTGGTGATAGTTTCTCAGAATACCGGACCATGGCAACCTCAACAGGAAAACCAGCGTCGTTTAATAAGCGGCCTAAAGCCAATCCATCACCACCATTGTTTCCGGTTCCACAAAATATAATAAACTTTTTACCGGGTTCGGTTTTGGCGATTATCCATCCAAACAACTCTGTTGCTGCACGCTCCATTAAATCGATATCGGCAATGGGCTCGTTTTTTATCGTGTATGCGTCCGCTTCCCTGACTTTTTCAATGGGTAGTATTTTCATAAAGCTACGACTTCAACGTGCATCTGTAATCGTTAATCAAACCCCAATTAATCTTTCACAACATAGCAATTTGCAAGAATATCATGCAATGCCTGTTTTTTATCTGTAAACCCGGCCATGATGAAACCAATATAAATTATCAGTGCCGATAATATTTTACCGAAATAGCGGCCTGTAGCCCTGGCAAATGAAATGCGGTTCCCTTCATAATCTGTAACCCGAATCTTAAAAACAATTTTGCCGATTGTCCCCTGGTTTTTGGATGATTCCATAAGTGCGAAATAGAGCCATTTGACCGCAGTGGAGATAAAAGAAAGGGAAATAATGGCTCCGATAAAAGGCCCCAGGTACATAGCCGAATTTACCGGATCATATCCTGATTCTTTTAGGGTATATAAGGATATTCCAAATATACCAAGGATTGGCAAAAAGAAAATCCACATTACAAACGAAAGAATAATTGTATCGATCAACCACGCCAAAAACCTCCACCAAAAACCGGCATACTGCACTTGTTTTGGTTGTTCAGTTGTTGTATTCATGTCATTTTCCATAATCTATAGCTTAATTTTTAATGTAAATTCCTAAACATTTCCCAGGGGAAGAAGGCAAAGTTCAGCCCCAAAAAGAACAATGCAATGATAAGCATAAATAAAAATATTCCTGCCAGAACGAGTCCGATAATTGCCACCGTTCGCCCTGATTTCAGATTATTGTACGAAACGGTTGTGTACCTGGACGGTTCCTGGTTGTACAATGCCATATCCTTGCTGGCAAGAACCAGTGCAATAATAGCAAGAATCAACCCGATAATCCCGTGGCACCAGCACAGAATAATGGATATGATTCCAAGTGTCAGCACCGTTTGAGCATTTGGGAGCGGAATCTGGTTAATTTGGTTTGGTTGTCCCGTTGATGTGTTTGAATTTTCCATGGTTCAAATTTTAAATTAAAACTTTATTTTAAACCCCGAATAACTTCTGTCAGCTCTGATCCCGTAATTATTTAACGGTCTGCTGGCAATTTCTATAATGTTTTGAAGGTATCGGGATTATTCATTATTTATCGTGTTTGAATATAAATCGAGGTAAGTTTTGCCACATAATTGATCACAATAATTGACACTGTAAATATAAATGAAAATTTCAATACAGAGGCACCTTTTTTAAAGTTGAAAATTATATGCAATACAAGGAAAATCATCATGAAAATAGTTGGCAATAGGGCAGGGTAGGTCTTCAGGCTTTCAAACAGGTTGCCTTTCAGTAGCAGGATAAAAGCCGATTGCATCCCGCATCCTGGGCAGTCGATACCCAGATAATGCTTGTAAAAACAGGGTAACTGATGCGCTTCGAGCCAGTGAATTACTTTTTCCACAATGTAAAATTACGGAATTGCTGAATAAAGAAATTGAAGAATTAATGAATTGTGGAATTAAAGAATGAAGGAAACTAAAATCCGGTTATACGACCAAAAGTTAAAAGCCAATAGCTATTACTATATGAATGTTCTTATTTTTGCCTCAAATTAACTATTGATGGCGAGAAGAAAAGAAGGATTACCGGTTTTTGAAAAAGTTGAAATAATCGATGCGGGAGCAGAGGGTAAGGCTGTTGGGCGGGTGAATGACCGTGTAATATTTGTTCCGTTTGTAGTTCCCGGTGATGTGATCGATATTCAGGCTACAAAAAAGCGGAAGTCGTATTATGAAGGTAAAGCCATCTGGTTTCATCATTTTTCGGAGAAAAGGACAGAACCTGTTTGTGAACATTTCGGTCTTTGCGGAGGTTGTCGCTGGCAGAATATGAATTATGAGCACCAGCTTTTTTACAAGCAAAAACAGGTTGAGGACAACCTGAAGCGGATCGGTAAATTCAGAATGCCCGAAATCAGTCCCAATTATTCCTTCAGACACAGACATTTTATTACCGTAATAAACTTGAATTTACCTTCTCGAACAAGCGCTGGCTTACCGGTTATACGAAAGATGTAATCTACGAGGACCGGGATATGAACGGGTTAGGATTTCATCCTGCCGGTATGTTCGACCGCATCGTGGATATCAATCATTGCTTCTTGCAGGAAGAACCTTCTAATTCCATACGTCTTGCCTTACGGCAATATGCCCACGAAAAAATACTGACTTTTTGGAATGTGAAAACATATTCCGGCTTCCTTCGCAACCTGATTATCCGTAATACTTCAACTAAAGAACTGATGGTAATAGTGGTTTTCGGATATGATGATCAGAATGTGATTATTCCAATGATGGAATTTTTGTCGTCAAAATTTCCCGAAATCACTTCACTAATTTACGTGATCAACGAAAAGCATAACGACATCATATTCGATCTGGAACCGGTTCTGTTTAAAGGTAAGCCCTATATCATCGAAGAAATGGAGACCCTGAAGTTCAAGGTCGGGCCGGTTTCCTTTTTCCAAACAAATTCAGCCCAGGCCACGAGACTTTATTCCATCATACGCGAGTTTGCTTCATTAAAGGGAAGCGAGATTGTTTACGATCTTTATACAGGAACAGGAAGCCTTGCCCTCTTTATCGCCCGTAATGCAGCAAAAGTAATCGGAATCGAATCTGTTGCTGCAGCCATTGAAGATGCACGTGAAAATGCCCGGTTAAATGAAATTGACAATACGCTTTTTTTTGCCGGAGATATGGCTAAAGCATTCAATGACGAATTTATTCAAGAACACGGTCAACCGGATGTCGTGATTACGGATCCTCCCCGTGCCGGCATGCATCCGAAAGTTGTGGAGCAGCTTTTAAATATAGGCCCGCAAAAAATCATTTATGTGAGCTGCAATCCGGCTACACAGGCAAGGGATGTTACACTTTTAGCAGAGAAATATGAAGTAAAAAAGATCCAGCCTGTCGATATGTTCCCGCATACCCAGCATGTTGAAAATGTAATGCTTCTCGAACGGATTTTAACTTTCTGGAAAACAGTTCATCTAATAAGGTTGCATTTTAAATGATTGCTTGAAGTGAATTAAGTTCTGAAGCTGGCGATTTAGGACAATAAAAAAATACCCAGACATTCTAAATACTAAATAGTCAAAACTTGTTTCTTTTTACATGTTTCTTGTGTCTTTTGAAACAACCTTTTATCAACCATTTCATTGTGGTACCTGAGAAGTTTTTCCGTTATTGGGCAGCCAGTAATCGTCCTTATCCAAATTATCAGCCTGTCTGTTCAGATTTAAATCTGCATTCAGGTAACCCGACTTTCCGGCTTTGGATTCCCAGGCAGATGATTTATCAGCTGCATTGATCACGCCGCTGGCATCGGCATCGCCAGCAGCCATTCCCCAGACACCACTTTCCAACTCCTTGTATCCGTTAATACCACCCAATACCTGGCCGGCATTGTTGCTGAAATCATAGGTATAAACACCTTTATTGTAAACTAACGGATTGGAATTTATTATACTCAAATGATTCCGGTGATGAATGACGACAAAAAGCTGGTTATTTATTGAGTTGGTGAACTCAATGGATGAAAGACCATCAGCGCTCGTTACAGAGCCATCTTTTAAAAGAAAACCAGCCTTCCTGTCAATCCTAGTTTCACCGGTTGCGAATGAAGCCTGTGTTGTATCACGCAATTCGATGAGGACCCAGTCTACCGCATCAACAGGGATCTGGTTTGCTGTTTCTGCTCCATCATAATTCCATGGAGGTTGGTTAAAAGGCTGCGCTAAAGGAATCAATCCGGGATTCAAATCCGTTTTCATGTAACCGGTAAGTGGATTATAAGCTCCTTCAAGATAAACTTTTAGTCGAAGATTTTTCAAATGAACGTTTTCGCCTACCTGGTTAAGCAGCCAGTTGTTCGGATCAACCACAACACTGGTTATTTCATTTGAAATGTTAAAATGGTATGTCGTATCGTTGTTTGTCTGGTAAACCCTGATGGTGGTATCTCCTCCTATCCAGGAAAGTTTGTATTCCATGGGTGTTTTAAAAAGTGGAGTAATAGTGGTCGAGGTTTGCTGGATGTTATGCAAGGTAATCGTATCCTGATCCTGCGACCAGTAAATAGAATAGATGGGAAACCCTTCGCCAAAATACCATTGGTTGAAAAAGTCAGTAAAGTCGATTCCGGAAACGCTTTCGCAAACTGCTTTAAAATCGAGGCCGGTTGCGACTCCGCCGCTATATTGCTTTTGGTATTCATACAGGGTTTTGAAAAACAAGGAATCGTTGTTCATTTCGAACCGGATCATATGCACCAGTGCTCCCCCTTTATAATACGACAAGCGTGTATTGAAAATTCTGCCTACACTATTCAGCTCATTTTCCGGAACATAAACTGATCCCCCGGGCAGTGACATCACGTTATTCATATAGGTCGTCATTTTTGCATCCGCACTGGCCTGTGAGTATAAATATTGCAGAACAAGGTATTCGGTATAGGTAGCAAATCCCTCGTTGAGCCAGATATCCGACCAGGTAGCACAGGTCACATTATCGCCGAACCATGAATGTCCCAGTTCGTGCGAAATGAGGTAAGTATTCAGGTAACGCATGCCGCTCATTGTGATGTGTTCCATTCCCGAAAAGCCCGAAGGGTACCACATGTAATGACCATATTTTTCTTCATGAAAAGGAAAGGGATAATACAGGTTTGAAAGCAATTCAATCATGGCAGGCGTTGCATCAATAGCTGCTTTGTTCGAAGCAAGACAGCCCGGGTAATCATAAACAAAGGTCTGGATCAGGACAGAATCACCGGGTAGGCTGTCAGGCTTTGCATAGACACGGTAATCGAGATAATCAGAAACTGCAAAGAAAATGAGGTAATAATCCGTAGGGATATGTGTTCGCCATTCGTAGCGCTTTTTACCTTCTGGTAAATCGACTATAGTTAGCAATCCCGGGCCTGCCGCCCGTAAACTGCTGTCGGTTGTTACAAAAATGAAAACCGAATCGGCTTTATCCTGCAGATCCTGTTTACAGGGCATCCATTCATGCGCAAAATAGGGTTCGGAAAGGGTTTGGGATACATGAAAATTTCCGTAGGTCGGATTTTGTGTCGTACTGTAATACGATGAAACATAAGCCGGAGGCGTGTGATAATAAAGTTGAAAGGTAAACAATTTACCGACCGGCACCGGTACCGGCAATTCGATGTAAAGATTGTTTCCGGTATGCGTCACCGGATATAAAGCATCGTCGATAAAGGCACTGTCGATCGCGAGCTTGTTGCTGAGCTCGATGGAGAATGTGTCGAGGGGATGCAGCAGTACTTTGGCTGCAACGGTTGCATCTGCAACGAATTGATTGGTCGTGTCGTAGGCTTCGATGTTGAGCTTATAAAATTTTACGTCATAGTTCAGCATCAGCGGGTTCGGATTGATGACCGATTTAATGCCAGTCAGGTTCATTTGCGGAAGTGAATATTTCATTTCAACCCCGTAGCTTTCGGCATTGATGCTAACATTATTTTGGCTGAAAGTAGAACCAATAAATAAATAAGAGTTGATCAACAGCAACAAATAAAAATAACGCATGGTATTGAATTTATGTAATGTTGTTCATAGTAAAAAGCTCCTGCTAAATTAACAAAACTGATCCGATAGAGTTAAATGGTTTTACGGAAATTCAAGAAAGATCGAATTGAGGAATATTGAATTACCTGAAGCCCGGCTTTGCGTCTGGCTTGACTGCAAATTATAAATTGCTTGAAGTTTAATACTTGGTACAAATAAATTTTTTGCTGCTCTTTTTCTTGAATATGTGCAGTGTGTCAGAAAAGGTGCGATCAGCATCAAGTGAAGGAAGGCAGTAGTAAGAATTATTGTAATTTCTTATTGTAGAGAGTTCCGAATAATTTTTGAAGCTGGTTTATGCTGAATGGTTTATCCAGCACATAAACAACGCCGTGGGCCTTTTTTTCGGATTCCTCAATCTGAGAACCCCACCCGCTTATAACTGCTACTTTTAATTTACCGGCAAATCGTTCCTTAATGGTATCGGCAAGCTGCCATCCATTCATTTCCGGCATGCCGATATCTGTGATTACAAAATCATAGGATTTGTGAGAAAGGTATTCAAGTGCCTGTGCTCCGCTGCTTGCTACATCCCCCTTTAAACCAAGCCGGTCAATCATATTGCGCGCAATTTCTATAATCAATTTATCATCTTCAACCCATAAAACTTTTGGTGGCTTTTTGAATTTCAAGGACATTATTTCAGTATCAATATTTTCTTCTAAATCGATATTTTGCGAAAATGGAATTACTATTTCGATAACTGTACCCTTTCCTAATTCTGTATTTTTAATATTAATAGTTCCATTGTGCTCTTTTATTATAATCAGGGCTCCGCTCATACCGAGGCCTCTTCCTAAATCAAATCCTTTTGTCGTAAAAAACGGCTGAAATATCCGTGACCTTGTTTCTTCATCCATTCCCACTCCTGTATCAGCAACTACTAAGTACACTCCTTCTCTTTTTTCCCCAGTGGAAATAGTAATACTTCCTCCCGTTGGCATTGCTTCAATGCTGTTTTTAATAATGTTATACACCACGCTTCGCAATTCACCCTTATTCCCATAAATTTTTGGTATGTCGCTATACTGAGTATTTATTTTTATTGTCAGTCCTTTTTTCTCTGCTTCATCTTTCCAAAGCGGACGGGTTTGTATGACGACCTCACTAATTAGTTCATTGAGCTTGATTAAATTATATAAGCTTTTATTCCGTTTCGTACCGCTGAAATGCTGCAACTGCTGAACTCTGTCTGCCGCATCACTTGCAATGGTTCGGATTGTTTTCAGGTAGGATAGGGTGGACTTTGGTAATTCTGCATCTATCATTAAAAGCTCCAGGTTTCCAAAAATCGCTTGAAGCGAATTGTTAAAGTCGTGAGCAATTGAGGAAGCCATTTCCCCGATCACAACCAGCCGTTGATTTTCAATCAAAGCTTTTTCCGCATTTTTTCGGTCCGTAATATCGATCACAGTGAGAAAACATTGATCTTTATTCTTCGCGATAATACCGGTAACGTGAACGTATGTTGATGTACTGCCGGTTTTGGAAAGGATCAATTCACATGATTCCTCTACTTTACTGTTAAATACTTTTGCAATAAAAAGATTGAACGTTGGTCTGGTGTCATTAGAAATATAAAAACCAAAGGGTTTGTTAATTAACCCAGAGCGATCTTTCGAAAGCATATTTGACCCCTTGAGGTTTACCTCAATGATTTTAGCTTCTTTCGATAGCGTGAAATAGCCTGATGGTGCAAAATCGTACAATTCGGTATATTTGATGGAAGCTTGTTCCGCCTCGATTTTTGCCAGCTTCATTTCTTCGTTCTGCATTTCCAGTTCAATCTGGTGCACCTCGAGTTCATGAATGAGTTTTAATGTTTCAGCTACCGTAAAATCAGGATGGTTTCTTTGTGTTTTCCTTTTCAAGGCTTCCTCGGCTTTTTCCCTAAAATCCGGATTTGCCTTTTTTGTGCGGAGTTGTTTCATGTCTGCCTCCAAATCGTTTTAAGTTACTTTTTAGCCTGTTTAAGTTGTGAGATTTCAAAATCATTTACATTTTTTGTAGTTTCTTATTTGCTTTCAGCAGTTCCAATTCAATTTTTTTAGGCAAGTTTTGTCGATAAATGTGATAACCAGTCCATCGATACGGTTGTCAATGTACCATCGGGCATTATTTTTACCTTAAACCATCTTTTGTTATTTGTTGAAATTGAAGTTTCGATAAACATAAAGGATTTAATTATCTGTCGTGTATGCGCATTTATTTTGGGATACTTAAGTTTGGTGACATGGTCGGTGAAAGGCCTACCTGCGTTCGAATACCGAAGTTTGAAAATTTGAGTTCCAGGTTTGGTAAACCACTGAATATCTTCATAGGTCTGCTTTAGCTCCAACTCTAATTCCTTTTGCCGATCCGCGGTGATGTATTTATCGGTTCCATCGGGCAACTTTTCATGTTCAGGAATAGTCGGTATGTGGCTATATTTAACCATGTTCATACCCTGCATGGTTTCAGTGTTTCCGATAAGGCGAAATAATGTGTTCTTTTTATACAGGGAAAAGCCGTGACCGTTTTGTTCACGAAGCAGGACAATGAATTTTTCAACATCACTCTTGTTTTTGGATTCACCAGATTTATCCGCCATATGTGTTGGCATAAATTTCGGCGAAGCGATCAGGTTTGCAGGTAATTCTCCGGCGGGTGCAACAATGTCCGGAATAACAGATTCTAACGCACTTCTTTGCATTCCTTCTAATTGAGCTGTATCAGGATACTGAACAAATGCGATTCCGTTATTTTCTTCAATGGCCTTTAATCCAAGGCTGCCATCAGAACCCATTCCCGAAATGTGGAACCCTGCATTTTCTACCTTTGTAGAGAGCTTTATCATCGCTGGCTTAGTATCCTGTTTTTCAGCTGCTTCTTTGTGTCCGGTTATATTTTTTGTTTTCAATTATTACCATTTAAATAGCGATTAGGCTGTCATTTTATCAAGATAATTAATAATCAGGAAAGAAATAAAAATGCGGCCTCTGGCTTGCCATTATACTATACCAGTTAAAACCTCCTAAACTTAACTAAATTGTTCCTACTATAAAGTTACTCAAATTCAGCTTATAAAATAAACTCGGTTTTCTATACCTAGGGACGTCTTTTATTGAAAATAAGCTGGCCAAAAAAAAGGTACGATGCCTTTAAAAAATCAGTAAGGAACCATTGTTGATCCTTCTTAATAACTTAGTTTATTATATAAACCCTCCCTACGGCGTTGTGTTCAAACTTTTTGCTGACCACACAATCACTTATGGGGTTCATGATTATAACATTCGGGTGCAGTAAAAGTTTGTGCAACAAAAACAGAGTTACTTGAAATAGGGTTGAGGTCTGTCAGACAGGTTGAAAAATTCCAAAAAGAATTACTGACAAATTTAACTGAAGCAACAATTATTTACAGGAAGCAATGGCAGGCTCATGTGATGCTTAAGGCAAAAGTTTCTTTAAGTAGCTCAGCGTGACATAAAGAAGTAGTAAAGGTTTTCAAAAGTATATTGTTAATTGATTTTTATGACACTAATTCGTTACAAAAAATGTAATTTTACGATTGAATTAATGAGCACGGCTCTGAATTGAAAAAATACAATATAAATATTTAAACTATACGATCATGGCAAAATCTCAGGACACAAAGAAAAACGTAAAGAAAGCACCGCTTAAAACAGCAAAGGAAAAAAAGGCAGAAAAGAGAGAGAAAAAGTCTAAAAAGAATTAGAGGTTAGTTTTATTGCTGCAAACAATTATTAACAGGGAACAATTGCCCGCACATGTAACGAATTCGAACAAACATGTGCTTGTACACTTGACCCTGTCAGTAAGAGGGTATAAATCTGAAGATTTTAGCTTCACCCGTCTTAGTAAGGAGCCCAGGCCGGGAAGGGGTAAAACATTTGCAGCTCCGGCCTTAAGACCGGAGCTGCAGGAATTAATTTAATATAGATTTGTCGTCCCAAGTGGACGATTGCGCCATTTGGGATATAGCATAAACCCGTTTGTTTTATCTATTCCATATCCATTTTAGTGACCCAGACTCCGGCTTCGCGCTTTTCGAAAGTAAGTTTACCGGCAACAACACTAACACGCCAGTTACCATCGGTACTTTCGTCGCCAAAATAAAAATAGCTGTCCACCTGGACATCGCCAGCTACTTCAAGGTTATGATCCGGGGACCATGTTCCGATACCCACCTTGCCGCCACTTCTCAGTGTTAAGGTATTTGTGGGTGTTCCGGGTTGTATTCTGAAGCAATAAGCCCCTCCATTACTAGCGTCAGCAATATTAAAATTGGATTCGTTGCCATATACTTCCCAGGTTTGGGGACTATAACCCATGCTGCCGTCTTGCTCAAGCCTGATACCTGGAGTATCGCCATAAACCATGTGCAGCGTACGCAATGGATTATTGGTACCAAAACCTACAAATCCATTACCTATGCCACCACTTCCCCTTTGTATATAAAGTGAATTGTTTCTTAAACCCGACTGAATTCTGAATGGAGAAGTCCCGTTTGTTATGTCATCAATTGCAAAATAATTATCATCACCATTGTTACTGCCATTCGCTGTTAATTGCCAGTCATTGTAGGCGAAACCACCTCCCGGAGTGCTGGTGTCGTCAAATAAGATCCGTGTATTATTTTCACTCATTGCAATGGTAGCAAACCCAAAGGGATAGCCGGCATAAGAATCAAAGCCAACTCCAAGGCTGCCCACTGCTATCAGATTATCATTTATGACATAATCTTCAACGCCTTTTGTTGGTATAACTTTTTTATTGCCTATCGTTGCATCATCATACTGTGCCATTACCGAAACCGATATCAGTAACAGAAATAGTGAAGTAATAGTTATAGTTTTCATTGTGTTTGATTTTAATTAGTTAATATATTTTCCTTTTGATTACTCTTAAATAGCTTTTTGCTTCCATAAGCTGCTCCGAGGAGCATCATAATGGTGAGCCCGCCGTCAATGGGTGCGCCACCGCCTACGGGTGTGTTGCCTGATCCGGGAGCGTTACCCCCATTGGGGTGAGGAGGATTCTGGGCAAACAAGCCGAATGATAATAATACCAAAGCGGCTATGGCTGATAATTTTAGTATCGTCTTTTTCATCGGTATCGAATTACTTTATAAATACTTTGGTATTTGCGACCTTGTCGCCTGAAATCACGCTGACCAAATAAATTACATTGTGTCCGTTCAGGGGCATCTGGTTATTTACTTCGGTTGTACGGGTCTGAGAAACTAATCTGCCGGTGATATCAAATACCATAATCTGAGCATTGAAATTGGGGTTCGTTATTTCTGAAACCGGAAAGTTTACCCGCAGTTCATTTCCATAAGCATTTATATTGATGTCGCCTGTATGGTTGCTCTTTGCGGGTTCGATAAAATAAACAAGGAAACTCCTATCATTGCCTGATTTGTAGTCAAAGGAATATTCCGGCATTTCACGCATATTTTGAATTTTTTCCGTTCCAAGGTCTTCGATATAAATAGGTGTCTGGCTGTCGAAGGTTTCAATCTGAGTTGCCTTAATTACATATTCACCATCCATTCCTGCACTGAACCACATGGGCACGATTTCATTGCCTTCGATTGAAGGGAGCGTGTTGATGGCCATAGTTTCGTTACCGGCTTTTGTGAAAAGATTCGGAACATCCGCTTTGTCAGAAATGATTTTATACACATCAAAAAGCCTGTCAGCTTCCTTCGTTGAAGATTCATTAAAGCGTATGGCCGTTTGGGTGGTAACGTTGTTGCCGGTCACTTTCAATACAAGCAGTTCCTTATCCGAATTTTTATAAAAAGCCTGTCCGTTATGCACCCTGTCGCTGTTATCGAACGTCAGTGTTCCTGATCCGCCGGTAGCCCTGACAAAAAAGCCCTGACCGGACGGAATATACTGCGTTGTGGTATTTGCTGCACCGCCACCGTTAATGTAATAAACATAATCGCCATTAGCTCCGATAGTCGGATCGAACAGCCAGATCGCTCCGTTCAGCTCGGGAGGTAATGACACAGCATCCCAATCCAAAGCCGAAGGATAAGGGTTTCCCATGAGGTTCCATCCCTGTCCGTTTTCTGTAAAGGCTTTGTTCAGGACACCGGTATTGGTTGTTCCCGGAAAAAGTTCGGTTGTAGGCGCTGCTTCCACTGACCATAAGGCATAGCCTTTCATAATGTCAAGGGGGTAACTCTCGGAGGCAATGTCAGTCCAGCCATTGCTGGCCTCAGCATGATTTTGAAAATAATCGCCAAAGAACATACCCGACAGTGCATTACTCACAGGTGAAGATACAAGATGCCAGTGTCCCTGGGTAAGGTAGCGCTCCACGTTGGCCTGGCCGCCTCCACTGTAAGTAATGCTTCCATAATCGATCAACGATGCATCTCCCGACGCATCGGATCTTAAAACCAGGTTGCCTCCTGTAAAATCCAGTGTGGCTCCCGGTTCCACTGTAATGTAAGTATTTGGCCAAACCCGCGTTTCCTGTGCGGGAACGAGATAAACCGAAAATACGAACATCACAAACAAAAAAGTAAATTTTGATTGCATATTGGTTTAATTAGAATTAAAATAGGTGAAAATTATCATATAGTATATAATTTGGTACTACATTGTTTTTATACCGGGTAATTGTAAAACATCAACACCCTTGTTGTGATTCTGATAAACCTCTGTTTTTGAATATCCAATCACAGTGTACCAACTTCAGGAAACAATCTTATGCCGTGAAATGATTTATTATAACTAAACAACACATTGGCGCAATTGTTTTTAAACCAATCATTTTAATTGAAAATAAACGATCTCAAGGCTAAGTCACGGTTTAGTACGAAGCGAAATATTAGCTTAATAATTGCAGGCTGCAAGGAAAATAACAACAAAGATTTCAAGGGTGAACGCTTAAAACAGGGTGGAGGATTTACCAAAGCAGAAGGATCATTTGAAGATTATTTCCCTGCTAAAGAAAAGATGTCATTTTCTTAACACGTTAGAATTTAACGCGTTTTTTTTTGTAAAACTGAGATTATTAAAGAAATTCTGACAACCTCTTCCAGCGCCCACACTAGTTGTATTAGCACAATGTCAATGTTGTATTGTTTAATTCATCACTACTGACTTTTTATATAAAATCAATACTTAAGACTTCATCCGTTTTTGTATTCCATTCCGACATTAAAAGTTATCCGTAAACCTCTGATTGATTCTCTTCTGTTAATGAGCAGCAGGGAATTGACTGCTGAAAGGAGAATAAGTACAGCGTAAGAAGCCTTTTCTATAATAGTACTCTCAAACCCTTCATTGATACCGTTATAACGAATCCAAAAAATAAAAATGACCGTACCAATTATAGCAGCAACCTTAAGCGGGACGATCAATTGTTTTTAGCGGGAATGAATATTTTAAGATAAAAAAATCTTGCCCCTTAGTTCCTGTACGATCAATCTTATTTGTTTTCAACCATTTCCATCGATGGCTGCAGTATGCTTAACCGGTTGCCCTCGGTGTCGATAAACGATACATACAAGCCAATACCCGGAATATTCATCGGCTCGCCAAGAACTTCACCGCCCGCTTTTTTCACTTTTTTTATGGATTCGTTAATATCATCCACGCCAATAACTACCGATGGATGCTGGGCAGGCATATCCTTTGTTTTGACATAGAAGCCGCCGTTAATGGTTCCCGGATTCTTTGGTCTTCCGTCCTTGCCGGTTTCTGAAGTTGCAGCCGTTACATAGTTTCCCATCTCATCGCCCAAAAACTGTGTTTTCCAGCCAAATGCCTCAGTGAAGAATTTTGCCATGCGCTTAGTATCATTCGCCGGCAATTCAAAATGTACTACTGGATCCATTTTTTTCATTTGATTTCTGTTTTAAAGTTTCATATTTAGTGTTGTCGTGTCCATGATTTCCGGAATTCCATATGTCTTAGGTTTATTAAATGCAGGATTGCCTCCTACATGTGGTGCTTGTAGAATAAATTATTGATTTAAAATATAGAAACCAGTACAGCACAACTTAACAAACAAACTCATCAAATTCAGTAAGGAAAGACCAGATAATTTTAACATTTTATTAAATTCATTTGCGTCATATCACAAAACATAGGATTAATTAAAATGTTTTGACCTTTCAGCAAAATATTAAAAATTACAACAGATGATTAAAATAATATACGTAGTATCTCAGGTGGTGATTTAATATTCCTTCAAGAAGCCTTATCCTGTTTAAGTCTTATTAAATGAACAGCTATTAGTCACTTTTTTTTTGATAAATAAAATTTATACTTCTCCTAAATCTTGTGCTTACGTGCAATTAATTTTAGCAGGGAATTGATATCACTTAATTAATAACTTTTGTAAATTTTACGATACCATTAAAATTATCCCCATTTATTTTCAGCATGTACATTCCCGGAACGAGAGAAGAAGTATTTATCCTTATCGTGTTAAATGAAATCCGGTAAGCAGGCAATTCTTGCTGTTTGCCGTTAATTTCAAGTAGTGTCAGTTTAACTTCACCAATGCTTTTATTTTTCACCCATTCAATTGTCAAAAAGTCTTTAGCCGGATTCGGGAATATCCTGTACAAATTATTTGTCTCATCATTTTTTTTTATTCCGGTAATAAGTCCAAGGTTGCCAGAACCTTCCTCATTTTCATAAAAGTTGTCGGCAGCAATTCCGGAAAAAACCTCAACTATACCACTCGGATAATGAATTATCAAAGAATCGGCAAAGGTCGCATCACCCAAACCAAAGTGCACACGCAAATCATTCTGGCTCTGAAAAGAATTTTGTGCATTGATTTCACGCATTTGCCAGTATGAGTTCCCTCCGATGGTAGCCTTTAACCTTACAATGGTTCCTAATGCTGATTTATTTGAGATCGTTCCCATGCATTTAATATTGATCCAGTTGTTTCCTGTGGCTGCTGAATCATTTCTGAACAAAGCCCTTGCATTTCCAAAACCATGAATAAATATATCAAGATCGCCGTCATTGTCATAATCACCATTAGTAATTCCTGAACCACCTGCAACACCAATATTGATAGCTGAAGCAAACGTACCGTCACCATTGTTTTTGTAATATTTTGTTGCCACCTGGTCGTTGGTAATCATGACATCGAGATCACCGTCGTTATCAAAATCGCCCCAGTCGTTTGCAAGGTTATGAACCTGTGCTGTAAAGGGCGTGGTTTGTAATGCATAGGTTCCGGAATTATTCACATAAAATCGGGTAGGGGCCCCGCCATAATTCGTGAGGCACAAATCAAGGTCACCATCATTATCAAAATCGATAAAGTTATAGCATTGTCCGTCTTGTAGCTGAGTTGTAAATAACTCGGATGTCATGGGCTGCAGGGAATCCATGCCGGTTTCCATTTTCAGGTTCTTGTAGCAAAAGTCAGGTCCGGCAGAACCTCCCGGCCCGCTGGCAACGAAAAGATCCATGTCGCCATCAAGGTCATAATCGCTCCAGAAAGGAACGGTATAAGGATTTGTTGAATCCGTGAGTGTATAACCTGTTATATATTGCGGCATTACAGATACCGTCGAATTCAAATACAATTTTGAGGGAAAAGGTCCGGCAGGATGAAATCCGGCAGCATGTGTAAAGACAAAATCAGGAAATGCATCTTTGTTCCAGTCACCGATAGCACAAGCCCATGCAGGAAATCCATTCAAGTTAGGAATCTGTGAAGAAATATTTGTGAACGACCCGTCGCCATTGTTTAAGAATACTCCCGAAGGATACTGTGCAATAATGCAATCAGGATATCCGTCGTTGTTCAGATCAGCCCACGATGAACCCCCTGGATTTTGCTGCGGAATGAATCCAAACGGGTCGGTAATTTGAACGAAAACGCCATTTCCGTCGTTTCGAAAAAGAAAGTTCGGAGCGGCAAATAAATCCGGATCATTGTCATTATCATAATCAATCCAGGATGCTCCCTTGTAATAACCCCCGGTAGTAAAAGTCGTAACCGGATTTGTGGGGTCTGTAATTTTATCGAAACCTCCCTGTGCATGAACGGTTATAATTGCTATAAAAACAGTTTGCACCAGTAAGTACAGCTTTTTCATAATTGAATAAATGTTAAATTTTATAGAACAGCTTTTCATATACCAGATTGCTTAAATTAAAACAGAATAGATTCCGCGTTTCCGGTATAAATGAAGGAACAAAATTGGATAAGACAATGTTTTCAATAGTATCATATTTTTGGTTAGTCTGAAATGATGCTTTTGTCGTTTTTATCCGGCATGATATTTTGAAACCTTCGCCGGCAAGGCTTAATCTCAACCTTTGTGGTTAAAAAGAATCGGTATTAATTTTTAAATTGATAAACCTAAACGTTCAGAGATGAGAGATCCGGATTTGTATGAACAGGTTATTAAGTTTTAATGACCTGAGTCGATGCAAATTCTTTTCCTTTTTATGTCAAGATTTCTTTTCTGCAACTAAAAGACTGATTAATATTCTATAAAAAATTAGACAGTATCAATTTTGCGACTAAGTCATTAAGACGCAAAGAAAACACAAAGAGTTGAAAATGAATAGATCCCCTGGTGAAACTTTCTGTTTTCGTCTCTTTGTGGTTAAATTTTTAAAGCTTTACCACAAAGGCGCACTAAGGATTTTCGCAAAGAACACCAAGTCTAAATACTATATTCTAACTACTCAATACTCAGGACTACTCCTTCACCATCTTCCCCACCTCCTCCATCTTTGTGGCATTAAAAAACAATCGTTTTATCATTTATTGAACAGTCTCTCATTATAGACCTTCTTTTATGCAAAATGATTATATCTTTCGGTTTAATTTATGAACAGAAAATTATGATGAAGCATCATCTTCTTTATTCATTTAGTCTCTAATGCAGCGTACCGAAAAACCATCCTTCTTGCTGCTTTTATCTTCAACCACCCCGGATTGATCAGAGGATAAATAATTATGATATGCTTTATCTACATCAATTACTGTTTTATTGCCTGATTTATATTCCAGTTTATATTCTGAAGAAGACCACCAATAGGCAAATGAACCCATAGCCACGAATGCGCCAGGTCCGAATTTGTTGTCTCCAAGGTTGAAGCGGTATCCTCCCGGAAGTGCCGTGAACCCGGTGGTGTTTCTTTTTTCAGGGAAATCTGTATTTCCTACACTCCCTTTTTTTGTTGAGCTATTCCAATTTGTTGTTGCCGATAAAGATTTTGCAAAAGAACCTTTTCCTAACCAATCGGAAGTGTCATTTTGGAAACCATTGGCTTGCAAATAGAATTTCATCAACTGCCATTCCCATTTACTTGGAACATGCCATCCGACTGGTGCTATATTCCGACTGTCAGTTGCGGCAAACCAGGTATATAATCTTCCGTAAATGGCTGCATTCGATTCATTTGCATCATAAGCCCAGTGGTATTTTGGATTTTCGACTTTTGTAAGGTCTGTTGTCGGTTTTTTTGATGTTTCTATTAAATCGCCATTGCGATATTTGGTTGTTTTAAGATTTTCAGCCATCCACTCCTGTGTGCCTATACTTACTGTCTTATACGTATTCCCATCAACATCCGTAACTGTTCCTGTTTTTGAAACACCGCCATTCATACTGTGTGTTTCATGTGTTTTTACGTCAGATCCTGAGTCTTTAACCAATCGTATCGCAAAACCACTTTTTGCATCCTGATAATTACAATATAGCATTGATGTTGAACTGATGTTAAAATAAACATTATGTTGGTCACTAACAGCTGTTGAGCTCCACCAATAGGCACCATTATAACCCGAAGGATGTCCGTACATAAGCGTTAATGAAGCCTCGGCATTGAAACCGATTGATTTATCGTTTACCAGTTTTCCTCCCGACTCATATTCTCCTCCGGTATTTTCTGCCAAAGTTATCCAATCATAATAATCGGGTATATGCCATCCTTTAGGGGCCAGCTTTTCCGTATTTACAGCAAATCCATTGTATACGACCTGAATCTCCTTGTTTTTCACAGCACCATTTTCAAGCATTTGATAGAAAAATGCAGCAGGTGTTGACAATGAATTCCATACTGTACTGTCCTGAACTTGTGGGATAATAGTACCATCATTGTATCTTGTGGTTCTTAGGTTTTCAACTGTCCATGTTTGAGTTCCAATATTCACTGTGTGATAAACATTCCCGTCCGCATCGGTGACTGTTTCAGGTTCACTGTCTGCCTGAGCCATACAATTTATCGAAATAATGAGAGCTGTAATTGCTAATACTAAGTACTTGTTTTTCATATTTATGGATTTAAAAATTAGTAATATTCAATTTACTGAGGTTTGGTTTCTTTTAATTACCGACAACATTATCGTGTTTTATCCTTCATCCTCCCGTAGGGGAAGGCTCAAAGGTATAGTAAGAATATTGAATTCTAATGGATATGTAAAAATAAATATGGGGGATGGAGGATGGAGGATAATATATTGTTGGACTTTGCTGTATTCTAACTATAGACCCCAAAATCTTTTTCTTATAAAATATTCACACCTTGTTAATTTCCAAAATATTTTCCATTTCTTTAAAATTCCGGGCATTCTTTAGCAATAGTTATAAAGTACAAGGCATTTCGATCACCAATCCTGCAGCTTCTTGTGCCTTTTGTTCCCTTTAACAAAGTTAATTGATTTGATTGAATTGACGAAAGTTTTCTGAAGGGCTGCAAGCCCGGTTATAGCTTTTCTAAAGTTGATTGTTGCTGCGGTTATAAAGCTTTGGGTTGCAAAACCAAAGCAGCGTGGGAGTCAAAATTGAATATGGATGGTCCTGTTTGTAAATATAAAATTAAAAGGTAAAATATTCTTGTTATCTTTACCTTTCACAGATAATTCCTAAGAATTTCACCATCTGATGGAATTTTTATACTATTGAAGCGGTCTAATGTTTACTCAATATTTACTATGACAGAAATTGAACTGCTCGAAAGGGCAAGAATGGGGGACAAACTTGCATTTCAAAGCTTAGTTGAATATTTTGAGCAAACTATTGCAGCAGTAGTAAAAGGAATCCTCGGAGATTGTCCGGATGCCGAAGATACAGGACAGGAGGTTTTTATAAGGTTTTATAAATCGATGCATCAGTTTAAAGGCCAATCGACACTTAAAACCTACCTGGTATGCATAGCGGTTAACCTGTCGCTGAATGAATTAAAAAAAAGGAAGCGGCTAATCAATTATAATAGTGAGGTCATTCATAATCACACAATAATACAAAATGATGAAAGCATTAATTTTGAAAACAGGGAATTAATTGACATGGCATTGAACAAACTTTCACCCAGACAGAGAAGCATTGTCGTACTTCGGCTTATTGAGGGATATTCGGTAAAAGAAACAGCCGGTATCATGAATATTCCCGAAGGAACTGTTTTATCCGGTTTGTCAAGAGCCCAGGGTATATTAAAAAGAATTTTAGCGCCTTTCTTAAATACAGTTGTATGAAAATAAGAATCAGTGAATTTAAAATCGTGAATTTTAAAGACAAACAAACGATGGATAATATTCAAGATATTAACAATGAACTTACAAATAATATATCCCCGGAGCCTGATGAAGAATTGGTTTCAATAGCAGCTTTACTTAAAGACCGGAACTTTTCATTTAAGCAAGGATTTTCGGCAGAAGTAATGAAAAAGATCAGGGTAGCCTCATCTTTGTCCGATCAAAATTATTTTAAGTATTTCACGATTCAGTTAAGTAACCTGTTTCGCTGGGTAGCTCCCATTGGATCAATAATAATCCTTCTGCTTATGATTACCCTATACCTTACTCAGGGTTCTTTATCACTGTCATGCATTACAGGAATTGAAAAGCTGTCGTTAAATGATATCATTGCATTATCCTTTTATAATTAAGTTGATATGAAAAAGTTAAAACCGTTATTCATACTCGCGGGTACGCTGATCATCGGATTTTTCCTGGGATTTTTTACTTCAGGATATATTACCCGCTATAAAATAAATACCTATATTAATGCAACCCAAAATGAAGGTTTCGCAAATATGATCTTTGAAAGGATAGATCCGACTGATGATCAGAAAGAAAAATTGAGTCCCATCATAATGAAATATTCAATGAAAAGCAATACTTGTGTTGAGGAGTACAAGGTTATATTTGATTCGCTCAGGGTTGAACTCGAACCTTTTCTCACAGCAGGACAATTGCAAAAGCTTGAAAAATGTATCGGTTGCACACGTAATTCCTGCTCACCTAAAATAAATAATCCCCATATGGAATGAAGGATAACCATTGATTGTCTAATCAGCATAAAACACGATCAGGGCAGGGCCTGGTAATTAATCACAAAATACTGTTCCCTTGCAAACAGGAAAAATAAAAAAATAATCTATGAAAAAATTGATTCTATTTGCCGTTTTCGGATTTTTTGCATTCACCGTCAATTCGCAAACCACTGTTCAGAAAACGAAAAAGGAAGATGTTAAATCTGAGCAAACTCAGTCAAAAACTGTGCAGGCAGGAAGTGAAAAAATGTCGGATTGTGTAAAGCATTATGATGGCAAGCCGTGTACGGCTACCTGCAAAGAAAGCAAAGCTTGTACCGGGATCGGAACGGATACCAAATCATGCACATGTGTTTGTAAAGATGGAACAAAATGTTCAGGAACCCTGCCGGATGGAAAAGCCTGCACTTGTGTTTGCCATGAAGGCAAGAAATGCACAGGAGTATGTAACGGTGACAAAAAATCAGATTGAAAAGACCCCCATCCAGTCCTCGTTTGCAACGAGGACTGGTTTATTTCAGCATTTTCAATGCAATTTTTTATTTTCATCCAGGTAATTAATAGCTAATTGGCCGAATATGAATCAAAATAAAAGATTTTTTCGTATTCAATTGTCTTAAAGGTTTTGCATTACAAATGCAGTTGGTAAATGCGAGACCACACTGAGAAAGAGGCCTATCCGCCCCAACCGGTAACAAGTATTACAGTTTATATCCGAATTGCAGATTAAAAGCCATTGTATGGTCATTGATAACAGTTGGAGGATAGCCTGAACCGGGAGGTTGAAAATTGACTATATCATTGAAATTATAATAATAGCTATACAGAAAACCAATTGAAACCCTGTCGAATTCGAAATTAATTCCCGCATTTCCTATCGCACCGTATGATAACATATTAAGTTTACCATCATTTTTAAACGATTCGATTACGTCGCGGTCTTTCCACTTAACCAGGTAATCGATGCGTGGTGCTATGAATATATAAGGTGTTACCAGTTTAGCAAAGGTATATTTGATTTTAATCCCTGTGTTAAGCGTAATATAGTTAAGCCTTACCGTATGTTTATAATCTATCCCCAATAACTGGTAGCCTAAATAATCAATCACCACCGGGCCTGTGCCTCCTTTTTGAACATAACCAAAATTTGAGCTTAAACAGAACATTTTTTTGTCCAGATAATCAATACCAAGCAAATCATCAAATCCCTCAAGGTTATTGAATTCTTCATCCTGATTATATTTAGCTATCTGCCAATCGAGCTTTGATCTGGTCCAACCAAACTGAAAATTAATAGTCTGACTGAATGAAGAGACAGAAGTCAGAATTAAAACCATGGGTAGAAGGATTTTTTTCATCTGTATTTAACTTAAGTATATGTTTAAATATCCATTCCCTTGTTGGCGCAACTTGTGGGTTTCTATCTATTCTTCAAAAGGTTTTTAAACCGGTTCGGCTCATTGTTTCGGATTTTTATACCCCCGCACCCGCAAGTCTTCCTGCGATGGCCTGTGCGATGGCGCGACTTGTGGGCTTTGTTCCATTCACCCTTTCATTTTCTTTAAGTTTGCAACTTATTTTCATATCATTTCAATCTCAATCTCAGCCTCCAATCCCGCGTAATTCCTTGCGCTGATGTAAAGGTAATCTTCCGGATTAAGCACAATGCCTTCCTCTACCGGATTATCATGAATATAGTTAATTTTCTGATCGATTACAGCATTCGAATACAATTCTATCGGGTGATTGTCCTGTCGCCAAAATTGATATACCTGGTTATTTTTGTTATACTGTCCGGCTTTCCTGAACATACTCAGCATCCACTCTTTTCTTGACTCTTCCGGATTTTGTTCGATTGCTTTTATAACCTGCTTCGAAGTAAATTTTTTAAAATCACGGATGGTATCACTAAGATTAAAATCATCCTTAGATTTTGCAACCAGATGCATATGATTTGTCATTATAATGTAAGCGTAGAGTAATAATCCTTTCTCTCTCTGACAAAACTTAAGACTGTCTATCAAAATATTTTTATACACTTTTCTTGTAAATACATCAATCCAGCCGACTGTTGCAAAGGTAATGTAATATAATCCTTCAGGATCAGCAAATTTGTAAGTCCGGCTCATCCTTCTTTTGTTTTTGATGCTTCGCACAAAGTTACAAACTTTACTTGTTTAAAACCCACAAGTCGCGCCAACGCTATTGCCCACGCTGAAGACTTGCGGGCAATGTCATTAAGTTAAGGATATAAACAATTGATTATTAATAAAAAGTGCAATTGTGATTCGTGAGAAAGAGGGGAAATATGGGACTTTGCACCTAAAAACCAATGACTAAAAAACATGCACTTCATTTCATTAATCTAAGTAAAGACTTTATAAACTCCAACATAACATTAAAAAACTATCGGGTCAAAGACAAAGACTTTACCAGAACAAGAAAGCTATCATTTTATGGATTGTCAGTATGTTTGATGAGGTTACTCAGGCAAAATATTCAAATCGAATTATATGCCTACTTTAGTGCATTAAACGCCATTCATTGTAATAATCAGTTTAGTTTTACATCAAGTGCATTCGTACAAAGCAGAAAAAAAATGAAGCCAGATATGTTTTATGATTTAAGCAGGATAATTGCAGAAGACTTTTATCAGGATAATGATGAAAATGTACAATTATATAAAGGGCATAGATTGTTAAGCATTGATGGTTCCACAATCAATTTACCGGTAAATAATAAGACCCGTCAGGTCTATGGCGTCTTCAATAATCAAAAGAAAACAAACGATGTTGTGTTAGGGCGGGTGTCAATGATGTATGATGTTTTGAATGAAATCGTTTTAGATGGAAAGTTATGTCCCTATAAAACAGGAGAAATACCATTATCACAAGAGCACTTTAAATTTGCTAAAGAAAATGACCTTATTATAATGGATAGAGGTTATCCCAGTTTTGAATCGATGTATGAAATGCAAAAAAAGAAGATCCATTTTATATACAGATGCAAAACTGATTTCTCCAATCAGGTCAATCAATTTTATGTATCTAAGAGTAAGGAAACGATTATAGAAATTAAACCCAAACAAAACGGGTCATTCAAAGACTTGCCGTATAACAAGAGAACAACAATCCAGGTAAGAATGATCAGGATAGAATTAACATCGGGTGAAACAGAAATACTCATGACCTCTTTACTGGATAAAGTAACATATCCATACAGTGATTTTAAAGAATTATATTTTAAAAGATGGGGAATAGAAACCTATTACAATCGATTTAAAAATATAATAGGCGTCGAAAATTTTTCAGGAACCAGTGATCAATTTATTCAACAAGAATTTAATTGTGCATTGTACATAAGCAATATACAAAGTATACTCACTAAAGAAGCACAGGAAGAGGCAAACCAAAAATATGAAAGCAGAAAATACGAATATAAAATAAATTCATCCTTATCACTTTGTTTTATCAGAAACAAATTAGTTAAACTGTTTACAAGCGAAAAACAGGCTGAAGAAATAATGGAAGAACTAAATAAGCTGTTCGTTAAAAATGTAATCCCTGTTCGGCCAAATCGTGATTATCAGCGAAACCCGGACAAATATCGAAAAAGAACAAAACCTAAACAATTTAGCAATAGACGAACAATACTATGAAAATAAAGATATTAGGCCTTAACTTAATGACATTGGACTTGCGGGTGCGGGGGTGATCCTGGCTTGGTATTCAACTGACGGAAATGACAATAACAAAACTAGTTTGACCTCTGGTTTCTTCCGAACACCCCTGGTTACAAACCCAAAGCAGCGTGGGCAACCTACTCGATTACCTGCTGAACTTCTTTCATTTTCATTGTTTTACGTTTTTAAAAATCAAATACAGTCAGGTCTTGGCACACCTAAAATTGAAAAAAGTTGTTCTTTGTCAAACTCTGAAACCCCGCTGTCAATTGCCATTTGAAATGCTTCTTGATATGTCGGTTTTTGTTAAAGAATTTGCGATTAAAATAGTCGTATTTAATATACGACCAGAAGTAATTGTAGATTCCTTTTAGCTCAATCATTAAGGCAGCATTGATGTATTCTTCAATTTTATCAATTATTGGACGTTGCATAAGAAAAGCTTTTTTCCCTTGCAGTAAGCAAACCGCTGCATAAAAAAATGTTTCCGAATTATCGAAATTATCTTCCATTGCCTTTTCAAAAGCAGATAAGGCTTTATCGTATAGCTTTAATTTAAGGTAGCACATGGCAATGGAATTATTTAACTCTTTATTATCTGGGTTTTCTGCTAATGCCTTTCGGTAAGTGTTTGCATATTTGTTGACCTCAGGCAAAGGCATTGAATAAACACTATTGAAAGTTGAAATAATAATTGGTCTCCCACAAGAACACTCTTTTTGACCTGTCGTAACTGGACGTCCACATCCTGGACAATCTAAATTTATAATTTGTTGTGACATATTTAATTCTTAGTTTAAAAGTTTTAACTGACGATTCCTTTCTTCAGCCAAATTGCAAATTTTATTAATTACTACTTCAATATTATCAAACTCTTTATTTTTAACCAAATCTTCTAACTCTGAAATATTATTTAAAATTTCTTGTTCGATAGATTGAACCACATTAGCCGATTTTACTTGGCTACTATAAATTAAATCGTATGCTTTTTCAACTAATTTCTGATGTTTTCTGTCTGACAACAGATTAAGTAATGAATTAAGCTTTGAAGATGCTTCCTTAACATATTTGAGTTCAACTTCTCGTTTCTCAACATTATTTGCAGTGTGTTCGTTGGCGATTAAATTTATCAGTAATAAAATTGCAAAAACAGCTGCTATTGTAATTTGAACAAGTAATGCTACTGTATTGCTTTCAGGAGATATTATAATAAATATAACACCAACCAATAAAGCCAAAAAAAAGTAACTCGTTGTTATCACAAATAATGGTCGACCGTAATCAGCAGATGTGCTACCCTTCCGAACAAAATAAGGAGTAGCTAAAAGCATAAAATAGGCAAAATGGATTGATGCGTAAGAAATCCATACCGAGGTTAAATGGTCTGAGCCTTTCAGCAAAAAGAAGTAAAGGTTAAAAACAATCAGAAAGATTGAGTCTAACAAATACCAGAAAAATTTAGTTTTCATCATGATACCCTCCTTTCAATTACATTTTACTGAGTATTTCTTTTTCTTTGTATCAAATTCCTCTTGTGTAATTGCACTAATATCAAGCATTTCTTTAAGTTGTTTTAACTTCTCTACAGGGTTGTCGGCCGGGGGCTGCTGGGGTTGTTGAGGTGGTTGAGATGGATTAAACACTTGTTGAGCCATCCCACCAAATGCACCACCAGCTGCGATGCCCATTCCCAATCCGGCACCTGCTGATGCAATACCGCCTGCTCCTGGGTTTTTGGCTATTTCTTTCATGACGTCATAGTTTAGTTGTGCTGCCCATCCTTCGCCTAAAAACATCTGTCTGGCCCTATCAGTTATCATCTTTTGTATTTCAGGGTCATCGGATTGTATCTTACATGATGCGACAGAGAACGAGATTAGTTTTAAGCCATAATCCTCTATTATATTGGCAATGTGCGGCGTAACGGAATTTGCTAAATCTACTGTATTACGTACTGTTTCAAAAATAACTCTACCAGTATCTCTCAACTTGTCGAGAGTTTGGCTAATTGAATTGACAATATGCATTTGAAATTCGTTGGCAAAATACTTTGTCAATCCATTTTGAGTTTCAAAATCTACATTATTTCCCAGTAATTTTGTAAGAAATTTTGAACCATTACCGATTTGTATTTTATATGCACCGTATGATTTTACATTCAAATTACCAAATGTGTCGTCATAATATTGAATTGGTGACATAGTACCCCACTCAATTTCTTGGCTATGAGCTGAACGGACAAAATATACAACGCAGTTGAACGTGCTAATCCCACCTGTAAAAGCATTTCTTAATCTACTTATAAATGGATAATTTTCCGTAGAAAGTTTATAAGTACCGTTTTCAAAGGTTTGTTCAACTGTTCCACCTTTTATAAAAATAGCTTCTTCTCCCGGCATAACAATAAGAGTAGAATTTGTATTAAAATCCTCCTCTGGTTGTCGCCAAATCAATAGTTCACCTTTACCTGTATTTTTAATAACATCAGCCCAGTGCTTTTTGCCACCAGTGAACTCTGATTCGTTTGGATTTTTATTAAATATTCCCATGATTTATCTTTTTTGTTTGAAATTTATGGATAATCTATGCTGTAATTATTGCCTTTACACTTTTTAAAAACCCGAAAATAGGCCTTATAAAGCCCCATTATTACACCGTGTTTTTGCAATGCTAATATTGTGTATTCAGAACAGCTTGGCATTAAGGTGCATTTCCTACGTATTTGTTCTGAAGCATAATACTGATAAAGTTTTACTGATAAAATCAATAACTTTTTTAGGCATACGCATATAACTAAAGTGCTAGCCAATAAATATGATATTGAAAAAGATATAGAAATACGAAACCATACGAACAAGTAATCAAAACTATAAGACAACTCAACAATTAATATCTCTATAATAAGTAAGTATTTAAATGCTGTTATAATATTAGTTTTAGGTTTGATTAATTCACGGTTCAAGCAATAAATTCTTACCGTTTCTTGTTCGTTTTGGTTCGGTATTTTCTCCATTTATCTAAAATTATTATGCTTTCTTCTCACGTAGTTTTGCTTTCATTGCCTGAATAGCACGTTCTGTATAATCATTTTGTTCAAGCGAGCAATAGAATTTATCCCCAGGAACAGCTAGTGCAAAACGATTGGAGTTAATATTTTCGATTAAGTATTTCTTTTTCTTAACATCCCAGTAAGGTGTTTCTACAGTGTCAGAACTTGTTTGGAAGTTAGTAATATCTTTGTAAAAATATTCTTCTGTTGCAATTTTTTTATCATCTTTGTCAAAATGAATAGTGTTTTGATAAAGATATACTTGAGTAGAGGAGAAAAACAACCATGAAATTTGATAAGCTGTACTACGCCAATTACCATCTTTTCCCCTCTTTGCATCACTAACATTGTTGTCTTTACCCCAAGCCCATCCTTCAAAATTAACTGGTTCAATTTCTTTTAACTCAGATTCATCCAAGCCTATTTTCTCCAAGGCTATTTTCTTGAAATCCTTTTTCGATACATAAGATTTAACCAATTCATCATACTCTTGATCAGACATTGTTTTTGATAAACAACCATCTACTGCAAAATAACGTATAACTTTTTTTTGTTCATCTGTACGATTTTTGTAACGATTTTTTAATTCTGAGGGGTCACTTAATGAACTACTTTTGTAAAAATAGACGCCTACACCCAATACAATTAGTAAAATTATAAATACCATAATAATAAATTTTAAATTGCCTACTCTTTTTAATTTTTAGGTTTTCGGCTTACCCTACTTTGCTATTTATTAAAAAATGGTTATAAAATTATTTAAACCCTTTTTTCTGATTATCCTGTATTCATATTCAATCATGTTATTGTTTTTAGATTCTGAAAAATTAAGAAACAAGTCAAAAGAGTTGCACCTATTAACTCTAAATCTTGTTTTTATTTCATTATTTTCAATTTATCAATTTCCTTTTTCGTTTGCACTGTCGTCTTTTTTAGTTTTGCAGATAACGTGTTATATCCTCTAATTAGTTACCGTTATCCCGTCATAAATTACGGGATAATAGCATATATTCAGTGTCGTTACCCTGTCAGGTTAATTTTCTGAAAATAAAGTCCATCGGATTGCTCATATTTTTCAGATTCTTTGCAGGGTTTGTAGTTTATATCTCCAGGTTTTAAGCATGTTTTCAAATGGCCCTTTCCTTGAGTTCCTCTGAGTGAATTCCAGTTTATATTAGTAGCTGATAATATTCTCCCAGCAAATATATAAACTTCCCCCTCATTTCCAAACAAAGCCGACCGGTTTTTTTATCACCTTTTATCCAATGCTTAAATGAGTGAATGTGCAAATGATTAAATAGGGTTTAAGTCGTCCACAATAATTTATTCGTTAAAGTTTTATCAGTCAACAATAAAAAAACGGCAATCCCTCCAAAGGCGGGACTACTGCATCCGTGAAACGATACCGCAGGGCATCATTTTTTAAGGACATTAATTTAATTTACAACTATTTTTTCCGCCCGTTAAAAGCCCTGCATTCCAAAGCCAGCAGGGTCGTAAATCCGCGGGCTTTTTATTGTGTAATTGATAAGTATTATTCGTGGAATACCATCCATGCCGACATAACGATCTGCCCAAATTTTTGATTAATTCCGGTCCGATCTACCCAAACGCTTATTTTCCGTCAAAAACATCGATCCTTTACTCAGGATTGGTATTTTTCGGCCAAAAACATCGATCCTTTACTCAGGATTGATATTTTCCGGCTAAAAACATCGATCCTAAGCTTCAGATAGGTTCTAATAATGAATTGACGCAGGTTTAACGATTTTGAATCCTGATAATTAATAATAATAGGGTATGTATTAAAAAAAAATTGGGGTTTGCTTAAGGATAAATGATACATGCAGGGCATCATTTCTTTAATGGTGTTGATTTTAAACTACAGATTTAATCCTTCCATTAAAGTGCCCTGCCTCTTATAACCGGTGGACAGTAAAACCGCCGGTTATTTATGTTAATACTTAGTGTTTACATGTCAGTTGTCAGTCATTCGGTTTTTAATGTCAGAAGCCTGCAGTCGGATGCTGCCGGCGATAAGCCAAAAGCCAACAAAAATCAGATTGACGATCAATGATTTTTGATTTGCGATTATTTAAGCATTCGATCATTCAAGCATTCATTCATTTTATCATTGACACTTCAGGCCAAATGCCTCTTCAAAACATGGATTGCATTAATTTATCCTTCAGATGACCAGAATCATCATTGAAAATGCTCAGTTATTGCTTCGACTGACCATTTTCGACGGTGAAAATGCTCAGTTGTTGCTCCGATTGACCATTTTCGACAGTGAAAATGCTCAGTTGTTGCTTCGACTGACCATTTTCGACAGTGAAAATGCTCAGTTGTTGCTTTGACTGACCATTTTCGACAGTGAAAATGCTCAGTTACTGCTTCGATTGACCTTTATCAATGAATTGACACAGGTTTAACGATTTTGAATCCTGATAATTAATAATAATAGGGTATGTGTTCAAAAAAAATTGGGGTTTGCTGAACCCTTTTGCAACGACCTGGAGAAGATCAGTGACGTGCAGCAGCAGAAGGAGGGCAAAGTGACCCAGGCTTCGAAAGAGCTTGAGGTAGCCCGCGCAGAGGTTGCAAACATGATTTTCGGTAACCTCGGTTCGCTGATCAATAAGTTCAGGGATAATCTTCCGATGATCGAACAGTTTTTCGACCTGAGCCTGCTGCGTTCGAACAACGGCAAAGGCAACGGCAATTCGGAGCCGCCCGAACCGGTTACGGGAACAGTTGCTGCCGAAGCCCCACTGCCAATTTCCAATTGCCCGTTTCCGTCCTATGACCTGTCATTCGATCCTGCCGTCTCAACTTCGGGCTCTTCAATGATAAAGAGAAAATGCTTAGAATCTTGCCCTCAGGGTTACCACGAGGTTGCTTCCCGGTGCGCTGATGCCCGATCCGAATATGCGGTAATTCTGATCAAGAAAATTCTCCCAGGCCAGTTGTACCTGCAGGGTCCGGTTCACCTGGTAAGCCGTCCGTATGTTCAGCGTATACCACCCCGGCATACCGTATTCTGTGGCATACACCAGGTTATCCTCTCCCACCTTGTTATAATCTTTCAGCCGTTTCCATCCTGCATATTCCGCATAAAACTCGCCCCTGAATTTCTTGATGTTCAGGTTAAAACCTGTTTTACCAAACACCGGCGGGATATGATCGAGCGGATAGTCCATTGAGTCGGTTCTGATCCTTCCGTAAGTATAATTCAGGGTTGAGGTGATTGAAAAAGCAGTTGTTATTTCGGCAGAAAGATTGGCCGAAAAACCATAAATATAAGCCTTTTCAGCATTTTTGCTGGTGATAACAGCGCTCATCTCCCCGTCGTACAGAATGGAGTCCTGTCCGTTAAAGGTTGATTGCTGAACGGTAATGATGTTGTTGTACAAGGTGTAATAGCCGATGCCTTCAATTTTTATCCGGTTGTCGAATACCTTTGAAACGGAGGCTTCTGCATTATAGGTATATTCGGGCTTCAGATCAGGGTTGGGAACAATAACACTTCCGGGTACCGATTCGAATACCTTGCTCATGTCGTCCACATTCGGTGCACGGAAACCGGTGGAACCGAGCACAGAAAACCGCCAACTTTGACAAGGCATCATTACAAGTCCGATCTTGCCATTGAAATCGCCTGATTTTTGGGTGACCTCATCATAAGGAAAAGGAAAAAACGTTTTGTCGTTGAATTTCGAATAAAGGGAAACATAATTATACCTTATACCTTCGTTCAGGATCAACTTTTTACTTATTTCAATTGTATGCGTGATATAGGCAGCAACTGTCGTCATGCTGGAGCCACCGTCGGGATAACGGGTTTCTGAAGGAATTCGTTCGCCGGTGACAATGTTGTCCTTATTGGCTGCTGAGTTCACCGCGTTGTAAGTTCCTTCAATCCCATAGCGCAGTTCATTTTTCCCTATCTCCTTGCTCAAATCGGCGTTGAGTGTATATACGTTCACCTTTTCGATCTGGTTCGTTCTGTTATCATTTCCAAACTTCCTGCTGTGCCTGCTCTCTTCGATTTCCTGGTAGGCTACTGTCACCTTCGCATCATCGTAAATTTCCTGCGCCGCTTTCAGGTTCATATTGTATGCAAGAAATAGCCGGTTCTGCGGGCCATAGTACCATTCGCTGAATTTCATGTTCCCGTTTGAACCCATTTCGGTCAAACGGTCATACCTCGGAATATCAGAAGATGTCGAGTACTGAAAGTTAAGGATGTGGCTGATGTTTTTGTTTGGTTGAAACAGCAGCTTTTCCATCACATCATATTGCTTGTAACCCGACTGCTTCTGGATATTGTAATTTTCATTCTTAAGGGTTGTATCGTTTCCGTCAATACGGTCAGCGTAATACAATCGTTTGCCCCAGTCGCCGTAAAACGGGTTGCGAACGCCACCCTGACGCAGATCACCGAAATCGGAATAGGTAAAGCTGGTAAATGAGGCAAACTTTTTTAAACCGATATTGAAATTTGCATGGCCTGTTTTTTCATCGTAAGCCGATGAATAGCGGGCGAAAGCATCTGCTTTCACATTCACTTTGTTTTCAATGTCCGACAGTTCGGGATTTTTGGTATAGAAATGGATAACCCCGCCAAGCGCATCACTTCCGTAAATTACAGATCCGGGACCATAAACAATTTCTGTTTTATCAAGTATGGTATTGTCCATGCTGATGATATTCTGAAGATGGCCGGCTCTGTAAATTGCATTGTTCATCCTTACACCGTCGACTACCAGCAGAACTTTGTTGGCTTCAAATCCCCGGATAATTGGACTGCCACCACCAAGCTGGCTCTTCTGAACGAAAATATTGCCCGACCTCTGCATGACTTCTGCTGTGGTTTGCTGATTCATGAATTCAAGCTGTTTGGTATTTATAACCTGGATTTGCTGAGGGACATCGGTCATCTTTTCCTCAAACCGGCTGGCTGATACAACTACCGTATTCAGATCATAAACCCGTTCGGTCATCAACACCGAAAACTTCATTACCCGGAGCTGGGCAAAGCTTAATGATACTGTCTGGTATCCCACGTATTTAAATTTAATACTGTCGGCATTTTTAAAAGCTGAAATATCCGCCTTTCCTTCCATGTCAGTAACCGCTGCCTGCTTTACAGTATTGAATATTTCCACACCGCCTAAAGGTTCGAGTGATGTTTTATCTGATACGGTTACTGTTTGTGTAAATGACGTAAATGAAATTAAAACTGATAGTATGCTGAATAATAATTTTTTTCATTTTTTATGATTGAAAAGTTAATAAAAACAAAAATAAGTAAACAGGTGAAATATATTTTCCCAAACACGAGCCGGGAAAAAGCCTGTCACTGTTAAAATAAAAAACCGTTTTTATTAAACCGCTTTGGGAGGAGGTGCAGGGGAATCAGGGATATGAGAAAGATATAACGATCTGTAATCACCATAACGGATACAATGATAATCCTGTATTACCGAAAAAGAAGGCATAACAGGGAAGTAATCTTTTAAAAGTTTTTTTACAGGATTTTGATCACCAGCCTGGTCCCTTCCGCTCTGATCCGACTGTTTTTCAACATCTTCTTCGAACATTGTGAACAGGTTTTTCTCTTTTAGGTCGGTGAAGCAATAATAATGAATGGTTCCCCCGGGATTGGTTTGTGTTTTTACAACATCATATAAATTATCATTCAGTCTGAATTCACCGGGCGCTGTCCACACCAGCATTTTAGCTTCATCAGATGTAACTGTAATTACAATAATATCTTTATCCTGATCCATATGCTCTTTGGATTTCAGAAGATGATAACGGTGAATGTCCTGCCGGATAAGGAAAACCGGGTAAAACCCTACGATATTATACAGGAAAATAATCAAAAACAAAATGCTAAAAAGTTTTCTTAACCGGGTTGGTCCGGGCGTATACTTTTTGCCTGCATAAATCCCATATACCCTTTCCCGGCGCAGCTTTCTGATTACAGCGGATGAAATTTCAGCAGTCCTATTGATCCTTGCTTCTTGCATATCTGCCTTCATCATCTCGATGTGTTTGTTACAAACAACACTAAATTCATGAATTGCTATTATCGGGTGTTTCCCGGCAAAAGTATTAACTTCTGCATCAATTCCAACCAATAGGCTGGTTTTTTATCACCTATGTAACAAGGATCAAATGCGAAAATGATTGAAGGAAAGTTAGTATTGAGTAAAAAGATAAAAAGCCTTGCGGGCTTAGCGAAGCCTTTGCGTGTTTTGCGAGAAGCCTTTTCAATGCTTAAATGCGAAAATGAATGAATGATTAAATAGGGCTACCGTGATCAGCTAAGAGCCAATGGCTAAAAGCCAACAGCCAAAGGCTTTTTCAAGATACAAGATAAAAGGGCAAAGAAAAAAGTACTGAGTACAAAGTATTGAGTACAAAGAAAAAAAGCTTTGCATGAGTTTGCGAAGCCTTTGCGTGTTTTGCGTGAAGCCTATTAATCCAATCGGCAATTTTCTCTGTGCAGCTCCGTGGCTTCACTGTGTACCTCTGTGGAATAGCTTATCAAGATAAAAGATAAAAGTAAAAAGAAACAAGGGCTGAGTGCTGAGTACAAAGTATTGAGTACAAAGAAAAAAAACTTTGCGTGAGTTTGCGAAGCCTTTGCGTGTTTTGCGTGAAGCCTATTAATCCAATCGGCAATTTTCTCTGTCCAGCTCCGTGGCTTCACTGTGCACCTCTGTGGAATAGCTTATCAAGATAAAAGATAAAAGTAAAAAGAAACAAGGGCTGAGTTCAAAGAAAAAAAACTTTGTAACTTAATTAGACGAAGAACAAATGAATAACGATTCAGTGTTTGTGTTTATTTTGTTACCATAATAGCCTGGTATGCAATGACCCATGATAGATTTGGTAGGCATTCGGATAATGCATCCTATAAAAAAAATGAATGATAAATAAGTGAGCATGTGTACAATACATATGATCTTTCAGTTTGGTATCACTGTGGCAAACTATTTGCAACAGATAGGTCAAAACATGGAGTTAACTCAATGAAAAGTAAATAAAGCATACGGCGTCCTTATCAATTGAAAGCGGTCCGGACCGGGATCAACAGAATGACAGTATGCACCGGAAAATGGTTTCCGGATTACAAATAAACGAGGTTCATGTTAATCTTTAAAAATTAAAAAAATGAAAAAGATCATAAAAATAGTAGCAGCAAGTATTTGCATGTTTGCAATTACAGCAACAATGCCTGCATTCAAAGCAAATGCCGCGCCGGTGGTAAGCGTATCGTTTCAGGTATTTTTCGATGATCTGGCGCCTTATGGCCAATGGCTCGATGATCCTGACTTAGGCTATGTATGGATTCCTTCGGTAGGAAATGATTTCCGCCCCTATTATTCGGATGGCTACTGGGTGATGACACAATACGGTAACATGTGGGTTTCTAATTATGACTGGGGATGGGCTCCGTTCCATTACGGACGGTGGGCTTACGACAGTTATTATGGCTGGATATGGGTTCCTGATACGGAATGGGGGCCTGCATGGGTAGTATGGCGGTCGAGCCCCGGTTACTATGGCTGGGCACCACTGGGCCCGCGGGTAACCGTAGCAATGGCTTTCAACAGCTATTATCCTCCGGACAACTGGTGGGTTTTTATTCCGCCAACACATATTTATAACCATCACTGGCACCGGTATTACGAAGGACCCGGAATAAATGCCAACCTTATGCATCAAACAACGATCATTCATAATTCATACAATGGTGATCACAGAATGTACATCAGCGGACCAAACACTGACGATGTGAAACGGACAACTCACCAGAATGTTCAGGTATACCAGGTTAGCGACGACAGCAGACCGCAAAGATCTGCCGTTAATAATAATAGTGTAACCATGTACCGGCCTTCGGTTGAGCGAAAAGCAGAATCGGCACCGCGCGAAGTAAGGAAGGTTGATCATCCCATTGCAAACCCTGACCAGAAGGCAGTAAATAGAAATACAAATGAAGGAAACCAGGTGGGAGAAAGCCGAACGAACAGGGAAATGAATTCTCCGCAACCAAAAAAACAGGCGGTTATGAAGAATTCGCCCGGAAATGAAAGGAATACAACGAATAAGCAGGTACAAAATCCACAACCGAAAATGCAGGGACAAAGCTCAGAAACTCCGCAAAATAATGAAAAGCACGCGAAGCGTACGGAAGTGAAACAGAAGAAGGAAGAAACGCGAAACGACCGTACTATTCACAAAAGTAAAGAACCGCAAACTAAAAAAGCACCGGAAAAAAAATAATTTGATAATCCGCTTTTATACCAGATTCGTACAAAATGAAAAAACATTCTATTTGTTTCTCGCAGATTTCGCTGAAAACGCAGAAAATTAAATTCTGCGATAATCTGCGGTATCTGCGAGAGATTTTCAATTACTGGTAAAATTCCGGTTATACATAAAAAATAATTAGAGCGTCATCGTTTAATTGGATCGGATAAGGGTTGACCAACGGCTGCAAAGGCTGAACGTTAATCGTTATCCGGTTTTTTTTATTTTTAGTTTGGCCCTTCATAAACAACTAACCTGACTTTTCTGAAAGTTAGTTCATTGCATAACAGGCTTCTTCGCCGGTTGCATAATCAATAATACCTCACATAGCCATTTATTATCACAGCTATTCACAGTACGGCTAACAATTACTTACTCAATTTGCTGCTACTAAGCAGGAAGGTATTAACGGCTAAAAGGAGGATAAGTACAGTGTAAGAAATCTTTTCCGGCACAGTACCCTGAAACCCTTCATTAATACCATTATAAAGAATCCAAAATATAAAAATGACGTTACCAATAATAGCAGCAACTTTAAGAAGGACGATCAGTTGTTTTTGCATAGCTTACTATTTCCTGATTTAATAATAGGTGGTTTCATTTGTTTCAATGCTTCACGATCAATCTTTTTTGTTCTCCTCCATCTCCACAACCGGCTGAGGTATGCTTAAGCAGTTACCTTCTGTGTCAATAAACGAAACGTACAATCCTTTGCCAGGGTATCTGTCAATCCCGAAAGGTTACAAAATATTAATGGCTCACCATCAGTTTTTGTGTCGTTGTTTTGTTACCTGCTGTCAGCCGGCAATAATAGATGCCTGCTGAAAGCTTTCCTGCATCAAAGGTCACTGTATGGATTCCCTTTTCCTGCACCGCATTGATCAGCGTCCTCACTCTTTTCCCGTTTATCCCGTGAATCGTTATTTTAACTACACCTGGTTCAGCAAGAAAATAACGGATGCTGGTTGCGGTGCTGAAGGGATTCGGTTCGACGGAAGTAATCCCTGTCTCACCGTTAGCGAGCGTATGTTCTTCTTCACCCACCGCAAGGGTAGCCTGCTTAAGTACGATATCGTTGTTCGGGTCAAAGATTACCGATAAGGGATGTTGATTGAATGTCCATTCGAACTGCTGATCGTTTACGTTGTTCATAACCCTTACAATGGTATCCTGGCCCGCACTAAAATTAATCTTTACTTCGATAGGCATGGTAAAAAACATGGTGTTTGTTTGTACCTGTGTGGCAACGAACCGTACCTTCCAACTCCCGGGCGCCAATTCTTCGATGTTATACGTATTGTTATAAACAGGATGGTTCGGGGAATAGATCCATTCGTCGAAGTACCAGTCGAGATTCTCACCCGAAATCGCTGCCATTTTATCCTTAAAATCGGTAATTACTGCCGGCTGGTATTTCAGGTTTACTGTGTCTGTGGCATAGGCTTTCAGTCCGGCAAAAAACAATGAATCACCCAGCACATACCTCAATTGATGAAGGACACAGCTTCCCTTTAAATAGGTGATTGCATAATTAAATAAAACATCCAGTGAAGGGGTATTAACTGCCCAGTCGGGGTTTGAGATGGCCCAGCCGGGATTGGCGCTGAGATAATAATTCGCATTACCGACAATTTCAGAGTGGTAGTCATTATATCCATTCACTCCTTCATGCCAGAAAGCTTCCGACCACGTCGCAAAACCTTCATTCAGAAAAATATCGGCCCATGTTCCGCAGGTGATCATATCCCCGAACCATTGGTGTGCAAATTCGTGTGCAATATAATAATCATCCCAGCAACCGGGACATAAGCTTGTGAGCGTCTGGTTTTCCATTCCGCCCCAGGCGAATTCGCTATTCAATGTTGCAAAACCGTTTTTCTCGAACGGGTGTTCGCCAAAATGTTCTGAGTAGTAGGTGCACAAAGGAATTATCTCCTGTTCCATTGGTCCGACATTTTCACCATTGTTATAATAGAACCGTATCGGAATGCTGTCGTCGGGGTTTGATAGTTTATGCCAGTAAACGATATCGAGGTTAAAATTCGCCTTAGCCGTCATAACAATAAGATAGGTCGCGATAGGATGAATACTGACCCAATGGTAATAGAGTGCATTTCCAACAACTGTTGAATCCTGCAAAGTTCCGTTCGACCCAAGCTTTACGTTTGTAGGAACCCGAGCCGTCAGATCAAGTGTGGCTTTATCGGATGGCTTATCCCAGCAGGGGTACCATTTACGGGCACCTTCCGGCTCACAGTCGGTAAACACAAATCCGTTGTTTGCATAAAAAGCACCATCGTTTACATTGTTATGCTTGTAATAAATTGTAACCGAAACTTCATCGCCAGGGTTGTATGTCTGGCCAAACTGAAGGTTAAGGATATTCGCATTGTGCGTATAGGATATACAGGGTAGGCTCACTGAATCAATCACAAGAGAAGTGTTGACAGCATTCAGTTTAATGAAGTTCAGCACTGAATCTACTTTAAATGTTATCATATTACTTGCCGTATAAAAATGCGAATAAGGCGATGTAAAACAATTGAAGATATCGAGATTCAGCGTATAATTCAACACATCGTAGGAATGTTTTGCTGTGTTGGGCGATAACTGAACCGATTTGCCCGAGTTGGGTCCGTTAATTTTTTTATACGAGCAATAGGCAGCGCCACTTTTAAACGGAATATTTTGTGAAAAGAGACCAAGTGGAAATGATTTGAAAAATCAACGCAAGAGTTAATAGTTTTTTCATTGTAATCAGAATTTTATTTTATGAAGTAACAAAACTACTGCAAAAAAGGCTAAAGAATAATCAATAAATCTTTTTTAATACGATTAAATTCCAAGCATTGAAATGAACATCGGGGCTGAAATTATCTAATGGGAAAGATTAACGGATATGTTTCACCGATTGCATACCCCTTTAAATGCGCAGTATTCACAATTTTCCGGGTCTTCAGTTTGCCGGAATGGGATATCCGTATTAAAAATCTCGCTTAAGATAATCGAACCAATGATTTGCTCTGTGTTTTCAAGCGCCGGATCGGATAAGCCTTCACCATCGGGCAGTTTTATAGTCAGAAGACCGCTGCTTAAATTCCTGAACGAAATAATACCCGGATTTATCTTTTCGGGCTTTAATGATGCTGATTTTGACAAAATCAAACTGTAAAACAGAAGCTGGAAGCATTTGTCGAGGTTGCTGTCTGTAATCAAATCTTCCCAGCTTTTCAGGTTCAGGTCGCGTTGTTCAACACGGCCTGTTTTGTAATCTATGATCCGGGTAAAGCCCCCTGTTTCATCAACACGGTCGAACACACCCTTAAGGTTTACCCCAAAAGGCATCCCATTGTTTTCGATGACAATTGATGTTTCAAATTTTCCCTCAAGTTCTTTAATATAAAGAGGAGAATGATTGAATTCTGCGGATTGAATGAATTTTATTTCACTTTCGATAAAATTATTGATCAGCAGGTTTGCAACTTTCAGGATTAAAAGGTTTTTTCCATAACCAGTTTCCCCGCCCTGATAATTGGCTTTAAACATTTCATTTACCAAACCTTCTACGCGAGGTTTCATGGAATTAAACCCTTCAGAACTGATACGATTTCCTTTAAACGGAATGTATAGTTGCTGTAACACTTTATGTATTACTGTCCCTAATGTGCTGGCTTCAATGGTTTCCTCAGCATCATCCGGTTCACTGATTCCGGCAATGTACTGAAAATAGAACTGAAGGCTGCAGTTTCGGTAGGTATTTAAGGCACTTGCTGAAAACCCTGAACCAGCAATCTTGTTCAGTATTTCGATGATATCGGCTGATTTTGCAATTGCAATTGAATTGTCAATCTTTTCAGTTTTTGGCGGAACGGTTACAATCTTTTCCTGTATGCTGATGTTTGGATTGTAACGGCTGAGTTCGTATTGGATCTGGCTAATAAACCTGCTTTTATCACCCCCACCAAGATCTCCGGGCTGCGTATTGTAAAGCAGATAAATGGTTTGAGCACGCTGTAACAACCGGTAAAAATGATAGGCATACACGGCATTTCTTTCGCGGTAAGTTGGCAGACCGAACGCTTGTTTTATCGCAAAAGGAATAAATGAATTCCGGTTTTTCCCCTGCGGAATAAAATCTTCGTTTACGGAAAGCATGATCAGGGTTTCAAAATCCAATGTCCTGGTTTCCAGCATTCCCATTATCTGTAAACCCTTCAAAGGTTCGCCATAAAAAGGTATGGAAAGCGCCTGAACTATTTGATTGAATATGTCGTGCAGCGTACTGATATTTTCAATGTATGGAAAATCGGTCAATAGGCTTTTAAGTTTTTTCATTACTTTCGAAAAACTGAACAGGTATTCCATATCAAGCTTATGTTCCGGCCCATCAAGTTCAGTTTCCGTGTCGTTACTTCTTTCTATGCTGATCTTTAACAGTTTCAGCAGAGCCATTAACGTTTCGATGGCGGTTGCCGGATTGTTTTCCCAGAATGCAAAAAGAATAGAAAAAAATTCATCAGCCTTTGGTTCACCCGTAAAAAAGGTTGCTTTAAATTCTTCGTAACCAATAAATATTTTGTTTGAATCTCTGAACGATTTGATCACCGAATTAGAAAGCCTGTAACCGGCTACCAGGCTTATGTATGGATGCTCAAGAATTTTCAGAATGTCCCTGAAATATAACCTGGTATTTTTACCACCCGATTTATCAAATTTTATACTATTTATCTGCAGTTCAAACACAGAACGGATCAGCCGGAACAGGGGAGTATCTTTTAAAGGAAGCCCCATGGTAAGATTAAATTCCGTTATTTCTTCCGGAATTGAATTTAAAAGCGGGATTATCAATGATTCGTTATTCAGGACGACAGCTGTTTTTGTCAGGTCCTTTTTTTCTGATGATGCCCGATTTAAAAGCTGTCCTGTCATTTTTACCTGCCCGATGTTTTGAGCCACACCGATGATCTCAATCGTCTTCTTATCCGTTGCTAAATGATTTTCAATCCAGTTAAATCCGTTCCTGTTGAATCGCCTGGCGTGCTCACGCAAAAAATTGCCTGCTTCCTGTACTTTATCATCCTGGTAATAAGAGTCTGAATCCCAAAGGAAATCAGCAATTCCTGATTTTTCAAGATACGAAAATATATATTCCTCGCAAGCCGTTAATGCATTAAAACCGACAAATATTATTTTCTTCCAGGGCATTTCAGTGGCTTTTGTTTCAATGTTATCGGCAATGAACTTATAGGCAAGACCCTGGTAGCCTTGATGTTTTTTTAATAATCTATCCGAAAGTTTATCATAATAAAGCAGCAGCGAATTATAAAAGTGAAGGTACCTTATTTCAAATTCAGTAAGGGGTTGCTGATCCAGATTCCATAACGCCAGTGCTTTTTCATCCGTTAAATTACTGAAAAGCTGACTTGCATTGATCCTGTATAAGTCGATATCGTTAAAATCATTGAGCAATACCTGACCCCATTTCAGGAATTCTGAAAACGACTGTGCGGCATTTCCTTCTATTTCCCTGTGCACTTCATAAAGCTCTGCTTGCAGATACACAGGTTCGATTACCCGAAGACCTGATAATTCGATAATAAAGTCCTCGACAGAGAAAATTGCCGGGGACCAGATGGGTTTTCCTGCGTAGTGCGCAAGGCTGGATTTCAGAAATAGCCCTGCACGGCGGTTTGGAAGCACAACGCAAAGTGTATCCGTCTGATCGGTGTAGTTTTCAATAATGTAAGTTGCCGTTTTATCAAGAAATGTCTGCATAGGAGTTCATTTTTTGCTACAGAACGTAAAGTAGTTTGGTCATCACACAAGGGTATTCTCTAGCAAAGATTTTAAGAATTCCATACGTTGAAAATTCTTTGGGCTTCAGCAATATTTCCTTTTTGTCCCAGATCGAGCCAGTATGAATCATCATGCCTGAATCCAACTATTTTATGATCTTTAGCCAGCTTCAAATATACATCAATTATCGAAAATTTTCCTTCATCAGTAATCAACTGAAAAACGGAAGGATCGATTATTTGTATTCCGCTGAATGCAAGAGGCAAGTAGTGGTTCTTTTCGGTGGTAATAATTTGTTCTCCAGATTTTGTGTTTTCCCATCCGCAAAGAACAATGTTCTCATCGAAAAGCAGGTATCTTGATGTTTTTCTTTTTCTCACGGCAAGTGTCGCCATTGCTCCTGATCGATTGTGAAAAACCTTCAGGATCTCCAGGGGAATATTGGAAAGCACATCCACATTATAAACCAAAAAAGGTTGATTGTCGTCGAAAAACCAGGATGCTTTTTTAAGTCCGCCTCCGGTGTCAAGTAACTGATCGGTTTCGTCTGAAATTTGGATGAATGCTCCAAAATTCATTTTTTCGTCCAGAAATTCAACGATTTGATTTGCATGATGATGAACATTGATGATGATTTCATTATAGCCCGATCGAATAAGCTTTTTGATGACAAGTTCGAGAAGAGTTGTATTGTGAATTTTTACAAGCGCTTTGGGAATATCATTGGTAAGCGGTTGTAATCGCGTACCAAGTCCTGCAGCAAAAATCATTGCCTTCATGGCTGAATTATATTTTCCCGGGTTGACACAGTTTTTTCTTTTTTTCTGCGAAACGCTTACACTTTCTGCACTGAAAGCGCGGAGTAATATCGCGATCCTTAGGAGCTTTTTTACAATAAGTCTTTGACATCATTGCGGGCGTTTATCTTTATCTAACAATATTGGTTTGCTTTATGTTTAATTATCCGCATCATCTTCGTCAAAGAAGAGATTAACATGATGAACTTTATCGAAGCTGCTGAGATCGCGGAGTAACTCACTGCTTTTCTCCTTATTTTTATAGGTAATCTGGTAAAAGGCTTCAATGCTTTCCTCACCAAGGTTTTTCATATTTACCAGCCTGAATTTACGGCAATGGGTTTTTAAGATCGTTTCAAGTCCTTTCTCATTTTCCGGTGTGGATAAATACGTAACCTGCAGCAGATACTCTCTTTTGCGTGGTGCACCGAAATTAAATGTTACCAGCATAATGGCTATGATGCTGATCATGATGGTTCCTGCAAGAGCTATTATGTGAAGCCCCACTCCTGCAGACATACCGATCGTAAGCGCGAAAAAAATAAAAACGATATCCTGAACATCCCTTACGGCTGTGCGGAACCGAATGATCGACATAGCACCTACAAGGCCAAATGCCCGTGCAAGATTATTTCCAATAACCAGGATGACAACTGAAGTGATAAGTGTAAGCAGTACCAGTGAATTTACATAGGTGGCCGAATAGCTTGGTCCTTTGTAAATAAAGCGGTACACAAGGGCAATAATAATACCGCAAACCATGGCCACAATCAAATTCGTAAATACATCCAGAACAGTCACGGGAAACAGATCAAGATTTTGAATTTGCTCAAACATACGATTTGGATTTTATATTCAGGCCATCGGCCATTTGGAATGTATGAAAATTTTTGACTTGGTCAGATGATTTAACATGTTGTTCGAATCAATTGCCATTACATATTTTGAAGCGGCTTGTTTTTTCAGGGATAAGCGGGCAAGAACCGGATTTATCCATCCCGGGAAGTGGGTGTTGAATTTTACTTCCAGTATAAAATATTTACTTAAAGCCGGTCTTACCTTGTTTTCTGTAAAAAGCTCATTGATGGCAGGAAAAGGCTTGCTTCGCAGGTTTTTATCGAAGGTTATACGTACCGTTTCATCAAATTTACTCTGATAAGCTTCACGTTCGTAAATGATCAAAATAACAGGTCGCAGGTTTTTGCCAAAAAGCTGGTAAAAAAACCGTTTCGAATTTTCATTATTCAGTGGGAAATCGATATCAGTAATGATCTGGCCGTTGATATTCTTGTGATTGATCATGTCGAGCGCATCAAGGTATTTAACCGGCGCTCTGTATTTGACAATCGGAATATCATATTTCCTTTTTATTTCAAGAAAAACAACATCATTGTCCTCTTTAAGATCGTATCCGCGCAGTCTTACCTTTTTTCTGTTTTTTATTCCCTCAATTTTTTCATAATAAAAATCGAGGTTGGCCGTGTCAAAGTAAATGGATCGAACGGTATATTGGTTTTTATTGCTTGCATCGGCAAATTTATCCACATCAACAAATGGTAAAATCATTTGCCGTAAGCTTTCCAGCTTACTGTTCTCTACCAGATATTTATATTCGAAACGCATTATTTAAAGACGTAAATGGATCCCCCTTTTCAAAAAGGTAAAGATAGTAATTTCATCACAGATGACCTTACACTGAACAGCCATTCCGGGATAAACCTTGTAGATATTTCTGTTTACAAGTGCTTTGGCGATCACCATTTGCTGGTTCGACCTGATGTTCACGGTTTCGTCAAGGTTAATAAAGGAAGCGTCTGTTTCTTCAGTATAGCCGGGAATTGAAAACCGGATACCGGATATTTTATTCAGATACGGAATGTTGTTGACTTTCACAGGAATTTTTAGAATATACTGGCTTGTATCACTCACGTTAACGATATTTCCCTCAACATTATTAAAACTTACAACTCCATCAATCGGTGACTGAATAAAGTAGTGTTGCTTTTGATTTTTAAGCGTTTCTATCTCTCTGGAATATGAATCAATAACCTGCTGTATATATTTAATGTCTTCTGATTTCTGACCGGTTCTAAGAACATCCAGCTCGTTATCCGAAATTTCAACATTGATTTCAGCAAGGCGATAATCATTTTCATCACCTTCAAACTGGGCTGGTGAAATGATGCTGTCGCTGAAAAGCTTCAGCTGGCGATCGTATTTTTTCTTTTCAAGGCTCAGTTGCTGTCTGGCAAATTCCAGTTTTTTTTCTGCCTGATCGATCAGGGATTGCTTCTCGCCCGTCAAATGTGCATTCAGAGAGGCTTCCTCAACCTCCCTGAGGTTTTCAAGCCGGCTGATTTCATTTTCAATATAAAAAGAGTGTATAAACCCGATTGTATCCGTTTGTTTTATAAAATCATTCGATTTTAAACCGGGTTTTAAATGAACCTCTGCAATATCGCCTCTTTCGAATTTGTAGCTTTTCAAATGGGTTATCGCATTGGTTTTATAGTCCTGCAATTCGCTTATATAACTGTCATCCGCACCTCTTTTTAGCGTCCATTCCTGTGAAGGGTAAACCACCGCAGTTGATTCAAATGAATAATAAACTTTTATTGGGAGGAACAATACAAGAATGGCCAGTATTAAAAAAATTAACAGAATCGTCCGCCGGGTAAACTTCATTTTATTTAATTATCCACTTTGCTTGGGATTGCAAAAATAGAAATTACATCGAATTTACCTTGATATTCGACAGATTATTTGTTGTGAAGATTGCATGGGTAGATTTTTTTTCTACACATTTGTCAAAAATGAATCCGTGATTCATGAAATTAGGAGGGAACCATGCTTAATCCAATAGATCCGTTCGATAAAAACCGGGTTTCAAAAAATAATTCTTTTGAAAAATGAAAATTATCTTAATTTTGCCCCCGGAGAGATGGCAGAGCGGTCTAATGCGGCGGTCTTGAAAACCGTTGAGGGTCACACCTCCGGGGGTTCGAATCCCTCTCTCTCCGCAAAACAAAAATGCCTCTGACGAGGCATTTGTTATTTATAAGAGTTCCTGTTTGAGCTTTTGGGCTGGAAAAATTAAGCTTAATACATTTTTTTCTGAATAGTCTACCTGTAAAACGGCACTATAAAAAAAATCAGTTGTTAGTCGCCGATGTATTTATTCGAATTACCCGGTATACGAGTATAGCCCTTCATTATTCCACGAGTTGAACGGGCAATGAACGAAAGAATTTCATCCCTTTCAGGGCTCGATGCCATATCGGCTTCGATGTATCGTACCGCCTGCGTAACATTATATCCCTTAACAAACAGGTACCTGTAAATGTCCTGGATTTCATTGATTTTCTCGTTGCTGAAACCATGTCTTCTCAGCCCGATGGAATTAACACCAGCATAGGAGAGAGGCTCACGTGCTGCTTTGGTATAGGGTGGAACATCTTTTCGAACCAGCGAACCTCCTGAAATAATTACATGCGTGCCTATTTTTACAAACTGATGAATAGCGGAAAGACCGCCAATGATTGCAAATTCATCAATTGCGATGTGGCCTGCAAGATTTACTGCGTTTGCAAGAATTACACCATCTGCTATATAACAATCATGAGCAACGTGAACATAAGCCATCAACAGGCAATTCTGTCCGATTACGGTCTTCCAGCTTGCTTTGGTTCCCCTGTTAATGGTTACAAATTCACGAATTGTCGTATTGTTACCGATTTCAACAGTTGTATCCTCACCTTCGTATTTCAAATCCTGCGGAATAGCACCAATAACGGCTCCCGGGAATATTTTGCAGTTGTTCCCGATTTTGACCCCTTCCATAATGGTGACGTTTGAACCGATCCAGGTTCCTTCTCCCACTTCTACATTTCGTTCGATATTCACGAACGGTTCGATAACGGCATTTTTTGCAATTCTTGCTTGTGGATGAACGTATGCTAAAGGTTGATTCATTTTTGATTAACTATGATTTTATAAAGATCCTTTTTTTGAAATTTGGGCCAGCATTTCACCTTCAATTACAGGTTTATTTGCAACGTAACCGATACCTTTCATATGGCATAATCCGCGACGGATCGGAGAAATCAATTCAAGGCTAAACACCAGCGTATCTCCGGGTACTACTTTATTCCTGAATTTTACATTGTCGATTTTCAGAAAAAAAGTGAGATAATTCTCCGGATCTTTTAATTTATCAAGCATAAAAATACCGCCCGTCTGCGCCATCGCTTCAATTTGCAAAACGCCAGGCATAACAGGTTCATCCGGAAAATGACCAACAAAATAACCTTCGTTCATGGTTACATTTTTTACACCAATCACACGTGTATCATCCATATCCATGATTTTATCCACCAAAAGAAATGGAGGCCGGTGAGGCAATACTTTTTTTATCTTGTTAATGTCGTAAAGTGGGGTTTTATTCAGGTCAAAAGGAGGATCAAACCGTTTCCTTATTTTCTCCATAATATAGTTTTTTATGACTTTTGCAAATTCTACATTTGCTTTGTGGCCGGGTCTTTTGGCGATGATGTGCGCTTGAATGGGCATACCAACAAGAGAAAGATCACCAAGAACATCGAGCAATTTGTGACGTGCCGGTTCATTTTCAAAATGCAGATCAAGATTATTCAGGATTCCTTTCCGTAACACTTTTACCGATGGCTTATTAAATAATTTAGCAAGCCTGTCGAGTTCCTCCTGTGAAATTTCACGGTTTACGAAGACGATGGCATTGCTAAGATCACCTCCTTTAATCAGGTTGTTATTTAATAAAAATTCCAGTTCATGCAGAAAAACAAAGGTTCGGCAGTTTGCGAATTCTGTATTAAAATCACCTATGTCTTCAAGAATTGCATTTTGTGTTGATAAAACCTCGGTATCAAAATCAATCATTACTGAAACCTTAAACTGATTGGAGGGGATGGCCAGCATTTCAACTTTGTTTTCAGGATCCGTATAGGATAAGTATTTTATCGAGCACAAAGCATTCTTTATCAGCATTTTGTTCGGCAGTTCCCACCTGCGTCATAGCTTGGGTAAAAAATTTTGAACTGCCATCCTTGATCGGAGTTTCAAAATTATCAATTTCAATCAGGGCATTATCAATTTCCATCCCTCTTAACGCTGCCATTACATGCTCTATAGTGCTGACACTACTTCCATCCATACCAATGGTAGTTCCCCTGTTTGTATCGGTTACCATGAAACAATCTGCATTGATTTCAGGTTGATCTTTAATATCTGTTCGTTTGAACCGAATACCCGAATTTTCTGATGCTGGCTTGATGGTCAGGTTAACTTCAACTCCGGTATGCAAGCCCTTTCCTGACACAGTTACCGGCGAAGCTATAGTTTTTTGTTTGTCTCCCATAATTTGCGGGCAAATATAAAGATAAATCCAATAATCAAATTGTAAATAGTAATATTCTATTAACCAAATAATTAACTTATAAAAACAATGAATTCAACAATATAAAGTGATTGGGCTGGTTTGCGAATCTATTTTACTTTTTATCCAGCTTTTTTTCCATTTCATCAAGGCGTGATTTTAAAACATCCAGGTTTCTGAAATGAATGTATGATTTGCGATATTTGCTAATTTCAAAAGCAGGAGAACCCTGGAAGACACTGCCATTGACTGTAATGCTTTTCCCTATTCCCGATTGGGCAGCTATTTTGACATCATCGGCTATGGTAATATGGCCGATAATTCCCACCTGACCACCTATAATACAATTTTTACCAATCTTCGTTGATCCGGAAATACCGCTTTGAGCAGCGATCACAGTATTTTCACCAATATCCACATTATGAGCAATCTGGATCAGATTGTCAAGCTTTGCACCTTTTCTGATCATGGTAGAGCCAAGTGTTGCCCGGTCGATCGTTGTATTCGCCCCAATTTCAACCTGATCGCAGATAACTACATTACCGATTTGCGCAATTTTCATGTAGGGATTTTCAGCCTGCGGTGCAAATCCAAATCCATCACTTCCCACTACGACACCTGCATGCAAAATACAATTATTTCCCACTATATTGTCAGAATATATTTTAACACCGGGAAATAAAATTGTTTCATTCCCGATTTTTACATTCTCCCCGATAAAAACCTGAGCGTAAATTTTTGTGTTATTACCGATGACCACATGGTCGCTAATTACAGTAAAATCACCTATATAGACGTTATCTCCAATCTTAGCGGATGGTGAAATACTTGCTTTTTCAGAAATTCCGGATTTTTCGTTTTTGTTTTTATTATAAAATTCAAGTAGCTGAGCAAAAGCGGAATAGGCATTTTCAACCCGGATTAGCGTAGCTTTTATTTCTTTTTCGGGTTTAAATTCTTTATTGACAAGTACTATTGATGCATTCGTTTCGTAAATATAAGGTGTATATATCGGATTGGCTAAAAAACTCAATGTGCCTTTTTCTCCCTCTTCAATCCGCGACACAAAATTTATTCTGACGTCGGGATTTCCATCCACCTCTCCCTTTTAAAATTTCGGCTATCTGAATCGCTGAAAACTCCATTGCAATGAAATAACTGTTATGCAAGCAAAATTAATTATTTTTAAAGTCGATAATGGATAATCTGTGATCAATTATCAACATCCTTTGGGTAACAAATAAAGTGTTTGGTCACAATTTTCGAAAATGTGGAACTGTCGAACTGATCCGAGGCTTCAAGGATATCTAATATTTTTCCTGATTTCGTCAACATATTTATGTGATCCGATTCGAGATTATAAGCATAATTTGAGGTGGTGTCGGAATAAATAAAATATTCCAGTTCATCTTCCTGAAGCTTATATTTCTCCATAATCTTAGATTTCAGGGTCTCAATATAAAAATAGTCAAACGGTTCTGACTGTATTTCACATCGGAATAAATGCCGGTTTACAAGATTATTGCTGAGAACAGAAAGTATTTTATCAGGATGATCACACCAGATTTTGACAGAAGTCATGATATCAAAATCATCAAGCCTTGAATATTGCTGCAGAATCTCGGGATTGGTTAATATATCAGAATGACTGTATTCATGGTTCAGAAAAAATTTTAAAGCGGGAGTTGCAAAAATATCCCGGCCATTTTTCGCAATAAAGGAAGCCCTTTTTAAAATTTTAATCAGCAGGTTTTCAGCCGAAAGGACCGTTTTATGCAGATACACCTGCCAGTACATTATTCTTCGGGCAATGATAAATTTTTCAAGCGAATAAATGCCTTTTACGTCCACTACGAGATTTCCATCGGCTACATTGAGCATTTTAATAATTCTTTCGGTTCCGATAACTCCTTCTGAAACTCCGGTAAAATAGGTATCCCGTTTCAGGTAATCGAGCCTGTCGACATCGAGCTGGCCGGAAACCAACTGACTCAGGTAAATTTTCGAATACTCCTGATTGAAAATAGCGATCCCCATAGAAAGATCACCTTTGAATTCGCTGTTTAACCGTTCCATGAAAATTTTTGAAATTTCTTCATGTTTGACGTTTCGAACAATGGAATTTTCGAGTGCGTGAGAAAAAGGCCCATGCCCGATATCATGAAGAAGGATGGCAATATATGATGCCTGCTCTTCCTGTGATGAAATTTTCTGTCCGTTTTCACGAAGGGTGATAAGTGCCTGTTGCATCAGATGCATAGCCCCAAGGGAGTGGTGAAACCTGGTATGCAGCGCGCCCGGATATACAAGATGTGTAAGACCCAATTGCTTAATCCTTCTGAGTCGCTGAAACCATGGGTGTTCAATCAAACTGAAGATAAGATCGTCGGGAATAGTGATAAACCCGTAAACCGGATCGTTTATAATTTTCCGCTTATTTGCCGGGTTGGTTGTCAATTTCGTTTTTTTGCAAATTTAAGAATTTAACTATAGTCTCTCGCTATTACGCAGTAATTCCTGAATTCAAATTTGATTACTTTCCTGGTCAAATTGTAGGAATTAAGAAAAGAATAAACCAATTTACTTAAGAGACTATTTAATTTTTACCAAAAATATAATTGCGCTTAAAACATAGAATTGAGGATTAAACTTTTCATAAAGAGAAAGAATAAAAATGGCAACAATTACTGATCAAAAATAAAAAAAGGATGATGTGATTTGATGACCTACAAAGTGGCACTGCCTGAAAGTTGCGATAATTAAAAATGGTTCACAGTCACCGTACAATGGTTTTCTTTTATGTAAAAGACAATAAATCAAAAAATCATGCATTATTGTAGTGTAAAACAAAATTTTTATTTGTTTTCATTTTTTCACTATTTTCATCTCTTTAATAAAACCTTTGAATGAAAAGCGGTACTTTGTAGTCGACATTTTATTTATTCTTAACCAATATAATTGAATTAACTGACAAAACTTAAATGTGTAGTTCATGGATAAAATAAGCATTTTATGGGTTGATGATGAAATCGATCTTTTAAAGCCCCACATACTTTTTCTGGAGCAAAAGGGATATTATGTAAATACAACGAACAATGGAGCGGAAGCCATTGAAATGGTAAAGACTCACCCGTACGACATTGTTTTTTTGGACGAGCAAATGCCCGGTATTTCTGGAATAGAAACCCTTGAGCAAATTAAGGTAGAGTATCCAAATCTTCCGATTGTAATGATTACAAAAAGTGAGGAAGAAACCATTATGGAAGAGGCTATTGGCTCTAATATTTCTGATTATCTTATTAAGCCGGTTAATCCGAAACAAATTCTCCTTAGTCTTAAAAAAAATCTGGAAAATAAAAAGCTGGTAAGTGATAAAACTACTTCCCAGTACCAGCAGGAATTCAGTAAACTTGGTTTACGGATAGGAAGCCGTCTCGATCACGAAGAATGGATTGAAGTATACACCCGGCTGGTGAGATGGGAACTGGAACTTGAAAAATCTACCGACAGCGGTATCAAGGAAATTTTAAACATGCAAAAGCTGGAAGCCAATCAGGTTTTTGCGAGGTTTATCGAAAATAATTACAGGCAGTGGATCAATGGAGAAGTGAGCAATACTCCTTTGTTTTCGCATACAATTTTTAAAGAAAAATTATTTCCGAGGCTAAAGGAAAACAAACCTTTGTTTTTAATCCTGATCGATAATCTGAGGCTGGATCAATGGAAAATAATTCAGCCTGTTCTTGAGGAAAATTACCGGGTGGCGAATGAATTTACTTTTTACAGCATCCTTCCAACTGTTACACAATATGCGAGAAACGCAATGTTTTCAGGTCTTATGCCTGCCGAAATTGAAAAAAAATATCCACAATACTGGGTAGGCGAGGATGATGAAGGTACACGGAATCAGTTTGAAGACAAACTTTTGGGGGAATACCTTAAACGATACGGGAAGAACCTGAAATTCAGCTATGCCAAAGTACTGAATTTAAACGTAGGCAGGAAACTACTCGAAACTTTACCAAACCTGATGGGCAACAGCCTGAATGTGATCGTTTATAATTTTGTAGATATGCTTTCACATGCCCGTACTGAAATGGAAATCATTCGCGAATTAGCAGATGATGAGGCAGCATATCGGTCACTTACATTATCCTGGTTTGAGCATTCACCTTTAAAGGATATCATTGATTTCTTAGGTGAAAGAGGAATTGATATAATCATCACGACCGATCACGGTTCGGTTAGAGTAAGTGATCCTGTAAAGGTACTCGGAGACAGAAATACCAACACGAACCTGAGGTATAAAACGGGCAGAGCACTCCAGTTTAACCAGAAGGATGTTTATGAAGAGCGAAATCCGGGTGATATTTACCTTCCGCGTCTGAATGTAAGCTCATCCTATATTTTTTGTAAAAAGAATGATTTTTTTGCCTATCCAAATAATTACAATTATTACGTGAATTATTACAAAAATACATTCCAGCATGGAGGTATTTCAATGGAAGAAGTCATGATTCCCTATGTTGAACTCAAGGCAAAAAAAGACTACATTTACTAGAAGCAATTCTGTTTGTTCATCCGTTAAAATTCATTGATACAATACATCAAAGAAATGATTGAAAAAAAACTTATTTCTAAGGATGTCAGCGATTTACCGGAAGCAGCTAAAGTGCTTATAGAATCGTGCCGCAACAAACGAATATTTGCTTTTTACGGGGAAATGGGTTCCGGTAAAACTACATTTATTAAAGCAATCTGCGATGAGATTGGCGTTGTTGATACAGTCAATAGCCCAACATTTGCAATAGTAAATGTTTATAGAACCTCTAAGCATGAGGAAGTTTATCATTTCGATGCATACCGAATGAAAACCATTACTGAGTTCTATGATATTGGTTACGAAGATTATTTTTACAGTAACAATTATTGTTTTATTGAATGGCCTGAAAAAATTGAACAACTCTTACCAGAGGGGTCAATAAAAGTTTATATTGTTGAGCATCCATTTGACAAAAGTCGCACTATATCATTCACGTGTTCCTGATAATCAGATTTATTTTTAGTTAGCGTTGTACGCATAAGTTTCGTACTTTTAGGCCAGAATTTTTACCTCATCCAACAGTTTATGAATACGGGACAAAATGGATTTGTGAAATTCAAGCAAGCTGAAAACTTGCTGCCCCAGGAGGAAATCCTGGAGGTTCACAGAAACAAAAGTAACCTTACCATTGGCGTGCCCAAGGAAACTTCTTTTCAGGAATGCAGGGTTCCCTTGGTGCCACTTTCTGTGGGATTGTTGATTGCAGAAGGACATCAGGTATTGATTCAATCGGGTGCTGGTAAATCTGCGCATTTCAGTGATAATGACTTCAGTGAAGTTGGTGCTCAGATCGTTTATAGCAATGAAGAAGTTTATAAGGCAGATATCATCATCAAAGTTGCTCCGCCCTCACTGAAAGAGCTTGATTTACTGCATTCGCACCAAACACTGCTATCTTCGATTCACCTTACTGGACAGACAAGGCAGTACTTTGAAAAATTGATGACAAAAAAGATGACAATGGTTGCCTTTGAATTCATCAAAGATAAAACAGGCAGCTTTCCGGTGATCAGGGCGATGAGTGAAATAGCAGGAACCACTTCCATTTTCATTGCTGCTGAATATCTTGAGCATCCTGATTATGGGAAAGGTAACCTTTTCGGTGGATTTCCCGGAATTGCCCCCACCGAAGTCGTTATTCTCGGTGCCGGTACTGTAGCTGAATATGCGGCACGGGCTGCGATGGGACTGGGAGCTGAGGTCAAAGTGTTCGATAATTCGATTTATAAATTGAGAAGACTTCAGGATACCTTGAATTGCCGTGTATTCACCTCTATTTTGCAGCCAAAGGTACTCTCGAAAGCGCTTAAAACTGCCGATGTTGCCATTGGTGCTATTCATTCGGGTGAAGGCAGAACACCGTTTATTGTCACCGAAGAGATGGTATCACAAATGAAGTTCGGTTCGGTTATTATTGATGTCAGTATCGATCAGGGTGGTTGTTTCGAAACTTCTCAAATCACTAACCACAACAATCCGGTTTTTAAAAAATACGATGTGACACATTACTGTGTGCCGAACATAGCGTCAAAAGTTCCCCATACAGCATCGTATGCACTGAGTAATTTTTTCGGACCTGTTTTGCTTAAAATTGGTGAAACAGGCGGAATTGAAAACAGGGTGAAAATGGATTGGGGTTTACGTTCAGGTGTTTACCTTTTCAATGGTACATTAACAAATCCCTATATTGGTGAATATTTTACGCTTCCTTACAAGGACATCGAACTGCTGATAGCTGCTTTAAGATAATAAATCTGCTTGATTACACTATTTTGCCTTTCTGATAATCTATTCTGCAACATCCATGTGCAACAGTTTCCTGACTTAGTTTAGTTACTCAAATCCCAGGACTCCTCAACATCCCAATTGGCCCGGATCGTGATGTCTTTCTGAAAAAATTTAACCTCTTCCGGTTGGATGTGTTTGTAGTAGCTGCCCGAATCCCATTTCCGGTTTCTGTTTTTATCGTAAATAACTTTCAGTTTAAATGTACCGGGATTCAGGTATTTGAAGGAAAGTTTCTGACCAGTATTGATGATTTCCTGACGGATGACTTTATCTTTATCCAGAAGCTGGAAAATATAATTGAAGGACGTGTCGGAAACTGTTGTTTCGAGGTAAAAATTTCCAATATCCTCCAATGCTTTGGTAGTAAATTTCAACGTAACAGAATCGTGAGACCATCCGTGAATATCAAAAAAAACAGAATCGGGTATGATAACCTCGTAAGCCGTGGCTGGTTTTAAACGGTAATCAAATAATCCGGCCCGTTTAATTTCGTCAGTAAAAGAGAAAAGTGGTTGCATTGTATCTTCTTTTTCAACCAGCAGGATCCTTGAAACATCATACCTTGTTACAGGATATCCGAAGGTCAGTTTCAGGGGTTGGTCAAGATCGGCAGTGCCATGAAAATTGAAATTTATGGCTAATTTATGCGACTCTGTGTCAGGTTCTTTTGATTTTCTTCCCCTTGATTTTTTAACGATGGCCAGGTCAATGGTATCCGCGACAAAGTTCACATCACTGATTTTAAGCTTTAGCGAATCCTGATCAATATTCTTTAGCCAGAAGGTGAGGGTGTCTTTTGTTTTATTGATCTCCTGTAAACTCCAATCGTAGTTCAGCGGAAGATTTAAAGGTATGACTTCAGGGTTTATAGTCGGTAATTTAAGTATAACCATTATCTCATCCTTTTTAACCAATAACGCTTTTAAAAACCGCTGAACCGTATCAGTTTCCTCGAAAAGTGACAGATTGTAAAGCTTTAGTTCGTGCACTGCATCTGTATTTTCTTCCCCTGCAAGGGAATCGCTGACAAGCGAATCAGATAGCGGTAGTGGGATATAATACGGTGTCACCAAAGTATCTATAAAGGCAATTTTTTCTGTTGGCTGATCAAACAACAGATTACCATTTGCATCTTCAAGCGCAAATAATTTATAGGATTTATCCGGAAGATTATTAAGAATATATTCCCCGTTTTCATTAGTCTTTGTCATAAAATACGGACGTACAACGTAAGGCATCGAATCCAGGGGAACTGTGTCGTTATTATCCAGGTATAGCATCACATTGATACCTTTGGATGGGGTTAGGTCGAAGGCACTGACTACAGTACCTTTTATTGACAATGAATCCAGTACATCGCCCGTGGAAAAAATATACTGAAAGTTGGTTAGCGGATTGTTTTCGGTGAGATCAACGATTGCATTCCCGAAAAACAGGTTGTATGTAGTATTTTCCTTGAGCGCTTCGTTGAATTCAATCTGCAGAACCTTTCCTTTCGCCTTAATATCAGGCATTTTTTGCATAGGAGGAGAAATGATAAGTTCTTTATTCAGGTCTTTCAACTGAATAAATTCACTGAAATAGATTTTCACTTTGGAAGCATTGAAGTTTCGCATATACAGAGGCGGTACAGATTTGATGAGTGCGGGTGGTGTTGTGTCTTTGGGACCGCCTTCAGGGGTCACAGGGTTGGCGCACCGGATCAGCACCAGAATTACAAACAGAAGTAAAAATCTGTTGGTTAACCTGTTGTGGAAATTCGGCCTGCTGATCAATTGCTCTTTCTTTAGGATTTTAAATCAATTCCGATTTTATGGGTTCAAAAGTAAAACCCTTTTTTGAAAAATGCTCCAGAAACCTTGGCAATGCATACAAAACTTTTTCCTTTGCCTTTTGCATATCATGAAAAACAATGATCGTCCCTTTTTTTGTATACCTGACAGATCGCCGGAGTACCTTTTCTTTTGACACTTTTTCATCAAAATCGCCAGTCATCACATTCCACAAAATAATTTTATATCTGCTCTTTAACCTGTCCATTTGCTCAATCCTGTAAGAGCCATAGGGAGGTCTGAAAAGATCGGCTTTGAAAATATCACCACATTTGCGAACATCCTTAATATATGTCTCTGTATCTGTCTCCCTTCCTTTCGGGTGGCTGTATGAATGATTCCCTATCGCATGACCTTCTTCCGTCATTCTTATCATCAATTCAGGAGCTTTAGCAGCTTTCATCCCCAGGCAAAAGAATGTTGCTTTTGCATTGAATGGTTTAAGTATATCAAGAATTTCCGGGGTTATATTCCTGTTGGGTCCATCGTCAAATGTTATATAGATTACATTTTGTTTGGTTCTGATTTTCGTTACCAGATCACTATTAAACTCGCTTAAAATCGCTGGTATCTTTATGAAATACATAGATTAGCTGATATTGATCTTTTTAATTTTTATAAAGTGCTCATCCGGTTCACTGTAAAACTTTTGCAAAGGTAAGCAAACAACAGTTTCAGGATTTATTAAAATTAATTGACCAGCTTTTTTGATCAAGTTTTTGCTTACTTGCATTCGTAGCTTCTCATTTTCAAATTATCTCATCGGTAAATCAACTCATTGACCCGATCAGTACATCCGTCAAAGCCTCTATTAACAGTGAGATATTGATTTCACTATACAAAAATGAAATAGTTATCCTGCAATAATTGACACTCTTTGGTACAGATTTCAATTCAGGGAAGATTTCATAGCCTGGATAAGCATAGAAAATGAAATAATATATTGAAAAAAATTAAGTAATATTCATACCTTTGAATACCTAACCTGAAAAACGAAAGCAATGAAAAAACTTTTAATTATATTGCCCGTCTTCACCGTTCTGTTCGCTGGTGCCCAAACATCCGTTTATCATCCTTTTCCCGATAGCAATGCAATATGGAATATTGAGTTTGTCATGCAATGTTCCTTTAGTACGGATATTAAAAAGTATTCAATCCTTCTTGACGGAGATACCCTCATCAACGGACAATTGTATCATAAATTGACGACACCATTTGTCCAGACATATTCAAGTGTCAGTTGCTTTGATATCCCTGCCGGTTACAAAGGATCAGTAAGGCAGGATACCGCAGCTAAAAAAGTATTTATTGTGCCACCCTCCACCGTGGATGAAATGCTTCTTTACGACTTTAACATGCAAGATTGGTGATACGGTGAAAGGCTATCTTGAAACATTTTGGACTGAGCCAGATATTGTTCAGTCTGTCGATTCGGTACTTGTAGGTAACACCTACCGGAAGCGATGGTCAATTAATCCGTGTTATTACATCGATCTCATTGAAGGCGTGGGATCCACTTACGGGCTTTTGGTCCTTTCTCCGGGCTGCATTACCGATATGGCCGATTATTCGATCAATTGCTTTCAGCAGGAAGGGATCACCCTTTACCCTGAAAATGTAACAGATTGCCCGCTCATAACATCTATACCTAATATTAACTTCGATCTGGAAAATGTCATAGTTTTTCCCAATCCGTCTCATGGTTCTTTCACTATTTGGTTAAACGGAGCAAGTATTAAAGAAATTTGTCTGACAGACCTTTCGGGTAATACGATAATCCGGAAGCGGGTAAATAATCAATCCGAAATTAAAATCACCGGATTGAAAAGCGGAATATATTTCCTGTCATTAATCGACTCGGATTACATTTCAATAGAAAGAAAAATAATTTGCAGTTGTTAAAACAGTTGATCTGCGGGTAAACTTCTCTAGTCCAAAGTCATATACATACATGCGGTAACCAGAATCGTGACAAGAAAGGTCGGTAACTCAAATCAGATCAGAATGAAACAAAAAAAGCAGTGGATTCCCACTGCTTTTATCTTAGTCCCTAAAGTTATATCAGTGTGAAGCTAAATAATTGGCAACGCTTGCTGCATTTTCTTCCATCGTATCATCACCCGGATGCCAGTCGGCAGGACAAACTTCTCCGTTTTCTTCAAAAAACTGCAATGCATCAACCATACGGATAGCTTCTTCAACACTTCTTCCGAGGGGCATATCGTTCACTACCTGGTGGCGAACGATACCCTGCTTATCGATTAAAAACAGACCTCTGTAAGCCTGCGCATCCCCATCGAAGATCGATTCGTCATTTTCTTCGTCATAATCATATTCTCCCGCAAGCACATCAAAGTTTTCAGAAATGGTTTTCGAAAGATCCGATACCAAAGGAAAAGTTACTCCTTTTATACCACCATTTTTTTGTTCAGTATTCAACCAGGCCCAGTGCGAATACTTCGAGTCGACTGAGCATCCTACTACTGCAACATCTCTTTTTTCAAATTCGTGAAGTTTCTTTTGGAATGCAAGAATCTCAGTAGGGCAAACAAATGTGAAATCAAGCGGGTAAAAGAAAAATACCACATGTTTTTTACCTATGAATTGCTCCAACGAAAATTTTTCGACAAATTCGCCTCCATTAACGACTGCATCTGCTTCGAACAAAGGTGCTTTTTTTCCAACTAATACTCCCATTTTTATATTTATTTGGTTATTACTACTATGAATTTCAGATCAATTGCAAAGATAAAATTTTTATTCAATCATACGGAACGACACGTTAATTTATTCTTATTAAAACATGTTTGAGAGATGAACAATTGGTTTTTTTTAATGTTCAAAGATTACCTCAGCAATAAAATCAACTGAAATAATTTTTAATAACTTTCTGTAAATGAAGGAATAGTTTTATATATTTGTACTTTATCCAATCGTTATAAAATCTCAGATTTTAATTAATCCAAATTTAACACGACAGTTGGTATAGGATTTATTATTGTTGAATTAAATCAGATCAGGAAATGAAATCGATTATGGTGAACAAGAAAACAAGACTGAAGGCAAAAATACTGCAAGCCTGTATTTCTATTCAAAACCAAACAATTGATCATTTAAAATCGGTCGTTGAAGAAAACCAGAAAAGCGCCAATGAATATGGCGCGCCAAAAGACAGGTATGATTCGTTCCGAACACAATTACTGGCAAAAAGAGATATGTTCGCTTTACAACTGACAAAAGCCAATGAGCAGTTTGAAATCCTGAACCGGATACCGGTCGAAAAACACTATGAAAAAGTTGAATTCGGAGCAATTGTTATCACCGAAAAGCAAACAATGTTTATTTCAGCTGGGATCGGCAAAGTTACCGTTGATGATGAAATTTATTACGCAATATCACCTGCAGTTCCTGTATATAAAGCCATGGAAGGCAAAAAAGCCGGCGAGGAGTTTCAGTTTAACGGCTCAAATATGAAGATACTTGATATTTTTTAATAGAATTGAAAATCATAAAAAAACCGGGAACAACCCGGTTTTTTTATTAATGACCTAATTTGAAAATAGAATTATTCCCGCTACTTCCTCATAAGAACCACCTTTTGGCTGAAACGCATGTTCTGACCAGCACACTGGATAAAATAGATCCCGTTATTCAATTTTGCACCGGCATTATTTTCGCCATTCCACTGAAGAACGGTGAGCCCGCGGTTAAGGAAATTGTTGTAAAGTGATTTGACACGCTGTCCCTCAGAATTAAACACAGCAATTGAATAATTTCCTGGTTCTTCGATGTTCAGCGAAATATATACTGAACCATTACTTGGGTTGGGGTAAACCATGCCAGTAGCCTCAGAATGATTTTCATTTATACCGATTGTAACATCAAAAACAGCAATTTCAGAGGGTACAGATTCCATTTCGAATTGGTCAACAGTTGTTACATAAAATTCCGTATAAATTGAAGTGGCAGACACGTAGAACACCTGTGTTCCGGTGGTTTCAGTAAGAAATTCCCAGGGTCCGCTGTTTTCCGATTTATAAACATTAAAATGATCAAAGTCATTGACATCCGGCTGATTCCATTCCAGGTTGATGGTATAGGGAGCATTATCGTTCCATGAAATATTTAAACCATCGGGTGGGATAGGAGCGCTATTTGCGGCCCCATACTGAATCGAGCCATAGTCGAGCGGAATAAATATTTGAGGATTCTGACACGGCCAGTACCCATCGAAATTTGTCGGATCGTCAAGAGTAAAAGTGAATAATCCGCTTGTATTGTCAGGTCCGGGTGTAATATCCCAGAATTCATTTCCTATGGGAATCTTAAATTCATAAACAATGTGACCTGTTGCGTTCGAAACAGCGATTTGCGGATTATCAAGATAAAACGTTTGGCCAACGCCGCCGTTATCGTATATAGGCCTGTATTTAATAACACTTCCGCTGGCATAATAGGCAGCCCAGTAATTTCCTTCGGTGCTGTCGCCAATTGCAGGATAGGTCCCGTCGTGGTTATCATCAATGTATAAAGCAACTTCATCATGATCTTCCAATACAACGTCATTTTCATTGATGCAGGCAACATATAATCCGGTCATTGCAGCATCTACCTTATAATACATGGTTACGCTACCGACCGGATTGGGTGAATTATCATTGGTGCCTAAAAAATCAGAGGCATCGAGTTTAAATGCATCATCCCATTCACCCGGAGAAATCGTCCCATCAATTACAGGTACTGAACCCACATAAGCACTGATGTTATCGGTTATAAATCCATGACTCATCCAGCCTTCAGCCATATTTGAATATGGACTTTCAATATCCGTTTCGATAATTGCTGTAACTGCATAGTAGTAATTTTTAAGCGGGAGAATATCTGAATCTTCATAGGTAAATTCTGTATTTGATACAGTCGCTAAGGGTTCATCCGGAAAAAGGTCCTCAGGAATAAATTTTCTGTAAATATTAAATCCCAGAACGCCAGGTGCATTATCGTATTGCCAGCTTAATCCAATGGTCAACCCGGCTCCATGCGTCGCTGAGAGATTTGTAGGTGGATTTCCTGTTTCCTGTAAGGCAAAGTCAAGATTAGTGGCCTGACCTTCTGAAACAACCACATCTGAAATAGTTTGGGGGTAGTATCCAATTTTGCTTGCTGTTACTGAATATGTTCCTTCGGGAACATATTTGATAAGGTAACTCCCATCTGTATTGCTGCGGTTGTAATAATTCTCTAATTCATTTATACTGACTTTGGCATTTGCATCATCCGAAGTATTTTCAAGATCGACAATCCCGGCAACCCAACCTCCGCCCGGATCGGAATGGATGTTGTACAAAAATCCACCATTTCCGAAAGCTCTGGCATGCACTGCCTTTCCTGTCACGGCGCACAAGGTTCCGTCATCCGAAATGTCAACAGCAAAAAATGAACCCGGCGTTGTGATTGTAAATATCGGAATGTCACTTTCCTTCCGGAAAAGGAAGAAATCGGGTTTCGTTTGGTTAAATGGACCCCAGCTTGCTGCTGCGATTAATGAACCATCGCCGCTTAGGTCGACAGCACTTACTTCATCACCTATGCTTCCGTGAATCCAAACAGGAACAGGCGACCAGGAATTAAACAGGTAGAGTTCACCGTCATAATCATTGGCAAGGAAAATAAGCGTTCCTACAGCAACCGTATTACCATCAGCAGAAACTCCCATGCCGACTACCCATACGGAGGTACCCCCATTGCCAACACCAACTTTATATGTCCATTTTTGTTCATAGGCATTGGTTGTTTCATTGAATTTATAAAGGTAAACATTGCCGCTGTAATCACCGTTTACGATTACATTCCCGTTATAACTCAGCCCGGGTGGATTTTGGTTCGCATAAAAGGCATCGAACATTACAGTACCGTCGGAACTATTGATAACCCATAATTTATTCACACCCGAATACTGGCACAAGACGAGTCTTGAACAATCACCACTGGCTGTAAATACGGTTCCATCACCCGTAAAAGGTACTGACCATAACGGTGTACTGTTGCCGACGGCAAATGCATGGATGTAAACGTTACCGGTGTTGTTGTGATTGTTTTCTGCAACATAAAGCTTACTCCCATCCTGGCTAATTTTAACGCCGATAACCTGTCCTGTAAAAATCACTTCCCAAAAAAGGGAAGGTGTACTTGTGATATAAACCTGTGCTACACTGTCGAAACCGGTAGCTGCCCATGCCCCATCCTCTGTAAGGTCGATAGGCCATTCCCATTGCGTTCCAATGGGTTGTTCCCATAATGGTGATGAACTGCTGCCATATAATGAGATACGCTGCTGGTTCAGCCACCATGAAGTAAACGTTTGCCCTGTTTGTGCGGATACTTTGATCCTTGACCCAATAGCGGCAGCATCTGTAAATTGCCAGTTAATACTTGCTTCCTTGATCGAACCACCTACCTTGAAATCGGGATTAATCGAATTTAGACCACCCATTTCTGACAACTGCTGATAACCAGTTTGAGGATCGGTAATAGTTTTAAACACCTTTTGTTGTGGAGCTTGACCCTGAAGATGAAAAAACATAATCGCTAGAAGCATGCTTAATAAAAGTGTATAATTTCTCATGATTTAAATGTTTTAATGAATTTATTCAATTAACAAAACAACCTGACGAACATTTTGATTCCGTTAGCTGGTCCTTTTTTAATACTGGATATTTACTTTTGAAATTCGCTACCAAGGTAAGAAATAAAAAGTTATGCGGGGATAGAATAAGAAAATAAAATTGTAACAAAGTATTTTGAAAAAGAACAATTTGAGTGGGATGAAAATATTCGTTCAACTAATTATCATGGGCTGTATTTAATAGGAATTTCAATTGATGAACATCATCACAGTTTGCTAAATAAAAGACCCCGGTCATTTCTGACCGGGATCAAACAAACTTTACTTTATTGCTCAATGTTCATCCTGCCTGCCGGCAGAATTTTTTAAATTCGGAATCAATAGGTCAACTTTCAACCCTGACAATTACATATCCTTTTTAAGGAATTGTATTCGCTCGAACATGATGCTGCATTCATTTTCTTTACAGATTTTACTTCTAAACTGATCAATGGTATCGTAGTGATGCCTGCTCATCCATTTTTCCAAATCGGTGAGAATGGTATCAATATAACTTAGTCCGTTTTTATAAAGCGTGGAGCAAATCTGTACCGCACTGGCCCCTGCCAATAATTGTTTTACGACGTCTTTGTAATCGTGTATGCCTGTAGCGCCAGCCACCTGACAATTAAGCTGATGAGATAACAAAGCCACCCATCGCAACGATTTGGTCATTTCTTCAGGGGCACTCAAAACGTTATCGTGCACAATTACTTCTTTTTCAATGTCGATATCAGGTCGGTACAAACGGTTGAAGAGAACCAGGCCATTTACACCGGCATCGTCCAGCCGATGTGTGATCTGGATGAGATTGGTAAAATAATTACTTAGTTTTACAGCAACCGGGATAGAAACATATTTCTTCACTTCTGTTACAATTTTTACGTACTGATCTTCAATTTCTTTTCCAGGTGTGGATTTATCGAATGGCAGCAAAGCAATATTCAGTTCAATTCCGTCAGCGCCTGCATCTTCAAGGCTCTTTGCGAATTGCGGCCAGGTATGTGAAGTGATGCAATTGATGCTGGCAATAACAGGAACATCGCTGTAATCTTTTATTTGACTGATAAGCTCCAACACTTTATTCAAACCATATTCCTTTGAATATTTATTAATTTGCTCAATGGCCTCCGGGAACCAGAAATACTTGATATCCTGATCCATCAAAACCTCTGAATTAGCGACCATCTGCTCCTCAAACAAAGATTTCAGAACAATTGCACCAGCACCCACGTCGATGCACTTTTTAATGTCGATGATCTCATCGGTTATTTTGGAACTGCTAACAATGATAGGGTTTTTAAGCTTCAACCCCATGTATTCTGTTGATAGGTTCATTATATAATGATTTTAATTGTATATGTGATTATTTTGAAGCGGTATTTTATTACAACCTTTATAAAGATTTTCAGGATTTTTAAATTTTTCTTTCATAAGATCATACGCTTTTAACAGGTTTTTTCTTGCTTTATCTGTTAACCCTTCCATAAAAGCCCATTCGTAACCACGGATGTGAAGGAGATAAGTAGCTGGTGCCTTATCGTATAATTCCCTACACAACTGTACAATGTAACCCGGGGAAGCCGCATGTGTTGTAAATGTTATGTCTGTTGATCCATTAACAGGTGTGAACAAACAATCCTCAATTTCCTCTGTTGATGCATCGACAAATATCACGATGTCTTTATCCTTAATGGCAGCAGCATCTTCGATATTCAACTGGTAATTACTATCGAATTCAAACCCTGGAAATCCCTCCGTATCAACCCATTGCCGAAACATATCTACAAATTCGTTGCCTAGGCCATCATCCTGCCGGCCTGGGTTACCAAATCCATATATCAGAATTTTAAAGTCCTTCACAAAAATTAGCGTCTTTGGCGATCTATAATGGTATTGTTTTTATCAACAAGAACAACTTCAAGCGGCATTTGACCCAATGCATGGGTTGCGCAACTGAGGCAGGGATCATAAGCCCTGATGGCAACTTCAACGGCATTCATCATTCCTTCTGTAATTTTTTTCTGCCCGTTCATGAATTGTTTAGCTGCATGATTAACTGCCACATTCATCGGTTCGTTATTATGTGTTGTCGACACAATAAGGTTGGCCATTGCAATCTGGTCGTGTTCATTGATTCTGTAATGATGGAACAATGTGCCACGAGGAGCCTCGATTACACCGACACCTTCATTGCCTTTTTTGCCTTTCACAACGAGTTCGCCTTTCATCAAATCAGGATCATCCAACAACTCTTTCATCATTTCTGCCGAATGCAGCAATTCGATTAGCCTTGCCCAGTGGTAATGCATGGTCATGTTATTGGGCTTGCCCTTTGTATAGGCTTTAAACTGCTCAAATTCTTTTTGAGCCAGCGGCGTGGGAATAAAATCACACGTATTTAACCGGGCCAATGGTCCCACCCTGTACCAACCGTCTTTTTTACCCAAATCGAGTAAATGCGGGAATTTCATGTAACTCCATGACCTCACTTCTTCACCCACATAGTCAAGATAATTCTGGTAATCCACATCGTGAAGAATTTTTTTACCCTCAGCATCCACTGCTCTTAATACCCCGTGGTACAAATCAAGTGCGCCGTCTTTACGAACGAGGCTGAGATGGTTCGAAGGAAAGGCTGCAAAGTTGTCGATGAAATCTTTGTTTTTTTTATGATATTCTTTAAGAAAATTCAAGGCATCCAGCGACCACGAAACCATCTTATCAATATTTAATGGATCGGGGCTTTTGGTAAAACTGTCTTTTTCTTCCTGTGTGAGGTGTTTATTAATACCTCCGGGTATAGCTCCGGTTCCATGTATTTTTTTGCCGGCTGTGGCTCTTATGATCTCCTGTCCGAATTTCCGCATCATAACTCCCTGAACAGCCAGTTCAGGATGTTTTCGGGCCACGCCGATAACATTTCTGATGGCCGGATCGGCGTCAACACCAAATAAAAGATCGGGAGAAGCCAGATGGAAAAAATGCAAGGCATGCGATTGAAACATTTGGCCATAATGCATGAGTCTCCTCATCTTTTCACCTGTTGGTGTCAATCCATCCCCAGTGCCTGCACCCACAATCACATCCAATGCTTTTGCCGCAGCCAGGTGATGACTTACCGGGCATATTCCGCACAAACGCTGAACAAGTACCGGTGCTTCCCAATAAGGCCTTCCCTGAACAAACCGCTCAAACCCTCTGAATTCTACAATGTGTAACCGGCTTTGCGCAACATTTCCATCATCGTCAATATGGATTGTTACTTTTCCGTGACCTTCAACCCGGGTTACCGGTTCGATTGTTATTTTCTTATCCATTTTCTTATCTTCTTTGCGATTAATCAAATTTTATAACTTCATAGGGGAGCTTCATTTCATCTCCCGTCACCAGTGCGACAAGGGCATTCCAGATCAGATCAGCACGAGGCGGACATCCTGGTAAATAATAATCGATCTTTACGATTTCATGGCACGGGTAGACCTTGTCGAGAATAATTGGTAGTTCCTCATCATTCGGAAGAATGCCATCCGAATTGACGGTTTTGGTTGATGGTCCGTTCAGATATGCTTCGTCAAGGCATTCCTTGATCGGTATATTGTTCCTTAATGCAGGTAATCCGCCCATTATGGCACATTCACCTAACGAAACCAATATTTTGCAGTTCTTCCTGAAATCTTTTAAAACATGGATGTTTTCGCTGTTGCAGCAGCCCCCTTCAATAAGGCCGATGTCACACATTTGTGTAAATTCTTTAATGTCGTCAACAGGTGATTTGTTAAAATCAACGAGATCGATCAGACTCAGAATCCTTTCATCAATATCCAGTAATGACATATGGCAACCGAAACAACCGGCAAGGGATGTTGTTGCTACTAATGGTTTACTCATAATATATCCTCCCTTTAACTATTTACTGATTGTTCTATTTCACTGCCAATGGGCTTTGTGTCGAATTTGCGACTTCCAATCGGATCAACATAGCCCCTTTCCTTTTTCAGAATACTCCCTACGGGACAATTTTCCATAGCTTTCTGTGCTTCTTCATCCGTCATTGTCGCGGCCAGTTCATAATCGATGTTGATCATGGCTTTATACCCCCTACCCTTAATAGCAAAAATACTTTTTCCGTCTTTCGATTTAATCGTTCTTACACATCGCTTACAAAGTATGCAACGGTTGCGGTCGATATAAATTTTTGGCGTATTTGCATCGACTTCCTTTTCTTCGAATTCGTAAGGGAATCTTGGAACGAGCATTTTAAAGCGGTATCCGAGTGCCTGTAATTCACAGTTTCCGCTTTTTTCACAAGCCGGGCAAAAGTGATTTCCTGATACAAACAGTGTTTCAACGATGATTTTCCGAAGTTCAATAATTTCGGGCGTATTACTTTCAATTACCATCCCGTCGGCAATATCTGTTGTACAGGCTGTCATAAAACGGCCGTTAATTTTTATGTTACAAATCCGGCATGAGCCTGCAGGCTTAACACCTTCGAGATGGCAAAGCGTGGGAATGTAAATTCCGTTTTCTTTAGCTGCATCAACTATATTGACGCCCTTTTCCGCAATGCAAGCTTTTCCGTCGATAGAGAATTTTATTTTTTCACTCATTGTTTTATCTTTTTATTCCTTTTTGATCTCTTACAGAGGTTTTTTTACTATTGAACGTGGGGGAATCTGCCAACTGCCCTGCAAGATTCCTGTATAGCAGCATTCATGTCGAAGGTTGAATTGAAGTCTTTACCTTTTTCAATTTTAGCTTCATACGCATACCTGAAATTTTCTATACTTGTCAGGATCGGATTTGCAGCGCTTTGACCAAGTCCACACCGGTTAGCAATTTTCATTTGTTTACCCCATTGAACCAAATCATCAATGTCTTTTGCAACGCCTTTGCCATCTATGATTCTCTGCAGTTTATTTCTCAGGATCACTGTCAGATAGCGACAGGGAGCGCATGATCCGCAGGATTCATCAATAAAAAATTCGGTGAAGTTTTTCACAACTTCGAGTATGTTCCGGTGTTCACCGATAACGATCATTGCACCTCCTGTTGGTAAATCTTCGTAGCAAATGGTTCGCTGAAACTCATTTTCACCGATCATCCTTCCCGAAGGTCCTCCCACCTGTACTGCTTTTGGATTCATTGCACCAGACATTTCGAGCATCTCGCGGATTGTCATTCCCCATTCAATTTCGAAAACCCCGGGATACTTGACATCACCGGAGATGCTGAGTAGTTTTGTACCTGCTGTTTCCTTTGTTCCAAGCGACCGGTACCATTCGGCACCCTCATTAATGATCTTAACAACCGAACAAAGTGTTTCTACATTATTTACCACTGTAGGCTTTCCAAGATAGCCAACCTGTACGGGGAAAGGTGGCCTGTTTCTGGGTTCTCCCCGCTTTCCTTCACACGATTCAATCAGGGCTGATTCTTCACCACATATATAAGCCCCTGCACCAAACTGGATCCGGATATCAAAATCAAATCCATTGATACCAAGGGAATTTGAGCCAAGCCATTTTTTTTCCCGGAAGTTTTTTAGTATAGATTCAAGATGTTTTTTAAGATAGGTATACTCGAGTCGAAGGTATAAAATTCCTTCTTTGGCCCCGATTGCGTAACCTGCAATGATCATTCCCTCAAAAAGTAAATGAGGTAATTCGGTCAGAATAACCCTGTCTTTAAAAGTTCCTGGTTCTCCTTCATCAGCATTGCACAGCAGGTACCGTTTATCTCCTGTTGATTTAGTACAAAATTCCCATTTTAATCCGGTAGGAAATCCTGCACCTCCGCGACCACGGAGATTCGACTCTTTTACAACCTCAATGACTTCCTTTGGAGTTAAAGCCGCTAACTTTTTTAGTGAAGAACCCGGTTCATAATTTGAAAAAATGACTGCTCCTCTGCGATTCAAATTATTTGTGACCATGGATTTAATGAGAGCAGACTGGTTTTGTCCCCCACCAAAGCTATTTACCATTTCAGCAGCCGTCATACCTGATCGGAATGACTTTACCAATTCCCTTACACGGTAGGTAGTTATTTTAGGATAAATAACTCCGTTAATGATTGCTGCCGGCTCCTGATCATTCATCCCGATGCAGGAAGTATCGAATAAACCGAATAAGCCGTCCGAAGAAACCTGTCCGAACTGTGTTCCTGTGGCTTTTTCAAAAGCTTCTGCAACTTCAGCCCTTCCCATCATATTAGCTACCAAACTATTATTCAGGTAAATGGTATATTTACCTCTTGATTTCTGGCTAAAAAAATGATAAAAAGAGAGTGTTTGTTCAACATCTACTTTCGAAATATTCAATTGATGGGCAAGTTCTGAAATGGTTTCCGGATCGATGTAACCCAAGTGATTTGTCAGCTCAATCAATATATCCATCAGTCTTGTTGGATCACCTCCAAAATTCCCAACTACATTTTGAACCTTTGAATTCATATAAATATACTTTTAATTATCTAGATGTTTCTATTGTTAATTAATTAACAGGACAAAATTATGTTTAATTTTCCGATTAAAACAAGAGACTTATAAATTTAGAAGCATTTTAAATTGATATGACTTAGGCTTCCATACTTTCTAATAATATAAAATGGTATTAAAACTGAAATTGAGGTTGTAGGAGAAAATTATATTAAAAAAAACAGGGATTAAGGAATGGAAGGTAAAACAGAGGGCGATTTAATTAAAAATTGAAGTAGCTAATGAAAATGCGGCAGCAAATTGCGGTTTATTAATAGTTAACGGAATTCCTTTTTTTTCTGCAAATTCAATTATATTACCAGTAGGAAGATTACCAAGAAGTTCATAACCTGTCATCGGACAACCACCGATGCCGTTAATCACTCCGTCAAAAATAATGCATCCTCCAGTAAAAGCTGCTTCAAGCTTATTGTACCACTCGGTTTTTTGAACATGAAGATGCAGGCCGAATTCAATTGCAGGAAATTCCTGTACGAGTTCAGAATATGTTTCACCTATTTGTTCGGCGGTTGCTACTCCAATAATATCAGAAAGACTAATAGTATCTATTCCAATTTTATAAAGTTTTCGGGTCCAGTTTAGGAGGATTTCGATACCGGAAGGGTCATTATAAGGATTACCAAAGGCCATGGTAAGATAAACGATAAGTTTTTTATTTGTCCTGTCACACAGTTCCTTCAACTTTAAGATTGTCTTCCATGCCTGGTCAGTATCTGCACGAATATTCTTAAATAAAAAAGTTTCAGAAACAGAAAACGGAAATCCGATATAGGTTATTTGAGAAAATTTTGAAGCTGTAAGACCTCCTTTTTCGTTTGCAACAAGTACAAATAGTTTAGAATTTGATCCATTCAGATTAATACCATTGATTACTTTATCCGTATCGCTTAATTGCGGAATTATTTTGTTTGAAACAAAACTTCCCACGTCAATAATATCGAACCCTACCTTTATTAAGGCATTTATCAATCTGATTTTATCAATGGTAGGTATAATCTTATGTAAGCCTTGCATTGCATCCCGGGGTGTTTCAAGTATTTTAATCATGATTCGAAAATAAAGTTAATCATAGTAAGGTTTAGAAAATTAATGGTACCGGGTAGATGTGAACCGATAAAATTTAAGGTTCCGGTTATGAATTTTACTCAGCCCGGCTTTTCTTTTAACGATTTCGATTTGTTGTTCAACAGTATCAATGCTTTGAATAGAGGGAAGTAAAACTCCCCTGTGTGCACTATTATCGGTAACGATTACGCCATAAATGAGTGGGTCAAGATCATCAAAATCTGAAATTTCTTCCGGTACAGTAAGTACATCAACAGAAATTTCGATGTCATCCAGTTCATCACGTGAAAGTGGATTAAACCGGTAATCTTCAAAAGCAGCACAGATAGCATTTCGGTAAATCTCTCTGGAAAGATCAGATTCACAAGGTTCAATCGTTCCTATACAACCCCGCAGTGAGCCATCACGGTTATGAATTGAAACAAAGCATCCTCTTCTAATTTTGGTCAGATCTCCTATACCTTCATCAGATTGAAGTTCGTCTTTTAATTCTTTTTGAAAGTAATTCAAAATAGCTTTGAGCGCAATGCTCGTATAAATCGTCTTTGGCTGGTACATCTATTTATTTCTTCTTTTTATCTTCTGTTTTTTCCAAACGAAAAATAGCGTAATCGTATTTTTTATCATCTGTTTTCGTAAAGTTTTGTCTGTTCATGATTGAATGACGTTCAATGATTCTGAGTGAATCATTGAACCCAGGTTTTGACTTTTCCATTACAAATGACGTTACATTATCTTCATTAAATTCTGAAGATCAAAGATAGAAATCATATTTAACAAATTCAACCCGGCGTAATAAAATTAGTATTTTGGTGGATCAGCTTTCGAGCAAGCCCCTACCGATTTTTTTAATCATATTTTGGGTTTTCAGGTCAGCAATTAATTTATCGAGTATACCGTTTACAAATACTTTACTTTTCGGAGTACTGTATAATTTGGCAAGTTCTATGTATTCATTCAATGTCACTTTAATTGGAATGGATGGAAACTCCGTAAGTTCTGCCAAAGCCATTTTAATCAAAATGACATCCATGACAGCAATCCTGTCCATTTCCCAGTTTTTTACCTTGTCTTCGATAAGCTTTTCGTAATCAGGGCTATGCACAATAGTTTTTCGGAACAGATTGATAACATAATTTTTATCTTCATTTTTATTATCCGGAGTGTCATTTTCAAATAACCCCGGGATTTTATCAAATTCATTTGAATTTTCCTGAAACGATTTGATTGCTTTTATTGTAAGGAGGTTTGCGGTATGAAAGTCATCCGACCAATAAATGTTTCTTTCTTCATAGTAAAACTGCAGGATTTCAGATTTTGAAAGGTGTTTTTTGATGATCTTAATAAAAATCTCCTTGTCATCTTCATAGGTATTATCTTTAGCTGACAAATAATCGATAAACTCTTTGCTTTGTCTGATCTCAAGCATAAGCTTTCGGACCATATCTTCTTCATCGACCCATGAAATTTTGAATTTATCAATATAAAACTGCAGATCGCGGTTGTTAACCATCTGGTTGTAGAATTTATTTTCAACAAACCGCGTATTTGGTTGTAAATCGTCCTCGGTCGGGAAAAATTTATGCTTATTGTCTTCCATTCTTTTTCGAGAAAAATCGACAAGTTCGATAAGAAATGAAAGCTGGTAAATATAAATTTCAAAAAGTTTATCCAGGCTTTTTAATAGTTCCTTTTCCCCAATGTCAAGTCTGTCGTTTGCCGATTGGTTAAAAGCGTAAAGTGCCTGTAAAGCTTTTATCCTCAGATGCCTTCTGCTAAGCATATATTTCAAAGAATTTTTGCAAATATATTCATTTATCCCCCTTGCATTTTCAAAAATATTGATTTCTTTTTAAACAGGTGTGTTTATTACCAAACTTTGATTAACGTATAGTCTCTATATTCACCAAGGTTCCAGTAACTGTTTTGAAAACCATTATCATTATTTTGCTCAAAATCAAATTTTGTTTGGATCAATTGAATATGAAAGTCATGGATGCATTGCTCGAAATCTTTTCCATGCAAAAACAGGGCATTCAGGAAATACCAGCCAATATCAAATCCATCGTAAGCATATTTTGCAACGGTGGGTTCGGTTTTGTATTTTTCTCTGAACCTCATGATCCAGCTTATAACCCTTTCATCCTGGTAGTCAATAATTGAAGATGAAAAACTGTGAAAGTCCAGGTTTAACATTTGCTGGGTTTCCAGGTTTTCAAACTTATTCCAATCGGGTAAACCGAATAGGGTTATATCATAATTTTCATTTAGTTTATTTAGCCTGGATAGAAGTTCCTGAGAAAATACATTGTCGTCGCTAAAAGCAATTACCACATTATGCCTGAGCCGGGAAAGATTCATTTTTAAACCAAGCAGACTGTCCTGATCATAGATAACTTCTTTTACAGTATTTCCCAAATATGAACTGTCGTTTGGATTTCTTGAAAGTTCTTCCGTATCGAACAACATGTTTTCAGTAAATAGTTTTCCCCGTTCTTTTTTCGAATTAATTCTTTCCAGAATTTTTTTGTTTTGGAGATAAACCCTAGGAACCCGCCGGCTATTGAGCCAATTCCTTATATAAGAAACGGATGCCTGGTTTTGATATTTATTCTGCCTGATTATCACTATATTGCTTGTCGGATAAACTTCAAGCAGAAAACTCAAAAGCTGGTCGGATTGTTTGTTTATATTAGGCTTAACTTTAAAGACGTATGGATTATTCAGAATGATTTCCTCTCGGGTCGAAAGCGGATTGACAATGTTTATTTTGTATGTTTTCGCAAACGCTGCAACTTTTTTAAAACCTTCGTTGAAAAATGGACCAATAATAAGATCCATGCTGCTCATTTCTGATGCATGCAACACTTTTTCAATTTTTGGACTTGTATTATCTACATCATAAACAAAAAGATTGAGTTTTATTCCCTTATTTTTCAACGAGTCGACTGCTAATAAAAATCCTTCATAAAACTGAATGAATCGGAGAGCTGACAATTTCGATATTTCTGTAAGATCATTACCCGGTAAGTTATTCATACTGTCGACTTCCTCAAGATATAAGGGCAGCATCAGTGCGACATTGTATGTTTTCTTTTTATTTAGTTCTGTGTCTTCGCAGGGTAAAGCAATTTTACCTGGTAGGTTTTCATTTTCTGTATTCGTTAAAGTTTCATTTTGATTGATTAATTCAACCGGAATTTTGATTGTTTCGCCTGCTTCAACCTTTTTTGAAATTCCCGGATTAAGTACTAAAACCTTGTAATAATTCACTTTGTATTTGTTGATAATATCCTCCAGTTTTTCCTTTTTCTCAGCTTTATGGGTGATATAGTTTGATATATTTCTGTTTTCAGGAACCCTGATCACTTGTCCGGGATGAACTGTTTCAGTGAGCATGGGATTGTATTTTTTGAGGCTGTCGATGCTGAAGGCAAGTTGAACGGCGATTGTATAGATAGTTTCGCCCGGCAAAACAGTATGTTCATCGTATTTAACCGAAGTTCCTTGCTCGCCGGATTTGTCCTTTGCAGCTTTCGGCTGATTGGGGATCAGCAATTCCTGACCAACTTTTAATTGTTCATTCATCCCCGGATTGGCATTAATGATTTCACCCGTGGTAATGTTATATTGTTTGGCAATCCCATAAAGTGTTTCGCCGCCACTAACTGTATGTTTAACTGTTTCACCCTCCCATTTTGCCTGTGGTTTCGTCTGGCCCTTTTCAGTCACGGGTATTTTAAGCGTTTCTCCTTCTTTTGGATATTCGCCAAGGCTGGGATTCAGTTTCTTGATATCAGCTACAGTAACGCCATATTTCAGGGCGATTCCGTAAAGAGTTTCTTTGCTTTTTACAATATGAATGAAATATTCCTCTTGCTTTTGTTCCGTGTTCTCTATTTTATTGACCTTACCCGAAACAGGTATTTTCAGTACCTGTCCTTGTTTAATTCCGCTCTTCGCTTCCGGATTATTTATGAATATATCGTTTACAGTTATGCCATATACCTTGGCAATCTCAAACAATGTTTGACCCTGTTTTACAAAGTGCAGATAATAATTCTTCCCGTCAATGTTTTCAATAATTTCCGATTTGGTAACGGTTGGCTGTTCCTGAGCAAAATTGCTTAAGGGAAAACTAAGTAAGGAAATAATTATAAAGATCCAACTTCTCACTAAAATTGTTCTATTTTTTTTGTTGTCATTCATTACTCGTTTACTTACTAATAAAACTTAATTAAGTTTTTTAATTGCCGGCAATTTTATCTTCACCGAAAAGTACCTGCAAGGCAGGGTGTAAAGACAAAAGATACCTTATTTTAACTGCATTATTCCCATTCTATTGTGGCCGGTGGTTTTGAGCTGATATCATACACCACGCGGTTAACCCCTTTGACCCTATTGATAATTTCATTTGAAATCTTCGCAAGGAATTCATAGGGCAATTGCGACCAATCGGCTGTCATTCCATCAGTTGAACCAACGGCACGAAGTGCAACGGCCTCCTCATAGGTTCTTTCATCACCCATGACCCCAACAGACTGAATAGGTAACAGAATCACACCAGCCTGCCATACCTTATCGTATAAATTAAATTTCTTCAATCCTTCAATAAAAATATGATCAGCATCCTGAAGAATCCGAACCCTTTCTTCATTAACTTCGCCAAGTATCCGGATTCCTAAACCGGGTCCCGGAAAGGGGTGTCTGTTCAGCAAACCGGGATCCATTTCAAGTTTAGCACCTATTTTTCTCACTTCGTCCTTGAAAAGTGTATTCAAAGGTTCAACGATTTTAAGCTTCATAAAATCCGGCAAGCCACCAACATTATGATGTGATTTAATAGTTGCAGAGGGTCCTTTTACTGATTTAGACTCAATCCTGTCAGGGTAAATGGTACCTTGCGCCAGCCATTTTACGTCTCTGATACGATGAGCTTCTTCGTCAAATACTTCAATGAAAGTTGCTCCGATTGCCTTTCTTTTATTCTCAGGATCAATTATTCCTTTAAGTGCATTGTAAAATTTCTTTTTAGCGTCCACACCTGTCACGTTTAACCCCATGTGTTTATAAGAATCCAGAACAGATTCAAATTCATATTTTCGGAGTAACCCGTTATCGACAAAAATGCAATGCAGGTTTTTACCAATGGCTTTATCAAGCAGAACGGCAGTTACGGAAGAATCAACACCGCCGGACAAACCAAGGACTACTTTATCATTTTTAAGTTTTACCCTGAGTTCTGAAATTGTGGTTTCGATAAAAGATTCGGGAGTCCATGTTTGTGAACAACCACAAATATCGATTAAAAAGTTCTGCAACAATTTCATACCTTCGGTTGTATGGTAAACTTCCGGGTGGAACTGAATGCCATATGTGTGCTCACCTTCAACTTTATAACCGGCAACTGCAACATCATCCGTGCTGGTGATGATGTTGAATTCTTTTGGGACATTCAGTATTGTATCGCCATGTGACATCCAAACCTGAGAACCAGCAGACAGTCCCTTTAGCAGATTACTTGATTTATCAATGAAAGACAAATTGGCACGTCCGTATTCCCTTATTTTTGATGGCATTACCTCGCCACCTCGATCCTTTGCAATAAACTGAGCTCCGTAACAAATACCCAATAATGGTATCCGGGCTTTTATTTCGCTGAGATCAGGAACGGGAGATGCTGCGTCATTTACTGAAAAAGGGCTGCCCGAAAGAATAACACCTTTAATATGATAGTTAATTTCAGGCAAAGAATTGTATGGATGGATTTCACAGTAAACATTCAACTCCCTTATCCTTCTGGCGATAAGCTGTGTGTATTGAGAGCCAAAATCGAGGACTAAAATGGTTTCCTGCATGACCGCATTTGGATGACTGATTAAAAGTCTGCAAATGTAGAATCCTGAGCGTAAAACTCAAAATTTATTTATAAACAGAATTTTCTTGATTCCTAATGTGCAATTAATCAGTACTTAAAATGCCTTAAGTTTTAAGTATTTAAAGTTTAAAGAAAACATCCGAATAGATTTTTAATAGAGATGACACGTGAATTTATTTAAAAATCAGTTTTTGAATAAGAAAAGTTACAAAATGAAATTTATTGGTTCTCTTTTAAAATTCAGAGGTAACTATTTTTAGGCATTTTAGTCACTCTAAACTTTTGTCACTGATTAGTAACCCTAATGTTAATATACATTGAATATTTCAGTTTTCATTCTGAAATACTATAAAACTGTAAACGGAAAAGCTGTTTCGGGCTGTTTTAAAAATGATTAACAGAAAAGTTTGTTATTAATTTTTTCACGAATTTCGGGCCATTAAATCCGTATTAACGTGGATGATTTAAAATCTTTAAATTATGCTGAATTACTGACTCCTTTAAAAGAGCTGGAGATGTGTAGCTTTTGTCCGCGAAGCTGCAACTCTGACCGGTTTTCCGGCGAACCGGGTTATTGCAGAAGTAATGCTTTTTTTAACATTGCATCTATATGTATTCACAAAGGTGAAGAGCCTGTGATTTCAGGGAAAAATGGAATTTGTAATGTCTTTTTCAGTCGTTGCAACATGCAATGCATTTACTGTCAGAATTTCCAAATCAGCAGAAACAAAGGTGAAATCATAAGTGAAAAATTTGAATTAAAAGTAATTTTAGAAAAAATCCTGGCCATATTGGATACCGGGGTTGAAGCTCTTGGATTTGTTTCTCCGTCCCATTTCATTCCCCATGTAAAAATAATCGTTGAAGCCCTTCGGAAAATTGGAAGAAAGCCAATAACCGTTTTCAATACAAATGGCTATGATAAAGTATCCTCTATCCAATACCTGGAGGACTACATCGACGTATTTTTACCTGATTTCAAATATATGGATGACAGCCTGTCCGTGGAATATTCTGATGCTCCTTATTATTCAAAATATGCATCAAAAGCAATACTGGAAATGTATCGGCAAAAAGGTTCCTCAATAGTGACCAATGTGAATGGCTATGCGCAATCGGGATTGATCATCCGCCACCTCGTTTTACCCGGACATATCGAAAACAGCCTCAACGTTTTGCGTTTTATTGCCAATGAAATTTCAGTAAATGTTCATTTATCACTGATGTCTCAATACTACCCGACTGATTCTGTGGCAAACCATCCGTTCTTAAAAAGAAAATTGACAGATAAAGAATATACAGCAGTGCTTGATGAAATGTACAGGCTTGGTTTCACGAAAGGCTGGGTGCAGGAATTGGAGAGTCCCCAGCACTATCAGCCCGACTTTTTACTGAACCATCCTTTTGAACCTCAATAGTAACAGAAAATACAAGGGAAATTTTATATTAAAATGATTTTTTCGTTGAAATTCCGGAACAGAAAAAAAGCCTGGTTGTAAATTCCAGGCTTTTAAGTGGAGCTGGAGGGAGTCGAACCCTCGTCCAAACAAGCAGCAAAAATGCTTTCTACATGTTTATTCTGTTATTGGTTTTCGTACGTTGCCCGGGAGCAGACACCCAAATCAACGTCTTATCCTTTTTCATCTCATTCTGCAATCAAGGTGTTCACAGAACCAGCCCGAAATTGCGTGCACCCCGTTAATCAGGTTGGAATCAGGCATCTCCGCCTGCGGGATGTCTCGTCACTGCACCTAGTGCTGTGAGAAAGCTCTATCTACTAAACTTCGATTAAGCTGCGAGAGCGTAATTTGTTTCGCCAATTATTGTGTGAGGATAGTTTTTAACGAGCCACATCTTCAATGCCCGGCATGCTTACAGTCCCACTGTCCTTGCTGTCAAATCCGGTCAGCCCCGAATTGGATTTCAGGTTTAAAGTTTCATGTTGTATTTCATGTCACTTTATCCTGAATTTAAAATATTTAAAAGAACAATCACTGAAACTGGTGCAAAGTTACACTATTATTCGAAATGCACCAATTATCCACAGCCTATTTTAAAGAATTGTTTTAATAAATTATTATCTTTTTTGAAGTAGTTTGTTTGACCTGTATCAATTTTCAGAAGATAAACACCTTTGGGCATTTCAGAAACAGTAAACGATTTAATAAAGTAACCCGCATTTTCATTTCCGTTGTACAATGATTTAATACTTCTGCCTGATGCATTGCAAAGCTCAATTGTTAAGATATCTGACGAAACCAGGTTCATTGAAACCGAAATCCGGTCCTTTGTTGGGTTCGGCCATACCTGCAAATCATTTTCATTAGTAATGGATTTTTCTTTTGTTCCGGAAAGCAAATCGAAATTATAAATATCAAAGCCTGCAGGGCCATCTGCGACAAACAAATATCCGGCATTGTATGTCACGCCGAGGGCAAAGCATCCCGAAGGTTTATAATAACCGGCAACACTTGGAAACGCAGGGTTGCTGATGTCAATTGCCTGAACCCCTTCCATTATGTAATTGGCAACAAATGCATAGGGCCATGATATATCCACCGCCCAAGCGGCATCACCTAATGATAAATAGGATTCCTGGTAGGGGAAATTCGGATCAGAAACATTAATCACACCCAATCCTCCCTGGCTGTCAGCATAAACGGCCTCTTCTCCGGAAACTTTAATATCGTATCCAAGACCTTGATAATCTGCATAGCGACTTACGAAAACAGGATTCCCGGGATCGGTAATATCAAAAATGTAAAGACCTTTGGTATCATCGGTTTCAAACGGGCCATAGTCAATCAGGTAAAGGTAATTCCCTTCGATATCAAGAGCCTGAACATAGCACCATTCCACTCCTGCGACAGCTCCATTGTACCAGCCGAATTTATGCGCAGCAAGCGTTGGGTTTTCAGGGTCTGAAAAATTTATCACGCGGAAACCATCCCACCAGCAGGCAACAAATGCATAATTATCCTTCAACTCAAGATCATTTGTCATTACCGGTGCCAGATAATGCCCCTGGAACGTTGGATTTTCCGGATCGCTGATATCCATGACGTTAACGTTATTGTTGCTTCCCATACTTTCGGGACAGAAAATCGCTATGTTCCCTGATACTTTCACCAGATCACCGGGTGTTTCGTTATAACCGACCTGAAACGGATGGGTCTTGTCACTTACATCGAAAACCCTTAATCCATTGCTACCGGTATAGGCGTAATTACCTGAAACAGCTATATCCGAAACCGAAATCGGGAGCTTGTATGTATCAGCAGCAACAGGGGAAGAAGGGACTGATACATCAAGAAAAAGGCACCCTTCCTGTCCTCCTGTTGAATAAATAATATTGTTTTTACCTGCAAGGTATGTCTGAAACCCTGCATAATCTGTGATGTATTGTGGGGATCCGGAATTGCTTACATCGATGATGTTTATACCGCCACCTGGATTTGTTGTTGAGTTGGCAATATATGCATAATCACCATCAACAATTAAATTATAGGGGTACCCGGCTAATTGCAACTGGCCCTCCTGGACGGCAGGCAATGTTGAAAAATTAAATACCCGAAGGCCAAAATTTGAATTCACAATATAAGCATTTTGTCCTTCAACATGGATGCTGGTTGTGGGTGTAGTGATATTAAAAAGAGTGCTTAAAACAGGCGAAGCGGACAGATCGATTGCTCTTGCACCACCGGCTCCGGCAGAGAGAAAAAGAGTATCACCGGATTTGAATGAATTCCAGACAAACTGGTTACCGGTAAAATTATAATTGCCGGCCAGTGAAGGATTTTGAGGATCCGTTACATTAAATACGTCGACACCGTCAGCTACCGTTACCAGATAAGCAAATTCAGGTAATCCCTGGCTGTTTAGCCTGTAATGAACGCCTCCTCTTGAAAGGCCTGAAGTGGGAATTCTGCCAAGCCGGTGCGGATTGGAAAAATCCGATACATCCCAAATTTCAAGACCGGAAAAATAAGCTGCAAGATAAAGCATCTTGTTTACAGGATCATACGCACTGCCATCAACAAGTGCCCGTGCATGAATCTCAGAAATCTTTACCGGGTTGTAAGGATCCGTTGCATCAAAAACAATGACTCCAGCTCCCGCACCTACAAAAACCGTGTCTCCGGTCGGACTGCATGAAATTGAAAAACTTTGACCCAATCCCCAGTTACCGACAAATGACATGTTGAGAGAATCAAAATCGCTCAACATTAACGTTTGTTTTGATTTGACAGATTGAAAGTCAAAATTTTGTTGTTCAACAGAACCCTTCTCGCAGTAATAAGCATGGTGGATCTCAACCGGATTTTGTGCCTGGGTTATTATCCCAACCAAACAACCCATTACTAAAAGTTTGAAATTTTTCATGACCTTATAAGTTTATTTTTTTAAGTAATTACAGAGCTTATACAAAGTTAACCCTGCGTAGGTATTTAAACTTTAACACATTACAAATTAATAATTGACAGAACTTTTGGTATATGGCTACCTGATAATTTTAATATCAAACGTTTAGTGGTTGTGCAAACCGGATTACATCTTCTGCAGTGACTTTTTTGTCGCATAAAATAGCAAGGCGTTCCACCACATTCCTTAGTTCCCGAATGTTACCCGTCCAGGGTATTTTTTGTAGTTCCATGAAAGCCTCTTCCTCAAACGGCAAGGGGGGTCTTCGGTTGTTTTCGCAGGTTTGTCTCATAAAATGTTCGGACAAGGATCGGAATATCTTCCAGTCTGTCTCTTAGTGCAGGAACATGAATTAAAATGACACTCAGCCTGTGATAAAGATCTTCCCTGAACTTTTCCTGGTTAATTTCTTCTTTAATGTTTTTATTGGTTGCAGCGATAACCCTGACATCAACAGGAATATCTTTTTCGCCGCCGACACGTGTGATTTTATTTTCCTGCAGAGCCCGAAGAACTTTTGCCTGAGCCGAAAGACTCATATCACCAATCTCATCGAGAAATATTGTTCCACCGTGCGCTTGCTCAAAATCACCCTTACGTTGTTTAATGGCTGAGGTAAAGGACCCTTTTTCGTGCCCGAAAAGCTGGCTTTCAATAAGTTCAGACGGAATAGCCGCACAATTTACTTCGATAAAAGGGGCATGTGCCCGGTTGCTTTTTTCATGAAGCCATCGTGCCACAAGCTCTTTACCTGATCCATTTTCACCTGTGATCAATACCCGCGCATCTGTCGGAGCAACCCGCTCAATCAATTCCTTTATTTGATTAAGCGCATCAGAGTTACCGATCATTTCGTACGAAAGGCTTACCTGTCTTTTTAATTTTTTGGTTTCCGAAAGTAGTGTTGATTTGTCAAGAGCATTCCGTATGGTGATCAGTAAACGGTTCAGATCGGGTGGTTTGGCAATAAAATCGTAAGCTCCTTTTTTAATGGCTTCGACAGCTGTTTCAATGGTACCGTGTCCGGAAATCATGATGATGGGTGAATCAGTAAGTTGAAGCGCTTTGTCCAGTACTTCCATACCGTCCATGCCGGGCATTTTTATATCGCATAAAATCACGTCAAAGCTATTTTGACTGATCTTTTCAAGTGCGACGGTTCCGTTTTCAGCCTCATCCACTTTGTATTGCTCCATTTCGAGAATATCCTTAAGGGTACTCCGGATGCTCCTTTCATCATCAATCACCAGTACTGTAGCCATAGATTCGCGATTTACAACGAATCAAAGATAAATAATTTATCTTTGTCCCTATTAAGAATTCACATGATAAAAGCTGTAAACATTCACAAATCATTCGGGAGTCTGGAGGTTTTAAAAGGAATTGACCTTCACATATTAAAAGGCGAAATCGTATCGATAGTTGGTGCCTCCGGAGCCGGTAAATCCACCCTGCTGCACATTATTGGCACATTGGATAATGCGGATAAAGGAATCATTGAAATCAACTCGATTTCCATTAACAGCCTGAATGAAAAAAAACTTTCTGACTTCAGAAACCGCCATATTGGATTTGTGTTTCAGTTTCATCATTTATTACCAGAGTTTACGGCACTTGAAAATGTATGTATTCCGGCTTTTATTGCAAGAAAACCCAAAAACAAAGCCGTTGCACATGCTAAAGAAATCCTTGGGTTTTTAAATCTCGGAGATCGCCTGGAGCATAAGCCCTCCGAACTTTCAGGCGGAGAACAGCAGCGTGTTGCGGTTGCAAGGGCACTGATTAATGAACCATCCGTAATACTGGCTGATGAACCTTCAGGTAACCTGGATTCAGCTTCATCAGTAGAACTCCATAAGCTATTTTTCAAACTCAGGGATGAATTTCAGCAAACATTTGTTATTGTAACTCATAATCTGGAACTGGCTGACATGGCCGACAGAAAGCTTACCATTAAAGATGGAATTATTCAAAATGGCAGATAAAACCAATCGTAATATTTTGAACCCCGTGTCGTTAATAAAGCACAATCGGAAAGTCAAAAACATAAATTCAGTTACCTGGAAAATGATCCTGAAAAAAATATATTCTCTGGTATTTATTCTACTCTTCATTTTAATGTGGGGAGGCAGTTTTGGACAAAATGGTGAACCTGATTATTCCCAGGTAATTTCACAGGCTGATACCTATTTTACAAAGGGAGATTACATTAATGCAAAAGCATCTTATCAATACGCCAGTCAGCTGAAACCGGATGAAAAATATCCGAAAGACAGATTAGGAGAAACCATCAGCAAACTGAAGGAAAAAATGGCGGTGATGGATGAGCATAATGCAATAATTACCGAGGCTGATAAACTGTTTTATCAAAAAAATTATGATCAGGCGAAGCTAAAATATCTTGAGGCAAAGAAGACTGTTCCCGAAGATTCATATCCGGCTGAGAAAATAGCGGAAATCGACAAAATTGTGAATGAGGCAAATGAGAAACAAAAGTCTTATGATGAGGCTGTTTCGAAGGGGGAACAATTTATTAAATTCAGAAAATATGAACAGGCAAAATCCGAATTTGAAAAAGCTGCTGATGCGCTTCCTGATAACCAATACCCAAAAGACAAAATTCCGGAACTGGATAAATTAATCGAGCAAACGGCAATAGCCAAAGCCGCTTATGAAGAGACCATTGCCTCAGCTGACAGGCTATTTAACCTGAAATATTATGAAAATGCCAGGCAGGAATACCAGAAAGCCGCCGATGCAAAGCCCGAAGAAGATTATCCGGTAACAAAGATCAAAGAGATTGATGTCCTTCTGGTGAAGAAAACGGAATTCGACAAAATGGTAAACGAAGCGGATGAATTTTATGCGAATAAAGAACTGGAACAGGCAAAAGCAAGTTATCAGAATGCGCTGAAAATCTATCCTTCGGAGAACTACCCGAAAAGCATGATCGATAAAATCAATTCGGCACTGAGTTCTGTAATGAGCAAAGATGAATTGTATCAGAAATCAATTGCCGATGCCGATGGATTTTACAATAGCAAGGATTTTACAAATGCTGTTAAGGAATATGAAAATGCCTCAACACTCAAACCCGATGAACAATACCCTAAGACCAGGATTAAAGAGATCAATGACTTATTGGCTAAGACAGAGTCGGACGAACGTGAATACAATCAATCCATTCAGCAGGGTGAGCAATTGCTTGGCAAGAAAGAATACGCCACGGCAAAAGATTTGTTTGCAAAGGCAAGCCAGTTAAAGCCTGATGAACAATATCCAAAAGATAAGCTGAAAGAAATAAACAAGATTTTAGAACAGCAAAGCTCGGTTCAGGATAGTTATAATCAGTCAATTGCTAAGGCTGATGCATTTTATACCGGTAAAAACTTCGATGAAGCGGTTAAAGAGTATCAAAATGCGTTGGTCATCATTCCCGGTCAGAAATACGCATTGGACAAAATCGATGAGATCAACGCCATGAAATCAGGTCTTAAGGAGAAGGACAATCAATATGTTGGACTTTTAACTGAGGCCGATAACTTATATCAGAAAAAGCAATATGAAGCAGCCCGGAATAAATATTCGGAAGCACTAAAAGTAAAACCAGGTGAGGCTTATCCCGATCAAAAAATTGGTGAGATTGATAATGTTCTTGCAGAAAATCGAAATAAAGAGAACGATTTTAATAAGTCTGTAGCTACTGCTGATCTTTTTTACACTAAAAAGGAATTTGAAGAGGCCCTTACTGAATATCAAAAAGCCAATGCTCTGAAGCCGTCTGACAAACATGTAAACGAACGGATCGATGAAATTAACAGTACATTGTCCAGCCAAAAAAGTACAGAAGATAATTACAATTTGTCAATTTCCCAGGCAGATGCGTTTTATGCTTCGAAGGATTATTCAAATGCTTTGAAAGGATATCAATCAGCTTTAGCCATAAAGCCCGCAGAAAAATACCCATCTGACCAGGTTGCTTTGATAAACGGTTTGTTAATTAATCAGCAAAACCAGGATAATGATTATACGCGGATCATTTCCGAAGCGAATAATCTTTATAAGCAAAAGGATTATGAAAAAGCACTTGCCAAATATCAGGATGCATCCCGAATAAGGCCACAAGAGAGCTACCCGAAGGAGAGAATAGCGGAAATTACTGGTATTCTTGATGCAGCGGCGAAAGAAAATCAGTCGTACAGCGATGCCCTAAAAGATGCTGATGGATTGTTTGCTTTAAAAAAATATGACGAAGCAAAATTGGCCTATATGAAAGCTTCGTACATGAGGCCCAAAGAACAGTACCCCAAAGAAAGAATAGCTGAAATGGATTCGATGGCCGGAGCTCAGAAAGCAAAAATTGCTGAATACGATAAAGCCATTTCGATCGGTGACCGAATGATGGAATCAAAGGACTATGATAAAGCAAAAGCCAACTATGAAGAAGCTTTGCAAATCATGCCTGCTGAGCAATATCCTCAGGATAAATTGAATGAAATTTCAGATTTGTTAATTGCACAGGAGACCTCTGTGCAGGATAAATACAATGATGCTGTCTCAGAGGCTGACTTACTCTTTGCAAAAAAAGATTATGATGCTGCACGGATAAGGTACCAGAATGCACTGAAGTTTAAATCCAAAGAGTCCTATCCGGTACAGAAAATTGCTGAAATTGATTCACTGGAAAGTAATCTCCAGTCTCTTGGTACACAATACACGCAGTTTGTTAATGCGGGAGATCTGGCATTTAGATTAAAAGAATATCAGGAGGCCAAGGCAAAGTATGTAGCTGCTTCGGCCATATTTCCGAAGGAAGAATATCCAATCACAAAAATTGAAGAGATCAACCTTATTTTTAAATCGCAGTCTTTGCAAAATCAAAAGGATTATGATAAAGCCGTTGCTGATGCCGATAAGTTTTTCTCGTCAAGCATTTTCGACCAGGCACTGGAATCGTACCGAAACGCAAAATACTTTAAACCCGACGAAACATATCCCGATGAAATGATAGGTAAGATAATGGTTATTTTGGATAAAAATGCCATGCGTAACCTGGTGAGTAATCCCATAATCATTGCTAATCATGAAGAAAAGAAGCTGAATTTCAGCCCTGTTGATATCACTGACCGGAAAAGTAATTTTATATTTATTAAAGCCCGGAATACAGGCACAAATGAGTTCAAGGTGGTTATAAGTTTTGGAAAAGGAAGTGGTAAATCAGGTGGATTTGTACTGCCGATTCCTTCCAGTCAGGAAGTCAGGGAATACATTATTGCTATTGGTAAGCAGTACAACTGGTTCAGTATAGATAACGATTATGTAAGTCTTGTTCCTGAAGGTGGTACTGTTGAGCTTAGCCTGATAAAAATTTCACGTGGTGATTAGTGGTTCATAATTTTTTCCTGATCTTCATCTTACGTATTTCGTAATCGGCCTGAATTACCTTTGGGTCGAAAAATTAACCTGATAAATAGCAGCAAAAATTCTGGCAAACTATTGGCATTATTCAATGCACTTGATAAAACTACAACAACTATAAAATAAAAGTCTTATGATTACAATCTATCGCAGCTTAACGACAAAAAAAAGGATTGTGCTGGGAAGCAGGTTCAGGGACGGGCGTATTAGGGTCTACATTCAAAATGTAAAAGGGATTCGTGAGCCCCTCTATGTACTAATGGAGGCAAGTACGAAAGAATTTTTCAGATTGTCATTCTACGGAATTGTAATGCATTTCTATCCGAAAAAGGATATTCTGGAAATCAATAAATGGCCCGGCGAATTTTTTAAGAAAATTTCTTTGTCCGAGTAATCCTGCCAAAAGGGCGAATCGTAAAGGAGGAGGCTGGATTCGGCAATCCTTTGTTAACAATTATTTCCTTCATCTGGAAAAGAATCCTGTTATTGTTCCCCAGTCCACTGTAATTTACCTGAATCATTAAACAAAATTTTAAAAATCAGGAATGATATACAGAAGGGTTCATTCCTATAACATAAACATATTATTCGCAACCGTCAATTTTATTAATTTTGCACCATTAATCCATGCAATTACTATGGAAAACTATTTCAGAAAATTCAGGGAAAATACAATTGGAAACGAATTAAGGTTCAAAACGCCCTGTGGTGATCAAACCATGATCTATGCCGACTGGATTGCAAGCGGCAGACTTTACCGGCCTATCGAAACTAAACTCATGGATACCTTCGGCCCTTTTGTCGGCAATACGCATACTGAAACATCCGAAACGGGAACATTGATGACAAAAGCATATCAACTTGCGCATAAGAAAATTAAGGAGCATGTGAATGCCGGACCGCAAGATGTGATCATTACCACCGGTTTTGGAATGACAGGGGTTGTGAATAAATTTCAACGGATGCTTGGTTTAAAACATTGTGCCATGCTGGCCGACAATAACTGTCTTAAGGAAAAAGAACGTCCGGTAGTGTTTATTACCCATATGGAGCATCATTCAAATCATACTTCCTGGTTTGAAACGATATCCGACCTGGTCGTTATACCTCCCGGTGATGACCTTCTCATTGATTTGAATAGATTAAAGGAAGAATTGGAAAAGTACAAAGACAGGCAACTTAAAATCGGTTCATTCACAGCCTGTTCAAATGTTACCGGTGTTTTTACTCCCTATCGCGAAATGGCAAGGCTAATGCATGAATACGGTGGATTATGCTTCATCGATTTTGCTGCTTCAGCGCCTTACGTAGATATGAATATGCATCCTGACGATCCAATGGAAAAGTTGGATGCCATCTTTTTCTCACCCCACAAATTTCTTGGCGGTCCCGGAAGTTCCGGCGTTCTGATCTTTGATTCCAGCCTGTATAAAAGCACCACTCCCGATCAGCCGGGCGGAGGTACTGTCGACTGGACAAATCCCTGGGGAGAGTACAAATATGTTGATGATATCGAAATCCGTGAAGACGGAGGAACTCCGGGATTTCTGCAGGCCATTAAAACAGCTTTATCCATTGAGCTTAAGAATCAAATGGGAACGGATAAAATGAAAGTGAGGGAGGAAGAACTTGTTAAAAAAGCATTTGAACTTCTTTCCAGAGTTCCTCATCTGCATATTCTGGCCGATAATATCAGGGATCGCCTGGGCATCATTTCATTTTATATTGATGGTATTCACTATAACCTGCTTGTTAAATTGCTCAACGACCGGTTTGGGATACAGGTTCGGGGCGGTTGTGCCTGCGCAGGAACCTATGGGCATTACCTGCTCGATGTTACCTATGAACATTCACACAGGATCACACAACTGATCAATTCTGGCGATTTATCTGTGAAACCTGGCTGGGTTCGCTTATCCCTGCACCCAACTATGACAGACAGGGAACTGGAAATCGTTGCCGATGCCTGTCATCAGATTGTTAAAAATATCGATAGCTGGAAGAAAGAATATATTTACAATAAAAAAAAGAATGAATTCCGCCATGTAGCAGAACCTGAAGATAAAACCTCTTACATTCAGGATTGGTTTAATATGGATTAATGATAATTCAATCAGCAATTCCAATTCCCGGAAACAGCTAATCGGGCTGCTTAAAAATTGAAAGAATAAACCCGATTCCATGAACATTATTGATCTGAATATCTGGGTCGTCTTTTATATATTTACGTAAGCGGGAAATAAAAACATCAAGGCTGCGACTGTTGAAATAACTGTCGTTATCCCACACATTTTGCAGGATATCTTCTTTCTTCACAATTTTGTTTACGTTTTGGACAAGGTATTTGAGTAAATCGGCTTCGCGGGAAGTAAGCCTTCGGGAACCGGTTTCCGATCGTAATTCATTGGTTGAAGGGTCAAACAGCAGTCTGCCGAAACGAATTGGATGACCAGGATCAGTATTTGTATCAGTAATTTTACGACGTTTCAGAAAAATTTCAATTTTGAGAACAAGCTCCTCAATACTAAATGGTTTTGTTATATAATCATCGCCACCTGCAATTAATCCTTCAATCCGGTCTTCTTTTAATGACTTTGCCGAAAGGAAAATAATGGGTATCTCCAGATCGGTTTCCCTGATTTTTTTTGCGAGGGTGAAACCATCCATTTCGGGCAGCATGATATCCAAAATACACAGGTCAAATTTGCCTGCTCTGAAAGTGTTGATCGCATCTTTTCCATCTTTGCAAAAGGTTATATCGTATCCCTTCAGATTCAGGTTGTCGCGTGTTACGTAGCTCAGGTACAAGTCGTCTTCAACATATAATATATGCGTTCGGTAATTGTTCATTTTTTTCCAGCTTTTCGGGGGATATTTATAATAAATGTGCTGCCTTCACCGGCGTGGCTTTCAACTGTGATGACCCATTTGTGCGAATCAATAATATTTTTTACATAATTCAATCCGATACCAAACCCTTTAACATTGTGAATGTTGCCAGTTGGTATGCGGAAGAATTTTTCAAAGATCCGGTGAAAATATTTTTTTTCTATTCCGATTCCTTTATCTTTAATTTCGATCCTGATGGAAGTACTGTTGTCTGACGTGCTGATGCTAATAGATGGCCTATCAGGACTGTATTTGATGGCATTGTCCATCAGGTTATAAATCACATTGGTTACATGAAGCTGGTCAGCCAAAACAACCGGATTTTGTGCCTTCAAATCCAGCTTTAATTCACCTTTCAGATCGGTAATATTCAGTTCAAAATTCTTAGCAACCCTAATGATCATTTCATGAAGATCGACCTCTTCTAATTTCAGGCTTAGTTTGTTTTTCTCAATTTTAGCAATCTGCAGTACTTTTTCAATCTGATTTTCAAGTCGCTTATTTTGGTTTAGTATAATGGCGGCATAATTCAACAACCGGTCCCGATCTTTAATAATTTCAGGATCAGTCAGTACATTCGCCGAAATCCCAATGGTAGAGATCGGTGTTTTAAATTCATGGGTCATGTTGTTGATAAAATCTTTCTGGATTTCTGACAGTCGTTTTTGCCGCAAAATAATGAAAATTGCATACGCAAAAAATACGATGGCCGTCAGCAAAACAAAGGAAGATATGACCCAAATATTCATCGTGTTAAGGATATACAGCGCTTTGGAAGGGAAGATGATTCCAAAATAATAGGTGAACTCGTCGTATTTCTGAAATTTTTTCTCAACACCCGGATTTTCATTATCAGGATTAATATAATTTCCAAAGACCATTTTATCTGTTTCGCAATCATAAATGGCGTACTCATAACTGATGCGGATATTGCTGTATTCGAATTCGGTTTTAAGATAATGGTCAAGAATCTGTGCGTCAATTATTTCATTTATATCCACAATAAAATAATTCGAAGATATTTGCCTTACAGGGTTTTCATTGGGCATTTCATGTCCATTGAACTCCACCATTTTCTGCGCTACATTGTAAAGGGCAATTTCTACCGTTTGGTTGAACTGTTTTTCAGCCAGATCGAAGGATTGATTTACCCAGTATAGCTGAAAAACGATTATACCAATGATGGAAATCGAACCCAGAATTACTGCCAGCCTAATCTGATGACTTTTCACGAGGCTAAAATTACATAAAATGATAAGATAAGAACGAATATTTTGAGAGTTGACTGTGAAGGATCTATTAAACGAATCCTCAATAATTTTCAATTATAATTCCATTAAAATGGATATCTTTGATTCGGCTGCATATTTTTTAACAACCTCCAATCTGTAATGAAACTTATAAAATATAAACGGATCATTATTCTGGGAAGCGGATTTTCAAAATCCATTTCATCCAATATGCCGACACTGAAGGATTTGTCGGAATCTCTTCTTCAATTAAACGATCAGATAAATTACCATGAACTCTCAGGGTTTATTTCTGATTTTTCGAAGCTTTCGGATCATAACAAAGAAATATCTACCATCGAAAATATTGCGACGATCATCCTGTCGAAAAGTTTTTTTTACAACAATGAAGAAAAAATCTATTACGAAATACTTCAGCACCAGTTGTTGAGGTGGATATTTGACAAAATTGAGGCTCATGCTCCAACTGTAGATATTGAAAAGCAATCACAGCTTGTACAGTTCTTCAACCAGTGCTGCTATTCTTTGCAGGAAGAAGTTACGGAAAGGCCATCGCTGGTGTTAACTTTTAACTATGATTTGCTGGTGGAACGATTGCTGAAAGTTGGACAATCATCATCCAAATGGAAATTCGATTACATAATAAACCTGAACCGGTATCTTACCAATTATCAGGATAGTCAGGGTTATTTGGCAGATAAAACTTTTGAATACCTTAAGCTGCATGGTTCGCTGAATTGGTTCACTGCTCCGGGATCAGAACGGATCGATTTGAGTGATGTTTTTCTGGTAGCTGATGAAGACCCGTCAAAAAATCTGATTCATTACAAAGATATTCCGGTTTATATCCCCATGGCATTCTCCAAAATGAATTTCATGAAAGGATCGCTGTACAATGTTTTGTGGAATATAGCCCGGCGCTATCTCGAAGAAACAGAAGAAATAATATTCATTGGTTATGGCTTTCCTCAAAGCGATATCGACAACTTATATTTTTTCCTTCAGTTCAAATCGAAGATAACTGATATTGTTATTCATGAAAAAACGGAAACGTCTAAAATTGACCGGATAAAAAAATTATTTCCAGCCAGTAATGTCATTAATCAGGATGCTTACGAGTATATAGTTACAGCAATGAATGCGATTAAACCGACCTGAATCTGATTTTAATAAAAGAATCAGACCCGAAATAAATCAGAAATGCTTATGGAATTAAATGAAATTAAAAAGCAAAGAAACCTTAAGAAATTCAGTGCCTTACAATGAACTTACCCGTTTTTATCTCCTGGTTCCCCGAATAGAGTTTATAAAAATAAAATCCTTCTTCGATGTTGGCCGTATTGATCTTAAGGGTGTTGCTACTTTCTGTGATTGCAATATCCTGTACCATCGAACCAACCAGAGAATAAATACTTATATGCGTATTTTTCAAGTCCTGAATTGAATAATCAAAATTAACAAAGTTTCTGGCCGGATTTGGATAGGGCGCCGATAGTGTTACATCTGCAGTTTTATTTCCAATACCCGTTAATGAAGCGTTATAAACGACAATCACCGAAACGGAATCGGATACATTATTTATGTCGTAAAAGGTATATGTTATGGATGATTGCCCTGCATATCCCAAAGGCTCGTAATGACCTGAAAAACCATTTTCATTCGTTTCACCTGCAAAAATAGTATCGGATACCGGAGAAATATAAACTGCCGGCGAAAAACATTGTCCTGCCCAGCAAAAGGTATTCATTGATCCTGAAATCAGGTAATTTTCAACTTTTTTGGCTTTCACTATAAGGTAATTCGAACTGTTATTGGTAACGGCAATTTCAGAAATAATTTCCGGATCATCTGGTGTTCCCATGAGCATGATTTGCTCATTGTGGTTTAATACCTGACCATTGAAAGATAGGGTTAAACTTTGAGAATAAGAAAAACTTGCGGCTAGTAATAAGGCGCAAACGAGTAGTATTTTTTTATTCATTTTAAGTATTATTTAGTGAGTATGATAATTATTTAAACGAACATATTTTAAGTTGGTGACAAAAATAGAGAAAAGTTTTCTGAAAATTAATAATCTAAATTGATTAATTTGAATTTTTAATTAAAACTTTATTGGAATCCTGTAAACATTCGCTATTTTTAGTCCCTCGTTGCAAAAAAAATCAAAATAGTATTATGAAGAAATTTTTACTTTTTATTATTCCGGTCTTACTTACTCTTTCATGTAATCATTCCGCAAATAAACCATCCGTTAATAATGAAACTAGTTTGAACACCCTAACTCCAGAAGAAATAACAGATGGATGGAAGCTTTTGTTCGATGGAAAGACGACAACAGGCTGGAGGGGATTTAAACAAGATTCTGCAGGTGATAATTGGAAAGTTATCAACGGAATACTGGTCGGTCTTGGCAAGGGAGGTGACCTGGCCGGCGATATAATTACAACTCAGCAGTTCGAAGACTTTGAATTATCGATTGAATGGGCTATCTCTAAAGGCGGTAACAGCGGTATATTTTTTCATGTACTTGAAGGAGATTATCCAACCGTATATGCTACAGGTCCTGAATACCAGTTGATTGATGATGCCGGTTATCCTGATAAACTGGAAGAGTGGCAAAAAACAGGAGCTAATTACGCCATGCACAATGCTTCAAATAAAAAGCTGATGCCTGTGGGTGAGTTCAACACAACAAAAATAAAAGTCAAAGATGGACATGTCGAACACTGGTTGAATGATACAAAAATTGTTGAATACCAGTTATGGACAGAAGAATGGAAAGAATTGGTTCAAAAAGGCAAATGGAAAGATTACCCTGATTACGGACTTGCGCGTAAAGGGTTTATCGGCCTTCAGGATCACGGTAGCGAGGTAAAATTCAGGAATATTAAAATTAGAGATCTTACAGATACGGGTACTTCTTTGTTTAACGGCTCCACACTTGACGGATGGAAAATAAATGGGACTGAAAAATGGTATGTGGATAATGGGGACCTTGTTTGTGAAAGTGGCACTGAAAAGCAATACGGATATTTGTCAACCTTAAAAAACTACAGGGATTTTGTCCTTAGGCTTGAGTTTAAACAGGAAGCAGATGGTAACAGCGGTGTATTTTTCCGCTCGGTAGTCGATGGGACAAATATTAGGGGCTGCCAGGTAGAAGTAGCACCAAAAGGATATGACACTGGCGGGATCTATGAATCGAATGGAAGGGGTTGGCTTTATCAAATCCCGGAAGAAAGGGAGAATATTTTAAAGGAAGGAGATTGGAACAATCTTGTCATACAAGTGCAGGGCGACAGAGTGATGACCTGGCTCAACAATGAGCTGATGGCTGACCTTTCGGATGCAAAAATAGGGCAGGCAACAGGGGTTATTGCGCTGCAGATTCACGAAGGCGGAGGAATTAAAGTGAGGTGGAGGAATATTTATTTAAGGGAATTGTAAACGGAATTTCACATGGTAATGAATTATACGAAATCGCAATTGATTTGGCTGGTTATTCTGCGGGTTGTCATCGGGTGGCATTTTTTGTATGAAGGCATTGTAAAACTGATGAATCCGAATTGGTCAAGTGTTGGTTATTTACTCGATTCACAGGGATATTTAAAGGAATTATTTTACAACTTAGCTGCAAATCCTTCCGTTCTGAAATTTATTGATCAGCTAAATATCTGGGGATTAATTGCCATCGGGCTGGGACTGATACTCGGACTTTTTTCACGTGCGGCGATTATATCTGGGATTGCATTATTAAGCCTGTACTATTTTTCTCATCCTCCTTTTATCGGCTTAAAATATGCGCTACCTATGGAAGGCAGTTATTTATGGGTGAATAAGATTTTAATCGAGCTTGCTGCTCTTGCCGTGCTTCTTGTTTTTCCAACTGCTAAAAAGGTTGGAATCGACAGACTGATTTTTAGCCGGCAAAAGCATTCATTATAGATACCTAATTCATAGCAAAGAAAACAATGAATTCAAACGCTGAAGACAAAATACCTGAAGACAAAAAGAAGATTAACAGAAGGGAAATTATCAAGGGATTGGCAACGGTTCCGGTTTTGGGAGCCCTGGCTTATGCCTGGTATAGAAAGACCAGGATCGACCGAATGGTAAAAAATGCTATTCAGCAGGAAATTAGTCTGAATTATACAAATCCGTTGATTGAAAGAGCGGTATCGCAGGAAAGGCAAATCAGGCTAGGCATTATCGGTACCGGGGGGCGGGGAAGGTCACTTTTAAAGGGAGCCGGATTTTTGAATCCTGAAATTATTGATGACTGGAAGAATGCTGCAAAAAAAAATAGCTCCGATAAACGCTACGAAGAGTTTTTAGAGCAACCCGATTTAAATGTTGTTGTAAATGGTTTGTGCGATATTTACGACGGAAATGCGGAAAAGGGGCTGAAAGCCTGTGCAAATAAGGACCGCCTGGGATCAGATAAACCGCAGGCGGTAAAACCTAAACGCTATGCAAACTATAAGGATCTTCTTGCTGCCGATGATATTGATGCAGTTATCATTGCAACACCTGATCATTGGCATGGAACCATTACCATTGCAGCAGCCCGTGTCGGAAAGCATGTATATTGCGAAAAGCCAATGACCTGGACCATACCTGAAACATTCGAAGTTGTAAAAGCTGTAAAAGAAAACGACATTATCTTTCAGCTGGGTCATCAGAACAGGCAAACGGAAAGCTATTTCAAAGCAAAGGAAGCAATCGATAAAAATATCCTTGGCAAAGTTAGCCTGATCGAGGTCACCACAAACAGGAACGATCCGGTGGGAGCGTGGGTATACAATATTCCTGAAGATGCAGGTCCTCAGAATATCGACTGGGATCAATTCATCGGTCCGGCTCCTTCCCATGACTTCAGTCTCGAACGCTTTTTCAGGTGGAGATGCTGGTGGGATTATAGCACCGGCCTTTCCGGAGATCTTTTTACACATGAATACGATGCAATGAACCAGATTTTGGGTTTGGGAATACCCGATTCTGCCGTTGCATCCGGTGGAATTTATTTTTATAAAGATGGCCGGACGGTGCCGGACGTATTACAAATGGCTTTTGAATACCCTGAAAGGGATATAACTTTGTTGTACAGTGCCACTCTTGCCAGTAATAAAAACAGAGGCCGGGTTATCATGGGGCATGATGCCCGAATGGAAGTCGGTGGCGACCTGCAAATTTATGCTGACGAAGAATCGACAAAATATAAAGACAAGATCGATAGTGGTTTGATCGATCCCTCACTTCCCATTTATTCCTTTACGCCAGGCATGAAACAGGTTGATGCCATCACATCCCCAACCGAGCAATACTTTGCCGGTCGTGGGTTAATGTTTACTTATCGGGGAGGCAAGCGTATTGATACAACACATTTGCATATTAAGGAATGGCTCGATTGTATCCGTGGAGGAGGATTAACAAGCTGCAATATCGACCGTGGCTTTGAGGAAGCGATCACAGCGCACATGGGAACGGTATCATACCATGAAAACAGAAAAGTTTTCTGGGATAAAGAAAAACAGGAAATCATTTGAAAATTTTAAAAATTTTGGTGGCTTATAAATATTTTTTGTACTTTAATAGCTTCATTTCTGACTGAATAATCAGCCGGAGTTCGATAGAAAATAAATCCATGATAACACGAAGAGCCTTTGTTAAAAATATCTCAGTGACTGTTGCTTCCGGTTTTGTTCTTCCCTGGCAGTTTTCTGCAATTCCGTCAGACAGAACTATTGGAATTCAGTTGTACACCTTGCGTGACCAGGTAAATGCGGATTTTCAGGGAACCTTGAAAAACCTGGCAAAAATCGGCTACAAATCTGTTGAAGCTGCGGGTTATGCAGATGGCAAATTTTATGGATATTCACCCAAAGAATATAAAAAAATTGTAGAGGATATCGGTCTGATTCCGCAAAGCACACACAGTGGAGTGAAACCTGAAAATGCATCAAAGGTAATTGATGATAGCCTGGAGGCTGGTATGATTTATTTAGTTTTGCCCTCCCTGCCAAAGGAAAATAGGCAAACAAATGATGATTACAAACGGATCGCGGATGAATTTAACAGAATCGGTGAACAATGCAAAAATGCAGGTTTAACATTTGCTTACCACAACCATTCCTATGAATTTGAAAAAATTGCCAGCCAGATTCCTTATGAAATTTTGCTTGAAAATACAAATCCGGATTTTGTTACCTTTCAACTTGATATATACTGGATGGTGTATGCCGGATATGAGCCGGAGGATTATTTTAACAGGTATCCCGGCCGGTTTAAGCTTTGGCATATCAAGGACATGGATAATTCTCCCGAAAAAGAATCAACTGAAATTGGAAAAGGGATTATTGACTTTGCAAAATTATTTAGGTTAAAAGACAAAGCCGGCTTACTCGATTTTTATGTCGAACAGGAAGCCTTTAAAATTCCACCTTTCGAAAGTGTGGAGATAAGCTATAATTATTTGAATAACCTTCAATATTGACCAAAACGATGAACAAAAAGAAAATCAATACTGCCATTATCGGTTTCGGGGTTTCGGGTAAATTTTTCCACGCTCCATTTATCCAAACAGACAAGGGTTTCAGGCTTAACGCTGTGGTTGAAAGACACAACAAAAAATCGAAGAAAATATACCCTAAAGTCGAAGTCGTCCAGGATTATCATACCCTGCTCAACGATCCATTACTTGACCTGATTGTTGTGACAACGCCGAATGTGTTTCACTTTCAGATGGTGAAGGATATCCTGGAAGCTGGAAAGCATGTTGTAATTGAAAAACCGTTTACCACCAGCGTTGAGGAAGCGGATAAACTGATAAAACTGGCTGAATCAAAAAATCTGCATCTGTTTGTTTATCATAACCGGCGATGGGACGGGGATTTTCTGACCATTAAAAATGTACTAAAAAGCAGGCTTTTGGGACCTTTGGAAGTTTATGAAGCCCATTTCGACCGCTACCGTCCTGTCCTTCGTCCGGGAGCCTGGCGCGATGAAGACCAGCCTGGCGGAGGAATTGTTTATGATCTGGGTTCGCATTTGATTGATCAGGCGCTGCAACTCTTTGGGAAGCCAGGAAAAATTTATGCCGATATCCGCAAACAAAGAAAAGGCAGTCTTGTGGATGATTATTTTGAAATCAGGCTTTATTACCCTGATGTAAAGGTTCTGTTAAAAGCCGGGATGCTGGTAAAAGAACCGGGTCCAAGATATATTCTGCATGGTAAAAAAGGGTCTTATATAAAATATGGTATCGATCCTCAGGAGGAGGCACTGCGAAAAGGGGAAATACCTGGTTCAAACGATTGGGGTTCAGAACCACCTGAAAATTGGGGACTGGCAATTGTTGACAATGACGGAATTGAAATAGACGGCAGGATCGAAACGGAAGCCGGCTGTTATCAGGAGTTTTATAAAAATGTTTACAGTGTAATTGTAAACGGAAAAGAAAAGGCAGTTTTACCGGCAGAAGCAAGAAATGTAATCCGGATCATTGAGATGGCAATGGAAAGCAGTTCAAAGAAAAAAGAAATTAGCATACGGACAAGTGATCTTTTATAAGATTTCTTTAGAATAGGGTATTCAAATTTATAACGAACAAAATAGTTGCTAAATCAGCTTTATCAAAAATGTCGAATTAAAATAATCAATCGCAAACATCATGAAAAAAAAGGGAAAAAATACAATTAGTCGCCGGAAGTTTATCGGTAATGTATCGGCTGCCACTGCCGGATTTACCATTTTGCCAGGTTATGTAATCAGCGGTTTGGGACATATTTCGCCGAGTGATAAGCTGAATATTGCATGTGTCGGTGTTGGCGGGGTAGGAGGGACGAATGTAAACAACTGCAACAGCCAGAATATTGTTGCATTGTGCGATGTTGACTGGGATTATGCGAAAGGATTGTTTGATCAGTATCCGGATGCTAAAAAATATAAAGATTACCGCAAAATGTTCGATGAGCTAGGCAAATCCATCGATGCGGTTACTATTGCAACTCCTGATCATACGCATGCTATCATCACTGCTGCAGCAATCCGAATGGGCAAACATGTTTATACACAGAAACCGCTGACACATTCTGTTTACGAATCACGAAAGTTACGGGAACTGGCAAAAGAATACAAAATTGCAAGCCAAATGGGAAACCAGGGGAATTCAGGTGATGGTATTCGTCAGACCTGCGAATGGATTTGGGATGGTGCCATCGGCGACATAACGGAAGTGCATGCATGGACGAACCGCCCGATATGGCCCCAGGGTTTGGAACGCCCGACCGAAACGCCGGAAGTGCCGCCCACACTTGACTGGGACCTTTTCATTGGTCCTGCAACCTGGCGTCCTTATCATCATGCCTATACGCCCTGGAACTGGCGGGCATGGTGGGATTTTGGAACAGGTGCTTTGGGTGATATGGCCAACCATATTGTCGATCCGGCCTTCTGGGCATTAAAACTTGGGAGCCCTTCGAAAATTTATGCAAGCTCAACACAGGTAAACACAGAAAGTGCGCCACATGCCGAAATTGTCCACTATGAATTTCCCGACAGAGGAAAAGTTGGAAAAATCAATTTGCCTGAAGTGAAACTCACCTGGTATGATGGGGGATTGTTGCCACCACGCCCTTCCGAATTAAAAGACGGACAAATTATGGGTGATTACAGCGGAGGTGTTTTATTTATCGGGACAAAAGGCAAACTGATGACAGGTTGTTACGGGCGAGACCCCATTCTGCTTCCGGAAGAACTCGACAGGGATTATAAACGACCTGAACCGACCCTTCGGAGAATTGAAAATGCCATGGAAGGTGGTCATGAACTCGATTGGATCCGGGCTTGTAAAGAAAGTCCTGAAAGCCGTGTTCTGACAAGTTCTAATTTTGATTACTCAGGGCCGTTGAACGAAATGGTTGTTATGGGAAATCTTGCCGTAAGGCTTCAGGATTTAAAGCGGAAACTGGATTGGGATGGGGAAAATATGAAGATCACAAATATCTCTGATGAAGATGAAATCAGGGTGGTAACATCGGATAAATTTACTGTCATCAACGGTCATCCGCATTTCGATACACAATATGCCACCATAAAGGCTAAACCTGCTGCTGAAGAGTATATCAGGCATAAATATCGTGAAGGCTGGGAATTGTAATTTTGTTTCTCAGATGTAATTTGAAATGATAAGAATTGAGCATCAATCAAAACATTAAATTTTACAAAAAATGAAAAAAATTGGTTTATTATTGAGTTCTATTATTTTAGCCGTTATGATATTCTCGTGCACAAATAAAGCAGACAAGGAAGGTTGGGTGTCTTTATTCGATGGAAAAACCACCAACGGATGGCGGGGCTATGACATGGATTCATTTCCTGCAAAAGGCTGGGAAGTTGTTGATGGTACGCTTCATGTCATCGGCTCCGGTAAAGGCGAAGCCGGTGGAGGCGGAGGGGACATCATCACGGTAAAGAAGTATAAGAATTTTGAGCTATCCCTTGAATGGAAGGTCTCGGAAGGTGGCAACAGTGGAATTTTCTACCTTGTAAAGGAAGTTCCGGATCAGGCTATTTGGAAATCATCACCGGAAATGCAAATCCTTGATAACGAGCGCCACCCGGATGCAAAATTGGGAGTGAACGGCAATCGGGCTGCAGGTTCCCTTTATGATCTTTTACCGGGAAAGTTCGAGGCTGTAAAACCAGCCGGTGAATGGAACAAGGTGGAGGTGATGGTTTATAAAGGTACCGTCGTTCATTTTGTGAACGGAGAAAAAGTCCTTGAATATCATTTATGGACAGACGACTGGAAAAATATGGTGATGAAGAGTAAATTTAAAGATTATGAGGATTTTCTGAACCCGGCTGAAGAAGGCTATATCGGATTGCAGGATCACGGGGATGATGTTTGGTTCAGGAATATCAAAATAAAAGAATTGTAACAGAATTTGTGCTTTCAGGCCAGGGTTGATCTCCTTTTAGATACCCATTTTATCTATAATTTCCTTAAGACCAAGTCTGGAATCAGGCAGCAAAAAATCGGGACATTCGCCTAATTCGATTGCCGTTTGATAACGTTTGCACATTGACCAGTTTTGCTCACCGGCCTGACAAAATTTGCTCAGATACTTTTCATGTGGACCCGGGAATTCAGGAATATTATTGTTGATCAACCTGCAGGCCATGTATTTTGGACAATACCCTTCGTTCATTTTCTTATAATTAATAATTAATTGGCTTTTTGATAACAGCCTATTTTCTTATTGATGCAATATCTTTTACGGCTTCAATTGCCTTATCGATATGTTCTTCGGTATTAAAGGGTCCGATGCTGAACCTCACCGTTCCGTGCATATCAAAGGTGCCCATTCCTTCATGAACTTTTGGTGCACAATGCAAACCGGTCCGGCAGGCAATCTCATAATCCACGTCAAGCATGGTTCCAACGTCACCTGCTTCAAAACCATTCACATTAAAGCTTAAAACAGGATTTTGATTGTCAGTGTTTTCAGCACAATAGGTTACAACATTTTCAATTTCCTGTAATCCTTTTCTTAGCTTGTCCCAAAGTGCCATTTCTTTGTTATGAAGGTTTTCAATTCCCTGTTTGGTGATCCATCTGACACCGGCATTCAGACCGGCAACTCCAACTATATTCAAAGTTCCGCATTCAAGTCGGTAGGGGAATTCTTCAAGATGGGTCTTAACGGCAGAACGAACGCCAGTTCCTCCAAAACGGGTATAATGTACCGGTACATTTTCCATCACATATGAACCCCCAATTCCAGTTGGCCCCATGAGGCATTTATGACCGGTAAAGACAAAGACATCGATCCCCATTGCTTTCATATCAACTGTCACCGCACCTGCACTCTGGCTGCCATCGACAACAAAATAGACTCCTTTTTCTTTACAAATTTTTCCAATCTCGGCAAGGGGTTGCAAGGTGCCGATGACATTTGAGCTGTGATTGACCACCACCATTTTTGTATTGGGACGGATTGCTTTGCGAATATCGTCCGGATCGACATAACCGTGTTTGTCGAACATTACATGCGTTGTCTCTGCTATACCGGCTAATCCAAGGTGATATAACGGCCTGAGTACCGAGTTATGTTCAAGAAAAGTTGAAACTATATGGTCCCCTTTTTCAGCAAGACCTTGCAGGATCATATTCAGTGAATCGCTTGCGTTGTAGCTGAACGTTAAGCGGTTTGGATCATCACCGTTCAGCATTGAGGTAAGAAGTTTTCGCGTTTCCATTACTACTTCCTCCGTTTCAAGGGCAGCGTCAAATCCTGATCGTCCCGGATTAACTCCATTTTTTCGGTAAAAGCTATCCATGAATGTGTACACCTCTTCGGGTTTTGGAAAGGTGGTTGCGGAGTTATCCAGGTAAATTAATTTACTCATTTGTATGTGAAAATTTAAAATTTATTTATTCCAAAACAAGCGCATCAGCAACTATTTCGGCAATTGTTTTTATCTGAACACCCAGTTTATAGGTGATATTAATTTGCGACAGTTGATCAACACAGTTGTGACAGGGAGTGGCAACAATTTGAGCGCCGGTTTTTCGGATTTGTTCGGCTTTTAACCCACCTGTTTTCATCCTTCTTTCGTTGTATTCGCTCATGGCTAATTGCCCGCCTCCGCCTCCGCAACAGAGATTGTCGATTCCGTGTGGGGTCATTTCCACAAAGTTTTTAACTGTATTTGCAAGGATATATCGCTGTTCTTTCCAGATACCGCCTGTCCTGACCAGATTGCACGGATCATGAAGTGTAACGGACTGCATAACTTTTTCAGGATCGACTTTGATTCTTCCATCACGAATATATCCTGCTATCAGTTCAACAGAGGTGAGAACTTCGAAGGGATATTCCTTCCGGATATAATTGGGACCTTCCCATCTGAAAGCCCTGGAACCATGGCCGCATTCGGCAAGAATGCATTTTCCTGCATGGAGATTACCCATCTCATCATACAACCGTTTTGTGATTTGCTTTGCTTCCCCTATGTTTCCCGAGTAATAGGCGTAATTGGTGACATCATACATGCGGGTTGAAAGTGTCCAGCTTTCACCGGCAGCATAAAAAATCTTAGCCATTGCAGAAATGGAAAGCGGAAAAAACTTTGGCTCGCGCGGGTTCAGCGTATACAACATTTCTTTGCCTGGTTCATCCAAAGGAATACCTGCTTTATCATCGTTTACTTCGAATTGCAGGTCTTCTTCAAGCCATTTCAGCGTGTCTACGAATTCCTGTTTTGTTATCCCCATATTATTTCCGGTTTCCAGAGCCGAATTAATGGTTGTCTGAAGTGTTTGTGGCACGTAATCCATTTCTGCAAGCATGGTTCTTCCGGTTCGTACGATATAACTTATATCAACCCCGATGGAACAATGAGATACACACCTTCCGCACATGGTGCATGCGCCAAAAAGCAGATCGACCATTTCATCGATGGTTTCCTCATTCAGCTCACGTGCTCCAACCAGTTTCGGAATTATTTTCCCTGTAAAGGTGCAATACCTGCGGTAAATGGATGATACAAGATCGACCTTTTTTGCCGGAATATATTTTTCATTGGGCTCGGCAAGATAATAGATGCAGCTTTCGGCACACAATCCGCAATGAACGCAACTGTTTAAATGGGTTAGGAGCTTGCTGTCTCTTAAATCGTTCAGGACCTCCAGCCCTTTATTTATCTGATCTTGTCCGGGTTCTGCCATAAAATTTATTTAAGCGGCCAAACGCCGCGCCATCCAAAAAAATATCCGATATGAAAGCGTGCTGCAAAAAAATACACTGTATGCTTCAGTTTTCCCACCGGCAGGTACAACAAGAGGACAGCGGTCAGAATAAAATAGCCAGGAGTAAGTGAGGGTAATAATTAGTGTAAACGCAGTAACAAATTGAAAGACAGTGACCAAAATATTGGAAATAAAATCGTCAGGGTTTGAAAGCGCCAACAACTCCTTTTTAATCATTCGCTTTAACAGGATACCGATGCCGCACAATCCCGTGATAAAGAGGAATCCGGAAATAATCCAAACCAGGCTGCCTTCTATTTTCGTATTAAATATAAAAAATATAAAGATTAACAGCGAAAGAAATGTCCCGAGATGGTAAAAAATACCTGCCGTATAGGTGGGCAAATGCAGAAAAGCCGATTCTTTTTTAACCGGGCTCATGGCACCGGTATATGAATAAATCAGTGCTTTGCTTATATTTCCCGCTTGTTTTGAATAATCTCTTGGCTTACCAAGCTTTAAAAGACGAATGATATGAAAAATACATATTCCAAGGCATATTGCCAGCGCTAAGATTGCAATTCCACGATACCACGACATACTAATAATTCAACGATTATACACACCCATCAGGCTTAGGCAAACCCGCCACACGGCAAGCTCCACGCGCCGGTCCCAATGGAAAAAGCTCATATATTTCACGCAACCTTAACCCGGTTTCCTGACAAATGACCCGGATCATGGGTGCCATTCCTTTTTCTTCAAAATTTTTGCGGATGATATTTACCACGGCCCAATGCTTATCGTTCATTTCACCTATTCCGTCGTACCTGGCAAATAATTCTGCAACCTCTTTATTCCACGAATCTGGATGAGTTAAAAACCCATCACCGTCAACCTCAAATGCATGTCCGTCAATTTCAAGTGTTGCCATACAGAATTAAAATTTATAATTGAATAACTGGGCAAATATATAATTATATATAAATTTTGTTACATTATTTATCGGATATTTATTTTGGACTTCAATTAAAAATTATTTTTCGTTAATAAAAATTGACTTTACGTGATAAAGAATGCTAAAATTTTCCATAATATTTATTACATTTATACCCTGATTTTGAAGAAGAACATAACATGAAAACAAAATACATATGCCCTTTTTGCAGGGGAGTTTTAAATGCAGGCGGAAACATCGTTTTATCGGCAAAATCTGATAAAGGAAAAACCGGATTGGTCCTTTTGCATGAAGAAATCGATAATTATTCTGTTGAAATTGGAGAGTCGTTCCAAGTAGAAAAAGGAGATATTGTTGATTTTTTCTGCCCTGTTTGCCATGCCCTGCTCAATACGGAAAAAGGTGAACATTATGCGCAGTTTTACAGGCTCGGTGATTCAGGAGCTGAAACAAAAATTATAATTTCAAGAGAATACGGTGACAAACGGTCGTTTGAAATCAGCGGAGAAAAATTTGAATCATATGGTGAAAGTGTCCGCAAATTCATGGATCCGGAATGGTTCTTATAAAAAATAGCTTTAAAAATATTTTCATCTATTTTTTTTGATCAATTGTAATTCATGCATTCTTTCTATTTTTACCCTCTTTATTAGGTCGCGATTTTAATTCATTTACTATGAAATTTTTTCTGCTGTTGATGGGATCTGTTTTCATCTCTCTCCATCTGTATTCACAAAGCGCGTATAACGACTGGCTCGAAATGGCAAAAACGGACAAAAGGCTCGTTCCTATGTTTGGACATATCCAAAAATCGGCCAATGAAAAAAAAGAGGATGAAAAAATGGTTCAAAACTTTCTTGAACAGGACAGTACTCGGCTTCGTGCTTCCGAACACCTTGTTAAACTTGGATTTGACTACTTAAATAACGGCGACAACCGCACAGCAATGTATCGTTTCAATCAGGCATGGCTCATCGATTCTACAAATTCAAATGTATTCTGGGGCTTTGGTGCTGTTTTTGGTTCGATGAATGCACAGAAGGAAGCCATCGAACAATTCAACCACGGGCTGCAGTTAAAAGCCGACAATGCCAATATTCTTACCGACCTCGGTACTATTTATCTGATGAAATACTATGATACAAAAAAGAAAAATGTTCTTAATACCGGTCTCGACTATCTCTTGAAAGCGTATAGTATTAATCCGAGAAATGTAAATACAGTTTACAAGTTATCGGTATTTTATTTTCATTTAAAAAAATGCGAACTGGCCTGGAAATTTTATTACGAATGCAAAAGTCTGGGTGGTACTCCCATTACGGATGAATATACAGCCGATTTAATGAAGAATTGTAAACAATAACTTTACGTAGATCAGATTTACATGCCGGAATGCATTGTATTGTTTATGGCGTACTGATTTTAACCTTACAATCCCGGAATCGAACTAATAAAGGTTATTTAAACAAAATAGTCAACGATCTGTTTTAAATATTTTCTTCAATTGCAACCCTGCATAATTTATATTGTCACTAACATTAATTAATGAAATAGAATTGGCTTCAGCGACCACGGACATTCATAAAGAGATCATTGAGAAGAGCAAAAGTGGGGATTCCGCGGCTCAGTACAGGCTGTATTCGCTGTATGCCAAAGCTATGTTCAATGTTGCTTACAGAATGATGAATAATCGTGAAGAAGCGGAAGACATGTTGCAGGAATCCTTTACGGATGCTTTCAGGCGACTCCATTCATTCAGGTATGAATCCGGGTTCGGATCGTGGCTGAAACGAATTGTGATCAATCATTGCCTGAACGAAATTAAACGGCGAAAAGCCGAGCTGCAGTTCTTTGACGATATGAGCAAGTTTGATACCCTTGCTGATGACGACTCAGGATATGATCAGGGATTAAGCGTCGATAACGTGAGGGCTGCTATGGAGCATTTACCAAATGGAAGCAAAATGATCTTTTCACTGTATCTGCTTGAAGGTTACGATCACACCGAAATTAGTCAGATATTAAAGATCAGCGAATCCAATTCGAAATCACAATACATGAGAGCGAAACAAAAAATTAAAGAAGTTCTAAAGGAAAAAAGTTATGAAACCTGATAAACTCGAAAAATTCATCAGCGAAAACAGAGATGAATTTGATTTTTTAGAACCGGGAGAAGAAGTTTGGAACCGGATTCAAAGGCCGGAACAAAAAGTCAGAAGACTTAGCTGGCAATCGGTTGCCTGGCGGGTAGCTGCCGGAATCGTCATCTTCATTTCAGCTTATTTTTTTCATGATTTCATCGACCGCCGGCAAAGCAATAATATAGCATTAACAGAACAGAAGCCTGTAGCACAACCCAACGAAAATGTTCAGGTACTGGTTGAAGCCGATGCATATTATACATCGCAGATCAATACCGCCAAACTTGAAATCGAACAGCGGTCGTCCAATGATCCCACGCTCCTTAAAGAAATTAATGTTGACCTGGTTGAACTGGATAAAGTTTTTGCAGAACTTAAAAATGACCTTAAAGATAACAGCGATAACGAAGAAGTAATTGAAGCCATGATTCAGAATTACCGACTCAAATTGCAGATTCTGGAGGATGTGTTGAACCAGTTGAAAAAATCTCAAAATGATAAAGGCTCACAAAATAAAAAACATGAAATATAATCCAGTTGTCACGGCATTTATCCTTTACCTTTTTATACTCAGTCAGGCTTCTGCCCAGGTATTTGAGCGTACCAGGAAGGTGACCAAGGAATTCAAGGCGTATTCCGAAACGGCTCTGGAAATTTATAACAAATACGGAAACATCAATGTATTTACCTGGGCTAAGGATTCTGTAAAGATTGAAATAAACCTTGATATCAAGGCGAACAAGCAAAACAAGGCAGATAAAATTTACGATTACATCGATTTTGAATTTTCTGCAACCAAATACTACATTGTTGCACGAACCCATGTAGGGCAAAATGAAGGCTCCTTCCTGTCTGAGCTTTCCGATCTTGCCAGCACACTGTTCACGGGAGGAAATAAAGCACAGATCGATTATTTTATTTACGTTCCTGCCAATATGGACGTGAAGTTTGTAAATAAATTCGGAAGCATTTACACAACGGACCACAAGGGTAAATTTTCGGTTGACCTTTCGAATGGTGATTTGAAAGCCAATAATATTACCGGCTTATGCACCTTTAAAGTAAACTTCGGAAATGCTAATTTCAATTATATCGAATCGGGCACACTCGATATTGGTTACGGAGAACTGGACGTAGAAAGTATTAAAGAGGTATCCATCACCAGCAAGTCATCTACCATTAATATTAATAAGGCCGGTAAACTCAATTTTGATTCGAGAAGAGATAAAATAAATATTGGTGAAGTAAGCGCGATTAAAGGAACAACCTCTTTTTCCTACCTGACCCTGAAATCATTTGCGGGGCAGTTTGAGATGACGACCGAATACGGAGAGGTGAATTTTGAAAAAATTCCCTCAAAATTTGCACTCATCGATTTAACATCAAAATACACGGAGATACAGATCTATTTACCACCGTCTCTTTCCGTTGATCTCTACTATCAACCATACAGAATCGACCGGTATTTATTATCCGGATCAATATAAAGGGATCACCTTCGAAACGATCAATAAAAAGGAAGATCAGTACAAAACTTCCGGAATTATTGGAAATAAAGCGGATGTTTCGAGTAAAATCAAAATATCGACGATTTCAGGTAAGGTTACAATCAAAGAATCTGCCGGAACCTTATAATTTTTTTTCGAATCCATGCGACCCTTGAAAATAATTATTGTCAATAAAAACATTAAATCAATTTTATACATGAAACAATTTGCTACGATAATACTGGTAATGATTGGACTGACCTCTTTTTCGCAGGTTAGCAGCTCAACAATCGGACTCAGGGCAGGAGGTGTTTCTGGCTTCACATTTAAACTAATCGATCCTGAATTTGATGCGGTGGAAGTAATCCTCGGATTTCAAAACGACGGGGTTCGCATGACAGGGCTTATTCAAAAATTCAGACCGATAAAAACCGACCGCATTGCAAATCTCTATTTGTTCAGCGGCTGGGGCGGACACACCGGCTATATCAAATACGATGATTATACCTACAAGACAATTGACGGAATTACCTATTATAATTATCAAAAGAAATTTGCACCCGTTATCGGTGGTGATCTGATGATCGGGGTGGAGTATCATTTCGAAAGCATTCCCTTTCACATCAGTATGGATTATAAACCCTATTTCGAATTTTTCGGGGAAAAGACATTCCGGATGGATTTCTGGGATATCGGCTTCTCGATCAGGTATGTTATTAACAATTAAAAACAATGTATATGAAAAAGATTATTTTGGTTATAATAGCTGCAACCATTGGTTTTGCAGGGTATACACAGGAAAATAAAAATGCCGGTCAGCAGGAATACCGGACACTTTTTGGTGGTAGCCATGTTACCCATGGCGGATATGGCGGATTATCGTTTAATTATTCGCAGGTCGATAAGAAAGATGCCTTGTTGGTTGGTGCCCAGGGTGCATGGATTATCAATCATGGAATGGCCATCGGAATTGCAGGGTATGGTTTTGCAAATAACCTGAATTATACCATTTCGAACACCTATTACAATAATGAAGATTTTACGCTGGCTGGTGGATACGGTGGTTTACTTATCGAACCGATAATTGGAGCAAAAAGTCCCGTTCATATTACCATTCCGGTGCTGATTGGGGCAGGTGGCGTCGCGTATATCCGGAATTACTGGACTTCCTATCCGCAAAATGATCCCAACTACAATTATACCGAGGACGCGGCTGCTTATTTTGTTTTCGAACCCGGTATAGAAGTGGAGATGAACATGGTGAAATTTATGCGGCTTGCTATCGGCGGTCATTACCGGTTTACATCGGATGTTACCTTGCTGGGTGATGTAAAACCGGATTTAAACGGCTTTTCAGTAGGACTAACACTGAAGTTCGGAAAATTTTAATTCGCACATTTTCGTAACAGAATTTTAATAATTTTGCACGGTGTGCGGGAGTAGCTCAGTTGGTAGTCCCGCCCAGGCGGGATCACAAGCTGAGGATTAAATAAATAAGCGGGAGTAGCTCAGTTGGTAGAGCATCAGCTTCCCAAGCTGAGGGTCGCGAGTTCGAGCCTCGTTTCCCGCTCAAAAAGGCTTACTTTTCGTAGGTCTTTTTTCTTTATGATGGGCTTTAAATGTTTAACCACAAAGTCGCACGAAGGATTTCACAAAGGCATTCCTTTTTTCTTTTATCCAGTTTTTATAACGCGAAGATTCATCTGGAATCAAAGTGTATCATCGATTTTAGCGGCCATGATAAAATCATTTTCCGATAATCCGTTGATGGCATGCGTAAAAAGCTCAACCGTTACTTTTGTGAAGCTGATGCAAACATCCGGGTGATGGCCTTCTTTTTCTGCGATCTCTGCAATCTTATTCAGGAATGCCATGCCCTGCATAAAATTTTTGAATGGAAAATCTTTCCGTATCATTTTTTCGCCGATCACGCTCCAGCCGCCTCCCAGCCTGTTCATAAAATTTGTGATCGACTGTCCTTTCAAAGGATCTATCCCGCCTTCGCAGGGAACGCATTTCCTAAGTTTCAGTTCCATGGTTGTATGTTTTATTCGTTTAACAAATCTGATCTCTTTTGTTTAAGAATAAACCGTTGAAAGGGGAAAAGGTTGATTGAATGGCGAAAGGGTATCTTTTTATTGATTATTCCTTCTTCTTTTTCGGAATAAAATAGATGAACCAAATAAACCATAAAAACCACAGTGCATCAAGCCAGTGCCCTTTCATTACTCCTGACAACCCGATAAATCCAAGGAAACCGAAAAAGCCCTGTGTCCATTTTAAATCCTTCATTTATTGTAATTTTTTAGATTTTAAATCCACTTTGCCTTTTGTTTGGGATTACAAATCCTGAACAGTGGGACCAGAAAACTTTCAATAGTTTCTTTATGGCACCTGCGAACCAAACCCCACATTGGGCAGCCAGTAGTTATCCTTGTCTTCGTTCGATACCTGGCCGTTCATGTTGTAATCGCTGAAAAGGTAGCCATGCTCGCCGGCATTGAGTTCCCATTCGGTAAGTTTGTCGGACTGATCAACGGCCCCATCTGCATTGCCGTCTCCTGAAACCATTCCCCAAATACCAGATGCTAATTCTTTAATCCCATTTGCTGAACCGTAGGCTTTGCCGGCTGCGGTTGTGAAATCGTACGCACAGTAATCATTGATGATCGTGAGCGGATACGCTGAAATTACAGCCAGATGATTCCGGTGCTGAATAACGATGTAAAGACTATTTGAAACAGTAATATTGAATTGCAGGTCGCTGGTGCCGTCCAGACCCGACAACAGAACCGTCCGCCTTTAAAAAGGCTGCTTTTTGTGCCAGCATGGTTCCGCTTGTGGCAGCTCCGGGCGAAGAAGCATCCCGCAGTTCAATCAAAAGCCAGTCAACAACATCCGTTCCCGGGATCGAGCTTACATTTTCAGTTCCTGAATAATTAAAAGGCGCTACATTATAAGGCTGTGCCAATGGTAAAATGCTGTTCAAATCAGCATTCATGACCGAACCATTAAAAGGTCCCCCGAGGAAGACTTTCAGATGCAATGAAAAATTATACGTTACAGGCTGTGATAAAAGATTGTGAGCAGCAAGGTAATCAGGAATTCCCCAGCCTAATTGATTGTTGGGATTGCCGGCAAGTGACCCGCTTTGCTGAATTGCATCCATAATTTGCGTAGTTCGCTTATTGGGATGAGCAGACCACAGGCAGGCAACCATACCGGCTGTAATGGGTGAGGAAAACGAAGTTCCGCTTCCCGTCGAAACCAATCCATTATAAGGGTTAATAATTGTACTGCCTGATCCCTGCGCCACGACATTGGGTTTGATGCGGCCGTCGTAAGTTGGTCCTGTTGAACTGAAGGAAGCATAATTTCCGGAAGCAGTAACGGCACCTATTGAGAAAACACTGTCACCGTCTGCAGGCGCATCGATATATTGCCATGAAGAGCCACCGTCATTGCCGGCGCTGTTCACTACGATCATTCCTTTGCTAACGGCCATATCTGCGCCAATTGTGATTGGAGTTGTGTTCCCGTCCATATCTGCATAAGTGTGGTTCTGTGAGGGATTATCGAAGGTGGTGTATCCCAATGATGAGTTAATGACATCCGCACCGACACTGTCGGCAAATTCGGCAGCGGATACCCAGTTTAATTCTTCTATCAGATACTCAGAACCTCCGTCTTCCGAACGTAAAAGCCAGTAATGTGCATGAGGGGCAGTACCGACCATCTTGCCCGGCCAGTTGCCACCCATGGTTGATAACACCATTGCTCCGTGATAATGTGCTCCGAAAATATCCGGGCTTTGCGGACTGACAAAATCTTTTGTACCTAATATCTGTCCGTTCATCCAAAGACTATCGAAAACTCTCAGCGTATCCGCATGTAAAAAACCTGCATCCAATACGGCGATTGTCATTCCGGTTCCGTCATAACCCATATCGTGCAGGGCTATACCATTTAGCATATTGATCTGGTTAAAGGCATTCCCATACGAAAAACTTTGACCTGAGGTGGGACCTTTTATTAAATTGTTTGCAGGAATTTCATTGTAATTCTCATTTTCGAAGAAAGGCTTTTCGTTTTGAGAAGAAATAGTTCCCGGCGAAGTATTTTTACTTACCGACAATACAAAAGGTAAAAGATTAATAGCATCGATAACCGACGGATTGGTAGTATAAACTGGTTACCGAATTCATCCATTTCGAAACAGTGAGTATTGTTGCACCGGAAGCAGCCACAGCTTGAATATACGATGGGTTTACCGGAAGATCATTATCAACAATAGCGATACCCTGCATATTTCTCCTGTCGATGGCTTTCTGCGACAGGAATTGTTCAGGATGATCGATGGAATATGGAGAATTGTTTTTGTCAGTGAACTTAACCCAGTATTTGTTTGGCGCAACCTGGGCAAATGTTGTAAATGATACGAGTATCAGTAAGCATAGAACGTAAGTTTTTTTTATCATAGAATTTTTTTTAATTACTGCAAAATTAAATGTTTATTTTTAACTCAAATTGTCCATTACCATCAAATAGGTTTTGCTTAAAACAAATTGAAAAGGTCAATGATTGCAAAATTTTAATTCAGTACTTTTAGTGTGAAATTATTTTAATCCAGATGAGAAGAATTTTTACGATCGGTGAAACGGTTTTTGATATCCTATTTATAAATGATCAGCCGGTATCAGCAAAAGCCGGGGGAGCCATGCTGAATACATCGGTAAGCCTTGGTCGACTGGGTCTTCCAGTGTCGTTTATTACCGAAATAGGCCGCGATAAACCAGGCAAAAATATTATCGAATTCCTGCGGCAGAATTATGTTGATACACAATCTGTTTATCAGTTTAAAGAAGGAAAAACAGCACTTGCACTCGCTTTTCTTGACGAAAATGAAAATGCAGATTATTCATTTTATAAATTGTATCCGGCAAAAAGACTCACTGTTGACCTTCCGGAGGTGAATAAAGATGATATCGTTTTGTTCGGATCTTTTTTTGCAATTACACAGGAGGTACGGGAACCGCTTCTGACATTCATTCGAAATGCCCGAAAGGCAGGAGCTATTGTAATCTATGACCCGAATTTTCGGAAACCGCACCTCGATGATCTGTCCCGGGTCATGGAAATGATTATCGAGAATATTTCCTTGTCAACGATTGTCAGGGGATCGGATGAAGATTTTAAACTTATTTTTGGAAGTAATAATGCCGATGAAACATACAGGCTAATAAAGGCAAAGGGATCTTCTTTATTACTGGTAACAGCGGGTGATAAAAATACTGAATTGAGATCGCAACACATTAACATGTCTTTTCCTGTTCCAAAAATACATCCGGTAAGTACGGTAGGTGCCGGCGATAGTTTTAACGCAGGCCTGATCTATAGCATTTATACTGAAAACATTTCCGCAAGCAGAATTGGAGATCAAAATCAGGAATTTTGGGAAAATGCTGTTAAAACGGCCATATCATGTGGCAGCCATGTGTGCCAGCATTATGAAAATTACATTACAGAAGTATTTGCTGGGTGGATAACTTCTCATTCTCATTCCGAACGGAATTAAAATCGCTTTCACCTGAGCAGCTTATAAATGCATTCTGGTCGTTAGCAATTGCCAGAGATTCCTGATCCTAATTGATTTGTGCTTCTGCTTTCTTTCTTTTCTTCAGGTACTGGTAATCGAGGTAATATAAAATTTTCAGCGAAAAACTGTTTGTCGCTGGTGTTTTTAACGTATTGTCAAGATTTGTAAAGAAATCTTTCTCAATATCCTTCACTACCGAATTGAGTTGTTGCACTTTTTCCTCTGTACTGATAGCATTCTTCCAGACGATGTTGATTTCGCTGCCCGGAGCAAAATTCCATGTATATACAAGATCAATATTAAATATATTTACACCCAGATCATTGTTTTTTGAATAGCTGGTTGGGCCAAGCGTACCGTCCTCATTCAGATTGTAAAACTGATCGTATTGAAGAGTTATCCAGTAATGCCTGAGTCTGAATGCAAGTGAAGATTTGTTGGTAAACCTGTAATTGGCATCCAGCGTATTTTCATAGGTATAGATTTTCCTGTTGCCGAATATTATAGCGGCGTTTCCATCCGGGCCGGTTGAATCGGTTACGTAGCCGATGTTGTTGATGTCCGCATCATATGAAAACCTGTAAACAAACATTAACTTATCGTTTACCCTGAATCTGGGTTCAAGTGCAAACCAGTAGCTGATTTGGTCAAATCCTTCGCAATATTTTATTCCCGAAGTTACATCAACTACAAAGCGATGCCTGTAATCAGGAGATAAGCCAAGGTCCATATAAAAAAATGGTGGTCGCTTAAAATACCAGCCATCTACCCGGGGTTCATAGTGGTCACGCGATTCAACCGGTGTAATATTTAAGTCTCCCCAGACACTAAGATGATTTTTAAATAACGTATGCGTTGAATACAGTAAATCAAACTTGCTGTAATCGCGGGGCTTGTATTGCTGTTCGTATTTAAAGGTCAGTTGATTATACCACTCAAGTATATTCCCAACCGGTTTATAGATGTTGTATTCGGAAATGAGCTGATCGGTAATATAATTGTTGTAAAGCAAGAATCCCATATCGTTCGGATCGTATTTGTCGGAATAAAAGTCGTGCTCGCCGACAAGAAGAAAATTCCCGCTTATTTTACCTCCCACTAAAACATATTTATAGCCGAATTCCGGATGCTGGCTTTGCAAGTATTTCTGACTCACCGAACCCAGACCGTAAATAACATAGGTGTTTGACTTATCTGCAAGACGAAGTTCCGAACTGCTTACATTTGCTGAGTAATGATTGGCAGGCCGGTACACATTTGTGTTAAAAAAATTTACAAACGAGCTGTTCTTCAGTGCTTGCTCAATCACAAACATATTGTAATTGCTGAAAGGTTCTGTGAGTATTTTTCTGCTTTCACCGGTTAGTGTGTCTTCGGCAATGGCATATGTATTGGCAGTCATGCCGTTGAAAATTCCCAGAGCCAATCCTTTTTTGTTTTTCCCGGTTATTTTGGTCGCATTGATGAGTTGCGATTCAGTCGGATTTTCTGTGATCCTTTCGGCCGAATCAAGTTGATTTGAAACATCATTATACCCTGAAGGCTGTGAGCCCACCCGACGACTGTAAAAAACATTTCCTTTATCAAATAACTCAGTTCCTTCCATGAAAAAGGGTCGTTTTTCATCGTAGTAAACTTCAAACGGAGTAAGGTTGTAAATTTTATCATCCGATTGTACCTGTCCGAAATCAGGGACCAGGGTCATATCCAGCGTATAGCTTTGGTTGATGCCGTATTTCACATCCAGACCATAATTATAGGAATAACCCCAGCTTCTGCTTTCAGGGCTTTTTTGAACATAACCGGCAAGGTAAGGTACAAAAGATAACCGGAGGGGAGGTTTGATGTTGGAAATCCCATTTAGTAAACCTGCTTGATTATTAATCCCGTCAACTTCTCTGTTGATGAAATTCCAGGTCGTATTTTCGCGATAACGCATGATGTTCCTGAATATCTGCAAGCCCCAAACCTGCTCTTTAACCTTTGGAAACCGAAGAGCAGAATAAGGAATTTTGTATTCAACCACCCAGCCTTTATCATTTATTTTGACTTCACTTTGCCAAACGGCATCCCAACTTTCATCCTCACCATTGCTTCCGGTCGATTTCATATCAACCTGAACGCCGGCTGCAGTTGTAAAGAACCCGAATGCAGTCAGGTTATCGTTATAGCAATCGATGTAAACTCCAAAATAATCGACCATGGTGATTTGATCGCGCTGGCTCAGCTCGGTATAAATGCTGTCAGGATGAGGATCGAACAACATAGCACCCACATACAAAGCCATGTCATCATATAAAAAGCGAACTTCTGAATTATAGGTTGCAGGATTGCCGTTGTAAGGAACAAATTGCACGAAGTCGGTTGCCGGTGACGCGCTGCTCCATACCTCATCATCAAGAACACCATCAATTTTCGGAGGTGTTGTTATCCTGACGGCTTGTATATTTTTCTTTACGGCATTTTGTGCTGAAATTCCAATGGGAAAAGTTATGATAAACCCAGTCAGCGATATAATTATCCATCTATTAAATCCGTATTTTTTCATAGCGATGAATGAGGCAAAGTTATGCAATTGAAAACATGATGGAATAATAATTCTATGGTAAATTTTTAATTAGGAAGGAAAATAATGTTTTCAATAAGCAAAGGCAGATTTTCCGGATTTTCAGGTATTCAAAAGAATTTCGTTGTAGATTTTATAGTTTTCGTCATCGAAGCAAACAAAAACTACTTTTTTGATAATCAGTTCTGATTGCAAAAAACCTCTTACTTCACGGATGGCTATTTGAGCTGCCGATTCTTTTGGAAACCCGTATATTCCTGTACTTATATTCGGAAAAGCAACGGATTGAGCAGTTATGCTCTTTTGCCAATTTAAGACTGTTTAAATAACAGGATGCCAATAGGGCTTGCTCATGATTCATGCCACCTTTCCAAACAGGGCCAACTGTGTGAATAACGAATTTTGCTTTGAGGTTGTATCCTTTTGTAATTTTAGCCTGACCGGTCTGGCAGCCGTTTAACGTCTTACATTCTCTGTATAATTCAGGTCCGGCAGCACGATGAATTGCACCATCAACGCCCCCGCCACCCAAAAGGCTCGTATTTGCAGCGTTTACAATTGCATCTATGGAAAGCATGGTGATATCACCACGGATCAGCTCGATTTTTTTATCAGAGTCCATTTACTCCAATCTTTTAACGATTAATTGTGAAGTCTGATAACCCGTAATTTTTATGTTTTCTCCTTTCCTTATAAACCCGGTTTCAGCCGTCGCATCAAAAACGTCATCGCCAACTTTAACTTTCCCGGCAGGACGTAAAACCGTAAAAGCAACCCCCTCTTTCCCGATCATTATTTTATAATCGGCGAAAGCAGCACGAAAACCCTGATCAGCCTGCTGTGTGGAATCGAGAGCCACATGACCGAATAGTGTTGAGGTTAAAATTTTCCTGCTGAAATAAATGGATAAAATCAGGGAAAATAAGGCGGCTATGATGACAATAAAGAAAGATTTAATTAAAGCCGTTAGTTCAAAACCGGTAAAATGCAAGCCATTATTACCGATAAGGCTTAAGGTTAATCCGGCTATCATCAGGAAGATACCGAGTATTCCTGTTACACCAAAACCCGGTATTACAAAAATTTCAACCCCAATCAATATTAACCCGATAATAAAAATCAGAATTTCCCAATGGGCTGCAAGACCTTCGACATATAATGGTGCAAAATATAACAAAGCGGCTACAACTGAAGCTGCAAGCGGAAATCCGATTCCAGGTGTTTGCAGTTCAAAGTAAATCCCTCCGACTATGATCATAATAAGAATTCCGCTTATAATAGGATTTACCAGGAAAGCTACAATGCGATTGGCAAACGTAAGTTTCTGTTCAACAATTTTGTAATCTTTTATATTCGCAATCGCAAGTACTTCATCTACAGATTCTGCAATTCCTTCGCAATAGTGATGCGCAACGGCTTCTTTAGCCGTAAAAGTCAGTACTCTGCCAGTATCAATGATTCCTTCGATTCGTATCCTGGGATCAACCATTGCCTGTGCAATTTCCGGATCCCTGCCCTTGGCTTCAGCTGTTGAACGCATCATGGAACGCATATACGACTGGTATTTATCAGGTAGGGGTTTGCCGGTTTGATCGACTACTGTAGCCGCACCAATATTGGCTCCCGTTCGCATGTATATACTGTCACAAGCTATTGAAATCAAGGCGCCTGCAGAAGCCGCATTGTTATCAATATACACATAAACAGGGATTTTTGAGTGAAGGATTATCGTTCGGATAGAGTCGGCATCATCCAATCTTCCGCCATAGGTGTTCATATGGATCAGGATAATATCCGCATGTATCTCTTTTGCCTGTTCAAATGCTTTTTTTGTTTTATGCCAGACCGGAGGTGCGATTTCATCCATGATGTCGAAAAGATACACGATAGTCGGTTTGTGTTCCTCACTTTCCTGACTTCGAAGGCTGGTAAAAAGAGGTAAAAACGTGAATACAATCAGAATTGTAAAGAAAAATTTATTCATTTATTTTGGTCTTGTGGTTTATTTCCAAGGTGCATTTCCCTATAAAGTTTTTTCCATGCCTTTCGCCTCCAATAATGAACTTTCATATATTTACCCCAATTAATGTTTGTCCAGAGCCGTTCGTGCAAATAATAAAGAAGGATTTTAGTTGCGAAATCAAAAACAGTCACAACCGTTGCCCCTTCCAGCACATCCGCCATACCTTTTTCAGTGTATTGTCTGAAAATAACAAAGGCAACCAGAAAGGTTGCACCGGAACCAAAAATTCTCCATGTTATCGCTTTGGTCAGGCTTCTTCCCGGAGTATCTTTTAATACTTTTGATTCCGGTTCCTGACTATTTTGGTTTACAGAATTTATGCTCATTTATTAAAGTATGTATAAAGTTTTGTAAGCCTGTTTATTAAAAATATTTTTTTACAACCTGCACAAATTCATCCCTGATGAACGAATTGGTTGCAATCAATTCCTTTCCAAAAAGAAAGTTATTGTCCCCTGAAAAATCACAGACATAACCGCCCGCTTCCGAAACAATGATGGCTCCTCCTGCCACATCCCAGGGATTAAGACCATATTCGTAAAACCCATCGAACCTGCCGCACGCTGTATAAGCGAGATCAACGGCAGCCGATCCGAGTCTGCGTATACCATGAGTATGCTTCATAAGATATTTGAAAAGATCAATATACGGATCCATTTGTTCAAAATCCTGATATGGAAATCCGGTAGCCAATAAACTATCCTGTAACGCCTGATTATTCGACACTTTTATTTCCTGCCCGTTCAAATACGCTCCGCCATTTTTCCATGCGTAAAAGCACTCCTGCTGATTTATCTCATATACAACACCCAATAGAATTTCAGTTCCCTTTATAAGCGCAACGCTTATTGAAAATAGCGGTACACCATGAATAAAATTTGTTGTCCCATCCAGGGGGTCGATTACCCAGTTATACCTATCAGCTCTTTTTAAATTCTCATTTTCTTCAGCGATAAAACCTGCTTCCGGAAGTAACTTATGCAAATCCCTTACAAGCTTCTTTTCTGAATTTTTATCCACGTAAGTCACAAAATTATTAATTCCTTTTATCTCAATATCGGAGTTTTTCAGGTTCTTTAATTCATTCCTGAAAAAACTATTCATTGATCTGCAAAGGTTTGCAACTTGTTTTGTCAATAATTCGAGGTTCATGATGAAAACAAATTTGATTCAAATGTACATAAAAATAGGGTAACTGTATATGCTATGCTTTAAATTTAAATAAGAATCAGAAAGAGGGTCACTGTTTAAATTACAAACCACCGCTCATTAAATAGATGCAAAATTTAAGAACTTTTATTCAATTTTAACTGTATAACTGTAATTAATCATTTTATCACCATGAACATCTAATTTAAAATTAAATTTGTACAAAAAATTTAATTATATAGAGAATAATATTTTCTCTATAAACGGGTCGTAAATTGTTATTCTTTTTAATTAAAACATTGATATAATTTTCTGTAATTGTTACAGGATTTAATATCAAGGATTTTCCAATTACTCGAATTTGATGGATATAAATCTACTGGAAACAAATAACCGGAAGGGAAGAAATGGTGGGAAAAACAAAAGTCTTAGCACCGAAAAAGAATTGCTTGTAGACACGCTGGATCACAAGGAAATCAGAGAAATTCTGGATGCCTTGCAATCCAGTGAAGATAAGTATAAATCCTTGCAGGAAAATGTCCCTATCGGTCTCTATCAAACATCTCCCGATGGTCAGTTTATCTTTGTTAATAATTGGATCGCACACATCCTGGGATATGAATCTCCCCTGGAATTGATGGATAAAAAGGTAATTGACCTTTATGTTGATCCATCACTGCGAGAGGCATTTCTTGGCGATTTAAATAAAAATGGTAAACTTGATAGAACACAAGTAGAATTGTACAAAAAAGATGGTTCCAAAATATGGGTCGTAATTAGTGCAAAAACAGTGTATGACAATAAAAGCAATGCACTTAATTACGATGGCTACATGTATGATATTACAGCACGGATAGATGCTCTTGAAAAATTGAAGGATAGCGAGGAGATGTTCAGGGCGATTTCGGATAACCTAAAGAATGCACTGTATATATTCGATGAAACTGGTGAATTTATTTATGTTAATCCGGCAATGACATCTATTACAGGCTACAGCGAAAAAGAATTATTGGGTCAGAAAATTCTATGGCATTATCCACCCGGATAATTTGGAATTAGTGAAAGAAAGGGGTTTTAAAAGACTTTCAGGCAAAAACGTTCCCAAAAGATATGAAATTCTAATTCTGACGAAAAAAAGCGAAAAAAGATGGCTTGAAGTTTCAGCGAGCACTATTAATCTGAAAAATCGCCCGGTAGTAATTGGTTCGGCAAAAGATATATCTGATCAAAAGAAAGCTCTGGAATTAATTAAAAAAAATGAAGAAAAATATATAAACCTATATTCTCTTTTCAGGCTGATGGCCGATAATGTTCTTGATATGATCTGGGCCACCGATCTTACAGGCAATTTTATCTTTGTTAACAAAGGGATATGCACAAAACTATTAAACATTCAGGATACGGAGGAACCCATCGGTAAGCCGATTGGATATTTTGCAAATAAAGAACGGAAATTCCATTCGGAAAACCCTGAATGGTACAGCCTGGATGAAAAGATGGCTGATTCGGATAATACCGTGATAAAAAGCAAATTGCCATTCAGATTCCAGATATCTGGAAATGTCAGAGGTGAATATTTATGTCTTGATGTTTTAAAAGCACCCCTTTTAGATGACAATGGGAAAATGATCGGTATAGTCGGAAGTGCACGAGACATTACGCAAGAGATGCAAATTCGGAAAAATAATGAAAGGGAAGAAAAACTCAAGAATGTCGTCTTTAATATCAGCCATGCTGTAAATACAACCCGTGATTTAAATGAATTTCTTAGTGTTATCCGGATTGAACTTGGAAATGTTATTGATACGTCAAACTTGTTTATTGCATTTTACGATGACGAATCAGATGAACTATCTTTTCCCTATTTTATTGATGAGAAAGACCGGTTTAAAAAATTTTCAGCAAAGAAATCTCTGACCCACTATCTTGTCAAAAATAACAGGCCGTTGTTGCTGAACGAAGATGATTATCGAACACTGGCTCAGGCAAAAGAAATTGAAATTGTGGGTACACCAGCAAAAGTATGGCTTGGAGTTCCGTTAAATGTCAGAGGCAAAACGATTGGTGCTCTGGTTGTTCAGAATTATAGCGACCCGAAAGCGTTCAATGAGAAGGATCTCGATCTAATGAAATTTGTATCCAATCAGATTAGTTTCTCGATATATCAGAAGAAGTCAGATGATGCATTACGTGAAAGTGAGTTTAGATTACGGCAGATTATTGATGCCGTTCCGCATATGATTTTTGCAAAAGACCGGAATAACAAATTTATACTTGCAAATAAGGCTACAGCTGATGCCTACGGGCTAGAGGTAAGTGAAATCGAAGGGCATTATCAGTATTCTATTCATAAAGATAAAGAAGAACTTAAACTTTTTCTTCAGGAGGATGGAGATGTAATTAATAAAAAAGAAATTAGTGTTATCGATGGGAAATTTACTGATTATAAAGGTGAAACCCGCCTCAAACAAACGATCAAGATTCCGCTGATGAATGGAATTGAGCAGGATATTGCAATATTAGGAGTAGCAATTGATATTACAGAAAGGAAAAACTCAGAGATTGAACTTAAAAATGCAAAAGAGAAAGCTGAACAATCTGACCGTTTAAAAACAGCTTTTTTAGCTAATATGTCGCATGAAATCAGGACACCGATGAATGCAATTGTAGGTTTTGCAGAACTCCTAAACGATCCTGACCTGACATCTGAAAAACGAAGTGAATTTATCAATCTTATTGGACAGAACAGCAAGATTCTTTTGAACCTTCTACAGGATATTATTGATGTGGCTAAAATTGAGGCAGAATTGTTAAAAGTAGTTCAGTCAGGTTGCTATGTTAACCAAATTCTGGATGAATTGGCTCATTATTATACCCAGCATGTTCAATATCATCATAAAATGATCGACATTAAAGTAGTTAAGGATGTTGATGATGATCAGTTTGCAATTTTAACTGATCCGCTCCGGTTTAAGCAGGTCATGAATAACCTTGTTGGGAATGCAGTTAAATTTACAGAAAAGGGCAAGGTTGAGTTTGGATACAAAATCAAGAAGGATATAATCGAATTTTTTATAAAAGATACCGGTATTGGATTGCTACCGGATAAAATAAATTTCATCTTTGAACGCTTTCGTCAGGGAGAAGAATCAAGTACCCGCGAATATGGTGGTACGGGTCTCGGGTTAACAATTTCCAGAAGACTTGTCGAATTGCTGGGAGGAACAATTTGGGTTGAATCGGTTTTACAGAAAGGCAGCACCTTTTATTTTAAACTTCCATTAATAATTGAAAAAGGTCATGCAAAAATGAAACCTTTAGCACCTTCAACCACTATATATGACTGGACAGATAAAGTGATTCTGGTTGCAGAAGACGAAAATTCAAATTTTGAACTTGTTAAAGCAATTTTATCAAAGACAAATGCGCTAGTTGTGAGAGCCAAAAATGGAAAGGAAGCAGTGAATATCTGTTTTGAGAACAGGCAAATAGATATCGTACTGATGGATATCCGTATGCCTGAAATGGATGGGTATGAAGCTACAAAAAAAATAAAGTCAGTAAAAAAAGAATTACCTATTATTTCGCTTACAGCATATGCTATGGCTGATGACAGAGAAAAAAGTCTCAATGCTGGATGTGATGATTATCTTGCCAAACCAATCAAACCTCAGGAACTTATGGATAAAATTTTCGGGCTGATGAAATAAAGACTGGAGACTTATCATAGTTATTTGGATTTAAAATAGATATGCTCTTAATTCGAACATTTGCTTATCAACTTCTGATTCTGTTGGGTAGTTGCCTAATGGTATCAAATGTTGCATTGTCATCACCCATTCCTGAAACTAAAAGAGCTGAAATTGACAGCCTGGTAAAAATTCTGCCTTTTTCGACAACGGATATTAAAGTGAATATCCTGCTAGCGATTTCAAATGAATATCTTTCCTATTCGATGGATACTTCGAGGGATTACGCTGAGCGCGCACTTATTACTGCCAAAGAAATCAACAACCTCGGAACCATTGCTGAGGTTTACAAATTACTGGGCAATATTTATTACCGGCAGGGAAAATACACAGAAGTAATCGTTTACTATGATTCAAGCTTATTAAATTTTCAGATGATCAATGATACTGATGGAATGGCGAAAGTCTGGAATAACCTAGGACTGATTTATCAGAAGTTCGGAGATATCAAACAATCCATTGATTTTAATTTCAAATCACTGGATTACAAAATTGCCGTGAATGATTCCGTGGGAATAACTGGCTCCTATAACAATATTGGTTCCTTGTATTTCGATCTTGCGGATTATGACAAATCGTATTTTTTTTTCAGTAAAGCTTTTTATATAGCTGAACAACTAAATAATAAACAGCTTATGGAAAGTATCCTGAACAATCTGGGTTTAGTTCTTCAGGAACAGAAAGATTATATAAAATCGCTTGAATATTTTAGACGGTCGTTGAATATCGGAAAGCAAATTAACTACCCGGAAGCAATGGCCAATACTTACCATAACCTTGGAAAAAGCTGTTTTGAACTTTCTGAATTTCAGGAGTCACTGAATTATTACTTCAAAGCTCTTAAAATTTATAAAAAACTTGGGGTTGATCAAGCTCCTACACTCAATAATATTGGGCAGGTTTACATCGAACTAGATTATTACCAGCAGGCATTAAAATATTTGTATGAGGCGCTATTATTTGCCAAAGAAGGAAATGATATTAAAATGCTCAGGGACATTTATAAAAATCTGTCCGTCACCCATGAAATAATGGGCAATTATAAGGATGCTCATAACAACTATAAGTTGTTTAACTTGTATGACGATTCTCTTAAAAATGAAATTCTTTCAAATAAATTAGATGAGTTCCATACAAAACGTGAAATCGAAAAAAAGCAGGAGGAAATAGAAAAAATTAACCTTGCCAATCAAATCGAGATCCAGAATAAAGACTTTGCAATAAGGAAACGAAACTATGTCATTTATTCAACCATTACAGGCTTTGTAGCTATTCTCATCATTGCGCTTGTGCTTTTGCGCTTGTTCAGGTTAAAAGCAAATGCAAACAAAAATCTGAGAGCCAGAAATGAGGAGATCCTGAAGTCGGATGAAACAATAAAAAATATCAATAAGGCGCTGACCGAAAGTGAAGAAATGATTCGAAGTACATTCGATGCTTCTCCCTATGCTATTTGTGTTATCGATTCTTCGGGACTAATTCTGGACTGCAATAATTCGGCAATTAAAATGTTTGAGCAAACGGACAAAACCGATTTGATTGCTAAAGACTTTAACAATTTTTTTATTGACGAGCAAAAGGAAACTGCGAAGGAAAATTTTAGAAAAGTCTATTCAAACGGAAATTTGAGTACGCGCCAGTTTGTTATGATTACAAAAACGGGTGGAACCTTTAATGCAGAAATATCGGGTGGAATAATCAAAGATTCGGCCGGTAGTTCAAAGGCATATGTAGCAATTATTACAGATATTACAGAAAGGCTTAATTTTATCGAAAACCTGAATCAGGCAAAACAAGCTGCCGAAGAATCAGATCGGTTGAAAACGGCTTTTCTTGCAAATATGTCTCACGAAATCCGGACTCCCATGAATTCGATTGTTGGATTTTCAAATCTATTGATCGAAACAGGTTTGGAGAATGAAAAAAGGGATGAGTATCTAAAGCATATCCTGCGAAGTAGTAATTTATTACTTAATCTTATTGACGATATTATCGATATTTCGAAAATTGAAGCAGGACAGCTTTCTGTTTCTGTGTTTGAAAGCAAAATTAATCCGGTTATTAACGAAGTTTATGCGGTATTTAATGACGCCAATAAAAATCCCGATGTGAAATTGAGGCTGAAACTCCCTTCGGATAGTGATGTTTCTTCTTTTAAAACAGATCCGTTAAGGCTCAGACAAATTTTATCAAACCTGATTGGCAATGCTTTGAAATTTACAGAAAAAGGCTTTATTGAAATAGGTTATTTAATCCACTCTCAAGCTGCTAATCCAAATGTTGAGTTTTATGTGAAGGATACCGGTATTGGCATTCCGAAAGATAAGCATGAATTGATTTTTGAGCGTTTCAGGCAGGTAGATGACGGTCGCACACGGAGATACGGTGGTACCGGGCTGGGCCTGGCAATATCGAAACGGTTGGTTGAAATGCTGGGTGGTACAATCCGCGTAGAATCGGAACCGGGATCAGGATCTACGTTTTATTTTAATCTTCCGTATAGTACCGATAAACGGTTTGAAGAGGAAAATTTTGAACAGTTCAATGTCTTAAAGTATGCATGGAATAACAAAACCATCCTGATTGCAGAAGATGAGAATTCTAATTACGAATTGGTAAAAGCCACGATAGGCAGGACTCATGTTAAAGTCATCCGTGCATTCAATGGAGAAGAAGCCGTAAAAATAGTAAAGAACGGTAATCCGATCGACCTGGTTTTAATGGATATACGGATGCCAAAAATGAATGGCTATGAAGCCACCGGCCTCATCAAGAATATTTTCCCGAATCTGCCTGTAATTGCTTTCACTGCCTACGCTATGTCGGAAGATGAATCCAAAAGCCTTAAAGCCGGCTGTGATTTATATATCTCCAAACCGATAAGGCCGGTAAAACTGCTGAATATTATTGATAGGTATTTAAGCCCGGTTAAAAGTTAGACTTTCCTGATGCGGCCGGCAAACCGCTGAAGAATTATTCCTGCAATAATAATGGCCAGTCCTATTACTGTCGAAGTCAGTATTTTTTCTCCCAGGGTTCCTCTGATAATGAGGAGAGAGATAAAGGGTGACAGGTAAACAAAATTTGAAACCTTTGCTGTATTTACTGAAAACTTTAATGCATTTAACCACAGGAAATAGGTGATTCCCATTTCAAAAAAACCAATATATATGGCGCCTAAAAGGCCATAAACACTAAATTGTTTGAACCCTGAAATCAAGAGTAAAGCTACTAACGTAAAGAATGTCCCGAATACAAAATTGAAAAACAATTTGATAATCTCGTCCCGCTTGTCTTTTACATTAAAAATCCAGTAAAGGGACCAAAAGATGCTGCTTCCAACAGCAAGCGCAACACCCAAAGGCTCCCTGAATTCAAATGTACCCAAATGTCCTTCGGTGGAAATAACGATGATGCCAAAAAAACTGATCAAAACCGCCAATATGCTGATAAAGCCGATCCGTTGCTTCAAAAAGGGGATGGATAACAAAACCAAAGTAATGGGCCAGATGTAGTTTAACGTTCCTGCTTCCTGTGCTTTTAAAAGAGAATAGGCTTTTAATAGCACGAGGTAATACAAACAGGGATTTAACAATCCGAGAAAAGCAGACCGGAGCAATTCAGGAGGCCTGGTTTTCGCAAGTTCCCCGGTTTTCCCCTGAAGAATTAATATCACCAGCAGAATAAAGGTTGAAAACAAGGATGCGAAAAATAAAAGTTGAGGATAATCAAGGTATTTTAATGTAATCTTAAATGCAGAAGCAATTGTCGACCAAAACAGAATAGCAGTAATTGCAAACAGGTACGCTTTGTTTTGGTTTTTCATTTGTAAATTATTTCCTGATTAGTTGAGGTTAATGACTATAGCTAAATAATATTCTTGATTGCCCGCTTCACGGTTTGATAAATGTATACGATCTGATTTCTCAAATCATCACGTATTGCAAAGGACAAGAACTGGCTGAGCCATTCGTTATGGACATCCCTGTAAATAACCCAGTAATCGCTCAAATGGTTGAAAGCATAATCATACGATGCAAACCATGCATGATTGTACTTCAGGCTGCTTGCGATCCTGAAGATATGAAGAGGCGAACTGATTGCAACGATGGTGTCAAAATGGTTCTGCTTTATGATATTTAGAGCCTCGCGACAATTGGTGATTGTATTAAAAGAAAGTGAATCATGAAAGATTTTTCCCGGAGGAATTCCATGATTGATCAAAAACTCACTCATTAGGTGAGGTTTCCCTTTCCATATACTGTAATCGTAACCACCCACACAAACGATTGCTTTTATTTTCCCTGAATTGAATAAATCGATTGCTTCCGTAGCCCTTTTTTTACTATCGGGGCCTAATTCACGGCCTTCTTTTAAATAATCTCCAAAAAAAATTATTCCAGCATCTGCTTTAATGGCTGTCGGTTGGTTATGAATAAATTTTTCAACATGCTGATAATAAAGGTAAACCCCTGTAATATCAGCAATGAATACACATAAAAACAGGGCTGCAAAAAGAATTATTCCTTTAAGGTTAGTCAGATTCTGTTTCATCAGCGGCAAAGATACAATAAGAAAAAATCGAGGATTAAAATAAATATCCCAGGCCAATGTACAAACCATCTTTTCCGTCCCTTTTGTCGATAGCCAAGCCATAATCGGCGGCAATAATTACATTCTGATTTATGGCAATTCTGAATCCTCCTCCGGCAGATCCATGGATTGATTCTGAACCGGGTGCAAAGTAATCCGAATATACATCCGGTGCGATGTTTATGTTTTCATCCAGTTTTATTTTTTGAACAACCTCGCCTGCATCGGTAAACACATTCAAAGCCAGGTAGAAATTTGAACCGTGAAAAATAAAATGGTAAAATTTCCATCTTAGTTCAATATTTCCAAAGGCTACTCCGTCTCCTACAACTCGGTTTCTCATTATCCCCCTCAACGTTGTCGAACCCCCTAAACCATCCGTTGTTGTGGTTTTGGAAAAGGAATTAATCATATAAGGCTGCATGAAAAACGGAACATGTCCGGCAATTGTGCCCTGGTACCCGAGCCGGTAAACAAAGCTTAATTTGTTTTTTATCAGTGTAAAATACTGGCGATGGATGATGGATAGCTTCGTATAGGAAAAGTCATGATTGCCAAATATTTTTGGTGAGGTAAAAAGGAGTATTTCCGACCAGATGCCCTTCATCGGATTGGGTTCATTGTCGCGTGTATCATAGATGATCCCTGCTTTAAAATAAGGTGTATTACCACCATCTGCTTCCTTACTACTGATTAATCCCCACTTGATATATTTATCGTAAAGAAGCGTAGTATCGGGTAAAATATCATCCCCATCTTTTCCTTTATTTAATTTATTGATATTGACATTGGCGATATCCGTTGATATATAACCAATCCCGCCTAACCAATGAAATTTACCGGAACCGATATTTCGTTGCAGATCGAGTGTAAACCTGATGAATTTGCGTTGCTGCCGATAAAAAACCCGTGTTATGTAATCGGGATTTCCGTTTTCTTCAAACGCAGGTTGGTATACGGCATCGTATCCGTTGAAACCATAAAAATTCAAAGTCAGCTCTGTCAGGTAACTGAGGTCGGAAGTAATGCGCAGATTAGCAGGAAGGATGTGTTTGGAATCAAAAAAAACCTGGTTGATCCCGTTACCTTTTGTAGTTCTTGATATTTCTGAATAGATGGTATACTTGTATTCAGGGTAGAGAGATGGTTCACCATAATCAAAAAAATTCAACAGCACGCCGTATTGAAACCCAAGGTCAGAATTGTAGCCAATTACAGGTAACGGAAGTAAACTGAGCCGCTTTTTGATGACTTCTTTGTCACTCTTCTGAACACTGTCAGCAGAATAGATCCCTCCGCTAACATTTTTAAAGATGACAACAAGAAAAATTGCAGTGAATAAAACATACAAACGAAACTGTTTCATAATGCGCATTAATAGTATGTGACAATCCTCCTTTGCAGCTGATTTTAGCTTTTATGTTTGAACCTGCAAGCGGCTTTCAACCTTATACGTTAAAGTGATACCGGCTTTGAATTTAGTTCATATTTCTGATTTTATTCTGGTTATCCCCGTGTGCCTAAAATGAACTACTCTGTCAATGATTAGAGTGATATCAAATTAGAAATTCTTTTTTCGGTGCAAGCACCGGAGATTGAAACTCAACTTTCCTGAAACGCTTCTCCATCGGGATTTGTTCAACTAATGTCATTGAAATCTATTTGGGATAAATTTCATTGCACTTCATTTTTGAAATTTGAGTTTCAAGAATAAACATTAAGATAAAATTACTAAATTATAAAAATTCATAGTTTTGCGCAAATTTAGCGAATTAAGGAATGAAGAAATTAGCAGTGGTCGCATTCGGCGGAAATGCCTTATTACAGGCCGGTCAAAAGGGAACAATCGACGATCAGGAAAACAATGCGTATGAGGCAAGCAAGCATTTGCTCAGCCTGATTAAACGCAATTACAACATTGTGATCACGCATGGGAACGGACCACAAGTAGGTAATATTTTACTTTCGGATCAGGCAGGGCATAAAATGCACGGACTTCCGCCAATGCCGCTTGATATTTGCGTAGCTTATTCACAGGGGTTTATCGGATACATTATCGAACAACAGCTCCGGAATGTACTCGAAGCGAACGACATGGACAGGGATATTATTTCAATCATCACACAGGTGCTGGTGAATAAGGATGATCCAGCTTTCCAAAAACCGTCGAAACCGATCGGTCCTTATTATCAGGAAGAGGAAGCAAAAAAAATTATGGAAGAATCGGGGTCAGTTTTTGTTGAAGATAAAAAAAGAGGTGGCTGGCGAAAGGTGGTGGCTTCACCACGGCCTTTGGTTATCAGTAATAAAAAGTCAATTGAGCAGTTGGCACGAAGCGGACAAATTGTAATCGCCGTTGGGGGTGGCGGTATTCCTGCCTTCTATGTAGCTCCTAATAAATTGCAGGGCATTGATGCAGTGATCGACAAAGATTTGGCCTCTTCACTGCTGGCTAAACAAATCGGTGCAGATAAACTGTTTATCCTCACTGACGTTCCCAAGGTGTTCCTGAACTACAATACACCACAGGAAAAATCTGTTGACCGGATGACAATTGCTGAAGCAAGAAGATACCTGGATGAAGGACAATTCGGTGAAGGAAGCATGGCTCCGAAGATCAGGGCAGCTATTGATTTTGTTGAGAATACAGGGAAGGATGCGATCATTACGAAAACGACCCTGCTTGGCGTTGATGACGGTGGAACGCGGATTGTGATGGTATGAAGAATATTGGCTATTGGCTTTTGGCCTTTAGCTTTTAGCTTTTGCTAAGTAAGAATAGGAAAGATTAGTGATTAGTGATTAGTGAAGGAATTAGAAGCAATTAAGATACTTATTACGATTAACAATTGACGGATAAAGGATAACAATTAACAATTTGACAGATATTAATCATTCAAAATTCAACATTTAAAATTAAAAATATATGGCATTCAATCTGAGAAACAGACATTTTTTAAAGCTTCTGGATTATACACCCGAAGAAATTAAGTTTTTATTGAATCTTTCAGCGGACCTGAAAAAAGCAAAATATTCGGGTACCGAACAGCAGCGTTTGAAAGGGAAAAATATCGCACTGATCTTTGAAAAGGCATCAACCAGAACCCGGTGTGCATTCGAAGTAGCGGCTTTCGACCAGGGGGCACAGGTGACTTACCTCGGACCTTCAGGTTCGCAAATTGGAAATAAGGAAACCATGAAGGATACGGCCCGTGTGCTTGGACGCATGTACGATGGCATCGAATACCGTGGTTTCGGGCAGTCCATCGTGGAAGAGCTTGCTGCTTATGCCGGCGTTCCGGTATGGAACGGATTGACGAACGAATTCCATCCAACGCAGATTTTGGCCGATTTCCTTACGATGATGGAGCATTCCGACAAACCGTTGCATCAAATCTCCTTTGCATACCTTGGCGATGCCCGGAATAATATGGGAAATTCACTGATGGTGGGAGCTGCTAAAATGGGAATGGATTACCGGGCCGTTGCTCCGAAATCAGGACAGCCTGAAAAAGCACTCGTAAAGGAGTGTGAAGCAATTGCAAAGAAAACCGGTGCAAAGATCACCGTTACCGACAATGTGGAGAAAGGAGTAAAAGGGGTTGACTTCCTGTACACCGATGTGTGGCTTTCGATGGGTGAGGACCCGAAGCTCTGGGAAAAGCGGATCAAAGGAGATGCTGCCTTACCAGATCAATAAAGCGTGTATTGAAAAAGACTGGCAACCCGAAAGTAAAATTCCTGCATTGCCTGCCAGCTTTTCATAACCGGGATACGAAAGTGGGAGAGGAGATTTACCAAAAATATGGTATCGACGGAATGGAAGTAACGGAGGATGTTTTTGAATCGGAGGCTTCCATCGTGTTCGACCAGGCAGAAAATAGATTGCATACCATAAAGGCGGTGATGGTAGCGACGCTTGGAGCATAAGAGGGATTGAGTTGATTAAGTTAACTGGGTTGATAGGGAAAATTGAGTTGGTTGAGAGCAAAAAGCAAAGGGCAATTGAGGTATTGAAAAAATAATGTAATTATTGAATTAAAAGGCTTCTCGCAAAGCACGCAAAGGTTTCGCAAACCCCGCAAAGTTTTCTTTCTTTGTACTCAATACTTTGTACTTTGTACTCAGTACTAAGCCCTTGTTTCTTTGTCCATTTATCTTGTATCTTGAAAAAGCTATTGGCTGTTAGCCTTTGGCTTTTAGCGGATCAATGTAACCCTTTTTAATCATTCATGTCTTTTCGCATTTACGTATTGAAAAGGTTTCTCGCAAAGCATGCAAAGCCTTCGCAAACCCCGCAAAGCTTTTGTCTTTGTACTCAATACTTTGTACTCAATATCAAGTCTAATATCTAAAGTCTAAAGTCTAATTCACTCATTTAATCATTCATTCATTTTCGCATTAACGTATTGAAAAGGCTTCTCGCAAAGCACGCAAAGACTTCGCAAACCCCGCAAAGCTTTTTTCTTTGTACTAAATACTAACGTCTAATGTCTAAAATCTAACACCTACCATAAACCAGGGACCGGAAATTTGTTCCCTATCTATTCTCCAGGATGAACTTATTGCGCTGCTTAATGTTATATTCGCACTTTTTAAATGCATAATTACATAACATTAAACACGAAATAAATGAATAATCAAAAAAGAATAATTGTTGTTGTTGGTGCGACAGGAGCTCAGGGTGGTGGCCTTGTGAGAGCGATACTTAATGACCCTGACCACGAATATCATGTACGGGCCATTACACGAAATGTAAACAGTGATAAAGCAAAGGAACTTGCGAAACAAGGTGCCGAAGTTGTTGAAGCCGATTTGGACGATCCGCAAAGTGTTAATAAAGCTTTTGAAGGAGCATGGGGAGCCTATTGTGTAACGTTCTTCTGGAACCATTTTTCACCCGAAAAGGAAATGGCGCATGCAAAAGTAATGGCCGAGGCAGCGAAACATGCAGGGATAAAGCATGTCATCTGGTCGACACTCGATGATACGCGAAAATTTATTCCTCTTTCCGATAATCGCATGCCTACCCTGATGGGAAAATATAAAGTGCCTCATTTTGATGCAAAAGGCGAGTCCAACCATTTTTTTACTGACCTGGATTTACCTGTTACCCTTTTTAATACTGTTTTTTACTGGGATAATTTTATCTATTTCGGGTTGGGTCCCAAAAAAGGCCCGGATGGTAAACTGGCTATCACACTGCCGATGGGCGACAAAAAACTACCGGCCATTGCAGCCGCCGATATTGGTAATTGTGCTTTGGCTGTATTTAAGGCCGGACCAAAATATATCAGAAAAACAATTGGAATAGCCGGTGGACATTTAACCGGAAAACAGATGGCAGATGCCTATAGCCGTGTATTGGGCAGGGAGGTTGTTTATAATGCCATTGAACCGGAAGTATACCGGGGTTTTGGATTTCCCGGTGCCGAAGACATGGGAAATATGTTCCAGTTTAAACGTGATTTTGAAAAGGAATACTGTAAATCGAGAGACCTGGAATTTACCCGTTCACTGTATCCATCGATCCTCTCGTTTGAACAATGGCTCACCCAAAATAAAGATCGCTTACTGGCTGAATAAAGTCAAACATCGAAAGCACGAAGCAGCAAGGAAATTGTTGAATTGATGAATGGCTGAATTGCTGAATTGCTGAATGGTTGAATTGCTGAATTGGGAGGAAAAAGGCAATGAGCAAAGGGTAAGGAGCATGGAGCAAAGAGCAAGAGAGCATAGGGCAGGGTGAATGGAGTGGTTGTCGTTCAATTTTGCAAGGGTTGTAAGCGGCAGTTTCATTAAACTGTTTACGTGCTAAAAGTCCTTCGGCAGGCTCAGGTTTAATGTTTATGAACTTTTTGTCTTGATACAAAAAGTACCAAAAAATTCAAGAAAAGACGATGCTATCCTCTCGCAGGGCTAACCCCCGCCCGCTCCCGCCAAAGGGGGGACAGGTTGTTTTTAAGGCTTACGCACTGTAATGCTATGCATTTAAAAGCTTAAAAAAGTGGCTATTGAAGCACCAGTCACACGATCGCACAAGCAAATAAAGGAAGAATTTGCGGAGCGGTGGCTTTAACTATAAGTTAGCAATGGCAAACAGGTATTCTATTCCAGCATTGCAAATGCCAGATTAACAGCGACCTCGTTACAAAGGAGGCCGGGATTCGGGCTATTCACCGGTTGTATTAAATCAAGCGCTAAAATTACGTTACTGCACAATCAGCTTTCGGGTGGCAGAGCCTTTTCCCGAACTGATTTTTACAAGGTAAACACCGGGAGTCAAATCTGCAGTATTTATCCTGTACTGTTCGTGCCTGAAACCGTTCTGCAGGTTCTGATGCTGCAGTTGATTGCCCGCCATATCGCTGACGGTTAATGTAAGTATTTCGTTGCCGCTGCCGTCAAACGTAAGCATTGCCGAAGAGCTGGCAGGATTTGGCGAAATAGTGATGTTCTGAACCGAAGATAATTCCCTGATGCCATTAAAATAAACCGTTGTCTGAACCGTATCCTGTACGGGTACGCTCCAGTTGCCCTGCTGGTCCTCAAATCGTATGGCAAAGAGGTGCTGTCCGATTGGAAGATTATAAGGAACAATTGAAGCCATCAGATCGACAGATTGCGCGGGAGTCACATTTACCATGGTGTGTCCGGCATAATTGCCATCCCACCAGTAATCATAGGCTGCGATATCAGAACCGGAGGAAATAAAACGTTTGGTTACGGGCACACTGTAGCCTCCATTGTCATCCATAAATTGGACGCTAAGGGTATGGTACCCATTTACGAGAGAACCGGTGGATAATGCGGTGTTCAGATCGAGATCATTGGTGGGCGAAACATCCACGGTTACCGCTGAACTCATATCACCATCGAACCAGTAACGATAAGCCACGATATAATGGCCGGATGAAACAAATCGTTTGGTAATCGGAACACTGTAACTACCATTGTCATCAATGAATTGAAGACTAATAGTATGATAGCCTATTGCAAAAGATCCGGCGGATAAAGTCGCGTTCAGGTCAAGGTTGGTTGTGGCGTCGACAGTTACGGTTACGGCTGAACTCAAATCGCCGTCGAACCAGTACCGGTAGCCTGTGATTTGCTGAGATTTTGCAATACAGGCAATTCCAAGTACCATAATCAGCAGCATCAGATGTTTTTTTACGTGTATGGTTTCCATCGTTATAAAATTTTACTGCTTAATTAATTCGGTTGTGCCGATACATGGATATTGATATTCAGATTGCCATTTGCATCGGTGGATGTTGGAATCGTTACACCGGAATAATGCGGGTTATAAGGTACAAATCCTGCTTTGGCGGGTGTGGCGGTGCCGTATATACCGCAATCGTAGCCATCGGTGCCATAGTTAATGGCCGGACTGCCGTTGGCCATGTGGTAATTGTAACTCCATGAAAAGCCCATTGCTGGTGCATTCACAAAAACAGTGCTCATATCGACATCACCCATGCAATTATCGAATACATCGGGACCTGTTGTCGGTAGCGTATTGCCGAAAATGCAATTCGTATACACTGCGCCCCATTGAGTAGGCCAGCCAGGGCCTTGCCCATAAACAATGCAGTTCGTTATATTGCCTACATCAGGTGCAGCTCCCAAAACGCAGTTGGTTATTAAATCCCCTTCAGATTCAGAGGTAACATAATTCATGATGATGCATCTGTCGGCAACGACTGAACTGCTCCCTATACCGGCATTCAGTAATCCCTGAGCGATTATGCACTCATGAAACTCAGCGCTGACAGCCCCCGGATGGATACTACTGCCATCTGCAAAAAAGTCGATATTGTTTAATATACAGCGGTTAAAACTAAAGTGCCCCAGGCTGTCGGGACTTTCTTTGGCATTTTGTAAATACACATTGGTAACCGAGAAAAAAATCCCGTCGAAAGTACTTCCGTCAGCTGCATCACCTATGGAAAGATTGCCTGAATTATTCGTGGGGGTAATGGCCCCTTTGATAATGGTTTGACCCGTAACCGATGTTGAATCCGCATCAATACCCGCGCCGATGAAATGCAGCGGTTTATAAAAATGCATGTTGTCATTGGTGTTTGTTGAAATTCCATTCACAACGAAAAGGCCGCCGGATAAATAAAGATAATCACCTGCCGAAGCTGCCTGCATGGCAGAATCGAGGTCGGTAAACACACTGGCACTGTTACCGTGTTGTACAACGATACTCTGAGCTTTGCTGTTATTTGCCTGGAAAAGCAAGCCAGCTGCCAGTACTAAGACATAAATTTTACTTTTCATGATATAAGTTTTAAAAAACAATTAATAAGACTTTACGCACGATTGTGCATTGAAAGAAAATTAACAATTGCAGGATGGATAAGGTTTTTATTGAAGTGTAATAATTCCGGATTATGACGTCTTTTTAGCAAAATTTAACATTTTAAACTTCTGAAATCTGAAACCGGCAATGTGAAATGGGAGAAAGAAAGGAGCAAGGAGCAAAGAGCAAAGAGCAAAGAGCAAAGGGCATAAGAGCAAAGGGCAAATGGCAAAGAGCATGGGGCGAGGAGAATGGAGTGGTGATCGTTCAATTGTGCGGGGGTTGAATGAATCCTCAAATCCAGCTTGCGGTACGTCAGCTTTTGGTGAAATTTTTTCCAACGTTTCAGTGCTCAATTGTTCAATTGTTTCATCCACTGGCATTTTATCGTAAAGCCACAAGACGTGGCAATGCTAAGGGTTATGTTGAAAAGAGTTGCAGCAGAGGGGTTTATGTGAATGAGACACAAGAGGATGCTTGCGCAAGTTTGGGCGCTTGACAGCCTTACATGTGTTTTGTTTGTTTTTACTTCTGCATATAATTTTATTTAATGTTGAAAAACTAACATGGAAATTATTCCCTGATGTTTCAATAACCTTACTCTCTTATATTAATGAATTATTTAAGAAGAATAATTGTTAAAAAGCCCGAAATGCACGAACTTGCATCGGTTGGTTTTTGTCCGATGGATCCACAAAAGTATAAAGGTCGATAATATATCTTGCTGTGGTGTCGCTGGCCTCGCTCGAACTCCAATGGGGTCCAATATATGTGGGAGGTACCGTTTCAATATGGTATAGGTATACCAATTCTTGAAAACTTGGTAAAAACCAGTCGTTATATCCTCCTAATATCTAATCAGAGCATAATTTAGCAGCATAGTTTCCCATCCCCTGACTAGAAACTATAGCTATTGTGTTTGCATTTCCGTCACCTATTGCTTGCCTGTTGCCCCTGTTGTTGTATAGCTTCCATTATACCATTGTATACCTTCGCCTTGATCGCTAGGTGCAACTATTAAGCCGTGTGGCTGTCCTGCTATATATCCAGGATTCCCAGGTTCGGAAAAGTTTGCGATTTTTCCACCTTTGATAGTTTACTCCAATGCCAATAGTAAAACTTAATTGATAACCATATGCAGTTCCCAAACTATTGGTTGCATAAGCTCTAACAAAATAAGTCTTGTTTAGCATTAATCCGTTAATATTGCTAACAAATATACGGTACCACTACCATCCAAGCTATGGCTATCAGCTATTGTAGGATTTTGGGAAGTGCTCCAGCAAACGCCACGGGCTGTTACTGAAAGTCCTCCTGAGGAAGTCACATTCCCTCCACTTGTCGCAGTAGGCGGAGTAATATTGATTATTTCGGAAGTGGTAACTGAAGGAATTGTTGGCACTACCTGAAATTCATATGATTTATTTCCTTTAGGTGCATCGGTAATTGTAATCTGACCAATTTCAGTATAACCAACTAATTTTAATCCATCACCAAGATTAAAATTAAAAGGATAAATACTACTTGTAGAAAGAGGAATAAAGAAATCCATGCAATCAGAAGTCCCGGGAATAAAATTACGCCCGTCTTCGTCCCAGTTAGTTCCGTTGTTGAATACTGCACAAATATGTGTTACCGTTTCTCCATTTAATCCATAATATGCAGCAGGGTTAAAGGTCATTTCAAACCTTCCGTCACCAGCAGGTAATAATATAGGCGCTTGTCCATTCACTCCTGTTCCATTATAAGAAACAATCTTTTGCCAGGTTTCACCCGTCAATAATTTTATACCTGAGTAAATCGCTATCGATGACAAACCTGACAGACTCCCATTTTGGAAACAAGCTTTTTCTGGGTCGAAAGTTAATGTCAGTTCATCATAAGCAGTTGCATTGGGTGGATCTATATTAATCGCTGCAGGAAAATCTTTTTTGTATTCTTTAAAGCCCATTCATCATCAAATGATTTTTGATTTTTTAAAATAGATTGATCCGTAACTTACTCTTATAAATTAATTTCGCTTCATCGAAAGTATTATTATTTAAACTTAACATTTTAATAAACCTCATTTCTTTCTGCCATGTAGCAGATAAAAAATAGCAGCTTTTATTTCCTGTAAAAAAGTCAAATGAATGGATTCCTGCATCTAGAATAGCATTATAAATGACAATCTCATTACCCATAATATCATAAATACAAATTACTAAATTGTCTTTTTGCGGCAAATAAATATTAACTGATGTCTGTTTTTTAAATGGATTTGGATAATTCTGCATAAGTACTAATGTGTTTAATTCTGTTCCATCAAAATCAGGTAGACCAAGTGTATAATTCAAGGCTAAAACATTATTTGGGGCATATATGGTTGTATCTCCTCCCTGTGTAAGGTTTTGAATTAAAATGCTATCTAACAATACTGGTTGTCCATTGTTATCTGCTGTAAATGTTAATTCCATCTCAGTCTTTTGACCAAAGGTATTTGAACCAAGAGCCAAAGCTATAATGAAAAATATGGAAATTATTTTTTTCATGTTAATTTAATTTAATAGTGTCAAGTAATGTAGTTTTTATCAACATTGTGTTTGTATTTTATACCCATTTAATATACCCAGTTATTATAATTAGTTACTTACAGATTAAATTACTTGCGCAGTTCTGACTGAGGTTTGATTTCTAAATCGTTACAAATTAAATGCTGTTATTTGATAATAATTTTTCCTATCTGAATTTTCGATCCGATCTGCAGCTTTATAAAATAGATGCCTTTTGGCTGAGCCGAAAAATCGAATTCGTAAGATGATTGTTTATTTGCTCTGTAATCAGAAAGTACAAGTTCCCCAAAAGCATTTATAATTTCTATTGAATTTATTGAGTTGCTGCTGCTTATTGTAAACTTCCCACTACTTGGATTTGGATAAACATCCATCTTATTTATATCTTCTCCTATAGGCTCATTTACCGAATTCGCAAATATGCAACTACCAAATAAAATTGGTGTAAGAATCGTATCTATCGAGGGTATTGTGATGTAACGGTTACCGTCAGGATCCAGGCTACACACTGATGGTACTGTTTCAACCTGGTCCCAGGTGATTCCATTAATGAACTTATATTCTGCCTGTGTACCTGCTATTAGACCAATTGCATAAGTAAAGATGTTTCCATCCAGAGATGACATTAAAGTTGAAGCTGGGTCCCAGCCCTGAAAATTACCGGTAATATGAACGCCATCTAAGGAAACTGATTGTCCAGTCATATCAACATTGAAGGTAACCTGAGGCGGAATACATAGATCACAACTACCAAAACAAACAGGCGATAAAACCAAAGGTTCATCAGGAACTATAAAATACCGGTTACCATCAGGGGGTAAAGCACAATCTAAAGGTACTGATTCAACCTCAGCCCAGGTACTTCCATTTATAAATTTATATTCAACCTGCTCATCTTTTACTAGTTCAGTTATAAATGCATAAACATTATTATTCTGAGTGTCATTAAAGTTGCGGAAGGATCCCAGTCCTGAAAATTACCGGCAATATGAATGCCTTCATTAGAAACCGTTTGTCCGGTCATATCGACTAAAAAAGTAACTGGAACAAGCTCTATAATACAAGGATCGCAACTACTAAAGCAAACTGTTGGCAATGTCATTGCTGTATCTGGAACTGTAAAATACCGATTACCATCTGGAGGTAAACCGCATCCAATAGGAACCCCTTCAACCTGATCCCAAGTAGTTCCATTGATAAACTTATATTCGGCTTGCGAACCTGATAAAAGGCCAACTGTATAAGAGTAGATATTTCCACCTTGGGATGTCATAAGCGTTGCAGAAGGGTCCAGCCTTGAAAATTACCAGCAATATGAACACCCTCAGTGGAAACTGATTGTCCCGTCATATTGACACTGAAAGTAATTTGAGGAGGAATACAAGGATCGCAGCTACTGAAACAAACTATTGGTAATACCAATGGTGTATCAGGAACGAGATAATAGCGGTTTCCATCAGGGGGCAAACCACAAGCTACAGGTACCGATTCAACCTGATCCCATGTTGTTCCATTTATAAATTTATATTCGGCCAATTCACCTACCGTCAAATCGATTGTATAAGCATAGATGTTTCCGTTTTGAGGTGTCATCAAAGTTACAGCCGGGTCCCAGCCCTGAAAATTGCCAGCAATATGGACACCCGCCGGAGAAACAGTTTGCCCTGTCATATTGACCAGGAAAGTGACCGGAACTAGTGTGCCAACATCATATTCAGATTGATTTCTTGTAATAATATCAATATTAGAATCTGTAATATAAGATGCTGTATTAAGTATATCAGTACTAGAATTGTAGTTATTAAAATCATTATTGTCATAAGTGGCAAAGGACGATGTTTCGTCAGACGAAGCAGCAAAACTGTTTGCTAATAAAAGTTTGAAAATCAAGCTCAAAGCAATAAACAATAAATTTATATTTTTCATAATGTAGTTATTTTTGTAATTAAATTAAAGTTATCCCGGTTCCATTTTGTTATCTAATAAATTATTAATGCCTAAATTTAGAATGACTTAGAGACTGTTTAAAATTCAATAAAAAATTTGACAGTATCAATTTTGCCACTAAATCACTAAAACGCAAAGAAAACACAAAGAGTTGAAAATGAATAGATCCCTTGGTGAAACTTTGTGCTTTTGTGAATTTGTGGCATTAAATAACAATAGTTTTATCATTTTTAAACAGTCTCTTAATTAATTTGTTTTAATTAGCTTGTACCGTTAAAGACTGATTATTAGTAAAAGGTAAGTTTAGTTGCGTCCAGCTCCATGAATTGTTCCCACTTTCGGCCCTCACATTTGAGTTGGTAAATGCTTTATAATAACCAAGACCATAAACAAGCCCGTCATTCGGTATAGAAACATTATCAAGCGTTTGGTTTTGTAAGTATTGGTCCCAAATACTTTTTGGAATGGTATTTGAAGACGAATTAGTCAATTTCAGAAAGAAACAATCATTGCCGACATTAAGTGGAGAAGTATTATTGGTTCCTGCAGCAGGAAATGTCATTGTGAAATTATTCCATGTGATGAGTAACCCAACCTGTGTACCGCTACTTGTTTTACCCGATGTGCTGGCGGTTCCGGTTCCTTGAGTATTTGCTGACCCTGAGAATATTGCATTACCTCCTACCGGGGCAGTTTTTGATTGTCCGTTGAATGTAATGTCGATTGGCGTAAATGCCGGATTTGAAAAAGTTATGGTACTTGTTTGTCCCGTATTATTACCACCCCCAGTACCTAACGAGTTGAACAGTACCAAAACAAACCCCTTTAGGATTGTTTGGATCGCGTCTAATCATTTATGGGTATATTGCTGAAGTTGCCACTAAAATGCGCAGTCACCCCTGTAGGGATTGTAGCATTGTTGTACCCCTGTCCGGTAAAGGTGAAAGTGCCGTTTATCGTCTGGCTTGCTTGGTTGTATTCTGTGATTGTGCATTTGCCCAAGTTTTGCTCATATCTAAATAGAAAATTCCTGATAAAGTTGAAGCATCAAGTTTAAATTGAGCACTACCTGCATACAAATTAGTTTCATTAACTTCTCCTCCTAAAAAAATAGAAACCCCATATTGCGGAAGGTTGTTAAACCAAATTTTTATTACGAATATTTGCCTGTGTTCTTCATCGTCCATACCACTGATTGATAAGCCTTTTGTATAAAGGAACCCGTAACTTGACACATCATTGTATGCGGCAAATACGTTTGTACAACTTCCCTGAATTAATAAATTGAGGTTTATATTCCCTTCAATAGCTACCTCATATGTGCCTGTTATATTCTTTTTTGTATTGTCTTCATTGTCCAGGGGGTTTTAATTACAGCTTATAAAAAATAGTACAATTGAGCAAATCAGGTAGATTTTTTTCAAGATTTTTATATTTATCATTTTCAACATTAATTAGCTTTGAATCGTGTAATCTGCGTTTGGTATAAGACCTTACATAATAAATTATTTATTCCCATTAAACTCCCAGGTTTCAATGGAAGTATAAATATGATTCGGTGTTGGGGGATATGTAATGATACCATCAAATACTCTGTAATATTTGTTAACCGGAACACATTCACTTCCGCCAACCCATACTATATTTGAAAAAGATATTTGCAAAGAATTCGTATCAATAAAAAATGCTACAATTCCATTTTCATCAGATATTTCGTTACCATTTCCACTCAGTATTAGATTTTTATTAAATGAATTTGAATAAATCCCACCAAGCAGGACAATATGCACCGTGGTATCATTTATAGAAGATACGATCGCTGTTGCGGGCCCTGATTGCAGAAATGATTCCCAATCAGGAACTGTA
>CAVXGA010000011.1:0-137950 GCA_963761195.1 uncultured Bacteroidales bacterium
CCAAAACGTAATCAATCTGGAAACCTTGCGCAAAATCATTTCCAATTCCTATGCGAAGGCGTGCAAATTCGCTGGTGCCGAGGTGTTCGATAATGCTCATCAGTCCGTTGTGGCCACCATCGCCGCCTTTAGCCCGGAGGCGCAGCACTCCTGTCGGCAATGCGATATCATCCGCTATCACCAGCAGATTTTCGAGGGGTATTTTTTCCTTTTCAAGCCAGTATTTCACTGCCTTCCCGCTCAGGTTCATAAATGTTGAAGGCTTTATCGAAACCATTATCCGGGCTTTGTATTTCAGTGTGGCAACATCAGCCAGTCTTCCCGAAATGAAAGCTGTTCCCGTCGAGTGCAAGCGCATCTGCTACAATAAAACCGATATTATGCCTGGTGTTGGCATTCTGGCCCGATATTTCCCAGTCCTGCAATTAGGTATTTCACGTTTCAAAAAAATAAAGGTATAAAGTTACACACCTTATACCTTTTAACTATCAATTGATTGAAATTTATTCTTTTTTCTCTTCTGCCTTGGATTCAGCGGCTGCAGCAACAGCACCCGCAGCAACAGCGCCAGCTGCAGAAGCAGCAGCAGCGGCAGCAGCATCTTCTTCAAGTTCTTCCGCGGTGGCTCCCCTTGCAGTTTTTACGCTTATCACTACCGAAGTGGCCGTATCAAGGAATTCAAGGTGTTCATATTTTACATCCTTAACCTTTATTGAATCACCAATATCGAGATCATCAATCGACAGAGTAAGGTGGTTTGGAAGGTATTCCGGCAAACCCTTAACTTTCAGTTTCCGGATCTTTTTATGAAGCTTACCTCCTTTTAAAATACCGGGAGCAACTCCTTCAATATGCACCGGAATGCTTATTATAATCGGCTTACCGGGTATGGTTTCCAGAAAATCAGCATGCAAAATCCGGTCACTCACCGGGTGATACTGAATATCCTGCAGAACGGCATCGTATTCTTTGCCGCCAATGTTCAAATTAATGAGGTAAACCTCAGCTGTAAAGATGATTTTTTTAAAATCAGCTTCTGCTACCGAAAAATGAAGCTGCTCTTTACCGCCATAAAGAACACAGGGTACTTTCCCTTCCCTCCGGTTCTTTTTCGCATCTTTTTTCCCTACGCTCTCTCTCAGAGAGCCGCTCATAGATACTGTTTTCATACTATTTGTTGTTTTTAAAATGAATATTAAAATGTATTATTTAAATCTGATAAAGCGAACTGATCGATTTAGTTTTCAGCGCTCTTCGGATGACCTCTGCAAACAAAGATGCTGTGGATAAAACAGTAATTTTATCCAAATGCTTCTTTAAGGGCACCGTATCTGTAACAACCAGTTCCTTAAAACTTGATTTTTCAATTTTGTCATAGGCATTACCTGAGCAAACAGGATGTGTAATACATGCCCTTACACTGGCGGCGCCTTTCTCCATGATGAGGTTGGCTGCTTTGGTAATTGTTCCTCCTGTATCAATGATGTCATCGATCAATACAACATTTTTACCCACAACATCTCCTACAAGCTCCATCCGTCCCACTTCATTGGGTTTCATACGTTGTTTATAGCAAATTACAAATCCTGTATTCAGGAATTTTGCATAGGCTGCGGCCCTCCGGGTCCCACCCGTATCAGGCGAAGCCATAATTAAATCGGGGAGATTAAGGTCTTTGATATAATTTACAAAAATGGACGATGCAAAAATGTGATCTACCGGAACATCAAAAAATCCCTGTATCTGGTCAGCATGAAGGTCAATCGTAATGATGCGCTGAACTCCGGCTGCTGTTAGAAGATTGGCAACCAGCTTCGAAGCAATGGAAACCCTTGGCTTATCTTTCCGGTCCTGCCGGGCAAGCCCGAAATAAGGGATAACAGCTACAATTCTTCTGGCGGAAGCTCTGCGTGCCGCGTCAATCAGCATCAGGAGTTCCAGTAGATTATCCGCCGGTGGAAATGTGGATTGAACAATAAAAACGTCTCTGCCTCTGATATTTTCTTCAAATGAAGGCTGAAACTCACCGTCAGAAAAATCCGTTATTTCAACATTGCCAAGAGGTTGACCGTAACTTTCTGCAATTTTTTCAGCCAGGTATCTGGTTGCCCTGCCTGAAAATATAAGAGCTTTTGTTGCCATTGCGGGTTTTTTACAGAGGATTTTTATTTGGCTGCGAAAATAGTACATATTTGTAACACTGCAAATGAAAAATTAACCCCATTTCGCAGATTTTTATGTCAAAACAAGTCCGCAGTTGAAAAAATTAAATACTTTTGCAGCCCTTAATGTTTTTTGAACAGTTGCCCGGATGGCGGAATAGGTAGACGCGCTGGTCTCAAAAACCAGTGGGGTAATTCCCGTGCCGGTTCGATCCCGGCTCCGGGTACTTTTTTCAAGCTAACATATTATATTTTCAATATGTTAGCTTTTTTGTGGGGGCTAATTAGGGGCAAATAAAAAGTAAAAAATATAAATTGGTAAAAATGTCCTATTATAAAAATTTCGGAGAGTGGCTATTCTTCTTTCCTATTGTATTAAAATGATTCTGAAGGATTTTTCAGTACAAATATCTAAATCTTCAAAAATAATTTCAACCACGGACTGAGTATAAAACTTCCGAGTTAGGAATCCAGGTAAGCCAATTAAATCCGGGCCTGATAAAAAATTAATAAAAAGATACGGAAATTGTTGATTCAAGCGAGAGGAAATTGTTAGGTTCCAATACATGGATATCCAGCTTCCAAACCGGCACTATAGCCTTGAACAAATGCAACAATATTTACGCAAATTCAGAAAAGTTCCCAGTAAGAAGTTCAGGACAGGGTTTCAGGGATTTTAAACTTTGTAGAAAGTCATTAAGCGAGCAGTATCGTATTTTCAGTAAAAGGAAATTGATTTTCCGTAAATTCAATACTATAAACCGTTATACCATACTCCCCTTTTCACATTATTTATGAAGAATTAACTAAATCATGGAGGTAAGCTTTTTAAATTGGGAGTGAGCACATTTATTCTTTATTATCGATAATGATCAGTTTCTATAATTACTAACTTTATTCTTCAATCAATAAACATTAAATTTAGAAGAAATCAAAATAAACAAGCTCTAAATATAAATCATCATGGAAACTCAAACCTTCACACGCCATCAACTATATGAATTAGTTTGGTCACAGTCGTTATTAAAACTTTCAAAAAAATATGCCATCTCTGGATGATGACATTCGTAAAAACTGCAGGAAATGGAATATTCCATTCCCCCCAAATGGTTATTGGTAAAAGATACAATATGGAAAGAAAGTCCGATATTCCTGATTTGCCAACTGATAAATCGGATAAAAATGAAGTCATATTAAAACTTGAGTTAAGGAATGCGATAAATGGAATAACATGCTAAGGTTCGGCTGAATAATTTAATAAAAGAGATTGATATCCGATCTGAATTTAAATTTGATCGTATCTAAAAGACTGGCGAATCCGGATGAACTTATTCAAAAGGCTAATGATGCGCTAGCTACCAGAATAAAACAATGTAGGCATTTCGATCATGGCTTGTCCGTAGTTATGACAATATTTTAAATATTAATGTCTCTGTTCCCCTAATATCCCAAGGGCACTAAGAATCATGGATACATTTGTTAAATTGCTCAGGGCCAGGGGACATAAAATTATAATTAGAGAACCAAAAAACTTATGCGATCATGATGAGATTGAGATAACATCGGTATTAAAAGAAAAATTAAAAAGAGTTCAAAGTAACGATCGTTGGAGAAAGCATGGAATTATTACCAACAGGAATATTAGGTTTCAGGTTGCGTATCAAATGGTGTGATCCTATAAATATCTCTGATGGCAAGCACCTCTTGAAAATCAATTGGCAAAAATCCTCGCAAAGTTGGAGATAGAAGCAGAGAAAGAAAAGCAAAATCTGCAGGAAATAAAGGAATATTGGGCAAAAGTTAAAGAAAAGGAACGTATAATGAAGGAGGCACGTGACAGAATTGAGAATGAAAAGAAATCATTTATAGAATTGCTGAAAAATGCAATAAGATATCATCAAGCTAAAGTGTTGAAAGAATATTTATTTGAAATTGAAAATATTGCTAAGCAACGTGGAGATTTGGATGAACAATTTATTACATGGCTATCCTGGGCAAGCAAAAAGCTGACTGGTTTGACCCTACAGTTGAATTAGAAGATGAAATTTTAAAGGATATATCTCCAGCTGATATAAATATTACCTCATAGTGGAGAGATTTGTCATACGAATGCAATAATTCCTTTGACTGAAAATCCATAATTATTACCACCAATAAATTCTTTTATTTCTCTTATAATGATTTGAATAAATATTTAAATTTGAAAGTCTAATTGTTTGACATGAAATTGAACACTCACTCACTTGTGACCGAAATTGAATATTATGAAAACATTTACTGTTTTAATCCTTATTCTGTCTATAACACAAATAAACATCAGCCAGACAATCATTAATAGTAGTGATGTTTCCGGTACCTGGACACAATTAGGAAGCCCCTACCTAATTAATGGAGATATAAATGTTCCAGAGAATGATTCACTTATTATCGAACCTGGGGTAATAATTAGGTTTGAAGATTATTATTCATTTAATGTATATGGTATATATTAAAGGCAATTGGAACATATTACAGATAGTATTAAATTCACAGTTACTGATACTTCCGGGTATTACAATGGAACTCATATTGGCTGGAGTGGCCTAAATTTTATCGGATTCAGTAGCGGAAATAAATTGAATTATTGCATTATCGAATATAGTAAAAGTTATGGATTAATAAAATATAATGCCTCAACAACACTTGACAATATTGATATCAGATATAATCAATTAGGGGGTATATTTATTGTTAATTGTCCAACATAACTTCATAATATTAAAATTCGATATAATAAAGGAAGTGGAATTTCAACTGAATATGCAGGTAATTCATTGACAATTGAAAAATTCGAAATAACGAATAATTTAGGAAAAGGATTTTCTTTGCTGTCTACGGGTGCTTATTCTATCAGCATTACTTGCTACATGATGGAATAATCGAGAACAACAAAGGCGGGGGTTTCAAATGTAAAGGTGGGGAAGTTATGCCGAATTTAATAATGTCATAATAGTAGGTAATGGACCTACGGATAAGGGCGGTGGAATTTATATAGAAGGCCAACTGGTAATAGACGAATCGATTATTGAAAATAATTTTGCGGACGACGGCGGCGGAATTTATTTTAAATCCCATAATGTTACTATGTGCATCATATCTAATTCGATTGATTACAAAATAACACTGCCAATAATCGATGGAGGTGGGATTGCCTTGACATTCTGTCAACTTAGGTTTTATAACCACACAAATATTATGTAATAACAGTGCTTATGAAGGAGGAGGGGTTTACGATTTTGGAAATGGGAATGGCGGTTGTTACTTATAATATCTTACGATAAAGTTTTAATATCAAATAATCATGCGTTTAATAATGGAGGCGGGGTATTTTTAGAAGGTCTTGCCTGGTATCCTCAAAGATGAGTCAATAACCATGGTTAATAATATTGCAGATGTGATGGGCGGTAGGCATTATTTATGATCATTATGATGAATATTCAAACAAAGCATATATAAATAATAGCATTATCTGGAACAATTTGCCAGAAGAAATTGTGGATACAGACAAATGATAATTGTATCATATTCAGATATTGAAGGATGGTGGCCAGGAATTGCGAATATTAATCAGAATCCATTATTTTTAGATCCGGATAATGGTGATTATCATCTGACCTGGGCTAATTTTCCTTTAAATGATTATTCAAAATCACCTTGCATTGATGCTGGATCATTATAATATAATCCGATCCTTGCTATTAATGATTCTATTCCGAATATTGATCCTGATAGTACAATTGGAGATATGGGAGCCTATTACTTTGACCAGGTTTCACCATATTATCCTCATATCCTTTCAATCCTTGATGTTCCAAACGATCAGGGGAAACAATGTAGTGATAAACTGGAGCAGAAGTGCACTTGATTATGCAAACGGAGGAACCATCAATCAATATGCTATCTGGCGCTTGCAAAACTGGGCAAAAGAACCCTGGGAATACATTGGAAGCACACCTGCTCAGCATTTTGAAGAATATGCCTATATTGCTCCGACAATCAGTGATTCGACCTCGGCAGGAATTCCTTACTATACTTTCTTGGTCACAGCAAAAACCCTTGATCCGAATATCTATTACAACTCTGAACCTGATTCGGGATATTCGGTGGATAACCTTCCACCATTACCCCCAACCGGATTAACGGGTCATCCTGTAAATAATACCATTGTTTTATCATGGAATCCTTCAACAGATGATTGATTTTGATTATTATGCCCTCTATCGGTCAAACAATCCTGAAAACTTCCCTTCAGAACCATTAATCATACTCACTGAAACTACTTATACAGATACACAAATACCAACCGATACGGTATATTATGTTTTATCAGCTTTTGACTATAATGAAAATGAAAGCAGTTTATCAAATGTTGTATCCATTGAACCGGGAAAGCTGCTTGATCTGAAAGTATTCCTTGAAGGTCCGTTTTATTATGTTCAGATGATACCCTATTTGAACATGGCCGGATATCTGCCACTTTCACAACCTTACAACACAGCTCCCTGGAATTATTCTGGTATCGAATCAGTAAGTTCCATTCCGAATTACAACATTGTTGACTGGGTATTATTGGAATTCAGAGATGCAACCTCGGCAGAAGAGGCTACAAGCTATGACAACAATTGCTACCCAGGCAGCCTTTTTAAGAAATGATGGGAAAATAGTAGCCTTGGATGGGGTGAGTAATCTCAGGATTGTGATAAACATTGAAAATGGATTATATGTAGTCGTCCATCACAGGGATCATCTTGCAATCATGAATTCCACAGCATTGATGAAATAAATGGAATATACACCTATGATTTTACAACCGGTCCGGATAAAGTTTATGGAGGGACCAATGGCTGTAAGCAACTTAATACCAATATCTGGGGAATGATAGCAGCAGATGGAGATGCGAATGGACAGGTCGATAATCTGGATAAAGATGAAGTTTGGTTAATCCAGAAAAATTCAACCGGATATAAATCAGGAGATTTTAATATGGATGGGCAGGTTAATGATACAGATAGAAATGATTTTTGGACTCCGAATAGTGGGAAGGGGGAGCCAGGATGCCGCAGTAAAGTGATTATCATAAAAATAAATTAATCATTTAGTATACTAACAACCAATCTATTTAATAATTTTAAAGCCTAATAAACTAATAACACGAAAATCACTTTTTTAAAATCAAAACAATATGAAAAAAATTACCCTACTTCCTGTTTTCCGCACTTTATTGCAACACCCTCTAAAACCATTGATATTGTTGATTTTTATTTTAAATTTGGGTGTTGCAAACATACAATAAATGTATATACGAAAGTTAAAGAATCGTTCTGGAAGTACGTCAATACAGGTGATCCAGAAGGTCAAAGGCAAGTATAAAGTACTCAAAACGGTTGGTTGCGCCACGACATGGCAAGAGATTGAAAATTTGGAGCATATTGCTCGCCAGGAGATTGAGCGGATACAAGTTCAACCTGAGCTATTCACTTCAGAGGAAGACCAGATTATCGAAAAACTTGTTGCCTCTATTGGTAATTCAGACATCCAGACAGTGGGCCCGGAAATCATATTCGGCAGGATCTATGATAGTATTGGTTTTGGAGCAATCAAAGAAGAGCTTTTTCGACATTTGGTATTGGCCCGACTGGCTTTCCCACTCAGTAAGTTAAAAACAATAGATTATCTGTATCGCTACCAGAGAGTCTGGTTAGACAGTGATGCGGTTTATCGCTTTCTGGATAAGCTCAACAGTAAACTAAAGCCACAGGTGGAGCAGATTGCATACAAAAACACATTGAAAATTCTTCAGGGCGATATCAGCATCGTATTCTATGATATGACAACGCTATACTTTGAGGCCAGCGATGAAGATGATTTACGCAAAACAGGCTTTAGCAAGGACGGGAAACATCAAAATCCGCAGATTTACATCGGTCTTCTTGTTGGAATTGGAGGTTATCCCATCGGTTATGATATTTTTGAAGGCAATACTTACGAAGGGCATACACTGATTCCGTTCATTGAGAAAATGAGCTTGAAATTTAATTTAAAAAAGCCAGTAATTGTGGCAGATGCGGGATTATTATCCAATGACAATATAAAAGCATTGGAAAGCAAACAATACGAGTACATCATTGGAGCAAGGATCAAAAACGAAACAGATCAGATCAAAAAGCAAATATTAGAAACTCAATTTAAGGATGGATCGGTCCATAGCTTCAAGCACAAAGGAATGTCAAGGCTGATTGTGCATTATGCTGCAAGCAGGGCTAAAAAGGATGCGTATAATCGCAAACGAGGTCTTACGCGCTTAGAAAAGAGAATAAAGGCAGGTAAATTGACCAAATCAAGCATTAACAATAAAGGTTACAATAAATACTTGAAGCTAATCGGCCAGGTAAGCATAGAGATTGATTATGAAAAATTTGCCAGGGATGATCAATGGGATGGACTCAAAGGTTATATCACCAACACAAAGCTCATCGATCAGCAAGTATTGGATAGTTACAAACATCTGTGGCAGATTGAAAAGGCCTTCCGAATGTCGAAAACAGATTTGCGCATACGTCCTATTTATCACCGGTTGCGTCATCGAATTGAAGCCCATATCTGCATCGCTTTCACCGCATATAGTATTTACAAAGAACTCGAAAGAGCTTTATATGAAGTAAATTCAAGTCTGTCATTGAAGAAAGCAGCAGAAATAACGCATAACATCTATCAACTATCATACACGCTTCCCGGTGCAAAACAGCGGAAATTATGCCTATTAAAAATGGACGATAAACAGACGGAACTGGTCAGAATAGTTAACGAAAAATTTTAGGGTGTTGCAAAGCGGAAAACAGGAGTCGTGTCCAGTTTGTTCGCCAGCTCCGGATTGCTGTTGGATATTGTTTTCCCCATTTCTCTTCCAGAACATCCAGGTTGTGTTCAGCCAGTTCCAATGTACTTGCTTTATACACTTGTTTCAGATCTTTTATAAACTCCCGATAATGCTTCCAGGGAATGTATTTTACACTGTTCCTTATCTGATGTATGATGCAAAGCTGCACTTCGGTTTTGGGAAAAATGTTTTCAATGGCATCGGCAAATCCACGAAGGTTATCAATACTGGCTATTAGTATATCCGATATTCCTCTTTGGCTTAGATCGGTTAGTACCTGTAGCCAAAACGTGGCACTTTCGTTTTGACCTACATAAAGCCCCAAAATTTCTTTTTCACCCTTTAAATTTACCCCTAATATCGTATAAACAGCCTTGGTTATGACCCGTCCATCTTCGCGGATTTTAAAGTGTGGATATTTCAGTCATATTGACCCCCCATTTCGGTCATGTTGACCCCCCTGGGGTAATGGGTTCAAAGAACGTGATGGGGTGACAATATTACAGTTTTTTTCGTTGACTTTCTCCTTTTAATTCTATCCGGTGTGATGTGTGCACCAGGCGATCTAAAATAGCATCTGCAATGGTTTCTTCTCCTATGATATCGAACCAGTTTGCCACCGGAAGCTGACTGGCAATGATCGTTGATGATCGTCCGTGACGATCTTCAATCAATTCCATCAGATCCATTTGTTGTTGTTGTTCAAGGTGTGTAAGTCCAAAGTCATCGATGATCAGCAAAGCGGTTTTTGAGATTGATTCAAAGAGTTTAAGAATGGTTCCTTCAGCACGTGCCATTTTGGTTTTCATCAGCAGCTTGTGAGCATTGTAGTAGGCCACCTTGTATCCTTGTGCACAGGCGTGATGACCGAGGGCAGAAGCGATAAAACTCTTTCCGCATCCGGTAGCACCGGTGATCAGCACCGATTCTCCTTTGGAGAGGTAATCGCCTGTGGCAAGACGCATAATAAGGTCTTTATCAATACTTCGCGAAGCATCAAAGCGGATTTCCTCAACGGTAGCCTGGTAGCGGAACCGGGCACCTTTGGTCAGTCGGTCAAAGCGGCGGTTTTCACGTTCCTGTTGTTCAGCCTGAAGCAGGATTTCAAGACCTTCCTGCAGGCTCAGATCGGCATGTCGGCGGGTCTCCACGATGGCTTTCCAACTCTCACTCATACCGTGAAGCCGTAACCGGCCCAATTGTGTTTCAATTTGCATCATTGTTTTAAAATTTAAGATTTAATTGTTCATAATAATCTCTGCCCCTGATGTTTTCATGGACAGGTAAGTTTTTCTGCACGATATTTTCCGGCTGACCATTTTTAATGACATTGAACAAAAAATGGTAGCTGTAATTTTCGTATTCCAAAGCCAGCTTGCAGGCGGAGTCAAACCTTTGGGGATCGGTGTTTCGCTGAAGATTAAAATACCCGTCGCAGGTGCGGTATAACTGTTCGGGATGTCGGTTTTGGGAAAAAACCTTTTGAATAAGATTGTAAAAGTCTTCGCTCTTTGATTTAGCTTTTTCGATATAATAATCCGGGCTGCGGTCGAGGTAATGGCGATGGTGGGAACACAGGTGATCCTTTTGGGTAGAGTATCCTCCGGGATTGTAGCTGCGAGGGTGGACGGCGACCAGCCGTCCGCCAACATAGATGTAAACCATCGAGCGGGTATAGATCACGTTGGCCATAGCCCCGATATGGATGTAAGGAACACTGTAGTAATGCTTGTCCTGACCCAGGTAAATGTGATTGTTTTTGGCTACTTTCAACTGGCGGTAATGCTTCAGTTCAAAACGTTCATCGGGCAGGGCAGCAAGCAAAGGTTTTTCACTGGACAAAAAACATTCCTGGCGACTATAAGGCTTTTGCTGCATACGCGTTTGGTTATGATCTTTTACCTTTTGAGCAATGGCCTTGTTTAAGGAATCAATATCAAAGAACGTTTCATTGCGCAGCCTGGCGTAAACACGGCTATAGATCAGCCTGACCTGATTTTCAACCAGTGCTTTGTCTTTTGGCTTTCTTGCACGAGCCGGAATGACGGCCATACTGTAATGATTGGCAAAATCTTCTAGCACCTGGTTTATCCCCGGTTCGTATTTGTTTGCCTTAATAATGGCCGACTTCAGATTATCGGGAACCAACACCTCGGGAACACCTCCAAGGGATTCAAGACAGCACGAAAGGGCATAAAGAAAATCAACGGTGCTTTGGCTTTTTACAGCCATTACAAAACTGTAATCAGAATATGGCAGGCAGCCGACAAATACCTGGCATTCCACCATCTCGCCGGTTAGCCTGTCAATGTATGAAAGCTTTTTACCGACAAAATCAACAAACAGCTTTTCACCGGCTTTATGCTGTAAAACCATCGACGGATTGCGGGCAGCCAGATGCTGGCTGATATGGTAACAAAACTGGGTTAATCCATAACCTTCCGGTTGATCCCTGCGGTATTCCTCCCACAATAGTTTACGGGTTACTCCGGTACGCTTCAGCTCATTCTCGTAATTATCAAGGTGCTGTTTTAAATACTCAAACCGATCATCCGAATAAGCCGGGTTGCCCGGATGGAACCTTGTCTCAAGGACAACATCATCAAGTTTCAATAAGTCATCAAGGTTTTGCTTTGCACTGATAATCTTTTGCAAATAAGCCTTAACGGTGTTTTTGCTCATGCCCAAAATGCGGGCTATTTCCTTTTTCCTCTTGCCTTGTTTATGCAACTGCATTAACTGTTTGATCTGACTTATACGTACGGGTTTTCCTGCCATCATCTCGTTTTGTAGGGTAAATATTTACTGCTAAAGAAGCAAAACCCATTAAATCAAATCCGGAAAAAAGGGGTCAGCATGCTCCGATTTGGGTTCAGGCCAAACCGAACACTTTTTCCCGAAACAAGGGGGTCAGTATCCGCCGGAATGTCATTTACTGCGAACGGTATTATATTCTATTTAATACCGATTGGAAGGGGGGGCAATATGGGCCGGAATATCCATCATCAATGCGAGTTGCTGGGCGTAGCCCGAAGTACGCTTTATTACACACCATCCAAAAGGAAAGATAAAGATTTGCAGATCATTGAAGAACTGGATCGTTTGTATGTAGAAGACCCCACAAGGGGTACCCGGAGATTGACCAGGGAGATCAGGAAAAAGGGATACTGGATAGGTCGTTGCCATGTACGTACATTAATGCAGGTCATGCGTTTAACAACGGTGTATTGCCGCCCCCGGACTACAGTAATTGATCCGGCCAAATATAAATACCCGTATTTGCTCCGAAACCGGCTTACTGTGCTGTGATCCGGTACCTCAGCTTCCAGTGTCAATCCGCAGAACCGCATGGCTCCCAGGCTGTCGTTTGCCAAATCTTCTACTCCAGGATCACTCAGGTAATACCAGGTTTCCAACAACATCATCTTGAATAGTATCAATCCATTGTAGGATGGACGACCATCAACACTTTGGCCTTTTTTGTACACTTTATTGATCTCTTTTTCTAATGGCTGCCAATCGATGATTTGATCGACCTGCCTTAAAAAGGTGTTCTTACGCGTATGACGCTCTACATAGGATTGACTAAAACTCATTTGTATGTTCTTTTTGATCATACATTAAAACTATGAATTTTTTCGATCCTGACCTCGAAAAACTTATCAATCCTTTCAACCATAACCTGTTCATACCTGTTTTGCCTTGCAAAGGTCTCAATATATTAATTGATTTTTCAAAAAAAAATATTAGAAATTAGTTGACATTCATTATCAACTTTATTATTTTTGAACTGATTTTAGATACTAAATCAATGAACCAAAATAGACTTTTTATTCGACTTAATAATTACTTTTTGAACCCATACTAACTGTAATACATTTTGGTGAACAACTGATTTTTTTAAACTGGTTGCAATTGCTATTTCATAGAATAAGAAACTTGTTTCTACTTTCAAATTTAGTAATAGGAAGCAAGCAAGTAAATCAATTATTGTAAAATATATTTTAAGTTTAATTTAATCATGATTTCATATGAAAAAGATCAACTGTCTATTTTTAGCTTTATTTCTATTGTTATTTATTTCCTCAGAGAGCTATTCACAGCAAAAAGATGCATTACAAAACTCAATGGCCCTGGGTAACGGTAATAGAAATATATATCAACCAGCCGAATTTGAACTGGATAGCATTTTAATCATTGCAGGCCAGCAAATTAGTTCATTTATTAATGATATCCCGCAAGAAAATTTAAATGAATATGGATTTATAAGTAAAAATGATTTTAAAAAAATTTCATTTGGTACTCCAATTGCGGTCTACAGGCTTGAAAACTCATATATCATCTTTACATCAACATGGCGAGTTCCCATTATTGTAGATAACGAATACCGTTCATTGTTGACTATCATCAAGAAAAATTATGAATACCAGGCTGTAGATTTTGGAGCAAAGGTACTTGCACATGAATTCTCAACCAAGAAAACACAAAATACCATTGGTTTGCTAAGAGTATATGAACTTCAATCGGATTTTGTGATAAATGAATTTTCAGATGACCATCTCCTTTTTATTCCAATTAGGGGGGAGAAGGGGGAATCATACCATATTGATGATATTATTAATATGTTAAAAAATAGATAAGCTATGAAAAAAATATTATTCGGTATCATAATCACAGCATTCATTTCAAATTCCGTATTAAAAGGTCAAATCCTGAATGTTGACGAAGTAATTCAAGAGCAAGATAATTGGTGCTGGGCAGCTGTTTCAGCCTGTGTACTTGATTACTACTGCACTCCTACGGCTCAATGTGAAATTGCAGAATATACCAGAAATGTGGCTTCATGGCATGACTTCGGAAACACGGACTGTTGCGTAAATCCATATTTGGGATGTGATTACTGGAATTATAATTGGGGCTATCCAGGTAGTATTCAGGATATTTTGGTTCATTTTGCAAACATCACAAATAATGGTGTAACTTCATATTTATCTGTATCTTCTATACAGTCAAATTTAGCAGCAAACAGAGTTTTTGTCATTAGGTGGGGATGGACAACCGGCGGGGGTCATTTTTTGGTAGGCTATGGTTATTCTTCTAACAATGTGTACTATATGAATCCCTGGTATGGAGAGGGTATGTCCATTGGAACATATTCGTGGGTTTGCAACGGTGATGATCACACCTGGACACATACTAATGTACTATCGGTATCACCTTCATCAACCCCACCCAATCAGCCAGGTACAATTACAGGAAATCAAAATCCATGTCAGGGAAATACACAAACATACAGTATCTCAGCAGTAACAGGCGCGACTTCTTATACCTGGACATTGCCCCCTGGTTGGAGCGGGAGTTCAACTTCAACATCGATTAATGCAACGGCGGGATCAAACGGCGGAACAATATCAGTAACTGCAAATAATTCCTGTGGCTCAAGTTCACCGCGTACATCAAGTGTGGGCGTAACTTCGATACCTGCACAACCCGGAACTATAGGTGGTCAAACTTCCGTATGCCCAAATACAGTGAATACCTATAGTATATCACAAGTATCAGGGGCAACTTATTATACCTGGACATTGCCTTCCGGATGGAGTGGAAATTCTACTTCAGAATCGATAAATGCAACAGCCGGATCAAACGGTGGGACAATATCTGTAACTGCTAATAATACCTGCGGTTCGAGTTCTCCTGGAACAATAGTTGTAAATGTTACACCGATACCTGCCCAACCAGGAAATATAAGCGGAGCTGTTTCAATATGCCAGAATTCAACCAATATCTATAACATTTCTCCGGTTTCAGGAGCAACTATTTATACATGGACATTACCCCCGGGCTGGAGCGGAAGTTCAACATCAACAACGATAAATGCAACAGCGGGAACAACTGGCGGAACAATATCCGTGACAGCAGATAATTTCTGTGGCTCAAGTTCACCAGAGACATTACCTGTTACTGTAAATTCTGTTCCTTCTCAGCCAAGTTCAATTTTTGGGAACGCAACTCCTGTTTCAGGTTCTTCTGAAATTTATAGTGTTGATTATGTTCCAGATGTAACATACAACTGGATTTTCCCTCTTGGCTGGGTACAAACAGGAGGAGGTTCGACAAATTCAATAACGGTAACAGTAGGTACTGAATCGGGTTATATTGAAGTCACACCTTCGAATCTTTGTGGTGATGGGACTTCGCAGCTTTTATATATAACACCGATAATTCCGCCTCCACACATTATTACAAATTTTGACTTATATGATTTTGGCCTTATCTCCTTAGGCGACACTGCGTCAATTGAAATATTATTGACAAATGATGGAGGTTCATCTGCACAAGGAACAATAAGTCCAAACGATGGCATATTCTGGACTGAAACTGCAACATTTAACCTTGAAAGCGGACAATCGACAAATATAACAATTAAATTCCTGCCTGACGGATATTATCCTGATTATGATGGAACCATCAATATTGATGGAACTGACCCTTGTAATGACTTGACTGTTTATGTCGAAGGCAGCGTAAAATTACCCGTTGCAGTTATTACTTTGATTTACCCTGAAGGCACAGGAATGACTACTGGGCAGGGTAATTATTTCACCTATGATAATTGTTGTGTTAATGCCATACCTAATACAGGGTGCACTTTTGATTGCTGGATGACTTATGGATATATACCGACAACCATCACTGAAGATCCTGAGTACTGTTTCGATATCCCATTTGATTTTTTCCCTGTAGTTATTACTGCAAGATTTAAAATAAACAGTTATTATCTTGATTTAAAAGCTTATCTTGAAGGTCCATTTAATAGCTCTGGTACGATGGAAACCGGACTCAACCCTGACAACCTATCTTTGACCCAGCCTTTTAACAGTTATCCATGGAATTATTATGGTAACGAGAATGTTGCAACTATTCCAAATACTGATATAGTTGACTGGGTTTTAATTGAATTAAGACAAACCAATGGTGATGCCTCGACTGCAACAACCGATAAAACCATCATGAAAAGGGCCGGGTTTATTCTTGACAATGGGAAAATCGTTGATTTAGACGGTTTTAGTAATATTAAATTGGCTTCACAAATTACAAAAAATCTTTATGTAGTTGTATGGCACCGAAATCATATTCCAATTATGTCAGCAAGTCCCTTAAATCTGATTGATGATACATATACCTATGATTTCAGTACAGGAGCAGAAAAAATATACGGTGGTATACAAGGTTGTAAACAATTAGCCGAAGGAATATTTGGTATGATCGCTTCTGATGGAAATGCTGACAGGGAGGTTACTATTCTAGATAAATCTGATGTTTGGGCACCGCAAGCAGGAAATAAAGGATATTATTCCGGAGATTATAATCTGGATGCCGAGGTGGATAATAAAGACAAAAACAATTTATTGTTTTACAATATTGGTTCGATTTCTCAAACACCTGGCAATTCAGGATTTATATGCGGTGAGCAATTCACCGATATTCGGAATGGTAAGAGTTACAATACTGTCCAAATAGGAAATCAGTGCTGGATGGCTGAAAATCTGAATATTGGCACTGATGTTAGCGTACAAGGTTATCAGCACAATGATAGTGTAATAGAAAAGTATTGTTATGATTGTGATGAATATGGCGGATTATACTCTTACGGAGAAGCTATGGATTATAAAAATATAGAAGGCTCTCAAGGAATTTGTCCGAATGAATGGCATGTCCCTACTGATGAGGATTGGTCTATCCTCATCGATTTTTTAGGTGGTGAAATTATTGCTGGCAGCAAAATGAAAGAAACAGGCAATTTGCACTGGAATCTTCCTAACAATGATGCAACGAATGAGAGCGGATTTACAGGACTTGGCGGCGGATTGAGATCTGAAATTGGTTCAATTCATTATCCTGGCGAAATAGCCATGTTCTGGTCTTCTTCTTTAGAACCAATATTTTGGGAAGCATTTAATAGAGAATTAACTTCATCTAATGGAATTGTAACTACAGGTACTTCCTCTGAATTTTCGGGACTAAGCCTTCGCTGTATTCATGGAATGCCTGCTTTAAACGACCCGCCGACAGAACCATCAAATCCGAATCCTCCAAATGGTTCAATCGATCAACCGCTTAACATTATTCTGACCTGGGAATGCGAGGACCCAGAAAATAAACCATTACGAATCGGGGTATATTTTGATACAATAAACCCGCCTCAGGAATATTATGAGGTATGGGATAAAAATCTATTTGAACCGTATAGTCAAATTGAAGGAAATACAGATTACTACTGGAGGGTAGTTGCGGCGGATCATCTGCGTGATACTACGTACGGTCCTGTTTGGACATTTAAAACAGGTATTTGCGAGTCAACCTTTATAGATGAACGAGATGGACAAAGCTATAGCACAATAAGAATAGGGAATCAATGCTGGATGGCGGAAAATCTTAATGTTGGCACCCCATTGAATTTTGTTAGTCAAGAGGATAATGGTATTATTGAAAAGTATTGTATTGATTGCGATGTATACGGTGGATTATATCAATATTGGGAAATGATGGATTATAATTACGTTGAAGGCTCACAGGGTATTTGCCCAGAAGGTTGGTATGTTCCGACAGATGAAGACTGGTACAAATTGACAATTTATTTAGGTGGAGAAGAAAGTGCGGGTGGCCAGTTAAAAGAAGCTAGTACTGCGCATTGGAATGCACCTAATGTTGACGCAACAAACTCAACAGGATTCACTGCACTTCCAGGTGGATACCGGGGATCAACAGGATCTTATTCCGGACTTGGTAGTGAAGCAAATTTTTGGACGTCCACAGAAGAAGGGGGACCTATGAATGTCCACATTTGGCAAAGAAAACTCACTTCAGGTGAAGGTGCAATTTTTGACGATTTGAGGTGGTATGATAATAGTTTAAGTGTCAGGTGCATTAAAGGTGTACCTTCATTTAATAAGCCTCCTTTAGAACCATCATGGGAAAGCCCTGTTAATGGATCAGTAAATCAACCGTTAGAAATGACACTTTCATGGTTATGCTTTGATCCTGAAGATAATTCAATGTCATATGCGATCTATTTCGACACTGTTTATCCACCGCAGTATTTTGGCTGGCTTTATGAAAATTCTTTTACTTTTAATTATCCGCTTGAAGAGAATACGACATATTATTGGAAAATTGAAGTTTGGGATGACCGGAATGATACAACCGTCGGTCCCATTTGGACTTTCAAAACAGCGGAATGGCAATGTGGTAATCTTCTTCTTGATGAAAGGGATTGGCAAACTTACAATACCGTACAGATTGGAGAACAATGCTGGATGGCGGAGAATCTGAATATTGGAACAGAAATCAATATAACGGAACACCCACTAAACAATGGTATAATTGAAAAGCATTGTTACGATTGTGATATCTATGGAGGATTATATAATTGGCTGGAATTAATGAATTATAATAGTGTTGATGGGACTCAAGGTATTTGTCCGGAAGGATGGCACATCCCAACAGATGAAGACTTTTTTATTTTATCTAGTTTTTTAGGAGGTGACAGCATTAGCGGAAGTAAACTTAAAGAGGCTGGCAATGATCATTGGAATCAACCCAATTCGGATGCTACAAATGAAAGTGGATTTACTGCCTTACCAGGTGGTACTGGATATGGCGGTGGGGGTTATGGAAATTTATCCGGACAAGGAGATTTTACATTATTTTATTCTTCAACTCTAAACATGTATGGATTTCAGATATTCAGATCTCTCTTCAATAATACTGCAACATTTAATGAAGACTATGATGTTGAAAGTATGAATGAATCAAGTGTTCGGTGTATTAAAGATATTTAGTCGAACCTGAAAAACTCAAAGAGATCAGTGATATCAACAGGTTTACGTTAATAACTGGTCAAAAAAAAGCAGTATAATTTGCAAGGATATTTGTAATTTTATTGAAAACCTTGCAAAAAGATGGTAGGAAAAACAGATAAGACACCTCAATTGAATGTTTTCAAAATCCCATTGAACTTATACATAAATCACGATCATGAATTGTGTTTGCTTTCGAAAAAGATAGACTGGGACAAAGTAGAAGAAGAATTTAGGGAATATTACTGTGCTAATAATGGAAGGCCATCGATTCCGATTCGAAAAATAGTTGGAGTAATTTTACTTAAACGAGTTTATAACCAGAGTGATGAAAGTGTAGTGGAAAGGTGGCAGGAAAATCCGTATTGGCAATATTTCTGCGGCGAAACATACTTTCAACATGAAGCCCCCTTTGATCCGACGGAGTTGATAAAATTCAGGCAACGCATAGGAGAATCGGGAGCAGAGAAAATACTCAGTTTAACCATACATTTATTTGAAAAAAGAGAGATCGAGGCAAAAGAAGTGTTAATTGATACAACTGTCCAGGAAAAAAACATCACCTTTCCGACCGATACCAAACTGCAAAAGAAAATTATCGAGAAATGCAGAAAAATAGCCGAAGAAGAAGGTATCGTCCTTAGGCGGAGTTACAGAAGGATCTTGAAGCAATTAATGATAGACCAACGCTTTAGGCAACATCCCAAAAGGCGGAAAAAGGCCAATGCAGCAGCCAGGAAAATAAAAACCATTGCAGGCAGGATGGTCAGGGATATTGAAAGAAAAATGAACGATGAACAACGTCAACGGTTCCTTCAGGAATTGACAATCTTTAAGCTCATTCTGAGCCAAAATAAAAATTCAAAAAACAAAATCTACAGTATTCATGAACCGCATACACTTTGTATAGCAAAAGGAAAAGAATCAAAACCCTATGAATTTGGGAATAAGACCTCAATAGTAAAAACACGAAAATCAGGGATCATCATTGGAGCCTTAGCATTCAAAGAAAACATTTATGACGGGGACACTCTTGAACCCCAGTTGAAGCAGGTTGAAAGACTAACGCATTACCAGCCTGAGGCAGGAATCGTTGACCGGGGGTATCGTGGTAGAAACGTTGTTCTTGGCACAAAAATAATATCTCCCAAAAAACTACTCGCATCGGCCAGTAGTTATCAAAAGCAAAAAACAAGAAAACGGTTCAGGGACAGGGCCGGAATTGAACCGGTCATTGGACATATAAAGCACGATCACAGGATGATACGCAATTATTTATCCGGAGAACTGGGCGATACAATGAATACTTTGCTGGCAGCAGCCGGATTTAATATGAGAAAGATGCTTAGAAGGTTAAAAGGTCAGGCAATTATTTTTATTTTCAATTTTTGTGCGGAGATATTCCTTCTAAATCTTCATCCAAAATATTCCGTTGATCGAAAAGAAGAACTTTTTCAGGCTTGACTATTTAAAGTTTAAAGAAAACATCCAAATAGATTTTAAGAGATAACACATGAGTTTATTTAAAAATCAGTGTTTGAATAAGAAAAATTACAAAATGAAATTTATAGGTTCTCTTTCAAAATACAGGTGCAGTTAACTTTAGACATTTTAGTCACTCTAAACTTTAGTCATTCATTTTGATGTCTGCGTTTACTATTAACCTGAGTTCGGGATAAGAGTTATTAACACAAAATGTTCATAATAAATTGTATATCAAATAAATAGTAGCATTGAATTTCCTTAAATTTGAATTGCAAACAAAATAACAGGATAAACAATGCTACAGGATAAAATTATAGAGATTTTCGTTAAAGTGGATGATTTTTGTTTAGTTTTTGAAAATGAAATTGCTCACAAGCAACTCAATCCTTCGCCAGAGAAGAAGACAAGAAACAGAAAATCAGGTTTATGCGATTCTGAAATCATCACTTTACTTATCGCTTTTCATAGTGGTCAGTTCAGGAATTTCAAGCATTTTTACTTACATTATGTTTCCACTCACATGAGAAAGGATTTTCCTGGGTTGGTTTCCTATAATCGATTTATTGAATTGAGCCACCGAAGCGCAATTGCCTTCATGCTTTTCCTGCATTATAAATGCAGAGGCGAATGCACGGGAATTAGTTTTATCGACTCAACAGTATTAAGGGTTTGTCATAACAAACGCATCAAAAGGAACAAAATATTTAAGGGCATTGCTGAGGCTGGAAAATCAACAATGGGGTGGTTCTTTGGGTTTAAGCTCCACCTGATTATAAATGATAAAGGCGAAATCTTGTCATTCTATCTGACTAAAGGAAACGTTGATGACCGGGATGCAAAGGCTATTACAGAAATGACCAAAGAGATATTCGGAAAACTATTCGGAGATAAAGGATACATCTCAAAAGCATTGAGTGACATCCTTTTCGGTAATGGCATTCAACTTATCACGGCGGTCAGAAGAAATATGAAATCCAAAGCGCTAAGTAACGAGGAAAAACTCTTGCTGCGGAAGCGATCGGTCATTGAAACTGTAAATGATGAATTGAAAAATATATGTCAGGCAGAGCATACAAGGCACCGCTCTATTAGTGGCTTTCTTCTTAATATCATGAGTGCAATTGCCGCCTATTCCTTTTTCCCTAAAAAGCCTTCTATCAAAAACGACATTAAAGAAACCAACCAGAAGGTTATTGATGCTTTCCAACAACAATTATTGCTTGTCGCTTAAACCGAACTCAGGTTATTAACAAATGTATTTCTTCTGCATTATTTATTTTCGGTTCTGAGGATGTGCTGATTGTTTCCCATCATCGTTGCATAATAGGCTTCTTCACCGGTGTTTTCCAGTTCACTGATGGTTTGGTTCATTGTTGAAACGACATACTCTTTTTGTTTCCGGAAATGAATGTACATTGCTGCTAAGTTAACTGCTGCTTCAATTCCTTTTGGGTTTCGGAAGATTACAGTAAAAAACATCTTCCAGTAATAAAATGCGGTTGCAGCGTTAAATCCTTCCTTTTTGCAAACCCTGAGAAATGAGCGCATATATATAAGCCAAGTCCTGAAATCCGGCTTATGCTTGTAATAGGGTTTTATTTTCAAACCGGTAAAAACAACCCGCTTGTAATAATTTGAAGGTTCATAAACAGCAATGATAACGTTAATAAAATTCAGCATGACCCTGGAACGTGGAATTAATGTAATGAAGTTCAACCCACTTGTGGTTTGGTCAATGTCTGCCTCACCAACTGAGCGGGATGCCTGCTGAAACAATCTGCCTTCGGATGCAAGCCGGCGGGTTAATTGCGTGTTTGGAAGTGCGTAAAGCAAGCCGATCATTGCCATGCAAATTCCGGATTTTTGGATGGAATCGATCATATTATCGGCAATCTGATCGCTTTCGCTGTCGAAACCAATAATATAACCTCCATTACTGACAATGCCATACGATAAGAGTTTACTGACAGCATCTTCGATTGGCTTGTTTACATTTTGGGTTTTCTGGTTCAGAATCAGCGTATCATTTTCGGGTGTTTCAATACCCAGAAACACATAACGAAAATCAACATCTTTCATTAATTGCAGCAATTCATCATCATCGGCCAGGTTAATGGAAGCTTCGGTAGAAAAATAAAACGGATACCGGTGGTTTTGAGTCCATGTTTTCAGTTCACGCAAGAGCTCTTTAACTTTCTTTTTATTACCGATGAAGTTATCATCTACAAAGTCAATATGGCCACGGTAACCTAAGTCGTAAAGGGATTGCAGTTCGCTGATCACCTGTTCGTTCGACTTAAACCTTGGTGTTCGGCCAAATAATTCAATGATATCGCAGAATTCGCAATTAAACGGACATCCCCTGATAAATTGAATTCCAATCATTATATAATTCCGGAAATTAATCAGGTCATATCTGGGAACGACAGCCTTAAGCATATCGGCTTTTTCGTCCGAAAAATATCTGCCGCTTTTGGCCCCTTTCTTCAAATCGTTTAAGAACATGGGAATTGTAATCTCACCTTCACCCTGGACTAAAAAGTCGGCCTCATGGTAAACATCCGGCTGTGAAGTTGGATCGGGACCACCTACCACCACCAGGCGATCAAATACATGCGCCCTCCGGATGAAATTGAGCATACTTTTCTGTTGAGGAAGCATTCCACCTATACAAACAATGTCGGCCCATTTCAAATGTTCATCCAGCAGAGGTTCAACATTCTCGTCAATTAACCGGAAAACCCAATGCTGTGGAAGGAGCGCAGCTACTGTCAGCAAGCCAAGAGGGGCAGCCGGATATTTTGCCCCGACCATATCACAAACATCCTGGTAATTCCAGAAACTGAATCCTGAAAATTTTGTTTGAACAAGAAGGCATTTCGTATGTCCATCATGAAGATCCTTCATTCATAAGTGTATCAGAATATAATATGCAAAAATACACGAAAATCAAATACCGGGTCACCCATTTTTTACTAACATGATCCTGAACCCCTCCATAGTCTGCCTTTAAAGCTTATATACCATGCAGACAATTTATGTTGAGGGTAAATTAAGTCGTCATCAATTATTAACGATTTCAATTAATTTCGATGGATAGGAGTAAAACCCAATTTTAAGACTGCTAAATAATTTGATCGGGCGACTACTGTTTTTTTCTGTAACCGGCCTTGAAATCTTTTAAGGCGAAAAGTAAAAATTTTTACTGAACCAACAAGTTACGAAAAATTATGCCGGATATCTTAACAAAAAAATCATTACTTTTGAATTCCGGCCGGTTACACAACTTTCAAAATTCCGAAGGTAATTTTTGTGAGCTGATTGTGTCCGATTTAAACACATATTTGAAAAAAACGAAAGAGATTGGATAGTGTAACGGTTTTAACTAACTAATTCAAGCTTTTATTGTTTAATTAATCTGATATTCACGGAACTTGCATGTTATTAAGCATCTCCTTTCATTTTGATTATTTTCCTTTGCTGGTGGTTGCTGCCATCGCCTGGGGAACGCCTATATTGTTGTCTCTATTAAAATTAAATAAAATCCCTTCGGTAATTATAGAAATCATCCTGGGATACATTATTGGAAAATCAGTGTTGGGATCAATTGACCATGAGAGTTTTAGGATATTGGAATTTTTTGCGCTTACCGGTTTCATTTTCCTTATGTTTTTAGGCGGACTCGAAATCAATGTCGACCAGATACTGGCTTCATTCCCAAGAAAACGGCTGACGTACGTTCGCTTTATCCAGAACCCACTGCTGGTAGGCATTGTCTACTTTGGTGGTTCAATCATTCTTGCAGTAGTTGGCACATTGCTGCTTTCGCTTATCATCGTCATTCCGAATATCTGGTATTTCTCGCTTATCATGGTAACGACCTCGGTGGGAATCGTTGTGCCGGTGCTGAAAGACCGCGGGGAAATCAAAAACCGTTACGGGCAGATGATCATCATGGCGGCTGCCATCGCCGATATTTTAAGCATTGTGTTATTCACGTTTACCGCCTTTATCATTAAAAACGGGTTTCAACTTGAATTGCTTTATATCCTCGGTCTGTTCATCCTTTTTATTGTTTTTTATTTATTGGGATTGCGGCTCAAAAACATTCCCTTGCTAAAAAAATTGTATTTCAGTTATCACACGCAGCTTCGCAAATACAGATCAGAGGAACGATTTTGCTGATCATGCTTTTCGTCGTAATTGCTCAATTTATCGGGGAAGAGGCAGTGTTATTGGGTGCCTTTCTTATTGGTCTTGTCCTTTCAACCACGCTGCATCATGAACGTTCGGTGATGCTTCTCAAGCTCGACGGTATGGGATACGGTTTCTTCATCCCCATCTTTTTTATCATGGTCGGCATTGAGTTCGATCCTTCAGCATTATGGAATTTGACCAGTCACTTATCTGGTTTCTTATTTTACTTTTGATTACACTCATTGCCGTAAAGTTTATTCCGGCTTTTCTCTGGAGACAATTATTCGGGATAAAAAAGGCCATCGCCGGAGGCTTTCCTGATGTCGTCGAGGCTGAGCCTGATTATCGCTGCTTCGGCGATCGGCCTTCAAATGGGTGAGATAACTCCCGGAATCAATGCCAGTTTTATCATTATGGCCATCATTACCTGTTTTATTTCGCCCGTACTTTTTAACTGGCTCGAACCGGTAAATCTATTTAAAGGAAATAAAACCATCATTGTCGGCGGCAGCAGCACAGGAGTTTTGTTAGCCCGCCGCTTGAAAATGCATGGTAAAAAAACAATCATTGTAGAAAAGGACAGGAACAGGGCCAAAGATATTACGGCTAAGGGGTTGTATTGTATGGAGGGTGACGGATGTAATGTGGAATTGTATACAGAATTGCATTTGAATCCAGCGGATTTTGTCGTTGTTGAGACAGGTTCACCGGATAAAAACCTTGAAATTTGCAATCTGCTACGGAAGGTAATGTGCATGATAATATCATCACACGATCGAGCACTTCGGGTATTGAACAGAAGTTAAACGCGCTGGGTGTTAATACCGTTGATGTGATCCGGGTTCTGTCTACAACTATTGAAAACCTGATATTGAGACCAACAACCTATCATGATCTGGTCGAATCGTTCGAAAATTTCAGTGTAGAAGAAATTTTGATTACCAATAAAAATATCGACGGATCACAGGTAAAAGAAATCCCTTTCCACAGTGATGCCATCCTCATGATGGTTAAAAGGGATAACTCATTTATTTATCCCTCACGGCGAAACCTATTTCAGGAACCGGGGACATCCTTCACGTTTTCGGCACGAATACTGCCCTGCAAAATACACGGGAGAAAATGGGATAAAAAGTGGCGGATGTGTTTGGCAGATCGCAAAATACCAACAAAAGAATAAATTTTAATACGGGAGGCTTAAACTCACTTGGCAATTCTTCCAATTCTTTTGATAATCGTTGTTAAGAACTGGAACCTTTTAATCATCGAGCTTAAGCACTGCCAGTGGCAGTAATTTGGTCTTTTTACGATTCATAGCAAGAAGGAAGGCTCTAAACTTCTAAAATCTATATTTTTGCATCCATAATTCGAAAAAATGAAAAAATCAGATTGGCTGTTCCTTACCTTTTTCCTTGCTTTGTTTGTCCCTTTTTTTGTTTCAAAGCCGCTTTTCAGTTTCTATGTAACCTTTAATCATGATCACGGAATGGTGATGAGTTTTATTAAGTTTGCCATTCTTGCTACGTTTGGCGAAATGATCGCGTTACGTATCAGAAAAGGGGTTTACAATGAAACCGGTTTCGGGATTGCACCCCGTGTTGTAGTTTGGGGTTTGCTCGGATTATCCATCAAAGCGGCCTTTACCATCTTTGCCACGGGAACGCCTGTTTTTATGGAGTACATAGGATTGAACGGAGCCGTTGCAGCAATGAAGGGCGGATTCAGCGGAGCCAAACTGCTGGATGCATTTTGCATTTCTGTTTCCATGAACACGTTTTTGCACCGGTGATGATGACGTTTCATAAAATCACCGACACACATATCCTCAGTCATGAAGGTCGGCTTCAATGTCTGTTAACCAGAATCGATGCGGGTGGTATTTTACAAACCATGAACTGGGATGTGATGTGGAATTTTGTTTTTGTCAGAACGATCCCGTTATTCTGGATACCGGCACATACTATCACTTTCCTGCTGCCACCTGATTTCCAGGTTTTATTTGCGGCACTTTTGGGAATTGCACTGGGGCTTATTCTTGCATTTGCGAGTTTGAAGAGCAGAGGTTGATAAAGATGATTAAAATTGCTTTTGCTTTTGCGGAATTTTGTCAGTACTTTTTATCCTTTGGGATTACTTTCAAAATCCTGTAATCCCTGAAACAAGGTTTAGAAACACTTGTGGGAAAATACCCATCAGTAGAATACCAGCAGCCATTAGAGCAAGTACCAAATGACCCGGGAAAGCTATGGCAGGATATTTTGTATCGTTTGACTGAGAGAATAAGGCGGTAATAACCCGAAGGTAATAATACAAACCGATAACGCTGTTAATGATCAGGCTGATGACGAGCAGCCACAAACCTGAATTAATACCGGCAAAGACGATATAAAATTTTGCCATAAATCCGGCAGTGATTGGAATACCGGCCAATGAAAGCAGTGCAAGTGTAAAAACAATGGCTACCCACGGCCGTTTCCAGAACAAGCCTTTATAAAATGACAACTGTTCTGCTTCATGTTCTTTGTCGGAAAGCAATGCGATCACACCAAAAGCCCCGATGGTCGTAATAATGTAAGAAACCAGATAAAAAACTGCAGCCTGTATCCCTTGATCATTACCGGCAAGAAGTGTCACGAGCAGGTAGCCGAGATTGGCAATGGACGAATATGCAAGTATTCGTTTTACATTTTGCTGACGAATTGCAAGCAAATTCCCAATGAACATTGAGAGGATCGCAATAAGTGAAAGAACAAAGACAAAATTTTGATTTTCGTAGCCATGAAGCTCATAAAAGAACCGGAATAAAAGAGCTAAAACAGCTCCTTTTGAAATAGTCGCAATAAAAGCCGTGACCTGTGAAGGTGCTCCCTGGTAAACATCGGGCGTCCACATGTGAAAGGGTACCAGCGCCAGTTTAAATCCAAGACCCACCAGCATCATACCAAAACCGGCCATCAACAGCGGCGTTGAATAAGCCGAAGATTGCAACACTTCAGCTATTTTATCAAACTCAAGTTCACCCGTATCAGCATAAATCAGTCCCATTCCAAACAGCAGGAAGGCCGAAGAGACTGATGCAAGGACAAAATATTTGACACTTGCTTCAATGGCAGAATCACGGATTTTACGATAGGCGATTAAAATAAATAAAGCAATGCTTAGCGTTTCGATTCCCAGAAAAAAAGTGATGAAATTATTTGATGTAACGAGTAATACCGACCCCAGCAGGGCAACAAAGAGCACGATCAGGTATTCGCCTTTTTCGCTCTCCTGGTAATGCAGGTAATTGAACGACAACAAAGCAATTAAAATCCCGGAGAGAATGATGATCTCTGTAAAGAAAACACTGAATTTGTCGAAAACAAGAAGCGATCCGACTTTGTAGGGCAGAACCGGGTCAATGGTGATGATCGTGAAAAATGCAGCGATGAGCGCCAGCAGTGAAATCGTGTAAAGGACCGTAAAATTTTTTGTCAGAACAATGATCAGCATCAGAATGATGGGTGCCGCAGCCAACAATCATAAACGGTATCAGATATGGAAAATCAGCATTGCTCATGTTAGTTCTGATTTACTGTTTGATCCTTTGTTTCAGGAAAAGCAAAGTAGGTACTTGCATTGTTACCGGTTTCTTCCGGATTTTTCGTTGTTATCGCATTCAGTGATTTCGTCAAAGCCGGTTCGGCTGTATCAAAAACCCATTGGGGTGCAAAACCAAGGTAAAAGATAATAATGATCAGTACACCCGATATGAATCGCTCACGAAGGCCGATATCCTTTATTGTCCATTGAACACTTTCTTTTCCGTAAAATACTTTTTGAAGAATTCGCAATGAATAGAGCGCAGAACCAATCAGGCCAAGGCTTGCCAGGCAGGTCATCAGGACACTGGCTTTAAACGTACCCGTCAGTATAAGAAACTCAGCAATAAAGTTTCCAAGGCCGGGCAAACCCAGGGAAGCCATCGAAAAAATAAGCCCGATGCCTCCCATCACCGGAACCTGCTTCCACATTCCGCCCATTTTTGAAATGTCGCGTGTATGAATGCGTTCCTGGAGTTGTCCTACGAGGATAAATAAAGCTCCGGTACTGATGGCATGTGCGATCATCTGCATGACAACGCCCTGGTAAGCCAACTGATTGAACGCATAAACACCAAGCATCACAAAACCCATGTGGCTAACACTGGTGTATGCAACCAGCCGTTTCAGGTCGGTTTGAGCAAAAGCCAGTTTGGCACCGTATAAAATTCCGATCACCCCAAGCAGCATCCCAATGGGAGCAAATTTTTCAGATGCCAATGGAAACAATGGAATCACAAAACGAAGAAGGCCATAAGCACCTGTTTTCAGCAATAATCCTGCAAGAATGAGGCTTCCTGCCGTGGGTGCCTCTGTGTGCGCATCCGGCAGCCAGTTGTGAAGAGGCACAACGGGTAACTTTACCAAAAATGCAAAGAGGAAACCAATCATCAGCACCATTGCGGTTGAACCGTTCATTTTGGTTCCCAACAACTGCATGTAATCGAATGTATAAACGCCGGTATTTTTAGCATGAATAAAGTATAAAGTCAGAATGGCCAGAAACATGAGCAACCCGCTTGCCTGCGTATAAATAAAGAACTTATAGGAAGCATAAACCCGGTTTTCATGGCCCCAGATGCTGATGAGAAAATACATCGGTACCAGCATCAGTTCCCAGAAAAAATAGAACAGGAACAAATCCATGGAGAGAAAAACACCTGTTATTCCTGCCAGAATCCAAAGAATGTTAAAATGAAAAAATCCTGTGCTTTCGTTGATCTCTTTCCACGAAACTAAAACGGATAAAAACCCCAGCAAAAAGGTGAGAAACAGCAACAGCAAACTTAGCCCGTCGATGGCGAGGTTTAAACTAATACCGAACTGCGGAATCCATGAAACCTTGTAGTGGAGCATCCAGTCGTTCAAGCCACCGATATGATTCTCTGCATAAAAATTGATCAAAAGAACAATGTTCAAAAAAATCGTAACCAAAGAAATATACTGGGGCAGCTTCCTGTTCCACTTTCCTGCAAACCAGGCAAGTAACCCACCAGCGATCAATATCAATATAAGGTCGAACAGTATCATCGGTTTATCATAATGGTTAATATGAATACAATTCCTATGACAAGCGCTACTATGTACCATCTAAGTTTGCCATTCTGTGTATAGCTTAGTATTCGGTTAAATAACATAGCAATCGAAGCGATTCCGGTAAAAAAGAGATCGATAAAATCTTTGCTGTCGATTTCGGAAAGCCACACAACCGGTTTAACGAGCACAACATCGTAAAGCCTGTCGAATCCCCAGCCTTTATAAAAGAATTCACCCAATCTGTTGATGACCGGCGAACGCAGCTGCATTGTTTTTTTGAGATAAAAAAGATAGGCGAGATAAACACCTGATAGTACGATAACAGCTGATAAAAGCTGAAATATGGTTTCCGGGATTTTTTCATTCCCAATGGAAACGGCGGGAAGTACTTTTTTCAACAAATCTGAAAACAGGTGAAAGTTCACCCAGGAAGCAGGTAGTTCAATGAATCCGCCGATTAGTGAAAGCACTGCAAGAATGATCATCGGGATCAGCATCAGTTTACCGGGCCGCCTGGAAGGCTGAGTCTTTGTTTCTCCGAAGAAAGTAATAAAGACCATCCTGAAAGTGTACATGGCTGTGAGGAAGGCCCCCACAAATCCAGCCAGCCACAACCACATGCTTCCGTTTTCTGACGACCAGGCATACCATAAAATCTGATCTTTGCTGTAAAATCCGGCAGTGATCAAAGGCAATGCTGAAAGGGATGCCGAACCAATGAGAAAGGTCAGGTAGGTACCTGGCAACTTTTTGGTTAATCCGCCCATTTTAAAAATATCGTGTTCTTCATCAAGTACTAAAATGACAACACCTGCTGCAAGGAATAAGAGCGCTTTGAAAAAAGCATGGATCATGAAGTGAAAGATGGCTGCCGACCAGGCTCCAACGCCAAGTGCAAGAAACATGTAACCGATCTGGCTGATCGTGGAATAAGCCAGAATACGCTTCAAATCATGCTGAGTCAGTGCACTGAAACCAGCGATAAGCAGAGTTAATGCCCCGATAATAGCAACTGCAGCCTGGACAACCGGAGCCAGCATGAACAATACATGTGTCCGGGCGATCAGGTAAACGCCGGCTGTCACCATTGTAGCTGCATGGATCAATGCGCTGACAGGTGAAGGACCCGCCATGGCATCGGGCAACCAGGTTTGTAACGGCAACTGGGCTGATTTACCTAACGCTCCGCCGAGCAATAAAACTGCAGCAATTGAAGGCAAGAAATGTTCCTTTACTCCAGACAAACGGAGCCTGCTGCATGATCTCATCAATATTGAGTGTCTGGAAAGAGACAAAGAGCAGGAATAACCCGATGATCATAGCCGTATCACCGATTCGGGTCACAATGAATGCTTTCCGTGCAGCATCCCCGTTTTTGGGTTCTTTATACCAAAAGCCGATTAAAAGATAACTGCAGAGGCCAACACCTTCCCAGCCAAGGTAAAGCAATGCCAGGTTATCGGCCAGAACCAGTATCAGCATAGAACCGACAAAAAGGTTCATATAAGCGAAAAACCGGGAGAACCCCTCATCGTCCTTCATGAATTCGATGGAATAGACGTGGATCAGAAAACCGACAAACGTAATGACAAAGCTAAAAACCAGTGAAAGGGCATCCATCCGAAAAGTGAGACCGGCAGAGAAACCGCCTGTATTCATCCATTCCCAGAGGGTAACCGATAAGTCCGGGCCCACATGAGCCGACGATAAAAATGAAATACCCAGCACAATGGTAAGAACCGCGGAAATCCCGACCGAACCGGCTCCGATCAAAGCCTTAACAACTTTCGGCAAGCGGAAACCAGTGAGTGCTAGGATCAAAAATCCTGCAAGCGGTAGAATCGGTATGAGTGCAAGGCAAATTTTCATTATTTCATCAGTTATTCGTCCTTTCTGTCTTTTAATTTATTCAGTGCATCCGAATCGAGTGTCCTGAAATGGTGATACATCTGCAGGATCAAAGCCAACCCCACCGAAACTTCGGCGGCAGCAACCGTGAGGATGAAGATGAACATCACCTGTCCGTCGGGCTGCAGCCAGTGAGCCCCGGCAATAACGAAGACCAGTCCGGCGCTGTTTAGCATGATCTCGACCGACATCAGCATAAAAATGATGTTCCTCCTCACCAGCAGACCAACAAGCCCGATCAGGAATAGGATTCCTGCAAACAATATCTGTGTTTCAAGCGAGAGCGTGACCATTTTTCTTTCCGATTGTATTTAAATGCGTACTCATTAATTTTTTTTCATGAACCGGTGAATTACTTTTTTCTTTTGACTTCCCAGATGATAAGCACCTATGATTCCGGCAAGCAGTAAAACCGCTGCAATTTCAACTCCCAGCAGATAGGTTGTGAAAAGTGAAATACCGACCTGTTTGGGTTGAATAATTACTCCCACTGTTTCGACAGAATGCATGGTTTTAAGCATGATGATAAAATTGATCAGCAGGATCAATGCCAGGATAGCGGGCAAAATCCACATGGTTGGCCTGAGCCAGCTTTTTTCCGTTTCCTTTTCAAGACCTACATTGAGCATCATGATCACAAAAATGAACAACACCATGATGGCGCCGGCGTAAATGATCACCTCAAGCGCTGCAATAAAAGGTGCTCCCAGAATATAAAATATGACTGAGATCGAAAGTAATGACAGGATAAGAAACAACAGGGCATGAATGGCATTTTTCCCCGAAATCGCCATCACTGTCGAAATAATTGCCACTGAAGCCGCTATGAAAAATATTGCATTCATTAACTAATTTGACTTAAGGTAACAGGTCTTTTGTATTCACCGGCGGTTCTTCATTCTCGCCTTCACCTTTTCCTTTCACACCCATATCCACACCAGCAACCCGGTAATAATTATATCCATGATATTTGCCCTCACCATTGATAAGCAGATGTTCTTTTTCGTAAACCATATTCTGCCGGTCATATTCACCCATTTCAAAATCAGGCGTAAGTTGAATGGCATACGTCGGGCAGGCTTCCTCACACAATCCGCAAAAAATACAACGGGAGAAATTGATCCGGAAAAATTCGGGATATCTCCTGCCGTCCTCATCTTCGGCACTTTGCAAAGAAATACAATCAACCGGGCAGGCAGCAGCACAGAGATTGCAGGCGACACAACGCTCCTTTCCGTCAGGATCACGGCTCAGGATGATCCTGCCTCTGTATCGCGGCGGCAGATATGGTTTTTTCTCCGGATACAAAACCGTTTCGCGCTTGTGAAACGCATGCAGAAACGTCAGCCATAAACTTCTGAAAATGCTGAACATGAAATTTCTATGTTAAAATATTATCAATCATATCATAAAATAATGATAGCTCCTGTAATCAGTATATTGAGTAAAGCAACCGGCAGCAAAATTTTCCAGCCCACTTCCATCAACTGGTCGTAGCGCGGACGCGGCAGCGATGCCCTGAGCAATATAAAAAAACAGATAAAAACAAATGTCTTCAAAAAGAACCAAACAACAGGAGGGAGAAATGCCGGTCCAAGCCATCCGCCAAAAAACATCAGTACAATGATGGCTGAAATCAGGGTTACACCAACATATTCGCCCACGAAAAACAACCCGAACTTCATTCCCGAATATTCCGAATGAAAACCTGCTACCAGTTCACCTTCGGCTTCGGGAATATCGAATGGAAGCCGGTGGGTTTCCGCGACCCCTGCAATCAGAAATATAAGAAACCCGGCAAACTGCGGAATGATAAACCACTGATGCTGCTGTGCTTCAACGATTTCCCTTAAATTGAATGTATCGGCCATCATCACTACACCCATCAGCGAAAGTCCCATGAACACTTCATACGTCAGCATTTGTGCTGAGGCACGCATCGCTCCCAGCAACGAATATTTATTGTTCGATGCCCAACCACCGAGAACGATACTATAAACACCCAAAGATGAATTACCAAGAAAAAACAGGATTGCAATATTCGAATCCAATACATTTAAAACCGGTGAAAAAGGAACAACTGCAAAGGTCAGGAGCAATGTAACAAGCAATATTCCCGGCGCCATGATAAATACGGGTTTGTCAGCAAAAGGCGGAATCCAGTCTTCCTTGAAAAATATCTTAATGACATCGGCCAAAACCTGCAAAATTCCGAAAGGACCCACACGGTTCGGGCCGTAACGGTCCTGCCACAATGCCAGCAATCTGCGTTCGAGCCAAATCAGCAATGCTGCGATGTTCAGCACGACAAACAATACGATGACGATGACCAGAATCGGGTTCATAGCGTAGTCTTTTTTGTTTGTTTTCCGTTTACATCTGCTTTTCCGAATATCCCCGCTTTCGGAAGATCAAGGAACGGTATTCCCGGCAAACCCACAGAAATTCCTGCAATACCTTGCGGGATCTTTTCATCTGTCTTAATTTTTACTTCTATGTTTTCATCCTGAACCTGAATTGTCACCGAATCGCTTTCAGAAAATCCCAAACCAGCCAAATCCTTTTTATTCAGCAGGACAAATGGATCGGAAATACGCTCAGCAACCGCCTGTGCTTTAGAACTCATCTCTTCCGAACCAAAAATCTGATAAACCGGAATGATCAACCATTCACCGGTTTTTGACTCATGCAGTTTTACATCCGGTTCAAAATAAGAAATTGTTGCCTTTTCATTGGTTTCAATAAGCCTGACTCCCGGATCACCTCCTTTCATCGAACCGTTTGGTTCATTTAGATAAAAATTCATTGATTGGGGCGAATTCCATCCTGCCGACCAGTAAAAAGGAACAAGTGACGAAGGCGGCGTTTCATTCGCACCTTCCATCGTGAAAGCCAGCGGTGAATCCGGATCGTCCGGAGGCTTCGGTTCACTTACATTGATATTGGCAGACATGGATGTTCTTCCGCTGAACCGTGGATTTTGCCGCCTGATCTTTTCATTCAGCATCCTGAAATCAGCAGAAGGTATGTGATCTGGTATTAAGGCAAAGACAGGGATTGTTGCTGTCATTATAGCATCAAGTTCATCAAAAGAATTCCATTTTAAGGATTCATTTTTACCCGAAATCATCATTAAATCATGCAACACCTGCCAGCTTTCTTTTTCGGATTTATCCGGAGCAAGAACCCTGTAATACCGTTGTGCCCGGCCTTCATTATTTACCAGCGTTCCAGCCGATTCGGCAAACGTCCCGACAGGCATCAGGATGTCAGCCTTATCGGTTGTATTATTCATCGTGTGGTCGAGAACGATCACATTCCGACATTTGCCTAAAAGTCTGTCGATCTTTTCTTTTTCAGCTCTCTTGTAAAGATCGTTTTCAAGAATGATAACCGTATCAACTTCTCCGCCAGCGATCCGGTCCAACGCTTTTCCGATCGGCTTGCCATCCATCATAGCAAGTCCCATACTGTTTGCCTCAGGCAAAATAAAACTGAGCGATGCATTTTTACCCGATTCACGCAAAGCACTGGCAACATTTGCTGCAGCTTGCAATAAATGCAAATTGCCGCTATGAATTCCTGAAATAATCAACGGATTACGTGCATTTTTTAAAGCACTTGCAATTTCAGTCCCCAGTTTCTCCATCGAATCATCTGTCTTTTTCAGTTGAGGAGCTTTGTCAGATAGCTTTGATGCTACCGAAAATCCAAGTTCTGCGATCTTGTCCGGTGTAGTATAAAAGACTGATTGTGCCAATTCATCCAGTTTTGTTTGATATGGATTCGCAATAAAAAGAGGGCTTTTATTGTCCTGCGCTATTGTTCGCTGGGCCCTGTCATGCCATTGTGGTATTCCTGTTTTTACACCTGTTTCTATCGGAATCACCCGTGCAGCCTGTCTTACTGCCAGAGCTGCCATCGGAGCTGTGTTGGTCAGATCTTCTCCTAATATCAGGATCGCATCTGCTTTTTCAATTTCTTTCAGTGATAGGCGAGTGAACAATGCCGCTTTGCAAAAAGGAGAGCGCTACTTTGGTAAGTTCAAATTCAGTATCTGAAACACCCGAATAGAAATTGTCTTTCCCCACCAGTTCGGACAATGCGAAGTTAGATTCAAGCGATGCCCTTGGTGAACCAATACCAATTACCTTATTATTTTTTGTTAAAGCTGTTGACAGTGCTTTTTGTAAAACTTTGTTATCTGCTTCAATCAATTTTCCGTCTTTTCCGGACTTTATCATCGCTTTTTTAATCCGGCTTTCACTATTGACATATTCGTAACCAAATCTTCCGCGGTCGCAGAGGAAGTATCCGTTTACGGCTCCGTTGTAACGGCTCATAATCCTTCTTACTGAACCATACCGTTCGCTTACAATTGTATTACAACCCAAACTGCAATGTGTACAAATAGAAGGGGCGTTGGTAAGATCCCATTTACGGGTAAAATGCCGTTTTAATGTTTTGTCGGTAAAAACACCGGTCGGACATACTTCGACAAGATTGCCGCTGAATTCGCTTTCCAGTGTTCCTTCTTCATATCGGCCGAAATAGACATGATTGTGAGCGGAAAACACATCGAGATCTTTGCCTCCGGCATAATCCCTGTAAAACCTGACACAGCGGTAGCATTGAATACATCGGTTCATCTCATGATGAATAAACGGGCCAAGGTTTTGATTGGTGTAAGTTCTTTTTTTGAAATCGTAATTCCGGTAATTGTGGCCGGTCATCACCGTCATATCCTGCAGGTGGCATTCACCGCCTTCGTCACAAACCGGGCAGTCGTGCGGATGATTGAGCATCAGGCTTTCAATAATAGCCGCTCTGAACTTTTTCGAATCCGGATCATCCGTCGTGATGATCGTTCCATCAACGGCCGGCTCCATGCACGACATCACAAGCTTTCCTTTTGTATCCGAATTGTCCTTGTATTTTTTAACAGCACACAAGCGGCAGGCACCAACCGACCCAAGAGCCGCATGATAACAGAAATGAGGAACGTTGATCCCCAATGCCAGACAGATCTCCAGAAGGTTCTTTTCAGAATTTACCTCATACTGTTTTCCGTTGATCGTTACCTTACCCATTATGACCTCCAGGGACAATGTTTATCGTGAATATGCTTTAAAAAATCATCGCGAAAATGAACCAGTGCACTCTGTAACGGTTCCATAGCACCGGGAGCATGCGCACAAAATGTATTGCCGGGACCACAATACGATGTATGAAACTGAAGAATGTCAAGGTATTCTTCTTTACCATTTCCTTCCTCGATAGCCCACAACATTTTTTCGACACGTGGAAGTCCTTCACGACACGGTGTGCACCAGCCACAGCTTTCGAGGGCAAAAAACCGCTCGATATTGTGAAGAAATGCAATCGGGCAGGTTTTGTCATCCAGGACGGTCATGGTTGCTGTTCCCATTCTGCTGCCAACCTCTTTCAGCGATGCAAAATCCATCCTTACATCGATCTGATCTTCCATTATAAATTCTGTTGACGCTCCTCCGGGAATTACAGCCCGCAGTTTATATCCCTCTGCCATCCCGCCGGCATGCTCTTCTATAATTTCCCGCATTACTGTACCCATCGGCAATTCCCATAGTCCGGGTTTTTTCACCCTGCCACTGACACCATAAAGCTTTGTGCCGCCTTCTCCGTTCATTCCAAGTCCTTTGAACCAGTCTCCGCCATTTTCGATAAGATGAGATATCCAGCTCAGGGTTTCAACATTGTTGATCACTGTTGGCTTGCCGAATAATCCGCTGGTCGTTGGAAAAGGAGGTTTGGAGCGTGGAATGGCACGTTTTCCTTCGAGTGAATTGAGTAAACCGGTTTCTTCGCCACACATGTATCGGCCTGCGCTGGTATGGACGAAAATATCAAGACTGAAACCAGTTCCCAGTATATTTTTTCCCAGGTAGCCTTCTTTATATGCTTCCGCGATTGCATTTTTTAATGTAGCCTCTGCTTTTTTATAAGCCCAGCGAAGAAAGATATACGCTTTTTCGGCTTGAATCGCATAAGCAGCAATGATCATTCCTGCGATAAGCTGGTGGGGATTACCTTCGAGCAGCAGCCTGTCTTTGAACGAACCTGGTTCCATTTCGTCAGCATTGCAGACAAGATAAACCGGACGTGGTGCATCATCGCCTTTGGGGAGGAAGCTCCATTTCATGCCTGTTGGAAAACCGGCACCTCCCCGCCCCTTTAATCCGGATGATTTGACGAGTTCAACTATGTCCGGTGGCGCCATTTTTTTCAGGGCTGTGTTAACTCCATTAAAGCCACCTACCTTCTCATATTCCTTCAAATTTAAAGGAGCAGCTCCCGGTTTAATATGTTGGGTCAACGGTTTTTCCATTCTTAATTATTCATAGCTTGCAAGCAGGTCTTTAATTTTTTCGGTACTTAAATTATTATGAAGATCATTGTTGATCATCATTGCCGGGGCATGATCGCAATTGCCCAGACAGGAAATCGGTAACAATGTGAAACGGTTATCCGAAGTCGTTTCACCCCATTTAATTCCAAGTTCCTTTGAAAGCGCATCATACAGCGATTGATAGCCCATAATCATGCAACTCATTCCGTCACAAATCAGGATGATATTCCGCCCAACAGGCTGTCTGTAAATGCGGCTGTAAAATGTGGCCACATTGTCAACTTCAGCATCCGACATTTCGAGTAATTCTGCGATATCCTTAACAGCTTCATCCGATACCCAACCCCTCTGTTGCTGAACGATTTTCAGTGCGTCGAGGCAGGCTGCATGTGAATAAGGGTACAACAAAACTTCCTTTTTTATTTCCGATATTTCAGAATCGCTCAACATTAAACTTTTTTCATTTTTAGTTTATCATAACATTTATCTGTCAAGATCAGCCAGTACAAAGTCCATCGCTCCCAGAATAGCCAGCAAATCTGGTATTGTGTAACCTTTGCTGATATACGGTACCATTTGCATATGCGGAAAGGACGGTGTCCGTATCCGTGTGCGGTACGAAGAGACACCTCCGTCACTTACCAGGTAATAACCGTTGCTGCCCTTTGCACCTTCTACCGGAACCATCGCCTCACCTGCAGGAATAACTGGTCCCCAGGTTACACCCAGAAAATGCGTAATCAATGTTTCGATATCCTGCATCGTCTTTTCTTTTCTGGGTGGCGTCGTTAGCGGATGATCCGATTTGTAATGACCGGTCGGCATGTTGTCGACGCATTGTTCGATAATCCGAAGGCTTTGCTTCATCTCTTCCATCCGCACAAGCGAGCGGTCGTAACAATCACCGTTTTTTCCAAGTGGAATTTCAAATTCAAATTGATCATACCCCGAGTAAGGCCTTTTTTTGCGGTAATCATAATTATAACCTGTGGCCCTCAAACCAGAACCGGTTATTCCCCATTCGATCGCTTCTTCTGTAGTATAAACACCAATTCCAACTGTCCTCGCTTTGAAGATGCTGTTTTTGATCATCATGCGATCGAATTCCTTGAGTCTTTTTGGGAAATAGTTTATAAATTCACGAATTTGCTTTTCCCATCCATCCGGTAAATCATGCGCCACCCCACCAATTCTGAACCAGGAAGGATGCATTCGTCCGCCGGTAATGGCCGATACTATATCAAAGATTTTTTCCCTATCGTTAAAGGCATAGAAGACCGGCGACATCTGACCCATATCCTGGGCAAATGTACCAAGCCACACCAGGTGACTTGCAATCCGGAAAAGTTCACTCGTCATGATTCTGATAACTTTTACTCTGTCGGGAACTTCAATACCTGCAAGTTTTTCGACGGAAAGTACATATGCCAGGTTATTCAGAACCCCGCTCAGGTAATCAATCCTGTCGGTGTAAGGAATGAATGTATGCCACGATTGCCGCTCGCCCATTTTTTCAGCGCCACGGTGATGAAATCCTATATCCGGCACAATGTCGACAATGTCTTCGCCATCAAGTTGCAATATGAGCCTGAGCAGTCCATGTGTTCCTGGATGCTGTGGTCCGATATTCAGGAACATAAAATCAGTGTCTTCACTCTGTCTTTCCATTCCCCATTCTTCAGGGCGAAATAGAAGTTCAGCGTCCTCTTCTGCACGAATAAATTCATCCTGGACATATGCCTCCACTTCGGTTGCCCTTGCATGATGCTCCTTTCGCAGGGGATAGCCATGCCATGAACGAGGCATCAAGATCCGCCGCAGGTTGGGATGACCTTTGAAACTGATCCCGAACATATCGAACACTTCCCGTTCATACCAGTTTGCATTTGGCCAGATGTCAGTAATACTGCTTATTTCAGGAGATTCTCCGTTGAGAGCTACTTTGATTCGAATATCCTCGTTTCGCTCAAGGGAAGTCAGAAGATAAATCAGGGTAAAGTCGGACTTAGGCTGTCCATCACGTTTGTTTCTTTTTCGCTCATCGATGGCCGTAAGATCATAAAGCATTTTGAACGATCCGGTGATTTCATTTTTAAGAAAATACAGAATATCCCTGACTTTTACCGAAACAATCCATACGGTGAGAATACCATCGGCAGTTTTTTGCTCGTATAAAATACACTCCTCACCGAATTTATTTTTCAGGAGGGAAATTATGGATATGGATTCGTTCATAAATCAATTGATTCGGTATTAATCACATTTCGTTCATTGGCCTTAAGTATGTTGTTTTTCTCCGTTCTTCCATTTTTAAATCACGCTGGCTTGGCTGGTGGAGTCGGGTATTGATTCCCTGTGGACCGATGACCCAGCTAAGCGGTCTTTTCTCCTTCCCGATTGCTTCACGCAAAAGCAACAAACCTTCAAGAAAAGCATCGGGACGCGGCGGGCAACCTGAAACATAGACATCAACGGGCAAAAATTTATCGACACCCTGAACCACACTATAGATATCGTACATTCCCCCGGAGTTTGCGCAAGATCCCATCGAGATGACCCAACGTGGTGCCATCATTTGTTCATGCAATCGTTTTATAATTGGCGCCATTTTAATAAAGACTGTCCCTGCAATTACCATCATATCGGCTTCACGAGGTGTTCCCCGAATCACTTCACCTCCAAATCTTGCAATATCGTATCGACTTGTTATTGATGTAGCCATTTCTACAAAACAGCATGAAAGTCCGAAAGCAAAAGGCCAGATTGAATTTTTGCGCCCCCATGCCAGCATGTCTTCCAAACGGGTAAGGAGTACTGTGCGATTCACCGCTTCTTCAGTCATATCTGACTGAGAGTTCATTTTGTCAGCATTTACAATTTTGACATTCATGACATTTTCTTTTTATTCCTGAGTATTTTTCTACCCTGGGGACCAAAATTCAATGCACCTATTTTCAGTTCATACATCAGCACTGCAATAAGGATAAATATAAAAATAACGATCCCGATGTATCCCTGAAGCCCAAGCTCACGGAACGATACTGCCCAGGCAATGATAAAAGCTGCATCCAGATCGAATATGACAAAAAACATAGCGATAAGGTAAAAATGTGATGAAAACCGGAGCCGAGCATTCCCGGTTGGTGGTATTCCTGATTCATAAGGTTCATCGGTCGTTTTCTCCTTATGTCGTTCACCCAATACATGGGATAAAAGGATCATAATTCCTGCTATTGCCATAACGGCACCGGCGTAAACAAGAAAAGGCCAGAAATAGATAGTCAGGTTCAACATTATCTTTAATTTAATAAAGATTTCAATCCGCCAACATAGCTTTAATTCGTTTCTATTCTATATCTACAAAACTAAAGATAAAATGTTTATAACATAAGAACTTTTAACACCCGGCTTTCTTTTTTAATGTGACCTGAAATTCCATTGTTAATTGAGTCGTTCTTATAAGTACATTATGTTAAAGAAAATACCAACAATTGCCCTGAGTTTTTACCAATCATCGTAATGATGTAAAAAAATTAAAGTATTCAATTTTCACTGTTTTAAGTTTATTCATTATCGAAATGAGAATGAACGATTCTCCTGTTCTCTTGTTAATTTGAAAATGATCTTGAAATTTTCATCCTAATCTAAAAAAATGAATTCATTAGAATTGAGGGAAAAGCAAGCTCCCTTAAAGGAAAAATACAGAAATGACCCGAAATCCGCGCTCGTTACATTAAAAGCAACTTCGACAATGAGCGATGGGATTACGTGTAAAGTCGATACAGGTAACACTCTGTTAGAAGCAGGATTGCATCCGGCATCAGGAGGAGATGGGTTATCCGTTTGCTCAGGAGATATGCTTTTAGAAGCACTTGCAGGATGTGCGGGAGTTACCCTGAAATCAGTAGCAACTGCCATTGATTTTGATTTACAAGATGTTATTGTTTATGTGGAGGGTGATATTGACTTTAGAGGGACACTTTCGGTTGACAGGCTGGCTCCTGTCGGCTTTAAGGACATTCGTCTTAAATTTGCTCTTCAAACTAATGAACCGGAGGATCGGATCAAAACACTGATCCGCCTGACGGAAAGGTATTGCATCGTATTTCAAACACTTTCTTCTGCCAATAATATCGCTGTTTCAATGGTAAGGAAATGACCGGGCCAGATGTAGATGACTCTTTTGAGAAACAGTGTACACTGCGTATCCGAATACTCAGAAATTAAAATTGATCCCTTAACTATTGCAATCCTTTAACTTTTGGGACACCCGGAATAAAATCCTTGAGGTAATACGGTTCGAAATAAGCAACGTCTTCAAATGATTTTTTTTGATAAGCTTCGTAAACCAAAGCTGCCATATCAGTGGCTGAAGGATAAAATAAAGCTGAAAAAACTGCATGTGGATGCTCCATGAGGTCTTTGAATTTTAACGAACCATCACCCAAAAAAACCACTGTGTTATCCTTAAGATAATCGGCATAAGATGTTGCCTCAAGTATTTCCGCTTTTGTTTCCCTGATCACATGCAGTCCGGAGTCGAAAATGGCAGAATACACTTCCATCCTGCGTGCATCAATCATCGGGCAAAATAAAACAGGATTTATATTAACAGGCTGGTAATTTTTTGCTGCACCCCAGGCTATTGACTTTAATGTAGGAATAGCAATGAGGGGAATATCAAGTGCATAGCACAAACCCTTTGCCGTTGAAACCCCTATCCTTAGACCTGTGTATGAACCAGGGCCTTTACTAACCGCCACAGCGCTGAGATCGGTATGGGCAAGGTTATTTTCGATCATCAGATCCCGGATAAATACTGTAACAAGTTCAGAATGTGAATTTTTGACCTTTGATTCTTTGAATGCTACGAGGTTTGTGTCTTTGAACAAAGCAACAGAACAGACGGGAGTTGCAGTCTCGATGCACAGGAAATATGACATATTAATTTATTCTCAAAATTAATTCTGAAGCTAAAAAGTGAAAGTCAGGGATAATGATCTTCTATTTCTTTTCAAACAAATCTTTTTTGTCCACTTTTTTCACTTCATCCCCATCTTTAAGGTTTTTGGATACTGCACGATAAGGACCTGTAATTATCTCCTGATTTTCGGTAAGGCCTTCTGTGATTTGAATGTACATATTATCCTGAATCCCGGTTTTTACTTCCTGCATTTTGGCCTTCCCGTCATCAATCAGAAATACGTATTCTTTAAGATCATCTGTTTTCGCAGTTGTGTTTTCAGCTGTTTCATCTTTATTTGTTTCAGCTTCCTTCATTTCCCCTTTTTCAGTTGTATCCGCTCTGGTAGTTACGGCCTGTATCGGAACGGTGAGTGTATTGGCAGCAGTAGAAGTTTGAATTTCTACAGTAGCTGACATTCCAGGTCTGAACGGAGAATTGATCAGATTTTCTTTGCTTACTAAATCTTCATAAGAAACCTTAAGGATCAGAATTTTCACCTCAAAATTTGTCACCTGATCGGCACTAACTCCGGTTATATCAGCACTTGTCGCGATTTCTGTAACGATCCCTTTAAATTTTCGGTTAAGATAGGCATCAACTTCTATCAAACATGTATCTCCAAGGTTTACCCGTACAATATCGTTTTCGTTTACTTCAACATTCACAATCATCCTGTCGAGGTTGGCTATACGCATAATTTCGGTTCCCGCCGAAAACTGGGAGGCACCTGTAACCCGTTCGCCTTTTTCGACACTTAAACTTGAAACAGTACCATCATTCGGAGCATAAACGGAAGTCCGTGTCAGATTTTCCTTTGCTTCACGCATGGATGCTTCGGTACTGGTTACAGAAAATTCGGCTGCTTTTACATTTTCATCAGCTGCTGTTACTTCGGCTTTTGCCACCTGAAAAGAAGAAGTCGCTGCATCAAAATCAGACTGGGAGATTACATTCTGATCAAATAGCTTTTTATTTCGTTTATAATCCTCATCTGCTTTTGCAAACTGTGATTGGGCCTGTACCAGGCGGGCTTTTGAGTTGGCAAGGGAAGCCTTCTGCATTTGCAATCCTGCAACACTTCGCTCATATGCCGAAATATAAATCTCAGGATCAATTTTTGCCAGTAAATCTCCTTTTTTCACTTCATCTCCTTCTTTCACATATAATTCTACAACTTCTCCCGAAATATAGGGGCTGATTTTGACGTCGACTTCGGGTTCAATTTTACCATTTGCTGAAACCGTTTCAGTAATGGTGCGTTTCTGAACTAACTCAGCAGTAACATTTGTAGCACCTGTTTCCTTCTTTTTTGCAAGCACAAGTATGATTAAAATTATAAGCAATCCGACAACGCCCCAGATAATAAATTTTTTCCTTTTCGTTTTGGCAACCATTTTATTTTGTATTAATTGTGTGTGAAATTCAGTGCTAAATTAAAGAAATTTTATCTTGCTTAAATCTAAATTTCAAATCTTGAATGTTTAAAATCAAAAACACAGGAAGTCGATCCTGTGTTCAGTATTTATTTAGTGAAGACTCTTGTTCTCAACCTATTTCTTAAGTGTCAATGGTTTTCCCATGTAAAAATCAATGATCGTTGTTTTGAAAACAAATTGATATTTTGCCTGAATCAGTTCCGATAATGCGTTATCATATTCTTTTTTTGCATTGTTATAATCTACTGAATTAATAAGTCCCACATTAAATTTTTGTTCAGCATAGTCAAACGATTCACTTGTTGCCTTTACCTTTTTATCAGCAGCTTTGTATTGATTTGATGCGGCAACAGCATCATTGTATGCCTGCTGGATGGATTTGTAAAGATTGTTTTTTTCAAGCTGGTAGTCGAGGTTGGCACTTTCAATTCCAATTTTAGCCTGTGCTACATTCGAACGGCTTCTCCAGCCGTTAAAAATAGGAATCTGTAAACTTAGTCCCACTGACTTATTTAAATTATCATTGAGCTGGTCACCGAAAGATTTTGTTTTGGTGGATTGAAGTCCCTTACCAGGAGCGACGACGTATTCACCGGATACGGTTGCACCAATTGTATCGGTATAGTAAAAAGGATTTTCGTAAATATTTATTTGCACCGGAATAACCTGTGCCCCATTGCCCGCCAAGAGATAAACTGGGGTAATAACCGCCCTTTGCAATTTCTAAATCTTTTTGCGAGCTTTCAACTTTTGTTTCCGCGCTTTTAATTTCGGGTCTGTTTTCCAAAGCGGTCTGATAAATTTGTTCAGGCGTATAAATTTCAGGTTCTGAAAGAAGACCCAATTCAGGTTTTTCAATTTCAAATCCTTCGGAAGTTGGCAGTTCCAGTAACTGTGATAATGTCAAATAGGAAAGATTCAAATTGTTCTGATTATTCACCAAATCCAGTTCTTCAGAGGCTTCCTGAGCTTCAATGGTGAGCAAATCGCCCTTGGCAAGCGTCCCGGCTTCCATAAGTTTACGGGTCCGTTCTACCTGCTGTTTGGTAATATTAAGCTGATTTTCTGAAATAGCTACAAATTCTATGTAATAGAGGGTCTGAAGGTATTGCGTAGCCACATTTATCGAAATTTCATCCATGTAATAATCTACATCGTATTGAGCCGCCATAAGGTTCAGCATGTTTTTTTTAATGGTATTTACCTGCTGCAATCCACTGAAAAGATTCAAATTTCCGGAGAGGTAAAAATTATTTGACCGGACGCGATCAGTCGCAAATTCGTTGGTAAATGGATCGATACGCTTTCCCCAGTTATAACCATGTGAAGCAAATCCACTTACATTGGGTAACAGGCCGAGTTTGCTCTGCGTCACCAATTCTTCCTGAATGTCAATATTCAGACTTTGTTTTTTTACATTCACATTGTGGTCGAGAGCATAATTGATACAATCTTCAAGCGACCATACTTTTACCTCCTGTGCATTTACATTTAATCCGGAAAAAATAAATACAGGTAGTGTGATTAAAAAGGCAATAATTTTCATTTGCTGATTTCTGTATTGTTTGTTCGAATGATTAATAAAAATTAACTTGATCAACGCTGCCATAATTATGGTTTTTAATTAAACACTCAATTGAGCTAAAAATATGCCATCCTCCTAATTTGCTGATAGCTAAATTATCACAAAATGCAAGTTAGTAATTTATAAATTCAGATGTCCAAATAAATACACCTATTGTTCATATGCGAACAAAAGTTTTCGGACACAATAAATTCTGTTTTCAAAGGTAACAGGTTTTTTTATTACATATTTGCGTTTAATTTTGCAAAATTGCAAAATAAAAATAACCCTATGGAAACTAATTTTATTGTTTCAGGTCATATTGTTGACGTCGTGAATGAAAGAATATATTCCGGTACAGTCGAAATTGAAAATGGCTTTATAAAACGCATAACAGAAGAGCATGTAAATTCCGATAAGTTCATAATTCCGGGATTTATAGACGCACATATTCATATCGAAAGTTCTATGCTGATCCCGTCTGAATTTGGCCGGCTGGCAGTTGTTCACGGCACAGTAGCAACAGTCTCCGATCCTCATGAGATAGCGAATGTTCTGGGGATTTCAGGAGTCAAATTTATGATTGAAAACGGCAACAAAGTTCCTTTTAAGTTTTTTTTCGGAGCTCCCTCTTGTGTTCCGGCTACAGCATTTGAAACTGCTGGTGCTACTCTCGGACCTGATGAAGTAGATGAGTTGCTAAAAATGGATGCAATTAAATATCTTTCGGAAATGATGAATTATCCGGGCGTCTTGCATAAAGATAAGGAAGTAATTGCTAAAGTTAATGCTGCCCTAAAGTATAACAAACCTGTTGATGGACACGCACCAGGCCTCACAGGCAAAGATGTCGAAAAATATATTCAGGCAGGCATATCAACCGACCATGAATGTTTTACCATTGAAGAAGCGATTGAAAAGATAAAATTAGGAATGATCATTCAGATTCGCGAAGGAAGTGCAGCAAAAAACTTCGAGACCTTAATCCCGCTGATAAATTCTCATCCTGATAAAATAATGCTTTGTTCGGATGATAAACATCCAGATGATTTGGTGGAAGGGCACATGAACCTACTGATAAAAAGAGCAATTGCCATGGGATACAACCCTTTGAAGGTTTTAAAAGCGTGTACCTTTAATCCTGTAAAGCATTATAAACTCGAAGTAGGATTGCTCCAGGAAGGAGATCCAGCTGACTTTTTAGTCGTTAATAATTTGAATGATCTTCATATAGAATCAACATATATTAATGGAATCTGTGTTGCTAAAGAAGGCAAAAGTCTTATTGATTCAGTTACAGAGTCTGCACCCAATCGATTTAATGCCAGTTTTGTGAACACAAATAAAATTGCAGTTCCTGCCACAGGAGATTTTATTCGGGTGCAAAAAGCACTCGAAGGTCAGCTTATCACAAATGAAATCAGGGTAAAAGCAAAAATCAAAGACGGTTTTGTTGTTAGTGATACAGATAACGATATCCTGAAGATTGTCCTCATGAACCGTTACCTGGAAGCCAATCCGGTTGCAAGTTTTGTGAATGGGTTTGGATTTAAAAAAGGAGCCATCGCATCAACAGTAGCTCACGACAGTCACAACATCATTGCTGTAGGAACAAATGATAAAGAAATTGTTAAAGCGATCAATTTGCTCATCCGGTCAAAAGGAGGAATCGCACTTGTAGATGGGGACAGAACCCTTCATTTGCCGTTACCCGTTGCAGGAATTATGTCGGCTAAAGATGGGTATCAGGTTGCGCAAAATTATCAGCAATTAAACATCGCGGCAAAAAGTCTCGGCACTCATTTGCATGCACCCTTTATGACCTTGTCTTTTATGGCATTACTGGTAATCCCAAACCTCAAAATCAGCGATAAAGGATTGTTCGATGGTTCAAAATTCGAGTTTGTATCGTTATTCGTTAATTAAAATAATTCTAAATATCTACATATTTATTTGTTTCTGATATTTTTTAATATTTTTGCTTCAAATAAAAAATATTACAAATTATGGCACAATTGGTATTAGATGTCACCAAATTAGAAATGGCAGCCAGCAAATTGAGGGCTATTGCGCATCCTATGCGAATCGCAATCATTGACCTGTTGAATGATAAACAAAAGCTCAGTGTTACCGAAATTTACAGTGCACTTGATATTGAGCAAGCTTCGGCGTCCCATCATCTTAATATATTAAAAAACAAAGGTGTATTGGTTGCAAAACGGGATGGAAAGAAAATTTTCTATTCGCTTAAAAGTGTGACCCTAACAGAAATTATCGAGTGTATTAACCGGTGTAACGATGATTAAATTTTGTTAAGACTGGAATTTCCTCCTTATTCCGAACTTAACATCAGAGGTAATTAATAATATTCTCATGATGGATTCGGGAATACTTTTATTTGGTTCAGATTAAAATCAGGTAACAAGATTATTTACCAGGAAAATAAAATCTTCGATATTTAGTTGTTCCGCCCTTTTTGAAAGTAATTCGGATAATGCTTCCGGATTATAAAAATTAAATTTACCCAATGAATTTCTTAGTGTTTTCCGGCGTTGGTTAAATCCGGTCTTTACCATTTCTTTAAAAAGGTTTTCGTCGCAGGACAAATTTTCAATTTTATTCCGGGTGAGTCGAATGACAGCCGATTTGACTTTTGGGGGAGGATAAAATACGTGCTCATTGACCGTAAACAGATATTCGATGTTATAATAAGCCTGAACCAGTACACTGAGTATTCCATATTTCTTACTGCCGGAAGGTGAAGCAATCCGTTCGGCAACTTCTTTTTGAAACATTCCAACCACTTCATCAATCCGGTTCCTGTTTTCCAAAACCCTGAATAATATCTGGCTTGAAATATTAAAAGGGAAGTTGCCAATAATTGAAAAATTACGCTGAAAATAGGTGGTAGTATTAATTTTCAGAAAATCACCAGAAATAATGTTTTCAGAAAATTCGGGAAACTGGTTCTTAAGGAAATCCACAGATTCTTTGTCAATTTCAATGGCAAAATAGTTCTGATAGCCTGACTCTAATAGAAATTTGGTAAGGATACCTGTTCCCGGTCCAATTTCCAAAACATTTCCGCTTTCTGAATGCAAGGAGGAAACAATTTTTTTGGCAATATTTTCATCCCTGAGAAAATGCTGTCCCAGGCGTTTTTTCGGTTGGATCATTTGGCTGTTTTATCCTGAAATTTAAGATCATGCTTTGGCAATGGCTAAAATTAATTTGGTGGTTTCACATTATTAAAAAAGTCCATGTTGTCTAAATCTTCAGTTTTAAAATCCCCCCGCAGATACCTGAATCGCTTTCTTGCATCAACAACATAAAGGCTTCCCGGATAATCTTTTAACAGCTTTTCATACAATTCCATCGCTTTATCTTTGTTGTTAAACTGTTGCTCATTCAATTCAGCGAGCATAAACAGAGCATCGTCAGCTGTTATATCATGCGGGTATTTATCCACGATTTCAGATAAAAAACCTGCAGCTTTATCAAAATTCCTGATTTTAATTTCAATTTCTGCTTTCTTGTACAATACTTCATCAAATATCGGATGCCAGGTTGCCAGGGTAAAAATAGAGTCAAGAGTCGCCAATGCAAGGTCGTATTTATTCCGGTAAAGCAAAAGGTCGGCACGTGCATACATGGCAAGCTCTGCAGTGGATGAATCCGTAGAAATGTTATCACTGATCAGCAGTGAAAACTGAAGGGCATCATTAGCAATAAGCTTGGATGTCGCAGCCTTCAGTACATCAAGTTGCGCTTTTGCCCATCCGAATTCACCAATATAAAATGATAATTTCGCATTTTTAAACTTCGCTTCGTAGCCAATCGGATCATTTTTAAAAGCCATTTCTACCTGGCCGTACATTAATTTAGCTTCCCACACATCTCCCGTGAAAAGAAGGATATCCGCCAGTTCAATTTTGCATTCAGCAACCCTTTCCGGAGCGGCGTTTGGTATGGCAATGGCTTCATACAGCAAGGAGGTGGCATCCTCGGTTTTATCCAGGTAAAAAGCGTCGAGGCTGGCAAGGTATCGCATTACCACAATTGTTGATGCATTTTTCCCGTATTCATCCAACACGGATTTATAATCTTTTTTCAGCTCAAGCAAATCATTTGTGGTATAATTATATGACTTTGTAACTTTCAGATACCGGGCATTGAGAATTCCAATTTTTGAATCAATATAAAGCAGATTATTTTCTCCTTTCTTCAAGATGTATTTATAGGCTTCAATAGCGGCATCATATTCCTGGTTATCAACACAAAGTCCGGCCAGTTCATAAATCCGTTCGCCGTCTTCACCAAGCCTCCGGTCAATGGCTTTTGCCTGGATCAATGCCATTTCAAAATCTTTTTCCTGAATTGACAACCAAAGAAGCATTTCCGAATAATACACTTTGTCAGGGTTTTTCTGTATTCTTTTTAAAAGAGAGGTTCGTAAGAGCTGACTAACAATATTATCGTGGTCTTCACTAAGGACGTTTTGCAGACTTGCTTTCACAACCGGCATATTCCTGTTGTCGAAGTCGAGATAATCCAGAAATTCTTCGACCATCATTGTATAATTTCCTGTTTGGGCGTAAAGGCTTCCTAATTCGCGGTGAAATGGGTAATCTCCAATAATCTGATTTCCTCTTTTGTAGGTTTCAACGGCATAGTCGGTTTGCCCGCGATAAAGGAAGGCATTGGCCAAATCGATGATCTTCATCCGGTCAGGTTGCATGTCTTTAATGGCATCCTCAAACTGCCGCTTAGCTTTTGATTGATCACCTTCTTCGGTATATATATAACCCATATCTACAAAATATTTCAGGTCGCCGGGGTTATCTTTTATCTGATCTTTAACTATTTTTTCAGCCTTTTTGTATTCCTGAAGTAAAACCAGGCAATACAGGTAATAGGTATAGTATACGGTATTTTTATTTTGCTTGTAAAGCGATTCATATAATACTACAGCCTTTTCATACTCCTTATTCTGAAAATACTGGACAGCTAATTGTTCATCACTTTCCTTTTTCTGCTGCTGCTGGATGCCAGGATTGGGTGGATGTATTTCAGCTGGTTTTATGATCTGATTAATTTGACCATTGCCGGTATTTATTGCCAGAAAGCAAATAATCGTAAGAATATACAGCAACAGTTTATACATGAATCTAATTTTTTTAGAAACGGATGAAACGGATTTTAATTTTAATTAATAAACAATTGTTAGCCAAAACTGGCTCTCAACAAATTGTCTAATCAAGGATTTATACGTGTTGAAAAGCATTCCGTTTTTTAATCTATTAATTCAAATCCCGTATACATCACAAGTTCTCTGGGAATTTTTATTCCCTGAGGAGTCTGGTTATTTTCGAGTAAAGCAGCCACAATCCGTGGTAATGCAAGTGCACTTCCATTCAGCGTGTGCGCTAATTTTATTTTACCATCTTCGTCCCTGAACCGGAGCTTCATCCGATTTGCCTGAAAATTTTCGAAATTTGAAACCGAACTGACTTCCAGCCATCTTTTCTGTGCTCCTGAATATACTTCAAAATCATAAGTCAGGGCAGAGGTAAAGCTCATATCACCGCCACAAAGTTTCAAAATTCGGAATGGTAATTCCAGAGACCTTATCAGTGATGCTGCATGGTCACGCATTTCCTGCAGTGTCTGATAAGATTGATCCGGATACTGTACCTGAACGATTTCAACTTTATCGAACTGATGCAAGCGGTTCAAACCCCTTACATCTTTGCCATAAGATCCGGCTTCACGCCTGAAGCACTGGGAATATGCCACATTTTTAACAGGGAAATCATCTTTTGCCAGGATAACATTTCTGTAAATATTTGTTACCGGAACTTCTGCAGTGGGTATCAGGTAAAAATTGTCAATTCCCACATGATACATTTGCCCGTCCTTATCGGGTAGCTGACCGGTTCCATAACCTGAATCTTCATTCACCATCAGTGGTGGCTGAATTTCAAGATAACCGGCAACCAGTGCTTTATCCAAAAAAAAGTTGATCAAAGCCCGTTGCAGTTTGGCTCCTTTACCTTTATAAAAAGGGAATCCCGAACCGGTGACTTTATTACCCAATTCAAAATCGATGATATCATATTTAGTCGCAAGTTCCCAATGGGGAAGAGCATTTTCTTCCAATACAGGCATGATTCCTTCCTGGTGAATCTGTTCATTATCTTCGGCAGATTTTCCTTTTGGAACCGAGGCATGGGGTAAATTAGGCAACAATACTAACAAGCTGTTCATTTGACTATTCACAGTATCGAGTTGTTCACTTAACTCTTTCGATTGGGATCTCAGTTCCGCCGAGTGCATTTTCAAAGAATCCGCCTCTTCTTTTTTCCCTTGCTTGAACAAGATACCGATCTCTTTAGCTGATTTATTTGACTCAGCTAAACGATCATCCAGTTGTTTTTGAATTTTTCTTCTGTTTTCGTCAAGCTCAAGTATTTTGTCAATAATTTCAACTGCTGCGAAATTTTTAATTGCGAGCCTTTCGATGACCTCCTGTTTATTTTCTCTTATAAAATTTACCTGTAACATCTTATCGAATTTGGAAGTGCAAAAGTATGGTTTTCGGGACAAAAGAAAAAAATGAATTTAAAAGAGCGGGCCAATAGCCCCGGCCTTTAGGCCGGGGCTATTGGCCCGCATATATGATAAATAAAGTATATCAATAAAAAAGTCCTCCCGATTCCGGAAGGACTTTTAATTTTTTATTTGTAGTTTATTTAGTCTGCAGATTCTTGCGGCACGATACTTACATATGATTTATTCTCTCCTTTTCTCCTGAATTCAACGTTTCCATCAGAAAGGGCAAATAACGTGTGATCTTTGCCAATCCCGACATTTTGTCCCGGATTATGCTTGGTGCCTCGTTGGCGCAGAATTATATTCCCGGCTTTTGCAAACTGTCCGCCAAAGATTTTTATACCCAGTCGCTTACTATGTGATTCTCTGCCGTTTCGCGAACTACCAACACCTTTTTTATGTGCCATGGTTATAGTTTTTTAATCCCCAAAGGGAATTCGTTAAACAATTTATTCCTCTGTATCTTTATTCTCTATTGACTTTTTTACAGCTTTCGGTTCAGCTTTTTTTGTAGTTTTTGGAGCTGCTGCTTTTTTGGGAGCCGGTTTTTCTGAGGCTTTTTTCGGTTCAGCTTTTGGAGATTCTTTCTTCGCTACAACTGGTTTTGCGTCCTCATTAACGACTTCTGCCTTTTCAACTTTCTTCGCCGCTTTTTTTGCATTTGTGAGGATATCCTCAATTAGGATTTTGCTCATATACTGCCTGTGTCCATTCTCTTTCTGGTATCCCTTTCTTCTTTTCTTGTGGAAAACCGAAACCTTGTCACCTTTCATGTGTTCAATGATCTTTGCTTTGATCAATGCACCCTCCACATTTGGCATTCCGATAGAAATTTTTCCGTCATTATCCAATAACAAAACCTGATCAAATTCAACTGCCGATCCGGCATCTTCCTGAAGACGGTGAACAAAAATTTCCTGTTCTTTCTGAACCTTAAACTGTTGCCCGGCTATATCAACTATTGCGTACATTTTATCTTTATTTACTTTATCCTGAAAAATGGGTGTGCAAAATTAGTAAAATATTTAAATGTGCAAATCTTTTTCAAAATTAAAATTAATAATGCACAACTTTATCCTTTTATTTTGTCAATACAGGATGTAAATTCAACAATCCGGTAGATTAAAGTTATTCCTTTTTGCCTAAATCTGGAAGTTTGCAAAAATATTATATTGCAATGAGGAAACTACTTTTGATATTTATTCTTTGCATATCGGCTGCGTATCTTTTTTCACAATCATTACTTAACCAGACCATTCGGGGTACTGTAATAGATAAAAATACACAGGCACCCTTACCAGGTGCTAAAATAATTCTTTTAAACAGCGATCCTGTTGTCGGTACCCCAACAGATATTGATGGTAAATTCAAACTTGAAAATGTACCCATCGGCAGGGTTGGAATAATAGGTAGCTATATTTGATATAACAAAGTAATTCCTTCAAACTTAAACCATTATTTTGATTTCCGGACGGGAAAGAATTCCTGCTAAAATTTCAACGGATGTTTCATTGCCAAATTTATTCAGTATCTCCTTCAAATCATTTCTTTTTTCCTTTTCTGTTTTGTCCGAATTAATAATTAATGCAATCTCCTTGTATTGTGAACCTTTTAATTCATTTTCCAGGGCGTTTAGAACAAAGGAAATATTTTTATTCTGAATCTTGTTTTTTTCAGGTAAACCAAAGGTATTCAATTCATCGATGGAGGCAAGGAGGATTTCTTTTCCCAGTTTTTTGCAGGTTTCTATATATGAGCTGCTTCCTGAAGTATCCCTGAGAGCCCAGCTTGACCGATCATAATTAATCTTTTCAATTTGTTTGATCTTATGGTCGTTTTCTCCGAATATTCTGGCGAGTGCAATTATCGTATACTGCTTCCAGGCATCGAGGTCAAAATCACGGGAATCAAGCTTTTCGATTTGTTCTTCCAGTAAATTTATTTCTTTCATGATTGCTAATATTGCATATTTCAAAAGTACTATAAAGAAGGATCAGTCTTAAAGATAAACAATAAAAAGCCGGGAGGGTTCTCCCGGCCTGATAAAACTACATCATCAAATTAAAGGTGGGCAAAGGTATCGTACACCCTAAATGGTTTCGCTGTTCCGAAATATATGATTGCTCATTTTTTTATTTTTTGATAAATTTTTTCACGATGCCGGTATTTTTATCCATATTGAAATGAATGAAATAGACTCCCGGCACAAGATCAGAAACTGTAATTTGTATAATTGTGTTTTCATTCTTCCGGTCATAAACAACGGCCCCTGTCAGACTGGTAATGACAACCCTGGATACATCCTGCAACCCATTCACCATTAATTCATTTTGAACCGGGTTGGGATAGATTGTTAAACCGTCGGCAATCGATGAATTTTGTATCGACGTAAATACTGTCTGATCGAAAAAGTAAGCACCCATATCGGTGACTGTTCCGTCAGGGTCATTTGAAGTATAAGGATTTCCAGCATCAATACATGGTGATTTTTCTTCATTTTTAACGGGATAACTCTGCCATTGCAAATGATAATCCGCATCCGTCGGATTTTCGAAAAGGGGATCTTCATCAATGTTCGCAATCCCTTCAAATCCATTTTTAATATCAGAATAGCTGACAGTTGGCAGAAAATCAGTTGATATAAGTTCATTCGGAAAATTGTTCCAAATAATTGAATTGGTTATTAAACTCTGCGTTCCCATAAGCATTTCATAATATAAACCACCGCACGATCCGTCTGTATAATTGTTACTTATAGTTCCTTTAGAAATAGAAAGCTCCGAATCAAAAACGTAAGCAGCTCCGCCTTCCAGATTTGCTGTATTCGATGCAATAAGGGCTTCAGTAAAATTCATCACTCCAAAATTTATTAAACAAAGTCCACCACCGTTATCAGCCGAATTTTCCAAAACAGAAACATTATTAAAATTTCCTTCTGCATTTTCACAATATATTCCCCCTCCATTTACCGCATTGTTTGAATGGATATATACATCGCTGACAGTGATATCCGCTCCATCGTAAACAGCCATTCCTCCACCATCCTGCATTGAATAGTTCGAATAGATATTCCCATTATTAAATGCTGCAATATTTCCTGTAATTGAATTTCCCGTTAGTTTGATTCCGCTTCCTGTATTTTCAAAAATCGAAAAATCCTGAACCTGAGGGGCAGAATAAAAAGCCTGTATTCCACCGGATTTATTTCCATAAATAGATGTCGTATTGATTTGTATATCCGAAAAATCATAGAGTGTAATCCCGAATCCCAAATTATTGGATATCGAAGAATTATCAATTATAAGTTTAGGATAATCAATACAACAAATCCCGTTTTGAGAACTGAATTGAATTTGACAATAATTAATGTATGAATTTTCAGCAGGCGGATAATTAAGGCCGCTAAAAACCAAACCACTCCAACCGTTGAAATTACCTGAATAAAATCCAGTGGTATCTTCGATCGTAAAAGTGATCATCTCGGAAGGAGTTCCTATCGCGCTTAACCTTCCCTGAATTTCAAAATTATAGGGACCCTGGAAAATAACTTCTACCCCAGGTGCAATTGCCAGACGATCATCATGCTGAACCAGGATATCTCCCTGAATTAAATAAGGGCTTTCGTTGGCAACCCAGTCACCATAAACATAGCCCGCTGGAATAATAGTCTGTGATTGAATTTTTATGAAACTTGCCAGAATCAGAATGATTGTAATTTTTATTTTCATGTAGATCTTTTATTATTTGAGGATTAATTCCTCTTAATTTGATGTATTAGTGTTTTACCTTTTTGCATTTGTGGGTAAACTAAAATTATGCTATTGTAAATTTATTGGTTAACTACCCTTAAGATTCGAACAACAAAATCGAATCGTATTTGCCAGAAAATGTGTTATTTATATAAGCGGAATGTAAATTTTTAAGGAAATGGTTTTACTGGAATGTAACGACAGAAAAGAAAAGCAAACAATCCCAAAGTGGGAAATAAAAGGCTGTTTTTTCCAGTATATGACTTATTAATTATTTGGGAGATCTTTTAATTTATCAGCGAAGATTAATCTCGGCTTCAGTATGGCAAGAATTGAAAAAAAAGGATTTAAATTTACACACAACCTTTTTTCTGAGAATCGGAAAAATAATGAACCTTCTAACTCAGGGAAAGCTGAAAGATCAATTGGTGCGTGTAAGAAATTTAATGAAAGAAATTAATTATTTGATGATGTCGGCAAATAATGAGTCATCTTCCAGAACAGCTTTTGCTTTCTGAAATCCATCGTCTATTTGCGTCATTATCTGAAAATATGATTTGAATTCAAAAAGATTTCGTGCGATCAGTGCTTTTATTTGATAAACTATAATTTCTTTTGACAGTATAAGCTCTTCATTTACGGTTTTTACTCCCCTTGATTCTGCAAAACTTATGAACTCTTCTATAATATTATCACTTACCTGAAAAGTTGTATTGAACTTATCGAAATCCGGGTAAAGCTTGATCAGGTCTTTTCGTTCCTTATCGATATAATCAAGAACAAAATCATTGAAAATTCCTTTGCTTAACAAGTCGACATAATAGTCAGTATATTGCGTTGAATCCCATGGAACAAAGGCATCGGGCATAATTCCTCCACCACCATAAACAAGCCTGTTGTTTGGTGTATAATATTTTAATGAATCCGGGAAATCAATATTTTTCTCATCCGTGAGTTCCCCGGTCTGCAACCTTTTTAAAAGATCTTTATAATATTGCTCATACCCATTGGTATAAGGTTTCTGAATGCATCTGCCTGTGGGAGTATAATATCGTGCAACGGTTAAACGAATTACAGAGCTATCAGGTAAATAGTAAGGACGCTGGACCAGTCCCTTACCAAATGACCGTCGACCGACAATAATACCACGATCCCAATCCTGAACAGCACCAGCAACAATTTCACTGGCAGATGCCGACCCTTCATCAATAAGAATTACTAATTTACCATCTTCAAATTCTCCTCTGTATGAGGATTTATATTTTCGCTTTGGACTCGAATATCCTTCAGTATAGACAACCAGTTTACCCGTACTGAGAAATTCATCAGACAGATCGATGGCTACATCGAGGTAGCCACCGGAATTTCCGCGAAGATCAAGGATAAGACTTTTCATCCCTTTATCCCGCAGTTCGCCAATTGCCATCCGAAATTCATCCATGGTTGTTCGGGAAAACCTATTTAGCTTGATATATCCGATGTACTCATTTGCCATAAAAACCGCATCAATACTATTGATGGGAATATTATCGCGGACAATGGTATAGTCAATCAGTTTTCTTCTGCCTTTCCGGAAAACGCTTACTTTTACGATGGTTCCCTTATTTCCTCTGAGTTTATCAAAAACAAAATTATCATCGATCGATTTTCCGGTTGCATTTTCCCCATCTATTTCCACAATTTTATCTCCTGCCATTATACCTAATCTTTCGGCAGGACCGCCGGGTACAGGTGAAATTACAAGAATGGTGTCCTTATGGATTTGGAATGAAATTCCGATTCCATCAAACCTGCCCTCAAGAGGCTCATTTGATTTTTGAAGATTTTCTTTTGAAATATATTGTGAGTGTGGATCCAGTTCTCTTAATGTGGCAATAATGGCTTTTTCAATCAATTCAGGCTCATTAACGGTATCTACATAGGCCATATTGATGATTTGCATGGCAGAAGCAAATTTTTGTGTGGTTTTTTTAGGGTCATCCTTCTGTGAATATCCAGCTAAAGCATTAAACAGAATAATCCCGACGACAACAGGAAAAAAATAATAGGTCTTAAATAATTTCATAAGCTATTCATGCAATAATGGAAAACCCTGCACATCGGGGTTACCCTTTCAAAAACTTGATTTATAACTATTAAATCATTACAATGTGTTTTATACGGGTAAAACAATATAAAGATATGTTTCGACCTAAGTAAATTTAGTCATGATCATTATTTTCTTAAAAAGTGAATTAAAGTATTTACCAATCAAGGGAATAGTTTGCAGAAATTTCAATTTAAGTATTTGTATTTTAACTATAAAACATAATTGGTTGGTATTTAGAGGAAATTAAAATTTTTCATACACCCCAAGTCCAAAAAGTGAAATATCATATTTTACCGGATCTAGAGGATCTAGTTTTCTTAGATTCCCGGTCAACTCCTCAACTGCTTTCCAGTCGTTTGAATTTCTTTGAATTAGAGTGAGTTTGCGTGCTACATTTCCGGTGTGAATGTCAAGCGGACAATAAAGCATAGAAGGCTGAATGGTTTTCCATATTCCGAAATCCACACCTGATCCGTCGTTTCGTACCATCCATCGCAAAAACATGTTGATCCGTTTAGCTGAAGCGTTCATAGCCGGATTTGCGACATGTTTTTCAATTCTCACAGGATGCGGCAATTCAAGAAAAACGGAACGGAAATGGTTAATCGCTTCCTTAACTGATTTACCTCGCCGGATAGGATCATTAAATACGTATTCCAACCCATTATGGTTTAAATAAATATTTTTAATGGCTTTTAAAAAATAGACACAATCGTTCCCATTAAAGGTACGGTGAACAAAATTCCTGAAACGATCAAATTCTTTTTCAGTACAATCATGAATAAACTGAAAAGGAGCAAAATCCATAAATTGGATTAATTTATTTGCATTTTTGATGATGGAAGGCCTATTACCCCATGAAATCGTAGCTGTAAGGAAACTAGCAATTTCTATGTCTTCCTTTTTGGTGAAACGATGCGGAACAGAAATGGGATCGGCCTCAATAAACTCGGGTCGATTATAGAAGCGGTATTTTTCATCCAGAAAATCCTTTAATTCATCAAAAGGTAAAAGCATAACAAAATCTAATTAATCCAGGCTCCTTGCATAGGGGGTTAAAGACTGATCAGAAAAATCCTTTTTTAAGTACCTGAAGTACCCCGCAATAGCAATCATAGCAGCATTATCAGTGGTAAATTGGATTTCAGGAATATAAACATTCCAGTTCAATTCCCTTGCCTTTTCATTTATTGTCCGTCGTATGAGAGAATTGGCAGAAACTCCACCGGCAATAGCAATTTCGCTTATCCCGGTTTGTTTTGAAGCAGTAATTAGTTTTTCTATCAAAATATCTATAATAGTTTGCTGAATAGAGGCGCATAAATCATTTTTGTTTTCTTCAATAAAACCCGCATTTTTCTTTAACTCATCCCTGATAAAATACAAAAATGAAGTTTTCAGCCCGCTGAAACTGAAATCCAATCCTTCAATCCGTGGTTTTGGAAATGTAAACCTTTTCGGATTTCCCTGAATGGCAAGTTTATCAATAAATGGTCCCCCCGGATAGGGTAGACCAAGGATTTTTGCTGCTTTATCAAAGGCTTCACCTGCCGCATCATCAATTGTTTTGCCGATAATCTGCATTTCGGAATAATCACTGATCTGGACTATTTGGGTATGACCACCTGATATGGTAAGACACAAAAACGGGAAAGAGGGAACTTTCCGGTTATCTTCTTTATTCTGAATAAAATGTGCAAGAATATGTGCTTTTAAATGATCAATGGCGATTAATGGAATGTTTAACCCCAGCGCAAATGATTTGGCAAAGGATGTCCCCACGAGCAATGAACCAAGCAGACCTGGTCCGCGGGTGAAAGCAACCGCCGATAACTCATTTTTTTTAATACCTGCGGATTTCAAAGCCGTATCAACTACCGGAATGATATTTTGCTGATGTGCCCGTGATGCCAGTTCCGGAACAACGCCACCGTATTTTTTATGGACATCCTGACCAGCAATGATGTTGGCAAGAATCTTGTTATTTTCAAGCACAGCTGCTGAAGTATCATCACAGGAAGATTCGATGCCAAGTATGTATATTTTCATCAGTAAAAATCGATTCAAAATTTTTTACACAAACCTTTGTTTATAAATAATTTGAATATATTTGAAATAAACAATTTTTCGTTTGGATATTCGTATGTTCTATTAAACAACAATAACAATCATTTAATCGAGGCAAAGTTATCAAAAATAGAGGTCTCAAAATTCCGGTTCAAATTTTAACAGGTTTTTTCACCCTGATAGTCGTCATCTTTCTGATGGTGCGCACTCCTTTTATTCAGACGCTTCTGGCACGGATTGCTACAACGTATCTGACAAAAGAATTAAAAACCGACATAAAAATTGATCGGTTTGAGATCCGGTCATTCAAAAGTCTGATGCTAAAAAATTTTCTTGTTAAAGATCGAATGAACGATACGTTACTGTTCACCGAAGAATTACTGGTCAACCTCAAACAATTCAATGCGAAGAAACATATTCTGAATATTAAAAGAATTGAATTATCAGGTGCAAAATTTCATTTGGTAATACCTGAAGGTGACCACCAAACAAACCTTCAGTTTATTCTCGATTACTTTGCCGGTAGCGATACAACTAAAATAGATACTGTAAAAAATGAGTCCCCGGTATGGGTCATAAAAGTCAAAACTTTTTTGATGGCAAATTCCGCTTTCGAGTTGGAGAATTATAATAATGAACCGGTTCCGAATGCCATTGATTTCAATCACCTTAGGTTGAATTACCTGAATCTGGAATTTCAGGATATTGCTTTTAATGAGGATACGTTGTCGACAGAAATTAAAATGCTTTCTTTTCATGAGAAAAGTGGGTTTGAATTGGACAGTCTTGCATGTTCTTTTAAACTAAGCCCTGTGTTAATCCAGGCTGATAATCTGAATCTTCGAACGCTTAAAAATGATCTGGATATGGATCTTGCTTTCAATTTCGGTTCATTCGATGATTTTGGTGATTTTTTGAACAAGATCAATGTCCGGTCTAAAATCAGACCATCGCATTTGAATCTTAGCGAGGTTGGCTATTTTGCTCCTGTTATGTATTCCATGGATAATAATTTTGAGGTTTCAGGAAGTGTAAATGGCACCGTGAATAATTTTAAAGCAAAAGATTTCAGCTTTGGATTTGGTAATTTCACCCAGTTCAACGGCGACATTCAAATGACCGGACTGCCAAATTTTGACGAGACATTTATCCACTTGTCCATCAGTGACCTTGAAACAAATGCCGGAGACATAAACGAATTTCGCATACCTGCAGAAAATCCCCGAATTTCCTTGCCAGAAATTTTGACCAGACTGGGAAATATTAAGATCAATGGAAATTTTACCGGGTTCTATAACGACTTTGTTTCGTTTGCAAACTTTTCAACCGATATCGGTACTGCAAATACCGATATTTTACTAAAGGTAAACAAGAATAAAAGTATTGATTATAGCGGGAAACTTTCGACGCATCATTTTGATGCCGGAGCTTTATTTGACGCGCAAGAATACATAAAAACGCTTGATCTTTCAGCGACAATTAAGGGATCTGGATTTGATTTTAAGACCATGAAAATTGATATGGACGGTAAAATCGATTCATTATATCTTTATGGCAACAGGTACAACGAAATCATCCTCACAGGAAATCTATCAGACATGAAATTTTCAGGTGACCTTAAAGTTCGGGACGATAATATCAACCTCGATTTTAACGGGATTCTCGATTATAGTTCCAATATTCCCGGTTATAATTTCCTGGCAAATATCAAAAACGCCAAGCTTCAAAAATTGAACCTTCTGAAAGGCGACTCGTCAATGAACCTTTCGACCCGGCTCAATTTTAATTTAATTGGTAACAAACTTGATAATTTTCAGGGTATTCTGATCATCGACAGCACGAACTTCTCTCAAAAAGGAGAAACTTACACCATGAATGATTTTACGTTAAGTTTTACCCGTGACCAGACAGATTATGCATTGATCCGTTTGTACTCCGATTTTATTGACGCTTCCATTGAAGGCTCATTCCGGCTGGCAGACCTCCCTGCAAATTTTAAATTTTTGATGAATCAATACCTCGACACGCTTTTCACAGGTATTGATACGTCAAGTATCCAGCTTGCAAATCAGGACTTTATTTTTGATATTAACCTGAAAAATACACGTGGCCTGTCAAGACTTTTTCTTCCGGATCTTAGGCTTGCAGAGGGTACACAGCTAACCGGCGGATTCAATTCGCGGATAAGCAATATTTTTATGGAGGGTACATCGGATGAAATCATTTATCAGGGAAGAAAATTTGAAAACTGGAAAATGGATTTTCATGAGCGGGATGATATATTATTTTTATCCAACCATTTTAATAAGATATTCCTGACAGATTCACTATCAATCGACAGTACATTTATAAAGCTTGAGGCACGCAATGATTCCATTCAGTATGCTGTTTCCTGGAAAGATAATACAAATCATAATTTCGGCGACCTTGAGGGATATGTTTCAATCCTGAACGAAAAAAAAATTGAATTAAGGATCGAAAAGGGCAGGTTGGGTTTAAATGACACTATATGGAATGTGAATCCTTTGAATTACCTGCGCATCGATACCACCAGCATCTATTTTAACAATCTTGGATTTTCAAGTAACGATCAGGGGTTGAAAGTAAATGGTAAACTATCTCATAATCCATCGGACTCATTATTTGTTAACTTTACCGATTTTAAATTAGCGAATTTAAATCCTTTCCTTAGTCTGCTGAAGCTTGAAGTTTCAGGCACTATTAATGGTTCCTTTAAAATTGTTGATTATTACAATTCACCAATTTATATGTCTGATATAACCATATCGGAATTCTATTTCAACGGGGAAAAACTTGGAGAGGCTGTACTCAAAAGTAGCTGGAACTCCGACAAGGACGCATTCGATATTTTGGCTGAAATTCTGTATACAGGTAATGTCGGGACAAGTAAAACCCTTGAAGTATCCGGAACCTATTTCCCGAACAAGGCGAAGGACAATTTTAATATCGACGCAAAATTCGACAATTATAAGTTGAATACGCTTGCACCCTTTGTAAGTTCATTCAGTTCAAAAATTTCAGGTTTGGCAACCGGTGAGCTCAAGCTTACCGGATCAAAGGACAAACCGGATTTAACCGGTGAGCTTGCGTTGGCCCGAACCCAGCTAAAAATCGATTACCTGAATGTGACTTATTCATTCGCTGATAAAATTGAATTTGAAAAAAACCTGATCTCATTTAACAACATCATTGTATACGATTCCTTGAATAACCAGGCTATCGCTTCAGGAAAAATCTATCATGATCATCTCAAAGATTTTAAGCTCGATTTGAATTTTGATATGTCAAATATTTCAGCCGTGAACCTTTCACGATCGCAGAATGATGCTTTCTACGGCAAAGCAATGGCTTCAGGCAATGTAAGGATCGCCGGACCCGTTGAAAATCTCACGCTGGATATCACTGCCCGTTCGGACAAGGGAACAAATATCAAAATACCCTTGACATCTTCAACTTCAATATCTGATAATGATTATGTTGTTTTTACAAACACTGAAAAAGATACTGCTTTCACAGAGGATAAATACAATGTCGATTTGGGTGGTGTAAACCTTAATCTCAATTTAAATGTTACTCAGGATGCTGATATCCAGATTTTTTTACCTTATCAGATGGGTAATTTGCGCGGAAATGGTAACGGGGATATTAAAATGGCAATTACTCCAGCGGGTGATTTTACTATGGATGGATTATACAAAATCAATAAAGGTTCTTTTTTCATGACCTTTCAAAACATCATCAACCGTAACTTTGATATCACACGGGGGAGTAGTATGGAATGGAAGGGCGATCCGTACAATGCACAAATAAATTTAAAGGCCGTTTATAAACTCAAAACCACATTGGGTGATTTCGGACCCGAACAGGACACCGCTACACGTGTACCTGTTGATTGCATCATTACACTCACAAATAAACTTTTTGATCCTGAAATAAAGTTCAGTATTGAGTTTCCTGACCTGAATGAAGATACGCGCCAATACATCTATGCACGACTCGATACCAATGACCAGGCGCTGATGAGCCAGCAAATGATTTCATTGCTTGTTTTGAACAGTTTCAGCCACAGTACGGTTTCTACAGGCTCTGTCGGGTTCAATACATTTTCACTGGTCACCAATCAGCTCAACAATTGGCTTTCGCAGATCAGTAATAATTTTGATATCGGCGTTAATTACCGACCCGGCGATCAGATGTCGGCCAATGAAGTCGAAGTGGCTCTGTCGACGCAACTTTTTAATAATCGTGTTTCAATAGATGGTAATGTTGGGATGAAAGGCACCGAGACTACCAAGCAACACCAGCAATACCAGCAATCTTGTCGGTGAAGTTACCGTTGAGGTTAAAATTTCAGAAGATGGCCGGTTTCGGGCTAAAGTTTTCAATTTATCTAATAATGATTATATTTATAATAATTATGCTCCGTATACCCAGGGAGTAGGTATTTTTTATACCAAAGAATTTAATCATTTCAGAGATTTGAAAATCAGTAAAATTTTCGGGAATAAGGATAAAAAATAATTGGATTTGCTTTTAATTAATGGATAATATGTATAACCGGAATTTTACCAGTAATTGAAAATCTCTCGCAGATACCGCAGATTATCGCAGAATTTAATTTTCTGCGTTTTCAGCGAAATCTGCGAGAAACAAACAGATTATTTTTTCATTTTATTCGAATCTGGTATAAAAGCGGATTATCAAAATGGATAATTATACTGTGAATTAGTATTCTTTGTTTTCATAAAATACCTTCCTCAAAAATGCATAATCCTCTTAATTAATCCTGATGCACAGCAAATAAAAAAATTATCTTTGTAAGCCTAATTTTGGAAATTATGATACAACGGATTCAAACGCTTTTCCTAACCTTGGCCATTATTTCAAGTATTCTGATGTTTTTTTATCCGGTTGAAAGCATCACAGAATTCACAGAAGTTCAGAACCAAACCCTTGAAACCGATTACTACCACCTGAATGTTATGGGTATTGGCGATCCCTCACCGGATACCATTCCGCAAATGAATCCTTTGGTTTATGTTCCTGTGCTGATCGCTCTTCTAATGGTCCTTATTCTTTCAGCATATGCAATCCTCCGGTTCAGAAACCGTCTCCATCAGCTAAAACTTGTTAAAACCGCAATTTTTATAAATATCCTGCTGATAGCCGGAATCTTTTTGAATTATCCGAAACTTTTTTCAAATGGTAAAATAGGAACGGAAATGTCAACGGGTGCATGGTTTCCGCTGATTTCACTTGTTTTTTTGGTTCTTGCCAACAGGTATATCCTGAAAGACGAAAAACTTGTAAAATCGGTCGACAGGCTTAGGTAAATTTTCAATGGCAAATCCTAAAATCATCTTTTTATTTCCAGGATTTCCATATCCATTATTTCTTTGCCGTCAATCTTAAATTTTATAGCGGTTACCACTCTGTGCATTCCGTTATTTCCAGCAGCTCCGGGGTTGATGTGGAGCAATTCATTTTTCTTATCATAAATGATTTTGAGAATGTGGGAATGGCCAGAAATAAAAAGGGTTGGATGTTCAGTCCGTATCAGATCACGGACTTTTTTTTCATACCGTCCGGGATAACCGCCAATGTGAATCATCAGAACATGCACATCTTCACAATCGAACAATTGAACTTCAGGGTGAGCCGAACGCACGTAAAAATCATCGATATTGCCATAAACAGCACGTAACGGCTTAAAGTTCTCTAATTTATTAGCTGTTTCCAGGTTGCCGATATCGCCTGCATGCCAAAGTTCATCGACATCCTTAAAGAAATTGAGAACCTTTGGATCAAGGTAGCCATGGGTGTCTGACAACAAACCTATCTTTTTCATGATCAATGAAAGTAGAATAAAAAAACGGTTTTCATTTCACTTTTACGAATATTATCGAAAAGCAAAATTGTTAAATTTATCTTGAACTTTACATAAATGCATAATCAAAAATAATTTTATTCCCTGAAATTATGACATGGTTTGTTTAAAATCCCGATTCCAATAACGTAATGAAAATAGTGCAGGATAAAATGCGTGTTGACAGAAATTCTGTCTATACGGTTATTCCCATTTGCCGCATCAAAAGAGTAGCATTCATGTTTTTTGAAATCCCGTCCTTAAGCTTATAGTCGAACGATAAGCGGTCGCCTTCAATATCCACTTCAAAGCAGCAATTGCGAATGTAACCGGGAAATGTATCCTGCAACGATCCCAATGAAACATCATGGGTTGCTATGATACCGCTTGTTTTGAACCGTATCAGTTGTTTCAGCAGAGCTTCCGAGCCGGCATGTTTGTCTTTCGAATTGGTTCCCCGTAAAATTTCATCAAGAATGATAAAAAGTGGGACGCCTTTTTCCAGCTCCTGAATGATTGCCTGCAAGCGCTTTAATTCTGAATAGAAGTAGGATTCATTTTTTTGGAGCGAGTCATTAACCTGAATGCTTGTAAAAAGATTTACCGGTTTGAACCGGAAAGATACTGCACAGACAGGGGCACCGCACATAGCAAGAATCATATTTACACCAACAGTCCGCAAATAGGTGCTCTTGCCGGCCATATTGGCACCGGTAACGATCAGAATCTGATCCTTATCAATGTCAACCGGATTATCCACACGTACGTTACGATGGATAAGCGGATGACCCATTTGCTTTGCCGTTAGAAATTTATCGCTTGTGTCGAATTCAGGAAATGATGCCTCAGGATGATTGTAGCTGAATGTTGAGAAACAGATCAGTGCATCCATTTCAGCGATTGCTTCAAACCAGTCAGAAACCTTATCTCTGTGCTTGTTTTGCCAGTTTTCAAGCCGGCGCATCTGAAGAATGTCCCACAATAATAATCCGTTAAAAATCGGCCATGTAAAAAAACTGACACGGTTGTCGAGTGCTGTGAGAATTGAGGATAATTTTTTCAGGCTCTTTGAGGAAGAATACGTATCGTCGCTGAGCTTATGTTTCAATTCAATTAAACTGTGGGTTGTAACCGGAAGGATTTCAATTTTTTGTAAAAGGATGGCAAATTTTTTCAGCATTGCGGATGTTTTACTCACCTGCACATGCCGGTGGTTTATCCGGGTGGCAAAACTTCCCGAGATGCCTAATGGTATAAACAGATAAAGTAAGAAAAGTTTTGCGGAAACAAAACCTAATGATGTCAATACGATCATGGTAAGGGTAATCGGAGGAATGATTATCAGCAGGACAGAAAACACAGGATGACTGAAAACAGCAGGCAGTTGAAGCCAGTTTAAAATTTTTTCCTTATCGGTTTTTTTATCTTCATAAACCAAACCTGTTGCCTGAAAGTCCTGCATCCATTCAGTTTTTACCTGAAGTTCGGCAATGGCCTCCTGCCGGCTTTTTAAAATTTCAGGTTGTAAACAGGGATTGTTCAGTTTATTGGCAAGGGTTTCCCTGCCTGTATGGGTTGATGTCCTGTTCAGAAACTGAAAAAGTGAACCCTCACCAAAAATATCGAGGTCGGAAGTATAAGGATGATCAGGATCAATATATTCCTTCCCATTTTCGAAGCACGCATAATTTCCATCCAGGGCATCAAGTTCATTTTGATTGATTTGCAGAAAGGCTTCACGAAATTTCTTATTTAGCAGAATTTTGGAATGATACCTGATCAGCACCAGAAAAACGGCCAAACCGGTAATTAATGAAATAATAAGATCAGTAAGCAATCTATTTCGGGCAAAAATATAAACCAGGATCATGGTCATTAAAAAAACAGTCAGCCGTAAATAGGAAACGATTTTACTCAACCGGTTGGACTGATTGAGCAACGTTGAAAACTTATCGAGGTTAGCCTCGTAACCGGCCCTGATTTCCGAAACCATAGATTTACGTTTAATAATCCGGCAAATATATGAAATTTGGATTGCTGGTTGCTGTCTCTGGTTGCTGGTCTCTGGTAGCTGGTCTCTGGTTAACTTGAACCTGAAACCTGAAACTTTGAACTTTAAACCTTGAACCGTTTAGTGCACCTGTCCCGGGTGTCGGTATAGCACCCCCTACGGAATGGCTCGCAATATCAAAGGTGATTTCCAGGTTCATAAACGATCTGACGGCTAAATTTTTTATGGTTCCCGGCATCCATTTTAGTTCTCTCACTACCTGAATAGCTTCTTCGGTACAACCGCCTCCAACACTTTTTTCGGTAACGATATTTGAAATTCTTCCGCTTGGCTCAACCACAAATCTTAGCTTTACGGTACCTGCAATGTTTTGTTTAAAAGCGGCATCCGGATACTGCAAATGGTTGTGGATGAAATTACTGAAATTCCGGTCAATAGTTGTGAATACAGGCTTCGGATAAGTATCGAGGCTCTCTTCAGAATAAACTTTACTGCTTGTATCAACGGGAAGGTGAGGATAGAGAATGGAATCGTATCCCCTTGCCTTACAAAGACTCAGGTATTTCTTACAGTCAAATTTAAATTCCATGGTTTGCATGTAAGCAATTGGTTTACCTAATTCGGTAGCCGGATACCACAGAATTTTCTTACAAATCCGCTTTGCTTCGGCATCAATATCGGGTGATACCGGTTTAGTAACCTTCATGTCCGTTGTTGATCCGTCAGGTTTGACGATAAAAGACAATTCAACCTTACCTTCTATATTGTCAGCAAGGGCTTTAGAAGGGTAAACCATTTCTTCCTTAATAAACTCCTTTAAAAGACGATTTCCGCTGTAACATTGGGGCGGAACAATTTCCTGTGAAAACAGGGTGTTCAAACAAAAAAATAAAACGAAAACCAGTAAGGCGTTAAACATTTTTGAATTGAAAAACCTGTGTGAATTCATGGTATCCGTTTTTCGACCTCTAAAATTACTAAAAAAAGACGCGGACCATAGGCATATCTTTTTATTTTTTCTCATTAAATACCAAGGAAGAAATAAGGAAGAAAAAATTAATAATGAAAATTCAACAAAGGGTATGATATTTGAATATTTTCAATGCTTTTTCAAATTTCCGGCTGGATTATTTAATTTTACAAAAAAAACACTATGGAAATTCTGTTTCTGATAACCGGTATCGTTGTAGGGTCATTGATTGCCTGGTTTTGGTTTAAAAGCAAAATAACGAAACAGCAAAACGAATTTCAACAAACGCTGAACATAAAGGAACAAGAATCTCAGAAAACGATCAGCGAACTTGATAAAGAAAAAAGTATTCTCGGTGGGAAACAGAATGATCTTTTGGAAACAAACGATAAAATCAGTGCAGAACTGAAAATTGAAAGAATCCGAAATGAAGAACTGAATACCCGTATTGCCAAAGCAGAAGTGGAATACAAAAACCTGAAAGAAAAACTTGACTTGCAGAAAGGCGACCTGGAAGAGCTTCAGAAAAAATTTACTACTGAGTTCGAAAACATTGCCAATAAAATACTGAAAAGCCATTCACTGGAGTTTACGCTCAGCAACCAAAAAAATATCAGTGAAATTTTAAGCCCGTTAAAAGAAAAAATTCAAACCTTCGAAAAAAAGGTAGAAGACACATACCAGAAAGGAATAAAGGACCAGACTGATTTGAAGGCAGAATTGAAAAAACTGTTCGATCTGAATTCCCGGATCAGCGAAGAGGCCAACAACCTGACAAGAGCGTTAAAATCGGATTCGAAAAAACAGGGAAACTGGGGTGAGATCATTCTGGAACGTGTTCTGGAACGCTCCGGTCTTGTTAAAGGACAGGAATATGATACCCAAACAACCACACGAAATGAGAATGGCGATCTGATACGACCGGATGTCATTGTGAAGCTGCCGGAAAACAAGCACATTATTATCGACTCAAAAGTATCGTTAACTGCTTACGAAGCGTTTATTAACGAAGAAGAAGCCGATAAAAGGGAATCCTTTCTGCGGCAGCATGTTGATTCGATTAAGAACCACATCCGGGGGTTGAGTGAGAAAAATTATCAGAATGCAGCGCTCTTTGATACACCTGATTTTGTCCTCCTGTTCATGCCGATCGAATCGGCTTTTAGCGCGGCTATTCAGTCGGAGGCAGAGCTATTTAATTTTGCCTGGGAGAAAAAAATAGTAATCGTCAGTCCATCGACACTATTGGCAACACTGAGGACCATTGCATCGATATGGAAGCATGAAAAGCAAACCCTAAATGCACTGGAGATCGCACGGCAGGGAGGGGCCCTTTATGATAAATTTGCCGGGTTTCTTGAAGATCTTGAAAATCTTGGCCTTCAGATAAACAAGGTAAGCAAAACCTACGATCAGGCAAAAGGAAAGCTGATCGACGGCAGGGGTAACCTGATAACGCAAGTCGAAAAACTAAAAAAACTGGGAGCTAAAACAACCAAAGATCTCCCCGAAAAATATCTTGAAAGCAATGAGTAAGAAATTCATGTTAAAAGAAACGCTAAAAATCAGTCTGGTGATCGTTTTGATAAGCCTGACAGTTGAAGGTTTTGCCGGAAGTGAAAAAAAGCTGAAAAAAACAAATGTTGCCGGAGTTTACGATGAAAATCAATTTACCGGTTTCGATGCTGTGATTTATCATACGTCGGTCGATTCATCCACTGTATATATGAATGTCCACCTTAAGGATTTTCTTTACGTACAAAATGCTACGGAAAATACCAATATCGCCAGGTTCAAAGTAAATTATGAACTTTTCGATTCGTTTGATTCCAAGACAGCCCCCGATACGGCTTCGGTTTTATTATTCGGATACCAAGAACTTCAAATCCGAAACTGATATGGTTATAAATTTCGGGATCCCGGCAAAATTTCCGGGCAGCTACATTCTCAAAATTGTGCTGATCGATCTCAACCGGACCAACTATAACCGGGTAATACGGTTTTTCAGAATTGTAAAATTAAATTATACTTCAGCACAAAACTTTTTGGCACTGGATGATGAAAACGATCCGGTTTTTGGCACAAGCATCAACCAGGACCAGTATTTCAGGATTCGCTATAACCACTCGGATACAGGTACACTTTATATTCGTTATTACAACCGGAAGACTCAACTGGCAAAAGCTCCTTTTGCCAACGATAAGGAATTGTCCTTTAATTTTAATCCTGATAGTATTTTTTCTGTGAAAGATGAATGGGGGGCTATCACCACTTTTAAAACTCCCGTATCATGGAATCTATCATTTCCAGATGGATTTTTCCAAAACCGAAGGCTTGACGCTCTTTCATTTCGATGATGGATTCCCTCAGGTTTCTTCACCGGTTGAGGCCTTACTTCCGCTGCGGTACCTTACAACCGAAAAAGAGTTTAACGAATTGCTTTCCTACACGGATTACAAAATAGCTGTCGACAGTTTCTGGATCGAACGATCCTCCCGTCAGCCCGAACGGGCAAAAAATATGATTGCCCGCTATTATTCAAGGGTTCAAAAAGCCAACCAGTGGTTCACCTCGTACCAGGAAGGCTGGAAAACCGATCGGGGATTGATCTACATTATTTATGGACCTCCTTCGGAAGTGTATAAAAAACAGGATGAAGAAGAATGGGTTTACGGTGAACAGGGTAATGCGCTATCGATTGAGTTTTACTTTTATAAAATGGATAATCCGTTTTCAGATAATGATTACCAGCTTCAGCGATCACCAGCCTATAAAACAAGCTGGTATATTGCCGTCGAAAATTGGAGACGATGAAGAGATACTTTGTTATTCGTTAATTGTGAAGTGACTAAATGATCATGCCTGAATAAGGTTAACCCTTTTAAAGATACAAGAAACAAGTAAAAAGACAAAAGAAACAAGTACAAAGAAACAAGATCAAGAAGGATTCTAATATAGAACCAAGTTCTAATTTTTTTATTCTAAATACTCACCCTCATGTCTAATTTCTAAAGTCTAACATCTAACGTCTAACGTCTAACGTCTCCTTCTCTCTCTTTCTTTCATGATCAGATTCAACTCTCTGCCCGTCTGGCCTGCTATGGATGTGTTTTCTTCCGTACGACGGATAAGGTAAGGTAAAACAGACCTGACCGGTCCGTAAGGGACATACTTTGCAACATTGTATCCTGAATGAGCAAGGTTAAAACTAATGTGATCGCTCATACCGTAAAGTTGGGAGAACCAGCACCTCGGATCATCCTTCGCAAGTTTTTTTTCTGCCATGAGGTCGGCAAGATATTGCGAACTGAATTCGTTGTGTGTTCCGTTGAAAATGGTGATCCGGTCAATGTGATCGATGCAAAATTTCAAGGCAGCATTGTAATCCCGATCAGTGCTTTCCTTATCAGGCTGAATTGGATCAGGGTAACCTTTTTCGATAGCTCTGGCTCTTTCCTTTTCCATATAGGCGCCCCTTACAAATTTAGCACCCAAAAAATATCCTTTCTGAACTGCCCGGTTGTAGGCATCTTCAAGCTTTTCGAGCCGGTCGCGACGATACATCTGAAATGTATTGAAGACGATTGCTCTTTCTTTATTAAATTTTTCCATGTTATCATAAACAACCTCGTCAATAAAGTTTTGATACCACGAACTTTCCGCATCAATGAGGATCGGTACATTTTCTTCAAAGGCTGTCCGGCAAAGCTTCTCAATCCTGCTCCTGAAAAGGCCGGCTTCTTCTTTCTCAGCATCCGTAAGCAAAGATCCGGCACTCACCTTTTCAAGAATGATGTCGCGCGTAAATGCTGTAGGCTTGAAAACCGCGAAAGGCACATTTGCATCCTTAGAAGCATTGTGAATGGTCAGGAGGGTTTCTTCGAGTGTTTGGTTTATTATTTCTTCCGAGTCGGAGCCTTCGACCGAATAGTCAAGAATTGCCTTTACGCCGAATTTCTCAAGAATTCTCACATTTTTCCTGCATTCTTCAATGGTTTTGCCACCCACAAAATGTGAATAAATGGTTGGTCTTACGGCCCAGTCAACCGGTAAATGCATTTTCAGTGCAAACTGTGAAAATTTTTTTCCGGCAAATACCAGCATATTATTCGAAATAAGCTTAAACAGCAAGTAGGCTCTTTTCAAGTCCTTATCCGATCTGCTTTTAAAGGCTATTTCCGTGTTTTCGAATGAGATCATATGATTTTTGTTGAAGGATTTACGATGGCAAATATGAATATTTTTCTTCAACCGGAGTCATTTTGGCCGAAAAACTTATGGGATGAAACAGGTTTTTGTTTGCCTAAAGTAAATTAAATCTGTTTTATACATAAAAACCTTATTTTTGCCTTGATGGATAACACGATTATAAATTCGAACGGGTATTCAATTTTCATTGGTAATGATATTTTCAATACCATCCGGTCGTTTTTGATGCAGTACGATTTTCAGGACCAGAAAATATTTGTTCTTTGCGACAAAAATAGTCGCAGATATTGTCTTCCCAGGCTAATGAGCAACATTCAGCTAATGCAAAAAGTGCAGGTTTTGGAGATACCGGGCGGGGAAGAAAATAAAAATATCGAAATGTGTGAGAAACTCTGGCAGGATCTTTCGGACTACAATTCCAACCGCAATTCGGTGCTGATTAATCTGGGCGGGGGCGTTATCTGCGATATTGGGGGTTTTGTAGCATCGACCCATAAACGGGGAATCCGGTTTCTGAATATTCCTACAACACTTTTAGCTATGGTCGATGCTTCCATTGGAGGAAAAGTTGGGGTCGACCTGAAAGGTATTAAAAATCAGATCGGGTTGTTTTCGAATCCACAGGTTGTTTTTGTTTTACCTGAATTTCTTGATACCCTTCCGAAAGCCCATCTAAGGGCTGGTTTTGCTGAGGTTATTAAGCATTCATTGATTTACGAAAAACAGTATTGGGACGATTTAACGGCCAAAAGCTATGAAGAAATTCAGAATTGGGAAGAAATCATTGATTGGTCGATAGAGATTAAAAATTATTTTGTTCTTGAAGATCCGCTGGAAAATGGCTTTCGAAAAGTTCTGAATTTCGGTCATACAATCGGACACGCAATTGAAACCTTTTCTTTACAAAATGATTCAGAACCTCTTTTGCACGGTGAAGCCATTGCAATTGGTTTGATTTGTGAGTCGTATATCTCGAATAAATATTCCGGCCTTCCAAAAAATGAAATGGATGAGATTGTGCATTACATTTTCTCAGTTTATGATCAATACCCGATACGTTCGGGAAATTTTGATCTGATCATCGATATTATGCGCCACGACAAGAAAAAATCAAGCGATGAGTTTAATTTTACCTTGCTCACTTCCATTGGAAACAGCCTGATAAATCAGGATGTAGAAATGAGCCTGATCCTTGAAAGCCTTCGGTTCTACCAGAGCCTCAAAAATTAGTGGGTTCCATGAGAACACTTATTGTTCAGCGTAAGGATAAAATTCTGAAAGGAGTTATTGATCTCCCGGCTTCGAAAAGCATCAGCAACAGAGTTCTTATGATTCAGTTTTTGAGCAAAAAAAATTTCCGCATTGATAACCTTTCAAATGCGGATGATACGCTTCTTATGCTTGATCTGCTTCGGGATTGTCAATAAATTTTCAAATTCAGAAAGCGTTCAAATTTTAAATTGTAATAATGCCGGAACGGTTTTCCGGTTTCTGACTGCACTGCTCGCCATTACGCCCGGAAAATGGCACCTTACCGGTTCCGGGCGCATGAAAGAACGACCGGTTGGAATACTCGTTGACAGTCTTATCCAACTGGGTGCAAAAATTCAATATGCGGAAAAAAAGGGTTTTCCCTCTTTACTGATTGAAGGTACTAAGCTTCAGGGCGGAAAGGTCGAGGATCGATGGAACAATCAGCAGTCAGTTTATTTCTGCTTTGTTGATGATCGCCCCTGTGTTGCCGAATGGATTGGAATTAACGATCACAAACCGCATTGTTTCGTTGCCCTATATAAAAATGACGCTTGACTTAATGAAACATTTTGGTATTGAATCAAGCGTTGATAAAAATGTCATTACCATCCAAAATCAATCGTATCAAACGAACTATTTTAACGTAGAGCCGGATTGGTCTGCTGCATCATACTGGTACGAAATGGCTGCATTTTCGGATGAAGCGGATTTGCTGATCAAAGGATTAAGCCGGGAAAGTATTCAGGGAGATTCCGTATTGCCTGATATTTTCGAAAATTTTGGTGTGAAAACTAATTTTGTGTCCGGTGGAATTCGTTTAACAAAATCCGGTTCTGTAGTTAAGGAATTCAAGTATGATTTTACCTCCTGTCCCGACCTGGCCCCGGCGGTGATCGTTACGTGCGCAGGGCTGAATATTCCTGCTGTTTTTACCGGACTTGAGACCCTGCGGGTAAAAGAAACGGATCGTTTAACCGCTTTGATCACTGAATTAAAAAAAACCGGATACGAGACAACGCTTTCTCAGAACCTGGAACTCAGAACACAAATCTCCGGGTCTTCAACTCAAAATGTTTTGTGTTCTGGATACTAATTTGCAACAGGTTGAGATTAAAATTGAACCTATCAATTCCTATGACGATCATCGGATCACAATGGCTTTTACACCGCTGGCTATCCTCAAAGGGTTGCTCCGCATCGAAAATCCGGAGGTGGTATCCAAATCCTACCCCGATTTCTGGAATCACCTGAAAGAAGTCGGATTCGAGCTTCATTGATGTTGCTAACTTTTCATAATTCCGCTGCATGTACTACTCAAAAATAAATATCTTTGCCTTTCGGTAATCAAATGTTCCCGACATGACGGTAGATATATTTATCCCTTGTTTCATCGACCAGATTTTCCCTGCGACCGGTATGAACATGGTTAAAATTTTGGAAAAATTTGGCGTTACCGTCAATTATAACGACAGCCAAACCTGTTGCGGTCAAATGGCATTTAACAGCGGATTCTGGGACGAAGCGATGGAACTGGGTGAAAAATTCATCAAAGATTTCCCGAATGACCGGCCGGTTGTTGCTCCCTCTGCTTCCTGCGTAGGCTATGTTCGAAACTATTACGAAAAACTTTTCTTTAATACCGCTTTTCACCTTGAGTATAAACGGCTGAAAAAAAATATTTTCGAGTTTACCGATTTCATGGTGAATAAATTACAGGTAACGGATACCGGAGCTACCTTTAATCATAAGGTTACGTATCACGATTCGTGCGCTGCCCTGAGGGAATACGGCATTAAAAACGAACCCCGTGAATTGCTTAAACATGTCAAAGGGCTGGAGCTTATCGAAATGAAAGATACGGATGTTTGTTGTGGATTCGGCGGAACCTTTTCAGTTAAACACGAGGCGATTTCGACAGCCATGGCAGAACAAAAAATAAATAATGCCGTCGACACCGGCGCCGAATACATTATCTCTACCGATTCCTCCTGCCTGATGCATCAGGAAGGTTTTATTACGAAACATAAACTACCCCTGAAAGTGATCCACATTGCCGATGTGCTGGCCTCAGGATGGTAATTGAAAAAGGATTGATAAACATTTCATCTTTACTACCCATCTGAAATATTCAAATTTTCTGTGATTCACATTTACGGTTTCTTTGGCTGATCTGATCTTCAATAAACGTTTTTTTGTATTTTAGTGATTTAAATTCAGGTTCATGTTACTATTATTCTTAAAAAGTTTTGTTTCGGAATGTGTAATCGAATCCGTAACGGGCGATATAAATTCCCGTCTCGACATCAGCTTGATCAATGGCCGAAAAGTATTGAATGCCGCTGATTCAAACTATTCATACGGCAGTCTTCACCGGGTTTTTCAACAGGTTTTCAAAAAAATTCAAATTAAAAAATATAATTTACAGGAAGTGCTTATTCTCGGATTCGGTGCAGGAAGTATATTATCTATTTTACAACATGAGCATCATCTGCGATTCAAAACAACAGGCGTGGAAATCGACCGGAATGTCATCGATCTAGCAAAAAAACATTTCCTGATTCACCGTTTTAAAAATCTGAACCTTTTGCATGAAGATGCCGGTCTGTTTATAGCGCATAACAAATCAATGTTCGACCTGATCATTATTGATCTCTATATCAATAACCGAGTGCCGGCACAATTTGAAACAAAAGAGTTTCTTGTGCAGATCAAAAAATCACTCCAAATCAATGGCTTGGTGCTATTCAATAAATTTATTTTTAATTCAGAAACCGAAAAGGAGGCAAGTGAATTAGTTCGTAATTTTGAAAAATATCTGGGAGAAACCCACGTGATTGATATAAAACAACGGCTCGTAAACCGGGTACTCCTTTTTGAAAATAGGATCACATGATGGAAAAATATTTCAGGCAAATCGCCGGGGAACTGAATATAACCGAAAATCAGGTTAAGAATACCGCATTGCTGCTGAACGAAGGTGCAACTGTTCCGTTTATTGCCAGATACCGCAAGGAAATGACCGGAAGCCTCGACGAATTACAAATTGCACGTATCCGCGACCGAATGGAACAATTGGAGGCTATCGATAAGCGCCGGGAAAGCATCCTGAATTCGATTAAAGAACAGGAAAAGCTCACTCCCGAACTTGAAAAACAACTTTTGGAGGCGGTAACCTTGTCGGAACTCGAAGATATTTATCTTCCTTATAAACCAAAACGAAAAACCCGTGCGACCATTGCTAAGTCGAGGGGACTTGAGCCTCTGGCAAAAATGGTCATGTCGCAGAAATATACAGATATTGAAATCCGTGCCGAGCAATTTGTAAATGAAAAAATGGAAATCCATTCGGTTGATGAAGCATTGGCCGGAGCAAGAGACATAATTGCCGAATGGATCAGTGAAAATAAAATTGCCCGTGAAAAAGTCAGGAGGCTGTTTATCCGTAAAGCTGTTATCGAATCAAAGGTGGCAAAAGGTAAGGAAGAAGAAGGCGACACTTACCGCAATTATTTTGACTGGTCGGAAAATGCTGTGAAATCACCTTCACACAGGATTTTAGCCATGTTCAGGGGTGAAAATGAAGGCTATTTAAAGGTGAAGGTTTATCCGCCTGAAGAAGAGGCTTTAACTATTCTGGAAGATCTGTTTGTGAAGTCCGGTAATTCTTCGGGCGATCTTGTTTATGAAGCCATCAAAGACGGTTACAAACGGTTGCTGCAGCCTTCCATGGAAACGGAAGTCCGGTCGATGGTAAAGGAAAATGCAGATAGTTATGCCATTCGGGTTTTTGTGGATAATGTAAGGCAATTGCTGATGGCAGCTCCATTGGGTGAGAAGAATGTGCTGGCGATTGATCCCGGATTTAACTCCGGCTGTAAACTTGTGTGCCTTGACCGGCAGGGTAAACTGCTTCATAACGAAACCATCTACCCGCATCCCCCACAAAATGAAGTAAAGCAGTCGATCAATAAGATTCTTAATCTCGTTAACGCCTATAAGATTGAAGCCATTGCCATTGGAAACGGAACAGCCGGAAGAGAAACGGAAAACCTCTTTCGCAGAATCCGGTTCGAAAAGGATGTAATGGTAGTGATGGTAAACGAAAGCGGTGCTTCTGTGTATTCGGCTTCACCGGTTGCTCGTGAAGAATTTCCGGAATATGATGTAACGGTCAGAGGTTCGGTTTCTATCGGCAGAAGGTTGATGGATCCGCTGGCCGAGCTGGTCAAAATCGATGCAAAGTCGATTGGTGTCGGACAATATCAGCACGATGTAAACCAGCCGGAACTTGCTAAGAGCCTCGATGATACGGTGATGAGCTGTGTAAACTCGGTAGGAGTGGAAGTAAATACGGCCAGTAAACAGTTGCTGTCATTGGTTTCGGGTGTGGGACCAGCGCTGGCTAAAAATATTGTTGAGTACCGGGATAAAAACGGACCTTTCCGGTCGAGGGAGACACTGAAAAAAGTACCGCGGTTTGGGGATAAAGGCATTCGAACAGGCAGCCGGGTTTTTACGGATCCGGGGTTCGGAAAATCCACTAGATAAAAGTGCCGTCCATCCGGAAAGCTACGAGGTTGTGAATAAAATGGCTAAGAAGCTGAACTGCAAAATTGCTGATTTAATGACGAGTGAAGAGCTCCGGAAAAAAATCAACCTGAATGAATTTGTGACGGATAAAACCGGGCTTCCCACCCTGACCGATATCATGGAAGAGCTTGCCAGACCGGGCAGAGATCCACGAGAGAAATTCGGGATTTTTGAGTTTGCCAAAGGAATTCATTCGATCAACGATATCGTGATCGGAATGGTGCTTCCCGGCATTGTTACCAACATCACGGCATTCGGAGCATTTGTGGATATCGGGATCAAGCAAAACGGACTGATCCATGTGAGCAATATGGCCGCTGATTTTGTGAAAGACCCGAACCTCTACGTGAAACTGAACCAGAAAGTACAGGCAAAGGTAGTGGATGTCGATAAAGTGCGTGGTCGCATACAGCTTTCGCTGAAGGATGTCGAAAGCAAAACGAAATAGTTGGAAATGCCTGGGAACAGATTGATTCGGATTCAAATTTTTATAACTAATCAGTGTAATACTCAAAATTATTTTTTTATTTCTCTGTGAAACTCAGTGTCTTCTTTGTGAATCTTTGTGAAATAGCTATGTCACAAAGTTCCTCTAAGTAGCTCAAAGTGACACAAAGAAGTATTGAAGGTATTCAAAAGTCTATTGTTTATTGATTTTCATGACACTGATTAGTTACAAATTTTTCAATTCAATCTTTTTCAATCCAAAAATTAATCGAACTTTAGTACGTTTGTATGCTGATTATCTAAATGATTGAATGAAGCTTAAACTTGCTATACTGATATCCATCCTGATCATTGCCGCTATCCATTCCGCATTTGGACAAAGGATTAAGGCCGCAGTTATTGCAGGGGCAAATCTCACACAAGTTGATGGAGATGAAGTTTACGGTTTTAATAAGATTGGCTGGAACCTCGGAGCAATGGCCATCATCCCATTTGCCAAAAACTTTAGTTTCAGCCTTGAGACCATTTATACCCAAAAAGGCTCTAACCAGGGTAAACAATATGAAACCACAGATTCATCCGGCAATGTCCTTACCGGCGCCTATAAGCTCTACCTGAATTACCTGGAAGTTCCTATGCTTGTAAGATACACCGATCATGATAAAATTACGGCCGGTACCGGCTTTTCGTATGGCAGATTAGTGGGTGTGAAAGAATATGAGCACGGGCAACGCGTCGAAACGACAACTTTAAATGATGGTACTTACGACAAAACAGACATTGATGTTCTTGCTGATCTGGAGTTTCGGATCTGGAAAAAACTTAAATTCGATATCCGGTATGCCTATTCCGTGGCAAAAATCCGTACCCGTGAATTTACTGACCTTCGGGGACTAAACCGCCATACGCGAAAACAATATAACAACCTGCTCTCCTTCAGGTTTATTTATGTGATTAACGAAAAACCCGCCCCTGTGGCAAAAGAAAAATAATATTTTCGGAATTTTATCGGTTTACGTTGAAATTTTCGAAATAATTGTCATAATCTTCCCACGCTGCTAGTATTCAAATTGATTGTAGATTTGCTTCCGAAACTTATTTAGCTTTTATGTCGGAATATCTTAGCTGGCCTTTTTTCTGGAAGTTTTTTAAATTCGGGGTTGTAGGCTTTACAGCTCCGTTTTCTTACTCTTACAACATTATAAAAAACAACGGCAACAATAAGCCGGAATTAGTAAATTGGAGGGTTATAATCTCAATAGAAAAATTTAAATTTTGTATTGAGAAAATCATGTATATTTGCTCGTAAGTGCAATGAAATGAATAAAATTACCAACTTCATAATTCATCCGGCGTTTCTGGCATTTATTATAACCCTATTGTTTATTTGGATACTACCACCAATATTCAATAAATATGAAGTTGAATTGTTGGAAAAACAATATTTTACATCTGATTTTCCCGGAAGATTTTTTTATTACGATTTTGATCATGATGGCAATAGTGAGAAAGTCTGGCAAGGCCTGCACAGTGCTACATTAAAACCGAATTTCACTATTTATTCAAATGATGAAATTATTTTAGACCAATGGAATTTTGAAGGTACATGGATAAATTATTCAATCATGTTTTTTGGTGATTATGATAATAATGGACTTGATGAGGTTTATGGTTTTACCTGGGAAAATGATTCGGTTTTTATTAATGGTATCGAACCTTTTGGAGACAGCAGATTGAATTTTAAAAACAAATTTCTTTTTTTATGTAAGTTGGACAACAAACAAAATCCATGTAATATATTATCAGGAAAACTTACTGACCTTGATGGAGATTCCTATAAAGAAGTTGTATTTTCAGTAAACACTGGATTTAACTTACAACCACGAGCGATATTTGCTTATGATGTAAAAAAAGATTCTGTGTATAGATCTCCTTTTATGGGTGCATCCAATAAAAAAATAAAATTTACAAATTTGGATAACGATTCATTTGATGAAATAATGGTTGATATTTCAGCTAATCGAAATTATGCTACACCTGTCCCCTATTCAGATTCAATAACCTGGCTTATTGCTCTTGATAATGATCTTAATTTTTTATTTGATCCAGTTCCATTAAATTCGGAATTCATTGTTTCAACCAACCTTGATATTAAAAATGATAAGGAAGTTTTTATTGTAAATATTCAAAAACTTGGTGGAAAAACTAATACAGATTTTGTTGTCTCTTTATATAACTCAAAAGGGAATATAGTATCAAAATCAAAACAACCTGAATTTATTGAAGGTAACATATTTGGTAAAAAACAAAATACTTTAACTGAAAAATTATATATTACACGAGGAGGAGACATATATGAATTTAATAGTAAATTTAGGTTCAAAAAAATTAGGGATTTAAAAATTAATATTGAGGGGGTACCCTATCAAATTGACCTGGAAAATGATTCAATACCTGAATTTATTTTTGATGTGAAAAACAGGCCACAAGTAGTTATTGTGAGAAACGATTTTAGTCATCCTGTGGTATTGGATGCCTATGTAAACAGCCTTCAACCTTTTTCAGTAAAACATTCGAAAAACAAACCTGATTGGATCAGCATAAACGCTGGTAAGGAATACTATTTGTTTGAATACAAGGAAAACCCTTATTATTACTTTAAATATCCCATTTACACAGGAATATATTTTATTTTGTTCGTTTTTTTTAAAATTACTTTTCATTATCAAAAAAAACGCATTCAAAAAGTTTATGAAACCGAGAAGAGACTAAATGAACTTCAAATGCTAACCATCCGAAATCAGATGAACCCTCATTTTACATTTAATGCTATTAATTCCATCAGTTCAGTTATTTTTAAGGAAGACAAAAGGACCGCCTATAACTTTTTTACAAAGTTTAGCGACCTGATCAGGTTTACGTTGAAAAATGCAGAAAAAATTTCAGTTCCCCTTTCAGAAGAAATCGAATTTGTAAAAAACTATCTTGAACTGGAGAAGTTCAGGTTCAAGCAAAAATTTGATTATTTGATAGATGTGGATAAGGAGGTTGAAGCGAATATTCAGGTGCCAAGGATGATAGTTCAAACGTTTGCTGAAAATGCTGTAAAACATGGGTTAAGCCACCTGGAGAAAGAGGGACTCTTGAAAATTCAAATTTCACAAAAAGATCATAAATTAAACTTAATAGTTGAAGACAATGGAATTGGAAGAGAAGCTGCCGGTAAACTGGATATTCTTGGAACAGGAAAAGGGATGAAGATCATTGATCAGATTTTTGATTTGTACCACAAACTGAAAGGAAAGAAAATAACACATACTATAACTGATCTAAATGATGATAATAATAAACCAATAGGTACCAGGATTACAGTTGAATTGGAAATATAACTAACTCTAATCGTGATGGAAAATATAACTGTCATTATTGTTGAAGATGAACCGGAAGCACAAGATCTATTAGAAGGAATCCTTAAAGATGAGTTTACTGAAATTGAAATTAGGGGCATTGCTTCCAATGTGGATCAGGGTATTGAATTGATCATCAAACATAGACCAGATATTGTTTTCCTAGACATTCAGATGCCGAAAAAGAACGGTTTTGAATTATTACATGAGTTACAACACCTTGATACAAATCCCACCATTATTTTCACCACAGCTTATGATGAATTTGTCATTGAAGCGATCAGGCATTCAGCTTTTGATTACCTGCAAAAACCTATTAAGGTAGTTGAATTGAAACTTGCAATCTCAAGGTATAAAAAAGAATTTAAAAACAAGGATTTAAATAAAGAAACCAATGCAGTTCTTGATTTCATTCATAAACCAAGAGTAAAATTTAATACCCGAAGTGGTTTTGTGTTGGTAGATGCTGAAGACGTTATTTATTGCCTTGCAGATGGCAATTATTCAGAGATATATTTAAGAAATGGCCAGGATATTACGGTAAGTATTAATCTTACAAATGTAAAAAAAATATTCGATTGTTCTAATTTGCTTCATTGCGGTCGTTCCCACCTGATCAATTTGAAACATTTAGCAAAAGTAAACAGAAAGGAAAGAAATTGTATTCTAAAAACCGAAAACGGTGAAATTTCTATTTCAATAACGAAACAGGGAGTGAAAGAATTAGAAAAATATTTGGAAGATGCTTTTTAATATCGTTTTAATTATCTTGTATTCATTCAGAAATAGAATAATTTTTTCCATTTTCCATTAGTTCTTAGGTATTTCTTGAAACAACATCCCAATAACTTCATTTCTTTCAATCATTCATCCCTACCATTCACACAATGGAATATTCGTCCCATACAATAAAGTTGTCCCTAAATCAAATCACCTCATTTCGGTTATAATTTTACAAATCAATAATTACTTTAGAAAACAATGTGTTGTAAATAGTTTATTTAACAAATTTTTTAGAAACAATGATGAAAAGTGATTTGAAAAATTAAAAAAATGAAGCATAGCACAAGATTAAATTTTGAATAAAAAAAGATTGTGTTAAAACCCATACTTCATAAAAAAGGTTAAATCTGCTTCAGGGTTTAAAGCAAATTAAAACAAATTATTATGAAAAAACTTACATTAATTTTGATCGCAATGATTCTTGTACTTTTTACTCTAAAACAAGTAAAATCGCAAGTCATAAACAATGTTGCATTATCCAGTCTAGGAGCTACTGCCGAAGACAATGGCTCTTTTGACGATTATGGTATAGATCAGGATGCCATGCTTACAATTGATGGAGATATTACATCTTATTGGGCTGGTTTGCAAAGCAACTCACCTCAGAAAATGTGGATTTTCTTCGATCAATCCTATTCAATCAACAAAGTGTATATTGATGAAATGGAAGTTGCCTATATTAATACCGGTTTTGTTGAATTTCATGATGAAACAGGTTGGCACAATTTATTCTCAGTAAATAAAATTAGTTCAGATCTTTTTGAAGAATTTTCTGATGTCATAGCTGATGGTATCAGGCTAACCGTAGAAACATTAACGGCACCATCTTCCTGGTACAATCAAGTCGCATGCGTATACTCTTTTGAAGTTAATGGGCAAACTATTCCATATTTAATTGAAAACAATGTTGCATTATCCAGTCTAGGAGCTACTGCCGAAGACAATGGCTCTTTTGACGATTATGGTATAGATCAGGATGCCATGCTTACAATTGATGGAGATATTACATCTTATTGGGCTGGTTTGCAAAGCAACTCACCTCAGAAAATGTGGATTTTCTTCGATCAATCCTATTCAATCAACAAAGTGTATATTGATGAAATGGAAGTTGCCTATATTAATACCGGTTTTGTTGAATTTCATGATGAAACAGGTTGGCACAATTTATTCTCAGTAAATAAAATTAGTTCAGATCTTTTTGAAGAATTTTCTGATGTCATAGCTGATGGTATCAGGCTAACAGTAGAAACATTAACGGCACCATCTTCATGGTACAATCAGGTAGCATGCGTATATTCTTTTGAAGTTAATGGCAAAATCCTTGAATCTATTATAAGTACAACAGAAAACAAAAAGATTTTCTGTTATCCAAATCCAACTCAAGGACATATATGTGTAACCACAAATCTAAATAACATTGAATATTTCAATATACTAAATTATTATGGTAATTTATTTGAAACTAAACCTTTTAATAATGTGATTGATATTTCAAATTTCCCAGATGGATTATATTTTCTTAAATTTTTTGACAGGAATCATAAGTTAATTCAAATTGAAAAAATACTAAAACAATAATTGCTTCTAATAAAATCCATAATACTAAAACATCTTAATTGATTGTAATTTGTTTTAGCATTGAAAAAGCAGCCACTTTTTGGCTGTTTTTTATTTTTTTTATAAGCCAGAACAAATTAAATATAAATCAGAATAAGTTTTACCCAAGCCATTAGAATGAAACAACAAATATCATAGAATCTTCGCAAATAAATCCCCCAAACAAAAAACATTCGGTTTGAGGAATTTGGGTTTTTTGCAAGTTTCCCAAAATAAAAAAAGTCAATCTGGGTGTGAAAACAAAATATCAATTAAGATTGTCAGCTTGGGGAAAGGGGCAATCCTTTTTTTACATCGGGAAATTGTTTTAGATTTGCTTGATATTTTTTTAGCATGTCGGAATATCTTAGCTGGCCTTTTTTCTGGAAGTTTTTTAAATTCGGGGTCGTAGGGCTTTCAGGAGTAGTGGTCGATTTTAGTTTTACCTTTATTTGCAAAGAATGGCTGAAGATACCCAAATACATTGCCAATGCAATTGGATTCAGCATAGCTGCCAGTTCAAATTACCTGTTTAACCGGATATGGACTTTTGAAAGCCATAACCCCCAAATAATGATGGAATATTCACAATTTCTGCTTATTTCACTGATTGGCCTGGGGATTAATACGCTCATATTATGGATACTTGTGAGCAGGTTTAAAAAGCATTTCTACCTTTCTAAGTTATTTGCTATTGGAGTAGTTACCGTTTGGAACTTCCTGGCGAACTACTTTTTCACCTTTCATTAAGCACCAATTGCTTATTTCAAATTCTGTAAATCAAATCCACAATCTTTTCAAGGCCTTCTTTATCAGCATCGTCGAAGCTATTATATTCCTTGCTGTCGACATCAAGCACAGCAACTATTTTACCGCTTTTATCTTTCACCGGAATTACGATTTCAGAATTTGATCTGCCGTCGCAAGCAATATGACCAGGAAATTCATGGACATTTGGAACGATTACCGTTTGATGTGAATTGATCGCTGCCCAGCAAACACCGGAATTCTTTTTCAGCTTAATACAGGCTACCGGGCCCTGGTAAGGGCCGACAATCAAATCACCATCGTTCAATACATAAAAACCCGTCCAGAAAAAATCCTCAAATTTGTGATGAAGCACGGATGCAATGGTGGACATGGAGGCAATGCTGTTCTCTCCTTTACTTAGCAGTTCAGCCAATTGATCATAAACCCGTTTGTAGCGGCCGGTTTTCTTTTTTTGGTTCAACATGATCTATAATAAACAACAAACAACTGATTATGTTCTGCTTAAAAACTGACAACGATTTAATCAATGATTATTTGCCGGTTCTAAAACCGATAACCCAGATTGGCGTAAATACGGTTAAAGGTCACACTTTTTTCGAAGGTTCCCTCATAATAAACGGAAAGAGAAAGTTTTTTAATAATCCTCCAGTTGAGGTCAAGTTCACCTACATTTTGGATCAGGGGTAAGTCGGATGTATAAAAGCTATAATCTACATATCGGTAATTAATACCGGCACTGACTTTTCCCGGGATCAGATCGCGTGAAATCCCAAAGCTGTATATTTTACTTGAAATGTAAACCGATTCGAGCAGCATAGCTGAAAGTGTTGCGGACACATTCAAAAGCGGTACCCTGCTGTATGTAACATAACTGTATAAATCCTTTGCCGGCTTCGGATCGCTGGTCCTGACCCGGTATCCTCCTTTCACACCTATAGAAAGATATTTTACAGGCCGGTAATTTATCATTAACCGGTAGCCCTGCAGGTTTTCTTTCTCCAATAATCGCTCAATGAAATCTTTATAAGTCTCGTAATAAATAATATTTTGGCGTGTACTGTATGAGGCCGTGACCGAAACCTGCCTGGTTATTTTATACCTTAACGAGACATACAAATTTGTGAGCCGGGGTGAATTATCCTGTTTCAGTGCAGCCTGTCCGTTGATGCTGTCAGTCTGAACTTTAACTTTGTTGTAGAGATCAAATTCGGCTGAACCGAAGAAGTAAAGATTGTTTACAATGGTATTGGTATGTTGGAAATAGAAAAATCTGCGGTCCGTTTGTCCGGAGTTATTTTGCTCGACAAAGGCAAGCGAATTCTGCATCGATCCTTTTCCTGCATCGGTTTCATGGGCAACATAGGCGCCATACTGGATCAGATTGAAATCAAAGCTGTAATCCGTATAATCCGGTCTTGAACCGCCGAAAGCGCCAAGTGAAAAGTGATTGAATTTTTTTTCAAACTGCAGTCCGTCAATAGCTCCAACACTGGAAAGTTTCGGGTTGATCTTCCGTCCCAGCCATAAGGTTGAGGTATTACTAAAGTCGTATTTAAGAGCAAGGCTGTATATTTTTAACCCGTTAAACAGGTTATTTTGCACTTCATTCCAGTTTAAATTTGAATGAGAGAATGAAATATAGCTTTCAGCGGAGAGTTTCGATTTATTGATATGATCCAAATTGAATGAAAAGGTATATTTCATTCGCTGGGAATTGTTTGCATTGTTGCTCGTAAAATTCGTGTAGGAGGCAACCGAAAACCGTCCGGAGAATTCCTGTTTTATTTCAGTGGATTTTTTGCCCTCATTTTGAACTGTATCTTTATTTATCTCAACTGGTTGAGATTGGATTTGTGGAACTATTTCAACTGGTTTCTGAACATCTGAATGCACAGGTTTTTGTTTGGTAAATAAAACGTCTGCAACTTTCAGTTCGACAGATGATATTCGCACGCAAACGCAGGAAATGGAAGAAAGATTAGTAACCGTTAAAACAGGAATCAGTTTATTTTCCTGTTTACTAAACAGGGTGTCTCCGATATTAATATTTTCGGTAGAGTTAAATTTTACATAAACATTCTGTGACGTAACAAAGGAAACCGAACCTTCCTTCGTCTCACCTGTGGTTTGACACTGAAGGCTCAATCCAAACAAAGGAAAAAATAAAGTATCAGCAAGAAAGATTTCATCATTAATTATCTTTTAAATGTTGGTACAATTTTATGGAACCTCCACCACCACCGGTCGGATGGCATGCATAACAGGCGTCACTATTGTATTGATATCCGGGTACACCGTTGTGTTCATTGTTCATCTGGTTTAATCCATGGCAGGAGAGACAGGAAAAAACGGCATAATTCCCGGGATCTGTATGGCAGTCGCTGCAAAGATCCCACTTATTGTTATGTTGTCCGGAATAAATTGGGAAATATTGTCCGTCGTGATCAAAGGTTGAAGGTACCCAGGCGGTTTGGGTATGACAGGTTTCACATTCCGTTGGGAATTGAGCCGACTGATGCGGTGGATTTGTTGTCTGGTTGTAATTCGCAGAATGACATCCATAGCAGGTATTGGGCGTATTCACATAATTACCGTTATGACAGGCAGCGCAATCATTTGCAATGGTGACATGTGCACCTTCCAAAATGTAAAAGTTATTATGAATAGGGAATGTAGCAGGATTCCATGCCGGGTTTGTCGTGTGACAGGTTGCACAATCATTGGGAATCCCGATTGCGATATGGTTTGGATTTGTCGTCTGATTGTAATTTTCTGAATGGCATCCAAAGCATACAGTGGTTGTATTGTTGTAATTGCCATTGTGACAACTGAAGCACTCATTGGCAATGGTAGCATGCCCTCCGGTCAGGGGATAATAATTGCTATGAATACCAAAAGAAGCCGGAGCCCAGCCGGGAGCAGTGCTATGACAGGAAGCACAATCAGTCGGGATACCAATCGCATTGTGGTTTGGATTGGTCGTTTGGTTGTAATTATCTCCATGACAATCCGCACAAACGGTTGATGTTCCGGAGTATCCGTTTTGATGACAGAGACTGCATTCTACGGTTGCATGAGCCCCGGTAAGCGGAAAGTTAGTGGTATTGTGATTAAATGCTCCACCACCGCTTCCATCAGGATGACAAGCGAGGCAGGCATCACTGTTATAAATATACCCTGATATGCCGTCATGCTGCGAGTTTGTTTCTCCCTGCTGATGACAGGTAATACAGGTAAATATTGCATAATTCCCCGGGTTAGTATGACAATCACTGCATAAATCCCATTTCCCGTTATGTTCCCCTGAATAAATCGGGAAATATTGTCCGTCATGATCAAAAGTTGATGGTACCCATGCGCTCTGTGTGTGACACGCTTCGCAATCGGTCGGGAACTGTGCCGACTGATGCGGAGGATTGTTGGTCTGGTTATAATCCGGTGCATGGCAACCATAACAGGTATTGGGTGTATTAACATAATTACCATTATGACAGGCCCCGCAATCATTTGCAATTGCAACATGAGCCCCGGCAATGACATAATAACTGTTATGATTCGGAAATCCTGCTGGTTTCCATTCAGGATTGGTGGTATGACAGGTTTCACAATCGGTCGGAAGTCCCAATGTGTTGTGGTTCGGGTTTGTAGTTTGATTGTAATTCTGAGAATGACAACCAAAACACAGAGCAGGGGTGTTGTTGTAATCACCATTGTGGCAGGTAAAACAATCTTCGGCAATGGTAGCATGCGCACCTGTCAATGGATAAATATCGTTGTGGATCGGGAAAGATGCCGGTTTCCATTCGGGATTGGTAGTATGGCAGAGTGCACAATCATTCGAAATACCGGTTGCATTGTGATTGGGGTTCGTTGTTTGATTATAATTTGGCGCATGACAACCAAAGCAGACTGTTGGTGTATTGTTATAATCACCGTTATGACATGAGAAACAGTCGGCTGCAATGGTGGCATGACCTCCTGTAAGCGGATATACATCGTGATTACCGAATGAAGCCGGCACCCAGCCCGGGGCTGTTGTGTGACAAACGGCACAATCGGTGGAGATACCTGCAGTCGTGTGGTTAGGGTTGTTCGTCTGATTAAAATCATTGGCATGACAATCCCCGCAGATTGTTGTCGTACCCTGATAGCCTGTAACATGACAAAGTGTGCATTCAACCGTTGTATGAGCACCGGTAAGCGCAAAGCTGGTGGCGTTATGATCAAATCCGTTTTCCGCATCGCCGGTCGGGTGACATGCAAAACAAGCTGCATCGTTAAATTCATAACCACCTACATCACCGTGCTGACTATTTAACTCACCCGGGTTACTATGACAAACAATGCAACTGTTTACAGCAAAATTGCCCGGATTTGTGTGACAATCCGAGCATGAATTCCAGGTGTTGATGTGCTTTCCTGAATAGATCGGGAAATATTGTCCGTCGTGCTGCTTGAACTGAGCGGGTTTCCATCCCGGAAGAGTTGTATGGCATTCGCTGCAATTGGTTTGAATATCGGCAGCAATATGATTTGGGTTTGAGGTAGCGTTGTAGTTCGTTTCATGACATGAAAAGCAATCGGTAGAAATGTTTGAATAATTATTCCCGTCCTTATGGCATAACTTGCAGTCAAATATTTCATGACCCTCTGTCAGTGGGAAAAAAGCATGTGTAAAGTTTGTACCACTCCATGTAAAAGCATTCAGCAAATGACAATCGGTACAGTTGGTCGAAAAATTTCCTTGATCATGATTTGGATTGGTTGTCGCCATATAATCTGCTTTGTGGCAATCAAAACAATCAATGCCGAGAGGCTCGAAACGAAGCAGTGAAGCAGACGGATGGCAGCTGTTACAATCAGCTGATAAATGTGCCCCAACAAGCGGGAAGCGGCTTTGCTGATGAATTTCAGTAATGTTATCAACGATCCATGATTTCGTTGTATGGCATCTTTCACATTCCATCCCTACCGTCTGATAATGCATATCGGTATGGCACGATACGCATTCGGGTTTTGCATCGGTAAAGACAAGTGTAGGATGACATTTCGTGCAGTAAATATCCTGATGGGAACCCTCCAAAGGGAAAGTCGTTTTCTGATGGTCAAACACAAAGGTTCCGGCTTCCAGTTTCCAGCCTTTTGAATTGTGGCAATCTGCACAGGCGATGGTCAGCCCGCTTCCATGAGGGGACTGAGCGAAAAGGCCGACACTGAGTATCAGCAGTACTATTATTTGTGACAGGCTTCGCATCGGATATCCTCCATTTTATATTTAATATATGTGAGTTGGTCAGTTTGAACCGGTTTGTGACATTTATTGCAAGCTACATTTTGGTGTGAGCCATCAAGTTTAAACCGGGTTGTGTTGTGATCGAATTTCGCTGCTTTCCAGTCGTTAAAATCATGGCAGGTTGTACAATCTGTAACGCCATTTTTTTCGAACTGCCCGTAGTGCTTGTCGCTGTGGCATGTGATACAACTCGTTTGCAGACCGATGAATTGCTGATGTTCTTTTCCATCGGTCCCTTTCACAAAATGACAGGACCTGCAGGTTGCCTTTTGGTGTGCCCCGGCAAGCGCAAAATTCGTTTTCGAATGATCAAAATTTATTTCACTCCACCGGCTTACATCGTGACATTTGTTGCAGGCAGCATCGGGATAATACTTTTCACTTATAAAGGATGCATGAATATTTTCATGGCAATCGGCACAGCGACTCCCGATATTTCTGAATGACCATTTTTTTGTTTTAAGATGACAGGCAAAACAGGGCGTAGCAAGATGTGCTCCCTGAAGCTGAAAATTAATGGTATTATGCTGTTCAACTGTATAACTTGACGATGAAAATCCGGTGGTACTATGGCACGAAATGCAGTCAGGCGACATACCCTGCTTTACAAATTGTTTTTCGTGATAATCAGAATGGCAATCAGAACAGCGGTTGTGCTTGACAGGATCCGTATATTTGGATTTGTGGCAGGATGCGCATGCAACAAATTTATGTTTGCCTTCAAGGTTATAATTGGTCTTCGAATGATCGAAATTTTTCATCTCGCCGATGGTGTGAAACGATTCTTCTGTATGGCATTGCTTGCAATTCTGACCGAACTGATTGTTATGAACATCCTTGTGGCAACTGGTACAGTTTTCAAAAGCTACACCCTTGAATTCCTGAAATTTCTGTCCGTTCAGGGTTTCAATTTTATGACATTTAAGGCATTCCACCTGCTGATGCTTGCCTAACAGTTTAAAATTAGCTTTGCTGTGATCAAATTTTGGGGCTGGCTTAAACGCTTCGAAATCATGACAGGACCCACAGTCTGCTGCCAGTGTTTTCTGGTGGTAATCAGCATGGCACGACAGGCAATCGGTGCTTAAACCAAGAAACGTGCTTTTCTTTTTCTTTGCCTCCTGATCCGTAATAAATTCAGGTTTGTGGCAATCCTTGCATTCTTTTTTAGCGTGTGCGCCTTTCAAATCATAACCTGTGAGATTGTGATCAAACTTATCATAAACAATTCTTACAATTTCAAAATTTCTGCCATGATGGTCGCTGTGGCAGGTAACACATTCTTTTCCTTTTATTATGAAGATGAGTGGTAGCCTTTTTGCAGGTCGATCCGCTTTTTTAATTCTTTATGACAGGCGAGGCATTTTTCATTTGAAACTTTTTCTCCCAAAATGTGGCATTGTGTACAATTCGACATCCCCTCCAAATGAGCATGCGGTGCAGCCAGGTCACCCGGTGATATCTGGCTCTGCCCTTTATAAACGAAAAGCAGTGCTATTATAAGGAATCCGATAAGTTTTTTTATCCCCATGTTTTTTATCCCTAATTATGCTTTAATACCGCTTCCCCGAATTTTTTAGTAATTTGTATACCCGCTTTTTCGAGAAACTGTGTTGGGAGCTCACCCCCCGCAAAAATGTACACCAGATCATTTTTCAGTGTTATTTTTTCTCCTTCTTTGGCAGAGATTGTAATTTCATCTTTTCCGATACTTTCTACGGTTGTATTAAACTTTACATCTACCTGCTTTTTTTCAATGGCTTCATTGATCCGTTCATTGTTTTTTGGTTTGATCCGCTGGAAAACATCATTGCGGTAAGAAACCGTTACATTGTTCTGATCTGCCAGCTGGAGTGCGGATTCTACGGCCGAATCGCCGCCACCAACTACCAGGATATCTTTTCCTTTTATTTCTTCGGGTTCCAGGAGCCGATAAGCAACTTTTTCCAAAGTTTCGCCAGGAACATTCAGTTTACGCGGAGATCCCCTGCGTCCGATGGCGAGCAAAACATTTTTTGCGGTAAATGTCTCACCCTTTATAGTTTCAACTTTAAAATGCCCGTTTTCAGATAAAATAGCTTCCACCTTCGTATTTTCCTGCACGGTAATTCCACTTTGATCAAGCACTTTTCGCCACAGATCAAGCAATTCGGATTTACTTGTTTCGTAAAGTTTTATCTTCCCGAATAAAGGAAGATCCATGGTGGAAGTCATGACAATTTTTGATCTTGGAAAGGAAAAAACGGCTCCTCCCAACGTATCCTGCTCAAGGATCAGGAATTTTAAATTGTATTTTTTAGCCGTAAGAGAAGCTGCAATGCCGGCAGGTCCGGCACCGACGATAATAATATCATATTCTGCATCATGGGTTTTCTTTGCTAATTTTACGATGTTTTCTACTACTTGCCTGCCTTGTTCAACTGCATTCTTTATTAGCCCCATGCCGCCCAATTCACCGGCAATAAAAATTCCGGAAATATTCGTTTCGAAATACTGATTCACATGAGGAAGATCGACACCGCGTTTTTCTGTTCCGATGTAAAGTGAAATGGCATGCGTGGGACAAGCGTGAAAACATGCCCCGTGACCCACACATCGTGAGGCATTAATAGTAGTTGCCTTTCCGTTCCGTATTCCGAGTATATCCTTTTCAGGGCAGGCAACAATACAGGCCCCCGTCTTTATACAACTGTTTACATCGACCACAGGATGAAGTGAAATGGGTTCGTACAAACCCTCGAGTTTTGCCTTTTCGATTTTTTCCTCAACAACCCTGGATGCCCGTTTTTGCTTCCGCAGGTAAATAATGACAACGAGAAGACAAAAAAGCAGAACGCCCCCGTAAACCAATATTTTTTCTATCAGAACTTCCATAATTTTGTTTAAAAAATCCAGCGGTATCCAAAAACGATCGTCACACTTACATGAATGATCATAATAATAAGCATTACAATGGCAAAAGGAAGATGCGCCACATGCCAGTATTTAAATAAATTTTGCATGGTTGACAGACGATCAATCTTCCGGTTCAGTGAAATTTCGTTTTTCACCAACTTCAGAACCTGCTTCGTCTCAGTTTGTGAAAGCTTGTTTTGTTTCAGCACCGATTTTACATTTCGTACTGCTTTCGAATCCGCATTTACTTTTTTTAAATACCTTACGAAAGTATTTGAATGAAAGACCTCAACTTTCCTTTTGGTTGACTCTAGTATATCGCGATAGCTTTCTTCATTCAGATCGTAATTTTTCTGAAGCAAAGAACCAATATCACTTTTCATATCCTTAACCTCATTCAGGCTCAACTCCCTACCCTCGATTGTTCTTGGTATTTGAATATAGATAAACCTTCCGATAACACCGCTCAGAAAGACAGCGACCATGCTCCAGAAGCTTACCGCTACAATTCCACCGAATTTGAAGGCTGTGTGAAAAAGCACCATAATGGGCCCAAGTGTGCAAAGAAAGATATGAAATTCAAGCCAGTTTGCCAGTTTACCCATCCGTAACATCCACCGGAATCTTTTTCTTCCCATATAAATTGCAACACCAATAATGATGATCAGTGTCCCGAAAATTCCCAGTCCATGGCCCACTGCACCACTGGGTTTAAGTAAGTTGTTATCCGGCCTGAAAAACCTCTCCTCAAGACTGGTATTGTAGTATTGATACCCGGTATATGACAATGTTACCAGGGTAAAAAGGACTATTAAGGATAATATACCGATGTAAATTTTATGTGCTGTTTCTGACATTTTGACGAATCCTAAATTGCAAGTGCTTGTTAAATTCTATTTTGACAAATGGGTATTCAAAATTACTAAATAACATATATTAAAATGAAAATGGTTGCTATTTATACAACTTCTAAAGAAAATCCATTTCAGCAACAGGGGAGATCTTTCCACAAATCATCCAGGTGCCCGGGGAAGTAGTTTTGATCACTTTTCCGCAGTTTTGTCAAATCCACATACAACGTGGTCCACATAAAATTATACGATGATTGTTCAATGGTTACTACCAGTGATAATGCGCCAAATTTATTGCTTTCCAAAAGTTCTACCTGAATTCTGCTTTGCATACTATAGTTTGTTTTAGTTCAAGTGCTTAATCCTTGTTAAGTTGATCTCTGACGCAAGGAGAGTTCAATTGATGAACCTTTCATCAGAATCGTTCAAAATTCTATTATATAATTATGCCAAATGATAGCAAAACGATCTTTTTGGTGAATATCAAATTGTTAACCACGCAAAGGATGTGTACTGATTATCCGAAAACGTATTTAATTAGTTGAATACGTAGATGGTTAATGGGTCAACGTCACTTAGCTGATAGCAAACTCCCAACAGATATCTGCTGTAGCTATATTTGCTTCTTGTTTCTTTGCTTGTGAAACAATTTTTGTCTTGTAAGCTTCCCTTTTTTTCGGGTCGACGCACTGTAAATGGTGCGCTTTTATATGATTTTGTGAATAGTGAATGGGTGAAAATGTTCCAAGTCATGCTTGCGCGCATGACCTGGCAGGAAGATCTAAAACAATGGGGTAGCCACAGATTCACGAATGAAAAAATAATAATGATAATATTTGCCACAATTTATAAACCTGCAGATGCGGAGGTCCCCTTGATTGCGGTTCTGTCACCTGTAGTTTCTTACGTTCTGAGCACTTTTTCTGAACGGCTTCTGGGTGGCTATAAAATGGGTTTTGAATTGCTGGTTTTCAATGGTTTGGTTACTTTTATCGGGTTATTTTTAATTAAAAAACCATGATTTAAAATTTACCCAGAATTTTTGAGCAGGTAAATCAGATTATAACTATTTTTGATAGGAATATAATTTACAATCCAAAATGTGAACAATAAATTTCCTTTGAATGATAATCAATTATGAAAACTTGCTATCGTTTTTTCTTCGGATTTATTATTCTACTTTGCTTCGTAGAAGCAAAGTCACAATCTCCAAATGTATATCAATGGGTTTACAACATCAAGTCAACAGGGGAAGAAAGCCCTTTTATGCTTCATACGAATAATATGATCGGAGGCATCGATAATTTTGGCAATACATTTATCAGTGGAATTTTCTTCGATAGTTTGTTCTGGGATTAGATACTTTAATTTGTACAAATCTAAATCATGACGGATATATTGCAAAGTGCAGTAATACTGGCAATATTATTTGGGCTAGTCATATTGCATCAACGGATTATGTATCCCTTTGGTTATATTACAATAATTACGAGAGTTGTACATTTATGGTGATTATCGTGGACAAATGATCCTTGGCAACGATACCTTATTCAATAGTGCATATCCTGATAGCGATATGTTTTTTTCAAAACTTGATACTTCAGGCAATTTTATATGGACCAAATTTTTTGGAGGGCCTTACCTTGACCAGGTTTGTAATCTTACAACAGATGTAATAGGTAATTTAATAATTGGTGGATATTACAGTGAAGAAATCACAATAGAGGATACTACCCTAATCAGTCCGTATGGGATCACTAAAGAAGCTATTGTTGCTAAATTTGATGGTGATGGTAATTTAATCTGGGCATTAGATGGTAAAGGCCCTAACAATGACAGAGTACAACTTTGTACTAATTATCTTTCATTAAATACTTATATTTCCAAGGATATTCTTTTGATGGAATGACAATAGATACAATTTCATTGTTACAGGGAGATTTAAATTTATTCTTGGCAAAAATTGATCCGAATGGTCACTGCCTATGGGCTTTTCAGTTCGGATCCGATCTATAATTTCAGATGCGCAACTTATAAGCCTAAAATATTATTCTGAAGAATATTTCTACCTGTATGGAATGTTTCGTGACAGTTTGTTTATTAAAGATAAGCTTTATATTCAAAATACTTAAATAATCAATATAATATTTACATCTCAGTACATGACAAAAATTTAACAATCTGAATATCAATCATGATATGTTAATAACTTGGTGATAAGTTTTGTGAAAAAATGATATAATATCCTGGTATTCAGTATCTTAGATGAAAAAGTTCCACCTAACTATGACTAAGATACATGAAAACACAGTAATGAGAGTAAAAATAGCATTTTAACAGCAATATTATGCAGTGCAATTTTCGGAGACAATATGAATTTGGCCCGAATTAAGTTCTTTGGCTTATTTATTTGCGCCCTTTGTAAAGTTCAAACAGTACTTGTACTTTTTGAAAAACTAGCTGAACGAGTTTCGATACAGAAGCACAGTTAATTAGTCATTGCGAAGAATACAGCGCTTGATGTCGGAATATATGCTGGACACTCACCTGATAGCACGAATTGTCTTAGCTTTATTGCCGCATAAACCAGCTTTACCGCCTGACAATGGATAGGAACTAATTGGAAATTCGGCGAAACCAATATCGGCACATCCTGGTTATAGCCGTTGTCTATCAAGGGGTTGCATTTCCGATTATGTTTACAAAGATGGATGCCGAAATTCGGTAACTCATTTACACCGAAGGAACGAATTGACATGATGCAACGCTTTATTAGCTTGTTTGGAATTGATAGCATTGAATGCCTACTGGCAGACAGTGAATTTATTGGTGATCAATGGTTGGGATATCTAAATTACCACCATATTCCTTACTAGATCGCAGTACGTGAAAATTTCTGGGTAATCATGCCGAGAAATGGACATTGCGTAGAAGCGCAACTTGGTTATTTAACCACTTAAAAATAAACCGAGAATTGCTATCACAGGGGAATCGTATTTGTTAAAGGTAAACTTTGTTATTTATCTGCATCCAAAATCAAGAACAAACAGGGCATTCCAGAACTTCAGATAATCTCTTCATTCAACAAGCCAGATGAATCACAATCATTATACAAAGAACGATGGCAAATTGAAACTGCATTTAGAGCACTCAAATCAAGTGGATTTAACATTGAAGATACGCACTTGACCGACTTAAACCGTGTAAATAAACTCCCTTGCACTGGTGATTTTTGCTTTTCCACCTGGGCTTACATAGCTGGTGTTTTTTTAGATACACTTCGCCCGATTAAAAATCAAAAAGCATGGCAAGAGAGCAAAAAGTTTATTCAAATACGGCTAAACTTATATTGCAAGTGTCATGTTTTCAAATGATTTAGAGAAATTTTGAAAAATATTTGCAAATTTTTGTCATGTACTTAGTATTTACATAATAAAATTTGACCTAATGGTAATGTTTGTTGGGCAGAAAGCTATGGTGGTATAGAGACTGATGCCGGTGGTATGATGATAGACTCAAATAAAAACACTTTATTTAGCAGGCCATTTTTCTGGTAATAGTCCAATAAAAGTGACATCAGTCTTTCAGCAAATGGTAGTGGGTGGTTATATATTTGTAGCACAAAATATGGATAACGGTTCTTTTAATTGGGCCTTTAGTACAGGAGGGACACAACCGGATTCATATGTATATTGTAATTCGATTGAAACCATTGGAAATGATTTATATATTGGCGGTGTTACCTGGTGGATGTTTATTTTAATCCATTCCATTTAACAAGTGAAGAAGGCTTTAATGGTTATTTGGCAAAACATGAAATACCAAATGTGGGGATTTCGCCCATAGCAAATAACTTTGATTTCGATGGGTTTTCAGTGTATCCTAATCCAGTCAATTCACTGTTAACTATCGCCTTTACACTAAAAGACAAAGAAAAACCTGAATGTTGAATGTATCGATAGCAAAGGAGTAACGATGCCAAACTATTCTTTCGGATGGCACAGTGCCGGAAATTGCAATTTAAAAATTGATATTTCATCATATCCCCCCGGTATATATTTTATCAAACTGAAGACAGGTAATAATGAATATATTAAAATGTTTATTTTTAATTAGGCAATGAACTTTTTAAATAACTTACACTTCCTCTGCTGAATTCTGAGAGCGGATGCTGGCTGGTTATAATAAAGAGATTTGAATTATTGGTTTTCAACGGATTGCTGACATTTGGCAGTTTATATATTGTGAAAAAAATTTTTGCAATAACGTAACAATTCATATCCCTTCTGTGTTTACCTTTGCAAGTTTTTAAGAAATTAGTCAATAACTAAATCCTTTTTTAATCATGTCAAACATTCGTTTTAAAGCACTTGAAGTTACATTGGCTCGCAAGAGAAAGAGCCTTGATCTGCCGAAAGAAAAAGTTTCGACGTATTTTGGTGAACTGACGTTTAACCGGAGCGCCATGCAGGAATTTCTTACTCAGGAGGCCTATCAGAAGCTGATCGATGTTATTGAAAAAGGTGAAACTATTGAACGTAAGGTGGCTGATCAGATTGCTGCGGGAATGAAATCATGGGCGATGAGTAAAGGTGCAACGCATTATACACACTGGTTTCATCCGTTAACGGGAACGACCGCCGAAAAACATGATGCGTTTATCGTCCCCGTTGAAAGCGGGAAAGCAATAGAAAACTTTCAGGGTGAGCAATTGATCCAGCAGGAGCCGGACGCATCCAGCTTTCCAAGCGGAGGAATCCGGAATACCTTTGAAGCACGCGGATATACGGCATGGGACCCCACTTCTATGGCTTTTATAATGGAACGAACCTTATGCATACCAACCATATTTGTATCGTACACCGGTGAAGCACTCGATTACAAGACACCGTTGCTGAAATCACTGACCGCTTTGGATAATGCAGCAACAGATGTTTGTAAGTATTTTGATAAAAATGTAAATAAGGTTTATGCAACGCTGGGTTGGGAGCAGGAGTATTTTTTGGTGGATGCCGCTCTGTATAAGGCCCGCCCCGATCTTACACTTACCGGAAGAACCTTGTTCGGTCACGCGTCAGCAAAGGACCAGCAGCTTTCGGATCATTATTTTGGAACCATACATGAACGGGTTTTGGATTTTATGGCTGATTTGGAATACGAAGCCCATCGCCTGGGAATTCCGATACGAACACGGCATAATGAAGTTGCTCCAAACCAATTTGAATGCGCTCCGGTTTATGAAGAAACGAATATTTCTGTTGACCACAATCAGTTGCTGATGCACTTGATGGAGAAAATAGCGAGGAAGCATGATTTTCAGGTATTGTTGCATGAAAAACCTTTCAAAGGGATCAACGGTTCGGGAAAGCACAATAACTGGTCAATTGCTACGGATACCGGCGTGAACCTTTTGTCACCGGGAGCAACAGCAATTTCCAATTTCAGGTTTCTGACATTTATGGTTATCATCCTGCAAGCGGTTGATCGCTATGCAGATGTTCTTCGTGCTCACATTGCTTCAGCAGGCAATGATTACCGGCTGGGAGCACATGAAGCACCGCCGGCTATCATCTCTGTTTTTGTTGGTTCGCAAATGACCAAAACAATGGATGAGATTGAAAAACAAACACGGAAAGGAAAAGTGAATGCGAATGGATTCAGCCTGAACATCAATATTCCGAAAATTCCCGAGATTTTGCTGGATAACACCGACAGGAACCGGACCTCGCCTTTTGCCTTTACAGGAAATAAATTCGAGTTCAGGGCAGTTGGATCATCGGCCAATTGCGCCGGCCCGATGCTTGCTTTAAATACCATTGTCGCTGAGCAGCTAAAGATATTTAAATCGGATGTTGACAAGCTTCTGAAGAAAAATGTTAAGAAAGACGAAGCTATTTTCCAGGTAATAAAACAGTACATTAAAGAGTCAAAAAAAGTTCGGTTCGAAGGCAACAATTACAGTGAAGAATGGCAAAAAGAAGCCGCTAAACGAGGATTGCCGAACATCAAATCAACACCCGAGGCATTGAAATCATTGCTGACGGATAAAACTGTAAAATTGTTTGAAGATAACAATGTTCTGCTTAAACGAGAACTTTTTGCACGCTACGAAATACAGCTCGAAAATTACATAAAAAAAGTGCAGATCGAATCACGTGTTGTGGGTGATCTTGCAAAGAACCACATCATTCCCATTGCGATTAAATACCAGAATACCCTCATCGAAAATGTGAAAGGACTGAAAGATGTGCTGGATTCAAAAACGTTTGTAAAGCTTTCGCGTAACCAACTTCAAACAATTAAAGAAATTTCGGAACATGTTGAAGAAATAAAGGAAAAAATAACACAAATGCTTGATGAGAGGAAAAAGGCGAACGCGATCGAGGACATGGATAAACAGGCTGTGGCTTATCAATCGAAAGTGATGCCCTATTTGCAGGCTATCCGTAATCATGTGGATGAACTCGAACTCATGGTCGACGATGAACTTTGGCCACTGCCAAAATACAGGGAATTGCTGTTCATCAAATAAAAAAACGGTAATGAAAACAGAAGGCTGCTTATTCATAAAAATAAGTGGCCTTTTTTATTTTTCGCTTTTAAATAAAACTGGTTTTACAGTAATCATGCACCATCCCCAATAGGCAAATCCATGAACACCCGTTTCAAGTTTCTGATTATATCCCTGTATCTTTTCCATTGATCCTGTTGGGAGCATGGTTGAAAAGCCTCCGGTTATACTGATTTCAGGAATAATGGTAACATCAAAGGTAAAATCGAACTCTGAACCCAATGACTTATTAAGCAGTTCATTGGTTTCGAAAGGATCGAATACATTGTTCTGCAAGCGAAAATAATGATAATCAACAGCAAGGTTCGATTTTTTAGTAACTTTATACTTAAGTCCGGCATAAATATCAACAAGTCCCGCATTTAATGTGGATTTGCTTAAGTTATCAAATAAATCCATGTAGCCGTAGTATTGATGGCGGCCGCCGTAGAACAGATCAAAGAGATGATCTTTCTCCCGGTAACCGGTATTGTCATTGCTGGCATCCTGTCCGGAATGGTAATCAATTCCGGCATCTGTTACCAACGAATTTAAATTTACTTCACCTCTGAGGCTGGCGAAATAGGCACTTACCGTATTGCCAGTTATATTTTTTCCATTTTGATAAAATCCATTCGCTTTAATTGCGAATTTGCCGGGCTTATAGTTAACATAAAGGCCATACGTTCCTTTGACATAAATTGTACTTGTTGTGCCCTGCTTTTGAAATCCGGTTGCCAAAGCCTGCAAGGAAACATTCAGACGGTTGTCTATTTTTTTACTGATGTAAAGAATGTTTTGGGATTTTATTCTGTTTCCTAAGGTGTAGTCATTCCCAAGTATGTTTTCGATAGTATTATTCAGGGAGAGACCAAGATGAATTTTTATCTTTTCCGGTTCAAACTTGTAAAGCAACCCATCATATTTTACAGAACTCTGGTTCCAGTTTCTTCTGGCAAATAGTCTCTCATCCTCATAAGTCCAGTATTGTCTTCCGATTTTGAACGAATTAAATTTACCGGCAAAAATTTCTATCCATCCTTCGTTGAGGTCAAGGCTGGCATTATCGCCATAAACCCCGGTTGAAGTAACTAATTGCTCATCGCCCCAAACCCTGACATCCTGAATACTAAAGCCAATCTTAAATTTCGGATGGGAATAGTACAAATTAAGTCGTGTTCGCTGGCTGATAAACATAGCGGCATCGGAACTATCCGTTGGAATAGATTTATATCCATGCCGAACTTCGCCCCTTGGACGCAACTCCGCATTGATTTCAAGTTGCGAGAAGCTTTCGAATGCCAATAGGCATAATCCAAGGAATAAGACTAGTTTTTTTCATAGTAATATTAATTAAATGCTCCTTTGATAAATTGTTTTGTTTTTTCTTCACGGGGCTCATTGAAAAACTGATCGGCGGGGCCATGCTCTATAACTTCTCCTAAATACATGAAAATCACATAATCTGCAATCCTCCGTGCCTGCCTCAAAATATGGGTTACCATAATGATGGTATACCGTGACTTTAATTCCAGAAATTTTTTCTCAATGGCTTCACTCGAAATGGGATCTAGCGCCGATGTGGGTTCGTCGGCAAGGATGAAATGCGGATCGACGGCAAGTCCTCGGGCAAGGCATAAACGCTGCTGCTGTCCGATCGACAGGCTTGTTGCCGGATCCTTCAGCCTGTCTTTAACTTCTTCCCAGAGATTGACCATTCGAAGGTAATGTTCCACCCGTTTATCCAGAAACCGCTTCTTCCGGCGACCGCTGATCCTGAGTCCATAGCTTACGTTTTTGTATATATTCATCGGAAGCGGGTAGGGGCGTTGTGACAGCAATCCCATCCGTTTCCTTATTTCATTCACATTTTCTTTTGTATTTAATATATCCTCCCCGCCAATAAAAATATTTCCTTCAACAGAAGCATCAGGATAAAGGTCAGTAAGGCGATTAAGACATTTCAGCAACGTGGTCTTGCCGCATCCTGAAGGTCCGATAATCACAGTAAGTTTATTGCTGGGGATTTCAAGATTAATATTTTTTAAGATCGGTTTGTTGCCGATCGACATATTCAGATTTGTTATACTGATTTTAGACCCATTATCATTCATATCAATCCGAAATTTTAAGTTTTTGAAACCGTTTGGTAAAGTACCTCGATAAGATACTGATCAGTAATACAATTAAAGTCAGCACAACAGCAGAAGCGTAGGCCCTTGATTTTACCTCATCGATGGGTGACGACAGCTGAAAGAAGATAGATAATGGGAGGGTTGCTGTAGGTTGCAATAAAGATGTTGGGATATAATCAGTATAGCCAGTTGTAAAAAGAACAGATGCCGCGTCGCCAATTGCTCTGCCAAAAGACAGCAAAACTGCAGTTACAACTCCCGGAATGCACTGACGGAAAAACACAAAATACGCCGTCTCTGATTTTGTTGAACCAAGGGATAACGCTGACTCATAGAGACCTTTTGGAACAGTTTTGAAGACTTCATCCATACCTCTGACCATAATCGGAATAATAAACAGGGTAACGGTTATAATCCCGGCCAGAAGCGAAGCACGTAATCCGAAGTAAATCATCAGCGTGAATCCGAATGCACCATAAACAATTGACGGAACACCCCACATTAAATCAAGTAGGAAACGGATTGAATTCACCAGTTTTGTTTCTGTTGACAAGGTGAATGTTCATGAACAGTGCAACCGGAAGACCAATGATAAAGGCAAGGAAGGTAGCTCCGATGGAAAGATACAGGGATCCGATGATGGCATTCAATATTCCTCCTTCTTTACCGAAATAATAGCCTCCTTTTGGTGTTTGGCTGATCATGTTCCAGGAAAGTGCCGGCAATCCCTTAATAAGTATACTTGCAACCAGCAGAAACAATGAAACAGCGATCAGAAAGGTTGATAAAAACATAAATATCCTGAAAAGACGTTCTTCTGCTTTCATGATGATATTCCGGTCGGATACTCTAGGCTTTCGTTTCATATCTCATGATTAAGGTTCGTGAACCAAAATTGAAAACCAGCACAACAACAAACAATATCAAGGCAGCAAACATGAGTGCTGAATCATATTGCGGTATGGAAAGCATTTCGCCATAGTTGTTTGCAATAAGGGCAGGTAAGGGATAACCTGGCTGAAATACTCCTTTAGGAATTTGTGTTACATTCCCTACGACCATCAGCACAGCAATTGTTTCTCCGAAAGCTCGTGGAAATCCCCAATCCAAATGCTGAAATAATTCCTGGCAACGCTTTTTTCAGCATCACAAATTTTATGGTTTGCCATTTTGTGGCTCCGACCGACAAGGAAGCTTCTGTGAGCTCAACAGGAATCGTCCGGAATATTTCGATGAGGATGTTTAGTACAAAAGGGATGATCATAATGGATAAAACCACAGCACCGGCCAGCAAACTGAAACCAGATACTTCCCTGCCAAACCACGGGCCAAGATAATTCCCAATGAAAGGAACCACGATCAATAAACCCCAGACACCAAAAATTACGGAAGGAATTCCTGCAAGTATATCGATAACAGGGTGCATGATCCGCAGAACATAATTTTTTGCATATTGGGTTAAGTGAATAGAAGTGAGCAGGCAAACGGGTCCGGCAATTAAAACGGATAAGACAGTTACCCATATTGAGCTGATGATGAATGACAGAAAACCAAACTCACCCTTCATTGGCCTCCATTGGCTTGAAAATAATAGTTCGACAAGCGAATGGTTTTGAAGGATCAGGGTGGATTTTAGTAAAAGTCCTGTAAACAAAATGAAAGGGAAAGTCATAATGACAATAAGACTAATTGTCATCCAACTGAGATGAAGTCTGTCTCTAAGTCCCCTGCTCATATCAAAAAACCGCATCGGTCAGGGTGTTATTTTCGCTAATTCCTGATTGATTTTTTCCTGATCAAGCTGAACATATCCGGCTTCTTCAACAAATTTCTGTCCCTCTGTCAAAATCCATTTTAGAAATTCAGTCGCTGCGGGATTTCCTGGTGTTCCTTTTGAAACGAAATAAAGATCCCTGGCTGGTGGTGACGGGTAAATGCCCGATTTTGTTGCGACCGTAATTTCATCAATGGTGGAATAAAAATTTTCTTCTGGGTTGATCACACCATCTGCATTCAGGTCGATTGGCACGGATTCAAGTTTATCATAGCATTTACGGGTTTTCAGGTCATAAACATAAATTACATTGTTATACCCTATTCCATAAGTGTCATTTTTGATCGCATCCGCCATTCCCGGGTCACCGAAAACACCAATTCCTTTCAGGCTTTCCTGATCTTTTCCCAGATACTCACCCCACATTTGAGCGGCCCCGCAAGCATCCGAACGGGTGTAAACATTTATTTTTTTATCTTCCCCATTCCTGAAAAGCTGGTTCCACTTCTCAATTTCCCCTGTTACAAATATTTTTTCAAACTGGTCTTTAGTTATTCCAGATCTCATGATCTGATCGATCCACGGATTTGCATTATTAACGGTGGGTAAAACAGCATCTTTGGTAACAGCGATCCACCAGCATCCCTTTGCTTTTTCAGCTTCAGTTACGCCTCGCGAAAACATACCGAGATCAACCATTCCGGATAAGGCATCTGCCATCCCTTTTCCCGCTCCTCCGGCAGAAATATCAATTCTGACGTTGGGATATGATTTCTGAAATTCTTCAGCCCATTTCGCAGTAAGCGGATATAGGGCGAAGGCTCCTGAAATACTGATTGTGCCCTGAAGTTTATCACCGGAAACTGAGTTATTATTCTGTTGACCACAACCACCGGTAAGGATTAACCCGATGATTAATGCAAAACCTGGAAATTTTAATTTTTTCATAGCGGAGAATTTAATTTTTATGCAAAGGTAAATCTGCGTCAGGTCTGATAAAACAGCCTAAATACCTAACTTTGAGAGGGTAGAATAGGAGTAAGGGGAAATGCGTATTGTTTCAATACGTATTTGAACGAAGAATTAAAATAACTGAAGAGAGTTTATTACTATTCGTTTACAAGCTTATTCCGGATGGCATACATGATCAGGCTGGCGGTATTTTTTGATTGTGTCTTGCTGAGTAAATTCTCCCGGTGCTTGTCGACTGTTCGTTTGTTGATAGTTAAAACTTCCGCTATTTCGGCATTTGAGAATCCTTTGCAGATATAATAGAGTACCTGCAATTCGCGCTCGGTCAAATCGCCCGATTTGTTGGTTGCCAGTTTAAAATTCTTAACAATTCTATAAAGGATGTCGGGAGAAAAATAGTTTGCACCTTCACCCACAGTTTGAATAGCATTTTTCACCTCAATAATATCCGAATCCTTAAGCAGGAACCCTTTTACACCGGCGGTGATCATCTTATAATAGTAGAGCTCATCACCATACATAGAAAGGGCAATTATTTTCAAATCCGGAAATTGCTCAAGCGATCTGAGGGTTGCCTCAACACCGTCCATCACCGGCATGTCGATATCCATAAAAGCAATGTCAACGGGATTCTTTTTCAGTATTTCAAGAAACTCCAGTCCGTTTGCAGCCTCATAAATCCGGTCAATCCGTTCAAAATTCTCCAGCAGCAACTGCAGTCCCCTGCGGAACAAGGTGTGATCATCCACGATGATAATGTTGTATTTCTTCATTTACGAAAGCTTTACATCAATATTGATATGAACACCCTTGTTTTCCTCACGTTCGACATTGAATGTCCCGTTGATCGATTTGATCCTCGACATAATGTTTGGAAGTCCCCGGCCTTCATATTCCTTGCTTAATACTTCCTCCAGGTCAAAACCGATTCCATTGTCATAATAATAAAGCGAAAGTATGTTTTCTTTCAGATACAGATCGATATTTATCGTTTTTGCCGAGGCATGTTTAACCGTATTTGAAATGAGTTCTCCAATGACCCGGTAAAGGATAACTTCAATGTTCCGGTCAAATCTTTTATCGCCCAAATTCGAATTTATATCGATATCAATGGTTTTCGAAATGCTTACGTTTTCTGCAAAGTTTTTAATTGCAGACAATAATCCAAAATTATCCAATATGTGAGGGCTTAAATTATTAGAAATTTCTTTTATGGAATACAGCGCTTCATTAACCATGTTTCCCATATTCTCAATTATTTTTTTATCGCCCTTATCACTAAGTTTTTGGGAGAGGGATGAAATCGACATTTTAATTGAGGAAAGGAGCGGCCCCAATCCGTCATGCAGATCTTTGGCAAACCGTCTTCTTTCTTTTTCTTCGGTTTTAATGATTGTACTCAGTATCCGGCTTTCCGTTTTAGCCCTGAAATTTTCGATCCGTTCGAGATTCTTAAATATTTTCTTAATGAAAATTATACCGATGGCTATCAGAACCGAAATGCTAATCCCAATCCAAAGTCCGGCATTTATAAACAACGATTCTTCGTTGCTTGTAATCAATGGTATCAGTTCAATTACCCGCCTGACTGCCATCAGCAATAACGCAATTGTCAAAACGATCCACGAAATATTGTATTTTGTCCTTTTTATAAGGCTCACAGCCGTGATGGCGGCATAGAGCTGAAGAAAAATAGCGATTACTAATGCAATCTTAAATATCATAACCAGGATATTAAATTGTAATGAGGAAATAAATATCTGCTAAGGCAATAATTCAGTACACATTGATTTTAAGTTTTAATGATTACAAATTTAGAATATTTACAAATGCTATGTTACAATACATATTCTATTAATTAAAATTTAAAAGGGTATCCCCTCTGGAATACCCTTTTAAAAAATCGAATTGAATTCTTATCAGAATTTTTTCAGGCTTCCTGCACCTGATACATCAAAATCAGTAACTTTTGGATCACCTTTATATTTTAAGCTTGCAGCACCTGAAACATCAGCTGATAATTCGCCGGTTACAAATATCTTTCCTGCGGAAGCGCCGCTGACATCTGCAGAAAAATTTCCTGTTTCCAGTTCGGAAGCATCCATTTTTGATGCGCCTGATAAATCAAGCTTAGCGGATTCGGCATTGCCGTACAAAGTAACCTGGCTGGCACCGCTGAAGTCAAGATCAAGATTTTGGGCCGACATTTTTAAATCGAAATCCGAGGCACCACTTACGTCCAGTTCAAGGCCACCGAAATTCAGCTTGTCTTCCGCCGACAATTTGCAGGCTCCACTAATGTCCATACTTTTGAGCTCTTTAAACGTAATGTAAAGGTTCAATGCCTTTGATTCGCGGATATCCTCCCTGGTCGAAATATACAATGTATTTCCCCTGACTTCGGTTTTGATAACATCCATCAGATTCTCATCCGTTTCCACAGTTACCATTTCTTTGTCGCCTTGAATGAGATACACCCGGAATGCACCTCCCACATCGAGGCCATTGAAGGACGAAAGCGTACGATCCTGCTTTACAACATTGCCATTACCGTGGATTCCTCCGAAGCCATAGGAACAGCCCGATAGCATCATCAGCGTAAAAGTCAGCATACTGACCAACATAAATACCTGGTTTCTTTTTAAGTTTTTCATGATTTAAATTTTTTGCTTAATTAATATTGTTACTGTTTCTGAAATTATTTTTAACTCCTTTAACTATTGGGATTAGACGACTACTACCGGTAGTACAGGGTTACACCGGAATTCTTTGAATCGATAACCACCTTTGAAACCGTGTCCTGATTGTCGCCAATCACGCCTTCATACTTACTTGAGGTGTACGAAACATCAACCACCGAAAGCCTGGCTTTATCCCGCGGATATGAAATATCTCCCATTTTAATGGTGGCACTCAGTCTGAAACTGGCATCGTTATAAAATCCGATATTGGCATCCGAAAAACTATTTGTCAAATCAATCAGTTTGAAATTCTTTCCCGTTTCTTTAATTTTCAATCCTCCATAATCGAAATCAGCCACTATTCGTTCTCCAAGGCTTTGTATTTCCATATCCGAAAAACTGGCATGCACATCAATATCCCTGACCTGGCCGATCTGATCATCATCATAGCCCGATTTCAATGTCAATACATCGATCGATCCAATATCAAAATCGGAAAATTTGGAATCAGCGGTCATATCTCCGGCTTCATTAATATTTAAATCAGTATACTGAATATGAACGGAACTGCTTTTGATATAATTGATACTGCCTTCACTGAACTTGATATCCAGGTCGTTGGTATTGCCTTCGAGGCTTTTGCATTTAATGGTTCCATAACCCAGTTCAATTTTAGCGGAACCTGTCACTACATCCACAAGTATATCCCCGAACTTATTATCCAGGTCAATGCTGACCGTTTTAGGCATTGAGATCAGGTAATCGATACTCAGGTCGTTATCGTTCTTGTTAAACATATTATCCCCAAGGTCCGTACGGGCTGTTACCTGGCTGCTGGTTCCCGAAATTTCAATGCCGATTTTATCGAAAATTTTGTTAGCCTTGTCCTGGGTTGAGGCATCTACTGTAATTGTAACCTCAATAGAAATATTATTCCTGTCCCAGTTTACGCATTGGATCTTACCAAATTTGTTTTCGATAGTAAGCAAGGCATCTTTGTTAACATCGAATGATTTGCTGATCTTTTTTGTGAACTCATCCTTTTCAGCCAGCACCTGACCGGAAAATATCCCAATCAAAGCAGCCATCATTAAAAATTTAAAAGTTTTCATAATTTATTTAGTTTACATGGTTTAATGTATTGATAATTTTATCCATAATTTCACTCTTCTTCTTTTGGTTCAGCATCAGAGCATTAAGGATTCGTTCGTTGTTCGGATTTTGCTCATACTCTTTTTCCAGTGTCTTTTTGTTGTTTTCAAGAGCCAGAAGCTCTTTCATAGCCATATTTTTAACTTTAGTAGCCTCATCGCGGGTAACGGCCAGTTTGTCAATCTCATCAACTTTTTTATCTGCAATTACATTGTAATACTGCATCACTTCAACCACTTCGGGAGGTAATTCGGCAGCTACAATGCGGTCAGTGAGTATACTTTGCAGATTTGAAAACGAACCGGTATAATAGAGCGTGCCAATCGTAATAAAAAGGAGGAAACCGGCGGCAATTTTCCAGGTTAGGTCGTTTCGTTCGAACCAGTTTTCGCGTCTACCCAATGGATATTTGTTTAGCTTCTTTTCGAACACATTAAAATGACCCGAACTGGGTTCTTTGTCGTCAAATTCGGCTCTTTTTTTCCTGATTGTTTCTTCTATTCCACGCATGTTTTTGTCATTTTTTAATTTGAAAAAAACATTTTTACTGTTCGTTGTTCCGATAATATTCGTAACAACCTGTTTTTTGCCCTTGAATATCTTGTCCGCGAAGCATTATTGGTAATACTGAGTATCTGAGATATTTCCTCATGGTCATATCCTTCGAACAAAAACAGGGAAAGGATCACCCGATGCTCTTCCGGAAGAAGCTGAACGGCATTTTTAATTTCAGCCACTCTGTATTCGATGGTATCCGAAAATCCATCATCCTCTTCTATTATATCCAAATGGCTGTCATCAAGTTTTACCATTTCTTTTTTTTTCTTGAGTGTGTCGAGGGAGTTGTTTACAACGATTCGTCTGAGCCATCCGCCGAAATCACCTTCACCTTTGAAGTCGGCGATCTTGCGAAACGCATCAAGAAATGATTCCTGCATCACATCTTCAGCTTCTGTTTCATCATTTACTATTCTCAGACTTGTGTTGTACATCGGTTTATAATAAAATTTATAAATTTCAAGCTGCGCTCTCCTGTCGTTTTCACGACACCTGTCGATCAGTTCCTGATGGATATTTCTTCCGGCAGCTTCCAACTTTTATAGACTTTATTTATATGACCTCAAAAAAAAATGAATGTTACAAAAAAGGCGAAATTGACTAAAATAATTAGAGTGGCTAAATTGACTAAATTGATTTATAAATCAGTTGTCCATTGCATTACCATATAAAACTATATTTATTTATTCTTTCGTTAGATCCAGTCTCAGAAGAATTTTCCGAAAGAAAATGAAATTCAGACTAAATTTGGTCTGTAATTTTCCAAAAATAAGATGTGTCGGTTATTTCACAGCAACTTTCTTTACCCACACATTTTTATTGTCATGGATTTCAACAATGTAAATTCCTTTACCGTTATCAGTCATATCTATCGATCTCTGTGTATTTCCGTTACTATCAAATGATGTTTGATAGACCAGACGACCGGAAAGATCAGAAACCATCAGAGTAACCGGCCCTGTAATATCATTCAGTGTTAACGTAAATGATTCGCTGGTAGGATTAGAAAATACAGCAATGTTATCGGATACTGTTTTAAATTCTTCGGTAACGCTTAGCGTCCCGTTAACAGCAATATTATCCACAAAAATGTTGTTACCGAATCTGTTATAGGTTTTGAAAACAAGCCGGATGTTTGGAAGCGTTTCCCAAGGGGTAAGGTCAAGTGAAACGCATGGTGGATTTCCTTCAGAAACGCACCAGTCACTGGCTGATTGAGGAATGAAATTCAATGAAGTGGGTGCCGCTGTTGCAAAGGAGCCAAGGCTGTCCTGTCCCATCGCAAGTTAACGAATACATGAACCAGTCGCCGGTAGGATCATCGTTTTCCGATACAGCTACCATCAGCAATGAAGATGCGGGATCCGAACTGCTCGGCATGATAAGGATCCATCGGTTTTCGTAGGAATCATAAGAAATTTTCGGGTCGAACACATCACCGGCACCAGTCATGGGATGCCAGAATGCTCCAGTACTTATTGTAGATATCGGGTTACCTTCTTTATCCATAACCCGGATTCCGGTATTCAGCGTTACCATCAGGTAGTTCGGTCCGGCTGCACCGTTCACATCAGGAAGAATTGCACTGTTGTTATCTTCATGACCTGAAAAATCTTTATCCGGAAGAGGTGACAATTCGGTTGGGGATATCTTAACAGTATTTTGATGAACAGGCTCTTTATAAATGATTTTCTTGCCATCCAACTAGAATTCCGGATAATGTTCTTCCTCTTCATCAAGACTTTATCCTCACGTAAATTGTTCATAATCTATCCATCCCATTTGTCTATAGGAATAATTCCTTTCAACTGATTCAACCAATCACTGGTTGCGAGTTCACGTTCATTACAATTATTCCCTGCAATGGAGCATCCTGAAACTGTCTATTTCTAATCTTTGCAACAAATTTTTCTAAAAAAAGTAATTTGAAGGAGCAGTACCCGAAATAAAAAATAATAATTTTGCAAAATGGAAAAGAAGTGGAGATCAGAACCCACTCAAAAAAACGAATCTGTCCCGCTCAGTTTATAAGCGGGGGCGTATCCGAAAAGCCTTATGAGTAGGGTAAAGTAAAATAAAAGGAATATGAAAAAGCTATTTATTTTATTGATCGGGGGCTTGTTGCTTTCAAGTTGTGCAGTAGTGCGTGCTCCATTAACAGGTGTAATCTATACTGATATGAAAGCACCCGTAACCGCAACTAGTAATTCTGTCTCCACTAAGGTTGGCACTGCTGAAGCTACCTCTATTTTGGGGATTGTTGCTACCGGTGATGCAAGCATTGATGCTGCTGCAAAATCAGCAGGTATTACAAAAATTCATCACGTTGATGAAGGTGCAATGTCTATTTTAGGCCTATATGCTAAATATACCGTATATGTGTACGGTGAATAAAGCAATTTTTAAAAGGAGGTGGGTAAATTTCACCTCCTTTTTTTGTCTCCTGATTGTATTATTTAGCTTCCCTGTTCACGGACAAAAAATTTCCAATTATTATGTGTCGTCCATTCAGGGAAATGATAACCTTTATTTTATAAAGCCTCAAGGTGGGTGGGAAAATAAAACGCATAATTCCAGTCTTGAGTACGACATAACATACCTTTCATCCAACGATTCTGCAGTCTTAAATTTTTCCTATTTCGACCCTGAAAACCTGGATATACGCAATCTGGTGCTTAAAACTGGCAATGACAGTGTAGTGGGAATCACAAAAACAATATTTATTGATTCCGCAAAGTCAAAGTGGAAATACAGATTGACAACAACATTCCTTTTAACCGATTTGAAAAAATTCTTCTCTGATAGCGGACAACCTGTTTTTATTATTATATCCGGGGAGAAGCAAATTGTTCAACTCACTATAAGACGAAAAATCTGGGTTAATCAGCGCCAGATAGTTAGCCGGATTCTCGAAATGATTTCACTCAACAGGAAATAATATTTCGGGTATTATAAAATGGTTACAATTTTTTTGTAGTTAAATTACCTCTATCAACCTGTTCAACACTTCGTCTGTTCAACAATTTTACGTCACACAAAAAAAATTCTCCATTATCTAATCATTTATTGTATCTTTGCCAAAATTAAATATCACACTATGAATACAGGTACAGTAAAATTCTTTAATGAATCGAAAGGTTTCGGATTTATTAAAGACGATGAAAACAACAAAGAATACTTCGTTCATGTTTCCGGTCTGGTAGATCAGATCAGGGAAGATGATAAAGTTTTATTTGATCTTCAGGAAGGAAAAAAAGGATTAAATGCAGTAAATGTTAAACTTGCTTAGTTTACCGAACATACAAGTCATTTAAAATTTTAACCCCGCCTACGGCGGGGATTTTTTTTGCACCATCATGTTGCTTTATTGCAAATAACTAATTCTGCTGTATAACACAACCGGGCCGAAAAATTCATTTTACGAAACGAACAACAAGTGTTTACAATGCACCAAAGCAGAATAATTAAGACTTTCTGAAATATCAGATTTAAAACACGAAATATTGAGATCCGGTATCCAATAATTTTTTTATACTTTTATATGATAATTTATTTGATGTGTTTAATTTAATATGCTTCATTTTCTTAGCAATCCATATCCGTTTAATAATGATTTGAAACACAATTCCAAGATCATCTTTTTCATTAGTATGGGCGTTTTTGTGTTTTTATTTCTTTTTCAGCCTCTTCAGATTGATGCTCTGGCAACCCGTGATAAATATTTCCTTGCCATTGGTTTGGGTATTATTACCTTTTTATCCCTTAGTTTAAACCTTCTCATCATTCCCAGTCTTTTCTCCGGAATATTTAATGGTTCTTCATGGAATGTAAAAAAGGAGATACTCTGGGATATCTGGATACTTTTTACTGTTATTGTTGGCTATTTCCTCTATTACAAAGCACTTGGAATCATGCAGTTCGGGTTCGATATGATTATCAAAATGGTCTTGATTGCCATTGTTCCGATATCCGTTCTGATTGTGTTTAATCAGACCCGATTAATACGGTCGCATTTGAAATTGGCGAATGAACTTAACCAAAAGCTGAAGGAACACAAGCCCGACCCGGACAAACTGGTTCATTTTGTATCGGATTACCAGAAGGATAACCTCTCCATTCGGGTGAGCATGATCCTTTTTATTCGATCGGCCAATAATTATATCGAAGTGTTTTGGAAAGAAGACCAAGTGGTTAAAAGTCAGATGGTGAGGTGCAGTCTTACCAAAGCCGAAGAAATACTGAAGGATGATACATTCATTTTTAAATGTCACCGGTCCTACATGGCAAACATCAACCATATTGAGAAAATAGAAGGCAGTTCACAAGGTTATCGGCTGTTTTTCGAAAAAATTGATTTTCCGGTTCCTGTTTCAAAAAACTATAGCGATAAACTAAAAGAACTTATCTGATTCACTCCCTGCTAAGAATTGATTGGCACCTGTATCTGATGTTTTCGTCCCTAAAAGAACATTTTATAACTATTCCGGCTATGCTCATCCCTATTTTAACATACATAGGCAACTCCATTATAATTTTGACGTTTTAATAAACAATAGAAAAGTTTCCGTCGCATAAGCAAAAGGTCGATCCGGATTTCATAAATTTTAATCCTCCCAGTAGTTAAAAGCGGAATATAAATGGAATTGACATGCAATCATTAAAAATCGGAGATCTAAAAATAAAATTACCCATCGTACAGGGAGGTATGGGAGTCGCTGTATCCTTATCAGGATTAGCTTCGGCAGTGGCTAACGAAGGAGGTATTGGCGTGATTTCAGCGGCCGCCATCGGAATGCTGGAACCCGATTACATGCGAAACTTTCATGAGGCCAATAAACGGGCCCTGCGAAAAGAAATTCGTAAAGCCCGGAGCAAATCCAATGGAGTACTGGGTGTAAACATCATGATGGCATTAACGGATCATGAAGCACTGATTAAGGTCGCAATAGAAGAAAAGATCGATATTCTGTTTTTGGGTGCAGGATTACCATTGAGTATACCAAAGATTGTATCAGAGGCCGGACTTAATGGTCACCATACCAAACTGGTTCCAAAAGTATCATCGGCGAAAGCGGCAAACCTGATTTTTCGTTACTGGGAATCCAAATACAAATTTGTACCGGATGCCGTTGTGGTCGAGGGGCCCATGGCCGGTGGTCATCTCGGTTTCAAGAAAGAAAACCTTGGTGAAGACAGGGTTTCCCTACGTGAACTCGTAGAGGAAACAGTGGCAGTCATTCGCCCATATGAAAAAGCATTCGGAAGGTCAATTCCGGTAATAGCCGGAGGAGGTCTGCATTCAGGAAAGGATGTGTATGATATTATGCAGGCAGGAGCCAAAGGTGTCAAAATCGGGACCCGCTTTGTAACAACCTACGAATGTGATGCCTCTCTCAAATATAAAGAAAGCTATCTGGCGGCCCAAAAGGATGACATTGTCATTATTGACAGTCCGGTAGGTTTGCCGGGAAGAGTGGTAAAAAACGAATTTGTTCAGCAGATCATGAACGGTGAAGCCAAACCGTTTAAATGTCCCTGGAAATGCCTTGCTTCCTGCGATTACAGAAAGGCACCATTCTGTATTGCAAAGGCTCTGTTCAATTCAGCCAGAGGGTAATATGGAAGAGGGTTTTGCTTTTGCAGGTGCCAATGCTTATATGGCAACAGAAATCAACCATGTATCAGATGTGATGACCGACCTTGTTGATGGTTATAACCGCGAATCCCTGTTCAGACAATTGACAGCTGTTCGTCCCATGAACTTGCACAAGCAATCCCGGATAGCCGTGTAATGGTATAAGTTTGGAATATCAGGTTTATGATGGGTCAGGGATTTTACAGAACGAATCAATTCAATTGGTTCAACCAATTTGTCAATTCAACAATTACAAAATAAATTCACCATTATCCAATCATTAACCGTATCTTTGTGGAAATTTAATAATATAACATGAATAAAGGAACAGTAAAATTTTTTAATGAAGCGAAAGGTTTCGGATTTATTAAAGACGCTCAAAGCGAAAAAGAATATTTTGTACACGTCTCCGGACTGATCGATCAGGTCAGGGAAGAAGATGAAGTATCGTTCGAACTTGAGCAAGGAAAAAAAGGATTAAATGCAGTACATGTTAAACTTGCATAGTTTACCGAACATATAAGACATTTAAAATTTTAATCCCGCCTTTGGCGGGGATTTTTTTTGTCCACAAGTTAATGCTCTGCCAGTTTCTCCTGCAAGCGAATTTAAAACAAACCTCATTTAATTTAAAGCTTTAAATTTCATTCTTTTGCCTGTTGTATCTGATTCATTTGATAGTACTTGATAGCTATAAAATGATGATGAGCTGGTATATTATCAAGCTGTTGAAAAATATTATTGGGGTAAGTGCCACGGCAATCGTGATCGTTTTACCGGCAATGTTCAATTTATTTCCTGCTACTGTCAAATTCAGGAAAATACTCTACAGAGATAGCTTGCTGATAAATTGGTTATTTATTAACGATTATTTTCCGTGTTATGATTTGCTTATCAGTAATCACTTGCAGGATGTACGTCCCGCTGGTCATCAGGTCGAAATTAAAGTTAGTTTGTCCGTTAAGGGTCGTTTTCTTTACTAGTTGACCTGAAGAATTTAAAATTTGAATTTGAGTTGCTGCGGGTGGAACATTTATTGAAAAGTTTCTGCTTGTTGGATTTGGAAAAACTTCACCAATAATTTCAGTATTCCTTTCAGTTTCGTTTATTCCAACAACTGAAACGGGTTTTGCGTACCAGCTTTCATTCCCTGCACATTGCTTTTCGTTCACAATAGTGTTTGGGTCGTCGGCCACTGTATCAGCATTATTGTCATATGCCGTAACTGTAGCAAAATAAGTTTCAGACAAAAGGCCATTAATTGTATAGGAGGTGACATTTCCTGCATCGATAGAATTTTCATATGGGTAATTATTTATGGTTCCCCAGTAAACTTTATATCCTGCAATGTCAGCTTCCGAATTGGCGGTCCAGGTCAAACTTAATTGTCCGCTGCCCGCAACAACACTTAATCCGGCGGGAGGCGAAACGGGAGCATCGGTGCTCATGCTTGTTAAAAAAGGCGAATATTCGACAATTCCCTTTGAGGCATCATCAACCCAGTCGAAAATTTTATTCTGGATCAGAGCATCTGAAGAAGTGCCCCACCAGTTATTCTTTGCATTAAGATTAGGCGATAAGAAGCCATTGTTATTATACAATTCGTATGTGGTTGTATTGTCAAAAATATTATTAAAGCTAAATAATGGCAATGAAGAAATCCCTATAGAATAAACCGGATCCTCTCCGGTTGTTTTATTACCGGTAATCGAATTGTATGAAAAACTGTCGGTGTTATCAGCTATATAAATATCAATCACCGAACCAATCTGTGAAGTGTTATTGATGATGGAATTGTACATGATGCTTTTCTGGCTCATATAAATGCCACCACCTCTTTGAGCGGAATTACCACTAATGCAATTGTTGACTATCTGACCACCGCCAAAGATTCCACCGCCTTTGCCCGCTTTATTATCCGTAATTGAATTACGGGTAATTACAGCATCTCCTGTGTAAATCAATATTCCTCCTCCTTCTCCATTAACAGTATCAAGTAACATATTATTCCTGATAATATTTTTTGAAATTGTTGCTGATCCCTGGTTAACATATATTCCTGCGCCTCCGCCTCCGGCGCCATAACCCGTTGCCGTATTTTTTTCAATTAAATTATTGAATATTTCAACGATGTTATCATAAGCAAAGATTCCGCCTCCTCCATAAGATCCAACACCTAATGCATAATTCTCACCAATATAATTACCGGTAATTATTGCATGGCCCCCTCTGATGCTTATTCCTCCACCTGTATTTGTTGTATTATCACTGATGGTATTGTTTATAATTTTAAGAATGCCGGTAAGGTTGGTTGCATTGATCCCGGATGCTTCATTATGCCGGATCGTGCAATAATGAATAAATGGATGAGCATCATCCATCATTACAGCCCCGGTTGTATAGGTACCTCCACCTGCATACTCAATAACACAGTATTCAAGTATGGATCCACTGGAATAATTGCCGTTTAAATCATACACAGCATCTATGCTTGACGTACTAAAAGCAATAAAGCCCCAGTCACCGGATGCAGGATTGGATTTCAGGGATGTAAATTTAATTTCATTACCGCTGCTGCCTCTGGCAATTAATTGTCCGTTAATTTGCAATGCCATCAGGTCGTCAAATTTTACAGTTACTCCGGCATCAATGGTAAGTGTAACATCATTATCAACCATCGTATTCCCAACGATAATATAAGGACTACCGGCTAAGTCCCATGTAGTATTTGAAGATATCAACCCACTAATATTGGTTTGAGCATTCATAACAGACCCGCTAAAGAAACCCAGCAAAACCACAAATAAAATTTTTGTTTTCATTTTATGTCGTCCGACTTTATCGTGCTGACGCTGCACTTTATAGTATTTTTACCTTTCATTGAACCGGCAATACATTCTGTCGGTTACTTTTCCGTTGTGTAATTTATTACTTTAAGTTTAAGGCAATTCAGTTTCTTTGATTCTTTATAAAGTCAAAATAAATTAAACTATGAGGATACTAAAAAGCCCGGGCTGCCCTTACAGGGTAAGCACCCATTTTGTTGTAGTAATTGCTGTCAGCGCCTCCTGTCTGTATACCTAACTTCCAGGCTTCGTTCATATCACCTTCCGAAGAGCTCCAGTATTCGGCATATCCATAATCACCATGAGGTACATAATTGTACATCAGAATAAGCTCTTCCTTTGAAGGCAAAAACCAATCGTCGAAACCATTTAATACCAGGTCACTGCAAATTTTAGCAGCATAGCTTCCCTGACCTTGTACGTTTACAATAGCTGTTGTATTTGCCTGTCCGGTTCCAATAGCAGTTGGAGTTGCTCCTGTCAATACGTAACTCCCGTTGTACCATTGAATGCCGCTGCTCTGATCTTCAGGTGCACATACCAATCCGTGTTCTCCCGTGTTATCAATATAAAAAATAATACCACCGAAATAGGACTCGCCCAAAGTATAGTGTGTTGCAAAGGTCATGTCATCGCTATAGGTCGTCCCTAAAGAGTTTACGGCTTTTATCCTGTAATGATAGGTTTCCTGTATTGTTAATCCGGTAATATCAGCGCTTATGGGTGAGGCTGAACTTCCTGTTACCGGATTTTGAAGTGCTGCTGCAGTTTGATCGTAATTTATTGAAGTGCCATATTCAAACGTAACAACTGTCGATAAGTAATTTGCATTTACAGTTCCATTTAGAGTAGCAGCAACAGATATTACATTTGAGGCTTCCTCTGCGGATGCATCGGGAACCTCTCCCAGTGTTTTAAAGGTAAGATCGCTGCCGTATTCTGTTCCCCCAAGCGAATTATCTGACCGAACCCTGAAATGATAGGTTGTGCCCTCCGAAAGCCCGCTAATATCAGCACTTACATTGGTGTTTTCGTTTCCGGTTACCGGACTTTGCAAGGCGGTTACAGAGTATCCGTAATCCGTATCCGGGCCATATTCAAAGGTGATGGTCACAGATAAATTGTTCGCATTAACGATTCCGTTAAGTGTGGCAGAAATTGTGTCGGTATTCGATGCGTCCATTGTTGTTGTAGTAGCAGATGCATAAGCAGATGTAAAGGAAATAGTATCTCCATAAGCGGTTCCTGCGCTGTTGGTGGCCCAGGCTCTTACATAGTAACGTGTATTTCCGGTTAAACCGAAAAGATTACAGGAATAGTTGCCTTTCCCCACACTTCCATCTGAACCACTGCTATCAGCCAGCGTAGGGTTTGATGCTGTGCTCCAGCAAATACCCCGTGATGTAATACCCGCCCCTCCGTCATCGCTGATATTGCCACCGCCAAGAGCTGTTGTCGAGGTTATCCCTGTTACAACATTTGTTGACAGAATTGGAGCTGTGAGCGTATTGTCATTTTCCTTTGAGCATCCGCTAACAATTAGCAAAACAATTGCCAATAATAAGAAAGCGGCATAAAGAATACTCGTCCTGTTTGTTTTCATAATAAATTCATTGAGAGTTTTCGTCCATTTTTAAAGATTTACCACGAAACGGAATGGCCGAAAATGGTAACTGCAATTACACTCGATCGGTTGATGCTGACTGTCCCCATTGAATCAATGGTGCGGGTAACGCCGTCGTACGAAACGCTTCCCTTTATGTACAGGTTTCCCGACTGGTGATTTACACTTGTGTACGTGTTCGAAAAGCTGCCTAAATAGGTGGTAGGTCCGGTTAATGTTACATGTACTGACCAGGTTTTGCTGTTTCCGTCAGTATAGGAATAGATATAATTTACATTTGTCATCGAGAACATCAGGTCTGTGGTTGTAATGCCGTGGGTATTGTCGTACGTAGTGTTTCCGGTAATTAAAACAGTACCACCCATCGGGCCGTCGGTATTAATGGTATGTGAGCCGGTAACAACACCCGCGAGATTCTGGTTGTAAATATCCGTGTAGCAATTGATGAGTGATGTGCCGAGCAGCATATAAAAATTATTATCGCTAATGGATGCTGGTGTACTGGTATCATCCTTTTTACAGCTGTTTGATAGTATCAACATACATACCAGTGCAAAAACCGGGATAACATGCCAATTATGTAATGTTTTCATTTTGTAAGAGATTTATATTGTTTTTCACTATTGAAATGTTTTCTGCTTTCAGACTCCAACCCATTTTATTTCTTTTATCAGTTCTCAACAACCATTATACTAAGGGCCTTGGGTTATAGTTGCAATAGACATGGAATATAAATTCAATTGTCTTAGATATTTTCAATGAAAAAGCAGGTGGCCAATGCCATTAAGCAGGCATTTGTTTAGGTACTTACGGGATACTGATTTGAAAATTTGAAAATGAGTTGATTTGAAAATGGATTAATTGAGTTAATTGTTCCGGTTTTCGGAAACAAAGGGAAAATGCAATTTGTTGTAATTTTGCATGTTTAAGGATGCAGCTATGGAAACGATGGATAAAAATGCGGCCATGCATTATATCGTAAGCAACAATCCTGTTTGTACCGATTGTGCCCGCGGAAATCTTCAGCATTTGAGGATGGCAGCAGGCCTTTATCAGGTGCTGAAGGAAATTGTTTCGGATGAAAAGGAAATCTACACTTTTGAAGATTTAAATGAACTTGTCTTGCGGGCAACACGATACTGATAAAATTATAGTGTATTTATTTTCAGGTAAGTTTTTTCTTTTTTATTCCTTCTCTCATTATAAAATTTACACATCCACAAGAGACAATAAGGCTAAGCAGCAACCTTTATAGCAGGAAAAAATTGATATGTGCTAGTGAAGAATTATTTTTATCACAGATACCTCAGATGCAGTTCTCAATTCGCAAAAATATATTCCACTTGCAATTCCTGAACGATTCAAAACAACCTGATGATTACCGGACGAGAGTTTTTTATTGAGGATTTCTTTAATTCTTCTGCCTCTGATATCATTTAGATTTAATTGAATATTGTCATCCGCTAATAGCGTAAAGCTGAGTACTGCTTTTAGAGAAAAAGGATTAGGGGAAACTGCAAGATTCGTGATGATCTTAGATTCCGGGATGCCGCCTGAAGGGCAAAGATTTTGAAAGGTAAGTAAGGAAGGCGATTCAGTGAATGAAGCAGAGGAAAAAGAACAACTAATTGGAATAGTTGAAAAAGCGGTTTGTTTTGAAATTGAAATATCGCTGTAAAGCAGGCTTATAGCGTTGTTATTGCATTGTCCCTGATAATCAGCAGCTGTTTTAATTATATAAAAATCATTAATTCCGACACCGAAACTCTGTGTATAGCCAGCAATAAGCGCGGTATTGTTGTTTGCTTTAGTTAATGTCAATCCCTGATCGTATGACAAACCTCCGAATACCTGCTGATTAATAATTTGCCCGGTAGTGTCAAAGGTTGCAAAAAGCAAATCGGTGTAACCACTGCCCCAGTGATTGGTTGCTCCGGTTATCGAAAATGAACCATCGTCATTAACCAATATATCACGGATCACTTCAACATCACTGCTTCCAGCAACGAAAGCCTTCTTTACTGAGCCAGACGAATCGAGACGGAGCAAAAGGATATCTTCAGAATTGGGAGCGTTAAATTCGTTCGTATAGCTCATTGAGCCTAATAATATTTCTGAGCCTGATATGGCCATCGCATAACCCAGATCCCACCCTGAAACCCCATAGCGGTAAGACCAAAGCTGGTTTCCGGCAGAATCGGTTCTGATAACTGCAACATCGGTTGGACCACCTTCCTGAAGGAAAGTTGTGCCACAAACGATGATCCCACCATCCTGTGATTGAATCACCTTTGTTCCCTCATTTAACAAGCTATCGCCAAATGATTTAATCCATAGGGGATTGCCGGATGAATCTATTTTCATCAGAAAGATATCTATGTCAGTCAATCCTGCATAACCGGTCAACAGAAAACAATTATCATTCGTCGGAATAATATCGTTTGCCCAGCCATTTAGTGAATAGTATTTTGCCCAGAGCATTGAGCCTGTTGAGTCCACGTTAACCACGAAGGGATGGTCGCCGCCAAAACTGTTTGTATATCCGGTAAGTAAATAATTATTAGTGTTGCCAATTGCGGCAGAAAGTGTAATATCCTCACCTTCTGAACCAATGCTATTTGAGTTCAATATATTGCCATCAGTATCGGTTTCAAGAAACAGAATATCATAGCTGCCGGCACCCGATGATGTGGTATGACCGGTTAAAACATACCGGGAACCATTGGCCAGAATCTTACTGCAGGTTTCTTCCCCGCTGCCGCCGTAAGCAATTTGAAACGTACTTTGAGCGCTTGATAATGAAGTAACAAAAAGTAAAAACACAAAACGTACCCTTAATTCATCCATACCTGTTTTGTTTTGAGGAAAAATGAATTAAATTAATTGACTTCCATTGTTGCCATAGTATAAACAATAATGACCAGGCAATTGTGTTGAATCATGAAATATTTTCTTCATAAATTTTATAAAACTACGAACCATTTAGGGTCTATTCCGGAATGGGCTGCCCTTCCATCCACGGAGCGCCTGCTTTTTTCATCAGTTTTTCTGTTTCGGGGATCCGCCGGTCGTGAATGTCGTTCAATTTCGTTTTGAAATCTTCATATTCCGATTTGGCGATCACCAGGCTTTGTTTTTGCATGGGAGTTGGTCCGTAAGTTGTCCGGGCTCCCGACATCGCTACATACATTCTTGACAGGATGGTGGGATCGGTCTTCTCCCCGATCTCCCGCTTCGCACTGTTGCCGTTCATTTTTTCATCTAACGCGATCAGGTCCTGCTTTAATTGATGAACCAGGCTATCAAGGGTACCCGGCACAGCCGGAGTACGAAGGAGGACCTTTTGCATTCCGTCAACTTTTGTTTTATCCTTGTTCAGTGTGATCTGCAGGGCCGTAACCGACTCGCTGAAATCTTCGATTTCTTTCCGGAAAGCAGCAATTTCATCAAATGAGCTGCCTTTGAGGGCACCATCACGAAGGGGAACCACTTCAAACACAACGGAGTCGGTAAGGAATGTTGTAACACCGTCCACCAGTTTGGCAAGGGTCACTGAATAGGTTCCGGGCACTACCATATAACCTCCCGGTTCATTATCCGGGTCCATATCTTCAAGGTTGACAGGACTTCCAGACAGCATCCTCAGGTCCCAGTTGACCCGCTGGAGACCGGCCGCATTTGTTCCTTTGAGCTTTCGCACAACATTGCCACCGCTGTCTTTGATGATCAGCCAGATGCCAGGTTCTTCCTGCTGTCTTTCTTTATCAATCGCATTCCAACCTGGAAATACCAGATCTTTACCTTCCTTTTTCAGTTTTTGTTCTTCCTCCGTACGCTCAGCTTTCAGCGATTTCAAAGGCTCCTTCATGAAATATGTAATTTCAGCGCCGAATGGCGGATTCGGGGCTGTATACCAGGAGGCGCCCAAATTAGCACCACCCTTGTATTTGGGAATGTACCACAGTGTTTTCCTGACGGGAAATAACACAGCCTCTTTTTCCAGCGTTTCTGTTTTGATATTCCGCAGGCAACTGTAATCATCAAGTACATAAATTCCTCTTCCGAACGAACCGCCTACAAGATCGTTTTCCCGCTGTTGAATGGCAAGATCACGGAAGGGAATCGTGGGTAGTCCTCCTTTGAGCTGGATCCACTTCTTTCCGCCATCCTGCGTGAACCAGATCCCGAATTCGGTTCCAACGAACATCAGTCCCGGGACAACATGATCCTGAACGATGCGCCAAAGCAGCGTCTTTTCAGGTAAATTTCCCCGTATGGAGGTCCAGGTTTTGCCTTTGTCGGTGCTCTTCACCAGGTAGGGATTCAGGTCGCCATACTTGTGGTTGTCGAGTACCACGTAAACCGTATTGGCATCAAACAGGTCGGCCTTAATATCATTTACAAAAGCAGTAGCAGGGATACCGTCCATCGAACCTACCTCAATCTTTCTCCAATTCGTTCCCCCGTCTTCAGTTACCTGAACCAGGCCGTCGTCCGTTCCTGCATAAATCAGTCCTTTTTGCAAAGGCGATTCCGCCAGGGAAGTGATCGTATTGTAATTCGACATCGCTTCAAAATCCCAGTCTTCATCCCAGCCCCATGTTTTATCCATTACTTTCATTTTCATACGGTCTTCGTTGCGGGTCAGATCACCTGAAATAGTCAGTCCAGTTATCGCCGCGGTTATCCGAGCGCCAAACCCGCTGCGAGGCAAAATAAATCGTTTCCGGATTGTAGGGACTCACAAGGATAGGTGAATCCCAGTTGAACCGTTCGTAATGTTCGCCTTCTTCAGGTTGTGGCTTGATGTATACTTTCTCACCGGTAATCATGTCGACTCTGTACAATTCTCCTTCCTGCGACTGGGAATAGACAATATCCGGGTTACCGGGCTCGGTAGCAGGCTGATAGCCGTCGCCGCCGAGGGTGAGAAACCAGTCGGAATTGCGGATGCCCATCCGGTCGTCTGTTTGCGAGGGGCCTCCCTGGGTTGCGTTGTCCTGAGTTCCCCCATAAATAGAATAAAATGGTTCTGCATCATCCAGCGCTATCTTATAAAACTGTGTTACAGGCAGGTTGTTGATGAAATGCCAGTTCTCTGCCAGGTCAAAGCTTTCGTACAAGCCGCCGTCGCAGCCAACCAGCAGCCAATTGGGATCATCCTTCCGAAAGGCGATGCAATGGTTGTCGCTGTGCTTTTTTTGTTCCGGCAATCGCTTAAATGTCTTCCCGCCATCTTCGGAAACCTGTATCCGGATATCCATCAGGTAAATCCGGTCGAACTTATGCGGACTTGCATACAATTCCTGGTAGTAGTGGGGGCCGGTGGCTCCGGCTACCGCATCCGACATTTTTTTCCATGAAGCGCCCCTGTCCTCCGAACGGTAAACAGCACCCGTCCGGCGGTCGAGCTCAATGGCAGCATAGATAACGTCCGGCTTTAGGGGCGAGATGGCCAGCCCGATCTTTCCCATGTCGGAAGCTGGAAGTCCGTTGGTTAGTTTTTCCCACGTGAGACCACCATCTTCCGAGCGATAAATGGCCGTACCGGGTCCTCCCCCCATGTACGATGCTACCGTTCGGCCACGCTGCCAGGTAGCAGCATAAATCCTGTCAGGATTTCTCGGATCGGCCATGATGTCGGTTACGCCTGTCCAGGCATCGTCGCCAAGGGTTTTTTGCCAGGTTTTCCCACCGTCTTTTGTCAGGAAAAATCCGCGATCTCCGCCTTTCGACCACAACGGTCCCTGTGCTGCTACCCAGATGATATCTGAATTCGAGGGATGTACAATGATCTTTGAAATGTGCTGCGATTCGGTAAGCCCCATGTTCTTCCAGGTTGTTCCGCCGTCGTCACTCCGGTATATCCCATCGCCGTAGCCAACATGACGGCCTCCAACATTTTCACCGGTGCCGACCCATACGGTGTTCGGGTTTGTCGGATCGATGGCAACGCAGCCAATGGAATAGGATTTCTGAGTTTCAAACACGGGTGTCCAGGTAGTACCTGAATTAATGGTCTTCCATACACCGCCCGACCCGACGGCAACGTACCAGATGTTATCGTTCTGCGGATGGATCGCCACGTCGGCAATACGACCCGACATGAATGCCGGGCCCAGGCTGCGGAATTTCAATCCGGCATAGATGGCTGCCGATGTGCTGTCAATCTCCGGCTTATCTGTTTTTTTTTGTGCTGATAAAATGCCCGGGAATCCGGTAATGAATATTCCCAGAAGGAGGAGGGTACTGATTCTCTTCATAAAGTTTAAAGCTGAAATTTACTACATATGACAAATCTAATCCGGAAAAAGTTCAATGCTCAGGCTATATCCGTATTAAAAAGACGGCTAACAGGACATCTTTGATGAATCATTTCCGGGTCATAAAAATAGGATAAATTTTACTAAAGGAGAAAAAATTGCCCGATGCTGGTTGCCCGCTTCCATCAAACGATTAACAGATAACACTTAACTTTTTTCTCTAATTCAATTTTCAGGCATTTGATCATATACGTATTTATGCATACCATTGAACAAATTGGTTCTTTTTAAGTTTTAACTTGACTCACAGTTCTTCAATAATTTCAATTAAATAAATTCATTTCTATGAAAAATTCAGTACAAATCATCAGCTTTCTTTGTTTTGTTTTTTTGTCAAATGTATTGATAGCCCAGAATAAAACATTTTCACCTTCACAGATTATTACACCTGTCTATTTTGATGTTTCCACAACCCCTTAAAGATGTTAAAATTATTCCGCCAGGCGAAAAATCAGGTGCAGGGGAAGATAACGAAATAGAAAATAAATTTGATTTTCGTGACAAATTCAAGAATCTACCTAATCAGGGACTGGATCCGGTATTACAGGAAAACCAGGGAAGCATAAAATCACCGGAATCTATAGTTCAGAACTTCGATGGAATGCCGATGTCATGCAACTGTGCACCTCCCGATCCAAATGGTGATGTCGGGCCAAACCATTATTTTCAGATGGTCAATGTTTCTTTTGAGATTTTTAATAAATCAGGAACTTCACTGTATGGTCCCGCTGATAATTCAACGCTGTGGGATGGTTTCACCGGTCCGTGGACCGGACACAACGATGGTGACCCGGTGGTAATCTATGATCAGTTTGCCGATCGCTGGATTGCAAGCCAGTTTGCTTTATATACTTCAGGTTCTAACGGCTTTTATGAGCTGATAGCCGTATCTGCTACACCTGATCCAACGGGAGCCTGGTACAGGTATGCCTTTCAGTTTACCAATTTCCCGGATTATCCCAAGCTTGGTGTTTGGAGAGACGGTTATTACCTGTCGACCAATGAGTTCAATGCAGCCGGAACAGCTTTCCTTGGACCGGGAGCCATTGTCATAGACAGAGCTGCAATGCTTGCCGGTAATCCGACTGCAACCATGGTATATTTTAACCCGGGCACAAGTTACGGCAGTTTATTACCCTCCGATGCAGATGGCATTGATTTACCACCCGTTGGTGCTCCCGGTTATTTTGTCGAAATGGATGTAAATGTTTTAAGGGTTTGGAACCTGAGTGTAGACTGGACCAATCCTGCAAACTCAACCCTGACATTAGGGGTCAGCCTTCCAACTGCCGCTTTCAATTTGCTGGGGTATTCTGATCTGATACCGCAACCCGGAACTTCAGTAAAATTAGATAATTTAGGTGACAGGCTCATGTTCCGTGCCCAATACAGGAAGTTTGCCGGCCATCAGTCCATAGTGGTCAATCATACAGTCGATGCCGGTTCATTGAGGGCTGGTATCCGATGGTATGAACTCCGGAATACCGGATCGGGCTGGTCAATTTATCAGCAGGGTACCTATGCGCCGGCCGATGGTCTCAACCGGTGGATGGGAAGCATTGCCATGAATGCAAATGGTGATATCGCCTTAGGTTATTCGGTTGCCAGTTCTTCGGTATATCCTTCGATTCGCTTCACCGGTCGTGCTGCCGGTGATCCTTTAGGTACAATGACTATAGCTGAGCAATCAATTTTTGCGGGTACAACATCACAAACTGGCCCGACCCGTTGGGGTGATTATAGTGCCATGACCGTCGATCCTGTTGATGATAATACCTTTTGGTTCACAACTGAATACTCAAACGGAGGGTGGAACTGGAGGACCCGAATCGCTTCGTTTGTATTATATACTGCCGGTCCGCCTGTAGCTGATTTTTTTGCCAGCAATACAAATCCTGCTATAAATACAACAGTCAATTTTTTTGATAATTCAACGAATGTTCCAACAAGCTGGTCATGGACTTTTAGTCCGAATACAATAACCTATATGGGCGGAACGAATTCAGCCTCACAAAATCCGCAGGTACAATTCAATGCGCTGGGTCAATATACCGTCTCCCTCACAGCTACCAACAGTTATGGAAGTGATCCGGAAATAAAAACCAATTATATTAATGTGGTTCCATTTTCATATTGTATCCCTACATATACATACGGTACAACTGATGGCGATTATATTTCACTGGTTCAGCTGGGAAGCATTAATAATGCTACGGGGGCTGCTCCATCTCCATACTATACTGATTATACCAGTTTATCGACCAGCCTTTTAACAAATTCGGCCTATGGAGTGACGGTGAGCGCCGGGACTTATGCCAGCTTAAATAATATTTCGGTTTGGATCGACTATAATCAGAATGGGGTTTTTGATGCGGCTGAAAAACTGGGGAATGTCACCCTGGGTGCCATGCCGGCAACCGGGACAATTAATTTTACAGTTCCCTCCGCTGCTGCAAGCGGTACCACCCGGATGCGTGTGAGGGAAGTTTATAATAATACAGCTATGGATCCCTGTACGAATGAAAGTTATGGTGAAACAGAAGATTATACGGTGATGATCCAGGCTCCGGCTATTCTGGTTGATCTTACCGCTTTCCTTGAAGGTCCCTTTAACGGAACACACGAAATGATATCCGGGATTATCAGGGTATGTTCCTTTAAATCAGCCTTACAATACGGCTCCATGGAATTACACAGGCACCGAAAGCGTGGCCGCATTTCCTCCCAATACGATCGACTGGGTACTGGTCGAATTGCGGGATGCGGCTTCGGCGGCTCAGGCCACCAGCGGAACACGGATTGCACGCAAAGCGGCTTTCATCCGCAACGACGGCAGGATCGTTAACACTCAACGGAACGATTGGTCTGAATTTCGGAGCCCTTTCCGTTACCAATGGTCTGTTTGTGGTTGTTAATCACCGCAATCATATCAGCGTAATTTCTTCAAACGCACTTACCGCTGTCAGGCGGCTTTTACACCTATAATTTTACCACCGGTTCGGGTCAGGCTTATGGTGGAACGTTAGCTCAAAAGCATATTGGATAGTCCCGGTGCCTGGGTGATGTTCGGCGGTAACGGTGACGGAAACGGCACAATAGATAACAGCGACAAGGATCCCACATGGAAAAACCAGTCGGGTACCAAAGGTTATCTGAAGAGCGATTACAATTTCGATACCCAGTCGAACAATAAAGATAAAGATGACATCTGGAAACCCAACCTTGGCGCCGGTAACCAGGTTCCGAATTAAGGATTCCTGAATAATAATCCATGAAGAGGCTGCTCACAAGGCAGCCTTCTTTTTTTAACCATTTTTATACGGAGTCCTGAATTTCATGCAATGAATTATACGAGTGTTTATGTCGCTCTGTTGCTTAAACCATTGACTGAATGCCTAAATCAGAGTAGAGGTTCTGCATTTAATTTCCGGTGTTTAAGTCTGCATTTAATAGGAAAAGCTCATCACGGTCGTCATTGCGCGAAACCTTTTTGAAGGCATGCGGGGAGGCGTTTCAAAGCAATCTGCCGGCGTATGGTTACCAACAATTGAAATAGTTGAATTATTTGAAATCAGACGGCTACAATCTGAGGCAACGGCATTAAACGTGGACGCTTAAAGCAGATGAGTTACAAACTTATAAATGCAAAACCCCAGGTAATGCCAGCGCCCAGGGCCAGACTTTAACACGTGAGACAGCGGCGAATCATCCGGCATATCACCCGTCATCCCTCTCCGATGCATTCTTTAGGATCAGAGCGGATGAACCTTAAAGTAATCTTCGAATTCTTCTTTTCTGAAATGCTCTACCTGCAATATTTTTGCCTCGTCGCGGTAAGCTGGCGGGACAATCATTCGGACCTCTTCCTTATTATCAACATCTATCAGCATCCAGGCTTTGTGTTCGCCGTCGTGGCATCCCCATTCGGCATTGGTCAGGAAATGCGATCCCGAAGTCATAAAGATGGCCATCGTCTTCCTGCATGCTTTCGTATCTTCCTGGTGGGGTACTTCAATTAGAAATCTGGGCATTTTATTATCTCCTATTCATTAGTTTAAGCTGAGTGAATTATAGTAATTTTTGTTTTATGGAAACAATCAGAATTAGGCTTTGTTCAGGTGGTATGCACTGATGGTAACATGCCCGACAACAAAATACCCTGTCATTGCGGGGATCCCGATAGCTATCGGGAGACGAAGCGATCTGTCAACATCCTTTCGCTAACGGATTGCTTCACGCCATCACACTTCCCAACGTGAGGATTGATTTGTTTTGGCCTTTACATGAAGATTTCTGCCAAACAGAGACATCCCAACTGTTTACACCCTAGGCCGGGCTTGAACACTTGAGGCAGCGGGGGAAAAATTGCTCAATGCAGATTTTCCATTTCCATCAAACGATTAACAGAAAACGCTTAACTTTTTCCATAGATTCAACATTGATGCATTCTATCATTTACGCGTTACAATGAACAAACTGATTTTTTTTAAGTTCTTTTTTCCAATACAACTGTTCTCGCTATCCATAAATAATTAAATTCATTGAAATGAAAAATATTGTACTTCTTGGCCTGCTGTGTTTTCTGGGGTTGTCAACCGGTTTGATTGCTCAGAAAACATCATTTTCGCCTTCAGCGATCAAAACAGCCGTACAATTCGATGTTTCACCGCCCCTGAGAGACATTCCGATCACCTTGACCGCCGACACATCGGAATCAGGGGAGTTAGAACTCATAGAAGATCAAATCAACAACTACCGTAAATTCAATAATTTGCCGGCCAATCTCCTGCCCGACCCGGTGATACAGCACAGCCAGGCGGGAATGAAATCGCCGTCGGTCATCAATCAGAATTTCGACGGTGCGCCAAGCTCATGCAACTGTGCGCCCCCCGACCCTAATGGCGATGTGGGGCTGAGTCATTATTTTCAAATGACGAACCTCTCTTTTCAAATCTTCAGCAAAGACGGTGTTTCACAATACGGACCTGCAGCCAATTCAACGCTGTGGGATGGTTTTACCGGACCCTGGACCGGCCACAATGACGGCGACCCGGTGGTTGTTTACGATTCCTTTGCCGATCGCTGGCTGGCAAGTCAGTTTACTGATTATACCTCGAGTGGATACTGTTATGAGCTTATGGCGGTCTCCACGACTTCCGACCCCACCGGCTCCTGGTACCGCTATGCCTTCGCTTATTCCGAATTACCCGACTATCCGAAGATCGGTGTATGGAGAGACGGGTATTACCTGTCGACCAATGAATTTATTCTGAACGGATCAGTCACTTATCTGGGTGCCGGCGCCACGGTGGTCGACCGCGCAGCGATGATTGCCGGTGATCCTTCTGCCACCATGGTCTACTTTAATCTCGGCTCATCCTACTACAGCTTATTGCCTGCCGATGCCGATACCTATCTGCCACCGGCCAATACGCCCGGCTATTTTCTTGAACTGGATGCAAATGTCCTGCGCGTATGGAACCTGGTTGTTGACTGGGAAACGCCGGCCAACTCCACCATTACCCTCGGTGCCAGCCTGCCCACCGCTCCCTTTGTAATGCTTGACTATAATAACCAGATACCTCAACCGGGTAGCTCGTACAACTTAGATAACCTGGGCGACAGGCTTATGTTCCGTGCCCAGTACCGGAAATTCAATGCCCACCAGACCATCGTCCTGAACCACACGGTCGATGCAGGATCAAACCGGGCAGGCATCCGCTGGTACGAACTGCGCAATACCGGCTCGGGATGGTCCATTTACCAGCAGGGCACCTTTGCTCCTGATGACGGACTGAACCGCTGGATGGGAAGTATTGCCATGAATGTCAATGGTGATATCGCCCTGGGTTATTCGGTGTCCAGTTCTTCGGTGTATCCTTCGATCCGCTATACCGGTCGTGCTGCCAGTGATCCGTTGGGTGTGATGACCGTTCCGGAACAATCCATTTATTCAGGCACAGGTTCGCAAACAGGTACTAACCGCTGGGGCGACTACAGCGACATGACGGTAGATCGTGCGGATGAAAAAACCTTTTGGTATACCTCAGAATATGCAACCGGTAGTTTCTACTGGCACACGCGCATTGCCTCCTTCAAATTATTCGAATCTTCTCCTCCTGTAGCCGATTTCGCTGCAAGTACTATCAATCCTCAACCAAATTCAACAGTCATTTTTACCGACATGTCGATCAATGCGCCTTTTAGTTGGTTGTGGAGTTTTACACCGAATACCGTCACGTATGTCGACGGAACCGATGCCGGTTTGCAAAATCCGCATGTGCAGTTCAATGCACTGGGTCCGTACACGGTTTCCATGACGGCCTCCAACCCCGATGGCAGTGACCAGGAAACAAAAACAAATTATATCAATGTGCTGCCTTTTTCATACTGTATCCCGGCCTATGCTTCCGGAACAGGCGGCGGCGATTTTATTTCACTGGTTCAGTTGGGAAGTATCAACAATGCTACAGGCGCTTCCCCCGCACCTTTTTATGAGAATTATACGGCTTTGAGTACCAGCCTGGCTCCGGGTTCCGGCTATACCGTCACCCTGAGTGCCGGGACCATCGCCAACAGCAATAATATTTCCGTATGGATCGACTACGATCAGAATGGTGTTTTTGATCCCGCCGAAAAACTGGGGAATGTTACCCTGAATGCCATGCCGGTCACCGGCACCATTGATTTCACGGTTCCTGCTACGGCCCTGACCGGTACTACAGGAATGCGGGTGCGCGAACTCTGGAACAATCCCAACATCGATCCCTGTGCGACTTTAAATTATGGCGAAACAGAAGATTATACTGTCAACATTGTTGCTCCTGAGGTGCTGGTGGATCTGACGGTCCTCCTCGAAGGCCCTTACAACGGAACAACGATGGATCAGGGTTTATCCGGCGTCATCCCATTAAACCAACCTTACAATACTTCTCCCTGGAATTATGCAGGAACCGAAAGTGTGGTCTCATTTCCTCCCAACACGATCGACTGGGTTCTGGTCGAACTACGGGATGCGGCTTCGGCGGCTCAGGCCACCAGCGGAACACGGATTGCACGCAAAGCGGCTTTCATCCGCAACGACGGCAGGATCGTTAATCTCAACGGAACGATTGGTCTTAATTTCGGTGCCCTTTCCGTTACCAATGGTCTGTTTGTGGTTGTTAATCACCGCAATCATATCAGCGTAATTTCTTCAAACGCACTTACCCAGTCAGGCGGCTTTTACACCTATAATTTTACCACCGGTTCAGGGCAGGCTTATGGCGGAACCCTTGCCCAGAAGCACATATCCGGATCAGGTCCCGGTGCCTGGGTGATGTTTGGCGGTAACGGAGACGGAAACGGCACAATAGATAACAGCGACAAGGATCCCACATGGAAAAACCAGGCGGGTACTAAAGGTTATCTGAAGACCGATTACAATTTCGATACCCAGTCGAACAATAAAGATAAAGATGACATCTGGAAACCCAACCTTGGTGCCGGTAACCAGGTTCCGAATTAATAGGCTGTCTCAAGAGTCATACATTTGGATAGTATCAGCCTGGAATAACGTAGTGTAACTTTGTGATTAAGCTTTTTATATTAACCACAAAGGCACACCAGGAAAATCACAAAGTTCCACAAAGAACTTTTAAGACAGGTTCTCATTATACGAGTGTTTAAGTCGCTCTGTCGCTTTAACTTTTTCCTGAAGACTTTAACCAGGCTGGGGAAACAACTTTAAGCGTGGACGCTTAATGCAGGTTTGATAAATTTAAGGAAATATTTTATAAATAATCGATCTGTGCCGTACCCTATAAAATATAATTGTTTTTTGACTGTATTTTACTCCGATGCGATAATCACCGACTTTAATTCTTCCGTAACCAGATATCTGGTCAAGCGCTTTAAAGCCTGGGAGAGTGTCAGGGGTAATACATTGATGAGCCAGATCGAAGATGTTTTCTATTTCATCAAAAACCTCACTGTTCCGGATTTTTGATAAATCTTTAAAAAACGATTCTGAAGATTTTACAATCATTTGGTAATGTTCTTCCTTAATTCTGAAAATCGCTTTTTCGAATCGACATAATTATATAATCTGTCTTTCTCAGCTTTTTTAATTTCTTTTAGCAATGCTAAATCCACAAGGTTTTCAAAATCTTCTCTGGTTATTTTCTCAGAAACATCTTTAATCCCCTTGATATGTTTTAAAAGCCTCTTTATTTCGGCCTTATTAGCTTTGCTATCCAGTTTTACAATCAAAGAATCCATTTAACTTTTTTTACAAAGGTAAGCAAAAATGAGAAGTTTGCTTAAGCCAAAACAGAGGAAACAACTTTAATCACGGATGCTTAAAGCAGAAGGGGACTTTAAACCAGGTTGAGGAAACAATTTTAAGCGTGGACGCTTAAAGCAGGTTTGGTGACATCTGGAAACCCAACCTTGGCGCCGGTAACCAGGTTCCGAATTAAAAGGCTGTCTCAATAGTCATACAGTTGGATATTATCAGCTTGGTGTAACCTCCGTGTGAACTTCGTGATCCTTTGTGGTTAAGCTTTTTATATTAACCACAAAGGCACACCAGGAAAATCACAAAGCTCCACAAAGAACTTTTAAGACAGGTTCTCATTATACGAGTGTTCAAGTCGGTCCATCGCTTTAACTTTTTCCTGAAGACTTTATACCGGGCTGGGGAGACAATTTTAAGCGTGGACGCTTAAAGCAGGTTTGGTGACATCTGGAAACCCAACCTTGGCGCCGGTAACCAGGTTCTGAATTAAAAGGCTGTCTCAATAGTCATACAGTTGGATATTATCAGCTTGGTGTAACCTCCGTGTGAACTTCGTGATCCTTTGTGGTTAAGCTTTTTATATTAACCACAAAGGCACACCAGGAAAATCACAAAGTTCCACAAAGAACTTTTGAGACTGGCTCTTCTTTTTTTTACCTTTTATACCGAACGTTGAGCTTCATGGATGAAGTCTATGAGTGTTTAAGTCGCTCTGTCGCTTAACCATTTTAGGAATGCTTAAGGCAGATGGAAAATGCAAAGCTCCGGGTGATGCCTGCTCTCAAGGATGGGCTTGAACACTTGAGGCAGCGGGGATTTTATAAGAAATACCTGCCCATTATGATCATGAAGAAAGTGCAATAATTAAAAGAATTGATGCGCCCCATCCTAACAAAGAATTTCCAATTGCTTTGCCCCTGGCTTTCTTTTTATAGCAAGAAAGATATGCTGGATCATTAAATAATTCCTTGTTCGAAGACATCATCAACGTTTTCGATCCCCTTTGAGGCCCGGGACTTGAAACGGCACAACCGATCAAACCAAATACACCAAAAAAGAAACCCAGGCAAAAATTACCAAAGGCTTTTCCATGATATGCTTCAACATCCATTTGTGCTTTAAAGCATTTTTCAGGATTGGATAATTCATCACCCTTTTCTATTAAATCATTTAAAAGAGGGCTATTTGGATCTTCAAAAATTAAACAATAAACATCAGCATTTGGAATAAAATACTCGTAATTGCTGACAAGAAAGACCGTATGTTTTTTTGTTACTTTAACAATCTTTCCTTCAAATATCATATTGTTTTTAAGTGAAATGATATCACCTGAAAATAATTGAATAGAAATACACAGAGTAAAAATTAAAAAGGTAAGTTTTTTCATAATAATTGAATTTGCGTTAACGAATAGTGAGGTCAAATATATGATAATTACTTATAAAGGATAAACTTTTTTTTAAGAATTTCGTTAACCGTTGATTTTTACAGATAATCACCTGTTTGGCTCACTTTTTATTGTAACCAAAATACTGCGATAGTAATTCTTGTTTCAATGCTGCTCTCTTTATGTAATTTCATTTGCATCGGTCAGCAGTGATTTGAGCTCAAGTATTGAGTTTTAACTTTTCTCCGAAGGACCCCTAAAGAAAATTTCAGCGAACCTGTGGTAAAACATGCATTGGAAATGCATTCATAAATACGATCTCGTTAATACAGGAAGCTTTGATTTCGGTATTTAAAAGTGCAGGTCCTGCTTGCACACAAGCTATGGTGAAGACCTGAACCAGCAGGGGCAGCGGGGGGTGTTACTCCCAAATACCATAAAAACCCCGTGATTTTGTTTGATAAAGAGTTAAGTGCGTGACTTAACAACGTACTAGCAAAGCCCCAGGTGACGCTTACGCTCATGGCCAGGCTTGAATACCTGAGGCAGCGG
>CAVXGA010000012.1:0-173247 GCA_963761195.1 uncultured Bacteroidales bacterium
TTTAGCAAGTATTTTCAAATTGAAAAAGGAATGTGTACTGGAAAACCTGAAAGGTTGAATTCTAAATATTATCTTTGAAATTTATCCCATTCTGGCAGTTATTTTATACTTTTATGCAGGATAAACAACAGAATCTACCAATCATGATGCAAAACCCTGAACTGGATCTGGCATTTAACTTTGTACACTACACCAATCGCAATATATTCCTTACGGGTAAAGCCGGAACCGGAAAAACGACTTTTCTGCACAAGCTTAAGGAGGTTTCACCCAAACGCATGGTGGTTATAGCTCCGACAGGCGTTGCAGCCATTAATGCCGGAGGAGTTACCATTCATTCTTTCTTTCAAATGCCATTCGGGCCTATCCTTCCCGGACGTCTTGATGAATCTGAAAAAGGGACTCAGAAAACCAATTCTGCCCGGAAATTCAATACAAAAAAAATAAATCTTATCCGCTCCCTGGATTTGCTGGTAATCGATGAAATCAGCATGGTGCGGGCTGATTTGCTGGATGGTATCGATACAATACTCCGGAGATTTAAAAATAAAACATTGCCTTTTGGCGGTGTGCAAATGCTGATGATCGGCGATCTTCAGCAATTAGCCCCGGTAATTAAAGAGGATGAGTGGGATCTTCTAAGGAATCATTACGATACAGGTTTCTTTTTCAGCAGCAGGGCCTTTATGCAATCGCAGGCAGTTACCATCGAACTCAAATACATTTACCGGCAGCAGGATAATGAGTTTATTAAAATCCTGAATGAAATCCGCAATGACAGGCTCTCTGCGGAATCAGTGAAAAAGCTTAACGAACGCTTCATTCAGGGTTTCAGTCCGGCCAAAGATGAAGGCTACATTATCCTGACGACGCATAATGCAACTGCCAGCCGGATCAATGACGAACAATTACAAAAAGTAAAGGCTCCGGTACATATTTTTGAGGCTGAGATCAGTGGACAGTTTCCTGATTTTTCCTATCCCGCCGATCAGTTTCTGTCAGTTAAGAAAGGAGCGCAGGTGATGTTCATCAAAAATGACAGCTCCCCGGAAAAGCGTTATTTTAATGGAAAAATCGGTGTAGTGACGGGTATAGATGAAGAACTGATTTATGTTCAATGCAAAGACGAAGACAACCCGATTGCCGTCAATAAAGAACGTTGGGAAAATATAAAATACAGCATCAATAATACTTCAAAAGAGATTGAAGAAGAGGTGGCAGGGGCATTTCTGCAATATCCGTTACGATTAGCCTGGGCCATCACCATCCATAAAAGCCAGGGACTGACCTTTGAAAAAGCAGTAATTGATGCAAACGCCGCCTTTGCACACGGACAAACTTATGTAGCGCTGAGCCGGTGCAAAACCCTCGAAGGACTTGTTCTAAGCAGCCCGCTCACTTCAAAGGCGATCATCTGTGATCCGGTGGTTGATGGTTTTAACCGAAGCGTAGAAGAAAACCAGCCTGATGAAAAGATTTTGGACAAATCGAAACAAGCTTACCGGCTTGCTTTGCTTGAAGAGTTATTCGGTTACAGGCAATTGCAGTATCAACTGGAAAAGTGTAAGAAGATCGGTATGGAAAATGCTTCGGTAATTCTTGGAAACCTGCTGGAAAATCTTGATCAGGCTAATAAAAATGGTACCAGGGCGTTGATTGAAATTGCCGGAAAGTTTATTGAACAATTAAAATATCTGTCCGGCCCAAATGGCAATGAAAGTCAGTTACAGGAGCGCATTATGAAAGCATCGGTTTACTTTCTTGAAAAGACCAATGAAAATATCCTCAAACCACTCAGGCAACTTTCTTTTGAAACCGATAACAAAGCGGTGACGAAAATCGGTCAATGAAACCCTGCTGAAGATCAGGGAACTTCTTGCAATTAAACTCGCTTGTCTGAATGCAAGCAAACAAGGTTTTGTAGTGAAGGATTATCTGCATGCACGAGCAGTGGCTGCTTTACAGCAAATTGACAGGATACCCGCGGAAAAGGTGACTGAGACTAAAACAACCTCTGATCATCCAATCCTGTTCAAACAACTTAAAGAATGGCGGAGAAAGTTAGCGGATGAAAAAGATGTTCCCATTTATTTCATTGCATCTCAAAAGCTTTTGCTCTCAATATCGAACGGGCTTCCGCTTACGGAGAGACAGCTGAAATCATTAAAGGGTATGGGCAAGAAAAAAATTGAACAATTTGGGAATGAAATAATCAGCATCGTTCAAAACTATTGTTCAGAAAACAATGTACCGGCGAACACAGAAATCAGGGAAGAACCCATCCCTCCTAAGCAGGACACAAAAGCAATAAGCTTAGGACTTTTCAATGAAGGCAAAACAATCGGGCAAATAGCTCAGTTACGCCAACTCACTGTTACTACAATCGAAGGACATCTTGCACATTATATTGGAACCGGTGAATTAAAATTAAAGCAATTTTTGAATGAAAATAAATCAAAGATAATCATGGAATATTTCATTGCCCATCCGGGTACAGGTTTGTCGGATGCAAAGGCTGGCATTGGGCGAATCCGTCTCCTTTTCCGATTTACGGTTTGTTAGAGCACATATGGAGTATTCCTATAAGAACGGTTTAGTAAACGGATAATATGCTTCGATTAACAATAAACAAACTGGAAAATATGCTTTAAAAGGAGTACCCTAATAATAAAAATATTTTATAATTATTTGCGAATTAAAAAGATTGTCCTAATTTTGCAGCCCGAAAATAAAATCTCATAACAGAATAAGAATATGTACTTGACAGCAGAAAAGAAAAAAGAGTATTTCAAATCGTACGGAAAATCTGAATTCGATACAGGTTCGGCAGAAGGACAGGTAGCATTGTTTACACACAGAATTTCACACCTTACTGAACATCTGAAGGAAAACAAGAAGGATATGGCAACTGAAAGATCGTTGGTGAGACTGGTGGGTAAAAGAAGAAAGCTTCTCGATTATCTGAAGCGAAAAGATATCGAAAGGTACAGGGACATCATTAAAAAGCTAAAGATAAGAAAATAAAAGAACGGAATAAAAAGGCAATTTTCGATTGCCTTTTTTTGTATAAAAGAAGATAAAAAATAAATGAGTAAAACTGGAATAACAAAGTCATTAATTCTTCCCGACGGTCGGGAAGTAGTATTGGAAACCGGTAAGCTTGCCACGCAAGCTGATGGTTCAGTGGTAGTAAAAATGGGAGAAACCATGCTTTTGGCTACCATAGTTTCGATGAAAGAACCAAAAGAAAACACTGATTTTTTACCATTAACAGTAGAATATCAGGAAAAATATGCCGCAACGGGCAGGTTTCCGGGCGGATTTTTTAAACGGGAAGCACGTCCCTCAGAATATGAAATCCTGATAGCGCGTTTGGTTGACAGGGCACTGCGTCCGCTTTTCCCCGACGATTATCATGCCGAAACACAAGTACTTATTTCGTTAATATCAGCAGATAAAGATATTATGCCGGATGCTCTGGCTGCTTTTGCAGCCTCAGCAGCCATAACAGTTTCTGATATTCCCTTTAAAGGGCCTATTTCGGAAGTAAGAGTCGGCAGAAAAGGTGGGAAACTGTTGATCAATCCGGCTGTTTCTGAAATTGATTCCCTTGATATTGACATTATGGTGGCAGCTACCCTCGATAACATTGTAATGGTGGAAGGTGAGATGAAAGAGATCAGCGAGGAAGATATGCTGGAAGCATTGAAATTTGCACACGAAGAAATTAAAAAGCAATGCCAGATTCAATTGGATCTTGCTGCCTTGATTGACAAGTCGAAAACGAAAAGAGAATATAGCCACGAGGAAAATGATGAAGAACTGGAAGCCCTTGTCAAAAAGGAAACATACGATAAAATTTATGCCGTAGCCAAACAAGGAACCTCAAAGCATGATCGTCATGATGCATTTGATCAGATAAAAGAGGATTTTATTACCACGATTCCTGAAGAAGAAAGGGAAGCAAAAAAATTAATGATTCAGCGCTATTATCACAATGTCGAAAAAGAAGCAGTCAGACGCCTGGTTTTGGATGAACGATTGAGATTAGACGGCAGGAAGCTGGATGAAATACGTCCGATTTGGAGTGAAGTTGATTATCTTCCGGCAGCCCACGGCTCTGCAATTTTCACACGTGGTGAAACGCAATCGCTGACGAGTGTAACATTAGGTACCAAGCTGGACGAACAGACCATTGACGGAGCTGTGTTTGAAGGAAAAAGTACATTTATCCTTCATTATAATTTCCCGCCGTTTGCAACGGGTGAGGTCAAAGGCTTAAGAGGAACAAGCCGTCGGGAAATCGGCCATGGTAACTTAGCACTCAGGGCATTGAAATTTGTTATGCCTTCCGTAGAGGATAATCCTTACACAGTAAGAATAGTTTCGGATATTCTCGAATCCAACGGATCGTCATCGATGGCAACAGTATGTGCAGGAACTCTTGCACTGATGGATGCCGGTGTAAAAATCAAAAAGCCTGTTTCCGGAATAGCAATGGGGCTTATCACGGACCAGGGAACTGAGAAATTTGCGATTTTGTCTGATATTCTTGGTGATGAAGATCACCTTGGAGATATGGATTTTAAAGTCACAGGAACCCGCGATGGAATAACTGCATGCCAGATGGACATTAAGGTCGACGGATTATCCCATGAAATTTTAAAGCAAGCCCTGGATCAGGCGAAAAAGGGGAGATTGCATATTCTTGATGAGCTTGAAAAGACCATTCAGGTGCCGCGTGCTGATTACAAACCCCATGTTCCGAGAATAGAAAAAATGACCGTTCCCAAGGAATTTATAGGAGCAATTATTGGACCCGGAGGTAAAGTAATACAGGAAATTCAAAGGGAAACAAATTCCACAATCGTTATTGAAGAAGTCGGAGAATTTGGGATCGTGGATATTGTATGTACGGATAAGGAATCATTTGAAGCTGCTAAAGCAAGGATCAGAGCAATTATTGCCGTACCGGAAGTTGGCGAAATCTATTTGGGTACAGTTAAAAACATTACGACATTTGGAGCTTTTGTTGAAATTATTCCAGGAAAAGAAGGATTATTACATATTTCTGAGATCGACTGGAAGCATTTAAAAACAGTGGATGAAGTTCTGAAAACAGGTGATAAAGTAAAGGTTAAATTAATTGAAATTGATAACCGGACAGGCAAACTGAAACTTTCCCGCAAAGTCTTATTGCCAAAACCCGACCGGCCGCAATAATTGAAACTTAATAAGATTCGATTCGTAAAACTTCCCGGATTTCAGCTTTTAGAACTTGTTGTCCGGGAATTTTAATTTCAGGTAACAGCTTTCTCATTAAGCCTTGATTGTAAAAAACAACTTTTTGCAAATGACTTTTTATTTATTTACTAGTTAACTATGCGACAACTAAAAATTATCAAGCAGGTTACAAACAGGGACACTGCCTCTCTCGAAAAATACTTGCAGGAAATCGGTAAGGTTAATCTGATAAGCGCTGAGGAAGAAGTTTTGCTCGCACAACGGATCAAACAAGGTGATTTTGATGCGTTGGAGAAACTTACCAAAGCCAATCTCAGATTTGTAGTTTCCGTATCTAAACAATATCAGAATCAGGGTTTAAGTTTGCAGGATCTAATAAATGAAGGAAACCTTGGTCTTATAAAAGCAGCCCATCGTTTTGATGAAACCAGGGGTTTTAAATTTATCTCATATGCCGTATGGTGGATCCGTCAATCCATTATGCAGGCTTTGGCAGAACAATCGCGTATTGTGCGATTGCCCCTCAACCGTGTCGGGACTCTCAGTAAAATCAATAAAGCCTATGCCAAGCTTGAGCAGCAATTTGAACGGGAGCCAAACTCTGAAGAAATTGCCAGGCTGCTGCAGGTTGATGAAGAAGAAGTAGAGCTGTCACTTAAAAATTCCGGCAAACACATTTCGATGGATGCTCCATTGTTGGCTGACGAGGATAATAACTTGTACGACATTATTAAAAGTGATGAAGCGCCCAACCCCGAAAAGGAATTGATTGACGACTCATTAAAAATCGAAATTGAAAGAGCTATTTCCACACTTACTTTGCGTGAAGCGGATGTCCTTCGGTTATATTTTGGATTGAACAGCAAAGCCCCATTATCTCTTGAAGAAATAGCAGACAAATATGAAATTACACGAGAACGGGTAAGGCAAATTAAAGAACGGGCGATAAAACGGTTGAAAGTGACATCACGAAGTAATTTACTCAAAGATTATCTGGGGTAAAATTAAAATAGCAGCGTTCATTTCCGCTTTTTTATAAATTCTTTCTACTTTTACACCAACGAATTCAACCAACTGATGAACAAATTAATTGCACCTTCGTTGCTTTCAGCCGATTTTGGAAACCTCAAGGCTGATATCGAAATGCTCAATAAAAGCGAGGCAGACTGGATTCATATTGATGTGATGGACGGTCTTTTTGTGCCTAACATTTCTTTCGGGTTTCCGGTTATCAAGCATATCAAAAAGTACGCAAAAAAACCGCTGGATGTACATTTGATGATCGTTGATCCCGACAGGTATTACGAACGGTTCCGGGATGTCGGCGCTGACAATTTAAGTATTCATTATGAAGCGTGTACGCACTTGCAGCGTTCCATTCATGCAATTAAAAATCTTGGCATGAAAGCCAGTGTTGTTATCAATCCGCACACGAATGTTATCCTTCTGGAAGATATTCTCAGCGACACGGATATGGTTCTGATCATGTCAGTCAATCCTGGTTTTGCAGCTCAGTCATTTATTGAAAATACATATTTAAAGATCGCCGCGCTAAAAAACATGATCGTTAAAAGAAACTTGCAGACGTTAATTGAAGTGGATGGCGGTGTCGATTTATCCAATGCCAAAAAACTTTATGGCGAAGGTGCAGACGTACTTGTAGCCGGAAACAGCATCTTTTCTTCAGACGATCCTTCAACCACAATTTCTAACTTTAAGCGGCTATCCGTATGAGTACTTGAAATAATTCTCTTTATTTTTTTACTTCCCATTTTAATTTTGGACATTTAATTCTTCAGAATTTTATTGTATTTCCCGGAACATTTTGCTAGTTGTCAAGTATAAAGAAAAGTTGTAATAACGAAGTCATGAATAAGTTTATAATTTACTTCTTTTTTTTAGCAATGATTTTAACCATCGAAATTCATGCACAAGATGTATTTACAAAAGATGTAGCGTATGACGAATTAAAGTCGAAGCCTGTACCCTGTAATAATAAAGATCAGATTATTACAATTTATGATTATGACATTGATTTGCAATCGGTTGAACAAGCCAAAATATTGCAGAATGCCGATATGAGGATAACACCATATTCAAACACAAAAAAAACAATCGCGGTTATTCCAAAAGGATCCATTGTTGATATTTACAGGTATTTACCCAAGGAAGCAGCATGGATTGTTAATTATGATGGCAAGTGGGGATTTGTAGCTTCCACAATGCTGGCTCCTTTGCAATCTAAACCGAAGGATTCAGAAAATTCACCGGATTGTGAACCTCCGCAATTGCTTTCAACGTTACATCCCAAATATCCTGCTGCTGCTAAAAACAATAAGATTCAAGGGCAGGTTGTCATTAAGGTACTGGTAACAAAGACAGGAGAAGCCAAAGATATGGAAATTGTCAAAAGTATTCCGGCTCTAGATGAAGCAGCATTGAATGCTCTGCAAAAGATGAAATTTAAACCCGGAAAATATAAAGGTAAGCTCACCGACATTTGGATAATGATTCCCGTAAACTTCAACTTATAATAAACTTCTTCCGCTAATTCAATTCAACAGATATTAGCTTTCAATCCAGGTAAATCCATTATTTGATCATTTCTCTTAAGGCTTGATTTAATTTTCATTTATAAATGAAAGATCAGTTTGAAGATAAGTTGCTATTTTTGCAGAAACACAAACAATTCAAACCATGAATGAAGAATTAAAAAATTTGCAGCCCAAAAGACTTTGGTTTTATTTTAGTGAAATCTTAAAAATACCACGACCTTCAAAAAAAGAAGATAAAATAATTGCCTACCTGCTTGAATTTGGTAAAATACACGGATTGGAGACACATCAAGACGAAACCGGTAATATCCTGATCAGCAAGCCAGCCAGTTTGGGTATGGAAAAGGTTAAGCCGGTTGTCCTTCAAAGCCATGTTGATATGGTCTGCGAAAAAAACAGCGATTCGTTGCATAATTTTGAAAAAGATCCGATTCAAGCCTGGGTTGACGATGGTTGGGTAAAGGCAAAAGGTACGACGTTAGGCGCTGACGATGGAATTGGTATTGCCGCTCAGCTGGCAATCCTCGACTCAAAAGATATTGAGCACGGGCCGATTGAATGTCTGTTTACAATTGACGAAGAAACCGGGCTTACGGGTGCTTTCGGGCTAAAACCCGGTTTTATTAAAAGTAAAATTTTGCTCAACCTTGATTCAGAGGATGAAGGGCAGCTTTTCATTGGCTGTGCGGGAGGAAAAGATACTGTAATAAATTTATCGTATGACAAAGTGCCTGTACCGCAGAATTACAAATCCTTTCGAATTACTGTTTCAGGACTGGTAGGAGGTCATTCAGGAGATGATATTCAAAAAGGAAGGGCTAACGCAAATAAAGTTTTAAATCGGATTCTCTGGCATGCCTCAGATCATTTTGGGATGAGATTACAAAAATTTGATGGTGGAAATCTCAGAAATGCGCTTGCCCGTGAAGCTTATGCTGTTGTGTGTGTTCCTACAGAGAAGACAGAAGATTTAAAAAATTACGTCAATACGTTTTATTTAACTGTACGATCAGAATATAAAGTTACCGAACCGGATTTAAAGATAGCGACGGATCCGGCTGATTTCCCAGCTTTTCTTGTGGATGAAAAATCACAATCAAAACTGTTGAACGCATTGTACGCATGTCCGCATGGAGTTATTGCATGGTCGGCGGAAATCCCTAATTTTGTTGAAACCTCAACCAATTTGGCTTCAGTTAAAACGTTAGATAATGAAATCATTATTGCCACAAGCCAGAGAAGTTCAGTTGAATCTGCAAAAGGTGATATTTGCAACATGGTTGCCAGTGTTTTCAGGCTTGCCGGAGCCAAAATAACGCATTCTGAAGGTTATCCCGGTTGGAAACCGAATCCAAATTCGGAAATAGTTGATATAACTCGTAAAATTTATCATCAATTATTTAATGAAGATCCAAAAGTATTGGCTATTCATGCCGGACTGGAATGCGGATTGATTGGTGATGTTTACCCCGGAATGGATATGATTTCTTTTGGCCCGACAATAAAAGGTGCCCACTCCCCTGACGAACGACTCAATATTGAAACCGTCATTAAATTCTGGAAATTAACATTAGCGGTCTTAAAAAATATACCTGAAAATTAACAGCAAATTTACAAACCGGCTGCAAAGCCAAACATGATTCTAGGATTCGAATAGGGCGAATAAATATCTTCGTTGAAATTCCACAATACTTCTATATAAAGATATGATTTGCCACCTACAAATTGCCTTAATCCTCCTCCAAGGAAATAACTGGTTAGTGTGACCTGTTGATTTTTTAAGGCATATCTGTTGCCGTAAGGATCTATAAAATTACCTGCAGGGTTATAACTATAATCCTGGTTGAATATCAAAGGTTCAATTTCTGCGTGAAGAAACATGTTTTCCAAAACTGGAATGTCAATACCCGTAAGAAAATAACGTGCCCAAATACTACCTCCATAAATATTTGTTTTATAGTCAAAAAGGTCCCCATTATCAATATTTTGGTAATAATCTTTTAATCGATAATATTTGTAAGTCAAACCGATACCTGCTACAAAATTATCAGTAACGGCATATCCTACCAACGGCGAAACGTCAATAAGGCTACTGTAGTTGCCCACACTGAATCCCAGACCACCTCCAATAAATATTCTGTCTTTGAAAGGTTTTTTAACTTCCTTATTGGTTTGTTGAATCTGGCTAAAAGCATGGAGATTCAATACAAGAAATGCACTGATTAACCAAATATTTAAAGAATGCTTAACCTTTTTTTTGAATGCCATATTTGCAAATTATTTAGATGAATAGTATAACTTTAAAAGTAATAAAATATTTAAACGATCAAAAATAAATAAAATTCGGGTTATAAAAATACTCATAATTAGACACTTAAAAAATAAATTAAAAAAAACTTAAAAAGATTTGTTTTTTACAATTAATAATTTCTACTTTTGCACCCTCTTTTTAACACAACGATCTTTATAATTTCTTAAAAAAATAATCAGGGGATAAAAAATAATGTTTATTTTTGCACTCCTTTTCGACAAGAAAAATCGAATTAAAAAAAATTAATAAATTTTTTTCGAAAAACTTGCAGGATAAAAAAAAGGGTGTACTTTTGCAACCCATTTTGAAAAAAATGTAAAGACAAAAAGATAAAAAAGTTCTTTGAAAAACTGAAGTAAAAGCCTAGTAGCAAATGTCCATACCGAGAATTCGATATGAATAGTAAATCTTGAGACACAAAATGTACTTAATTACAATGGAGAGTTTGATCCTGGCTCAGGATGAACGCTAGCGGCAGGCTTAATACATGCAAGTCGAGGGGTAACAGGTGTAGCAATACATGCTGACGACCGGCGCACGGGTGCGTAACGCGTATGCAACCTACCTTTAACTGGGGGATAGCCCCGAGAAATCGGGATTAATACCCCATAACATTCATCGATTCGCATGTTTGATGGATTAAAGCTCCGGCGGTTAAAGATGGGCATGCGTGACATTAGCTAGTTGGTGAGGTAACGGCTCACCAAGGCAACGATGTCTAGGGGTTCTGAGAGGATGATCCCCCACACTGGTACTGAGACACGGACCAGACTCCTACGGGAGGCAGCAGTAAGGAATATTGGGCAATGGACGCAAGTCTGACCCAGCCATGCCGCGTGCAGGATGACGGCCCTATGGGTTGTAAACTGCTTTTATACGGGAAGAAACTCCCGCTACGTGTAGCGGGACTGACGGTACCGTAAGAATAAGCATCGGCTAACTCCGTGCCAGCAGCCGCGGTAATACGGAGGATGCAAGCGTTATCCGGATTCATTGGGTTTAAAGGGTGCGTAGGCGGAATGATAAGTCAGTGGTGAAATCCTACGGCTCAACTGTAGAACTGCCATTGATACTGTCATTCTTGAGTATAGTTGAAGTGGGCGGAATGTGTCATGTAGCGGTGAAATGCATAGATATGACACAGAACACCGATTGCGAAGGCAGCTCACTAAACTATAACTGACGCTCATGCACGAAAGCGTGGGGATCAAACAGGATTAGATACCCTGGTAGTCCACGCCGTAAACGATGATCACTCGTTGTTGGCGATACACTGTCAGCGACTAAGCGAAAGCATTAAGTGATCCACCTGGGGAGTACGATCGCAAGGTTGAAACTCAAAGGAATTGACGGGGGCCCGCACAAGCGGAGGAGCATGTGGTTTAATTCGATGATACGCGAGGAACCTTACCTGGGCTTAAATGTAGGACGATCGATCGGGAAACCGGACTTTCCTTCGGGACGGCCTACAAGGTGCTGCATGGTTGTCGTCAGCTCGTGCCGTGAGGTGTCGGGTTAAGTCCCATAACGAGCGCAACCCCTATCCTTAGTTGCCATCAGGTAATGCTGGGGACTCTAAGGAAACTGCCTGCGCAAGTAGTGAGGAAGGTGGGGATGACGTCAAATCATCACGGCCCTTACGTCCAGGGCTACACACGTGCTACAATGGCCGGTACAGAGGGCAGCTACCTGGTGACAGGATGCTAATCTCGAAAGCCGGTCTCAGTTCGGATCGAAGTCTGCAACTCGACTTCGTGAAGCTGGATTCGCTAGTAATCGCATATCAGCCATGGTGCGGTGAATACGTTCCCGGGCCTTGTACACACCGCCCGTCAAGCCATGGAAGCTGGGGGTACCTGAAGTCCGTAACCGCAAGGAGCGGCCTAGGGTAAAACTGGTGACTGGGGCTAAGTCGTAACAAGGTAGCCGTACCGGAAGGTGCGGCTGGAATACCTCCTTTCTAGAGCATTTGTTATTATCCCTGACATTAGTCGGGTTGATATTTGCTACTTGCTTATACTTCATTGTTTTGTAATTATCCCAAACGAGTGATTGTGAAGGCTCTTCCTTAGAGCGAGAGGGAAACTCTGAAGCTTACAACGTTGAGCTTCATAGAAGAGTGATTGTTAAAGGAAATAGTCCCGTAGCTCAGTTGGTTAGAGCACTACACTGATAATGTAGGGGTCCGCAGTTCAAGTCTGCGCGGGACTACATAATAGCTCGTTTGGGGGAATTAGCTCAGCTGGCTAGAGCACCTGCCTTGCACGCAGGGGGTCATCGGTTCGAATCCGTTATTCTCCACCAGATTCAAATTGTTCTTAAATTATTGAAATGTTGAATTAGCTCAGTTGGTAGAGCATCCCACTTCACATCGGGAGGGTCAGCGGTTCGATTCCCTTATTCTTCGCAAAATCCGGAACAATGATTATCCGGAAATCCTGTAAATGCAGGATAAAGTTCTTTGACATATTGAAAGAAAATACAGAGATTCAAGTTAATGAATCAATAACGACAATCAGATAAGAAAGTAATTAAGAGCGTATGGTGGATGCCTTGGCTCTCAGAGGCGATGAAGGACGTGATAAGCTGCGATAAGCTTCGGGGAGGTGCAAATAACCTTTGATCCGGAGATTTCCGAATGGGGCAACCCAGCCACGTTGAAGACGTGGTCATCCCGACTAACGGGAAGCAAACCCGGGGAACTGAAACATCTAAGTACCCGGAGGAAAAGAAAACAATAGTGATTCCCCAAGTAGTGGCGAGCGAACGGGGAACAGCCCAAACCAACGTTGTTACGGCAATGTTGGGGTTGTAGGACTGCAATGTGGACTATTAAATAGTAGTAGAATACTTCTGGAAAGTTGGACCATAGAAGGTGATAGTCCTGTAAGCAAAACAATTTCATTACCTAGCAGTATCCTGAGTACCGCGGGACCGGAGAAATCCTGTGGGAATCTGCCAGCACCATCTGGTAAGGCTAAATACTCCTGAGAGACCGATAGTGAACCAGTACCGTGAGGGAAAGGTGAAAAGAACCTCGAACAGAGGAGTGAAATAGAACCTGAAACCGTGCGCTTACAAGCGGTCGGAGGCCGAATTCGATTTATCGAAGAGTAGCTGACGGCGTGCCTTTTGCATAATGAGCCTACGAGTTACTCCTCTCTAGCAAGGTTAATCCCGATTACGGGAGCAGCCGAAGCGAAAGCAAGTCTGAATAGGGCGTATCAGTCAGAGGGGGTAGACGCGAAACTTTGTGATCTACCCATGGCCAGGTTGAAGTTCCGGTAACACGGAATGGAGGACCGAACCAGTATACGTTGAAAAGTGTTTGGATGAGCTGTGGGTAGGGGTGAAAGGCTAATCAAACTGAGAGATAGCTCGTACTCCCCGAAATGCTTTTAGGAGCAGCCTCGAGTATAAGTGTCATAGAGGTAGAGCTACTGATTGGGCTAGGGGGCTTCACCGCCTACCAAACCCTGACAAACTCCGAATGCTATGACATGTTCCTCGGGAGTGAGGCGCTGGGTGCTAAGGTCCAGTGCCGAGAGGGAAAGAACCCAGACCATCAGCTAAGGTCCCCAAATATATGCTAAGTTGATCAAACGAGGTCTGATTGCATTGACAGCTAGGATGTTGGCTTGGAAGCAGCCATTCATTTAAAGAGTGCGTAACAGCTCACTAGTCGAGCGATCGGGCATGGATAATAATCGGGCATTAAGCATATTACCGAAGCTATAGAATTCCGATGTAAGTCGGACTGGTAGGGGAGCATTCCAGTGGCGTTGAAGGTGTATCGTAAGGTACTGCTGGAGCGGCTGGAAAAGAAAATGTAGGCATAAGTAACGATAATGCGGGCGAGAAACCCGCACACCGAAAGACTAAGGTTTCCTGATCAACGCTAATCGGATCAGGGTTAGTCGGGTCCTAAGGCGAACCCGAAGGGGGTAGCCGATGGACAACTGGTTAATATTCCAGTACCAGCATATAACTGCGATGGGGTGACGGAGTAGTGAAAGACCCGCGTACTGACGGAATAGTACGTTGAAGGGTGTAGGTATACGTTCGGTAGGTAAATCCGCTGAATGTGCTGAAACCCGATAGTACCGCGAGTCTTCGGACAAGCGGATAGTGGTCCTAATCAGACTTCCAAGAAAAACCTCTAAGCTTCAGGTTGTAGCTGCCCGTACCGTAAACCGACACAGGTAGTCGAGGAGAGAATCCAAAGGTGCTCGAGTGATTCATGGCTAAGGAACTAGGCAAATTAGCCCTGTAACTTCGGGAGAAAGGGTGCCCCGCTGCAGGCGGGGCCGCAGAGAAATGGCCCAGGCGACTGTTTATCAAAAACACATGGCTTTGCTAAATCGAAAGATGACGTATAAGGCCTGACACCTGCCCGGTGCCGGAAGGTTAAGAGGAGATGTTATCTGGCTTCGGCTTGAGAAGCATTGAATTGAAGCCCCGGTAAACGGCGGCCGTAACTATAACGGTCCTAAGGTAGCGAAATTCCTTGTCGGGTAAGTTCCGACCTGCACGAATGGTGTAACGATCTGGGCACTGTCTCAGCCATGAGCTCGGTGAAATTGTAGTACCGGTGAAGATGCCGGTTACCCGCAACGGGACGGAAAGACCCCGTGAACCTTCACTATAGCTTAACATTGACATTGGATAAATGATGTGTAGGATAGGTGGGAGACTTTGAAGCGGCGTCGCCAGGTGTCGTGGAGTCAACCTTGAAATACCACCCTTTGTTTATTTGATGCCTAATCCCGGCATACGGGAGACATTGTTTGGTGGGTAGTTTGACTGGGGTGGTCGCCTCCAAAAGAGTAACGGAGGCTTTCAAAGGTACCCTCAGCACGCTTGGTAACCGTGCGTAGAGTGCAATGGCATAAGGGTGCTTGACTGTGAGACCTACAAGTCGACCAGGTACGAAAGTAGGACATAGTGATCCGGTGGTTCCGCATGGAAGGGCCATCGCTCAAAGGATAAAAGGTACTCCGGGGATAACAGGCTGATCACTCCCAAGAGCTCACATCGACGGGGTGGTTTGGCACCTCGATGTCGGCTCGTCACATCCTGGGGCTGGAGAAGGTCCCAAGGGTTCGGCTGTTCGCCGATTAAAGTGGCACGCGAGCTGGGTTCAGAACGTCGCGAGACAGTTCGGTCCCTATCTGTTGTGGGCGTTAGAAGTTTGAGGGGACCTGACTCTAGTACGAGAGGACCGGGTTGGACAAACCTCTAGTGTACCTGTTGTGGCGCCAGCTGCATCGCAGGGTAGCTATGTATGGACGAGATAAGCGCTGAAAGCATCTAAGCGCGAAACTCAGCCTCAAGATGAGACTTCTTTTAAGGGTCGTTCAAGACTATGACGTTGATAGGCTGCAGGTGTAAAGGCAGTAATGGCAAAGCCGAGCAGTACTAATTACCCGTAAGCTTTTTTCTGAACGTTTGATCTTTTCCTAAAATTCTGTATTTTCTTTCTCTTATATGTCATTAAAATATCGTCTGATATCATACAGACAAAAGTCTTATGGTGACTATTGCGGTGGGGTCCACCTCTTCCCATTCCGAACAGAGAAGTTAAGCCCTCCAGCGCCGATGATACTGCCGAAAGGTGGGAAAGTAGGTCGTCGCCAGTCTTTAAAAATCCTCCCTGAAAATCAGGGGGGATTTTTTTTGCATCCTGTTTTCGTTTCTATCCTATCCATGCCAGCTCCTTTCTATTCTATTCAAATTAACTTATAATTTTTTACCCTTTCCACAGTTTTCTATACTATCAAAAATTTGTGTACGTTTGAAGAAAATTAGTATTTTTCCAATGTCGCGAACCTGTTTCAAATCACTGCTTCTGACAGTCATTGTAATCTCTGGTTTTTTATTGTGCTCAGCACAGGATTCGCTGAATATAAAAACTGATTCAGCAGTGTTATCGGTTCCGGCATTACTCGATTCTTCACTGGTTTACTATTTCAAAAACAATTTTGAAACAAAAGGCCCTCAGTTTCTCACAGAAATTGATACACTGATTACCAACGTGCAGAAATATGATCCGATACTGAAACCGGGTAACTATTTCGCATCGCTGGGGAATATCGGCTTAGCACACTATAGCATAGTTTATAAGCCCTTTATAAAAAGCGGGTTTGATTATGGCATTCATTCATTTGATGAGTATATGTTCCACAATGACAGCGTCGATCATTACTGGGTTGGAAGGCCGTATACCCACATTTTTTATGTCATGGGATCGAAAAAAGAACAAGACCTGCTGATTGATCATTCACAAAATGTAGCTTCATGGTTCAACCTGGGGATGCGGTTCAAATATATCAATTCACCCGGCTATTACCCAAACCAGAAATCGGATGATAAAAATTTTGTATTGACCACACGATTTCAAACACATAACTACCGGTACATGGTTATTGCCAATTATGTTCATAATAAATTGGTCGACCAGGAAAACGGTGGAATAAGATATGATTCAATATTTGAAAACAACATCGAGCCTACCCGCAAAAACATTGATGTAAACCTTACCAATGCAACAAATAAAATAAAGGACAACAGTTATTACATTAAACAACTATTCAGTTTGTCTAAAAGACACCGGTTTAGGTTAAATGACACGGCTGCAGATTATAACCCAAAAAAGATCAATCCGGGCACCATTTCCTTTGCTTTCCTCTATTCAAATATGACAAATCTCTATCAGCAGACCGATACAACCGGTAATAGTTTTTATCTGGAAACCAAATATCCAAAAAAGCCCACCTATGATTCAGTTTTTATCAAGAAATTTGAGAATCAGATTGCCTGGACAAATTCAGATAATGCCAGGTACCAGCTTCTCACATTTAATTTTGCCTTAAAGCATATTTATTCCGAATTATCGGTTGATTCGGTCAAAAGTTATTATCATCAGCTGATCCCCTCGGCAGAAGTGGCGTTTACTATCTCCGATAAGTTCCAGCTTGAGGGTTATGGCGATTATGTTTCGGGCAGCACCTATTCTGGCGATTTCAACCTGCTTGGAAGGCTTTATTTTAAATCGGGATTGGGAACGGTTGTGTTTACGTCAAATTCAGCCAGCCAGGATGCGGGAAGATTTTATGAGTTTTATCAGTCGAACCATTTTAATTGGAATAATGCCTTCAAAAAACAATTATTTCTGGTCAATTCTTTCGAATACATCCTGAAGAATTTCCATGCAAGCGCCAGCATTATGGCTCTGGGTAATTTTATTTATTTTGATACACTTGCATTGCCTGCCCAACTGTCTGCAACAATGAGCCTTTTAAATATCTCGGTGCGAAAACTTATTAACCTCAGGCGATGGAGCTTCGATGTAAGGGCTGTTTATCAGAAGGCCTCCAATACCAATGGATTGCGCGTACCCGAACTCATCGGTGACCTTTCAGTTTATTATACCAAAGACTTATTTAAAAAAGCCGCAATCATTCAAACGGGTGTAAATGTTCGCTACAATACCGCTTATTATGCTGATGCCTACATGCCGGCAACCAAGAGTTTTTATATTCAGAATAAGAAAGAAGTTGGGAATTATTTTTATGGGGATTTGTTTTTCAACCTTCAAATTAAACGAGCACGGCTGTTTTTAAAATACCAGAACATCGGGTTCCTCCTCAAGGATTTCAGTTATTATACCGTGCCCTCCTACCCTATGCCCGACGGCGGCTTCCGGTTTGGGGTTAGCTGGATGTTTTATGACTAAAGAAGTTCAGGGTTCAGGGTTCAAGGTTCAAGGTTCAAGGTTCAAGGTTCAGGGTTCAAGGTTCAAGGTTCAAGGTTCAAAGTTCAAGGTTCAAGGTTCAAGGTTCAAGGTTCAAGGTTCAAGGTTCAAGGTTCAAGGTTCAAGGTTCAAGGTTCAAGGTTCAAGGTTCAAGGTTCAAGGTTCAGGGTTCAAAGTTCAGAGTTCAAAGTTCAGAGTTCAGGGTTATCGGCTGCAGTGGCAACCAATCTTAGATCTGATCTCTGATTCTAAAATCTAATAGCTCCTTTCTAACCTACTCCTCCGGTTTTTCATTCGGCCGGTTCTGGTATTCCACGCCCCAGCGCCTTGCTTTGCGCCTGAGCGACGGCGGTTTGTCGCGCCGGTAGTAAAATTCAATTTCGTCCCAGCAATCTTTTATCACGGTTCTCACCTGTTTGCGCATGTGCTCGACATCTTCCTGCTGAAGGTCGTAATCGTTTTTCAACTTAAGCTGGGTTTCCCTAATCAGCATATACTCATCGAGTGCAGTCTGCACGTCGGCCAGCGAAGGATTTTGCATCGGCACTCCACCGCCGGCAATGCGTTCGGTTTCGCCCCCCACAACGTTCCTGGCCCAAAACTCGATATCGTTGTGGCCATATTTGTGGGGTATGCTTTTGCTGTTGATATCGAGGCCGTAAAGAGCCCTGATCGACTGATGGTAAACGCCCCTGTCGATGGCAAGGTTCATCACCATCAAAAAGTGCTCGGTCACTTTTTTAAGCCGCTTCAGCGCGATGTTTTTCTGCATTGTCGATCCGCTTTGCAATGCAAGGGCATTGCTGCGTTCTTCGCTTTCCCCGGCGAAAACGGGTTCGAGCGCCGCAAGCTGTGAATGGGTTTCCGGCGTTATGGCATAGATCCGCTTCGACTCGTCGGGCTGCTGCGTAACGTTGAGGTCGTATGCATTGAGCAGTTTACGCATTGCGTTAAGCATATCCGGGTCGCTTGCGGGCAGTTTTCTATATGGCATAATGCGTTTTTTTTTCGTTCGGTTTAGTATTCCTGATCCGGAAATGGGCTTTTTGCCTTCAAATGATCCGTTGCCGATTATCCCCTAAGCCTTCGGGATCAGAATACGTTGTTTTCCACATGCAAATATAGAACTAATAATTTTATTTTATCTATTAATAATATAATTTTTATTAATTTTTTATTTATTTAATCTATTTTATGCTCAATTTATATTATAATTATTTTTATGTACTAATAACTTAATTTATATATTTTCTATATTAGTTTTATTATTTTATACTATTATTTATTTTATATATATATTAATTTTATTAATGATATATTTTTATTTATATATCTACTAAATATTTTTAATATATATTTTATTCAAATTGTTAATACTAATACTAAATTTTATTTTCATTTTATTTTGCTTAATTAATTATATAATAATTTTATTTTATCATATAATTCATGTGGAATACAATCCTTTTTATAAAGGACATCCTCTTCTATATCACGCTGCATATGGTTTTCATCAGAAAAGATCATTGCCCGATGCAGAAATGCAGGAATTATTAACCCATTAACCTCTACTTTATAACGAAACAGGGGATTTATCTTCACCATGCCAACATAAATACCGGGCATGAATATAAAAATTCAAAATAATTGCAATTTTTTTTGAAATTTCAGTATATTTGTTTGCTTTATTACCAGAAAATGAACCTGACTTATCGGTTTCGATGTAGCGCGCAACATTTAATCACCTAAATATACGATTATGAAAACACTCATCTTTTTCTTTTTAGCATTTCCCCTTATCGTCATGGGCCAGTGCGACCCTTCGGGCACCGGAACGCTGAGCGCCGTTGTAAACGGGAATTCTGTTATTTTGATGAACGATACCGCCGAACGAAATTGTGGTTCCTGGTACATTATGGAAGTTACGGAACTTGCAGGAGATACATTGAAATGGGTGCAACTTGAACAAGGGGGATTCGCTTTATGCCTTTGCCATTTTAATCTTTCAGTTACGGTAGATTCGCTTGAAGCAGGAACCTATTTCGTAAAGGCTTATTATACCGACAATCCTTTCAACGATGATACGTGCTACATCGGGTTAATTTCATTCACCATTGCCGAACAGAATAATTTTAACAATTTTACCCTATCAAACAATTATCAAAGCGATTGTTTTACGGTAGGAATTGAAAATAAACCTGAACCGGAAACTACAACTTTATTAATCACACCCAATCCTGCAAGAGAAAAGATCACTGTTATATCGGGAACACCATTAAACAATAATATCCTGTCAATTTTTAATGTTTGCGGAAAAAAAGTACTGGAAAAGAGATTATTCAAAGAAGAAAAGACCATCAATATCAGCACCCTGCCATGCGGAGTCTATTTTGTGAGGGTGCAGGATGAAAAGAATGTGGTGGTCGCAAAGATGATAAAAGAGTAGTTAGTACAAAGTAGTTAGTACAACGTTAGACTTTGTGTTCTTTGTGAAAATCCTTCGTGCGCCTTTGTGGTAAAATTTTTAACCACGAAGGAACACAAAGAACACACGAAGGAACACAAAGGAACATAAAGTCGAGGTGGCGAAGATGGTGAAGGAGTAGTAAGTGTACAGAGTATTTAGTATTTAGACGTTAGACTTTGTGTTCTTTGTGAAAATCCTTCGTGCGCCTTTGTGGTAAAATTTTTAACCACGAAGGAACACAAAGTACACACGAAGGAGCACAAAGGAAAAAATTGAAACAACCGATGCTTACTTTGGATTTGCAACTTGAAAGTTGAGTTGTCTTGTTTGGCTTTTAAATCCAAATTATTTTTAGTACAGAATTACAAATCCTAAACAGAGGAGTAAAGGAATAAAAAAACCTCCGCCAGTAATTGACGGAGGTCTGACACCACATTGGTGCCTTTCCAATTGGTTATTGGGAAATTAAAATTTTCCTCTGCAATTAGTATTGCCTATATTATCCGAAATGCTAAGAATATAAATGCCGTTGGTCAGCGACCTGACATCGATGGTTGCATTTTTCGAATCCAGCGCGGTTCTCAGCACCAGTTTTCCTGACAGGTCATGAATGCTGACCAGATTCATTGTTTTATCACTCAGTAGATACAAATACTCTGATGCCGGGTTCGGGCTAATCTGTACAATAATTTCCCTTGAATCCCCAATGCCGTTGATCTGTGCACCGGAAACATAAATTTCGTCGATCTTGTCGACGCCATCCGATGTAACAGTACCGCCCGTACCGGATGTTTCGTTGCTAGTCATGATCCATCGGAACCAGAGATCACTCTGATCGTCGCAGTCTGCCGGCAGGCTTAGGTTGTCGACAAAGCTGGTTTCCCAGTCATTTTCAACGGTAACATTTCCTCCAGTGACATCCATCCATGTAGTACCGCTGTCGATGCTGTACTGGATTTTATAATCCTTCGGGCCCGGGTTAGTGCCACCGGATTGCTGACGTGAACTGATGGTAAGTTCATGATAACCCAGCGTACTTAATTTGATCAGCCACGCCTTGCTGTCCATTCCCGAATCCCATCCTGTTGCCTGGGCAGCTTTGGTTGTAAATCCGTTTTTCAACTCGATGGCTGATGTACCGCCCATCGTGGTTATTTCCTGTGTCAGGTTTACACTCAAGCCCGTATCGGCTGCCAGCGAATTTCCAGGAAAGGTCCAGCCGGCTAATACGGTATTTTGCGAAAAGGCAATAGCACCTGCCGCTAAAAACATCATGAATAAAAGACTAATTTTCTTCATAAGATTAAATTTTAATGTTCATTTATCGGTTTATAAAATAAGAAACTTCAAATGTGATGAACCTTCCGGGAGACAAATATCCTTTGCGGTCGATAAACCGCTCATCCAAAAGATCCTGAATATCGAGTGTCACCTGAAAATTTTTAGCAATTTTTCGCCACAGCCTTAAATTCACCAGTGAATAGCTTTCAATGATCACCGTATTTTCTTCATCGAACCACTGCTTGTCGGTATAGGTATAATCGACAAAAACATTTACCAGCTTGTTATTCCAGGTTAAACCCAGATAAATAAGGTTCGGTGGTACTTCGTTCAGTTCTTTTCCGGTCAGGTCGAGGTTGTCGGAAGATTTATATTCCAGGATTTTCGAAGCATTGTAAGAATAGCTCACGTTGAACCGGATGTTGTTGTTCAAGCGGTATTCAGCACCCAGTTCAATCCCTGAAACTTCAACCTTCGAAACATTTTGCCGCTGATACACAGCCACCGGATCATCCGATCCGCTGTCGATATAATCGCCGGTAGCAACAAGGTATTGAAAATCTTTCCCTCGTGAATAAAACACGGATGGAGTGATCGTAAGCTTTTCTTTTACTGACCAGTCCGCACCCCACTCAACGCTAAAAAGCTTTTCAGGAACCAGGTCAGGATTGGCAATTTTAAATCCACGCCGAATTTTTCCTGATCCCGCAAGGTCATCAATCCTGGGTGGCATAAAACCTGTGGCTGCATTTACATAAGTACTCAGGGATGGAAGAATAAAATATTTGAGTGCAAGTTTGGGGCTTATTTCCGACCATGAGGAAGTCGGGAACGATTCGGTAACCGGGGTTGTAAAGCCTGTCTGGGCTGTCGGGTCCCTGACATCCAACAAACCATTGTAAAAACTGGCATTATCGAACCTGAGTCCGGCGATGATGTTTAATTTACCATCCATAAACTTGAATGCATCTTGCAGAAATAACGCATAAAAAAGAAGGTCGCCATGTGTGTACAACTCATCGGTAGAGGTTCTGTAAATTTCGTGATCATCGATGTTCCCTTTTTTGATATCGATGCCACCAGTGAGTTGCTGTACCAGCCCCAATGGCCGTGAAACCGAAAGCCACATTCCAAAATCGTCTTTGTCGGTGCGGGTATCAACCAGCTTGTATTCGCCTGTTGCATTTACATTTTCATTCTGGCGATAATAAAATTCATTCATGTAAAAAAGCTTTGCGTCGATCTTATAACGCCCAACCGGACTTTCGTACTCTGCCCTGAAATTGTTGTTGGTAAAGCTTTCGTAACTGCCATCCTTTTCATATACTTTGATTCCTGCACCTCGTTTATCCTTATAAAAACGGTAATCAACCTCGAGCTTGCTATCGGGAAAGAATTGGTAACCGATCATGCCGTTTGCATTCCCTTCAAGAAGATACGCATCCGTATCATACGGAGTCTGTAATTCGGAAGGATTCAGGATGTATCCGTCTCCATTTCTGAAAAAGCTTCCCAGCTTCCAGTAAATTCCTTTTGAATCGTGAAAATTATTTCCTAACAGGTCAAATTGTGTTTTAAAGGTGTTATAAGTACCGTAACTTAAGTCGATTGAGCCATCCAGTTTTTTCTCAGGATGTTTGGTAATGATGTTGATAACACCGCCCATGGCATTGTTGCCGTACAAAGCGGATCCCGGACCTTTAACGACTTCAATATGATCAATTTCTTCAGGTGTTACCAGGTGCCAGCTTACTGTCCCTCCGGCAGATTTATTGAGCGGAACGCCGTCAAGCAGAATCAGGTTCCGTTCGCTTCCGGGCATTCCGCGCATCGTTACACTTGCATTGTGCGAAAAAATCCCCCAGCTCCGGTTAACATTGATCCCGGGAACCATTTTCAAAAGGTCATCTGTATTTGTTGCAGGGTATTCGTCAATGGTTTTATTGTCGATCACACTAATGCTTTGTGGTATTTCTCCTGCAGGTGCCGGCATACGTGTTGCCGTCACAACAATGGATGCAATTTGAATGGAATCGGGTTCAAGAAGGACCAAAAGACCGGTAAAATGATCTGAACCAATCTCTAACGTAGTGTCACGATAACCGATGTAAGAAATTTTTAACGTGAGAGATTCTGAATTTAATACCAGAGAAATTAAAGTACCCTTTTCCATCCGTAGATGTGCCTTTGCGTAAGCCAGGTAAATATACATTGGCCCCTGTTAATGGCTCCAATGATTTCATGTCTTTTACAAAGCCTGATAACTCACTTTGAGTCCAGGCCACATTAAACATCAATACCAAACTGAAAAAAAATAAGACAGCTTGTAAATATCTGAATCTCATTTTGCCGGGTTTTGGATTTTGACATCAATATTCACTTCACCAACTTCTGTCCCGGCAACCGAATTGACCATAAATAATCCCAGCCGGTTCGACTGATTTTTAAACACATAAATATCCCCGGCAGTCAGATTCTTTGCTTTCCGCTTGCCATCGGCGTCCACATAGTTTGCGATTAGGGTGCTGTCGCTGGTTACATTATTAAAATCATTTTCCGTGAGTGAGGTTTTAATAAAACGGGTCGTATTTCTGATTGTCCAGTTTACAGGAGAAATATTGTCAGGGAAAATGCCGGTTTCGATATTAGCACCCGGTGAGGCTATGGAGGATTCATCGACACCATAGTAAAACACAAGATCGATCAGGTCCTGATTTTCTTTAGCTTCCTGCGTAAAATAAACGATCTGGCTTTCAAAAGAATAAAAGGCACCGATTTGAATATTATTTTGTGCGCCCATCTTTATGTTATCAATGCTCAATACCGGATGATAGGCAGAATTTGTATCAGCCGTAATTTCAATTTCCGTTTGATTGCTTCCCCCCTGCCGGTCTCTTACATGAAATGTCCAGACTTCGTCCGGTTCAGGCGATTTATAAAAACTTCCAGTCCACATGAGTTCAGAAACATACATGGCCGTATCAAAATATCGTTTGGGTTCCTGCCCGGCTGCGCTTACTTCAATATAGAAATTAGTCAGTTTTTCCGAGCCCTCCTGTAGTTTAAGCCGAAACTTCATCAATGATCCTGGAGCGACGGAAGCTGCATTTCCAATAAAACCTGAATCAGCGATTAACTCAATTACCGGAGGTTCGGTTTGGCTCGCCTCTTTACTGCAGGAAATAATCATTGAAACAATTACTAAAAGGACAATAATCCGATATGAATTTTGAAACATATCGACAAGCAATAAAAAAACTTTATGTACAGAATTTGAATGAGTCATTATTTTTTCAGGAATTTATTGAGGATTGATGAAGTGATACCAGCACCAACAAAGCCACCTGCCATTCCAAAGACAAAAAATCCAATAAGAGGAATTAAATATCCATTTTTCTCAAAGGAGGCATAGGGAAAGCCTGAAGTTAAATGGATCAGCAGCCGGCTCAGGGGGATGGTAAAATAAGCGAATCCGGAAATAATAGCCATGACGAGCAACTGCCACCTGAATTGCCGTGTGAGGTTGTATAGAACATCGATCATTATGGCGGGGAACATATAATTGATGGCCATGAATGGATCTTTGAATCCAAAAACCGGGAACATCAGGATAAATCCAATTCCAAGCGAGGAAATCATGGAAGCCCATTTGATTTTAGAAGCAACGCGGCCAGCCATCAATAAAGCCATAAATTCAAGACCGTGATGACCCGGAAGGTTCAATGGCGTCCTCAGCCTGACATGCAGTAAAACGGCAATAATCCCGATTCCAAAAAGGATCAGGTATTCCAGTATCGCCGGCACAGTTCCGCTAAGAGATGGCGCGGATATACTCTTTTGCAATGGTTTTCCATTCATGATCAACAAAATTAGTTTTTTCGACCAACAAAATAGCAAAATTTTTTAATAAAACAGGGCGTGTCCATCCATCACATTTGATGCGGTCATTATCCGGAACATCAAAACCTTCGGTAGTTTGTATCCGGTCAATGCCGGCTTTGTGTTTGAGTTCTCCCGCTGAATAGATCCCGGCATCAAAATCGCGCAATTCAAGAGAGCCGTTAAGCCAGATAAACCGTCCGTCATTTCCCTGTTTCCTCAATCCAACAGCCGCAAGCGCACCGATCTGACCAATGAAGGAACCTGTAAATCCTTCCAGATAAATCCCGTTTTTTGCAGCCAGATTTAATGCATCAATAAGTTTCAGTACTTCTGTTTTGGCTCTTCTTCCCCAATTCCTCAATTTCTGATGGGATGTGATCCCAACCGGCAATGCACAAACCTGCATCGGAACCATCAGCAGCTTCCTTTTTGAGGTATTCGGCACAAAACAATTTCAAGCCCTTTTCATTTTCAGAAACTACATCCAGGCAGGCGGAACTGTTATGGGAAGTGTATGCGATGTCCGGATGGACATATAACTGGTGACGCGTAATACTGTTAATCCGACCCATTTTGTTTTCATCAATGAGCCGTGCCAGTTGTCTGGCTTTGTATCCTGTACCACGGGTTTCAAGATTATCCGTATCGTCTATTCCGATAAGCAGTCGCATGCAACTCGTAAATTTTGTGAGGCAAATGTATCAGAATAAAGATTAAGACAGATTCTAAATTTCAGGAATTAGATTTCCCTTTTTAACCGCTCGACTCTGCAGAGTGGTTAATATTTTAAAGGCTCCAGCCCGATTACTATTTAAACCCTATTCATCAAATACATCAAACTTTATCCCTTGCGCTAAAGGAAGTTCGGTGCTGAAATTGATTGTATTGGTCTGCCTTCGCATATAAGCTTTCCAGGCATCCGAACCCGATTCACGTCCGCCTCCGGTATCTTTTTCTCCGCCAAAAGCTCCGCCGATCTCAGCTCCGTTTGTTGCAATGTTTACATTGGCAATGCCGCAGTCAGAGCCTTCATGCGAAAGAAATCGCTCTGTTTCATAAATATTTTTGGAGAAAATAGCTGAAGAAAGCCCTTGCGGAACATTGTTATGCATTTCAATGGCTTCTTCGATGGTTTTGTATTTTATCAGATACAGGATCGGTGCAAAGGTTTCTTCCTGAACAATGCTGTAATGGTTTTCCGCTTCAGCGATGCAGGGAACAACATAGTTTCCGGATTCATAGCCTTCACCTTCAAGCACCTGACCGCCGTAAAGTATTTTTCCTCCTTCTTTTACGACTTGTAGTTGCGCATTTTTAAAAGCTTCTACCGCCGATTTATCGATCAGCGGACCTACAAATTTACTTTCATCCAGCGGGTGACCGATTTGTATTTGTTTGTAAGCAGTAATTAGTTTTTCTTTGAAAAGATCGTACATGCATTCATGAATGATAAGTCTGCGGGTGGTTGTACAGCGTTGGCCTGCAGTTGCTATGGCACCGAACATGCTCGCACGTAAGGCCATGTTTTTATTTCCGTACTGTGAAATTATTATTGCGTTATTTCCTCCCAGTTCGAGGATCGTCCTTCCAAGTCGCTCTCCTACAAGCTTCGAAACCCTTTTACCAACTTTTACGGAACCGGTAACCGAAATCAGAGGTATCCGTTTATCCTTTAAGAAATCATCGCCAACATCTTTCGAACTGGCAATTACCAGATTAAGAACACCTTCCGGCACATTGTTTTCAGCCAGAACATTTTTAATGATGTGATGAACAGCAACAGCACACAGCGGTGTTTTCGAGGAAGGTTTCCAGATAACAACATCACCTGCTATCAGGGCGATCATGGTGTTCCAGGCCCAAACGGCGACCGGAAAATTAAAGGAAGTAATCACTCCAACAATTCCCAGCGGATGATACTGATCGTACATACGATGCCTTTGCCGTTCTGAATGCATCGTAGAACCATACAACTGCCTCGATTGTCCGACGGCAAAATCAGCAATATCAATCATTTCCTGTACCTCTCCCAGGCCTTCCTGGTAAATTTTTCCCATTTCGTATGAAACAAGTTTGCCAAGAGGTTCTTTGAATTTCCTGAGCTCAGCTCCGATCTGTCGTACAATTTCTCCCCGTTTGGGTGCAGGAACCATTCTCCATACGTTGAATGCTTGCTGCGCTTTTTCCACGATTTTTTCATAATCATCCCACGTAGCCTGTTTAACTTTTCCTATCAGTTTACCATCGGCAGGGGAATACGATTCGTTGATTTCACCGTGCGTTTCTAACAGGTTGACACCCGTCGAAGCACCCCTATTGATTTCCTTAATACCAAGTTCGTTCAGCATCTCACGAATGCCATAATCATTTTTGTTACTCATATTTACCAAATAATTTCAGGTTAGGAATTTAATTCAAATGAATACTCAAGTAACAACCTCCGGGTATATTTGTTTAAATATTCAGATGATATACCGGGGATTTTATCAATACCCTTTCATTTCGAGGATAATCCAGTTTGAAACATAGGAAAATAATTCATCGGCAAAATTGATGAAATATCCGGGCTCATGATACCAATTGTTTTCAGCCGAATCAGCAGGATCGAATGAAATAATCCCAATTGTCAAGCCGTTGTCCAACACTTTTTTATAGGTAACCCAGCTCCTGCGGCAATGAATTCCGGATGAAACGATGTTAAAGGATGACAGGTTGTGGTTTTCCAGCCATTGTTTGAAACTCAATGCTCCGGCCAGAGTTTGATCGCGCTTTACCTGGTCAAAATTAATTGTTGTTATCTTGGATGGATCTATTCCCAGTTGAATAAGGTAATCAGCCATTTGTTCAGCTTCTGAACCAAAACCGGTCAATGACTTTCCCAAACTTCTGATTTTTAAGGAATGTAATTTATCAGCAGGAATTTCGGTATTGTTTATACGAATGGAAACTACATTCAGGTTCCTGTCCTGCTTTTTTAAATAGAGATCATTATCGAACCTCACAAAAACGGAGGTTAATCCTGAAGGTGGAACCAACAACTTAAACCTGTAATCCATATTGGTTTCAGAAGTAAATCGTCCTCCGATACTTACTCCGTTTACGATCAGATTAAAATGCGCAAAGCGTCCGCCTGCTTCTGAACCCTTTGCCTTTACTAAGATAGTTAGAGAATCACCTGGGGTGCATTGTGGCAGATCATGGGGATTAAAAATCAAGGTTGTATTGGCATAAAGCCAGGTCCCATCTTCACCTTTTTGAAGTCCCTGATTTAGCTTGCTGAAGTAATCATGGATTTTTTCTGTTACTTTGTTTTCATCTGATTCAAAATTCTCTCCAACAATCAGATAATGTGCATCAGCATTTGAATCATTAAGTTTAACAACCTGTTCCAAAGTATAAAACGGAATCCATCCCTCAAGCAGGTATGTATTGGACTCGACAGGTTTGTTCACTGCCAGGAACGAAGTCAGCAAACGAACCGTAACTCCGCCCAAAACAATTATCACGATACTAAAAATTGTGATTTTCGCCTGCTTCTTCATTCCATCATTATTGACCCCGCAAAAATAACGAAAGCAGCCAAACTGAAAACAATCAACATCATCTAAGAGACTGTTTAAAATTCAATAAAAAATTTGAATGTATCAATTTTGCCACTAAGTCACCAGGACGCTGGGAAAAACACACAAAGTTGAAAATGAACAGATCCCCTGGTGAAACTTTCTGTTTTCGTGTCTTTGTGGTTAAATTTTTAAAGCTTTACCACAAAGGCGCTCTAAGGATTTTCGCAAAGAACACCAAGTCTAAATACTAACTACTCAATACTCAGGACTACTCCTTCGCCATCTTCCGCACCTCCACCATCTTTGTGGCATTAAATAACAATAGTTTTATCATTTTTAAACAGTCTCTAAGATATCCCTATAAATTTTAAAGTACCGGTTTTTTTTCGTAAACAGAAAGGATTAATCATGGTTATACTTTATAAATCATTTGCGTTAAAATGCCTTGAATATAATTATCTGTCTGTTTTACGCATCCTGCTTTCTCGTATTTTTGGGCCGGTAAAATATCAATTAATATTTCGGATTTGCATCGACGAATTTTAAATACATTCCTGCCGGTAGAACTTGTAGTCATTACATACCTTCTGCTTACCGGAATACTCATCTTTCTAAATCGTTCAATTTTACAGGACTATACCCTTCATCTTGAAATTCGTTTTGGGATCATTGCCATCATTGCTGCAATAATTAGTCTTGAAAGGTTGTACAAATTCTCCGGCATTTTCCGGTTTTTCAGATTGCTTTTACCATTTCTTCTTCTTGCTTATTTATACAAAGAGACCGATTACCTTAATAATCTTATTTTCAGGAATGATCTCGATCCATTTTTTGCAGGGATTGAATTTTCAATTTTTGGATTTCAGCCTTCGCTCGCATTTGCTCAACGGTTCAATTCTGATTTTTTTGCGGAACTCATGTATTTTGGATATTTTTCCTATTACCTTTTAGTCTTTTTCGTGCCGGCCTGGCTCTATTTTAAGGTTAAACATAACACCGGCGAATCTGTTTCATTCATTATCATCAATTCGTTTTTGGTTTATTATCTTATTTTTATTTTTTTACCGGTGGCCGGACCTCAGTTTTATTTCAAAGAAATTTCAGAAACTCTTCCAAAAGGATATTTATTCGGACCTATCATACGGTTTATTCAGCTAAATGGTGAAGGCCACACAGCCGCCTTCCCCAGTTCACACGTGAGTATTTGCCTGATGCTTCTCTGGGCCTGTATTAAAAATGCCAGGAAACTTCTTATTTTTGTGATTCCGGTTGCAACCCTATTGATCTTTTCTACTGTTTATATACAAGCTCATTATGTAATTGATATTATCGCAGGATTTATTTTCACTCCGGTACTATATTTTATTTCGGATAAAATTTATACTTCATTGACTAAGCAAACTTTTAACTACCAGACGGCATGAGCATTACAATAGAGCAGGTAAAGAGCAGGAAAGATATGAGGGAATTCATTCACCTTCCGGCAAAAATTCATAAAAATCATTCGAACTGGGTTCCTCCCGTTTATATGGATGAATGGCCTTTTTTTAATCCTAAAAAGAACAAAGCTTTTTCTTATTCCGATACCATTCTTTTTTTGGCAAGAAATAAAACCGGGGTCGTTGGCCGTGTGATGGGTATTATCAATCGGAAATATAACAGGGAGAATAACGAAAACGATGGCCGCTTCTGCTTTCTGGAAACCTATAATGATCCTGAAGTCGCCACAGCCCTGTTAAAAGCCGTTGAAGACTGGGCACATTCAAAAGGAATGGAACATTTGGTCGGACCTTTGGGATTTTCCGATAAAGATCCGCAGGGTTTATTAATTGAAGGATATAACGAACCCGTAGTGATTGCTTCCAATTGTAATTTCCCGTACATGGTCGATCTTGTTGAAAACTGCGGGTATTCCAAAAAAGTTGACCTTTTGGTTTACAAAGTTCCTGTTCCGGAAAATATTCCCGGATTTTATCAGCAGATTTATGAAAGGGCTTTACGGAACAACCCGAATATAAAGATCGTTGAACTGACCGGTAAAAAGCAAATCAAGCCCTATATTCGTCCTGTTCTTACACTGATGAATGAAACCTTTAAGGATATTTATGCATTCGCCCCGCTTGAAGTCAGGGAAATGGACGATTTCGCCAAACGGTATTTGATGATACTCGATGCCCGCTTTATAAAAATCATTGAGAACGAAAATAGTGAAGTGGTCGCTTTTATCCTCGGGATACCTGATATTTGTGAAGGAATAAAAAAGAGTAAAGGCTACGTGCTGCCTTTCGGTATATTTCACATTTTACGTTCGCAGCGAAGGGCAAAGATGCTGAGTCTGCTATTGGGTGGAATTAATGAAAAATACAGGAATACAGGCATCGACACAATTATGGGAATTAAAATGCTTGAATCGGCTAAAAAAGCAGGGATAGAATTTATCGACAGCCACCTCGAACTGGAAACCAACATAAAAATGCATGCGGAAATGGAAAAAATGGGTGGTGTAGTTTATAAACGGTTCCGGATTTTTCAAAAATCCTTATCGGTCAATTAGGATCATTCCGAATTCAAATGCGCCTTAAATTCATTAAAAGCTTCCTCTACAAAGGCATCAACTTTTTTATGAAAATCGTCGAATGCATTTACAAGTTTCCTGCCTTCAGGAGTCAGGCTCGATTTACCACCATCTTTACCCCCCCTTTCTTTTTCAAGGATTGAAAACCCAAGCATTTCTTCAATTTTCTTCAGGTCACCCCATGTTCGGCGGTAGGTAATTTTCAGTGCTTTTGTAGCTGCTTTCAGCGAACCGTGCTTTTCAATGGCTTTTAGTATCTGCCATTTACCATCTCCAAGTATACCCTGTTCATCTTCGGTCGATAACCAGATTTTATAATTAAGCCTGACATGCTCGGGTAAAAGATTTGTTTTCATGCTAATCGTATTTCGGCAAAATTAAGGATTCTCTTTTTATGTGAAGCCATTGCCCAAAATCAGAAAACTGACGGGGAAAAGTTATAGAACAGTATATTTGCAGGTTATATCAGGCTCAGCAAATTTGTAGGTTCGGCTCATTTTCGTTAGATTTTATGCTTCGTTTGCAAAGTTACAAACTTTGCTTATTTAAATCCCACAAGTCATGCCTGCGGAACACTTGCGGGAGCGGGGTAAAATTCAGGTTATACATTTAATCTAACAAATATTAATTTGAAACTACATATATATAATTTGATACTAACATAATATAATTTGATATATATAAATTTTAATTTGAAACTGACAAAATTTAATTTTAAACTAACAATATTTAATTTGAAACTGACAATATTTAATTTTAAACTGACAATTTTTAATTTTAAACTGACAATATTTAATTTTAAACTAACAATATTTAATTTTAAACTGCCAATATTTAATTTTATACTGGTAGAAATGAATTATAATATACTAAATACATTTTTTAAACTAATTAAAAACAATACCAAATAACAAAATTCAAATTGTTAAAAAGTCGTTGATAATTTAGGAAATATTAATGTATATAAAAAAACACTTTTTCATATTTTTGAACAATCCAAAATAGTATTAACCATAAAAATATGAAAAAATGAAAGCACTCCCATTCAATTATGATGAAGTTACTGTTGTAGCCGGAATGGTATATGACAGCATGTACAGAGATCAACTGGATTTTCAGAATTATTCAAATGATTACAAAGATCCATTCTTGCCAAATTTCCGAATAAAGATAGACGCAGTTGAAAGCAGGGTAAGAACGAGAATTTTTCGTGCACAATTAAAATCAATTACACAAAGAATTTATAGTGACCTGGATATACTTAAAAGAAAACTGACCCTGCTGGAAGGATATATAAAAAAAGCAGAGTCAAATTTAAACGTTTGTATAAAAGATTTTGGAATTGTCGAAATCAGGGATAAAATGTGGGCGAGGGAAATAGAAGGATTAATAGATAAGATGATAACTATGTTACAACTTGTTGATGCAAATATAGATGCATTGAAGGATAAAGGTTTTAAAGATGATGATAAAACGGCATTAGATAACTTATTAGAATCAATAAGAAGCGGGAATTTAAACCAGAATATGAAAATGGATGAAAAAGAGGCAGCGGTGCAAGCAAACCTTGGATCGTTACTTGAGCTCTGGACTATTACGGCTGAAATAATGGACGTTGGTAAAAGAATATACAAATATGATAATAAAGAAAAAACCGGCGATTATACTGCAACAAAAATAAAATCAAGAATCAGGCAAACCAAAAATAACGAAAATGAGAATAATGAACCAGAACCAGATATGGGGTTGTTGACAGGAATAGTACAGAATAAAAATAATGATGAACCTATTGAAGGAGCAACTGTACTGATTGTTGAAACTAATGATACTACAGAAACTGATGAGGACGGGGAATATGATTTTGATAAAATTAATGTCGGGACTTATACGCTAAAAGGCATTATGGACGGTTTTAAGGATGTAATTATCGAGAATGTGGTAATTGAAAAAGATAATACTACCCAGCAAAATATTAAGCTTGAGGAAAACGAGCCGCCAGTGCAATAATAAACGAATTTTAATGAAATTGAGGACATTCGGGGCCGGGGCGGTTTGCTTCGGGCCGGTATTGTCTTGTAGCGACGTTTGATGCTAAAATGCGTTGGGGAGTTCGAAGCAGCAATCTTGTCCCACGGTAAAATGTTACCAATAAACTAAATAAAAACTTATCTAACTATCAGCCCCAATGATTTTTAGCAGCTGTTAGCCGTTCGGTGTTATTTTCCTGATTTTCTTCTGTTGTCGTCTTTACATAACATTTGGCAATTGTCAGCAGTTGTTTTTCCGCCTAAATGCCAAGGTGTAATATGGTCGGCTTCCATTTCTTCAATTTCAAAATGCTTCTGTGCATACAGGGCAAATTCCTTTTTGTCTTTCGTATGCTTCTCTTTTTTGTTTGTCGGTGAAAGCACGAATATTTAAAAACTTTTCTTTTCTTGTCAAAACGTAATCGTAAATTCCTTTTTTATTGTTACATCTTCATCTTGCATTAATTTGTTAATTTCTTTTTCAAGTTTTTTTGAGTCAAATTTTTTATCTTTAAATTCGTTATATAGAAATCCCCATTGAATTCCTTTCATTTCTTTACGATACTTTGGAAAAGACTGCTTTAACCCAACTAATTACACTGCTTGAAAATAAAGCCACAAGTTCATTTGCATTTGGTTCGTGTTGGTTTTTTGCCATATATTCTTTAATACTCCTTACTTAAATCCAATCTATTGCAGTTTCTAAATATTCTTGTCTGATTGGCAGAACCAATTAAATAATCATCTGCCAAATTATATGCAGCACAGCTGTTTTTACTGAAAAGTATCTTTTAGCATCAGAAACCCAAGAACCTGAATAAACAGCATTTCTTAATTCTTGGTCGTGTTAGTTTTTCTCCTGCAATATTTATTGTTTTAAACCATTCTAATTTTTCACTATCTGTTCCCTGACAGAAATAAACCATTAATTTATAATTCAATATTTGTTCTTGTTCGTCTTTTGGTAAGATTGTGAAATGCTAATCTGTAATTGAACAAAATCTCCGTCAACATATTGGCAAATTGAAATTGTTCTTTGTTGACCGTCAATTACTTCAAAGTTTCCATCTTCACGAACTGCCCAATACATCACATTTAAAGGAAAATCTTTTGTAATAGTGTCAATTACGGCATCTCTTTGTTTATCCTTATAAATAAATTCTCGTTGGATAAGGTGGACGAATATCCAATTTACCACCATAACCAACAACACCATTTTCTTCATTATCTTGATAACCGTTTGTTAATTCACGGACTGTAATTTCTTTAAGTTCTATTTTCATTTTTGCACTTTCTTGTTTCTGATTAAATATTCGTGTAGAATACATTCTTTTCCATTAATAATATAGGCCAATCAGATTTTTCACCTGTTCTCAATATGTCGGTGTTCTGAATAAAGTTCTGAATCTTCCCTCTTATCCTCAGTAATCTGACCCAATAATTTCAAATTGGTCAGGATTGTATTTATCCATAAATGTATTGGAACACCCATTACTCCGTTATAATCCATTGGAATATCTTTAGTTTTATCAACATTTAATAGCATCATAATTATCATATTTTGGATATTCTTTAGGATTATATTTTTTATAAAGAATTAATTCTTCGTGACGTTTTGAAATATCAAGATTTGTAAACCAATGTAACTACCTGAAACTCTATATCATTCCTTCTTTATCGGTCGCCTGCTGTTGCATAATCTTCATAATGTTCTGGCATTGATAAAATGCAGCTGCATCGCCTTTAAAACCATAACCTAACCAAATTTTATTTTCCTTAATCAATTTGAAAAATTCTTTATATTTGATTGCGTTTTGATGTCCGATAATTATAAACTTTTTTATCGTATTCAATGAGTTGAGCCACATATTCACGGAATAAAGAAAACGGTGGATTTGTTACAACAATATCTGCTTGTTTTAGAAGTTCAATACTTTCTTTGCTTCGAAAATCTCCGTCACCTTTTAATTTCTTTATGCCAATTTCTTCAGGGTCAGGAACGTTATTTTCGTTTTTGTCTCCGTCATAATCTAAATAAATGGCTTTTTCAGATTTGTTTTCGCTGAACAAGTCCATATTTTGATTTTTGTAACAAGTTGCAATTAGTTTTTTAAGTCCAAGTTTTTCAAAGTTGTATGAGAAGTAGTGAAAGAAATTACTAACTCGTGGGTCGTCACAATTGCAGTAAACACTTTATCCTTGAAATGATTTTTGTAGTATCTTTAACTCTCTTTCAATGTCGACAAGTTGAGTGTAAAACTCCATCTTTTTTGCTGTCTTTGGCTTTATGTAAATTTTTGTTCTTTGCTTTATCTGTCATTCTTTCAATTTCTTATTTTTAAGTCGTAAATTTAAATCATTAATCTTAACTTTCTATGTGGTACGGTCTTTTTACACTGACGGCTAACGGTTCGCGGCTAAGTTGCGTGCCGCTTTTGTACCTTTATATTTGTTGATTTTCACGATGTTCAAAGTTAAAATTTCTTGTCTTGATGACCATAAGGCGGCATGCAATATGAGCCACTGTTAGCTGCTGCTTGTTTTCAATTTTCTTTTTATTTCTTTCTGAATAGTTAAAAATATTACTTGAAAATTCATAGTTCACATTAACTATCGAGGGGTATATTTGGTATATTTCTAAATATCCATTTCTTGTCAATTGACCAATTTTTGTATCAATTCCGCCATAGATTAAATCTAATGGTTTAAGACAGTCAAGTAATTTTTTCGCACCTTTCGGATGAATTAAATAGCTATAAAGTCCAAGTCTCGGATTATATGACTTAAATAGATCATTTTTAACAAAATATTTAATATCTCTACTTCTATTATTGTAGCCTCCCAAGTTTAACAAATCAAAATTTAAAGGCATTTCATTCAACAAATCTTGAATTTTATCATTAAAGTTTTTAGATAAAATTATATCATCTTCACATACTAAAAATAGGTTTTCAGGATCACTCTTTGAAATAAATTCCCACATCTTCATATGGCTAATAGCACATCCAATACTACCATTAGTCAAATTTTTGCTTGATTTTGATGATATAGATTGAGATATTTTTATCGAATCACTTACTGCCTCAATGGCATTGAAAAATCTAAAAGATAAATTTTTAGTGGGAAATTAAGTCGAAATATATTTTCTCCTATCATTTCAACTTTATAACGATATGACGAAAAGTTTCTAACTTATCTGAATAGCACCTCATCGAAATTTTATTCATTCGTTTTTGAACTAAGGGATTGATGAAAAGGTCATACCAAAGAACAAACCTATCTTATGGACTAAAACGCAATAAAATAATAAGATTGAAATGGATTTCTTCTAAAATCTTAAATGATCTATCAATTTCATAAAAAATCAGTCTAAATCGGGGACGAAATGATTGAAAGGAAATTATGAAAATTATTACCAAAAAATATCTCGTCTTATCATAAAAGGAAATCGGCTTCAGTTAAATGAATATCTAACTCAAAATCCTTATGTAAGGGCAGATTATTGAACCAGCTATTATTAAGTCGCCTATCTTTTTGGTACTGAAACTTTTTTTAATATTTAAGCGCTCTCCAGTAGTTCTATTAAAATACCACTCTCTAAATTTAAATTTTCTGATTTTGGAAGAAGATCTTGCCTGTACAGCAGTGCAAGAAATTACTTTGACGAAAATGGATTATAAAGGATAAGCAATGATTGAAATAGATTGTATCATTATTGACTATTTGTTCCAGTTCATAAGAAAGGTTTACAATATCAGTATCTCTTTTTCTTTAAGGTCAAATTTGTATTGATCTTGAAAATGAATTGTTACCATCAAAATGTTAAAAAAATGAAATGTGAATAATAGTATTATAGTTAGATGGTATTTTAAAATTATTAATTTCAATTTTTATGGCTTTCGATGAGAATGAAACAGGATGACTTGCTATTCTAGGTAGGTCAAACTTAAAACTTGGCAATTGAATCTTCATTTCATCATTTTCACTGAATGATAATCTTGGAGATTATTGCCCACAATATTTTTAAATTCCCAAGTTGGTACCAATATTTTAATATTAACTTTTTCCATCTTTTCAAGTTGGAGCTAACGTTTTGCAGGCTTAAACTGTTGCTTAAGTTATGAAAACGGATTTGTAAGGCTAGAAGAAAGCTGATTAGACTACAAAACTTTATTTAAAAACGAATGCAAGCTATAGAGTAAGGCCTGCTGTTAGCGCCTGGTGTGTTTCTCTTTAACTTTTATTCTTTTTCATTCTGTCAAAATTGTCTGTGTATATAGTAAATAACAATTGTAATTATTATTGGATATCCAATACTGGAAATAAGTAATCTTTTTTTTGTAAAATTCTTCTCTAAATATAATTGTATTATAGGAAGTGATAAACCTGTCAAATAATATTGAAGATTAAACAATGATTCTTCATGATTAATCAATAATTTGATAATAAGACTTGTCAAAAAAGTAACTATAAATACAATTACAACTATTAACATTAAATCTTTTAGTTTTTTCATTTATTCATTATTTATATTAGTAGTTGAAGTCATATGCTTGGATGTAAACTTACGTATTTGCACTGTAACCTTAAATTCCTATTTATATTTCTAAATCTTTTCAATTTCTTAAATGTTCCACGAATTTGTATTAGTCCACGAATTTGCAATTAAAGTTTCAATTTCCTTTAATAATTTCTTAATTATCTTTTCAGTCAGATGTGTCACCGGAGAATTATTCATATAGTCATACGTGAATTGTCAAATGGTCTTATTTTATTTTTTACAATTTCCATTAGGTCACATAGTTTTATTCTTGTATTGGATATATTTTTGGTAACGCACACACTTGGCGCTAACGATTTGCCCATATGGCCCGTAGCCGTTTCTTTGTAATATTTATTTTGATTAATCAGATTTTCAAATTTAACAATTATTTGTCTTAATAGCACTTATGCGGCTATGGGATATTATTTGCTGTTGGCAACAGTTTTTTTATTTCTTCATAAAGTCTTTCTGGTGTAGAAACTCCTATTCCTATTTTTATAACTGATTTGTCTTGGTCAATTAACATTCTTGTTGGATTTGCAAAAACGTTTAGTCTTTTTGATTCTTTTTCAGGAATTATGTAAATGTTCGGGTAGATAGATTTTAATTCATTAAATGTTGTATTGAAATGATTTATGTCTTCATCATCTGAGTCCGTTTTTATAAAAAGACAAATTACATTAATTTCTACTTTTTCTTCCTTTAGTTTATTCAGAGCATAAGGCAAGTCATTTGTAAGTCCTTCCATTCCCCAACCACAATGTGCTCCAGTCAGAACCAATAGTGTTTTTTCATTTATTAAACTTTTTAATTCTATTTCATTATTTGCTTTATTCACAATGATTAAGTCTGGTAATTCTTTTCCTATGGTCTTGTTTAACACCTCTGTCCATTGTCTGGTTTGGATTTCTTTGCTACCTTCTTGAGTTAATCCAGGAATATATTCCTTTTCATATTTTTCAAAGTCAACAGGAATTATATAATTAGTCGATTCTATACAACTTGACATTAAGAATACAAATAATATTGTCGGTAATATTGATTTGAAAATCATGCTTTTTCTTTAATTAAAATTGTTGCCAACGTTCCCAGGATAAGTGCTGTATCGGATTGGCTACCTGTCTCTCTGTTGGCTGGGTACGATATTTTTTAATTTCAATTAATTCCACGTTTGCCGGTATTGCATTTATCCTGTGTTATAGGCTGTAATAATTTATATCATTCCTATTAATTTACCCAATTCTATAACTATGCCGCTTATCTCTGAAATATTTCCTGCAACATTTAATAGACTTTTAAAAGTAAATTTAGGAACCGGTTTTTCACTTCTAATTTTAAGTTCTAATTTCTTCGAGAATCTCCTTAATTTCCTCCTTACTGTCATTATTAATTGATTGACAATTCGCTGAAGCATTTTCTAATTGATCAATTTTATTTTCGATTTTTGTTTTTTGTTTCTGATTGATTACAAAATCTTTTGAACTTGTTATTATATTCACATTTGTGCTTTCTGCAACATTTATAGAAACGGGGTTTTCATTTGTAACGTGTTCATTTTGATAGTAAAATGCAAGTTTTTGATTCAGAATTTTTAGATTTTCATCTCTTTCTTCATCAGTATTGTATGAAATTTCAAATCTTTCATTTTTGGTTACTATAATAATTTTAGGGTAATCTCTCGCAATTTCTTTGGGTTCCCCAAATGGGGTCAATATTACTTGAACCAAGGATTGAGGTTTTACGGAAATAATTTCCTTTAAATTTATAACATTGCTTCCAATATTTAAGTAATTCCCATTAATTTCAATTTTCATTATTTAAAGTTTTTTAAAAGGATATTTTTGTTTAGATTTTATCACAGCTTCTCTTAATTTTTTAGTAAGGTCTAGTGTAGTTGCTTCGATAAAATATGATGGTTCTCCTGGGTATTCTGATTCCAAAAATGTAATATATTGATTGAAATCGGCTTTGTAAATTTGAAATCCGATATGCTGGACTCCAAGCTCTAACCATTTACCTTTAAAATCTGACATTTGCCCTGGTAGGCCAGCAAATGAAGTCCCAATTATTAAATCCTCTTCAGGATCAATGAAATAAATATTATAGACATTCGTATCACTATAAACTTTGAAAACATTAATTATCTCATAGTCATTTTAAATTCTGATCTAATAAATTCATTTTCTTTCAAATTTTTAAAAATCGTAAATCTTTTATTTCCAAGTTCAGGGTTGTTAGCTGATTTTGATTCATCTCGTTCATTATTGATCTGATTATTTTTTTCAATATCTATATCTAAAGGAAATAGTTTTGAATAAGAATATGAGAAATAAGCCTGCCAAATGGAACTTGGGTCATAACCTCCATTATTTGCTCTTTTTTGAACTATCTTTAACATTCCCATTTTAAATGTAAACTTTTTACCTGTTAAATAAAAAGGATCACCATATGAAGTCATATTAACGTCATCATAATATCTGATGTATTGATATCCTGATGAAGTTTTAGCAAATTTCCGAGATCCTTCAATTGGAATATAGTAGCCATTTTCCAAAGTGTATTGCATATAGTACCCATTTTCTTTAATAACTGCAACTATCTCAGGATCTTGTTTTTCAATATGCTCGTTAATTTGAGCTGTTGAATTTAGGTACCAAATTCCTTCGATTTCATCTATTGAATTTAAATTTTCAATGAAATGTTGCTGGAATTGTTCCATTGTCCTATATTTTTGACAAAATGAAATTTTGAGCAAAAGAATAAGGGAAATAATTACATAAATTTTTTTCATTTTTCTTTTAAATTATAGCCTATAACGATTGTATAGGTCACATTTGGTGGTTATATTTCATATATATACACCTCCCTCTTTTCATTAAAATCCGAATAGAAGTTTCGCGCTGAATTGGATACCCGTAATGAAACGGGTGTACCCGTTTGTAAGCGTTTGTTCTGATTGTTCACGTGCAATTCTTTCTGAGAAGGCATGTGTAATTTTTTTCGGTTCATCCCAGCAAATATAAAAACTTCCCCTTCATTTACAACCAAAACGGCTGGTTTTTTATTACCTTTTATTGCAATGCTTAAATGAGTGAATGCATAAATGCTTAAATGGGGTTTAGTCGTCCATTATTACTTATTCGTTAAAGTTTTATCAGACACCCAATAAAAAAAACGACAATCCCGCCAAAGGCGGGACTACTGCTTCCGCTAAAGGAGGTGCGCAAGGCATCATTCCGTTAACGGCATCGATTTAAATACAACTCCAATATATTATGTAGTATACTTTGCCGGGTCTCCGGGTACTGCCATTCCCGCCGAAAACGTTTTGAATTATAGTTGCAGTTATTGATATCGTTTTGTTTAGCATTTAGTTCTGTTGGCTTCCGCCGGTTTAATGCATCAAATATACTGCTTCCGGTCACGTTTTCCGTCCTTGCTTACCATTATTTATCCTCACCCGGATGTTAATATCTATCCGGCAATCAGAACCCATCGTGCGCTGAAAAGGATTACCTTTGTATTCTCTGTTGAATGCAATCGGGTATTCAGGCCGATACGTTAAACAATTTATACGAAAACTTCCGGAGAGCGGGTATCAGTTTTATCACCGATAGCCGGTACGGATAAATGATACATGCAGGGCATCATTTTTTAATGGAATTGATTTAATTTACAACTATTATTTCCGTCCGTTAAAAGCCCTGCATTCTAAAGCCGGCAGGATTGTAATCCCGCCGGCTTTTTTATCGGGTAACGGATAACTATTATTCGTGGAATACCACCAGATGCCGACTAAACGATTTGCCCAAATTTTTGATTCATTCCGGTCCGATCTGCCCAAACGCTTCTTTTCCGTCAAAAACATCGATCCTTTACTCAGGATTGACATTTTCCGGCTGAAAACATCGATCCTAAGCTTCGGATAGGTTCTAATAATGAATTGACGCGGGTTTCAAAAATCGAAAGCAGCGTAAATTGCTTTATGCCTGCTTTAGTTTTTCGATATCAAACTTTTTCATCCGGAGAAATGCCTTCGTTACCTTGTCAGCCTTCGCCGGGTCGCTTAATAATTGCTGAAGGATGACCGGAACAACCTGCCATGAAACACCGAACCTGTCTTTGAGCCAGCCGCACATGCTTTCTTCTCCCCCATCGGTAAGCTTGCTCCAGTAATAATCGATCTCCTCCTGAGTATCGCAAAATACCTGGAACGAAACCGACTCGTTGAATTTGAACATAGGCCCGCCGTTTAAGGCTGTGAACGATTGCCCGTTGATCTGAAAAACGACGGTCAGCACAGTGCCTTCTTTCATGCCGTGTATATCAAATCCTTCCTTTCCGTACCGGCTTATGCTTTCAATTTTTGAATTTTTGAAAACAGAGGTATAAAACCGGGCTGCCTCTTCGGCCTGATGGTCAAACCACAGGCAGGGTGCAATCGGATGTGTGTTCATGGTAAGCTTGTTTAGCGTTTATTTTCAGTATATTTTTTAAAGTTATCGAGGATAGCCTGCCATCCTCCCCGCTGCATTTCAATTGAATTTTGCGCTTTCCGCTTCAAATGTTTCGGTTATTGCGGTTTCATTGCCGTTATCGGTAAAATCAATCTTCACTTTTCTGTCGTCACCGGTCATGTACTCAATTTGCCTGTTCGTTTTTACGATGCTGTATGTGCCGTAAAAGTCAAAACCTTCGCTGCCGTCTTTGGCTTCCATCCGCGACCGGAATTTACCACCGGGACGCAGATCATTTTCGGCTTGTGTGGTATGCCAGTCCTCGGAGGCATTGTTCCATTTTACAATATCGGCTGGTGTGGTCCAAAGCTTCCAGACTTTCGAAACCGGTGCATGAACCGTAGCCCGCACGGTTATCTTTGTTTTTTCTTTTGTATCCATGGTGTCATTATTTTTCGTTGCAATTGAACATCCATTGTATCCCGTATTTATCGGTGCAGGTGCCATAGTACGATCCCCAGAACATTGTCTGCAGTTCCATCGTAACCTTACCACCGGACGACAGCGCATTAAATAACTGCTTTGTTTCTGCCTTAGTGTCGGGCTCAAGATTGATCTGAACGTTGTTGCCGATGTTAACATGAAATCCCATCGATTCGGGTGCATCGGTGCCCATCAGCACATGTCCGCCAACAATGGGCAGCTCAATGTGCATGATGAGGTTTTTATCGGCTTCTGCTATTTGCGGTGAACCTTCAGCAGGGGGCATATCGGCAAATCGAACAATTCCGTTACCGCTAAACTCACCGCCAAAAACCGATTTGTAAAAATTGAATACTTCCTCCGTATTCCGGGAAAAATTAAGATAAGTGGTTACCCGTGCCATCGTCGTAAATTTTAAAGTTTCAGACTTACATAACACGCGGAAATAATTTTTGTTCGCTGCTTCAGGATTAAATTATAGCCGGCGTTTCAGGGCAGGTTAACCGTTATTCATCAATCACTATTCACTACTCATCAATCACTTTTTCACCATTCATCATTCAAAATTTACTGGATTACAAGCTTCTTTACCTCAAATCCCGCTTCAGACTGTATTTTAACCAGGTAAATTCCCTTTGACAGTTTGCTGATATCCATTGTCATCTGTTTTTGATGGTGAAACGATTGTTGTACAATCCGTTCTCCGCTAATCGTGTAGATATCTAAAAGAGTTTCTTTTTCGAATGAAGATTCAATGGTGATGTTGTTTTTTGCCGGATTGGGATAAAGCGTAAAAATGGTTTCGAATAAGCCTGATTCCTGAATTGATTGGATTCCCCCGGTGTTGGTTTTTAAGATAGTTCCATTATCCCCGACGATATATCCCGTGATTGAATCAGTAAAATAAACTGAGTTGATAGAATTATTTGTAAGCGTGGGTAAGATGTTCCAGGTCATTCCTGCATCATTGGTTTTTAAAACAGTACCAAAAGAACCAACAACATAGCCCGTTTCCAAATTGGTAAAGTAAATCTCGTTTAATATATTTGCAGTTCCGGTGTTAAGTGTTTCCCATATTTCTCCTGCATCTGTAGTTTTAAGGATAGTTCCGCCTTCACCGACTGCATATCCATTTTCAGAATCAATAAAATCAATCGAATATAAACAATGTGATGTACCACTGGACAATATATTCCATGTCGTCCCGCCATTCGTTGTTTTTAGAATAATCCCATTGCAGCCTGCAGCATAAACTGTGTCATTGTTAATACAAATAACCGAATTCAAATATTCATTTGCAGAACTTGTAAGTGTAACCCAGGTGATTCCTGCGTCAGGTGTCTTTAAAATAGTCCCTTCGTTTCCGACGGCGAACCCGACATGATCAGTTGCAAAACAGACATCGCTTAAAGCGTTCAATGTTCCGCTTTCAAGAGCAGTCCAATTTATGCCTCCATCAATTGTTTTTAAGATAGTTCCATTTACACCCGCGGCATATCCCGCAGATCCATTTGTGAAACATACTGAACTTAAACTATTGGTGGTGCCACTTATCGAGGATGCCCAGGTAAGGCCACCATTGCTGGTATTTAGAATGGTTCCCCGGTCACCTACTGTGTATCCCGTAGTGTGATTTGTAAAGCAAACAGAATGTAAATTATGTAATAATCCGGAGGATATTTCTTCCCATGTTGCTCCACCATCAGCAGTCTTTATAATAAAACCTAAATTTCCCACAGAATAACCCGTCATAACATTGCTAAAGAATATTGCGTTTAAATCCTGGTCAAACCCTTTTGAGGTCCATGTTTCACCACCATCTACCGTTCTTGATATTGAATCCAAACCGTAGAAACTATTCGAACTTATGGCATAACCCGTATTTTCATCGGCAAAGAAAACCGATCTGTAACATTTATACCAGGAGGCCGGCACAGAAGTCCAGGTTACTCCGTTATCCGTGGTTTTATTTATATATCCAATGCAATTAAGCGGCGCTAAATCAATAATTGATACATATCCTGTATTTGCAGTTGGGAAATCAACAGAAGTATACGAGAGGCTGTTATTTTCCTCCATTAAAGAAACCCAGCTATAACCGGCATCGGTAGTTTTCATTATTACTCCGTAACCCGAAGCATAACCTGTTTCAGTATCTGTAAAATAAAGGGAATGGATTGTATAGTTGGTTAGGGTTTCAACCCAGGTATTGCCCCCATCGGTTGTTTTTAATATACCGGAACCGGCAGCATAACCTGTATTGGAGTCAGTGAAGTAAAGAGCACGGAAAAAGTAAACAGAATCAAGAAGCACCTTATTCCATGTGGTTCCTGCATTGGTTGTTTTTAAAATAATTCCGTAGTCACCATAAAAGCCCCATCCGCCTGCTGCAAAACCGGTATCGGAACTTGTAAAATAGATAGAATACAAGTCTATCGTTGTGCCGCTATTCAAAATGTCCCAACTGGTTCCTCCATCGGAAGTTTTAATAATTGTACCCCAATCACCGGCGGCAAATCCGGTACCGGAATCGGTAAAACAGATTGAATTTAATGCGTTTCCCTGCGGTAAGGGATTTTGCCATGTCCATTGTGGAAATACCAGCATGGACAATAGCACAAAGCTGATTGAAAGACTTAGTTTTTTCATAATTGTAAGTTTTTAACTGTTTGGGTATTGCCTTCCAAAGATAAGAAAAATATTCTTAGAATTCAAAGTTCAAAAATTGTGTTTTCTGAAATCTTTTCTTATTCTTTCTCCTTCACTAATCTCTAATCACCAATCACTAATTCACAATTCACTATTCATCATTCAAAATTTCACTTTTTGTCCTCTTCTTTAAAAAGCTCGTCACTGAGTTTGGTGTTGATCTTATAGTTTGAAAAGTAAATATAAACAGAACCGGTATGCCTATCATCGCCTGGCTGCCCGGTCATCTCGACCTTTTCTGATTTACCGGTAAACATCAGTGGGATTTTCAATTTATCCACTTCAAACGAGACTTTTATTTCGGAAGGCAAAACCATTTTTTGATCTGCATAAGTGAAATCGATAAGGAAGGTTCCTTCTTTTCGCGTGTTGTTTTCGATGCGGCTGATCCGGTAATTGGCTGTGTCAATCCACCAGGTAGCGAGAATAATGTCTTCCTTGTTGCTTGCCGGTATCAGCTTGATGATGTAATTTTCATGTCCGTTCACCGTATCCTGACCGCTGTACAACGCTGTATAATCTTCATTTAAAATTTTCCGGAACGAATTGTCCAGGCCTTTCTTCGGAAGCATGATGAACTCATCCGATTTGAATTTTACTTTATCCGGATACTTGTAAAACATGGTGGCATGCTTCACCGGCATTTTGATGAAATCCACATCCACTTTGATCTCGATATCGGCTGAATAATCCAGTATGGGCTCGAAATTCTTTTTGATCCGGTCCATTACCTTGTACGGATCGACATCCTGACCGGATGCAAAAAAGCCGGTCATCAGTAACATAAAGAATACGAGGCACAATCTGAATTTCATAGCGTTGACGTTATCAGGTTAAAATATCTTTCCGGTTAAAATAATAAACCGTAACTCCGTAAAAGATCAGTATGTAAGCGCCCAGTATGGCAGCATCGCGCAGCAGTGTTTTTACATCAACTTCATAATCAAAAAGCTGTTGCCACGAGTTGAGGTATGTTGTTAAAAGAACCGGTTTAACAACTCCAAATACCTTAAAATTAAGGGTCGAAATAAGCGTGAAAAAAATAATAATGGCCATGGTTGAAAGAATGGGACCCAGCGAATTATTCGCCATCGACGAAAGCATGAGCGAAAGAGCGGCAACGGTTGTCATGCCGATGAAACCGTAAGCAAAAGCAAAGATGAACCGCCACAGAAGGTCGCTTTCGGGCAACACGTTAACGGTATTGACGATGACCATCAGATCGCCTTTGCCAAACAGGATCAAACCCAGGCCCAGGCTCAGAAAGGCAAAGAAAAGCATCAGCAAAAAGGTATATACGATCGCCGCCACGAATTTAGCCGTCACCAGTTGCCGGCGGCTTACCGGCCGGGTGAGTAAAATCCGAAAGGTGCCTGAATTGGCTTCACCGGATAACAGGTCGGCGGTAACAATGACGATCAGCAAAGGGATGTGCACCCACAGGAAACTCAAAACAAGGTAAGTAATTAGGTATCCGTTCACAAGATTTCCCTGCATATAAAAAGCATCCGACAGGTTGCTGGTGATAAATTCGTGCATCGTTTTTCCTTCCCACAGCATGGCTGCATGCGAAACAACCATGATCACCAGAATGGCAATAAACCCGATGTAGCTGCGTTTGCGGCTGAATATTTTAACCAGTTCCAGGCGAATGATTGTCTTCATTTAAGTAAGTGTAAGAAAATAATCTTCCAGGTTTTGTTCGAAGTAAGCCGATTTTATCAGTACATCCTGTTCAATCAGATGCTTAATGATCAGCGGAATAAGATCCCGTTTACAGTACACACGAATCGCAGACCCTGAGAGCTCGATCTTTTCTATATCAAAGCGGCTGTTTTTCAGAACAGCTTCAGCTTTTGTAAGGTTGTCGGGTTCGATGCGTGCATAATAACTGTGTTCTTCCAGCAATTCTTTGACATTTCCCTCAACCACTTTTGCCCCTTTGTTGATGATGATCATGCGGTTGGCGATCAGCTCGATTTCGGGGAGTTGGTGCGATGACAGGATGATCGTTTTGTTCCGTTCACGGTTCAGCAGCAGGATCAGTTCACGGATTTCCCTGAATCCTGAAGGATCGAGGCCGCTTGCGGGTTCATCGAGGATCAGCAGTTCAGGATCATTCAGGAGTGCCTGTGCAATTCCCAGCCGTTGCTTCATCCCTTTTGAAAATGTTTTCACCTTGCTGTTCATGCGGCTTTTAAGACCTGTAAGGTCAAGCACCTCTTCAATCTTTTTCCGGTCGGCTTTTATGCCGGCATATTCCGAAAGCATGGCAAGATTTTTATAAGCGCTCAGGTAATCATAAAAATCAGGCCTTTCAACAAACGAACCTGTCCGTCGAAGAATCCGGCTCCGGTTGTTCTTTTGATTTAATCCGAAAATGGAAATCGTACCTGCATCGGGTTTAATCAGTGAGAGAGCCATTCGGATGGTTGTACTTTTCCCGGAACCGTTGGGTCCTAAAAGCCCGTAAATATCTCCCCTGAATACGGTCATGTTAAGCCTGTCGACAGCCTGAACATCCCTGAATTTCTTCGATAGATTTTGTATGTCAAGAATGGGTTCTTCAGGCATGGTGTAATTGTATTTCAAACCGTTGACGAATGCTTTCGGATGAAAGAACCGAAAAGTCGATTTTCGGTGTATAAAAGGAAACGAAAAATGTAGTGATCCAGAAACACCTGGAAAGCAGGAATTGTGGTTGGTTGACTATAAAGTCAGGTAATACATGATACCACCTGTATCCCCGGGATTTAAAAAACTGTTTGCAAACGTCGTTGAGACCGAGTTCTGCAGCAGCCGCAGTAGCAGCATCGCGCTGGCACCTCGACTTGAGTGCAGGCCTGAGAATCCTGTTTTTGTATCCGTAAATATAAAGCTGATCTTTCAACTGCTTATAATACTGATAACGCGACCAGGCATCCAGTTGGGTAAATATGGGAAGCGACACTAAAAAACAGATGCCTGCGAACTTTAAAAGAAAAAGGTTCAGGTGGTTTAGCGGATCTGTCGAATAAAGGCGGGGAACAACAAATAATGCGATAAGGCATTCAGTTATCGTAATTATATGAAGCAATCGTCCGACACGGATGTAGGAATGAATTCGGTTAATAATAGCTATTCCCATTTCATTTTATCGGTTTAAGATCTGCGTATTACCGGCAGTTAATCATTACACTACAACTCCAATAAATTGGCCATAGCAAATTTAAAAATTAATTGATACAAATAAATGAATTTTTACTAATCAGTGACTAAAGTTTAGCGTGACTAAATAGCCTAAAGTTAACTGCACCTGAATTTTGAAAGAGAACCAATGAAATTCATTTTGTAACTTTTCTTATTTAAGCACTGATTTTTAAATAAATTCATGTGTTATCTCTCTTAAAAATCTATTTGGATGTTTTCTTTAAACTTTAAATACTTAAAACTTAAGGCATTTTAAGTACTGAATCGTTACAATGAATTGCCTATTTATTGTTTACAGTGTGATTATTGATTGATTTATGTGTTATTTTTACACCCACAGATTATAACAAAGCAAAATGATGAAAAAAGGAATACTATTTTTTACGTTAATTTTCTTCCTGATCATGAAAAACGGCTATAGTCAGGATGAGAATTTTCTGGGCTTAAGTTTTGGTATGGCAATTCCTCAGGGGACTTATGCGGAAAAGGATTTTACAAATGAGCAGGCAGGCTATGCCAATACAGGGTTTCTGTTTGCGTTCGACGCGGCCTGGTTCCCTGAAGACTACCTGGGGATCGCTGCCACATTCACCTATGCAAGTAACAATCCGGATAAAGTACTGTACAGGGAAGACCTTATTAACAGTATCAAGGAACGTTATCCAACTCTTACCTTGCCGCCAAATACAGAAATTTCTTATACTATGGATGTCTGGAAATATCTGAATCTGTTTATTGGACCAACGGTAACGATACCTGCCGGAAATTTTAACTTCGATCTCAGGGCGGTTGCAGGCGTTAGTTTTGCCTGGCCACCAAGCCAGTCATTAAGCATACAATATCCCACCGGGGAAAACTTCTCGCACACCGTTCAGAATAAAGCTACACCTACGCTGGGTTATTCAGCAGGAGGTGGTATCAGGTATGCCATCAAACACGGATATGTGATACGAGTTACCTGCGAATATTGCAACCTTAAACCGGAACTTGAAATCCAGGAAGTGCTTCTCGACGATACCGGACAGGGAGATATTGAAACCAGAAAAATAGACATGCCGATCAAAAACATACAGCTTGGGATTGGCATCGCTTATAATTTCGATTTGTAATAACGTCCGGGCATTCAGTCCATTCAAACCCTAAATAATTATTTTCGGTCCTCCGGAATATCAGGGATCGTTAAATTTCTATATTTTTATCCCTGTTTTATAACGAAAGGAATACGAATGTCTTTTAAATCATTGTCCTCCGTTAATTCAGGATGCGGGCTAAACCGAATTACACTGTATAAAATAGTGTGTTTCTTTTTATTCCTGCTCTCCGGTGCAGTTATTGGTCAGCAGCCTTTCCCGGCAGAACTTGAAAACCCGAAAATGTTTAATCAGAATAAAATTGAACCGCATGCCTGGTTCATTCCTTTTCCTGATGAAGAATCGGCCATGCGGCTCTCGGATGAAAAATCCCCCAATTATAAATCCCTTAACGGATACTGGAGATTTAATTGGGTGGAAAATCCTGCAGACAGACCCGAAAATTTTATGAAGCCGTCATTCGATGTCAGCTCTTGGGACACGATTCCCGTTCCTTCCAACTGGGAATTACAAGGCTATGGAATTCCTATTTACGTGAACTCGCAGTATGAATGGACGGATGACCCGCAGCCGCCCCACGTGCCGCACGACAAGAACCCTGTCGGTTCATACAGGCGAAGCTTTACATTATCCCCGGACTGGAAGGACGGTCACATCTTCATCCATTTCGGTGATGTGAAATCTGCATTTTATCTGTGGATTAACGGGAAATATGTAGGTTACAGCGTGGGCAGCAAGGTGCCGGCTGAATGGGAAATAACGGATTTTGTTAAAAGCGGTGAAAATACAATAGCTGTTCAGGTTTACCGATGGTCATCAGGTTCTTTCCTCGAATGCCAGGATTTCTGGAGGATCAGCGGCATTGAGCGGGATGTTTTTCTTTATGCTGTTCCGGAGGTTTATATCCGCGACATTTTTGTCCATGCCTCGCTCACAAATAATTATACTGACGGATTATTATCCCTGAACATCGATTTTACATTTCCGGCAAAGGAACTGCCCGGCTATGATGCGGCCATTAAATTGCTGGATGAAAACAACAATCAGGTACTGGATCTGACCAAAAGTGTTGTCGTCAACCGGGCGGGAATGGGAATGGTTAGTGTTGAGGAAAAAATAACAAGCCCCGATCAGTGGACAGCCGAAACTCCTCATTTATACACGTTGCTGATATCGCTGGTGAAAGAGGGTGAAATTCTGGAAACCATAAAACAAAAAATCGGTTTTCGCACCTCGGAAATTAAAAACGGGCAGCTTTTGATCAACGGCAAACCTATTCTGGTTAAAGGTGTGAACCGGCATGAGCACGATCCGATCACAGGTCATGTGATTTCTAAAAAATCGATGCTGAATGACATCACACTCATGAAGCAGAACAATATCAATACGGTAAGAACCTGTCATTATCCTGACGATCCCTACTGGTATGAGCTCTGCGATGAATATGGATTGTATATAATTGATGAAGCCAATATTGAATCACACGGGATGGGCTATGGTGAAAGAAGCCTTGCTAAAGATCCGGTGTGGAAAGAGGCACATCTCGACCGTGTAAAACGGATGGTTGAACGCGATAAAAATCATCCTTCGGTCATCATCTGGTCGATGGGAAACGAAGCCGGTGACGGCATTAACTTTACAGCCTGTTACCAATGGATCCATTTGCGCGACAATTCAAGGCCGGTTCATTATGAGCGGGCATTGCTGGGACCAAACACCGATATTTACTGCCCGATGTACCCTTCTATCGGCTATCTCGAATCGTATGCAAAAAAACCTCAGGACAGGCCGCTTATCATGTGCGAGTATGCCCATGCCATGGGAAACAGCACCGGTAATTTACAGGATTACTGGAATGTGATCGAAAAATACGATCAGCTTCAGGGCGGTTCGATATGGGATTGGGTCGATCAGGGCTTTTTGAAGAAAGATAAGAATGGTGTTGAATATTATGCGTATGGTGGTGATTATGGTCCGAAAGATATTCCAAGCGACGGGAACTTCTGCATCAACGGTCTGGTATCGCCTGACCGCAGCCCACATCCGGGTCTCACCGAAGTGAAGAAGGTTTACCAGTATGTGAAGATAAAACCGGCTGATCTTTCATCCGGTAAAATCGGAATCTCCAATTGGTACGATTTTCTGAATCTGGATTTTGTAAAAATTGAATGGGAATTAACTGGGAATGGAAGTGTTCTTGAAACGGGGAACATAATTGCACCTGATGTCAAACCCGGTGAAAGCAAAGTTTACCAGCTTGAAATGAAAACGTATGATCAGCAACCGGGTGTCGAATATTTTCTGAATTTCAGCGTAAAAAATGAAGCGGAAATGCCCTTGCTGCCGATCGGGTTTGAAATTGCTTCCGAACAAATACCCTTGCCGTCCATTTCAAAAAACGAACCCATTCTGACAGATAATTTATCGGTGCTGAAAATACTCGAAAATGAAAATATTACAGCCATTACCGGTAACAATTTCAGAATTGATTTTAACAAAGATTTGGGAATTATTTCATCCTGGAAATTTAATGGTGAACAATTGATTCAATCCGGGCCACGACCGAATTTCTGGCGTGCGCCCACGGATAATGACTTCGGCAATGGCATGGACAAGCGTTGTTCCGTTTGGAAGAAAGCCGGATACGAGAAACCCTCAGGAAATGTGAAAATTACCCAGCCCGGAAAAGATGAGGTGAAAATTGAGGTTAGCCGAAATCCCGAATCTGCCAAAGCGAATGTGCAAACTGTCTATAGCATTTACGGCAATGGTGATATCAAAGTCACCAATCACCTGATCCCAAATCCCGTGAAGGATCGGGAAAGAAAATATTTCATTGATTCAAAAACATTCGGGAGCAGGGTAATAAATTTCACTCAGGATGAACCGGTCATCCTGGAAGTTCCTTCATTGGGCGATACGGTCATTGATCAGTTTACGATTGCTGTTTCGATCATCCCGGAGGATTTTACCAGTAAGAACGCGGTCTGGGAAAACAGGGAATGGTCACCCGGTGTGCTTCATCTTGAGTTCAGGGACGGGACGCTGTGTTTCTTCCTTTACGGCTCCGATTATGTTTACTTCGATTATCCGTTTAAGACCGGAGAGAAATATGATATTTGCCTGGTTTATAACGCACACGAAAAATTTCTCAATTTATATGTAAACGGTGAACTTGCTGAACGTAAAACCCTGGTTTCGGCTGCCGGACTGAATCTGTCAGGTATCAGTTATATCGGCGGGTACGATTACGAAAACAGGTTTTTTCAGGGCGAAATGGATAATTTCAGGATATGGAGCAAAGCACTTGAACAGGATGAAATTAGTGCTTCGTTACCTGATAAAAACAACATCCTGGTTTCTTACAATTTTGATACGGCTAAGGATAGCATAATTCCTGACCTAACAGGCAAACACAATGCAGTTATCCGCGAAAAAGAACCGGAAATGCCGGAGCTTCCCCGGTTCGGATCAACTATGGAAATACCGGAAAATTATTCAAACCTGACCTGGTATGGCCGCGGTCCCGGTGAAAATTATTGGGACAGGAACTCCGCTTCCTTCGTGGGATTGTACAAAAGCAATGTGGCCGATCAGTATTTCCCCTACATCCGGCCACAGGAAAACGGTTATAAAACAGATACGCGCTGGTTAGCACTTCAGGACAGCACAGGAAAAGGATTGTTATTTATCGGCGACTCTCTGATTTGTTTTTCAGCATTGAATTATACCATTGATGATCTCGATCAGGGAACTAAGGAAAATTACCATCATACCGATGATCTGATCCCCGAAAAATTTGTCTCTCTGAATATCGATTACAAGCAAACCGGTGTTGGCGGTGATGACAGCTGGGGCGCACGACCACATCCGGAATATACGCTGAAATATGGCGACTATAGTTACACATACTTCATCCGACCTTTAAAAGGGAAGGAAGATTTAAAGAGTGAAAGCAGAAAACGGTACAAGATTGAATAACTGGTTTTGCCGGTCCATATTTTTTGATGTCTTGTTCAATTCTTCAAATAAATATAGGTGAATTTTCCCGTTAATAAAATGCAGGTTTAATTGTTTTACCGGTTTGAAAAAATTTACTTTTGCACCATTCGTAAAGTGTAAATACAAAATGAAAAAGATAATTAATCTGTCGTTTGTATTGGGTTTGTTCCTTTTGCTATCCTGTACCTTCAAAACCAAGAAAACAGAGCCCGTCAGTATCATTCCCAGACCGTTGAAGACAGAACAGTTTTCAGGTCATTTTCTATTAACCCAAAAAACCATTCTGGTATTTGCACCTGATTCAGGAATTCAGGAAGTGGCGGATTATTTCACGGATGTGATAAAAACTCCGACCGGCTTCAACCTGAAAGCCGGGAATCGTTCAGTTGGTAAAAGTCAGATTATATTTCAGCTTGAACCCATTAAAGATTTGGGTAAAGAAGGCTATGAGCTTGATGTAAGCGAAAATAAGATCTTCCTTCGAGCCGCAGAATCAAATGGACTATTTTATGGTGTTCAGACCTTGTTGCAGCTTCTGCCGCCTGAGATTTACAGCGAAGAAAAAATTGATTCCGTTAAATGGACGATTCCCTGCTGCCGGATTTACGACAAGCCAAGGTTTGCCTGGCGGGGAATGCATCTCGATGTATCCCGGCATTTCTTTCCGGTCAGCTTCGTCAAACGCTACATCGATCTGATCGCGATGCACAAGATGAATGTTTTTCACTGGCATCTTACGGATGACAACGGATGGCGGATCGAGATCAAGAAATATCCGCGGCTTTCGAAGATCAGCGCCTGGCGGGTCGATCGTGAGAATGAACCCTGGCGAAAGGTTACACCTCCAATGCCGGATGAAAAAGCAACTTATGGCGGATTTTATACGCAGGATCAAATTCGGGAGATCGTAGCTTATGCTGCTCAGCGGAAAATAACAGTCATCCCTGAAATCGAAATGCCGGGTCATTCGTGCGAGGTCCTTGCGGCTTTTCCTCAACTTTCGTGCACAGGTGAAGATGTTTATGTGCAGCCCGGCAACTACTGGCCGAATGAAGATATTTTTTGTGCCGGTAAAGAAGAGACCTTTCAGTTCATTGAAAATGTGCTGACCGAAGTCATTGGCCTTTTCCCTTCCGAATACATACACATCGGCGGAGATGAAGCCAACAAGGCACATTGGAAAACGTGCAAGCTTTGTCAGAAAAGAATGAAGGAGGAAGGGCTTAAGACGGAAGAAGAACTGCAAAGCTACTTTGTCCGAAGGATTGAAAAATTTCTCCATGAAAAGGGTAAAAAGCTGATCGGCTGGGACGAAATACTGGAAGGAGGAATAGCTCCTGAAGCCACCGTGATGTCATGGCGCGGTTTTCAGGGTGGCATCGATGCAGCGCGGCAGGGTCATGATGTGGTTATGACTCCCACTAATTATTGTTATTTCGATTATTACCATGCCAATCCCGATTTCGAACCGGAAGCAATTGGCGGATTGGTTACCCTTAAAAAGGTTTATTCATTTGAACCCGTTCCTGAAGAATTGGATGCAACGGAAGCCAGCCATATTTTGGGTACACAGGGAAATGTTTGGACAGAGTTTATTTCTACTCCTTCTCATGCTGAATACATGGCGCTTCCACGAATGACAGCACTTGCAGAGGTAGCCTGGAGTACTGAGGAAGGAAGAGACTGGACAGATTTCAGGACACGGCTGAATGACCAGTTCAAAAGGTTCGATGCCATGCAGGTGAACTATTCAAAGGGATCTTGGAAAGTCGATATCCAGCCGTCAATGAAAGATGGCAAATTCAGCATTGAATTGGAATCAGAACAATTGGATGCACCCATTCATTACACAAGTGATGGTTCCGTTCCTTCCGTTGATTCTCCGGTGTATCATGACCCAATTTCAATCGATTCAACCACTACCCTGAAAGCCGGAATATTCATCAATGGAAAGCTGAAAGAAACGTATTCCGAAAAAGAAATAGTGCTTCATAAAGCAGTTGGTAAACGTGCAACCCTTGAAATACAACCCAGCAAAAAGTATGGCGGAAAAGGCGCTATTAGCCTGATCGACGGGTTAAAAGGCTCGGATAAATACAACGATGGGTACTGGCTGGGATTTGAAGGAACAGACATGAATCTGGAAATCGATCTTGGTGAAACGATGCCTGTAAATCTTGTTTCACCTTCATTTTACCAGAATACCGGAGCCTGGATATTTATGCCTGAAAAGGTGCAAATTGAAATTCTTGACGACGACCGTAACAGTATTGCGGATGCGTTACTGATTCCGGAAACGACAATGGAAGCGATAGGAACCGTTATTGAAGACCTGCCTGCAACATTTCAGAACGTTGAGGGGCGGTATATTAAAGTGCTGGCAAAAAACATAGGAACGCTTCCGAAATGGCATGAAGGCGCCGGCAATAAAGCCTGGATTTTTGTGGATGAAGTAATTGTAAAGTAATGCCATTGATTTCAATCAATTATTTTCTTGCTCATTCAATCATTTGCCAATACATAGGCTGGTGTATATTCTTAAAATTCAGAACCAAATAAATAATAGACAATGCCACAGACAGCACATATTGAAAAGCATTTTACGGCCGGCGAAGTCGTTCGCGATATTGTGATCGGGATGTCCGACGGGCTGACAGTTCCGTTCGCGCTTGCTGCAGGTCTTTCGGGAGCTGTTGTTGCATCGCATGTTGTTGTAACAGCCGGTCTTGCTGAAGTTTCGGCGGGAGCCATTGCCATGGGTTTAGGCGGCTACCTCGCTGCACGGAGCGATGCGGAGCACTACTACAGCGAATACAAACGTGAAGAGAAAGAGGTGAAGGAAATTCCGGACGCCGAACGGGCAGAAATCACCGAGATTTTTGAATCATACGGCATCACAACGGAAGAAAGTGCAACGGTTGTAAAAGCGCTGGAACGGAATCCCAAAGCCTGGGTCGATTTTATGATGCGTTTTGAGCTGGAACTCGAGAAACCCAATCCGAACAGGGCGATTCAAAGTGCGCTCACCATCGGAGGAGCCTATGTCGTGGGCGGAATGATCCCACTGTTGCCGTACATGCTGATGAATGCAGTGTTGTCGGCATTGAATGTGTCGGTAGTTGTAACGTTGCTTGCGCTGCTAGTCTTTGGCTATGTAAAAGGACGCTTCACAGGTGCCCATCCATTGAAAAGCGCCATTCAAACTGTTTTTATCGGTGGATTGGCTGCGGCTGCTGCTTTTCTGATTGCAAGGGCGATATCGTGAAAAAATGAAATTTGATGCACGAGCTACAATGCTCCCCAGCATCGCTACCACAATGCACTGAATTGAGGAGATTCATTATTCTTTAGATTTCCTTTAGAATTAATTCATTAATTTGCAGCATGAAAATTCTGATCATTGAAGACGAATTTGATTTGTTAATAGCAATAAGCAATTTTTTGATCAAAGAAAATTACATCTGCGAATTAGCTGAGACTTATTTAAAAGCAGACGAAAAACTTTCGATTTATGAATACGATATGATCCTTCTGGATATTACACTGCCTGATGGAAATGGTTTGGATCTGTTAAAAACGATAAAAAAGCGACACCTGAAATCTGGTGTAATCATTATTTCAGCCAAAAATTCCTTGGACGATAAAATCAGCGGTCTCGACCTGGGTGCTGATGATTATATGACTAAACCTTTTCAGTTGTCTGAATTGAACTCCAGGATCAAGGCGGTAATAAGACGCCGGCAATTAGACGGCAGCAACACCTTAACTTTTAATGAAATATCCATCAATACCGATAACAAGTCCGTGACAGTTAATGAAACCGAAATCACGTTCACTAAAAAGGAGTACGATATATTATTGTATTTTATCATTAACAAAAACAGGGTTTTAACAAAAGAAGCCATTGCAGAACACCTGTGGGACGACAACATTGATCTGGCCGACAACTTTGATTTTATTTATACGCATTTGAACAACATCCGTAAAAAAATAAAGAGGGCGGGTGGAATCGATTACATAAAAACAATATACAGCATGGGCTACAAATTCACAGACCGATGAAATTTTTAACGAAAATAAATCGCAATTACTTTCTGCTGTTGACACTTATTCTGGTCAGTATATCGATTGCCGGATATTTTATTTTACATGCGATTATACGGAATGAAACCAAAGAGTCGCTATTGGAAAAGAATATACTCATTCAAAAACAAATCCTTGAAACCGGGGAAATTCCGAATTTTTATCCCACCATTGAAGTAAAAAATATTAAAAGCATAACAACTGAAAACCCACAGTTTAAAGAAATATACATCCAGAATGAACTTGAAGATGAATTGGAGCCTTACATTGAATATTCAAACCAGGTAAAGATTAAGGATTCGTATTATTCGATAAAACTGCGGCAATCTGTTTTTGAAACAGAAGATTTAGGAGTTATCATAGCACTGTTGTTGTTTTTTTTGCTGTTGTCGGCATTTGCAATTTCATTTTTTATCACAAGAAAAATGAATAAAACAATTTGGGCTGATTTTGAGAAAAATTTACTGGAGATAGAAAATTTCAATTTTAATGAAAATAAAAACTTAAGCCTCTTACAATCAGATATTGAAGAATTTGACAGATTAAATAAGGTGGTAAACAGACTTACCGAGAAATTAAAAACCGATTATTTAGTACTGAAAGAATTTTCGGAAAACGCCTCCCACGAAATTCAAACACCCCTTTCTGTTGTCCTGCTCAACCTTGAAGAAGTCTTGCAACAAGAATTAGCAGAAGATACCTTTAAAAAAGTAGTTTCTTCCATCAACGCCATTAAACGGCTTTCCACACTGAACCAAAGCCTGATTTTACTCACAAAAATTGAAAATAAACAATTTGTTGCAGATAAAACGCTTGCAATTAATGAAATAGTAAAACTTAAACTTGAGGAATTTGCGAGCCTTTTTGAATCCAGGAAGCTGAAAGTTGAGCTTTTAAATGAACAGGATTTCACAATAAAAATGAATGAACAACTCGCTGAATTGTTAATCAACAATTTATTGTCGAATGCTGTTAACCACAATATAGAAGGAGGCAGTATCAGCATATTTATCGATGAAAATAAGTTCAAAATTTGCAATACGGGCGATCCCCATTTCATGACAAATGATACTATTTTCAACCGATTTGCCAAAGGTCATTCGAAATCATTTGGCTTAGGCCTGGCTATAGTTAAAAATATTTGCGAAACCCATAATCTGGAAATTAACTATTCAAAAAATGAACTGCATTGTTTTACTGTCAGTCCAAAATTATAAACCATTCAAAATGAAAAATTATATCCTGCCGGTATTGATGCTTTTTTTGACTGGAATGATGAATGCACAAGAGCGCGATTTGAGTTACTATTTGGAAAAAGCAAAAGTGAACAGCCCTTTAATCCAAAAAAATCAAAACGAAAATAAAATAGTTGTGCTTGATCTGAAACAGGTTAAAAGTATTCTGTCAAAACCCGAAATTAATCTCGAAGCCAGTGTATTATTCGCTCCTATTGTTTCGCACGACAATAATTCGACTCGTTTTGAATGGGCTTCTGACGGTGCTACGAATTATACCGGTTATGATTTGGCAATTACCGATGGCGGCCAGTATTCAGGAATGATTTCATTAAACCAGCCCCTGATTACAAGCTCAACATATCAAAGTTTTTCATATAAGGCAGACATTTCGCGTCAGATAAATGAGAACAGCATCGCATTAACCATTCATGAAATAGAACAACTCGTCAGTTATCAGTATATTCTGTGTATTAAATCGGAGAAGCAAAGTGAAATTAGTTTAGCACTTGTTAAAGAACTGCAAAACCCAGTTACAGATTATGCAAAAACTGGTTGATAATGCCATTTACAAGCAAACAGATTTGATGCTTTTACAAATTGAATATCAAAACTATGAAGTTGAACAGAAAACATTTCAGGCTGATTATAAAACCAACTTGTACGATTTGAACCTTATCTGTGGGATAAATGACACAAATCTGGTGGAAAATATCCGTGAAATTAATTTTCAATTGAAGCCTGATACATCGGCAAAGTCACGGTTTTTAACTTCCTACAAGCTCGATAGTTTGGACATATTAGCCGGGCAGAAAATTTTTGAACTAAAATACAAACCACAGGTCAGTTTGTTCGCCAATGCAGGTATGAATGCAGTGTATGTACCGGCGTTCAACCGTTTTGGATTTAGCACGGGACTTACGTTTAGCTGGAACATATTCGATGGCCATCAGCGCAACACACAAAGGGAAATTTCGGCCCTCAATATTCAATCAATCGAATATGACAAGAATTATTTTATGCTTCAAAGCGCTATAAACAAAAACAAAATTCTAAATCAAATTAAATCACTCGATCAAAGAATAATTTTTTCCGAAGAACAAATAGATCAGTACAATACATTGCAAAACATTTATTTTAAGGAACTTTCGCAGGGAGAAATTTCAGTAATGGACCTCAAAAACCTATTAAAAGATATTGCCGCGAAAAAACAGGAGAATTTACTGATGAAGATGGAAAAACAAATCTTGATCAATTCATACAATTATTGGAACTATTAAAGAATTCATGATGAAACAAACCGCCATTTTAATCATAACAATTAGTACGCTTTTGGCACTGACTTCCTGCAATGAACAGGTCGCCACCAAAAACGAGCGAATGCCTTTAGTCTCGGTTAAAACAACGCTTGTTCAACAAGGTGAAATCGAAAACAATATCATATTAAACGGAAAAACAATCTATCTGAAAAAAAATCCGGTCGTTTCACCCATTGCCGGTTACGTAGTCAATGCCCAGGTAAAATTTGGTGATGAAGTAAAGCGAGATGATGTTCTTTTTGAGGTACAAACCAAAGAGGGCAAAGCTTTGGAGAACTCCAACATCTCCGGCAGCAACATTGGTATTGTTAAAGTATTGGCCCCTTCGAACGGGTTTATCAACGAGTTGAATATAAATGAAACGGGAGGATATGTTGTTGAAGGCAGTTTGCTTTGCAGCATTGTTGAAAACAAAGACCTGGTGATACAGGTAAATGTTCCATTTGAATACAATTCGCTTATAAAAACAGGGACAATGTGCACCTTGTTTTTGGCTGACGACAGCAAATTTTCCGGCAGCGTTTTCAGGTTGCTTCCTGTTATCAATGAGGTAAACCAAACCCAGAATGTGCTGATAAAACCAAATACTACTCGTCAATTACCTGAAAATCTTAATCTGAGGGTACAATTTATAAATACAAAACACAGCAATTCATTTTTACTTCCAAAAGAGGCTGTTATGACCAATGAAACGCAAAGTGAGTTTTGGGTAATGAAAATAATGAATGACAGCATTGCAATTAAAGTGCCGGTAGTAAAAGGCATACAAAATGATAGCGTTGTTGAAATTGTATCACCAGATTTGAATAAAAACGATATGGTAATTCGTGAAGGCGCTTATGGATTACCCGACAGCACTGTCGTGAAAATTGTAAAATAAAATGGAAAATATATTTGTCAGATTTAAAAGTCCGATAGCAGTCATTTTATTGCTTATTTTAATTGGTGGCGCCTTTTCATATAAAAATATGAAAACATCGCTTTTCCCTGACATCACCTTCCCGAAAATTAAAATAATAGCCAGTAATGGGGAGCAACCGGTTGATAAAATGATGGTCACGGTTACCAAACCACTTGAAAATGCGATAAAAAAAGTTCAGGACCTCAACATGATTCGAAGCATCACCAGTACGGGAAGCTGTGAAATATCAGCTTTTATGGAATGGGGCTCAGATATTGATCTTGACAAACAGCGGGTAGAATCGCAAATTCAGCAAATTAAAACCAGCCTGCCACCCGATGTAGAAATTACAGTGGAGAAAATGAATCCATCTATTCTTCCTGTGATGGGCTATTCCTTGCAATCGTCCACTAAAAATCAGGTGGAGCTGAAAATGATTGCAGAATATATTGTTAAGCCCTATTTATCGCGTGTTACAGGCGTTTCATCTGTAGAGGTAATTGGAGGGAAAGAGAAAGAATATCGAATTGTTCTGGATCAGCAAAAATTGAGTTTATTAAAAATTAGTTCTCAAGATGTTAATAACGCCTTGCAGCAAACCGCTTTCATCAAGTCAAATGGGTATACTGTTGATTACAACAGGCTGTATTTAACCGTTACCGATGCGACCATTAAAAACAAGGAACAACTCGAAAACCTGGTTCTTTTTGACAATGCGGTTCGGAAAATAAAAATATCAGATATAGCACGAATTGAAATTGCCGAACGTAACGAATATGTCAAAATTAAAGCCGATGGCAAAGACATTCCTTTAGTTGCCGTACTTAAACAACCCAACAGCAACTTGATTGATATAGCTACTGAGGTTTCAGGGAAAGTTAATGAACTGAATAAAATTTTGCCAAAAGGGGTTTTTCTGAAACCGTATTACAATCAGGCTGAATTCGTTAACAGCAGTATCAAGAGCATTATTGATGTATTGTGGATTGGGTTGCTGCTGTCCATTGTGGTTGTCATCATTTTCCTGCGTTCGTTAAAAGCAAGTGCTGTAATGCTGATTACCATCCCACTCACGTTGGCTCTAACATTTATCACCCTTCGTTTTATCGGCTTCGACTTTAACATTATGACCATCGGGGCCATTGCTGCGGCCATAGGTTTGATAATAGATGATGCCATTATTGTGGTGGAACAAATTCACCGCACCCACGAAGAATATCCCGACAGAAAACCAAAAGAACTGATCGGTAAAGCCATTCATTTTTTATTTCCTTCCATGGTGAGTTCATCGCTCAGCACCATTGTTATCCTCATTCCTTTTGAATTAATGTCGGGTGTTGCCGGCGCCTATTTTAAAATACTTACCGAAACAATGATCATTACATTGATTTGTTCGTTTATCATCACCTGGCTGGGACTGCCGGTGATTTACATGCTTTTTTCAAGAAACAAATCTTTGGTAAAACCCACTCCTATAATTCACGAGAAAAATCATCGCTGGATAAGATTTTTTATCTCTAAGCCATACATCAGCGCAATTTTTGTTTTGTTACTTATTTTGAGCATTGTTTATATCATGCCTAAACTTCAGACAGGATTTTTACCCGAAATGGATGAGGGGTCTATCGTTTTAGATTTCAACACTCCTCCGGGAACTTCGCTGGAAGAAACAGACAGAATGCTAAATGAAGTGGATAAAATTATTGAATCAATTCCTGAGGTCAAAACTTATTCGCGACGTATTGGAACTCAGATGGGATTTTTTATCACCGAACCCAATCGTGGTGATTATCTGATTGAACTGCATAAAAAAAGACACAGGACAACCCTTGAAGTTTCTGATGACATCCGTTCGAAAGTTGAAAGTGCTTTGCCGGCACTAACTGTTGATTTTGGGCAGGTAATAACCGATATGCTCGGCGATTTAATGAGCAGTGTGCAACCTATTGAAATAAAAATATTTGGCGATGATCATGATAAACTGAAGGTGCTGTCGAGACAGGTTGCTGACAGTCTTTCAACAGTTAAAGGAACTGCTGATGTTTTTGATGGAATAGTCGTTGCAGGTCCCATGTTGAAAATTTTACCAAAAGAAGATAAACTTAAACAATTTGGGCTTAACCCATCTGACTTACAAGCGCAAACCGAAACCTGGTTAGCAGGCATAGTGGTAGGTTCCATACCTGAGAAAGAACAGTTGACCGATATCCGGATGATCTTTCCGCAAAACAATAAAACACCTGTTGAAAAGATTAAACAAGCCAAAATTTGTACACCAACAGGCGATTATCTGCCCCTTAATATTTTTGCCGACTTTACTATACAAAGTGGTGTTTCTGAAATTGATAGGGAAAACCTGCAAACAATGGGGGTTGTTACAGCGAGGCTTAACAACCGCGATTTGGGGAGTGTCATGAAAGACATCCGGCATAAACTTGCTAAAATAGTTTTACCTTCTTCCTATCAAATCGTGTATGGGGGTTCCTACGCCGAGCAGCAACAATCTTTTGCTGAGCTGCTCATCATTCTTATCTCAGGAGGCTTACTGGTATTTACAGTTGTGTTGTTTATGTTCAAAAGCCTGAAACTTTCATTGATGGTGATTTTTATCAGCATTACAGGAATATCGGGCAGTGTACTTGCCTTATTCGTAACACACACACCCCTGAACGTAGGAAGCTATACAGGTCTGATCATGATTATCGGAATTATTGGTGAAAATTCCATATTTACTATTCAAAGGTTTTTGTTTGAATTGAAAAACTCCACCATAGCCAAAGCACTGGAACTATCAATTTCAGCCCGATTACGACCTAATTTAATGACAGTTTTGGGAGCCATCGTAGCACTCGCCCCATTGGCTGCCGGCATCGGCACAGGAGCACAAATGCACCAACCGCTTGCTATTGCAGTTATTGGGGGATTTATCGTTGCGTTGCCATTGCTTTTGGTTGTTTTACCAAGCATATTGAAGTTAATATGGAAAAAAAATAATTCACAATCTTAAAAATTCCTTTAGAATCGGTTAGTAAATTTGAACCATTAATAATTTAAAACTTGGTAAAATGAAAAATTTAATTTTTGTGATTGCTGTAGCTACATTATTTAGTTTTAATGCATGCGGACAAATAAATAAAGATGTCCCGGCCAACATTAAAACTGCTTTTTCTCAAAAATTCCCGGATGCAACAAAAGTAAAATGGGATAAAGAAAACGAAAAAGAGTGGGAAGCTGAATTTAAGATGAATGGGAAGGAATATTCGGCCAACTTTGACAACAACGGCAAATGGATGGAAACAGAATATGAAATCAGCATTAACGAAATTCCTGGCGCTGTGAAAACAACTTTAGACAATGAATTCAATGGTTATAAAATTGGAGAATCTGAAATTTCGGAAACTGCAGATGGTAAAGTATATGAATTTGAACTAAAAAAAGACAGCAATAAAATGGAAGCTTCCATTGATATTAACGGAATGGTTGTAAAAAAGGAGCAAATTAAAAAAGAAGATAAAGAGGATGAAGATTAGCTTTTTAAAAACAAAACTGAATCATTCAGCAGCTTGTGAAATGCGTAGTAACTAAACACATCTCCCGGTAATTATAGTTATAATACGACTCAATTTTTTGTGTTGGATTACAGGAGGAATGTTTAAGCAGGTTATCTTTCCTTCACACTCAAATTTTTTAAGCCCTGAGGTGAAAGCAGGCGAACGATATAAACACACCGAAGAAAAGGCGGATTTATCATGGGGCTACGCATTTTATTGGTCGTATTTCCTTCACCGTTTAAAGCATTTTGCAAAACACCAACGATTCAAAAATAATTGGGGGTAATAGCCAGCGCCTGGTGATTACACCAAAAGGAAATAAGCCGGATAATAATTTCCGTTCGTTTAATATCCCGATTGCCCCTGATAAATCCGCGAATTTTCCCTTTTTACAAGCTGTCCGTAATACACAAGCTTTTGGGATGTAAATCCTGACAGCGTCGCTTCGGCATAACCGTTACCATTAATTGTCATCGATATGTCGTAAATACCCAAATTTGTCATGGTTGTCATTGAAAGATAAAGCGAACCGCTTTTATCGTTTTTCTTGACTTTCAGGTTTGAAATATCCCCTTCAGCCGTTGCACCTCCTACGCCATTTCGGCCAATCCGTCTGTCAGAGCCAACCTGAATGACCACATGCGTCGAATCAATCGAAATAAAATTAAGCTGTGAGGAAACAGGGTATTTGTCGCCCCATCTGGTTCCCAGATAATCTGCCTCAAGAACAAAATCCATGCTGTCAACAAGCTGCACGGTTGCCTTATATTTGGCAGCAAATTCTGCTTTTTGTTGTTCTTTTTTTTGAGCTTTGTTCTGAAGTTGAATCAAAGGTGCTTCCTGTGCCGACAATCCGCTTATTAAAAACAAACCGATCGCTAAAAACATTATTTTTTTCATAGCATTACTTTTATGACCATCCAGTACCTTTTCAACTTTTGTACCACGAAGCCATAAAAAACCTGCCATTTCTTCATATTTAATACAATTTAACACTCTTTACCATGCATTTTTTTCATTCCGGAATTTGAGCAAAAAAAATTGCAAAAAATTGAATGTCAGTCATTATACAACGGATAATAATTTTACTTATCCATTTTAAATAATCTCCGAAACCGCCTCCATCGTATTCTTTTATCGTATCTTTGATAGATGAAACTGAAATCAACCATAAAGATAGTTATGCTTCTCACCGTGATCGCTCTATCGGGCTGCCAGTCAAATACGAAAAATTATCTCCTGGACGAAAAGCCTGCTGAAAAGGACCGTCGTATGGAATGGTGGCGTGAAGCCCGGTTTGGCATGTTTATCCACTGGGGATTGTATGCAGTGCCGGCAGGCGAATGGGGTGGACAAACGAATTACGGTGAATGGATCAGAACCTCAGCTGAGATTCCAGTCGATGAATACGACCGCTTTGTTGAACAGTTTAACCCCACAAAATTCAATGCGGAAGCATGGGTAAAAATGGCTAAGGATGCGGGTATGAAGTACATCGTTATCACATCCAAGCACCACGACGGCTTTTGCCTTTTCGATTCGAAATATACGGATTTCGATATTATGTCAACGCCCTATCATAAGGATATTCTCAAACAGCTTGCAGACGCCTGTCATAAAGAAGGTATTAAAATATGCTGGTATCACTCGATCATGGACTGGCATCATCCTGATTATCTTCCGCGCCGGGGATGGGAAAAGGACCGGTCAGCAGAAGGTGCTGATTTTTCACGCTATATTCAGTACCTGAAAAATGAATTGAAAGAGCTGGTTCAAAATTATGGCGACATCGGTGTGCTTTGGTTCGATGGCGAATGGGAAGAAACCTGGACGAATGAAGATGGAAAGGATCTGTACAATTATGTCCGTAATCTCGAACCACACATCATCATCAACAACAGGGTTGACGTCGGACGGTCGGGAATGGAAGGAATGACAAAGCAAGGTGAGTATGCCGGAGATTTCGGCACGCCCGAACAGGAAATTCCTGCAACCGGATTGCCCGGTGAAGACTGGGAAACCTGCATGACAATGAACGATCACTGGGGTTACAACAAGCATGATGATAACTGGAAATCCGTTCCCGACCTGCTGCATAATCTGGCCGACATCGCTTCAAAAGGAGGCAATTTTTTACTGAACGTCGGGCCGAAGGCAGATGGAACATTTCCTGAAGAAAGCGTAATCCGTCTTCATGAGATCGGTAACTGGATGAAAACAAACGGAGAAGCTATTTATGGAACGCATGCAAGTCCGTTTAAAAAATTAACCTGGGGACGCTGCACACAAAAAGAAACTGAAAACGGAACGCGGCTTTACCTGCATGTATTTATTTGGCCAGCAGATGGAATCCTTAAGGTTCCAGGCATTTACAATGAACCTCAGCAGGCATTTCTGCTTGCCGATCCTTCTCAATCCCCGCTATCCATTGAGCGCATTGAAGACGCACTCTTTATCCGGCTTCCTGAAAGGATTCCGGATTCTATAAATACTGTTGTTGTACTGGATATCAACGGTAAGCCTGATGTCAGCAATCCTCCTGTCATTACGTCGGAACATAACGGGTTTATCGATACACTGCCGGTAACCATCGGCTCAGACCGTGCAAATGTGCAAATAAGGTATACACTTGATGGCTCGATGCCTGAGCTGGGCTCACCTATCATTAATGGTCCGGTTCTCCTCCGCGAAACATCCACCCTGGCAGCCCGTTGCTTCAGGGATAATCAGCCTGTCAGCGATAGCGTAAGAAGAGCATTTAACAAAGTAATTCCGTTGCCATCAGCATCCGTAGTGGACCTGGTGCAGGGTTTAAACTGCAGGTACTTTGAAGGGAACTGGGATTCCCTTCCCGATTTTGAATGCATGAAACCGGTGAAAGATATCGCGACTAATGGGTTCGACTTGAGTCCAAAGATTCTCAATGATTTTTATGGATTTTCGTTCGACGGGTTTATACAAATCAGTGATGATGGGATGTATAATTTCTATACCGAATCGGATGACGGCAGCAGGCTGTTTATTGACAACCGGATGGTGGTTGACAATGATGGGTTGCATGGTATGGAGGTCAGGAAAGGTGAGATCGCACTGGCAAAAGGATTACACGCGATCCGTGTCACCTTCTTTGAAAAGGCAGGAGCCGACAACCTGATGGTACGCATGGAAGCTCCCGGTTCAGAAGTGAAGACGGTTCCCGATTCGATATTGTTCAGGATGAAATAATAAGGAAAAGATAAGACCCGGGATTTGTCTGTGAATCCCAGTCCCAATGATCAAGGTACGGATTATCACCTGTTGATAAAATACCGTAAGGATTGCAGAAAGGAATTAAAAAAAAACTGATTTATGGAAATACAAAACACAAAGCGTGAAAGCAATTCGTAATGAAATTTATCGCGCTACCCGCCGTTCAATCATTTACTAAAAAAATGTGAAAACAATTTTACAAATCCTTAAGATGAAAAACAGGGAAAATAAAATGTAAAAGTAGCGCAAGTGTTTGCGCCCGTGCTGAAATTGTTTTCTATAAAAGGGATCCTGTCGAATATAATTAATGAAGAGAAGGCATCGAATTAGGACCATAAATATCCCTTATTATTCCGTTCAAATCAAGTGTAGCAGGTATTAGTTTACGACAAAAGTCAATAAATGAAATTTTCGCCCTAACTGGGGCAAGTAACTGTCAGTCCCATACTGATTTACACCTCAATCAATTAAGCATTGTTAAACAAGTGATGATAAAAAACCCCTTCGAATATTGCGACTGTTAAGAAATAATTTAACCTTAATATTAAAAAATGATCCGTAATTTTGCACCCGGTCAATGTGTTATCCAATAAAAGATAAATTGCAAATCGGGAATTTACAAATGGAATTGAATAAAGTTAAAAACTTTATAGAACCGGGAGTAAAATTCAAATTGTTGAATGGTCACCAAATATGCTTCGCGTCAAATTGAAAATGCAGGACGGAATAAATACATATCACTAAAAAAATAACTCCCTCATGAATAAAGAAGAAGAGATGTATACGGATGCTGAAATGCTTCGCAGAAAAGCTGAAGAAAAACTGAAAAGTGATTCAAAGAAAATAAACAAACCGGTGACGGAAACCGACTTAAAAAAGCTTCTTCATGAACTGCAGGTTCACCAAATAGAATTAGAAATGCAGAACGAAGAGTTGCGCCAGGCAAATGAAACAGCAGAAGCGGCTCTTAAAAAATACACCTTGTTGTACGATTTAGCTCCAATGGGTATTTTTACGCTCGATAGCGAAGGCCAAATATGCGATTTGAACTTCACTGGTGCTGATATGCTTGGAGAAAGACGTTTTAGCTTGGTAAACAGCAATTTTAAGCTGTTTGTTGCAGATGATTCAAAGCCTGTATTTAACAATTTTTTAAGTAACATTTATACGGTTACTGCTAAACACTCGTGCCAGGTGATGCTACATAATGACGCCAATTCTTTTCGTTTTGTTTATATAGAAGGCATCGTTACAGGTGAAGACCGGAAATGCCTCTTATCAATAATTGATATTTCAGGTTTTAAAGAGGAAAATAATACTTAAATATTACCTGTAATTCCATGTTGTGGATTCTTTAACAAAACCAAATTAACAATCAGTTAAGAAAAAGCCTTTCACTTTATCTTATAAAAACAACCTCTCAGGGGAATAACTGTGAGGCTTTGCTGTATATCTTGCAAAAACCTAACGTTAAATTCCAAAACTAACAGCGAAACGATTGAAACGGGAAGTTAAAATTTAGTTGTATCATAAACTTATAATCAATTCTTTATTACTACCAATTGTGCTCGAATATCAAGATTATTTCAGGCGGCTACGAACATTATTTTAACTGAAATGTTAACTATTAAATATAGTATGAGAAACCATTAACTAAACAAAGTTGATAAACTATAAAGTGCGGAGTCAGCACTTTAATCACTGACAAATTGGAATGAAAAAATTTATCGTACTGTATCATGCACCGGATGATGCGATGGGACAAACTACAAACTCAACTCCTGAGGAACAGGCCAAAGGCATGGAAGCCTGGATGCAATGGGCACAAAAATGCGGCGATAAACTCGTCGACCTGGGCTCCCCGCTTATGAATGGCCAACAAATCAATCCCGACGGAAAGAGTAAAAATAGCACCAAAAATGTCGCCGGTTATTCCATATTAAAAGCAGAAAATATTGAAGCTGCCAAAGGACTTCTTAAGGGACATCCGCATTTAGCTTGGAATGCGGCATGCACAATTGAAGTTCATGAAATGATGCCTTTACCCGGGATGTAAAAAGGAACGGCTGAATCGTTACCGATTTCAGGTTAGATAATAAAAAATATGGATCATCAGAAATACTCAGAAAGTAAGTATTAAATAATATTTTCACAAATTCAAATATGTTTAACACTAAATTTAACCACTATGAAAGCAAATCATGTTAAAACGTTACTGATACTGGCAATACTTGCAATATCAGGTATTCATCTTTATGCACAAAAAGAAGCTGACCAGCTTAAGAGTGAAATCAAAAAAATGAATGATAAAATGATAAGGGCTGAAATTTCAGGCGACATTGGGACAACTGTCGGCCTTTATGCTGACGATGCGATATTAATGCCAAATAACGAACCGATGATCCGGGGTAAACAGAAGATGATGGATAATGAAAAAAAACAAATGGATGCAGGGTATAAAATGATGTCGATGAATTTAAACACAGATGAAATTTACCCGGATAGCAAGTATGTAATCGAAGTCGGGCACTACGTTATCAAAATGAAAATACCCGGTATGGCTGAACCGATGGCCGACAACGGGAAATATGTTACGGTTTGGGAAAGGCAAAAAGACGGATCACTCAAAATCTTTATCGATACATGGAATACAGATGTTAACCCCATGGAGATGCATAACGATATGATGAATAAAGAAAAGAAAGAAATGAAAAAATAACAGAATTAAGGAGTTTGCTGTCTGTCAGGGCTGTTTCAAAAAGTCATGTGTCTGTCTAATGACCAATGAAACAGCCTTTTCAATTCCTTTATGTAGTTTTATTCGTTTGTTTCGAATTGCGAATCAACTTGTTTCTGGCTATTAGGCACTAGTTAAAGAATAAACATGAAAACTTCTTAGATTTTCTCACTGAATTTATCATTACTTTTGGTTGACAGGATATGGAAACCATGAACCTGATCCCGTGTGCTTATGGAGCAGAAAGACTTTATACTTAGAGAAATCGAAAAGATCGGGAAACTGTTAAAAATGATTTTTAATTTAGCAAGGAACATTTCATCGAATGAATCGCAATCAGTTGAAAATCAACTTTCGGAAGCAAAAGAAACGCTGGTGCAGGAAGCCGGGTTTGATATTGATCTTTTTGTCTCTTTTAACGATTCGGAAATAGCACTTTACATCTCCAAATTTCCCGGCCTCAATGGCTCAAACATTGAATCTCTGGCTGATGCTTTATATGAAGTTGGGCTGAAGTCAGAACCTGATACGAATAAGGAGTATTTGAATAAAGCACTGAAACTTTATGAAATGTGCAATGCTTCGGATAAAACCTATTCATTTGACCGTGAAGGTAAGATCAGCAACATAAAAAACACACTTTACAACAGTAAAAAACAGGAATCATAAATTAAAGAATCCCGTTGCAATTAAAATCAGGGCCTAAGGAATTGCTTGAAAATATTCAGTCAAAGGAAGGTGGACTCGCAGGATTAAATCAAAAACCAATTTGAAGTGAAAACTCGAAAAGAAATGAAAGCGGAATACAAACAAATGAAGTTTAAAATGGGGGTATTCCAAATAAAAAATAAAAGCAACGGCAAAGTATTTATTGGCAGCAGTTTGGATTTAAATGCCAGTTGGAACGCGCAAAAGTTTCAGTTAAATGCAGGGCTGCATAAAAACAGTGAGTTGCAAAAAGACTGGAACGAAACAGGTGCTGATAATTTTAGTTATGAAATACTGGAAGAGCTTAAGCAAAAAGATGACCAGCCTTTTAATTCCAGAAAAGAAATTAAGGTTCTCGAAGAAATGGTAATTGCAGAAATACAGCCTTTTGAGGATAAAGGATACAATAAAAAAGCAAATCCTACAATTTAACAGATATTTTTATGAAGGTATAAATACCAAAACAAATGACACAAAACGATTCCATCGTCGTTGAACAGACATTCAATGCTTCAGTCGAGCGAGTTTGGAGGGCCATAACTAATAGCAGCGAGATGAGGCAATGGTTTTTTGAAAACATAAAATATTTTAAGGCGGAAGCGGGTTTTAAGACACAGTTTAATGTTGAGTCGAACGGTACGGATTACCTTCACATTTGGGAAATAACAGAAGTGGAGCCATATAAGAAAATAATATATAATTGGAGATATGGGGGTTATCCGGGAAACTCCTTTGTAATTTGGGAACTTTCAAAAGATAATGACCATACAAAATTAAAACTCACCCATCTTGGAATGGATACTTTTCCTCAGAATAATCCTGATTTTAAAAGAGAAAGCTGTATCGCAGGCTGGAGGTTTTTTATTTGTAACCGGCTGAAAGAATACCTTGAACGGGAAATTACTTAAAATCAGAATCACCCTGTCTGCAGGATTTTCGAAAATTCTTTTGATCTTTATCCTGCATACGTAATAGTGAAATGCAGGCATACAACATTTGAAAATTTGAATCAATTTAATAAATTGAACGTTAATGATTTGTTTTTGAAAGTAATAATAGGGTCAGAAAAATTACCAGGATTGACTTTATCTCCATGAATTTCAATCCTTACTTGTCAGTGATAGGAGTCATTTCCAATTTTTAATGTATCTTTGCAGGCAGGTAATCATGCAAATGCCCTTTATGGCAGGCATTTTACAAATCAAGATTTGCTTGATTTATTGGTTATTCAGGATGAACTGTTAGTATTAATAATTAAAAAAAATTGAATGGCGAGATCACAGGAAACTTATGGCAAGAAAGAAAAAGATAAAAAACGTTTAAAGAAACGCAAGGATAAAGCCCAAAAAAAGGAAGAACGCAAGGCAAACTCTCAGGGTGGCGACCTTGACAGCATGATGGCCTATGTGGATGAAAATGGAAACATTACGGATACACCTCCTGATCCGGCCATGAAAAAGAAAATAAAAGCAGAAAATATAGAAGTCAGCGTTCCCAAAAAAGAAAAGGAAGAGGTACCCACAGTTCGCAACGGCCGGGTAGACTTTTACAACGAAACAAAAGGTTTTGGATTCATCAGAGAACTCGAAACACAGGAGAAATTTTTTGTGCATGTAAGAGGTTTACTGGATGACATCAAAGAAAACGATAAAGTTACTTTTGAACTCGAACGGGGCATGAAAGGTATGAATGCAGTCCGTGTGAAGAAAGTCTGACATTCGAAAAATGTCCTCCTTAAATTTTTTCTCAGCTAAGACATTTTCAGAGATTACCTTTTACCTGAAAAATAAGAACAGATAAGCATATAATTATTATCTTCCCACAAATCACACATAAATAGATTTGTATGCCACGTTTCACAGTTCCGTAATTCCTGACAGAGATTATCGATCTTTTCATTTATTATTTCAATACACCATCTAAATCCGGGACTTTTCTGAAACATAAAAAAATCAGGTATTTACTATTCTTTCAGCGCATTTGTTCGGTAATCTTCCCAAACATTAACACTTTATTAACATACCATTCTGAACAACAAACGAACTTAAAGTGTTTCCTTTTGCATTGCAAATAACAACATTGTAATGTTAGCACCAAACAAAGTTAAATCCTTTTATTAATTGTACGGTAAGTTAACAATAACCGCATTTAGATTAAAACAGACAAGTCTGTCAATTACAGTCGTTTTAAAAAGAACCTATTTCGGAATAGCTGAAACGATTGATTTAATTCAAAATTTAATTTATGATGAGTATTGAAGTGATCAGTTTTCTTGCCGGGCTCCTGCTCCTATTTATTGCTTTAATCGGCGGAGGCTTTAAAGCAAAAGAAATCGAAATTCCCAAGGTTTCGACGGGAATCAGGATAATGAGTGCTATTGTTGGCATTGTGTTGTTAGTGATCGGCATAAGTGTGTATTTTTCTAAGGAAGAGCCAAAGACCGCAGAATCGCAGCAGCAAACGGAACAGGAACAAACTGACCAACAACAAAAAGTTATCTGTGCCGACTGCAGATTCTGGAATTTCTATTGGATTGCAAACGGCGTGCAGTTTGAAGGGCTTTTGGCATTTAATCCAACAAAAGGCTATGGTAAAATGCGTGTTAAATTCATTGATGAATCCGGTTCACGGATCATACAAGAAGAGATGAACCAGGTGAGCACCGATCAGGGCCAATATCTTGCGGGTAAAAATCCTTTCGATACGTATACAGGTCAACCGATTTCGAGTTATATTCCTGACAATCTCATTATGGATAACGCGACCATTAGTGTTTTTGACAACAGTGGAACATATGATACACGAATAGTTGAGATCACTGATATTGATGCGATCGTACGGGTTTTTAATTTCACAGAATCTGATCTGGATTATTGATCCGGTTATAAGCACATTTCCGACTCCTGTTCTATGCCGGTTCGATTACTCTGCCAAACGGTGTAAGGGCTAAAGAAGCCAGCTTGAAATGTTGCATTCCGAAAGGAATTCCAATGATGGTAATGGATAAAATTAATCCAAACACAAGGTGGGACAGCGCGATCCAAATACCTCCAACCAATATCCACAGAATATTCATAAACGTAGAAAGACATCCTGTTGAACCTTTGCTGTAAACCGCATTACGACCAAAAGGCCAGAGGGCAAGGGATGCAAGTTTAAGTGTTTGAATACCGAATGGAATCCCGATAATTGTGACGATCAGGATGATGCTTGCCACACAATACTCAATTGCTATAACTATTCCGCCAAAGACCAGCCAAATTAAATTTCCTAATAATTTCATTTCTGCATTTATTAAATCGATTCGGTATCTGTTTTCTTGTCTTCCAAATTTGTAAAAACTTCATCCACTGGTTCCCAAAGTTCAATTTTATTGCCATCGTGATCCATTACCCATGCAAATTTACCGTACACGTACACCTCTGTTTTACCGATAATTTTCATACCGTTTACTTTTAATTCATCAATCAACTCATCCAGATTTTCCACCCTGAAATTGATCATAAAATCTTTTTCGGATAGCTTTAATTATTCCGCCTTACTGTCGAAAATACTCCATTGGGTAGATCCGTATTTTTCAGGTTCATCAGGCAGCCTCCATTTAAGGAGATGGCAATATTGATCACAAGACAAATGCAGGTTTTTCCCATACCACTCTTTTAATATTTCGGGATTTTTTGACGTGAAGAAAACTCCACCGATTCCTGTAACTCTTCCTTCTTTATCATCCATAAACTTTTGTATTGAATGCATTATGGCAAACCAAAGCTAAGGGTTTTTTAAACAAACAAGTAAATTTTTTACAAATACATAGAAAGACGACCTTTGGATCTGTATCAAATTCAGATATTTTAGAATATTGCTCGTTTGAAAAATTTGTCACACAGTTGCAGAAAGTGATTGATTAATTTTTATCAGAAACTGGAGGATATTTCTGTGCAGTTTAAAACAAATCCCCTCACATTAATGTTATTTGTTCGAATCCTTAAAAAAATAAATTTGACTACTTACATTTCCATTCTGAGAGGCATAAATGTCAGCGGACAAAAGAAAATCCAGATGAAAGATTTAAAGAAGATGTATGAAGCATTGAATTTTAAAGAGGTCACAACATACATACAAAGTGGAAACGTCATTTTTAAAACGGATGAAAAAGCCTCAATTCATGAGTTATCACTGAAAATATCGAATAGGATTTCCGACCAGTACAATTTTTCTGTTCCTGTTATCATTCGTAACGCAAAGGATATGGAAAACACACTGAAAAACAATCCTTTTATCAGTGAACCAGGAATCGATATCGCCAGACTTCATGTTACTTTTCTTGCGGAAATACCAAAACTAACACTAATTGAAAATCTTAAAAATACTGATCAAACTACGGATAGATTCAGGATTATTGATCGGGAAATTTATCTCTACTGCCCGAACGGATATGGTATTACAAAATTATCAAATACTTATTTTGAGAAAAAGCTGCAGGTCACAGCTACCACACGGAACTGGAAAACGATACAAAAGCTTGTGGAAATCGCTGAAAGCATATCCATTCCTTGATTTAATGCCTTGGGTTTAGCTTTTTAAGGAACCAGTGATGACAATTGCCGCTTTTAGTTTCGGCTTTAAGGAATGTGACTTTTCATGGCCCCGGCCTAAAGGCCGGGGCAACTAGATACCTTAAGGCCGGGGCAGCTTAATCGCTAAAGGCCAATATTAACAATCAAATATCAATCTTCCACAGCGTGCATTTAATAGAGGTGTAATAGATATATTATTTTATTTATTAACTTTAGCCACGAATTCTGACCAATAAATTGATTTAATAATTAAACCATGGAGGTACTATGAAAAAGTATGTATTTGTTTTTATTATCTCCCTCCTTTTCGTTATTTCATCTACTGCCCAGGAGGGAATGTGGCTGTTAAACCAAATCGATCAGCTTGGGCTTGAAAAGAAAGGCCTGAAGATTAAAACCAGCGAAATTTTCAATCCCGACAAACCGGCACTTTATAATGCTGTAGTTCAACTGGGAGGCGGAACAGCTTCATTTGTTTCACCGGATGGATTGCTTATTACCAATCATCATGTTGCTTTTGGTGCACTTCAGCGCGTTTCAACTGCGGAGACCGATTACCTGACAAACGGGTTTTTAGCAAAAAACCGGTCTGATGAAATCTAGTGCTCCCGGATACCAGGCACGCCTGATCCAGCAAATGAAAAATGTTACCGGTGAAGTTCTCGAAGCTGCCAAAGGCATTACTGATCCTACTGAAAAGGATAAAAAAATAAACGAAAAAATTCAGTCGATGACTGACGCACTTGAAAAGGGCAAAGATGATATTGATGCTACAGTAGCAAGCATGTACAACGGGAAGGAATATTATTTGTTTGTCTACAAAGTTTTCAAGGATATCCGCATTGTTTATGCTCCTCCCCTTTCAATTGGGAAATATGGAGGAGAAATCGACAACTGGATGTGGCCGCGTCATACAGGTGATTTTTCGTTTCTTCGCGTGTATGCTTCTCCTGAAGGTAATGGAGCCGAATACAGTGCAGATAATGTACCCTATAAACCAAAGATTTGGCTAAAAGTAGCAACCGATGACCTGAAGGATGGTGATCTGGCTTTCATTATCGGATTTCCTGGAAATACAACCCGTTACAGAACTTCAAATTCAGCTGATTGGAACTATACCCATAATTATCCCTTTTCCATAATGAATTTTCAGGAAATAATAAATTTAATGGATGAGTATACGAAAAATGACCCTGAAGGAAAGCTTAAAGTTGCAAGTTTTCGCGCAGGCTTGTCAAATGTGCTAAAGAATTACCAGGGAAAGGTAGACGGAATGAAAAAAACAGACTTTGTGCAGAAAAAGCTTGATTTTGAAAAAGAATTTATGGCCTGGGTAAACAGTAAACCTGAAACAAAGGAAAAGTATGGAGCTCTTCTTAATAATATTAAAAAACAGTACGTCCCTCTTGCGAAAACGAATGAGCGGGACAATGTATTCGGAATACTTCAGGGACTTGGTGGAACGCAGGTAGGAGTTGCATTTCAAATCTATTTCACAGCAAAAGAGATGCAAAAACCGGAAAGCGAACGGCAGCCCGGATTTACTGAAAAATCGGTGGAGCAATCGGCTGATAATCTAAAGTATGCGTATGCAAATTATTATGAACCTGTTGATAAAGCTTTGCTGGTACGTGCGCTCAACATGGCGAATAAACTGCCGGAGGGTCAGAGAATAATTGGTTTGGATTATATATTTAAGGACAATTCCCGAACAATCGAACAATTTGTTGATGATGCCTATAAAACCTCAAAGTTAAATGACCCGGACTATGCAAAAACCCTGTTTAGTAAGTCAGGAAAAGAGCTCCTGGCGTTAAATGATCCTTTTATAAAAATTGCGGCAAATACCTACCCATTGGTTGAAGAAATCCAAAATTTCAATGAAAAGTTTGCGGCTAATGTTACTGACCTTAGAAAACAGTACATCGATGCTATTTATGAATGGAAAGGGTCAACTCTTTATCCTGATGCAAACGGCACGATGCGCTTTACTTCTGGTCCGGTTAAGGGTTACATGCCCGAAGACGCAGTCTGGTACTATCCATTCACTACGCTGAAAGGCGTAATTGCAAAGAATACCGGTGTTGAACCCTTCAACGCCCCTCAGGGACTGATAGACCTTTACAACAAAAAGGATTATGGAAAATGGACCGATCCTGAACTAAAAGATGTTCCTGTAGCATTCCTCAGTCAGTGCGACATTACAGGAGGGAACAGTGGCAGTCCGGTGATGAATGCAAAAGGTAATCTGATCGGTGTGGCTTTCGATGGTAATTATGAAGCCATGATCAGCGACTGGCAGTACGACATCGATCTGCAACGCACAATCTCAGTGGATATACGGTATGTTCTTTTCATCACGGAAAAGTTCGGACATGCCGGGTTTATACTGGATGAAATGGGTGTTTCCCATTGATTGAAATATTATATGCTTTAGCCTTAAGTTTATTTAAAATAGAAAGCTGTTTTTCCTGACTCATTGTGCACTTTGAAGTTCCTGACGGAAAAGCAGCTTTCTTGTTATTTAGGTAGCAGAAAAATCGATCCGGTTTCTTTTGATAATGCTTAAAAATAAGATTCTTCAATTTTGATCCCGTAAATTTGGTATAACTTTTTATAACTTTGAGCAATTCTTAGATGGATTTATTTTAATCGTTTTAAAGATGTCTTCAGGGACTAGGTATTTATTGGAAATGTTATACGGTGATCAGAAAAGCCGAAGGTTGTCGTATTTGTTTTTAATCGGGGGATTTATCGTTTTTTTAACCGGCATGTTTTCCGGAATTTCTGATAACCCTGCAGGTCTTGTCCTCACATATCTGGGAATAATTATACTTTCACTTGCACATTTCCATCATTGGCGATCGAAAAGAAAATTTTTAATCCTGATCATTATTTCTATCATAGCAATCCCTGTCTTTGTTTTATTGGAAAATTTATTTGAGGCATGGGGTGGACGAATGTCAAATATTTCTTATCTGGCAGAGCTTTTTAACAGCTTCGGCGCCTTGTTTTTTATTCTCGCATTGTTAATATTTCCGGCGGTTTTGCTGATTGCAATTATTGGTTTTTTATGGATGACACTGAAAAGCAAATAATTTGCGATCTTTCTTTTGTATTGCATGGCAGGTTATCTCTATTAAACTCGAATTCACTCTTAAACAAACGCTATACACAGTTGTTGTATGGGTTAAACATTTTGCGATGAATATTCTCCTTCCTTATCTTCATATTTTAGCTGTTATGGTTTTAATGGGAACATTAATTACTGAGCATATTCTTCTGAAACCAGCAATGACTAAAGAACAGATTAAATCGCTTGCCATTACCGACATGATTTTTGGTATATCAGCCGGAATTGTTTTATTAACCGGTTTACTTCGATGGTTCTTCTATGGGAAAGGGGCAGATTACTATTTGCATAACCATTTATTTCATATCAAGCTGACCCTGTTTGTGATCGTAGGTATTTTATCAATTTTCCCGACAAAAAAAATTCTTAAATGGAGAAAACAAGTGAAAAATGATGGCGTTCCTGATATGACTAAAGAAGCAGTAAAAAAGCAATTGATGATTATCCGGATTGAACTATTGCTTGTTTCAATAATTCCACTGCTTGCTGTGATGGTTGCAAGAGGTTACGGCAGATAAAACCGTTTTACGGGTCCAAACGCTCCAGTGTCAGGCCGTATTTTCTCCTATGTAATGAATGACGATCCGGTTCACCATACCGGATTTATGGATGGGTTCCGGGGTGACAAAAATAACAGAGTCACCTTCTTTAGCCCAGCCCTTTTCCTGTATCAATGCATCCGCTGCACGAATAAACTTTGATCCGGAAGCAGGTTTTTCCATTAGCATAGGCTTTATTCCGTAAAGCAAAGCCAGTTGCCTCAAAATTTTAACATCCGGCCCGAAGGCGATAATGGGAATGGGCATCCGGTGCTGTGAAAGGTGAACCGCACTTCCACCCAGGTTCGTCCACAGGATGATGAATTTTGGATTAATATCTTCAGAAATCCTGCTTACACCGTCAGCAAGTGCAGCCGTGCGTTCGGTTAAAAAAATCCGTTTAACGATAGTACCGGTCTTAATGGAAGATGACTTAATGTATTCGTTGGTTTTATTTGCTATCCGGTTCATCATACGAACCGATTCAACAGGGTATCTCCCGGCAGCAGTCTCTCCTGATAGCATTATGGCATCAGCTCCATCAAAGATGGCATTGGCAACATCCGAAACTTCTGCACGTGTTGGAACAGGTGAGCTGATCATACTTTGAAGCATTTGTGTGGCCACAATTACCGGCTTCCCAAATTCCTGACACATATGAATGATTCGTTTCTGGAGGATTGCAACTTCCGACAGGTCCATTTCAACCCCCAGATCGCCACGGGCAACCATCACTGCATCCGTTTCAGTAAGAATGGATTCGAGATTGGTAATAGCTTGCGGTTTTTCAATTTTACTGATTATGGGAATAAAGTTTTTAATATGCCTGTTTGCACCTGTCAATCCCAAATTACCGGCAGTGGAAGCCAGCTCTTTGGGACGAGCACCCAATTCAACCAGCTTTTCCTTCAACACACGGATGTCTTTTGCGGTTCTTACAAAACTTAATGCCAGGTAATCAAAATTGTTGTTTACTGCGAATTCTGTACACCGAAAATCTTTTTCTGTCAATGATGGAAAAGTAAGTTCCGTATCAGGCAAATTGATACCTTTTGATGAAGTAATCAACCCTCCGTTCATTACTTCACATAGCAACTCTCTGGCTTCACCACTGCCGGATACAGATTTACACCTGAGTTCAATATTTCCATCATCCACCAGTACTTTCTCGTTCGGTTTCACCTCATTAATAAAATTTGGAAAAGTTGACGAAAAAACATTTTCATTTCCCGCTTCTCCTGAAATCACTGGCTGTTTAACAAACCGAACGTCCTGCCCTTTTTGGACTTGTACACCTTTGTCAATCGTTTTTCCAATTCGAATTTTCGGTCCAGAAATATCCCCCATAATGGCTATATAATTTCCGGTTTCGGTCTCAGCTTTCCTTATGTTGGCAATCAATTCAGTATATTCTGCAAAGGTACCGTGGGAGAAATTTATTCTGAATACCCGTGCACCTTCTTCGATGAGTTGAGTGATAGTTTCCACCGAAGCACTTGCCGGGCCAAGGGTTGCTATAATTTTTGTGAATTGAAATTCAGTGAGTATCATGCTTATGTAATAATTATTTCAGAATTGGCGATCAAATTAACTTAAAACAATTTTTGTAACTGTTGTGGACAAAAATGATTACTATTGAAAATAATACCTTACACCAAGCCCTCCGCTGATGTCGAAATCGGTAGCTGGGGTGAGATTAAGTCCCGGTCTTATTTCCAGGAAAACATCAAGAGGGGCATCTTCGAATATATATGAAATACCAAGCGGAACATGAACACCCAATATCGGATCATCAGCCAGTACCAGTTTAGCACCAATTCCGTAATACAATGGCATTTGCCCTTCGGTAATGTCAATCAGTTCAAATTGATGCTTTAAAAAATCTGCGTGCAGGTAAAATGAACTTTCATGGCTGAGCGACCATGCAACAGCACCGTCAATAGCAGTTGTGCGGCTCATCCAGTATTTTCCACTGATTCCTGTGGGCTCTCCAACAACGATGCCCAGGCCAAAACCCTGAACCTGCGAAAACAACGCCTTAATACCTAATACCATGATCAGGAATCCGATAATTAGAATTTTTTTCATAATGAATTTAAATTTTGATAAGACCTTCAAACGACCGGAATAACATTAATATTATTGTTGGTCATCATTGTATGATAAAAATTACGATGTTAAAATAAATTGACTTTTTCACTAATCTTTTTTAAAGCTTTGATTTAATGAGTTCTTTAACCCATTAAAATAATTGAAAGGATCCAATAAGAGAATGACAGATAATTTCAACATCACAAAAATGACTAACTTCCAATATTTATCAAAATTACATTATATCTGATTTCATATATGAGATATTCTTTTTCCCAAAGCCATGAAATATATAATGGCCAAGCAATGTTCAAGTTGGAATCAATTATTTCATTTTTTACCCTTAAGCTATGAAAAATTTATTATTTTTATGTCTTCATCTCAATTGATCAACCTGGTAATAATACAGCCCGGATTACTTTATACTGAAATTAATTCAAAGAATATAACATTTAATAAAACCTTATAAGCATGAAAAAATTGATTTTTACTATTTCACTGATCATTTCATCCTTTTTGGCGCTTGCCCAACACCAGAATATACTGATTAGCTCGTCCAATTCACCGGAAGAGCCTTCTATTTATATCAACCCAAAAAATACGGATCAGCTCATAGCAGGGGCAAATATTAACAACTTATTTTATTCCGGTGATGGAGGATATACCTGGACAGTTACAACAATCACCAGTTCTGTCAATGGTGTCTGGGGTGATCCGGCTACCATCGTCGATACGGCCGGAAATTATTATTTCTTTCACCTCTCCTATCCTCCGACAGGCAGCTGGATCGACCGGATTGTTTGCCAGAAATCAACCAATTTTAGATTAACATGGAATGACGGTTCATACATGGGCTCTAAATGGAACTAAAGCACAGGACAAGGAATGGCCGGTAATTGACAGAACGAATAACAACATTTATGTTACATGGACCCAGTTTGATGTTTACGGGAGTTCAGATCCTGCGAATAAAAGCATCATCCGGTTTTCGAAATCCACTGATGAAGGTGAAACGTGGAGTCCAGCGCTAAAGATAAACCAGGTAGATGGCGATTGCATCGATAGTGACAATACGGTTGAAGGTGCTGTGCCTGCTGTCGGGCCGAACGGTGAAATCTACGTGGCATGGGCCGGTCCTCTCGGACTTATCTTTGATCGTTCAATCGACCAGGGGGTTACCTGGCTCGACAATGATATTTTCGTTTCTGATTTTCCCGGGGGATTGGGATTACGACATTCCAGGAATCAGCAGGTGCAATGGCTTGCCAGTAACCGTTTGCGACTTAAGTAACGGACCTTACAGAGGTAATATCTATATTAACTGGACTGATCAGCGCAATGGGACGGATGACACGGATGTTTGGATGGCAAAATCGACAGATGGGGGCGATACCTGGGACGAACCCAAACGAGTGAATGATGATCCTGCCGGCAAACAGCAATTTTTTACCTGGATGACCATTGATCAGGTCACAGGTTACCTTTGGTTTGTTTGGTACGACCGACGCAATTACACCGATAACAACACGGATGTTTACATGGCGGTGTCAAGGGATGGAGGCGAATCTTTCTTTAACTTTAAAGTAAGCGAACAGCCTTTTCTTCCTACTGCCGGTGTGTTTTTTGGCGATTATAATAATGTGACCGCCTATAACAATGTCATCAGACCTATCTGGACACGTTTACATCAGGGACAACTCAGTGTTTGGACTGCCATTGTCGATCCGAATGTTTATCCGGTAACTTTTGACCTCAGAAACTACAATAGTCAAAATTATGTGACTTCTGTAAAATCACAGACCGGAGGTACATGCTGGACCCACGGTGCTATGGCAGCCATCGAAGGGAATTTACTCATGACGGGTGTGTGGACGGATGCCGGTGAATCAGGTGAACCAAATCTGGCCGAATACCACCTGGATTGGTGGAATGGATTTAACCAGCATTACAACCAGGATTTGGATCCACCGGAAGGTAGTGGCCTGTTAGTTCATAATGGAGGCGATTACAGGGTAACTTCAGCTTATTTATCACGGGGAGAAGGTGCTGTACGAGATATTGACGGGCAATCTTATGATACTCCACCCGACCGGTTCAACGCTGATTTTCATACTTACTATCCCCGCGATATTGAATGGTATTCGGTTGGGGACAATTTGAGCAATATTGGATTGATTAAGGAGAAAATCATGACAAAAGGTGTTATGGGTACATGTATGTGTTACGATGCTTCATTTATGAATGGTGAATATGAACATTATCAACCACCAACAAGTGCACTTGAACCTAATCATGCCATTGCGATCATCGGCTGGGACGATAGCCGGGTTACACAAGCTCCATTGCCCGGTGCCTGGCTTTGTAAAAACAGCTGGGGCACAGGATGGGGTTACAGTGGTTATTTCTGGATATCCTACTACGACAAGCAGGCTACCCGAAATCCGGAAATGGGAGCTATTTCTTTTCAAAATGTTGAGCTAATGCAATATGATACTATTTATTACTATGATTATCATGGCTGGAGAGATACATTAACGAATTGCAGTGAAGCCTTTAATGCTTTTACGGCTAAAGCATGGGAGAGCATCAAATCGGTCAGTTTTTATACGGCAGCTAATAACGTGAATTACACAGTTAAAATATACGATCGCTTTGAAGGAGGCCAGCTTTTGGATATATTGTCGGTTACAAGCGGAAACATCAATTATTCAGGCTTTCATACCGTTGATCTGACTAATCCGGTTACTATAGATCCCGGGAATGATTTTTTTGTTTACCTCTATCTTTCATCCGGAGGACAGCCTTATGACCGAACTTCCGACGTACCGGTATTACTGGGAGCCTCCTATCGAACCCTTGTTGAATCAAGTGCAAATGAAAGGGAAAGTTATTACTGGGATGGTTCATCATGGGTCGATTTTTATAATTATAACGATCCTTCAGGTTTTCAGCATACCGGAAATTTTTGCATAAAGGCATTAACAATTCGAAGTGGTATACAGCTTGGGCTCAAAGTAATGCTGCAAGGACCCTTTAACGGTACACTAATGAATAACGATCTGAATAGTAATGGATTCCTTCCGCTTTCTCAGCCTTATTACGGATCGCCCTGGAATTATCCCGGCGCTGAAAATGTAGATGAAATCACAAATACCGATATTGTTGATTGGGTATTGGTCGAATTGCGTGATTCACCGGATGTGAATTCTGCGGACGAATCAACGATCATTGCCAGGCAAGCGGCTTTCTTACTGAATAATGGAACTGTGGTAAGCCCCGACTGGATCTTCAGTTTTAAGATTTGATACATCCGTTGAAAACCAGTTGTTTGTTGTGATCCGGCATCGTAATCACTTGAGCATAATGTCGGCCAATCCACTTCCCAAAGCAAACAATGTTTATCATTACGATTTTACCGCCGCCGATTCCAATACATTCGGAGGTTCATCGTCTGTGAAAGAAATTACGCCGGGTATTTGGGGTATGATTGCAGGAGACGGAAATGCAGATGGAGTTGTAAATTCCCTCGATAAAGTAAACGTTTGGGAAAGTAAAGCTGGTGAATCAGGCTATAAAGGTGCTGATTTAAACCTTGACGGACAATCGAATAACCTGGATAAAGACGCTACATGGTTACCCAATTTTGGATATTCCAGTCAGGTACCACAATAGTGTTCACAATTTGTTTTAGGATTGGTATAAAATTAAAAGCCCCCAAATGTGAATACTTTTAAAATATTTAATGACCGGTTCAACATAAAAGAGTTTAACTTTACAGGGAGATTTTTCATTTAAATTCTATTGTCTTTATCTTTTTATCATGAAAAATAAACATACATTTCTACTTGTTTCGCTTATCCTTTTGGCTTACCAGATAAATAGCCAGCCCTGGATTCAAAATGACGGCATTTTCAATCCAAGTGGTATTCCAAGCCTGCCATTTTCACAGCCTCGGTTTGCCGATCTCGACAATGATGGTGATCCTGACATGATAATCGGGAACATCGATGATCAGCCATTTTACATGCTCAATGCAGGAACTCCGTCAGCCCCGGATTTTGTACCGGGTGATGATATCTTTGCGAATGTCTCATTTCTCGATGCTGAAATTGGCGTTTGTTATGATATCGACGATGATGGGGATCTTGATTTTATTTCTGGCGGATTTACCGGATTGAATCTCTTCACCAATACGGGTGATGTCAATAATCCTGTTTTTGTCAAGACTGAAGGGTTTTTTGACGGATTGAATGTTGGTGCAAGTCCTGTGCCCGATCTTGCAGATGTGGATGCTGATAACGATCCTGACCTTGTGGTAGGATTGAGTGAAAGCGGCGTTGTAAAGGTTTACATAAATACAGGCACACCATCAGCAGGCATATTTACAGAAGATAATGTTATCAGCATTGGAGATGTGGGGCTTTATGCATACCCAGTTTTTTGCGATATCGATAATGATCTCGATCAGGATATTCTTGCGGGCAGGGACGAGCATGGTTTTATTTTTTACCGGAACCAGGGTGATCCGCAAAATCCTGACTGGCAACCCGATGCTATTCCTTTTCAAAATCTGGGCAATGAAACTTACTGGAATTCTCCCTCCCTGACAGATATGAATGGCGATGAAAAATTCGACCTGGTTTTTGGTACCGCCTCAGGGCCGTTGAATTATTACATTAATACAGGAACCCTTGAAAACCCGGTATGGCAGGTTAATACTACCTTGTTTGGAGGGGTGATTGATGTGGGCTCCGCCAGTAATCCATTTTTCTATGATTATGATGGGGATGGGGATTTTGATATGTTTACGGGCAGCCAATTAGGCGACATTAAATATTATGAAAATACTGGGACACCGACAGGTCCTGCTTGGGAAGAAAACAGTGCACCGTTTGCTTCACTCAAACATTCTATTTACAGTGCAGTAACAGTGGGAGATGTGAACGGAGATTCACTGCCCGATGCAATTGTTGGTGATCTTTCAGGTAAACTTTATTGTCATTTGAACACAGGTACAGGTTTTACACTCGATCCTGTGCTCCTGAGCACTGTCAATCTGGGAGGCTGGTCAGCACCAAGACTTTATGATATGGATGACGACGGTGATCTGGATATCGTTGCCGGAAATGAAAATGGTAACCTGAGCTATTTTGAGAATCAGGGAACGCCAACGATACCGAACTGGGTTACAATTCCCGGTTTTTTTGGAGGCATCGATGTTGGGTCAAATTGTGTTCCTGCACTTTCCGATATTGATCTGGATGGTGATCCCGACCTGATTACCGGTGATTTATTTGGTGAAGTCCAGTATTTCGAAAATCAGGATGGCAGCTGGGTTGAAGACAATACGGTTTTGGAGGGAATTTCGGGAGGACAAAATACGACTCCTGCTTTGTGCGACCTTGATAATGACGGTGATCCCGACCTAACGCTCGGTAATTATGACGGATCGTTTAATTATTACACAAACCAAAAACTGGTAGTTAGTAATTCGGATCTTCACTTTTCCGGATCACTCAAAGTTCAGGCTGCTTATCCAAATCCGTTCAGCCATTCAACAAGTTTCACGTATGAAATACCATCTGCTGGGAGAGTAACTCTGCAAATTTACAACGCTGTCGGGAAGAAAATTCATTTCGAAAATTGGCAGCATGTGCCATCAGGAACTCATACATATCAATGGGATGCATCGGAATATCCTTCTGGTGTTTATTTCATTCACCTCACTGCAGGAAAAAACCACCAAGTGATGAAGGTGGTCTTAAGAAAATAACCAAAGTCAAAAACAAAAAAGCCACCCGTGGTGGCTTTTGGGTTGTGGGCGCTATAGGATTTGAACCTATGACCCTCCCGACATGAAGTCGGGATGCTCTGAACCAACCGAGCTAAGCAATTGCTCAATCATTTTCCTGCTTTTCCACCCTTTAACCTGAAGTTCTCGAGCATATGCACTTGATTTATCCGGAAATTCCTCGGTATATAAAATCTGCCAGTCATTTACGTTTCCTGTAAATCCTTTATGCCCCGAATTATGTCTGCGCAAACGCCCTGTTAAATTATGGGTATGGCCAATGTAATATTTGTCTCTTTTTATGGAAAATAGTATGTAGAAAAAATAGCTCATAAAAAAAGCCACTTTTAGTGGCTTTTGGTTTGTGGGCGCTATAGGATTTGAACCTATGACCCTCCCGACGTGAAGTCGGGATGCTCTGAACCAACCGAGCTAAGCAATTGCTCAATCATTTTCCTGCTTTTCCACCCTTTAACCTGAAGTTCTCTAGCATATGCACTTGATTTATCCGGAAATTCCTCGGTATATAAAATCTGCCAGTCATTTACGTTTCCTGTAAATCCTTTATGCCCGGAATTATGTCTGCGCAAACGCCCTGTTAAATCATGGGTATGGCCAATGTAATATTTGTCTCTTTTTATGGAAAATAGTATGTAGAAAAAATAGCTCATAAAAAAAGCCACTTTTAGTGGCTTTTGGTTTGTGGGCGCTATAGGATTTGAACCTATGACCCCCTGCTTGTAAGGCAGGTGCTCTGAACCAGCTGAGCTAAGCGCCCTTTTTTTTAATCTCCAACTCCCTGATAACCCTCCCGATGTAAAATCGGGATTCTCTGAACCAACTGGGCTGAGTGCCTTTAAAATTTTTTTCTTCCCCTTTTCCTCTCCCCAAAAAACCCTGGATGCTCTTAACCAACCAATCAAGGAGTCATTTTCACCAGCACTGAATTCGAATTGGGGCTGCAAATATACTGCAAAAAGTTTCTCTGCAAAGAAAAAAATATTTTTTTCATTATTATACTGAATATGTTAATTTTACAATTTGCAACACGAATATTAACAGCGAAATGGTAAGAAATAAATCAGTCACTTTGATAATGTTCATTCATTCCTGCTAAATTTGTGATCTATCAATTGCAACTAGTTAACAGTGAAAGTACCCTGCAGATTTTCTCATCTTATTTTAATATGCCTGGTTTTTTTACTTGGTGCATGCAGTACAACGCGCAGGCTGCAGGAAAATCAGTATTTACTTGTAAAGAATAAAATTAAAATTCAAAACCCTTCAAAAGATATCGCCGAAAGTGATCTTGATGGTCTTATTCTACAAAAACCGAACGATAAATTTTTAGGGATTTTCCCTTTTAAACTTTGGTTAAACAGTATATGGATTAAATCAGGAGAACCTCCCGTTGTTCTTGATCCGTCATTGATTAATGAAAGCAAAATACAAATGCAGAAATACCTGGATAATGTCGGGTATTTCAATTCTAAAGTAACAGACACCATAAAAATCAGGAAACAAAAGACCAGGGTAGTCACCTACGAAATAAAACTTGGTGAACCTTATCGAATCAGAAAAATCTCTATGAAAGTAGCTGACGATTCCATCAAATCAATTCTTGTGAATCACATGGATAATTCTATTATTAAAGAAAATTCAGTTTACAATTCCTATGATCTAGATAAAGAGCGCTTGCGAATGGCGGCGGATTTGAATAATAATGGTTATTACGGATTTACCAAAGATTATATTTACTTTGAGGCTGATAGTTCATTAAATTCACACCAAATTGATATTACTACTATTGTAAAAAATGTAACAATACCTGCATCAGATCCTGACAAGCGACCCATTCAACAAAAACATAAAGTTTATTTCATTGGTGATATCTATGTTCTGCCTAATTTCTTGACATATCAACCCGATTCGATATTGAGCGATACGTTAAATGTATCTTATGAGAATAAACATGATCCTTTTCCGAATACGTTCAGGTTCGTGTTTAAGCCACCTATGAAAATCAAACCCAGGGTTATTACTCAATCAATATTTATCCGGGAAAACCATAAATATAATGCAACTGACGCGCAGCAAACCTATAAAAAGCTTAATGAGTTAAGACTCTTTAAATATGTCAATATCAATTTCAGGGAAAATATCAAATATCACAATTCTGATACCTTGCAGCACTATCTCGATTGTTTAATTCAGCTTACCCGAAATCCTGTAAATTCTTATTCGATTGAAATGCAGGGGACCAACACAGGAGGGGACCTTGGCGTTGGTGGTTACCTTGTTTTTCAGAATAAAAATCTATTCAAGGGAGGTGAAATTTTCAATATTCGCCTCAAGGGTGCCCTGGAAGCTCAAAATAGTGCTATTAGTACCACCGAAACTCAAAGCCACCAGTTTCTCTTTTTTAATACCTATGAAGCGGGTGTTGATGCAACACTAAATATTCCTAAATTTCTTGCCCCTATTAATCAGGATATTTTTTCCCGATATTTCAGGCCGAAAACATCCATTAATACTGGCTGGAACTATCAGGACCATTTGGACTACAAAAGGATTATTACCAATTTGACCTTTGGTTATGAATGGGCAGAAACCCAATACAAAAGCCACCTTCTGTATCCTGTTGATATAAATCTTGTAAAAGTAAATACGACTACAGCTTTTGATTCAGTTCTGGCTACGGAATCACAAAGATACAGAGACCAGTATACCGACCATTTAATTTTGGGGATGAGGTACAGTTATATTTTTAACAATCAGGAAATTAATAAAATAAAAAATTTCTTTTATTTCCGTGGAAATTTTGAAGCATCCGGAAATTTAATACATGTTTTATTAAATGCAACCGGATCTCAGAAAAATCAAGATGGATATCAAACTATATTTGGAATTCGCTATTCGCAATATGTGAAAACTTCCCTTGATTTCAGGTATTATATACCAGTCAATAATAATCACAAGGTGGCACTTCGTTACTATATGGGAGTTGCAGTTCCTTATGGAAATTCGATTGATATACCCTTCGAAAAAGGGTTCTATGGAGGTGGTGCAAATGATATGCGTGCCTGGCAATTACGGTATCTTGGACCCGGTTCTTACGTAACGCCCAGCAATTCAAGTGATATTGAACGTGTCGGAGATATTACTCTTGAAGGAAATTTTGAGTATAGATTCCCGATTTATAAAGTTGTCAAAGGTGCTCTGTTTTATGATATCGGAAACATCTGGCTTTTATCCAATAATGAAACTTATCCGGGCGGTAAATTTACTTTTCCCGATTTCCCGGGAGAATTGGCAATGGATGGAGGATTTGGGATACGGCTCGACTTTAACTATTTTATCTTTCGGGTTGATATTGCACAACGAATTAAAGACCCTGCTTTTCCTAAGGGTAAGAGATGGGTAATTGGCAGGGCAGTCAACTGGTTCAATCCCGTTTTTAACCTTGGAATCGGATATCCGTTCTGACGATAGTAGTTCTCCGGATTTATGGTTCATTGTAAAAAAATTGCTACTTCAACTGAAAAATGAATAATGCTGAATTTACCCAATTGATTTTGACCGGGTTTCCTTACGAACCAACTCAATCACAAAAAAATTTGATCGGGCTTCTTTCAGAATTTATTTTTGATAGCCATTCAAACTCTCTTTTTATCTTAAAAGGGTATGCAGGAACCGGTAAAACAACTGTAGTCAGTTCGGTAGTGCAAAACCTCCATGCCCTTGGAAAAGATTCTGTCCTGATGGCTCCAACAGGCAGGGCAGCAAAGGTTTTCTCATCCTATTCTGGTAATAAAGCATTTACGATCCATAAAAAAATTTACAGTCTGTCAAGCAGTGTTGAAGGATTAGCAAAGCTTACATTAGCCTATAACAATCATAAGAATACGATTTTTATGGTTGATGAGGCTTCCATGATAGCAGACAATAGCTCTTCTCCCGAATTAAGTCTTTTCTCGACCCGCAACCTGCTCGAAGATTTGGTAAATTACGTTTACTCAGGAAAAAATTGTAAAATGATCCTGGTCGGTGATACCGCTCAACTCCCTCCGGTAGGCCTGGATGAAAGTCCTGCGCTGAACCTTGATTACCTGAAAAATTCCTTTCATCTTGAACTGAAAACCTTTGAGCTCACTGAAGTTGTCCGGCAATCTCTTGAATCAGGCATCCTTGCAAATGCTACATTTATCAGGCAACGTATAAGCGGGAATTCTAATGGGCCAGTGTTAAACATTACCAACTTCCCCGATGTAAAGAAAATCAGTGGTGAAGAATTAGAGGATGTACTTCAGGAAGTTTACTCAAAATCGGGTAGTGAAGAGGCAGTTGTAATCACCCGGTCAAATAAACGGGCCAATATTTATAATCAGGAAATTAGGAAACGAATATTTTTTATGGAAGGTGAAATATCAGCGGGTGATTTGCTCATGGTTGTAAAAAACAACTATTACTGGCTGGACAAAGAATCCAAAGCAGGCTTTATTGCAAACGGGGAAATTATGGAGATCAAGCGTATCGGTAAACATGAAGATTTTTATGGATTCCGGTTTGCGGAGGTCACTGTGAGATTTACCGATTACCCCGAGGAACCCGATCTGACTGTCAAAATTTTACTTGAAACCCTTATGGTAGATGGTCCCGACATATCCTATACTGACAATCAAAGGTTATATGAAGAAATCATGAAAGATTATGAGGATATTCCTTCACGAAAAAAAAGGTTTGAACTCGTCAAAAGCAATCCTTACTACAATGCTTTGCACGTTAAATATGCCTATGCCCTCACCTGCCATAAAACACAGGGAGGACAATGGGAAAATGTAATTATTGATCAGGGATATCTGAAACAAGAACATATCAATAAAGAATATTTTAGATGGCTGTACACAGCTTTTACCCGGGCTTCAAGGAAATTGTTCCTGGTAAATTTCAACGAAAGTTTTTTTAATTAAAAATCCGGCAACCCCTGGCTGCCGGATTTTACCCTCTACGCTAATGAAAAATAATTATCTGACCTTGTAGGTCAAGATTCATGCCAACTGCCTGAATTATATTTTTACGCTTGATTTTCAACATAATATAAAAATCTAAAAAATAATTTTAACAGAGTATTTTTTAATTTTTGGAAAGTCCTTTTCTCTAATGTGGAATTATATAAATCCAATCCGGTTTGCGAAATGGATTTATTTTTAATTTCACAGCACCATTAATTTATTAAGTAATGAAAAAAAACTTACTTCTTGCTGTATTGTTGCTGTCCTTAAATGCATTCGCATCTTTTGAATATTATTTTTCTAATAAAACCCTTCGCATCGATTATTTCCATTCAGGGAATAACCTGAATGAAGATTACTCATTCGATGAAGCGAAACTGGAACCTTACTGGGGAGGTTCACATGTAAATCTGATCGATACCTTTTATTACGGGGCCTATTATTTTAAAGTCATCGATCTGGCATCCGACTCGCTGATCTATTCACGCGGATACAGCACGTTATTCCGGGAATGGCAAACTACTGAAGAAGCCAAAAATATCCGTAAAAGTTTTTCCGAATCCGTCATCATGCCAGTGCCAAAAAAGAAGGCCGACATCATCTTTTTAAGCAGAAACAGACTGGGTGAATATGAAAAAAAATTCGTTTATCATTATGATCCTCAGAATTATTTCATCTCACCAGAACGGCATCTTGAATATCCCTCTTTCGAGATTATGATTAATGGCGATCCGGCAAAAAAAGTTGATATTGTAATTTTGCCTGAAGGGTACACAGAGGCAGAAATGGGCAGATTTATAAACGATTGTGGAAAATTCGCGAATGATTTGTTTACTTTTTCACCCTATGACCGGTATAGGGATCGGTTTAACATTCGTGGTGTTTTGGCTCCTTCGATTCAATCGGGTTCGGATATTCCACCTGATAGTATCTGGGAAAAAACCATGCTGAATACCACTTTTTATACCTTCGATAGTGAACGGTATTGCATGACATCCGATAACAAAACGGTTCGTGATTTGGCGGCAAATGCACCCTATGATCAGATTTATATTCTGATCAATTCGGACAAATACGGTGGAGGGGCAATTTACAACTATTATTCGGTAAGCGTAAACAGTAACTTGCATGCGGCTAAAATTTTTATTCATGAATTTGGACATGGCTTTGTCGGGCTTGGAGACGAATATTATACCTCAGATGTCGCTTACAGTGATTTTTATCCAACAGATGTTGAACCCTGGGAAGCAAACCTGACAACACTTGTCGATTTTGATAAAAAATGGAAAAACCTGCTGGATAAAGGGACTCCCATACCCACTCCATCTGAAAAGAAATACATCGGGAAAACCGGCGTTTTTGAAGGCGGCGGTTATGCAGCAAAAGGAGTTTATCGCCCGGCTTTCGATTGTTTAATGAATTCTTTTAAAGGAAATTCTTTTTGTGAAGTTTGTAATCTCACTATCGAAAAAATGATTCTATTCTATTCGGATTAGTTTTCCCTAAGATCTAATTTATTGCAAATGAGCTTTTCGGGAAATTAAAACTAACTTCATCAAGGTTTTATCACTCCCAAGCGCTTTTTTTACTGACTCAGGTTAAATTTTTCAGGATGTCGGGCACCACTGCCTCTGTAAAAATCTTCAACCATTTTAAAGTCTACCTCAAAATTACCTGTCGGAATAAATATTTTACCAATACCTCCTTCTTTTTTTTTGTAGTCGAGGATTCCCAAAGCAATCGGAACTTTTGCCCGGAGCGCGATATAATAAAAACCCTTTTTCCAGCTTGGATTCAATTTTCTTGTACCTTCAGGTGTTATGGTTATATAGAGTGAGTCGTAATTATTGAAAAGACCGGCAACATGATCAACCATATTTGAACTTCTGCTGCGGTCAATAGAGATACCACCAAGCCATTTCAAAAACGGACCCAACGGGAAAAAGAATAGTTCTTTCTTGATCAGAATTTTTACCTTGACCCCTAAGACAAAATAGGCTAGCCTGCCGATCACAAAATCCCAGTTACTGGTATGCGGAGCCACAACCACAATGCATTTTTTCAGATCATCCGGAATCTTTCCGATAATTTTCCAACCGGCTAAATTCAAGAGCCACTTTGCGATCAGGTGCATATCAATAATCTATTTCGAGGTCGAGTTGATCTTTCAATTTTCTTAAAGCCGGATTTTTCTCTGCCATAGCATTAAATTTGTCCTGCGGTGTATAAAGTTTGTCATTGCCGGGCTTTTCATTCACTTTGATACTAAAACTTATGGAATAGTTGTTTAATTCTTTTCTTAATAACGGCAATATCTGCTGTAAATGTTCTTTAACTTCCTCTTCCTGAATCTTATTATCGACGACGAGTTCAATAGAATAGTTTTCCAAAAGCCGCGGAATTCTTTTGGTTAAGGTGGTATAAAAGTTTTTATCCTTAATAAAAAGAGTAGCTACATCCTTCCATACTTCCTGTAATCTTTCATCTGTAAAATCTTCTGACGGCTTTTCATCCTCAGCTTCGGGTTCCTTTTTATTACCTGGTTCCTTTTCCTTTTTAAGACTTTTAATGGAAGTTGTGCCCGGCATTGAAGATCCTTTTGTATACAGTACCTGAGGAGATTGAATAATTTCGGGCTCCTTTGGCTTACCTCCGTGCTTGATTTCGCCAGAAGTATAATCTTCTTTGGGTTTCCCGGCCGATGGAACAATATTGCTATATGAACCCGGTGCAACCTGTGCATTTAATGAGCACATTTTCATTAAAGCAAGTTCAAGGTGAAGGTTTTTATTGTTGCTGTTTTTATAGTCAATATCGCATTTATTATTGATGTCTAAAGCTTTGAGCAAAAAGTCGACTGAACAAGTAATGGATTGCTGAAGGTATTTATTTTTTATACTCCCACCAACCTCAAGTAATTTAATCGTTTGAGGATCTTTGCCCACCAGCAGGTTACGCAAATGTTCTCCAAAACCCATCAGAAAATGTTGTCCGTCGAACCCATTATCAATGATTTCATTTATTAAAAGGAGGGTCCCCTTTATATCGCCGGCCGATATGGCATCTACCATTTTAAAATAATAATCATAGTCGAGTACATTCAGGTTCTCGATTACATTTTTATAGGTGATATTTTTCCCGCCGAAACTCACAATCTGGTCAAAAATGGAAAGCGCATCACGCATCGCACCGTCCGATTTCTGCGCTATAATATGAAGGGCATCCATCTCAGCAGTTACATTTTCCTGTTCCGCAACAAACTGAAGATATGCAGCGATATCATCAACAGTAATTCTTCGAAAATCATAAATCTGGCAACGGGATAAAATAGTGGGGATGATCTTATGCTTTTCCGTAGTTGCGAGGATGAATTTAGCATATTCCGGTGGTTCTTCCAGCGTTTTCAGAAAAGCATTAAAAGCATTTGCAGAAAGCATATGCACTTCATCGATAATATATACCTTATACTTCCCGACCTGAGGAGGTATCCTCACCTGATCCACAAGGTTACGGATATCATCCACCGAATTGTTGGAAGCTGCATCAAGTTCATGAATATTAAAGGATGCTGACCGGTTAAATGAAATGCAGGATTCGCATTCATCGCAGGCATCAAGACTGGCGGAAAGGTTTTTACAGTTGATAGTTTTTGCTAATATTCTGGCACAGGTTGTTTTACCCACACCCCTAGGGCCACAAAACAAAAATGCCTGGGCAAGATGATTATTCCTGATCGCATTTTTAAGTGTCTGAGTTATCGAGTTCTGCCCAACAACTGTATCAAATGTTTGTGGTCTGTATTTCCTTGCCGATACGATAAAATTTTCCATTATTCCTGTTCCGATTATTCCGTTTACCGATTTTCCAAAATTACAAAGATTTTCATACGGGAAGATAGAAAGCCATATTCAAATTCATTATGTTCCATCTGCAAATCTGTATGATTTTTGAAACAATTCACATTTACCACGAGCTTAACTATTGATATTAGGTTAATCATCTATTAATTTTAATCATTCTCCAATTCAATCATTTTTTTATCTTTGACCAGTCAATAATGATAGCAGGTCATGACAGCCCAAATTAAAGAAGATAACAAAAAGGTAAGATGGATAGCTTTGATTGCCGTTCTGGTGTTTACAGCTATTTTATATTCAGGATCCGTCAAAAATTCGATTCTTTATGGTTGGGACGATGGTGAATACATCGAAAATGCAGACATCAGGCAGTTCGATGTAAGTAAATTTTTTTCCACTTATTATCTTGGCATGTACCAGCCACTGGCCGTTCTTACCATCTCTGCAAATTACCAGGCTGCCCATGATAATCCTGTTCCCTACCATACTACAAACCTGTTGATCCATTTGATTAATGTGATTTTGGTTTTTTACCTTTTTTACAGTCTGGCAGGCCGTATTGATATTGCTACTTTCATCAGTTTATTGTTTGCTATTCATCCGATGAATGTTGAGGCAGTGGAATGGATTGCAGCCCGGAGTACCGGGCTGTATTCGATGTTTTACCTTGCAGCACTTTTGAGCTATCTCGCTTTTCTTAAAAAGAAATCAATTTTATACCTGGTCCTTACCTTCGTGTTCTTTTTATTATCATGCCTTACCAAATCTATGGCGATGACACTTCCTTTAGTGCTCTTTACGTTTGACTATTACCTGGGAAGAAAATGGAAAGGCAGGGTAGTCTGGGAAAAGGTTCCGTTTTTTATCGTATCGGTCGTAATCGGAATTGTTACCATCAATGCCGCATCAAGCTTCGGGCATATACGGAATCTTGATGTTTCCTACAATCTTTTCGACAGGCTTTTAATGCTCATTTATTCCCTTGTTTTTTACCTTGTTAAAGCGGTTGGTCCGGCCAATCTTTCGGCTGTTTATGCCTATCCCGATAAATCAGGATTCTTTCTGCCCTGGGAATATTATCTGGCTCTTTTAATTTTTGGTGTGATAATTTTAAACATTGTAATATTAGGGAAATCAAGGAAAAGGGTACTTTTTGGTCTGATGTTTTTTGCAGTGACCATCGCCCCGGTTTTACCCTTGGTATGGTCGCGTATGCTAATGTTAGCCGACCGGTACACATACATCCCCTACCTTGGCATTTTCTTTATTTTGGCCCGAATTTATATCCGTTTTATTGAAAGTAACAGAGAACAGATCCAGAAATATAAATTGTTTATAAATACCGGATTATTTATTTATATCCTCTTCCTCTCAATTACATCGTACCAACGAACTAAAGTCTGGAAGGATGCACAAACCCTGATGACCGATGTGATCGAAAAAGACCGTTCGGACGTGGATGTATCCATCGGTTATTTTTTTAGAGGGAATATCAATGACCGCTCCAACGATATGAATGCAGCCCTGACAGATTTTTCAGAAGCCATTAAGCTGAACCCAAAATATACCCTGGCTTACAACAACCGGGGCATCATAAGAGGCAGCATGCAGAATTTTAAAGGAGCAATGGAAGATTTCAATAAAGCCATTGAGCTGGAACCCAATTATGCCGATGCGTTTTATAACCGCGGAAATGTTAATTATTACCTCAAACATTTCGACGATGCCTGCAGTGACTGGGATAAGGCAGCAAATCTGGGCTCGGATCAGGCCGCTGCAATTAAAAACAAATATTGTAATTCACAACTGTCTCGTTAAAAGAGACTGAGTGACAGTTGTTTATAATTTAGTTCTTTGACATTTTTGTAATCATTATTTGCAAGTAGCCCAGCACTCGTCCTCGTTTGTAACGAGGACGCATTTATCCGCAGCATTTGTAATGCAAAACCAATAAGACAATTGAGTACAAAAAATCTTTAATTTTGATTCATGTTTGGCCATTCAGTTATTAATTACCAGGATGAAAATAAAAAATTGCATTTAAAATGCTGAAATAAACCTGTCCTCGTTATACGCGAGGTTTAGATTGGGGCTGCGGCCTTTTCTGAACAGTCGAATGGACAGAACAACAATAGATACCTACCAAAAAGCCGATTCTTTAATTACTACTCGTTTTCATTCACCGTTTCAATGCTCCTCAAGAGATTTGCTTAAGAGCCGGGAATTTGCAATTATCCTGACAGATGTATTGTTTTTCACTAAAAGAATTATGCTTCCACACAAGAGAATAGCAGTTGTAATGAATGAGATGGAAGAAATAATTTCAAAAGATTACCCTGATGCGAAGATTGAGAAATATAAACCTTTTTAGAAAGACCTGTAAATGAAAACGAACCGCCCGCAAGTTCAAGCGTTCCTGTAAAGGTCTCTGCGTAAAAATCACCCGGACCGTAATACTTACGATATCCAAATCAGGCGAACGTATAATCTTGTTATGGGATTGTAAACAAGAAAGAGCAGGTTTTCACTTCGTAAAAAAAATTTTCTCCTTTTATCAATGATTCTCTTTACTGCGTTATAGTCGAAAGAAAGTACGGCGGTACTCGAAGCCGAGTATCGGCGTACTCGGAGTCAAGTATCACGGTACTCGGTGCCGAGTATGCTGCATATTCTGCAAGTTCAAATAAACTAATTGAAATCATTTATCCTGCTGCATTGCTTTTAACATTTCGGGATAGACTGGTAAAACAGTAAAAACACAGGTTATCAACAAAAAGAAAAAATAAACATAACAATGACTTTATCAAAAAAACGGTCAACCTTATTCAGGCATGGTCATTCAGGCAAGGTCATTGAACCTTAAACCTTGAACTTTGAACCTTAACACCTTGAACCTTGAACTCTTGAACCTTAAACCTTTGAACCTTAAACTTTGAACCTTAAACTTCCACCTAATTTTGGTAATTTTGCAAACCATTAATAAAGTGTATATGGCTCAGATCATATTTTATATAATTATTGGGATTATTATTTTCGACTATATTCTGGAACGGATACTCGATTGGCTCAACAGTACGTATTGGAGCAATGAACTACCTCCCGAACTTGCCGGCATTTACGATGCGGAGAAATACAAAAAATCGCAGGATTACGAACGAGTGACCACCCGTTTTTCGTTGCTTACAAGTTCATTAAGCATTATCGTTATGCTGCTCATGCTTTTCCTTAGCGGTTTTGCATGGCTCGATAATGTTGTACAGGCATTATACGCAAAATCCCATCCTGATGGCACTGCTGTTTTTCGGGATACTGGGATTTGCTGCCGATATCCTGTCGACGCCATTTTCAGTTTACAGCACCTTTGTCATCGAAGAAAAGTTCGGATTTAATAAAACAACTCCGAAAACCTTTGTTCTGGATAAGCTGAAAGGGTTATTTCTGGCGGCGATTATCGGTGGCGGACTGCTGGCTCTTGTCGTATGGATTTACATGATTTCAGGCTCATGGTTTTGGGTGATCGCCTGGGCTGTCATCAGCGTGTTTACTATTTTCATGACCATGTTCTATTCAAACATCATTGTTCCTTTATTCAACAAGCAAACACCGCTTGAAGAAGGAAACCTGCGAACAGCCATCGAAGATTTTGCACATAAAGTCGGCTTTAAGCTTAAGAATATTTTTGTCATGGACGGTTCCAAACGCTCCACGAAGGCAAATGCCTATTTTACAGGTCTCGGCTCAAAGAAACGAATCGTACTTTTTGATACACTGATCAAGGATCATACAACAGAAGAGCTTGTCGGAGTTTTGGCCCATGAAATTGGCCATTACAAGAAAAAGCATACGCTTACGGGAACCATTATTTCGCTTTTACAAACCGGACTGATGCTTTATATTTTATCGCTCTTTATTGGGAACCCGGTTTTATCGCAGGCGCTGGGTGCAAGCGAAGGCAGTTTTCACTTGGGTATTCTTGCATTCGGATTGCTGTACAGTCCCCTGTCGCTCATTCTCGGATTAATTATGAATATGATCTCCCGGAAAAATGAATTTGCTGCGGATCGTTATGCAGGCGAAAATTATAAACCCAAACCCTTACAGGATGCATTAAAAAAGTTATCGGTTAATCATTTAAGCAATCTTCGCCCCCACCCTGCCTATGTATTCTTTTACTATTCGCATCCGCCGCTGCTGCAAAGACTGAAAGCACTGGAAAAGGTAACTCCAGCTTGATAATTTTATGATTCTTTATTAGATTTGTAGATTCTTTAAATCAAATAGGATGTTTCAGCAAAAATATATAACGGATGAAAAAGGCAGGAAGATAAGCGTTGTAGTTCCTTTTAAAGAATACAAAAAGCTTATCGAAGCCTATGACGAGCTCGAGGATATTAAAGCGTACGATTCAGCTAAATCCAAAAAATCTGATCCGGTAGATGCAGCCACAGCATTTGAGGAAATAGAAGAGTACCAAAAAAGATCAAAAAAGTGATGATGTATCGCATCATGGTTGAACGGATCAGTAGTAAAATTTCTTAAGACCTATTCCAAAATCCGATTATCCAAGGATCAAAGCAAAAATTTTAAACCTCCAGACGAATCCCCACCCTTATGATTCGCTAAAACTTAAAGGTAGAAATGCATTCAGAATACGCCAGGGAAAATACAGGATCATATACGAAGTAAGAGAAAATGTACTTTTAATTGTCATTATTTTGTAATCGGACACCGAAAGGATATTTATCGTCAAGTAAAAACAGACTTCACTGTTGCCAGCATTAAAGGGATAAAAGTTAATCGCTTTAAAGCTCGCAGGACTGCTAATAACATCTCCGGCGATAGCCGCTCTGAAATATTCACATTGATGTATTCAAACAAGATCTCTCCTTTTGTATTTACTACCATCACTGTCGGAACAGGCAATAAATCCGAAACGTCTCCTTTGGTCCTGGGTGAAATGAAAAATTTGGAAACATCCTTCGTTTTATAGGCAAGTCCTGTTTTCTGTATCAGGTTGCCGCCCGGATCGGAATAGACCTGGTAACGGATGCTATCCTTGTCGATGGTGGGCTGCAGGTTTTTATAATCTTCAGGACTAACAGCAACGATCTGGTAACCCAGTTTCAGGATTTCCTGCTCCGCTTTTGCCAGCCCCGAAAGCTGCGCATTGCAATACGGGCACCAGCCGCCGCGATAAAAGACAAGAACGGTTGGTTTTTCTTTGAGGATCGAATACAACTCAACCGGTTCATTTTTCAGGTTGATTAATTTTTCATTGGGTAATGATTCACCTACCAGCAAAGGAGAAATATCCTCCTTTTTATCCGCTATTTGTGCCTGAACTGAAAAAGAAAGTAAACCTGTAATTATGCAGAAGAAAAATGTTTTTTTCATTTCAAAAGGTTGAGTTTGTGCAGCTGATTATTTTAATGATCCCAACAATTAAACAAGCAGAAGCGTTAAGTGTTTGCTGTTTTCTGATTAGGGTGGGGAATTTTGGTCAATCAGGGTTTTCTATTGGTGTTTCAATATAAGCAAAATCCTGGCAAACATGGTAAAGGTTTTGTTATCACAGGCTAATTGTTATGTATTAAGGATGCATTCTTGCAATTTACCGGTTCGGCGCTTAACGAAGTGGCGGCTTAAAAGCACAATACGCTCGGCTTAGGCTCCAACCGTACCTGTCTCTACTTTTCCGGATCGTTTGTAGTTGGCAAAGATCACTCCGGTTGGCGTAACCAAACTCTCTGTTAATGTAAATGCTGCCGCAATCGTGCCATTGTCAAACAACTTTTTCCCTTTGCCAAGAGTCACAGGGTAAATTTTGAGCCAGAGTTCGTCCACTAAATCATTCTTAAGGAGTAGCTGAATAAGCTCACCACTGCCGTGAACCTGAATGTCAGAACCGTTTGAATTTTTGAGCTTTTCAATATCTGCCAGGGTTTTGAGGAAAACTGAGTTTTTCCAATCACACTTTTTCAGGGTCCCGGACATAACGTATTTTGTGACATCATTGATACCTGGCCAAAAGTCTGCATGTTCAGGCCAGTAGGAGGCAAAAATCTCAAATGTTTTTCTGCCCAAAAGAAGGTCTGCAGGTTTCATCTGTTTTTCCATCACCTTACCTCCAACTTCGTCAAAATAAGGCGCCACCCAACCGCCTTATTTGAAACCGCCTGACGGATATTCCTCAGGTCCGCCGGGTGCTTGCATTATGCCATCCAATGTAATAAATGATAAGACGATTATTTTTCTCATCAGCATGTCGTCAGTGATTATCGTGCTGACTTCGCACGTTTATAGTTGCTTACTCAATTCCGTTTTCCGTTTCCCCATCAATTTTTTTCTGTTTATTTCTTTCAGTCACTTTCAAGTTAGTAGGTCGCCCAGTCATGACGCATGACGGTTAGTAAGTATGGCACGTAGCCCTTCCTTACTATTATTTATATTGATTTGTATTATTTTCAATTTTACAATTCTTTGTCTTAATGACCGCTATCTGGCTATGAGAATCTACTTGCTGTTATCGGCTGAAATCTAAGTTCCCCTTATTAATTTCAATTAAATACTTAGCATTATCTCTTTATTTTCCTTATCAGGTTCGTTTTCATATTGATTAAGCAAAAATGGACTCATTTCTAAAATTTTCCTAATTCTAACACTGTTTAATGGATTAGCTATTCCATATGAATTTTTTAAATCAAGAACGTATAATTCTCTTAAAGATGCTATTTCGGCACCCTTTATTGCTCCTCCAATGGCACCCATGTTGTATCCTTGAGAAGATTTAATTGCTACTTCTCCATTGTTGATAGGCCCATAAAAAACTAAGTACATTCCTTCAGAAATTATTTTTGAATACCAGGTTTGGGCTTGTTGAAGGTTACAATTTATAAATAATGAGTCTCCGGTTGAGATGGCATAAATCTGCTTTTTAATAAAATTATTTTTTATTGATTTAGAGACTGTTTAAAATTCAATAAAAAATTTGACAGTATCAATTTTGCCACTAAATCACTAATACGCAAAGAAAACACAAAGAGTTATAACAGTCTCTAAGGTTTTACCCTAAGGCTTAAATCATTATTATCTGTTGCCACGAGTTACAAACTCGGGGCAGCGGGTTTGGGATTTGGGTTAGGTTTGGGGGCGGGCTTTTAGGAGGGTATTGATTTCGTGGAGATAGGCTACTTCTTTTTGTAAGGCGACTACTTTGGCGGTTAATTCTTTGTTTTGAGCGGTTAAACTGGTGAGGGTGGCTGCGGATGTTCCGGATTTTTCGATGAAATGGATGAAAAAGTTGTACTTGAGGTGGCGGGAGATGCGGTATAGCCTGCTTACGGGCATGTCGTTCTTCTTTAATGAAGCGTAGAGGGTTACGGGACTAATTTTAAGTTGTTTTGCAAGGTCGTAAACGGATGTGTGGTGCAGTCTGCAATGCTCTTTTATTTTATAACCAAAGTTTACCATGATGAATTTTTTATTTTAATGTGTTATGCGGGTTCAAAAATAGAAAAAATTTTGTGATTGTTAACTATATTGATATAAATGTTCAACTAATTATTCAATATGTTAAATTAATTAATCTTTATGTAAAGTTATTTAATTAATATGTTAAGTTGATTAATTATTTTGTTAATCAGATTAGTAAATTTATAAAGTAAATTGATATATTTGTTAAGTTGATTAATTAATATGATGGCCGGAAGATCATTTTAGCGTTAAAAACTTGCGGGGGCGTTGATTTTAAGGGGTTGGGGGACAAATGCAAATTGGTGGGTGGGATAAATAAGGAACGAGAATAGAAGTTATACTATATAGGCATGATTGTTATCTTAAGGCACGAGTCGCGCTTACACACTGGCCTGGGTTGGAAGACTGGCGCCAGTTAGGGTACATCACAAAGCCATATTTGTGAAGAAATTTGGGGTTGGGAGGGGAGGAATTAGTAGGGTTGGTGGAGTAGGATTGGGTGGAGAAGGTCTGATGTTGCCATATTAAAGCCACAATTTACAAACTTGCGGCAGCGTAGGGCAGCCTTATAAATTAAGTAATTCTTGAACTTCAGTTTTAAGTTTTGGTAGGTGATTAATCAGGATGCTCCAAATAAGATCATCTGAGATTTTATCATAACCATGTGCTATCCTGTTTCTTGTCCCAACAATTTTTTGCGCATTAACAAGTTCAAATTTCCTGTCCCTTTTAAGTATTCGGTTTGTAGCTTCTCCAATAATTTCGATATTGCGCTCAACAGCACGCTTAGTTTTTATGTCCTTAATATAGTTTTCAAATATCCTTGGTTTATCGGCAAAATAACTCTCAATCTCTTCAATGGATTGAATAATATCATACAACCATGTCTTTATTTCATTATCCATAAATAAGTTGTTTGGATTGATCTATGGATTGCCGTAAATATGGATTTTTTATTGCTTTATCTTCCAACAAATCCACATCTCTATTGAATAATCGTTCCAATGACTCTTTGAAATCGAAATAATTATCAGCATAATAATATAAGTCGACATCATTAAAATCTACTACAAAATCAATATCACTGGTTTTTCTGAATCTGCCAGTTAATACCGATCCAAAAGCAAATAGTTTACTCACCTTGTGTTTCTTACACAAATCATTAATAATTTCAATATTTCTATCAACAATATCCATGTAGCAAAGATAGTAATTTGCTTCAATTTTTGGTAAGTGTCTGTTTTTTAAGGTTACACCCGACTTGTTTATAAATGAACCTCTCCCCTTTCTACCAAAAGCGGTTTATCGTTTTTCTCTGAAATTTCAGGTTTTGTTTCTGCACCTCTATGCTTGTTTTGTGTGGCTAATGTAAAGGTTTTTTTGAAACAGCAGAATAGTTTTTTATTCATTTAATTAAATCAGCCGGTAGAATGGGCTGGTAAGAGAATATTTCTCTGAAATGTGTGAATGATGTAACTCTTTTCTATAATTGTGTAATGCTTTCCGAAATAGATAGAATGACCTTTGCTATCGTAATCACTTATTTACGCCCGTCCCGCAGGAAGCGGGGAAATTTTCAAAACATAAAGTCATGGGAAACTTACTCTATTTCTTAGCGGTTATCCTCCTGATAGGTTGGGCAATCGGATTTTTTGCCTATAGCGCCGGAGGGATTATACACATTCTGCTTGTAATTGCAATTATTGCAATACTATTTCAGGTTATCCGGGGGAGAAGAACCATTTGATCATGAAATTTATAGTTATTCGAATCATACTCTATGTTTAACCTTAAATGGCGTGCTTTGGTTTGATGTTAATCAACCCATATATATTTTAATTATCCATAAAGATTTAAATGAAGCAATAAAATTAATTTTAAATAAATTTAAACATAAAGAAAATGAGAAGATCAGTGTTGACCATATTGTTAGTTTTAATAATTAGCATGCTTTTTGCCCAAACTCCGTTGCCGAATGGTAAGGTCCAGCTTAATGCCGGGGTAGGTTTATATTCAGGCGGAATTCCCGTTTATGTAGGTTTCGATGTAGGTGTTCCCAAAGATTTTACCGTCGGCGGAGAATTGTCTTTCGCATCCTATTACGATGACTGGCATTCCAGACATTACCATCATACGGTTACAGGTATTTCCGGCAATTTTAATTATCATTTTAACAGGTTGCTCAACATCACTCCAAAATGGGATGTGTATGCCGGTCTGAACCTGGGATTTTACATCTGGAATTCGCCCAACGATTATGAAGGAAATCATAGTTCAGGTCTTGGTTTGGGCTTACAGGTTGGCGGAAGGTACTACTTTACGGATAAATTCGGGATTAATCTTGAATTTGGTGGTGGTAATGAATTTTCGGGAGCCAAATTCGGTATTTCAATCCGATTCTAAAATGCTTGCGGGTTAGGATGCCTTGAAAAAGATGCATCTAATGATACGCATATTTATTACAGGTATGCAGGTAAAATTCCTGTTTACTGTAGCTTTATTGCAATAGATAAGGAAATAACCACCTTCAAAAAACCATCCCGATTCGTGAAGGCTTCCTTTTAATTAATCTGTTAATTATTTTACCACTCATTGTTTGCTTGACAAAACTTCAGGGATATCGATTCCAGACAATTGATTGACACGTTACTTTTTATAGACTTCAGTGACTAACCAAAAACGCATCCCATTTGTAAATGTGTGAATCATGTAACTCTTTTGCATAATTGTGTAATGCTTTCCGGAAAAGATAGACGGAACTTTACTCGTGTAATCATTTTATTAAACCTGTTAAAAAGGAAGCAGGAAATTTAAATAAATTTTTAGTCATGAGAACTATGCTAAATGTCATTGCAATAATTTTGGTTGTTGCCTGGGCAATCGGATTTTTTAAATACAGCGCCGGGGGAATGATAAACATTCTTCTTGCACTAGCTCTTTTTGCAGTATTGCTAAGGGTGTTGATGGGACCAAGAAGCATTTAAAAATGCCTCCTTAATTACATGATCATTTATGGCAAATGCTTCATAATCTGCGAATTTTATCAGACGACTCCATGACCCCATAATTAAAATTATACGGATGTTAAAAAACTAATTAAAGCTACATGATAGAGGTCAAAAAGGAAGGTATATTACTCACTAAAACAAATTTAGAATTTGAAAACGAAGGGGTTCTGAATCCTGCAGTAATTCGCGAAGGAGATAGTGTTCATCTTTTTTACCGGGCTGTGCAACAAGGAAATCATTCGAGTATAGGCTATTGCCGACTGGATGGTCCGTTAACTGTCGCTGAACGATGGGATAAACCTTTTATGGTTCCCGAATTTGAATACGAATCGCAGGGCGTTGAAGATGCTCGTATTGTAAAGATTGACGACCTGTTTTATTTGACTTATACCGGTTACGACGGAACAAATGCCCGCGGAGCTTTTGCTACTTCAAAAGATTTAAGCCATTTCACAAAACAAGGGCTCATTGTTCCTCCCATAACGTATGCACAATTTGTATTCCTTGCTGAAACTGCCGGAAAAGTAAACCCAAATTATTACCGTAATCATAAGTTTTACTACCAGAAAGCTGATCCTGAAAAAAAAATAATGTTGTGGGACAAAAATGTAGTTTTCTTTCCCCGAAAAATTAATGGGAAATTGGTATTCCTTCACCGGATCAGGCCCGGCATTCAGATTGTTTCTATAGATCAAATAAAAGAACTAACTATACAATTCTGGGAAAACTATTTTATCAACCTGCAGGAACATATTGTTATGGATCCTGTTCATGCGCACGAATCAAGCTACATCGGCAGCGGCTGCCCACCTGTTGAAACAGAACACGGATGGTTGCTGATTTATCATGGAGTAAAAAAAACCCGCCAGGGGATTGTTTATTCGGCCTGTGCTGCCTTACTGGATCTGAATGATCCTTCGAAAGAGTTGGCGCGGCTGCCTTATCCATTATTTTCGCCGGAATATGAATGGGAATTGCATGGTGAGGTGAATAACGTCGTATTTCCTACCGGTACTGTGCTTTTTGGAAATACCCTATTTATATATTACGGAGCAGCAGATACACATAGTGCCTGTGCTTCCGTTAGTTTATCAGCAATATTGGAAGAATTGTTAACTTATACGAACAGTGATGAAAAATAAAATAGTTTCTATCGGATTTAATAATGTGATCAATCATCAGAAAGAGTTGTCTCATTTGAAAAATACCATTCCTACGAGAATCACTCTTAAAAACATTGATATAGAACCGAATCCGGACAAAAAAACGGATTTGGCTGAAATCTTGTTTATTACCTCCTATCCACCAAGGGAGTGCGGTATAGCGACCTATTCACAGGATTTGATAAAATCCCTTAATAATAAATTCAGCAATTCCTTCTCTATAAAAGTTTGTGCGCTGGAATCAGGAGATGCCAATTATCCATATCCTGAGGAAGTAAAATGTATTCTTAAAACATCCCTGGCTTCCGGATATGATAAACTGGCATTGACCATTAATAATGACAATCGCATCAAAATTGTTCTGATACAGCATGAGTTCGGCTTTTATAGATTGCAGGAACAAGCATTTATAAAGTTTTTACATAAACTTTCAAAACCGGTTGTTATTGTTTTTCATACCGTATTGCCACATCCTGATGAAGCATTAAAATCAAAGATACAAAGTATTGCGGCTGCCTGCGAGGCCATTGTTGTAATGACCCATATTTCGGAAGGGATTTTAACAAATGATTATGGATTGCCGGATCAAAAAATATCCGTGATAGCCCACGGTACTCATTTGGTCTCCCATTTAAGTAAGAAATTTTTAAAAAGTAAATATGGATTAAAAGGCAGGAAAGTCCTTTCAACATTTGGCCTGCTAAGTTCGGGAAAGAGTATTGAAACTACATTGGAAGCATTGCCGGCCATTATAAAAACCAGCCCCGAAGTCGTATTTCTGGTAATCGGCAAGACCCATCCCGAAGTTGTGAAGACAGAAGGAGAAAAATACAGGGAAATGCTTGAACAAAAAGTGAAACAATATGATCTTCAGGATCATGTGATATTTATTAATAAATATGTTGCATTACCTGAATTGCTCGAATATTTGCAGCTTACCGATATTTACCTGTTTACCACCAACGATCCGAACCAGGCCGTAAGCGGCACATTTGCCTATGCCATGAGCTGCGCCTGCCCAATCATCTCCACCCCTATTCCTCATGCAAGGGAAATATTGACTGAGGATACCGGAATTATTTTTGATTTTCGCAACTCAGAACAATTGGCTAATGGCGTTATACGGTTACTCACCGATGATCCGTTGCGAAGGAATATCAGTACAAATACGCTGGAGAAAATCGTCTCCACTGCCTGGGAAAATTCTGCCGTTGCACATGCAATGCTGTTCGAAAAAATTGCCGGAGAAAAAATTGTGCTGCAATATAATCTTCCGGCCATCAACCTGGACCACCTGAAACAAATGACTACGGATACCGGGATCATTCAATTTTCAAAAATCAATCAACCCGATATCAGTAGCGGTTATACCTTAGATGATAATGCCAGAGCACTGGTAGCCATGTGCATGCACTTTAAACTGACTGGTGATGAGTCGAGTGTAGATTACATTGCAAAATATCTCGATTTTATAAAATATTGCCAGCAACCGGCAGGAAATTTTTTAAATTATGTAGATAAGGATAACAATTTTACCGAACAAAACAATGCTGTCAATTTGGATGATGCCAATGGAAGAGCTGTTTGGGCCCTGGGATATTTAGTGTCATTATCGAGCCTGCTGCCCGCGGAGATTATTTTTGAGGCTAATGAAATCATTCAAAAAACAATTCCTCACATAGAAACAATGCATTCAACACGGGCTATGGCCTTTGCTATAAAAGGATTGTATTTCTATCATACGAGCATAAAACTGCCTGAACAGTTTAACCTGATTAAAACACTGGCAAATCGTTTGGTTCAGATGTATAAACATGAATCGGATGAAAAATGGGAATGGTTTGAAACCTATCTCACCTATGCCAACAGTATATTGCCCGAATCCATGTTATATGCCTGGTTATTAACCGGAGATACTGTTTACAAAGACATCGCCAGATCATCGTTTAATTTTCTTTTATCGCAAACCTTTAATGAAAACGGGATAGAAGTAATTTCGAATAAAGACTGGCTGCAAAAGGGAGAGAATGCAGGGGGTTTTGGCGAACAACCTATTGATGTTGCCTATACCATAATGACTTTAAGCGCTTTTTATGACGAATTTATGGATGATAGCTATCGCCTGAAAATGGAAACGGCCTTCAACTGGTTTTTAGGGAACAACCGATTGCATCAGATTATTTATAATCCTTGCACCGGGGGTTGCTACGACGGGCTGGAAGAAAAACATGTGAACATAAATCAGGGTGCAGAGTCAACGATAAGTCATCTGATAGCAAGATTTACAATTGAAAAGTATAAAATTTCACAGACCCGACTTAAAACTCAATTGCGAAATCATATCAGGGTGCATAAAAAAAACAGCGAATTTGTATATTCGACCGTTGATAAAAATGAACCGGGTGCTCATTTTTTCATTTCATAACAATGCCGCAGGTATCATACACATTTTTCAGCATAAAATTGTAAAATATTGGCTGAAAAATATATAAAAATATTTTCACAACAGTAGTTATCGGAATAACCTGCTATCAGGATACCCTGATTAACAAAAACCTATGGAATCAAGCAATACTCCCAATTCATAATTGCAACACTAACCATGGATCCAAAATAGATATGGTTGCTTCGCATAGCTGTTAAGTTTCGGTATAAAAGAATTGAGTAATTCCAAAAAAAGTTTATCATAGGCCGAATATAACCAAAATAAAGATAAATTTGGATTTTTTTTATTGGTAATTCTGATTGCTTAATTCTATTGAAAAAGTATACGATATCAAGATTTTGTTTGAGGCTGATATTAGAATATTAGAGATGATTATCTACTAATTAAGCATTTATGTGTGTGGTACAGATATTGCACAATAGAATAAGCACATTTCACCTTATATAAAAATTGAAGGTCTAATTTGATTTACAATGCAAGTTAAAGTAACTAGAAAAGACGTATTATTTAAACCGGATCCAACCCGGGTAATAGCCCGATATATAAGTTATTCTGAAAGTAATAATATTCGCATTATCTTAAATGTCCTTTCCATGTCGGAGCTGGATGTAGATATTGCTGTTAATCAGGTATTAAGAGGATATTCAAAAAGACATAGAAGAATTTCAAATATATTTGAAAAACACTTTATAAAGCTGAAGAATGATTTAGCATCAAAGAATATTATTCCAGATGCACTGAATCAGAACCGGAGGCTGTTGATAGGCTCCTATTTTACGATGGAGTATTCCATTGAATCAGCTGCATTTTTTAATCCTTCGATAGTGGAGCATCCTGATCAGACTGAATTACAACATGGTGAAAAAAGGATAATTATGAGCTTCAGGGCTACCGGTGAAGGTCATATATCTTCGATTGTTTTCCGTTCTGGTGTGCTGGATATGAATAATGTAATGAGTTTTGAGCCCCGTGGGAGAATGCTGGATGAACCTGAAACCATCAGGCATTATTTGTATGATAAAAAATCCTTTCAGGAAAAGTTGGAAAATATGAAATTTTATGACAACACCTTACCTCCTTCAGTAATCCTGGACCAGCTCGAAGATGAATTCACTTATCTCGAATTGCAAAAATGTGTGGAAGAGGCCAATAATACTTTTCCATTCTCAGAAATAAAAACCCTGACGCTAAAACAGATCATGTGGCTTGCTTCATCACATTATGAAATTGAATTTTCCTTTGATACTTCCATGTCAGAACGGGTTATTTTTCCGGTTATGCAAACTGAAAAAAATGGTATTGAAGACGCCCGTTTTGTCCGTTTTGTTGATGATGACGGAACCATAAAGTATTTTGCAACATATACAGCATATGACGGATCCGTAATTATGCCCAAGCTGATCGAAACAAATTCTTTTTACAGGTTCCAGATTTCTCCGATTAATGGTGACTTTGCTATGAACAAAGGAATGGCAGTTTTCCCCAGGAAAATCAATGGGAAATATGCTATGCTGGGCCGTATTGATGATGCCTCCATCTACATTTCATTTTCGGATGATTATAAAGTCTGGAATGAAGCACAACTTATTCAGGAACCAAAGTACCCATGGGAATTTGTTAAAATAGGCAATTGTGGTTCACCGATTGAAACTGATGAGGGTTGGCTGATTATTACCCATGGGGTCGGACAAATGAGGGAATATGTTCTGGGTGCCAGCTTGTTCGATTTAGATAATCCAACCAAAGAAATCGGTAGATTAAAAACTCCAATGATGATTCCCAACATGGAAGAGCGAGAGGGTTATGTCCCCAATGTACTCTATTCCTGTGGTTCTATTATAAATAACGGAGAACTTGTGATTCCTTATGCCATGTCAGATTATGCTTCTACATATGCTACTGTTAATTTAAAGGAACTTCTGGGTGAGTTGAAGAATTCCAAATAGTGTCCCCAACATTATTTTTTATTCATTTGTGACTTCTTCATTATAAATATTTGTCCTGATTTACCTTCAGGTTCGAACATCCCACATTTTTTGAAAAGGTGTGAATTATGTAATTTTAATATAAAATTGTGTAACACATATTTTGCTATAGTTATTCAACTTTGTAACAGTATTATTCACTAAAAAAAACAAGATGAAAAAAACATTTCAATTCCTTGCATTCTTAACCTTGATTTTTAGCATGTTAATTATATCATGCGTACCAACCAGAAAACTTGAGGTTTCAAAAGCCAAAGTTGATAAGCTACAAAAAGACAGCACGAAAACGCACAATCAACTGAATGAGTGCAATTCGCAAAAAGCATCCCTGCAGGATGAATACGCTGCTGTTCAAAATGATTTGAAGGTTCTTTCAACCGAATCAAATCTGACCATTGCCGACCAGGCGAAACGATTGAAAAATCTTCAGGATATGATTCAGTCACAAAAGGATGTAATGACTAAACTTAAAAATTCAATAGCCGATGCGCTTATGAATTATAAAACCGATGAGCTATCCGTTTATACTAAAGACGGAAAGGTTTATGTTTCGCTTCAGGAAAAATTGCTTTTCAAATCAGGCAGCGATGTGGTTAATCCTCAGGGTAAAGAAGCACTTAAAACGCTTGCTCAGGTGCTCAACAGCACCAAAGACATTAATGTGTTGATTGAAGGCCATACGGATAATGTCCCTATTAAAACAAAATTGTTTAAAGATAATTGGGATCTCAGCACCGCAAGAGCCACATCCATTGTACGAATTTTGACAAAAGACAATGGCTTTGATTCGAGTCGTATAACAGCAGCAGGCAGAGGTGAATTTCATCCCGTATTAACAAATGAAACAGAGGAAGGACGTGCCGGCAACCGCCGAACTGAAATCATTCTATCACCTAACTTGAGCGAGCTCTATAAACTATTGGGTCAATAAAAATGGATCGTGTTTTTGCCTCTCTTTAAGCAAAATTATATGTTAACTCATAGTATCAATAATATACGCAAAGAACCAATGACTTAACCGGGTTAATCCGGTATTACGATACATTTAGGCTTTGTTCGTTTATCCTGATTTATCAAACGCTTCAAAGCCTTATTGTTTTTTATTATTTGAATTTTTATGCTTATTCATGTTAACTAATTTGGATTCAGTTACCTTTTAGAAAATTCACGAAAAATGTGTGAATTATGTAATTCTTATCCTGAATTGTGTAATACTTTCTGCAGTCATTTGAATTACTTTTAAGCGACTTATTTAACGGTAATTAGTTGGATGATGTAACCTCAGACAATGAAAAATATACTTTATATCACCATCGTTTTACTTGTAATAATTTGGGCAATTATTTTTTTGAGTTTTAGTTCATTCATGATTGTTCATTTGTTGCTTGTATTTGCGGGATTTTATTTACTCATTATCCTTAATTTTAATGAGGAATTATCAAGAAAATGGTGAGTGTTAGTAATTGACGTTAAATAAAAATGCGATGTAATTAAGTTGGTACTTACTTGTAATACTTTATGATATGGATTCAAAACTAAATCAGAGTAACTTAAATGAGCTTAAATCCAAGCTTAGAAAAAAATTCCCTCAGTTAACAGAAACTGATTTACAAAATAAAGAGGGTGCGGAAGAAAGTATGCTGAGAATGGTGGAATATAAACTTCGAAAGACAAAACAGCAGATGCAGGAAATAATTGAAAAGCTTTAGCCTGATTTCTTCCTGAAACATAATTAAGCATAAAAAGAAAGGAACTAGAAATGAATTATTTGTATTTATTAATTCCACTTGCAGTTATTTTAATTGCAGGTATAAGAATTGTCAGACCCACACAAAGAGGGTTGATCGAAAGGCTTGGAAAATACCATAATTACGCGAATCCTGGATTTCACTGGATTATTCCAATTATCGACAGGTTATTTATGGTAAATATAACCGAACAAATGGTAGATGCCGAGCCTCAGGAAATAATTACCAACGACAATTTGAATGCGAGCGTTGACGCGCAGGTATATTTCAGGGTGAAAGCCGATGAAGAAAACGTAAAAGGATCGACCTATAATGTGAATGATTACAAATGGCAGATTGTGAACCTTGCACGGACGACGCTGCGTAATATTATCGGTACCCTTACGCTTAAATCGGCCAACAGCGAACGCGGTAAAATAAATGCCGGACTTTATGAAACTCTGCATAATGAAACGCAAAACTGGGGCATTGAAATCGTCCGCACAGAGTTGAAGGAAATTGACCCGCCTAAAGATGTGCAGGAAACCATGAATAAAGTAGTAAAAGCTGAAAATGAAAAAATTGCGGCTATAGATTCTGCGACTGCGGCCGAAACTGTCGCCGATGGGATAAAACGCGCCTCTATTAAAGAAGCGGAAGGGTTTAAACAATCGAAGATATTGCACGCCGAAGGGGAAGCTGAGGCCATTAGACTGGTAAATCAGGCAGCAGACAAATATTTTATCGGAAACGCTCAATTATTGCGGAAGTTGGAGGCAATGGAAACATCGCTCGAAAAGAATGCGAAAATTGTTATCCCAACCGGAACTGAATTGGTAAACATTATCGGAGAGATGGCAGGAATAGTCCCTCTGACACGAAAACAAAAAGAAGATTAATTTTGAATTCATAATTGCATTTTATTGACGAATCTGTGTGAGGTTTAGTTAAATATAAGCATCGGCTAAAGTGCAGCAGTGAAAAGTTATAACCTTTTTCTGTCTTTAAATTTTCTTTAACAGAAACTATAAAAATGTGGGAATAATGTAAATCTTTTACAAAATTGTGTAACGGATTCTGAAGGCAATTTACGTACTTTTAATTTTTATTTTAAAAAATGGTGCTGAAGGAGTAACATATAGAAATAAAAATCCTGGGAAAATCATAGACTTTGTCAGATAAACAGTAGTAATTGGTGGTATCGTTTTTTTCAGATTTAAACGTATTTATTTTGCTTCATTTTTATTCACACATAAAACCAACTGAAATGAATGAAATCTTGACCCCCAAACAATGGAATGAACTCCGAATCCAATTAAAACAAAAACACCCTGAACTTACTGATGCTGATTTGCCTTATTATGAAGCCGAAGAAGAGGATATGTTGTGCATGATCGAATACGAGCTTCAAATGTATCATGAAAAAATGCCGCATACAAATAATGCTATTAGCCATTATTCCCGCTAAATAGATATAGTCGATAAAGTGTGAACGTTTAATCTGCAATTAAATTAAAAAGAATTTTAAGTTAGGTGTCGTGAGGGATTACGAAGCTATTTCCTATCTGTAGTGGTCCAGTAAAACTGGTCAGAAATTATTAATTTTAAAATTTATCTCAAATGAAAAGATGTTTACAGTGTTAAGGCGCTTTTTGCGTAGGATAAATTAAAAATGTGCATGGAAATATTGCTGACTATTTTTGATCGTCGTCTATGCAACTGAACTAAGTGATCGAAGGAATCAGTAAAACTGTAATCAAGAGAATTTTCATCAGGAGATGAGATCAATATTATGAAGGTTCGGGATCGAAATATATTTTAAAAAACCGCTTTCGAAATTGAATTAATAATTATTATGATTTTTAACCTTATATCTCATTGTTTTATTGAGCTTTACAAATGTTATTTATTTTAATTTGTTGTACCTATCAAAAGAATAATGCCCGTATAATATTTATATACAGGCATTTATATTAATTTTCTGTGATCCCGGGAGGGCTCGAACCCCCATCACGAGAACCGGAATCTCGAATTCTATCCAGTTGAACTACGGGACCAGTGTGATTGCAGATCGAGGAATAACGATTTATGATTTATGATCTGTTCCGATACTGCAAAAATATCCTTTATTTCAATAAACACTCAATTGCTCAATTTATCTAAAACCTTAACAAAGAAGAAACAATTCCGGCAAAATTATAAAGATTTTCATTCTGAACTTAATCTCGGTAACTATTAATTTAACAATTATTAAATCTCTTCTCGTACATTTTCAATAAATTTGCAAATCAATTTCTGTTTTTCATTATAAAAAACAACTATATGTCTGAAAAAATTTTAAACGTCGTTAAACCAGGTGTCATTACTGGCGACGACCTACAAAAAGTATATAAAATTGCCAAGACGAATCAGTTTGCAATCCCTGCAGTCAATGTCATAGGAACAGATTCAGTAAATGGCGTTCTCGAAGTTGCCAGAACCGTGAATTCACCGGTAATCATTCAGTTCTCAAATGGCGGATCCCACTTTTATGCAGGAAAAGGTTTGTCGAATGAAAATGAAAAAGCAGCAATTATAGGGGCAATTTCGGGTGCAAAACACATTCATCATGTGGCTGAAATGTATGGAGTACCTGTAATTGTCCATACTGATCATGCAGCCAAAAAACTATTACCCTGGATTGACGGACTGCTTACAGCCGGGGAAGAACATTTTAAACATTACGGTAAACCGTTGTTCAGTTCTCACATGCTTGATTTGTCTGAAGAACCGATCAAAGAAAATATCGAAATCTGTAAGAAATATCTTGCAAGAATGAGTAAATTGGGTATGACGCTGGAGTTGGAACTGGGGGTTACCGGTGGCGAAGAAGACGGCGTGGACAATACAGGCCTTGACAGTTCGCGTTTATATACCCAACCCGAGGAAGTAGCCTTAGCTTATGAAGAACTGCTTAAAATTTCGCCTAACTTTACTATTGCAGCTGCATTTGGTAATGTGCACGGCGTTTACAAACCCGGAAACGTAAAACTTCAACCCATTATCCTGAAAAACTCACAAGATTATATCCAGAAAAAATTTAACACGCCCGAAAAACCAGTAAATTTTGTATTTCATGGCGGTTCAGGATCAAGTCATGAGGAGATCAAACAAGCGGTATCGTACGGTGTGATAAAAATGAACATCGATACCGATACGCAATGGGCATTTTGGGATGGAATACGGAAATTTGAGGCTAAAAACCACAGTTATCTTCAGAGCCAGATCGGCAATCCTGAAGGTGATGATAAACCGAATAAAAAATATTACGATCCCAGAAAATGGCTCCGTGAAGGTCAGTTGAGCATGATCGAAAGATTGAAAATTGCATTCGAGGATCTCAACAACATCAACAGGAATTAAGTATCTCTTTATTCTTCAGGGCTTATAAAGCTTGATGAAAAGTAAATTTTTTGCATACCTTTTGTTTGGAGGATTATTCGGGTACCTGATTTTGAGAGGTATTTATGTACCCCTGATCCATGATTCAATTGCAACTTTTTTCAGGTATGTCCATATCGGTGAGATTTTCCCTTACCATTCGGAATGGTCGGCGAATAACCATTATCTGAATTCATTACTGACTTTTATTAGTTACAGGCTTTTGGGGTCTTCACCTATTGCATTGAAACTTCCCAACATTATTTTTTTCCCGGTTTTTTTCTACTTTGTTTATAAAATTTCACTTGAAATCAAAGAGAAATTCCTTCGCTGGGGATTTTTGATCGTTTTGACAATGACTCATAATTTCTTTGAGTTTTTTGCAGTGTCAAGGGGTTATGGGATGTCAATGGCCTTGTTGTTCGGTGCAATATGGTTCACCATTTTAGCGATGAAAGAAAACCGGCTTAAGGATTATATCTTCGTGCTTGTTTTTCTTATTCTCGCAACCTATGCCAACCTGACTATCACGAACTCCTTCATTTTAATTTTAGGACTACTTACTATTAACATTTTACATAACCATTCTGACGGATTTATAAGGATGCTCAAAAAGCTACTTATAATTATTTTTTTAGGGATTATACCTCTCTTTCTCGGCATTGTCCTCCTTTTTAAGCTAAAAGCCGAAGGAGAGCTTTATTACGGTAAACCCGACGGATTTTATCAGGTAACCGTTCGTACACTCATTCGTTTACTCACGGGTTCTGAATCCAGCCTTTTAACCTGGTGGGCAATTGCATATTTTCTCGCTACATCTATCGGATTTGTTTACATCGTTATAAAACTAAAGAAGACAGAACAACCCTGGAAATTTCTTCAACCTGAGTGGATATTTTTTTATCTTCTTACAGGAAATATCATTGCTTCGGTACTTGAGAATAAACTTTTCGGAACAAATTATCCCGAAGACCGAACCGGTCTTTACTTTTTTCCATACCTAATCGGTTCTATATTTTTTATAACTGACAGAATCAATTTTAAGCAATCATTCATTAAATGGATAGTTGTAATACCGCTGGCATTTTTTCCAATCCATTTTATTCTGAATCTTAATTTATCCCGGTCTTCACTTGAAGATGAAGCCATTCCATTGCGCTTTCATGAAAAAGTTGCTGCTACCACGTATCCGGGTCAAATACCTCCAACTATTGAAGGTTATCGGAGCAGAGTTTTTCGCTGGGTTTATATGAATTTCAGGGAAAAACAGGAATTAAGCCTGATCCATTACAATTCCTATCCATCTCTTGACGGCGACTTTCAACTGGTTCGACCTGCAGACGATCCCCTCTGGCAGAAGTTTTATGACTCGGTCGATTCCGATAAACACACCGGTTTCTGGCTTCTTAAGAGGAAGCATGTGCTTGAAAAAAATCTGATTTATACCAAAAAGTCCATTCAAATGGATTCTATCACGAATCAGGAATACTTCGAAATTGCAAGCGGATCAGTAGATTCACTCAAGGGTATGACTTTATATTTGTATTATAACCTGCGATTATTCTCCAATCAAAAACCTTTTCATGGCTGGATCGTGACAAGTGTATTTGATAAAGACAGAAAATTATTGCGCTATGAATATATTCCGCTCGATTGGTACAGAACAGTGTGGGATGATAACAAACCTTTTAAAAATGGAATGCTGGTTCATGAAATACCTGAAAGTGCCACTTCATATGTTACCTATATCTGGAACATTCAAAAAACCCCTTTTATCGTTAATAAATGCGATTACAACTTGTTTACACTTGAAAAAGACTATTAACAAAATTATCCTTGTGTTAACAAATATTTCTTGGAGTCCATCAATAATCATGTAATTTTACATCCCTAAAAAAATTAATAAATTATTCATTATGAAACGTATTTTACTTTTATCTGTCATTCTGCTGACAGTATTTTTTGGAACTGTTCAAGCTCAGAACCTTGTCGTGAATGGAAACCTGGAATCGTGGACAAGCGGGGTCCCTGATGGGTGGGGACTGGTACAAAATATCACACAGGGAACCACATTTGTTCATGGTGGAAATTATTCCGCGATGCATACCTCTACCAGCACAAGTCAGAAATTTAACCAGGAGATTAACGGTTTGCAGGCGGGCCAGGATTATACAATAAGTTATTGGTATTACGATAATGACCCTACAGCAAAAACAAGGATATGGGCGTACTGGTTATCCGGTGGGGCAACTTTGCCTGACAATGCGGATGTGCTAAGACCCTCTACCTATTCGACTGACAATCCGGATTGGCAGCAATTTAGTGCAATACTGACCGCACCTGCAGGTGCCGATGCATTTCGTTTTGAAGTAAGGGTGTATCAGGAAAACAGTGTGTCAGGGGGTGCTAATTATTACGACGATTTTGAATTTACAGGTGATATCATTGTAAATCCGGAACCTTCGAATTACCCAACCAACTTTGTCGCAAATGCTGCCGGTCTGTCTATCGACCTTTCCTGGACTGATGCTACAGGATCACAACTTCCCACCGGTTACATAATAGTGGCCGGACTTAACCCATCATTACCGGTTCCGGTAGATGGAACACCAATTTTAGATGATCTGGATTTGTCAGATGGCAGTGGAGCGATCAACGTTGCCTATGGTGCTCAATCTACATCGTTTGTAAATTTAGAATCAAATACACCTTATTATTTTGCAATTTATCCATACAGTAACACGGGTACCAATATCGATTTTAAAACTGATGGTACGGCTCCGACTGCCACGGCAACAACAGCCAACCAAACAATTATCGAGTCAGAAAACTTTGACGATTCGTGGGGAAACTGGACTACAATCAGTGTAGTTGGCGACCAGGTTTGGGACAGAAACAATACTTTTGGACTCAACGGTACAGCTTGTGCACGTATCAGCGGATTTGTTGTCCAGGCTTTTGACAATGACGATTGGCTGATCTCGCCTGCAATGAATTTTAATAATTTTTCAAATGCATCCCTTGTATTTTTCAATGCGAAAAATTATACAGGACCGGATTTGGAATGCGTGATATCGACTAATTATGATGGTGGTGGCGATCCTGGTTCTGCAACCTGGACAGCACTGACATATACAATGTGCCCCGGAAACTGGGTTTGGACGAATTCAGGTACAATTGACCTTTCTGCCTACAGCGGAGCCGCCGTGTATGTTGCTTTTCATTACACATGCAACACAGTTGAATCAGCGACATGGGAAATCGATGATGTTCTGATCACCGGTGAAGGCACCGGGACTGTTTATCCCGAGCCTTCAAACTATCCTACAATTTTCACAGCCGACCCGGGAAGCACGAGTATTCAATTATCATGGACTGATGCAACAGGTACACAACTTCCGTCAAAATATATCATCATGGCCGGAACTTCCGCTTCATTACCTGTACCGGTTGATGGAATTCCAACTCCTAATGACCTTGATCTTTCTGATGGTTCAGGTGCAATGAATGTTAATTATGGCGTTGAGGATGCTACTTTTGCTAATCTGGTCACCGGAACAACCTATTATTTTACCATTTATCCCTATACGAATAGTGGTGCTGTCATTGATTATAAAACCGATGGTGTCGCTCCTGCAGCTAATGCAACCACAACATTTTTACCCGAACCTACAAATTACCCGGTAAACTTTGTTGCCAGTCCAACAAACAACTCGATTGGATTAACCTGGACTGATGCAGTTGGAACTCAATTACCTGAAAAGTACATCGTCTTTGCAGGAACAAGTTCCACATTGCCTGTTCCTGTTGATGGAACTGCAATTGCAGATGATACGGACATGAGTGACGGATCCGGAGCACTTAATATTGCCTATGGTGTTCAAGCCGCTTCTTTCAGTGGATTAGAAGCAAGTACACCATATTATTTTTCAATATATCCTTACACCAATTCAGGTTCCGGTATAAATTATAAAACTGATGGAACGGCTCCCACTGTAACAGCTACAACCTCAGTCCAGACAATTGTTACTATTGAAGCAGAGAATTTTGATGATAGCTGGGGCAACTGGACAACAGTTAGCGTGACAGGCGATCAGGTATGGAGCAGAGACAATACCTTCGGAATAAATAGTACACCTTGTGCACTGATGAGCGGATTTTCGGGCGTATCCTATGAAAACGATGACTGGTTAATTTCACCTGCTTTAGACCTGGATAATTATAATAACGAGGTCCTTACTTTCCAGAATGCTAAAAATTACACAGGTAATGATCTCTTACTTAAATTTTCAACCGATTACAATGGTGGTGGAGATCCTTATTCGGCGACCTGGACTACATTGAACTATACCATGTGCCCGGGAAACTGGACCTGGACTTCTTCAGGAAATGTTGACCTTTCATCAATTAACGGAACCGCTGTTTATGTTGCATTTCAGTTCACATCAACCAGTACGGAATCAGCTACCTGGGAGATTGATGATATTCAAATTACAGGTGAAGGAAACACAAGCATTACCAATCAGTTCTTATTATCGAATTTGTCAAAAGTTTATCCCAATCCTTCAAGTGGTGTTATCAATCTTGAAAAATTATATGAAGGATTTGATAAGGTTCAAATATTATCTTTAACCGGAACCGTACTTTCTGAATTCGAATTTAATGAACCCATTGTCAGGCATGATATTTCTGACCTTGGCAAAGGAATTTATTTTGTCAGGTTTATAGAATCTTCAACAGGTCAGTATTCGGCACAAAAACTTATTGTCTATTAATCATTGAAAAACATAAAACTTCAAAGTCCTCCGGAAACGGGGGACTTTTATTTTTATTCAATAAATGGATTTCATTATCGTTTAGGTAAACAATAATCTTTATATTTGTGGCAACAGGAAACCTTTAAGAATGCAGTTCACTATGAAGCTACCGGTTAAATACATCATTGTCTTTTGCATTTTAATGTTACATTTCTTGTTTTTGCCTGCTCAGGACGACCCTTTATTAAGAATTGAGATTGACAGCAAATCGGATAATGCAAATTACAGCCTTGCTTCGTGTCAGGATAAAGGTATATTTTTATTTTATGAAACGACCATAAATCAGGATGGGTACAAATTCTGGGTGTTTGTGTTTTATGATAAATTTCTACAGGAAGTCTGGAAAAAAGATGTTCCTGTTTTCGAAAATATGATTTATCAAATGAAATCCCTGCATGGCGATTATCTTTATGTTTTGTTTAATATTCCAGATAAGAAGAAAGTTGATAATTATAATTACCAGGTACTGAAAATAGCCATTGCCGATGGGCATTATGAAATGTTCAGCGGGAAGATTCCTGATCATTTCTATTTTGTCGATTTTGATGTCCTTGGTGATAATATAATTATTGGGATGAGCGGCGATAATGATAAGTGTGGTATTTATGTGTTAAATATGCTTACAAAAGAAACCAAACCGGTTTTTGAAATTGACACCGACCGTTCAAAATTAGAAGAACTTTATTTAGATACGATAAACAATACATATTACGGGATTTTTAACATCCGGACGTCTAAATCAGAATTTTATTTTCAATTAAATGAATTTGATAAAACGGGAGTTAAAATCGGATCTACTGAAATTCAAGCCGAGTCAGGGAAGAAATTAAATACAGGTAAACTAATGCATACAACTCAAAATAGTTTACTACTCATTGGCACATACGGGGTTATTAAAGGTAATTCTGTAAACGATAAAGATTACTTCGATGATCAGGCCGCCGGGTTTTACAGTATATTGATTTCCGGCAATCAGGAACAAGAAGCCCACTATTACAATTTTCTTGAATTAGAAAACATGACCGGTTACCTGAAAAGTAAAGAGTATTTGCAAGCTAAAAGGAAAGCCGAGAAGGATGAAGAACCGGATAAATACTCCATGAATTTCGATTTGCTTTTACATGACATTATTTGCAGTGACAGCCTTTATTATTTAATTGCCGAGGCCTATTATGAAGAATACCGCACTGTGACAAGCACATATTATGATTATTACGGTCATCCTATGCCGGTATCTTACTCTGTTTTTGACGGTTATAAATATTTTAATGCATTTATTTCCTGTTTCGATAACAAAGGGATAAAAGTTTGGGATAACGGTATGGAGATATTTAATATCCTTACCTTTAATTTAGAGAAACGAGTCTGCACCTTTTTTCCAGATTCAAGCCAAATGGTTCTCACCTATAATCATGATGGGAAAATAGCAAGTAAAATAATCGACGGTGATAAAACTGTCGAAGGAGTTGATTATTATCCGATCGAAACAACCTATTCCAACGATAAGATAATGGCAGACTCTAAAAGCAATATTTTTTACTGGTACAATAATTATTTTATTGCTTATGGTTTTCAGACCATTAAAAACAACTCACTTTTAGAAAATAATAAACGAACCGTGTTTTACATCAATAAAGTAGCTTTCCGTTGATTTTATCGGATTTGCAAAGTCCAAAAGATTGATTTCAACCCAAATGTTCCCGTTATATCATTTTCCGCGGATCGACCCATTTGCTGAATTCCTCGTCGGTTACATAACCAAGACCCACTGCAGCTTCTCTTAATGTTAAACCTTCCTTATGTGCTTTCTTGGCTATTTCAGCAGCTTTTTCATACCCGATATGTGTATTTAAAGCCGTAACCAGCATCAATGAGTTTTCCAGATTTTTCTGTATAAAAGGCAGGTTTGGTTCGATGCCAATTGCGCAATTGTCGTTAAACGAAACACAGGCATCACCTAACAATCGGGCAGCCATTAGAAGGTTATATATCATTACCGGCTTGAACACATTCAGCTGGAAGTGACCCTGCATTCCCCCAACCGCAATTGCAGCATCGTTGCCGATAACCTGTGCACAAACCATGCTCAATGCCTCATTTTGAGTGGGATTTACTTTTCCCGGCATAATCGAAGAACCGGGTTCATTTTCAGGTAGTTTTAGTTCACCAATTCCGCATCGTGGACCGGATGCAAGCATACGGGTATTATTTGCAATATGCATAAGACTGACGGCAAGCGTTTTCAATGCTCCAGAAGTTTCAACCATTGCATCATGTGCTGAAAGGGATTCAAATTTATTTGCTGCGGTTCGAAACGGACATCCGGTTAGTTCTGCAATTTTAGCGGCAACTTTTTCAGAATATCCTGGAGGCGTATTGATCCCTGTACCAACGGCGGTTCCACCCAAAGCAAGCTCTTGCAAATGATCAAGGGTATTTATTAACGCTTTTATGCCATGATCGAGCTGCGATGCATATCCGCTGAATTCCTGTCCCAATGTAAGCGGTGTAGCGTCCATAAGATGCGTACGTCCGGTTTTTACGATATCCTTAAAGTCAGCAGCTTTCTTCTGCCAGGGTTTTCTTTAAAAGTTCGACACCCGGAATGGTCGTTTCAACGATCATCTTATAGGCTGCAATATGCATTGCGGTAGGGAACGTATCGTTTGATGACTGAGATTTGTTTACATCATCATTGGGATGAATGGTCCGTTTCCCATCACCCAATTGTCCGCCATTCAATACATGTGCTCTGTTGGCAATGACCTCATTCATATTCATATTGGATTGTGTACCGGAGCCTGTCTGCCAGATTACCAATGGAAAATTATCATCCAGCTTACCTGCCAGAATTTCATCACAAACATCACTAATCAGCTTTGCTTTATCTGCAGAAAGAACACCCAAATCCTTATTGGTAAGGGCTGCTGCTTTTTTCAGATAGGCAAAGGCCATGATGATTTCTCTGGGCATTGATCCGGGTTCGCCAATCAGAAAATTCATTTTTGACCGCTGGGTTTGAGCACCCCAGTATTTGTCAGCTGGAACCTCTACAGTTCCCATCGTGTCCTTTTCAATTCTGTAATTCATAACGTTTAATTTTTTTATAGTTGTAATCCAATTTTTTCTTTTCTGAATTAATTAGCCATAATTTTTCCCCTGGGTTATGTTTTTTGTTCAAATAATATATCTATATTTTCAGGAGGATCGGCCCATACTGCTTTGTAATTTTTAACCACAATCGGTCGCTTAATCAGTTTTGGGTTCTCAACCAGAATTTTAATCCACTCATTATCCGTAAATTTCATGGTCTTAAATTGTTTCCGGTATATATCCTCCTGCATCCGAATAATTTCCTGAGGCTTTGCATTCATTTTAATGAGAATGACTTTCAAATCCTTTTCTGTTAAAGGGTTCTTCAGGTATTCGACAATTTCATAGGGCTCCCCTTTTTTCGCCAGGTAATTTAAACCGGCTCGCGATTTTTTGCATTTAGGATTGTGGTAAATTTTGATCATTTTTTTCTTTATGATGGGTTACTTAATTTACTGTTGAAACTTTTAATAACTTGACCAAACAGCCATTGCTACTCATTTTCAGCTATTGTCATTTCATCAACCAAATGTTTCGCACCAGCAAATTTATCTATAATAAATAAACAATACCGAATATCGAGGACAATATTTCTGCATTGTTCAGGATCGAAATAGAGATCGCTCATGGTTCCTTCCCAGCAACGATCGAAATTAAGCCCGATCAGGTTTCCATTTGCGTCCAGCACGGGGCTGCCAGAATTTCCTCCGGATGTGTGATTGGTCGCCAGAAAGCATACATGCATTGTTCCATCCTGATCACCATATCTTCCGTAATCCTTTTCATAGTAAAGCTCTTTGAGCCTGTTTTCAACAACGTAATCATAGACATCCGCGTCCTCTTTTTCAATAATGCCTTTCAGCGTCGTAAAATATTCATAATCAACTGCATCTTCAGGCTTATAACCATCCACTTTACCATAGGCTACTCTAAGCGTTGAATTGGCATCCGGATAAAAAAGCTTCATGGGCTGCATTTCCATTTGGCCTTTCATGTATAGCTGCATCAGACTGTCGGTAGTGAGATTAAGCTGACTGATTTTTTTTACAAGTACTTCATTATAATTATTAAATCCTTGAGTCAGTTTATAAACCAGATCCTTTTGAAGCTTCTTCCATGAAGATTTTTTATAGGAGGTTAGAAAATTATTCATTTTTTCCCGGGATGCAAATAAAGAATGTTCAAAAATTTCTTCTGCAAGCCTATTCATATCCCCCTTGTATCGGCCAGTAATTTCACTAAATTCAAGTGGTAAATCCTCTTTTGGATTACTATTATAGTAATCACTCATGAGCGCCACAAAAATCTTTTTATCGATACCAGGCTGATAATCTTTGTAAAATAAATCTGAAGACCGGATAAGTTTTTGTATACGATCTTCTGTATTTTCCTTTGACTCATCAGTTCTCTTCCCGGCTTCGACCAGGGGTTCAAACTGCCGGGCAAAGCGGATGATCTCTACACCAAATCCTGCTTCCCTTATATAAAGTGCACTTTGGTATAACGGACCGAGGTTCTTATAAATCTTTTCGAATGCAGGAAGAACGGGACCATATTTATTTTTCAAGTCGGCAGTAGAATTTGCCCACTCCTGAAATGCGGATTCAAATTGCTTTTTATTTTCGATAGCATTGAGTCTTTTAATACCGCGATCCTCTCCTATTGCCTTTTTCCATCCATTTGCAACAGATGCTTGTTTGGCGGCATATTGAATACGGATCTCACTGCTTTGATCCATGCCTTGTTTAAATATTTCTATTCGCTTTCCCCGCAAATTTATCAGCAATGGATTGAGCATATTCACCTGCAGGCTTATCTGACACGAAGGAATGTATTCTTCGGTTCGTCCGGGATAGCCAAAAACAAAGGTAAAATCTCCTTGCTGAACGCCATTCAGAGAAATTGCAAGATGCTTTTTAGGATGGTACGGAATATTTTCCTGTGAATATTTACAGGGGTTGTTATCTTTATCTGCATAAATTCTGAAAACAGAAAAATCACCCGTATGTCGCGGCCAAATCCAGTTATCGGTATCGCCCCCGAATTTTCCGATATCGGAAGGCGGGGCACCAACGAGGCGAACATCTTCAAAAACTTCATTTACAAAGAGGAAATACCGGTTTCCCTCGAAAAATGAACGCACAACAGCTTTATAATGAGTACCTTTCACAGCTTCTTTCTTCACAGAATCAATATTCATAGCAATGGTGAACATCCTGTCAGCTTCATTCATCGTATCAGAAACACCTTCGAGGACGAGGCTTGTAACCTCTTCCATGCGGATCAATAATGTAACGGTTAAACCAGGGTTTGCAAGCTCTTCCGATCGATCCCTTGCCCAGAATCCATTGGTAAGGTAATCGTTTTCGAGAGATGAATGGGCCTGTATCCGGCTATAACCACAATGGTAATTGGTTAGGATCAGACCTTCATCCGATACAATTTCTGCCGTACAACCACCTCCGAAAATCAGGATGGCGTCTTTCAGACTCGCATGGTTGATGCTGTAAATATCATCGGCAGTTATATTCATTCCCATCGACTGCATTTCGGTCTCGTTCAGTTCGCCAAGATAAAGAGGTATCCAAATTCCTTCATCCGAACGCGCTTGCTGTTGAATTAAAAAACAAAAGAGAATAATGTAAAGAAACTGTTTCATTTTAAATGGAAATTGATAACCGCAAATATAGTTAATTGAGTTACTAATTTTCTTCAACTTCGTTTTTAATGCCGAGAAAAAATAAGGCAAATGACTAATTTGAGTCGTAAAAATTTCATTCCTTTCCAACGATTAACTATTTTTGTATAAATGTTAGGTATCAACTGAACGGAAAAATTTCTCCAATGATCCTTTGTATCCAATGATATAATAGCGTAACAATATAAACAGTAAGCCAATGAAAACAACAATTACAAAAATAGTTTCCGGACTTTTATTCCTTTACGCTTTGTTTTCGGTAGCAGGGAATCTGATTGCACAGGACGAGTGCAAAGTGCTTAAACCTGAAATCAGCGGTACGTATACTGGCAAATGTAAAAAGGGGCTTGCAAATGGGAAAGGCAAAGCTGTTGGTGCCGACATCTATGAAGGACAGTTCAGGGATGGCTTGCCATCAGGCAAGGGAACCTATACCTGGGCAAATGGCGATATCTATAATGGTGAATGGAAAGAAGGATACAGAGATGGTAAAGGCTCCTATAAATTTAAAGTGGGTGACAAAGATTCTACGCTAACCGGATTATGGATCCAGGACCAGTATTACGGTCCCATGCCAATTGCTCCAAGAGTGATTAGCAAGACCAGCATTGACCGTTATACAATTTACAAACAAAGCGACATCAAATATCGGGTTTTAATTGATTTCATGCAAAATGGAATGAGAAACACCGGGATCACAAATTTACTGATGTCTACTTCCAACGGCACGGAAACTACACTTGGTAACTTGATTGGGTATGATTACATCACCTTTCCGGTTAGGATTAAAGTTTCATATATTACCCCGAACAAGTTGCACACTACGACGTTTCATGCAGATTTTGAGTTCGAAATAAGTGAGCCGGGTGACTGGCGGGTTGAAATCACCAATTAACCTGGCCCGGCAATTTCCATTACAGTTTTATGTTGTAAAATTTGACAATCCACTCGAAAACATTCAACGGATTTTTGACCCTGGTCAAAGTCAAATGCTTTTTATTTTTGTTTATTTTTTGTAGGATATTGGTTTGGGATTAAATGACATTTAAATCCATTTTCAAATTAAGCTATGTGATAATTATTAGGTTAGGATCAGGTATCATTTAAAATAGCACAATAAAAACAGAATAAAAAATTGTAAATTATATTCAAGTTATGAAAAGAAAAGCAACAGCCGTATGGCAGGGAACAGGAAAAGAAGGCAAAGGCCATCTTTCAACACAAAGTGGTATTTTAAACAAGACTCAATATTCGTATAGTTCCCGTTTTGAAGAAGGCATCGGAACGAATCCTGAAGAATTGGTAGCTGCAGCACATGCCGGTTGTTTTACCATGAAACTGAGTTTTAACCTGACTGAAGCAGGCTTTGTAGCAGACAATCTTGAAACAACCTGTACAGTTACACTTGAAAACGGGGCGATCACAACCTCCCACCTTGAACTGACTGCGCACGTTAAAGGAATTGATAGCGCGAAATTTGAGGAGCTTGTAAAAGATGCTGAAAAGAACTGCCCGATCTCGAAAACGCTGAATTCAAAAATATCAGTGGTTTTTAAATTGAATCCTTAAAAACTTTTGGAGATTTTCTGATTTTCTGAATTAAAGGGCTTTAATCCACAACCTTAAATTCTGTTCTTCGGTTATTGGCTCTGCCGGTTTCTGTTTGGTTTGTATCAAGAGGCTGGGTCTCACCATAACCTTTAAAGCTTAAGCGTGATGGATCAATTCCATTTCCAATAAGATAATTATAAACTGCCTTTGCCCGGTTCTCTGACAAAATCTGGTTATATTGAGGGGTTCCCACATTATCGGTATGGCCTCCGATCTCGATTTTTAATGCAGGGTTTTTGGTCAGCAATTCAGTCAGTTTCTGCAGTTCGACCTTCGAAGCATCCTTCAGTTCATATTTATCAGTCTCGAAAAAAATATTTTTCAGGATCACTTTGGCACCTGTTTTAAGTTTTTCAAGTGGAATATCCTTTAAAACAGGATCTGTCGAAGGGTTTTCGCCTTCAAGATTAAAGTTTTCGGAATAAAACAAATAGCCTTCCTTAGAGACTGTCAGTGCATAGTCGTGATGTGCCGGCAGACAAACAAGAAATTCACCGTTTCCTTCGTTTGAAAAGGATTGTACAGCAAGTTTCCCGGAATTCAAGTCCGTTAGTTCGAAGCGGGCTTCCAGTTTTTCACCACTTTCTTTATCGTAAACGGTGCCTTTCATATAGGTAACCGGCTGCGGACGGGCACTTTCATACAATTCAAAACTGTACAGATCGAGACCCCCAAACCCATCCTTCCTGTCGGAAGCAAGCATGGCCAGCTTTCCATTAGCGCTTATCAAAATACTGTTTTCATCTTTAAATGTATTGATGGGATATCCGAGGTTAACAGGAACACCCCAATTGCCAGCGCTATCCCTGCGACTTACAAATATGTCCAAACCACCCATTCCGGTATGACCATCCGATGAAAAATAAAGTGTCTGGTTATCAGGATGGATGAACACAGAGCCTTCATAACCATCCGTATTTATGTTGTCTCCCAGTTTTACGGGTATACCCCACTCACCTTCACCGGTCATAACCGAACACCAGATATCGTAATTGTTATCGCGGTTGCTCACGTAATAAATTGTTTTCCCATCTGATGAAAGTGAAGGCTGCGACTCCCAATGCCTTGAATTGACCGGTGCACCAATATTATAAGGCACCGACCAGTTATTCCCAACTTTTTTTGATGCAAACAGATCGCATCTTCCGTAACCTTGCCTGTCACTGCCATAACCGTTTACACTTTCACACGCAGTAAAGATCAGCATATTCCCGTCGGCTGAGAGCGTAGGTGCGCCTTCATTATAAATGGTATTGATGGGCGGTCCTATGGAAACGGCAGGCTGCCATTCACCATTAAGGAAATTGCTCACAAAAAAATCCTCCTGCCTGCCGGATGGTGCGTTTTTATCTTTCAGCAACCGGGTAAAGAGCAGGGTTTGGTTGTCAGCAGTAAGGCAGGGGAAATAATCATCCTGAGCTGAATTGACATTTTTACCCAGATTCACCGGATGAAATGGTACCGGATTTTGGATAGCTTTCATGGCAAACTCGCAACTCTCCAAATTTTTCGAGGCTTTTAACTGGTTTTTCTCATACAATCCGGGATAACCCAGGTACGATTTGTAATGTTCGAACGCATCCCTGTACCAACCGTTTTTATATTCAAGGTTGGCCACTATAAAAAAAGCAGCAGGAAATTTGTCAGGAGCAATTTCTACTGCTTTTTTATAATATACAACGGCAGCAGAGTCACTTTTATCCTGCTCGTACATATCGCCCAGCATCATGTAAGCTTCATAAAAATTTGGGTCTTCTTCAATCGCTTTTTTAAATGAAATTTCTGCTTCCGTTGAATTCTGGTGCTTCAAATATAGTTCACCGGCTTCGTAAAACTTTTTAGCCTTTTTGGATTTAGAGGATAGATCGTACACCTGTGATTTACAAACCAATGGGAGAATAATCAACAAGAGAATAATAAATTTTACAGAGTTAGGAAGCATCCTTTACAGTTTATGGAAAATCAAAAATACAATTTCCTGATAAGATCAATACATTAATATAGTAAACTTTTGCCGGCAATTTTCATCAGTTGACAATGACGTTGTTTTCTTCATGGAATTCGCATGTATTTATGGCTTTGCAATGATATTTGCCATTTTGGATTCTTCTTTACATACTCAACAATCGATTGCATCATATTTTCTCTTTTACTCCACTCGGGTTGAAGAAATAGCTTGCATTCATCAGAAAGTTTGCTGATATTTTTTTCCGCCCAGTCAAAATCTCCTTTTGATTGAATAATCACTTTGTATTCGCTGGCTCTGGAATATATTTCAGGCAGAGGAGGACTGTTTTTCTTCGGTGAAAGACAGATCCAATCCCAGGTTCCACTAAGCGGATGTGAGCCTGAAGTTTCGAGGTATGTTTTGATTCCTCTGTTTTTTAATTCCGAGCACAAGTAATCAAGGTTATACATTAAGGGCTCTCCACCGGTAACGACGACGGATTTTGCTACACAGGTCTCTATTCTTTTCACAATTTCATCAGTAGAAGTCAGTGGCCAAATTTCAGCATTCCACGATTCTTTAACATCGCACCAGCTACAGCCGACATCGCATCCTCCAATCCGGGTAAAATAAGCAGGCTTTCCCGAATGAAAACCTTCTCCCTGAATGGTGTAAAAATCTTCCATTAAGGGGAGCGCATGACCGTTTTTAAGCGATTTAATATTTGTCAAATGGCTGTCAGTCATAAATTATTAATCATCTGGAAGAAGTTTGATGATCTTCTCCACGTTGAGAATGTAAACAGCCTGCTTAAATTCTTTTGTCTGTTCATTTGAAAAAAGGATATTTTCGTCATCCATCCAGCAAATTCCTTCTGTTTGTCCGCCTGTCATTCTGTTCAGGTTGAACCGGTAAACTTTATCAGTACCCAAAGAAATGCCATTAAAATTTTTAAAATAATAGATGAACGGTACATAATCTTTATACCCGATTAAAACTAAAGTTCTTGTATTAATATTGTAATCTGCACCAGTCACAAGACCATCAACATCAAATGAGGCAACCGGCGCAATTGAATAATCACCGGTAACTTTTGATAATTTGTACATCCGTGTTTCATTATCTGCCCGGTCTTTCGAAAAAATGATGAGAGAATCGCCGAAATTAATCAGTGATTCGCAGTCAAAATTGTGGGATCGGGTTTTCTCAAAAGACAATTGGTCGGTGTACGAAAAAGAAATCACCGTGGCTTGAAGACTTACTTTATTACTTTTCTTTATTTCCTTTTTATCGATTTTATAAATTTTAAGATCTTTTCTAACCCCTTTATTATTCCCAAAATCACCTACATAAATGAAATCGTCGTCTTGTGTAATATCTTCCCAGTCAATGTTGGTAGCATTAGCAAGAGAAATAGTCTGAATTATTTTACCTGAATTCTTGTCAATTCGGTAAATTTCAGGTTTCCCACCACTGTCGTTGAATGTCAGAACCGACTGTTCAAACCATATCAATCCAGAGGTTTCATTTACAATCGTATCGATATCCGAAAATTTTTCAGGTATTACAGGATATTCAATAATTGTATAGAGCTCTTTTCCCTGCTGGGCAATTAATTGGGGGAATGAAAGAATTATACTGAAAATAAAAAGCAGAAATGGTTTAATTAAAGTGGATACCATCGAACCATTCATTTTGAGATTAAAATTCTGAGAATAAAAACAAGAATGGATCACGGATAAATTTCCTTTTTGTGAGCTTTCAGCGTATTCATTAACAAGGACACGATGGTCATGGGACCAACACCTCCCGGAACCGGAGTTATTAATGACGCTAAAGAAATGACCTCATCAAATTTTACATCTCCGATCAGTCTGAAACCCGATTTGGTCGAATCAGAAGGAATCCGATGAATACCAACGTCGATCACCACAGCACCTTTTTTCACCATATCTGCAGTCACAAATTCAGGTTGACCCATTGCCACAATCAGTATATCCGCTGTTTTTGCAATCTTTTTGAGGTCTTTTGTTTGGCTGTGACACAACGTTACGGTGGCATTTCCAGGATATGCTTTTCTTGACATCAGGATGCTTATGGGAGAACCAACAATATGACTTCGGCCAAGAACGACACAATGTTTTCCTGCAGTCTCAATTTTCGACCTTTCAATTAACTGCAGAATACCGTTTGGAGTTGCGGGCAGGTAAGCGGGCAGGTTCATTGCCATTCGCCCAAAATTTATAGGATGAAATCCATCTACATCTTTAGCCGGAGAAATGCTTTCAATTACTTTTTTTTCGTCGATATGAGCAGGAAGAGGCAGCTGAACAATAAAGCCATCGATTTCATCATCTTCATTAAGGTATTGCACAACTTTCAATAATTCTTTTTCACTTACGGTTTCAGGAAGCTTATAAATGGAAGAAATAATGCCTACTTCCTTACAGGCTTTTTCTTTACCACTGACATACGTCAGACTGGCCGGATCCTCGCCAACAAGTACTGCAGCCAAATGCGGGCTGGAATCACCTTTATCAATAATGGCAAGCACTTCAGCAGCAATTTCTGCTTTAATTTGTTTCGCAATTTCCTTTCCGTCAATTATTTTCATAAAATCTGATCAAGTGTGTATAAATTTAATCATTTTCATCGAAATGTCCTGACAGGCTGCCACTTCATCCAATCATCGATTTTACCTTCCCGGCATTTTATTCATATTTGCCATAGCTCTCATTACATTCTTCCCCTTCCCTCCCGACATCATTTTCATCATTTTCTGCGTTTCGCCAAACTGTTTGATAAGCTGGTTAACCTCCTGTATGTCAGTACCACTGCCAATCGCAATTCTCCGTCTTCGGCTTCCGTTAAGAATCTTCGGGTCATTCCGCTCACCGGGCGTCATGGAATGGATTATGGCTTCAATTCCCTTAAAGGCATCATCGTCAATATCCATGTTTTTAATGGCTTTACCCACACCAGGTATCATACCCATCAGGTCTTTCACATTACCCATTTTTTTGATCTGTTTGATCTGATTTAAAAAATCATCGAAATTAAACTGGTTTTTAGCGATCTTTTTCTGGAGTTTCCTGGCTTCTTCTACATCAAACTGTTCCTGTGCTTTTTCAACCAGAGAAACGATGTCACCCATTCCCAGTATCCTGTCAGCCATACGACTGGGATGAAAAACATCAATAGCATCCATTTTTTCGCCAATACCCACAAACTTTATGGGTTTATCTACAACCGCTTTTATTGTTAGGGCTGCACCACCCCTGGTATCACCATCGAGCTTTGTAAGAACAACCCCATTATAATCAAGCCGTTCATTAAAAGCTTTAGCCGTATTCACTGCATCCTGACCGGTCATGGAATCAACCACGAACAAAGTTTCCTGAGGGTTGACAGATTGCTTGATTGCTGCAATTTCATTCATCATCAGTTCATCGATTGCAAGCCGGCCTGCCGTGTCGATAATAACTACATTAAATCCGAATTCGTGTGCATGTTTAAGTGCATTTTTACAAATGGAAACCGGGAGTTTATTTTCTTCTTCAGCATATACCTTAACATTTACCTGTTCTCCTAAAACTTTAAGCTGGTTAATTGCAGCAGGTCGATAAACATCACCTGCTACCAGCAAAGGGTTTTTCCCTTTTTTACTCTTCAGATAGTTAGCCAGCTTTGCCGAAAATGTCGTTTTACCAGAGCCCTGTAATCCTGCGATGAGAATAATGGCCGGATTACCTTTTATATTCAGTTCAGATGCCTGAGATCCCATTAACATGGATAGCTCATCATGTACAATCTTCACCATAAGCTGTCCCGGAGATACAGATGTTAAAATCTTTTCGCCAAGCGCTTTTTCTTTGACCTGTTCCGTAAATTGCTTTGCAATTTTAAAACTTACATCCGCATCCAACAAGGCTTTTCTCACTTCCTTCAATGTCTCGGCAACATTGATTTCCGTAATATGACCATGTCCTTTAAGTATTTTAAATGACCGTTCAAGTTTATCCGATAGACCTTCAAACATAGTGTACAAATTTTTGAGGGTGCAAAATTAATAAATTTTGGCAAGGTGTAAAGAATGGAACTACTTTGAATTTTTACTCCACATAATTTTCCACATATAGTTAACATGTCCCTAAATTGCAGTTTTTTCCAAATATGAGAATTCTTCTTTTTTAATCGTTATTGATATTCAGAGGTTTACACGTTTGTATGGTTTTTGACTGATCCTTTAACGAAAATAAAGAATTTTAAATTAGAAAAAATGAAAACAACAACATCAAATTCAAACGATACAGTTCAAATAAGCGGAAACGACAATTTTTGCATTATTAATAACAAACAGGATAATTTTTGCTGGGTTATTAACCTGGAAGATCATCCTAATTCATATTTAATGAAATCTTCGTTTCAAAATTATAATCAGAAATATAACAAAACAGGAAGGAATTAGTAACAATTATCCGACAGGCCATTTAGTTGATTTTTATCTGCATATATTTTAATTGCAAAAGCCCGACAACCCGGGCTTTTTGTTATTTAAAGGAATTCATTAAATGACAGAATTTAAAAATATTAAAATTATTTCAGGAGGCCAGACAGGGGTAGATCGTGCAGCTCTCGATTTTGCATTAGGTCATGGCATTAACTGCGGAGGATGGTGCCCAAAGGGACGGTTGGCTGAGGACGGACCAATTTTGCTTAGATACCCACTCGACGAAACCAAATCGTCATCTTATAAAGTAAGAACAGAAAAAAACATCAGCGAAAGTAATGCAACCATTATTATTTACGACAATAAATTTGATGCGGGTACTGGTCTGACTTTGAATCTTTGTAAAAAACTGGGAAAGCCATATCTTATTTTCAAACTGACGGAAGTTTATGACAATTATAGCTTTGCAAATTGGATGAAAACGAACAACATTCAAATTCTAAATATTGCTGGTCCGAGAGAAGGTTCTGCCCTTGGAATTTATAAGAAAACTTTACTTTTTTTAGAAAAAATATTCCTATAAATCTGCTTTCAGTATCCTGTTTTTTCCTGACATATCTTTACAAATTTCAACATTTTGATAACCTTTGTGTTCAAATAGATCGCATGTCTCCGTGGTTAAAAACTCATTAATTTCGCAGAAGATTTTGCCCTTTTGTATCAAATGCTCAGCTCCAAATGCTGCAATTGCCCGGTAAAAAATGAGTGGGTCATCATCCTTAACAAAAAGGGCCAGTTCAGGCTCATAATCCAAAACATTTTTTTTCATGGCTTTTTTTTCTGAATGCCTTACATAAGGAGGATTACTGACGATAATATCAAAACTCCCGAGTCTGTTCTGGTTTTTTTCATTCAAAAAGTCCATCTGAAGAAAAGAAATCTCTGTCCTGTTCATCGTCGCATTTTTTTTTGCAATGTCAAGTGCATAGCCTAGAAATATCTATGGCAAGAAGTTTTGCATCGATGCGATTTTTTTTGATTGAAATGGCTATACAACCCGACCCTGTTCCAATATCTAAAATATTTGGCTCTTTTAATTCACTGCAATCCTGTAGAATAATTTCAACCAATTCTTCTGTTTCCGGCCGTGGAATCAATACGTCGGGTGTTACCATAAACTGAAGACCATAAAATTCAGTTTGACCAAGGATGTATTGAATCGGTTTGTAGTTTTTTAAATCTTTTACCGCGAAATGAATTTTTAACAATTGGGATTCATTAACGGGTTTTTCCGGTTCAGCCAAAATTTTTGTGCGCGTGAGTTCCGTGTATGCTTCAATAATCAGGAACAGCAACGTATCAGCCTCACGTTCATCATAATATTTCATGAGTTCGGGCCTGTAATAACTTCTGATATCTCCTATCCTGTTTGACCGTACATCCATTTTTCGAAAGTACTCAAAAAAATGTATTTTTGAGGATGTAAAATTCAATTCACGAAGATGAAAGGAGATATTCTCATACTTGATGATAACCACCGGAAAGCGGCCAAACAGGTGGTAGGATTAATTCTTGATGATATTAAAATAGCAACCAATCGATTTGTACTTACGGTTGCTGGTGAATCCGGTGCTGGTAAATCGGAAGTTGCTGCTTCCATTGCTCAAATTCTTGAGGAAAATAACATAAAATGCTACATCTTTGGCCAGGACGACTACTTCAAACTCCCGCCAAAAACTAATGAAAGAAAAAGAAAATCAGATATTTCATGGGTAGGAATTCAAGAAGTGAAGCTTGATTTGCTGGATGAAAATTTAAATGATGCGTTGGAGGGAAAAGCAATTGTAACAAAGCCCCTTGTTGATTTTAATGCAGATAAAATCGAAGAAGAAAAAGTTGACCTTTCAGAATTTAACATGCTGATTGCCGAAGGTACTTACACTACATTGCTGAAAAACGTGAATTGCAGGATTTTTATTGACAGAAATAAAATGGATACGATAGAATCGCGAAAAAGAAGGGCGCGGGAAAATCAGGATGAATTTCTGGACAAAATCCTAACCATCGAACATGAAATTATTTCCCGGCATAAGCAGTTGGCTGATATTATCATTTCTAAGGAATGGAATGCGACAAGAATTAATTAATTTTCATTCAAATAAAATTGACGAATTCAAAACAAATATTCATGCGCTTTAAGCTGAACAATTATGGAGAATAATTATAATCACATCGCCATGTTAAGCACACATGGGTATTTTGATCCGGTTCCTACGTTGGGGATTACTGATACCGGCGGCCAGGTGGTTTATGTGCTCGAACTTTCAAAAGCTCTGGCACGCAAAGGAATCAAAGTTGATATCTTCACCCGATGGTTCGACAGGACAAAACCCCAGATTGATCCTGTACCAGGTTATCCCGATGTAAGGGTGATCAGAATCCCTTGCGGTAGCTGGGAATTTGTTCCGAAAGAATTTATTTACGATTTGTTGCCGGAATTATCCTCAAATATGATCCGGTTCATCAGTAAAAACAACCTGTCGTATGACCTGTTTCACGGGCATTACGTAGATGCCGGCATTGTAATGCTTGAAGTAGCGAATTACTTCGACAAGCCTTCCTATTTTACAGCTCATTCACTGGGAGCCTGGAAAAAGGACCAAATGGGCGGAGATCCTGAAGAAATGGAAAAGGTGTTTAATTTCAAGCATCGCATCGCTGAGGAAGTTCGTATTTTTAAAGCCGTTAACGGACAGACCCTGACTTCATCCGTGCAACTTGAAAAACTGAATAGCCTGTATAATTTTAAGGCTGATAATATTGAAATCATTCCTCCCGGAGTGGATATTAACCGATTTCGTATGTCGCGGGCATCTGAGCAAAAAACAATGACAAACCTCCCGGAAAAATACATCCTGAACCTCAGCCGTATCGATTCAAATAAGGGCCATGACCTGATGCTAAATGCATTTGGCAAAATTGTTCATCAGCTTGACGATGTACACCTGGTTATTGGGGGCGGTTCACCAAATCCAAAACCCCGGGAGATTGAAATTTTTGATATGATGCGAAAGATCATCGGTGAAAATAACATGAAAGATAAGGTTCATCTGGTAGGCTATATCAGTGATGAAATGATGCTCCCCTATTATCAGAATGCCTTACTGTTTGTGCTGCCTTCTGTTTTTGAACCTTTCGGGATGACAACTCAGGAAGCTATGGCCTGTGGTTGCCCTGTAATTGCTTCAAAATTCGGAGGTATCAGGAACGCGATTACACACGGGAAAGACGGATTACTGATCGATCCGGGAAATGAAGAAGAATTTGCTGGAGCAATAAAGAGCTTATTGCAAGATGAGGTTCATCGGAAAAGAATTGGCAAAGCGGGAAGTGTTCTTATTCGTAATGAGTATAGCTGGGAAGCTATTGCTGACAGATTTCTTGAGTTTTATTTGAAATACAAGTAAATCTTGTTGTAATAATTCGTGATCCTGAAAAATTCAATTTATAAATCAACTTATTCCAGAGAAAGAATTAAAAGAAACAGAAATTCGTTAGGATACAGATTAAATGAAAGCAATGGAAGATATATTGTTCAGAATAGCTGAAATAAAAAAAGTAGGGAGAAAAGCTGCCTTGTGTATTATTATCGAAACAAAGGGAAGCTCACCCCGAAAGGCGGGTTCGAAAATGCTGGTTCTCGCAGATTCGACAATTGAAGGATCTGTTGGCGGTGGTAGTCTTGAGATGAAAGTTATTTCCGATGCACGAAATGTTATGGCGAAAAATCAGCCCCAAAAGTTCACTTACGATCTTGAAGATGATCTTTCCATGCATTGTGGAGGTACTGCCGAAGTCTACATTGAACCCATCATTCCTGAACTGAATCTGTATATTTTTGGTGCCGGCCATATAGGCAAAGTCCTTGCGAAATTCGCATCCGGTTTTGGATTCCGCATTATACTTATCGATCACCGGGAAGAAATCACAGATAAAATTGATCTTCCTGAAGTCGAACTGATCCGTGATGAATATGCGAACGCTGCCCGGAAATTGGAGTTTAACCCAAATGATTATATTGTAATAGTCACGCCTAAACATGCTTATGATGAGGAAGTTCTTGCAATCTGTGCAAAAAAGTCGTTTGCATACCTGGGTATGATAGGCAGTAAAACGAAAGTAGCTTTGGCGCGTAAAAGACTTTTAGAAGAAAAGATTCTTACCGAAGATGAAATCAACAAAGCAGATATGCCAATTGGGATTAAATTTAATGCACAGACTCCGGAGGAAATTGCCATCAGCATCCTTGCAAAATTGATCGATGTTAAAAATTCAGGAATCGAATGATGAAGGAGGATCAAAATAAGATAAGCTTTGTTTTGGACGACACCATCGTCGACATCGATTTTGTGAAGCAAAACCTCAGTCCAACAATCACTGTTTTGAATTATTTGCGTTCACTATCTAACCACAAAGGAGTTAAAGAGGGCTGTGCAGAAGGTGATTGCGGCGCTTGTACAATAGTTTTGGGAGAACTGGATGACACTGATAATCTAATCTACAAAGCAGTCAATTCCTGCCTGGTCTTTCTGCCGATGATCCATGGAAAACAATTGATAACAGTTGAAAACCTGGCTGTTAAACAAGGTGAGGAAGTTAAACTTCATCCCGTTCAGCAAGCCATGATTGATATGAACGGCAGTCAATGCGGTTATTGCACACCAGGCTTTATCATGTCCATGTTTGCCTTGTATAAAAACTATAAAGCTCCGTCTGACGAGATCATTAAGGATGCCCTGACAGGAAATCTCTGCCGTTGTACGGGTTATCAGCCCATTCTCAGGGCAGCAAAGAAAGCGTGCCGGAATGGAGGTAGTGATCAATTCACAAAAAGTGAACAAAAAATAGTGAAGCTTCTAAAATCCATTGCGGTTTCTTCAAAGACGGTTTCAGTCGTAACACGAAACCAAAAATACTTTCAACCGAAAAGTTTGCCTGAATGTTTTGACTTATTGGGAAAATACCCCGAAGCATTGTGCCTGAATGGATCAACCGATATAGCGCTGAAACAAACCAAAAAATTTGAGTTAATCAAAGAAGTAATCGACCTTTCAGGTATCAAGGATTTAAGATTCTTCACCGAAAACAAATACGAATTCGGCATTGGATCGGGCTTATCGCTTGAAAAGTTGAAGAATAATCTCAATGGCTCCTTGCCCGCATTGACGGATATGATCAGCGTTTTTGCATCGAAACAAATCAGGAATCTTGCCACCATCGGCGGTAACATTGCGACTGCTTCACCCATCGGAGATACAATCCCGCTTTTGATGGCTTACAATGCTAAGATATGGCTGATCAGCAGGAAAGGAGAAAGAATACTTCCCATTGAAAATTTTGTCCGTGGATACCGGCAAACTGATTTGCAGAGTGGAGAGATCGTTCATTCGATAATCATTCCAAAAATCAAAGGACAGTTAATCCGGTTTTATAAAGTCTCCAAACGAAAAGATTTGGATATATCAACGGTTAGTGCCGGCTTCAGGTTAAAACTCACAAATAACACGGTTGAAGATATTTGTCTTGCCTTTGGGGGGATGGCGGAAATGGTTAAAAGAGCAAGTTCAACAGAAGCATTTCTGAAGCAAAAGCAATGGACTAATGAAAATATTAAGGCGGCTCAGAAAATACTATTTAATGAATTTGTTCCCATTTCGGATGCACGTTCAGGAGCTGAATTCAGGAAAATTGCAGCTAAAAATTTATTGATTAAATTCTTTGAAGAAACACGAAATGAGCTACCTACCGCACAATAGCGCTGCAAAACACGTAACAGGAGAATCTGTTTATGTGAATGATATCCTGATCAGTGAACAGTTGCTTTACGGTCACCTGGTTTACAGCAAGCAGGCTCATGCAATAATCGAAGTAGGAAGCCTGAATAAAGCAAAATCGTTGAGTGGCGTCAAAGCAATTCTTACGTGCAAAGATATCCCCGGCAGCAATCAAATGGGACCTGTTGTTCATGATGAACCCTGTCTGGCTGATAATGAAGTCCATTGTATTGGTCAGGTCATTTTATTGATCGCCGCCGAAACGAAGCAAATAGCCCGTGAAGCTGAAAAACTGATCAGTATCCGTTACAAAACCCTTGACGCTATTCTTGATCTGGAAACAGCGATTGCTAAAAATAATCGCCTTCATCCATCACGGAAAATAGAAACGGGCAATATTTCCGAAGCATTCAAACAATGTGACCATATTTTTGAAGGCACCTTAAAAACGGGCGGACAGGAGCATTGGTATCTTGAAACTCAATCCTGTCTTGCTCTTCCGGGTGAGGGAAAAGAAATGAAATTGTTCAGTTCCACACAACACCCGTCGGAAACGCAAGCCATCGTTGCAGAAGTCCTGGGGATTCAAAAAAATGAGGTGGAAATTGAGGTGAGAAGAATGGGTGGGGCTTTTGGAGGAAAGGAAACTCAGGCCAATCATTACGCTGCCTGGTCGGCCCTGCTTGCCAATGCTACAGGACGTCCCGTAAAAATTCACCTCAACCGCGATGAGGATCAGATCATCACAGGCAAAAGACACAATACACGTTCACAGTATAAAGCCGGATTTGACAAGAGCGGAAAGATCCTTGCTGTCGATATTGACATAAATCTGGATGCCGGATGCACAACTGATCTTACCATGGCAATTATGGAAAGAGCCATGTTTCATGTGGATAATGCGTATTTCATTCCCAACCTGCGGGTGATTGGTAATACATGGAAAACAAACAAGCCGTCGAATACAGCATTTCGAGGCTTTGGAGGGCCACAAGGAATGGCTGTAATTGAAACCATCATTGACCGCATTGCACGGTTCCTTGGCAAAGATGCAATTGAAATCAGGAAAAGGAATTTTTATAAAACAGGGACGAACAGCATAACTCATTATGGACAGAAAGTTGAAAACATTCGGCTACCATTGATATACAATCAACTCATCAAATCCTCCGGGTATTTCGAGCGGCGTCAACAAATCGACCAATTCAACTCATCCAATCAATTTAACAAAAGAGGCATGGCAATGACTCCCGTCAAATTTGGCATTTCATTTACCACTTCTTTTCTAAATCAGGCAGGATCACTGGTTAATATCTACAAGGATGGTTCTGTTCAGGTAAATCATGGAGGAACTGAAATGGGGCAGGGACTTCACACCAAAATTTTACAAATTTCATCTTCAGAATTAGGCATCGATCCCAAATTCATCAAGGTAACGAGCACCAATACATCAAAAGTTCCAAACACATCAGCAACTGCAGCCTCTTCCGGCAGCGACCTGAACGGCATGGCAGTTAAAATTGCCATCGGTAAATTGAAATCAAGGTTGGCGGATATCGCATTAATGCTTTTAAAGGAAGGTCAAGCGAAGAAGAAAGACATCATTTTTCAGGATAACCTGGTCTTTAATAAACGAAATCCACAAATTAAAATTCCATTTACTGAATTGGTCAACGCTGCATATTTAAACCAAATCAGCCTAAGTGCCACCGGATTTTACAGAACTCCCGGCATTTTCTACGATAAGCAAAAAGGAAAGGGCAATCCCTTCCATTATTTTGCTTTTGGAATGGCCGTAACCGAAGTGGAAATTGATACACTAACAGGATATGCCAAAGTTCTTCGCACGGATATCCTTCATGATGTTGGAAATTCCGTGAACGAACGTATTGACTTTGGACAGATTGAAGGTGGATTTGTTCAGGGAATCGGTTGGGTTACGACTGAGGACATGAAATACGACGCAAAAGGCAATTTATTAAACCATTCACCTGATACCTATAAAATCCCTACCATTCAGGATATTCCGGAAGATTTCAGGGTTGAAATTCTTAAAAATGCTCCGAATCCCGGCACCATTAAGCAAAGCAAGGCTGTGGGTGAACCGCCATTCATGCTGGCTTTGTCGGTTTGGCTTGCCATTAAAGATGCTATCTCTGCTGTTGGCAACCATAAAATTGAGCCGGATTTTTCTTTACCCGCAACCAATGAAATAATATTGGAATCACTGGAGAAATTAAAGTTTCAGCACATAGCAAGCAAAGTTTGAAGCATATACTTAAAGTACTCAGGTGTTTTTAATTGAAATATTAAAATACACCTATGAATTGAAGATTTTATTATTCGAAATAAAACCTATATGATTTATGCAATCTTGCATGATATAACCAAATTGTACTGGACTTTAGTATTTTGAAAAATAGTTGAATAGAGGTAAAATATTCAACGAAAATATCTTTCATAATCTTCCGGCGTATTGATGTTGATCAGCACCTGTTCATCATCCACAGCTACTTTCTTGTGTTTGTAATTGCTTAACCAGTCTCTCAGGTTTAAATCATTTCCCGGACAATCGATGAGTTCTTTAATAATTTCCCCAGTTAGCAAAACCGGATGCCCTCCCCTTTTGCCATAATAAGGTACATAATATTCCGCATCATCAACACCTGAGATCATTTGACGGATGATCCGTTTGTCGACAAAAGGATTATCGACATTCTGAATAAAAATATAACCTGCCTTTTCGCAGGCTTTCAATCCGGTTTTAACCGAATAAAATCTTCCGTATTCAACATGTCGGTTTATGATAAACCGGCAATCGTTTAAATAAGGTGAAGGTTGTTTTTGAATTTCTGAATTTAATGTTTCATTTATTACAATTACAATTTCAGTAATACCGGCACTTCGATATTCCGTAACAATCTTTTCCAGGAAATTATATTTCGAATCAAACCTGAGAAAAGGCTTCGGCCTGCCCATCCTTTCCGAGTTTCCGGCAGTTAAAATAACGCAAGTAGTATGATCCATTTCTATTTGATGTCATTGGCAAAGCTATAAAATCTTTATTACTACTTTTGCCATGAGATGAGGGAAACCAAAATGATAAGTTGCTCTCAAAATCAGCATTCATGCACGACAGAACGTACGAATTAAAAAAAGCATCATGGATCGGAATCCTGGGAAACACAGCCCTTGCTATTCTGAAAATTGTGATCGGTTTCATTGCCGGTAGTTTCGCCGTTATTGCCGATGGCATTGACACCACTACCGATATTCTTTCCTATTTCATCACGCTTTTTACCTCGCGGATTATTTCCAAACCTCCTGATACCAAATATCCTTACGGTTATAAAAAAGCGGAAACCTCGGCCACCAAAATACTGGCGTTTATTATCTTCTTTGCTGGGGCGCAATTGCTTATCTCGACAGTTTCAAGGCTGCTGTCAGGGCAGCATCGGGAAATGCCTTCAATCATAGCTATTTATGTAACGCTGTTCAGTATTGCAGGAAAAGCAATTCTTTATTCCTGGCAATTCCGGATGGGAAAAAAAACCGAAAGCTCCATGATCATTGCCAATGCTAAAAACATGCGGAATGACATTCTCATATCCTTTTCTGTTCTGACCGGGCTGATCTTTACCTTTTGGCTACAAATGCCTGTTTTTGACACCATCATCGCCCTTGCCGTGAGCCTGTGGATCATTGTGGTCGCATTCGGCATTTACCGCGAATCGAACCTTGAGATGATGGACGGCGTAAAAGACACCACCATTTATTTTAAAATATTCAAGTCGGTCGATCAGGTCGAAGGCGCACACAATCCCCACCGGATCCGGGTTAGAAAACTGGGCAATATGCTTACAATTTCACTGGATATTGAAGTAGATCAGGAGATAAAAGTGAGCGAATCGCATGAAATAGCAGTGTGCGTGGAAGAACGGCTGAAAGCAAACATTGACAATATTTACGATATCATGGTTCATGTAGAACCAATCGGAAATATTGAACAAAATGAAACATTCGGGATTTCGAAAGAAATTATTCAGGATGAACACAAACCCTCAAAAGCCCGGTTTATCAAATGACAGATAAATTTTCGATCATCCCTTTCAGGCAATTGGTCTCGATTGTATTCGCTGAACTCGGCAAAGATGAGTTCTTCGGCATACCACGGGCGATTTTTTTCAATCCCTCATCCTCCGATCCTTTCCGGATGAACCGTTACGGTGCACTGCTGGAAACGCCTTTAGGGGTGGCCGCCGGTCCCCATACACAGCTTTCACAAAATATCATCGCTGCATGGCTTTGCGGTGCCCGGTACATCGAATTAAAAACCATTCAAACACTGGATGAACTATCGGTTTCGAAACCCTGTATCGACATGCAGGATGAAGGTTATAACTGCGAATGGTCGCAAGAACTGAAAATACATGAATCCTTTGATCAGTATCTCAATGCCTGGATTTTAATCCATCTCCTGAAACATAAATTCGGGTGGATTGAAGACAAAACTTCCGGAACAATTTTCAATATGAGTGTCGGTTATAACCTGGAAGGGATCATGAACCCGAATGTGCAATGGTTTTTTGAGAAAATGAAAAACTGCAGCATCGAGAAACAAAGGAAGATTGATGAAATCAGTGATTTATATCCTGAAATAACAGAGATTCCTATTTCTGACTGCATTTCCAATAATGTTACTTTATCTACCATGCATGGCTGTCCGCCGGATGAAATAGAAAAGATCGGGACCTACCTGATTGAAGAAAAAAAGTTACATACAGTCATTAAACTCAATCCGACCTTACTTGGCAAAGATTTGTTAAGAGAAATACTGACGAACAGTGGATTTGATATAGAGGTTCCGGATCTTGCATTTGAGCATGATCTTAAATATCCGGAGGCTGTTTCGATCATCAGAAATTTACAAAAGAAAGCCGAAAAACATCAACTGCATTTCGGATTGAAACTGACGAACACCCTTAGAAACATCGAATCAGAAAGATGTTTTACCTGCGTCAGAAAAAATGATCTACATGAGTGGAAGGGCGCTTCATCCGGTCTCGGTTCAGTTGGCTAATAAACTGCAAAAAGACTTTGGCGGAAAGCTTAATATCTCCTTTTCAGGTGGTGCAAATGCTTTTAATTTTCCTGATCTTGTTGCCTGCGGGCTGACACCCGTTACTGTTTGTTCCGACCTGTTAAAACCCGGAGGTTACGGGCTACTGACCCAATATATTACAAATTTGAGAGAGGCTTTTCGGGATGCGGATGCCGGGTCAATACCAGAATTCATCCAATATAAAAGCAACCGTAAAGTTGAAGATTGGAGAAAAGCTGGCTTATTGAATCTTTCAGAATATGCCTGTAAAGTCCTGGATTCAAAGGCCTGTAAAAAGACTGAGATCCATGATCCGACAATAAAAACACACCGAAAGCTCGATAATTTCGATTGTATACAAGCACCCTGTGTGGATGCCTGTCCCACAAACCAGGATATTCCCGATTACCTGTATTATACAGCAAACTCTGATTTTCAAAAGGCTTTTGAAGTAATAATGCGCAGAAACCCGTTCCCTTACACAACCGGAATGATCTGTGATCATCTTTGTCAGAGCAAATGCACACGGATGAATTATGAAGAAGCGCTTCAGATTAGGGAAATCAAGCGTTTTATCGCGGAAAATAAAGAGAGGGATTTTTCACCTGTTGTAAATCCAGGATTCGGTTTAAAGGTCGCCATAATTGGTGCCGGTCCATCGGGATTATCTGCTGCTTATTTTCTTGTACTTGCGGGTTTTAAGGTTGATATCTATGAAACAAAGGATCAGCCTGGGTGGAATGGTCTCCGGAGCGATCCCTGCGTTCAGGCTCACCAATAAAGCCTTTATAAAAGATACTGAGTTGCTTGAAAAGATGGGAATAAAAATACATTACAACATAAAAATTGACCGGGAAAATTTTACACAAATAAAGAACTCAAACGATTTTGTTTACATCGCTGCCGGGGCTCAGCGATCAAAAAAGTTTGAAATCAATGGAATCGAAGCAGAAGGCATTTTAGATCCCCTGCCATTTTTATTCGACATCAAACGAGGTAAAAAGGTGGATGTCGGGAATAAAGTAGTCATCATCGGTGGTGGGAACACGGCAATGGATGCGGCAAGGACTGCCTGGCGGCTTGTAGGTCAAAATGGGAATGTTACGATAATTTATCGCCGGACCATCAGGGAAATGCCCGCTGATTCCGGTGAGATCAATGCGGTAAGGGAAGAAGGCGTGGAAATTATTGAACTCGCACTTCCGGTGAAAATTAATGAGGAGAACGGAAAAGTCAGGTCAATCACCTGCATTCGGATGAAACAAGGGTTACCAGATGCTTCCGGCAGACCTAAACCCGTACCTGTCCCGGGTTCTGAATTTGAAATTTTCTGTGATACGGTCATTCCCGCTATCGGGCAGGAAACGGATTTTGACTTTATTGATAAAGAATTACTTGAAACCGTTCCTGGTGTTTATGAAACCAAAATTCCGGGAGTTTTTATCGGTGGTGATGCACTTCGGGGTGCTTCCACTGCCATAAACGCCATTGGTGACGGTAGAAAAGCTGCCGCGAAGATCATCGAAAAAGCCGGAGTTAATTTTGAAATACCATTGGCCCGTTTACGCAATCCTAAAACTTTGGCAGAGCACATGACAAGCCGGATGATTAAAAGATTTCCCGGGCACACGCACGAAATTGAACCAGGAGATCGCAAAAACTTCAGCCTTGTAACCGGAACATTTACCAGTATGGAAGCAATTGAGGAGGCCTCGCGATGTCTTTTGTGTGATGAAGTTTGCAATATTTGTGTGACAGTTTGCCCTAACCTCGCTAATTATTCCTATGAAATTAATCCAACCAAATATTGCCTGAATAAGATCACACATCAAAATGGAAAGCAGGAAATCATACAGGATGAGCTTTTCGAGGTAAACCAAAAATATCAGATACTCCACATTGCCGACTGGTGCAACGAATGCGGCAATTGCACAACCTTTTGTCCGACTGCAGGTTCTCCCTATAAAAATAAACCGCATCTCTACCTGAGCCGTAAAGCTTTTGAACAGGACGATGATTGCTATTTTTTGGTTAATAAAAATGGGGACAGTGAACTTATTTATAAGGAGAAAGGAATTACACATCATTTGACTGAGCAAGAAAATGCGTATCTTTATTACGTTGATGGAATCAGTATCTCTATTGATAAAAAGACATTCGAAATCATTCGTTTGGAAACAGGAGCTGAAACACGTGATTTTCGGCTTCACAAAGCTGCAGAAATGAGCATAGTCCTGCAGGGTGCAAAGAAAATTTACAACACTATTAATTAAAAGACAGATGAAGAGCAGAGAAGAAGTTCTGGAAAATACAATCAGGCGGTGCAGGGAAAAACATATTATCATCCCCACTTACAAACAAATGCGCAATCCTGACTTGATTCCCGCGAAAATAAAAGACAAGCTAAAAAACATTGGTTTGTGGGATTTGAACTCCCTTAACCTATTTAGGATCACATGGAAAAACGAGCCAATTGAATTCGGCGGTGGTTTTGGGAAAGTCAATTTTATAGAATTGCCATCTGAGCTTACAGGGGTTAAAGCCAGAATCATCATGCTGATAGGGAAGTATTTCCCGACAGGTGCACATAAAGTAGGTGCTACATTTGGTCCGCTGGTCGAAAAACTGGTCTCAGGCCGATTTGATCCTACCCGCCAGAAAGCGTTGTGGCCTTCTACCGGAAACTATTGTCGTGGAGGAGCCTATGATTCATACCTTCTGGGTTGTCAGTCGATTGCCGTTTTACCCGAAGGAATGTCGAAAGAACGATTCGACTGGCTGCATAAAGTGGGCGCCGAAGTATTTGCTACACCGGGCAGCGAAAGCAATGTGAAAGAAATTTATGATAAAGTGAAAGAGTTGAAGGCAGAGCGGGGTGATGAAATTGTCAATCTGAACCAGTTTGAAGAAATTGGCAATGCACTCTGGCATTATACGGTAACAGGACCGGCTATGGATGATGTTTTCAACAGCGTAAAATTAACCGATTCACGGTTCTCAGGACTATTCCTCACGCAGGGTTCAGCAGGAACTTTGGGAAGCGCCGATTATCTTCGTGAAAAATTTCCTCTGATAAAAATCTGCGCCGGCGAAGCACTTCAATGTCCTACCCTGCTGATGAACGGCTATGGGAGTCACCGCATCGAAGGGATCGGCGATAAACATGTGCCATGGATCCATAACATCAAAAACATGGATCTCGTAGCCGGTATCGATGATGAAGCCAATATTCAGATCATGCGGCTGTTCAATGAACCGGCTGGAAAGGAGTACCTGATCAACGAAAGTGGAATGGATCCAGAACTTGTCAATAAACTTGAATTACTCGGCATTTCGTCCATTGCCAACCTCATGGGATCGATAAAGTTGGCCAAATATTTTGAAATGGATGAGAATGATATAATATTTACTGTAGCCACTGATTCGATGGTAATGTACCAGTCAAGGCTTCAGGAAGAAAGGGAAAATAATGGTGACTTTGACAGGAATGATGCGTCTATTGTATACAAGGCTTATTTAATGAATCTCAACATCGACCACATGATCGAAATGACCTATTACGAGAAAAGAAGGATGCATAATTTGAAATACTTCACATGGGTTGAACAACAGGGAAAGACAGTCGATGAACTGAATGCACAATGGTACGATGAAAACTACTGGAAATCGCAATTTGCGAAAGTAGACGAATGGGATGAAAAGATAATGGAATTTAATGAACGGACAGGTTTACTGAAAGAATACATTTAATGCTTGACAAATTCACATATGCGTGTGTAAATTGTGGACAGCAGTTTCCGGCTGACAGAATAATGTATCTGTGTCCGGTTTGTTCAGCGACATATAAAGAGAACCCACCCAAAGGAGTTCTGAAAACCATTTATAACTACAACGAGCTGATCCGGAAAAAATTGACATTTAAATCCTTAAAAGAAAAGCATTTCATTGATCTATTGCCCATCAAATCAAGCATTGATCTTCCAAAATTAAAAATCGGAAATACGCCCTTGTATTCGGTCAAATCCTGGGATAAAAAGATGTTTCCTTTTGGTCTTTATTTAAAAGATGATGCTCAAAATCCGACATACTCCTTTAAAGACCGGGCATCGGGTATTGTTTCGGCTTATGCAAAGGAAAACAACCTGCAGACAATTATTGCTGCTTCTACCGGGAACGCGGCTTCTTCCCTTGCAGGAATTTGTGCATCACAGGGTCAGGAGGCAGTTGTTATTGTGCCTGCTGCAGCACCGTTGGCAAAGCTTACGCAGGTTATAATGTACGGGGCAAAAGTGATTATTGTGAACGGAAATTATGATGATGCATTTGACTTAAGCGTGGAAGCAACGAAGCATTTTGGCTGGTATAACCGCAATACAGCTTTCAATCCGTTGACCATCGAAGGGAAAAAAACAGTCTCTTTCGAGCTTTTCGATCAATTGAATGAGACAATTCCCGACCGCATTTTTGTTCCGGTTGGTGATGGTGTTATTCTATCAGGTGTATATAAAGGGTTTGAAGATTTGATGAAGCTTGAAATGATAAAAAAAGTACCGGTTATTGTGGCTGTTCAGGCTGATTGTAGTGATAATCTGATCAGCAATCTGGAAAAAGAAACCTTCGTCTCAAAAGGGTGTTATACGGTAGCTGATTCCATAGCTGTCGATTATCCGCGTAATTTCTATATGGCAAGGGATTATTTAAAAAAATACAAAGGAGAATGGATAGTCGTTACGGATGAGGAAATCATTGCGGCTTCAAAATCATTGTCAAAAAATACCGGCCTCTTTGCGGAGCCTGCTTCCGCAGCAGCCATTGCCGGAATGATCAAATATAAAGAATTCGGAATGATCCCGGAGCAATCGAAAAATGTTGTTTTGCTTACGGGAAGTGGGTTGAAAGACATTCAGGCTATGCAAAATTACATTACCATCCCGGCACCTATTGAGCCATCCATCCTCATACTTGAAAAATATTTACATAATAAACAAATGCAATTCTCCGGTCGTTGAAACTGATATCAGAGTAAAATCAAAGGAATATTAAAAAAAGATCGGGAAGGAAAGTCGTGCCTAAAGTTCATAATGGTAAAGATGAACAGATCATCTTCAAAGCCAATCAAATATTAATAACAGTCAGATAAAAGTTTGATGTTGATTTAGCTATCCAAACTTTGCTTAACCCATTAAAATAAAACAGGAAACTTAAAAAGTTAAGTTTCCTAGGTAATTTTGGGTGCAAGATGGGGCTTGAACCCACGACCCCCGGAACCACAATCCGGTGCTCTAACCAGCTGAGCTACATGCACCATATGAACACCGCAAAAATAGTACAATTTTAATTCTTAAGAAAAAGAAAAATTTTTATTTTTCAATGAAATTGATATTTTTGCATTTACATATATTTATATTAGAATAATGAAAAGAAATTTACTATTTCCCTTGACCAAAATAATGGCCGCATTTGGATTGTACATCTTACTCAGTGCATTTATAAACGCAGAAACAAAGAAACCCAAATCAACTGCCGGAGGTCTTTTGACATTCACCATACGGACAGTTACCGACAATGGCACTTATTCACCCAAGCATGTATTAGCCATTTGGATTGAAGATGCCGGCGGGTTTGTTAAAACCAGGAAAGCAATGGCAAACCAGCGTAAACAATACCTATATACCTGGAAAACCGCGTCGAATTATAATGTTGTTGATGCAATTACAGGTGTTACATTAACAAGTCATCAAACCCATACGGTTACCTGGAACTGTACCGATCTTTCGGGAAATATTGTTCCCGACGGAGATTATTCGGTTTGGGTGGAGTTTACGGATAAACATTCTCAGGGGCCTTTGTATAACCTTACGTTCACTAAAGGTACTCAGGCGCAATCGATGACGCCGGCTGATGAAACCTATTTTAAAGACATTCAACTCGATTTTGTACCTTATGTCGCAGATTTCGATTCAGATACAACTGAAATCTGCCAGAATGGAACAGTTACTTTTACAGATCAGTCAATCGGTGCAACATCCTGGTCATGGAATTTTGGTTCGGGCGCCTCGCCTGCTTCTGCATTAACAGCGGGTCCGCATAATGTAATCTATTCCTCGCCAGGTCAAAAAACTGTAACCTTAACTATTAATGGTTCTGTTACTGAAACAAAGCTCAACATGATAACCGTCAATCCTTCACCTACCGCAGAATTTTACTTTTCCGTTTCCGGATTCACTGCGGAGTTTTCGAACAACTCATCAAATGCATCGTCCTATTTGTGGGATTTCGGTGATGGAAATTCAAGTACTGAAATTAACCCTATGCACATTTATGCAGACGCCGGAATATATCAGGTTTCTTTAACAGCTACCTTTATAAGTTGCGATGATGTTGTATATCATGATGTTTCTGTCCCTATTGTGGGGATTAGCAAACAGATAGTTGACAATCCTGCAACAGTTTTATTCTATCCGAATCCATCAACCGGATATATCAACATCAACATAAATCAGAAAGATTTAAGCCCGGTGAAATTGACCGTATTTAATTCAATCGGTAAAATAATTCAAACAACCACGGAAAAAACTGATTTAACTGAAATTATTAATCTTGATATTTCCGATCAACCAAAAGGGATCTACTTTATCAAACTCGAAAGCGCAAGCCTGAATACAAGCCAAAAAATCATGATTTATTAGGAAGCGTTTTCCATTATAATGGGGATTATTCAATCCAAAACTCTATTAATCTGCTTTTAGTACGAATTCTGATGATTGGATAATTGGAATTCACAGCAGAACTGGTGAACAGAAGGTTTCGGCAAGAAATTTCCGGATAGAAGAATCGCACTTATATCTTATAAAAATAAAGAGATTCACTACAATTAGCATTTTGAATTTTCGGACTTTCAATCCGCCGAAACTTGAAATATTTTTGTTACCGTAAATGATTTTTGGCTTTGAAACCTTGGAGAATAGTTATGCCTATAAAAATATAAAGTAAAAAGAGAGAAATTAATTTCTCTCTTTTCACTGTTATGGATTAAATAAATTGCGATCAAATGCTTAAACTAAACCGCAATTATTAATAGAAAATCGTTTCCTTATTTCTTTACCATTGGATCAGGATGCGCAATTAATGCTTTCTTTTCTTCGAAATTAAATGGTTTGTCAAACGGGTTTTCTTTATTATGACATTTTTCACAAACTTTCTGATCCGGAACAATCATTCCTTTTGTCTTGGCTAATGCAAGATCCTTCATGATGGTATTTGTTTTATATGCACTTCCCGGACCGTGGCAAGATTCGCAGGAGACACCTTCAGCTATTGTTATTCCTGCCATCTGGCTATCCTTTAGACTCCCTGCTGTAGAATGGCATTTTATGCAACTGGCTTCTTTGGTTGGATCTGCAATGTTATGTGCTTTTGCATAAGCTAACGATTTCTCATTGCTCAACGTTTTCATTGCGTTGGCATGCAAACTTTCCGACCAAATTTTATACTGTTGACCCGTAGCAGGTTTGTTGTGGCAAATTTTACACTTTGCGGCACCAACATACTGGAAGTCTTGTGCTAAAAGAACGCTACCGCTGATAAACACCAGACCCAGAATTAGAAATAGATTTTTACTTTTCATACATTTTAAATTTTAAGTTAAGTTACTTTTTTGTGCATTTTGAAATGCTAAATAAGTCAATTTTTAAATTCGATATATTTTTTACACTTTAAAATTAGTAACGTTAAGTCTTTTTTACAGAACAAAGATCGGGAAATATTTAACAATTAACATACCAATATACAATTCTTTCAAAGAAAAAATTAATCTATTCAATTAACTTTACAAGACCATGAGAATTTGTAAAATTACAAAATAAATCAATGCGATCATGTAGAATAAATTTTCCCGATTTGCGAGTATATTAAGCACTTATCCAATTTGTTTTTAAGAATTTCAAATTAAGATCATCGAAGAAAATCTGTATTAAATTCAGTTTAGCCTGCTAAATTATAAAACTTTTGAATACTTATTTAAATATATACAGTATAACATATTTTTAAAAATAGTACACGTTTACCCTAAAAAGGGTAAACGTATTTTAGAATCTATATAAATTAATAGTCAAGTATATATATTATTTATTATTTTAATAATTTCGGCAAGTTTTATCAGGATTTTGAATGAAAAATAAAAATTTTAAAATTAACAGAAGCTTTGTACTTCTCATTTACATAGCATTTTTTTTATCGTCAAACACAATTTTCGCTCAGTCGAATGATGATTGTCTTGCGTGTCACGAAGATCCCGACCTGACCGCAGTGATACAGGGTAAAACAGTTTCCGTGTTTGTCAACAAATCCATATTGGCTAATTCAGTGCATAAAGATGTATTGTGTGCCTCCTGCCATCCCGATGCCCTGGTTGAAGAATTTCCTCATCCGGAAGAATTGAAACCGGTGAATTGTGGCAGTTGTCATGAAATACCTGAACAGCAATTTGAAAAAGGAATTCACGGGCAGGCACTGCAATTAAAAGCATTGTACGCACCAAATTGCAAAGAATGTCATGGTACGCACAACATTTTAGCTTCATCGTCCCCTAAATCGAGGACTTATAAAATGAATATTCCAGTATTGTGTGGTAAATGCCACCGTGAAGGTGCCCCTGTGCAAAGAACATACAATATTAATGAACATAACATCCTCGAAAATTACAGTCAAAGTATTCATGGTGAAGGATTGTTTAAAAAAGGCTTGATCGTATCGGCAACCTGTAATGATTGTCATGGAAATCATTTAATATTACCGCATACCAGTCCGAATTCGACAATTTCAGTCAATAATATTGCAAGTACATGCATGAAATGCCATGCAGAAATTGAGAAGGTTCATACTAAAATTATCAAAAAAGAGCTCTGGGAAAAAGAACCGGGTGCGATTCCGGCCTGTACTGATTGCCATCTTCCCCACAAGGTGGATGTTCAAAATATAGTTATAACGATTTCTGACCAAGCATGCTTGAAATGCCATGATCAGGTTGGTGTTCACAAAACCGTAAACGATTCTGTCATTTCTTTAAGGGTGACCAAAGATGACATTTCAAATTCTGTTCATAAAAATATCCCCTGTGTAAAATGTCATTCAGATGTATCAACGCATTTGAAGCGTCCCTGCGAAACTGCCGGAAAAGTTGATTGCTCAAATTGCCATGCTGATATTTCCAATATATATAATGAAAGCGGACATGGCCAAGCCTATTTTAGAAAAGATAAAAATGCTCCCTATTGCACAGATTGTCATGGAACGCATAAGGTGAAATCGAGGTATGATGATACCAGTCCTACGTACAGAAGTGCCATTCCTACCCTTTGTGGTAAATGTCATAGAAAAAATGGGAAAGCTGTTGAAAATACTTCGTTAAAAGAAGTGGATGCTTTTCGCGATTATTCGTCAAGTGTACACGGCAGAGGATTAACAGAAAAGGGATTGTTGCCGAGTGCCGTATGTACAGATTGTCACACGACGCATTACATTTTAAAAGAATCCGATGAACGTTCTTCCGTCAATCCTAAAAATATTCCCGCAACATGTGCTAAATGCCACAAGGGTATCTATAATGATTATATCAGCGGTGACCATTCCATACTGAAAGATGATAAAAAGCATAAATTTCCGACCTGTGCCGACTGTCATACAGCACATGGAATAACTGAAATTACCGAGGATAAATTCATGAATGAAGTCACACACCAGTGCGGCACTTGTCATGAAGAAGTTTCTAAAACATATATGGAAACGTACCATGGTAAAGCTTACCAACTGGGTTATTTAAAAGCGGCGAAATGCTCAGACTGTCATGGCGCGCATAAAATTTATGATGTAAACAATCCGAAATCATCAGTTGGATCTCAAAATATTGTTGAAACCTGCAAAAAATGTCATCCGGATGCGAATAAGAGGTTTACGGGATATTTAACACATGCAACCCATCACAACAAAACCAAATACCCAGTGTTGTATTTTACATTTTGGGGGATGACCGCGTTGCTGGTGGGGGTTTTCGGATTTTTCGGAATCCACCTGTTGCTATGGTTACCACGATCGATACAAACGGTAAGGAAACGTAAACAGTTACGTGAATCCATTGGAGATAAATATTATATTCGACGGTTTACAAGAGGTCAACGCATAACCCATATTTTCGTTATTTTAAGCTTCATCATGCTTGCACTAACAGGTATGATGCTGAAGTTTGCCGGTATGGAATGGGCCAGCAGGTTAGCTGGTTTATTAGGAGGTGTAAATATTGCCGGAAATATTCATCGCTTTGCGGCATTTATCACATTTGGCTATTTTACATTTCATATTACATCACTGATCCAGATGAAGGTTAAGCAACATATACCTATTTGGAAATTCATTTTCGGAAAGAATTCATTAATGTTCACAAAACAGGATCTGCTTGATTTCAGGGATACAATAAAATGGTTCTTAGGCAGAGGCGTCCGTCCTGAATATGGTCGATGGACTTACTGGGAAAAATTTGATTATTTCGCTGTATTTTGGGGAGTCGCCGTGATAGGCTTTTCAGGATTAATTCTATGGTTCCCGGAATTTTTTACAAAATTATTTCCTGGCTGGCTAATAAATGTTGCGATGATCATACACAGTGATGAAGCTTTGCTTGCAGTAGGATTCATCTTCACCATACACTTTTTTAACACGCACCTCCGTCCGGATGCGTTCCCAATGGATACCGTAATTTTTACCGGAACCGTTCCATTTCGAAGAATATAAGCTTGATCGGCCCCGTGAATATGAAGAATTAAAAAGATCAGGCCGACTGAAAAAAGTGATTATTAAACTGGAAGAAAAAAACAAATGGGAGAAAGTTATCAAAGTTTTTGGTTATTTTTTCCTAACTGTAGGTCTTTCTCTGGTTGTATTGATTATTTATTCCATGCTATTTGGATATAAATAAAGACCTTTCATAAAAGAGCGTACTGTTCATCTATGCTTTCCTTTTATAAATCTTCTAATCAGCATTCATCATCTTGATTATTGGTTAAGTGTGTTTTGTTTTAATGGCAAATACTTTCCTAATCTAAAATTCTACAAGTATTTTAAGGATAACCAGCATTATCAGAACATTCTACCAAATAATTGTCCGTTAGTTTAACTTAAATCTTTACTTGTTAGGGTAAAACAGTTGAAATTTATTAGCAAAAAAGCTGCATTATATCATTATAATAACAGTTTTATATCATAGTATCTGCATTGTCCATATGTATGTATATATCTACATTTATGCCAATTTAAAATAAACACAATTGTAATATGTTCGTACATTTAATTAACTCATTTCTTTGTTTGCGGCGCTTATTACTTTCGGGGTTTTTATATTGCAGAGTGACTGCCAATTATCACTATAATTAAAGTATCAAAATAGCGACAGTTAATCACAGGAACTATTTATTTGAAAGATAAATTTACTATGAAACATAAAAATCACACAAGTCCATTAGTACCGGTTATTTTATTCGTGTTTCTCTTTGTTCTGCTTTGGGGTTGCAGTAATAATAAAAAATCAGAATCCATTGAAACCAAAGATGAAATTGCTCAGGTAAATATTGCAAAAGATGAATCTTCCGACGCTTTTAAAGATAACGAAATTGCAATAGAAGCACCCCCTTTCACAGATGGTATATTTCCCTGTAATGATTGTCATTCAGATCAGGTACCTAATCCGGTAAGAAGAAAATTGGTTGATATGCACGATGATATTGATGCGATATTTAACCACGATAGTGAAAACCGCTGGTGCCTTGACTGCCATGATTTGAATCAGCGGGATTCTTTAAAACTTGCCAGTGGAAAACGCATAGGATTTGACGAATCGTACAAATTATGCGGACAATGTCATGGAGATAAATTAAGAGATTGGAAAGTGGGGGTTCATGGAAAACGGACAGGTGAATGGAATGGGAAAAAACAATATCTTTTATGCGTGCATTGCCATAATCCGCATTCGCCTAAATTTAAACCCTTAAAGCCGCTACCTCCTCCGGTACGGCAGGAAGATATTCATAAATAATTTGTTAAAAATCAATGATAATTATGCAGAAAACTGATACTGATTCAAGAAGAGATTTCTTAAAAAAGATACCTTTTGCACTTGCATCAATTAGTGCTTTTTCGCTTTTTAGATTTAAAAAATCGAATCATAATTCTGAATTAAAATTTAACACATTATCTAAGTCTGAAGCCGATGAAATTATTAAAAATGAAGAGTTTCCGGCCTCGACTTACCTTAATCCGGCAGCGGCGCCTGTCGCAGAAAAAAATTTAAAGGGGTAATTTTAAAACTGTTGACTTCAATTTTGTAACATATGCAAGAAAAAGAAACAAATAATTCACGAAGAGAATTTTTTAAGAAATTACCGGTTTTAGCTGCGGGAACAGCTGCGCTAGCGAGCTGCAGTTCGGAAGAAGTGGATGAATTTTTTCAACAAAATTTCAAGACATTATCCAAAGCTGAAAAAGATGCGATCGTAAAGAATCTTGAGAAAAAGTATTTCGAAAAATATGGCAAAGAATTTACCGTATCCGATAAGCCTGCAACGGATGGTATCTTATTTGGGTATGCCCTTGATTTATCCCGATGTATAGGATGCAGAAGATGCGTGTATGCCTGCGTTGAAGAAAATAATCAGTCACGTGAACCGCAAATTCACTGGATACAGGTACTTCAGATGGAAAAGAGGAATGGCATCGACCTGGCACATGCGGATGTTCATTATAATCCGGATAAAGTTCCGGAAGAAGGTCATTTCTACATGCCGGTTCAGTGCCAGCAATGCAAGAATCCTCCATGTACTGCTGTTTGTCCGACAAAAGCCACATGGCAGGAGGAAGATGGAATTGTAGTCGTTGATTATAACTGGTGCATTGGTTGCCGGTATTGCATGGCTGCATGCCCTTATGGGGCAAGACATTTCAATTGGGGTGAGCCCAATGTTCCCACTGACGAAATCAACACGAATACACATTATTTGGGAAACAGGCCAAGAACAAAAGGGGTTGTTGAAAAATGCACATTTTGCATTCAGCGTGTAAGAGAAGGCAGATACCCGGCCTGTGTTGAAATTTGCCCGACAGGATCACGAAAATTTGGCAATTTGCTGGATCCCGATAGCGAAATAAGATATATACTGGAAAATAAACGTGTGCTTGTTTTTAAAGAAGAACTCAATACCCAGCCTAAATTCTTTTATTTTTTCGGTGTATAATTTTATCTTTTTATCATTTGATACATTAAAAATAAATACTTATGAATTTTTTACGATTTATATCCGGATGTTTGAAGATCATTACCAAAGGGGGAAGGGTTTATTATTCCTGCTTATTTTTTCTTGTCGTATTAATTGTATGGGGTGCATTTGGGTATTTTGGACAATTAAAGGATGGACTGATCATGACGAATATGCGAGACTCTGTTTCATGGGGTTTCTATATCGGAAATTTTACATTTTTAGTCGGGGTTGCGGCTGCGGCTGTGATGCTTGTTATTCCTGCTTACATATACGATTGGAAACCCATTAAAGAAATTGTAATTTTTGGTGAAATATTGGCTATTTGCGCGGTCATCATGTGTATATGTTTTATCATGGTGGATATTGGTAACCCGCTTCGTTTTTGGCATATGCTTCCTTTTGTCGGAACAATGAATTTCCCGTATTCGATTTTATCATGGGATTTCTTTGTTTTGTTTACCTACTTCCTTTTAAATCTTGTAGTTGTTACTTATTTGTTATACAAGCATTTTTATAAAAAGGAATATAATAAATCGATCATTATGCCGCTGGTGCTGATTAGTATTCCAGCCGCCATCGCCATTCATACGGTTACTGCATTTCTTTACAATGCACTGCCTGCCCGCCCTTACTGGAATAGTGCTTTGCTTGCTCCGCGGTTCCTGACAACTGCTTTTTGTTCCGGACCGGCAATCCTTATCATCCTGTTCCAGATACTGAGAAAAAACACAAAATTCGAAATCAAGGATGAAGCGATTTTTACGATTGCAGAATTAATGGTATACGCCATGTTTATCTATTTATTCTTTACGATTTCAGAATTTTTTAAAGAGTTTTACTCCAATACCGAACACATCATTTACTGGAAATATTTATTATTGGGCGTTGAGAAAAACAGGGAGATTGCAATTTACAGCTGGGCCTCCATTCTTATGGGTTTAACAGCATTTGTGCTGTTTTTAATCCCCAAAACCAGAAAGAATTTTTTTACATTGAATATAGGAGCTGTATTAATATACTTCAGCGTTTATCTTGAAAAAGGAATCACGTTAATTATCCCCGGATTCACTCCTGATACACTCGGACAGTTTTACTTCTATGTACCTTCTGATACAGAAATACGCACTGCCGTTATGATTTTCTCAGGCGGTGCATTACTGTTTACCTTTATTTCAAAAATTGCGATTGCTATTCTGTTTGAGGGCTTTAGTATTGATAGCTTAGAAAAGAAGCGCAGTCTTAAGTTAACCAATGAACCGCTCCAGGTGTAGTAAAGCTTAATTTTTCCTGAAAATGAGAAACGAATTTACAATTAACATATAAATTATTATGCCAGTTCAAGTAAAACGATTGTTGCTAGTTTTTGCTGTATTTATCGGAATCATGCTAGTACTTAAGCATTTTCTGACTCCTGATTCATGGGGAGAATATGGTCATTATCGTGGAAATGCTTTGCAGGAAATTGCCGCTAAAGAGGCAAAATACGTTCAGATGGAGACATGCGTCGATTGCCATGATTCCATCGCAGCTTTAAAAGCTCAGAGTGTCCATAAGCCCCTTCAGTGTGAAGTTTGTCATGGCCCGGGATACAAGCATGTCGACGATCCTGATAACAATAAAATGGAAATACCCCAGGGCAGGCAGTTTTGTCTGAGGTGTCATACGAAAAATGCGGCCAGTCCGAAAAATATTATTAAACAAATTGATGCTGTTGAGCACAACGAAGGTGAAGATTGTATAACTTGTCATAATCCACATCAACCATGGCTATAAAAAAGGAAAAATTCTCAAGACGCGATTTTATTAAAAGTGCCGGTATGTTTGCAGGAGGCGTAGTATTTGTTTCTACGCTGAATCCCTTTAAATTTGTTTTTGCAACAAAAAAACCTGAGGGAAAAGGTAAATGGTACGGAGTAGGCATTGATATTGAAAAATGCATTGGCTGCGGCAGTTGCGCCAGAGCCTGTAAAATTGAAAACGATGTTCCAAACGAACCCTTCTTCTTTCGTAACTGGGTTGAACAATATACCATTACCAACGATGAACGGATTTTAGTTTCGTCTCCCAATGGAGGCATCGATGGCTTTAAACAACCTGTTCCCGATGAGGAAATTTATAAAACATTCTTTGTCCCGAAAATGTGCAACCATTGTGCAAAATCCCCTTGCACGCAGGTTTGTCCGGTAGGTGCTTCTTTTGAGTCTCCCGAAGGTCTTGCTTTGGTTGACAAGACTTATTGCATCGGATGCGGATATTGCGTTCAGGCTTGTCCTTATGGTTGCCGTTATATCGATCCAACAAAAGGAGTTGTCGATAAATGTACATTGTGTTACCATCGTCTCGAAAAAGGATTGGATCCGGCATGCATGATGGTCTGTCCAACCGGAGCCAGAATATATGGCGACTTAAATGATAAAGAAAGTGCATTGTCAGTATTTGTCAAAGAACACAATTGTGCCGTGTTAAAGCCACAATTAAATACGGGTTCCAAATTATTTTATAACGAGTTAAGTCAGGAGGTTCACTAAATGGATAAAATTCAATCGCTGTATGAAGCCTTAGCCAAAGTTGATGGCTTTATTTATCCCAATGAAATTGCCTTGAACTGGGACATGCTAATTGTTATGTATCCCTATATTACGGGACTTGTTGCCGGAGCATTCATCCTTGCTTCGCTGAACAGGGTTTTCAATATCAAGGCTTTAAGGCCAACCTATGAGCTTTCGTTACTAACGGCATTATCCTTTATGTTAGTAGCTACCATGCCCTTAATTACTCATCTTGGTAAGCCTTCCCGTTTCTATGAAATGCTCGTTACTCCTCATTTAACCTCTGCCATGGCCATTTTTGGGTTTGTCTACTTATGGTATCTGATGGTCGTATTATTACTCGAAATATGGTTCGACTACCGGTATGACATGGTTATTTGGTCGCAACAAAAGAAGGGTTTTATGAAGTTTTTGTATAAAGCACTTACATTATGGGTTGGAGACAAATCAGATGGATCACGGAAAACAGATGAGAAAATCGGGTATTTTATTACGGTAATTGGTATTCCTTCCGCATTTTTACTGCATGGTTACGTAGGGTTTATTTTTGGTTCAATTAAAGCAAACCCATGGTGGTCAACCGTTATGATGCCTGTAATTTTTATATTCTCTGCCATGGTTTCAGGAATTGCTCTTGTTATGTTTATTTACATGGCGGTTTCCTATTTCCGGAAAATGAAGATCGATATGAATGCCCTGGATACGATCGCCAAATATTTATTGTATATTCTGATCCTGGATTTTACACTGGAAAGCCTTGACCAGATCCACCGGATTTATGAAGCGGATGAATCATTTGATATTTTGAAGATACTGGTTCGCGGTAAATTATTCTTTACCTTTTTTATAATGCAGATTGGGGTCGGTACCTTAATCCCATTGACTACGCTTGGCTTTTTACAATTCAAGAAACCGGGCGTAAGGCTCAGAAAGATCGTGTACCTGATCATTAGCGTATTTGTGTTGGTTGGCATCTTCTTTATGCGGTGGAACGTAGTTATCGGCGGTCAGCTTTTTTCAAAAAGTTTCTATGGATTTACAAGCTATAAGGTTAATTTAATAGGAGGTCATGATGTTTCGTTATCCTTGTTATGGTTCGTTGTGCCTTTCTTTATATTAGCTTTTCTGCTATGGCTGTTGCCACCCTGGAAGAAATTGATTGAGAAAATAGGTTAAAGCTGCTATATTCCTAATTCCAGCAGCAAGCTGGCTTATTTTATAGTTTTTGATTCATAATTTAACTGAACTAACTATGAATACGCATTCTGATCATCCCGAAAGTAGCGGTTACCATGAACTTGCCGCTAAAATACAAGCGCTTGAACAACGGCTGGCCAAACTCGAATCCGATAAACAACGCTATGCTGAACCCTCCTATCAGGCAGAGCAGGCAGAAAATACGGTCGGTTTTAGTTTTAAACAAATCCGGGAAACTCACCTCGAATCAAACATTGGTGAATTTGGTCTGGCATGGCTCGGCAATATTGTGCTTTTCTTCGGGATGACCTTTCTGGTTCAGTTTCTTTTGGTTTCAGGGTTGAGTTATCTGTCATCTGCCTTTGGGTATGCTTCTGTGGCGGGTATTTTTCTGCTTTCCCGTTATCTAAAAGACTCTAATCCTTACATGGCAAAAATCTTTAATCTGAATGGCTTTGTCCTGGTCTTCTTTGTTACGATGAAACTGCACTTTTTCAGTCCGAACCCCATCATCGAGAATAAAACCATCGGGCTGGTCTGCCTTGCGGTTGTTACCATCATTCTTCTTGTTGTGTCCCTTCGCAGAAAACATGCGATATGTACAGGCTTGACGCTTATTTTAATTACCATTACGGCTATCCTGAGCGATGCCACACACATTATGCTTCCCATTACAACAGTAGTATCCGTTATTGCAATTGTCCTTTTGTACAGGTACGGCTGGCTGCGCACAGTATTTCTGGCGATCTTCCTGGTTTATGTTACGTATTTACTATGGATACTTGGAAACCCAGTGATGGGTCATCAGATGCAGGCGCTTAAAAACCACTACTTTGGATTTATATACCTGTTTATCAATGCAGCTATTTTTTCGCTGATAGCCCTGATGCCGGTCAGACAGGAAAGTTATTCCGAAACCGGTATTGTCGGTGCTATTATTTCGAATGGAATGGGATTTCTATTTATTACAGGCCTTGTTATCTTATCCTTTTTTAAAGATCATTATGTTCCGCTTACCGGTTCAATCGCTTTGTATTGCATCGCTTATTCGGTCATTCTTCAGGTTCGGTCGTGCTGGAAAATTACAGCTGCATTATATGCCCTGTTTGGTTTTGTAACGTTAAGTCTGTCGTTTTACGGAATGGTTGATTTCCCAAAAGCATATTTCCTTTTTGCTATTCAGAGTCTGCTTGTGGTATCTATGGCTATCTGGTTTAAAAGTAAGTTCATTGTCATCATGAACAGCGCCCTGTTTTTTCTTATTATTACTGGGTTACCTGTTATCATCCCCGGTAAGCAATGGGGTAAATATCTCTTTTTCATTTGTGGCATTGGCCACTGCCCGGATCATTAACTGGAAAAGGGAACATTTGACCATCCGTACTGAATTGATCAGGAATTATTATCTTATCACAGGATTTATCATGGTGCTATTTACGCTGTATCATGGCATCAATAACCGATACATTGCTCTTTCATGGACTGTTGCCGCTGTATTTTATTTCTTATTAAGCTTTGTACTTAAAAATGTAAAGTACCGGTATATGGCGCTGGGAACAATGATCGCGGCAGCCTTTTACTTATTTCTTGTCGATCTGGCCCGCATTGAGCTGGTATTTCGCGTAATCGCATTGCTCTTTCTTGCCATGATCTCCATCGGACTTTCATTCTATTATTCAAAAAAACTCAAAAGGAGGTCTGCTGATTGAGGGTATAACATGACTGAACTACATTCCTTCGAAGCTGCACAGAGAAAATTGCTGATTGGATTAAAGGCTTAACGCAAAGCCTTCAAAGCCTTCGCAAAGACCGCAAACCCTTTTTTCTTTGTACTTTGTACTCTATACTTTGCACTTAATCCTTGTTTCTTTGTCCTTTTATCTTGTATCTTGAAAAAGCTATTCCACAGAGGTACACAGAGAAAATGGTTAATTGCCTTTAAAGCCTGCCACAATCTCTGGAGTTCATGCTTGTGATTGTTTGGGAACCGATTCATTACTTTTGTTAAATTAATTTTAAACAATCAATAAGTCGGGATATGTTTCTGAGACATGCTAAAAGGCCTGTAACAGATGAGAAAATAAGAATTGATTAATGAAGGACCTATAAATCAATTTGAAAGATTTCAGACCGTCCTGATTCTTTTCGTATTGAATATTCAGAGAAAAAGTCTGATGTTCTGAATTTCTTTCTCCATGGCGGTGGTATTGAACAACGAACATCAGAAATCTGCTAACACATGACAAGCAATAAATATTCCTATTATCTTTTTACAGGTATACGCAATTGTAAAAAACTTACATGACTTCAACAATCTTTGACGAACCACTGCTCCTTGAGTTGCTTTTGAAACATAAATATGTGATTTCTGCTCATGGGATGACTAATACAATGAAGATTATTACCGGATTTGACATTTATTTGGGAGGACTAAACCGAGATCTGATCGGGTATTACAACGAAAATATTACATGACAATAATTTTAAAGCAACAAACACGACTAAGAAACCCGCATCACCGCTTAATAATATTGACCAAAATGATGTAGCTAACTGCTATGCAAGTGGAAAAGGATTGCAAATTGAATTTTCCGAAAACTTACGGGCAAAATTCTTTCTCGGGGATTTCAGGTAAAAAAGAACAAAGACAAAAAAAGAACGAAAGACCTTAATAATTTTTGTAATGCCATTTGTCATCCCATTGCAACCTCTTAACGAGCAGGTTCAACTTTCAAAAAAGACAGCCAACGGAAATCGACATAAAAAGTAACAATTCTATAAATCCGGATTAAGCGTTAGAAGCGTGACGCACTGATAATTAATGTATAGAGAGGAAGAGAATCCGGGTTAAATCAGGCACTGTTAAAAATCTCATCATCCGGGAAGAACCAATTGAGAATCGTCATAAACCGGTCTGCGTGCTTGCTTAAGATAACGCGGTAGAGCAATGGTTCAAATGCTTATCAACTTGTTCAAAGAAATACAATATTTCGAATCATGTCTAACTATTCATTAAAACCGCCGTATAACAACCGGTTGCAAAAATTGCAGGTTCAGAGGTTGTCATAAAATTTCGTTTCTCCTGTTATTTTTATTGTACATGACTTTTGTATTTCCCAACTTCTACAACCCCCAATCAAAACATACCGAAAATGTTCAGGAACAGCACGAATAAGAACAATAATATTGTACTTACAACTAAATAAAAATGAACGTAAAATGAAACACAAAAAACTCAAACTAATCGCCGCACTCTTGTCAGGACTCGCCCTGACAACCCTGCAGGCGCAGGAAGTCAAACCAGCCTCAGGCGGAGACGCTTCCGGGAACGGAGGCTCGGTAAGCTATTCCGTCGGACAGGTAACTTATACCACAAATACAGGAACGAACGGCTCAGTGTCGCAGGGGGTGCAACAACCCTATGAAATTTCAACGGTAACAGGCATTGAAGAAGCCAAAGGGATCAATCTTTCCTGCTCAGCGTATCCTAACCCCGCAACAGATTATCTCATGCTGAAAATAGAAAATTATACCATTGATAAACTGTTTTTTCAACTATACAGCACCAATGGGAAACTTATTGAAAACACTAAACTAACAGGCAGTGAAACAAAGATAGATATGAGCAATCTTAATACTGCTGTATATTTCCTCAAAATTATCCAAAATAATAAAGAAGTTAAAATATTCAAAATAATTAAAAAATAAACAGAATGAAAAAGATATTTACAATTATCGCAGGGGTAGTATTAGCAGCAAATGTGTTTGCACAGGCACCCCAAAAAATGAGCTACCAGGCAGTGATCCGTAACAGCGATGACCAACTGGTGACAAATACACAAGTCGGTATGCAAATAAGCATCTTGCAAGGTTCGGCAAACGGGACAGCCGTATACGTTGAAACGCTTACACCTTTTACCAATGCCAATGGATTGGTAAGTGTTGAAATTGGCGGGGGTTCAGGGTTTAACATGATTGATTGGGCAAACGATGTTTATTTTATCAAGACCGAAACTGACATTAATGGCGGAACCAACTATACGATAACAGGCACAAGCCAGCTACTGAGTGTCCCTTATGCTTTGCATGCAAGAGAAGCAGAAAGTATTTCCGGAGGCCTAACCGAAACCGATCCTGTTTTTATGGCTTCGCCTGCAGGGGGTATTGTATCAGACAACATTACGAACTGGAACATCGCATATGGTTGGGGCAATCATGCGGATGCAGGATACCTGACAAGCTTCACCGAAACCGATCCTGTTTTTGGTGCACATCCGGCAAGCAGTATAACGTCCGGTTTAATGGATAACTGGAACACCGCCTATAGCTGGGGCAATCATGCGGATGCAGGATACCTCACAAGCTTCACCGAAACCGATCCTGTTTTTGGTGCTCATCCGTCAAGCAGTATAACGTCCGGTTTAATGGATAACTGGAGCACTGCCTATAGCTGGGGCAATCATGCAGATGCAGGATACCTGACAAGCTTCACCGAAACCGATCCTGTTTTTGGTGCTCATCCGGCAAGCAGTATAACGTCCGGTTTAATGGATAACTGGAGCACTGCCTATAGCTGGGGTAATCATGCGGATGCAGGATACCTGACAAGCTTCACCGAAACCGATCCTGTTTTTGGAGCACATCCTGCAAGCAATGTAACGTCCGGTTTAATGGATAACTGGAGCACTGCCTATAGCTGGGGCAATCATGCGGATGCAGGATACCTCACAAGCTTCAGCGAAACCGACCCTGTTTTTGGGGCACATCCGGCCAGCAGTATAACATCGGGTTTAATGGATAACTGGAACATGGCCTATAGCTGGGGCAATCATGCAGATGCAGGGTATCTGACATCATTTACTGAATTGGATCCGAAGGTAGGAGCTAATTCTGTAAATTATCTTTCTAAATGGAATGGAAATTCGTTGGTATCATCTTCAATTATTGATAATGGAACAAATGTCGGTATCGGTGTATCAAATCCTGATAAGAAATTAACAGTAGCAGGTAATGTTCAGATAGAAGCAGATGGTATTTGGGAACCCGGTGCATCTGCAAGACTTTACCTTGGCCCTGACGATAATATGTGGATCGAACATATTCATTCTGTTGGATTAGTCATGGAGACTGCATCAGGCTGGCCTTTGTATTTTCGCAATGGAGATGATGACAGAATGTGCATTGATGGTACTGGCAATGTGGGCATCGGGACTATAAATCCGGCAAGCTTGTTGGATGTTAACGGCATCATTAGTGCGACCGGTGGAAATTCATCAAACTGGAATACAGCATACGGATGGGGAAATCATGCAGATGCAGGATATCTTACTTCTGAAGTTGACGGGTCAGTTACAAATGAGTTACAGACATTAAGCATCAGCAACGATACGGTTTATTTAAGCAACGGCGGCTTTGTAAAAATACCCGAGCAAAAAAGTATTCCGGCATTAATCACACAGGACGACTTTTCGTGCACAGCGTTAAAACCTTACTGGACTGTCACTACCACAGGCTCTGCATCGGTTGGATACGGATGGGCTTCGATGGATGCAATCAGTTTAAGTACTTCTGGCTCAAATACGATAAAGCTCAGATCAAACAGACAGAAATCCGTAACCGAAGGGAAACTTATTTTCACAACTGTTACTTACACGTACGAAGATAATAATAATGCCTATGGTCCGCTGGTAAGGGGATTGGTTAATGGAACAGACCGAAACAATGCAATCGAATTTATCAACATCAGTGGGAATACAATCCAGGCAAGAACTGTTTCGAACGGGGTGGCAACGACCACAAATTATGCTGTAGGGGCTTCCGTAGCAAATTTATACAGCTACACCATTATAGCAACGGATAAAAAAGTCGAGTTTTATTTTGAAGGTACATTAATTGCCACTCACACGACCAATATTCCGACGGTACCGTTGAATATGTATTTTGATGCCAGCACCTGGACAGGCAATGTTCCGCAATGTATCGATGATGCTAAGTTTGAGATAATCAGGAATTGAGGATGTTTAATCAACCCGCGTCAGGCATTGGAAGCATTTAGCCTGTACGATTGGCGGTTAACAAATAAAATACTTAATCATTTTCGCATTTAAGCAATTTAAAAGGCTATTAGCCATTGGCTCTTAGCCTTTTGTTATTTAATCATTTGCTTACATACTAATTAAAAAAGACATTCCACAGAGTTACACAGAAAATATTGCCGTTTCGCTTTAAAGGCTTCACACAAAGACGCTAAGACGCAAAACCCGCAAAATTTGCTGTCTAAATACTAAATACTTTGTACTAAATACTAACTTCTAAAATCTAATTTTGTCTTGAGCCTTTACGATGATCAGAAAATTTTACCGGGTAGCTTCACGCTTCTTTAAATTATAATGAACACCAAATAAGAAGCCTACGCTGCCGAGCGGGTATTTCGTCTTCAGTACTTTGGTAGGCTCATCCGGTGGCGGCTGCTGGCCCCCTTCATAATCGTAGGTGACTTCGTTTTCAAATTTAACTTCCTTCTGACTGGTAGTCATCGATCCAAGCTGATCTTCACCGTTGTATGTCGATTTGGTTAGTTCTCCTTTTTTAGGCGAATAGGTCTGATTGATCGTATTGATCTCGCCAAAAACATCCAGTTTGTCACTTATCGGATACTCTGCTCCGAGAGCTCCCATAAATCCAAGAGCCACACCGGATTTATAGTTCCAGATATCCTCTGTTACATATGAGGAGTAATTTTGTTCTCCGGTATATTTTACCCTTCCCATACTTATAACGGCACCGAAGCGGGCATAGGGATCCAACCCTGTAAATCCTGCTTTCACAATTGCAGCCGGTATGATCCGCAACATATTGGCTTGCAGGGTATATTTTTCGGTACCCGAAGGAGAACTGTCCTTAGCTGTCGTCTTTCCTCCCGCCAGAAAATTTACATCAAGCTGGCCACCGAAATTTTTATTGCACATATGTCCGCCGGTCAATCCGAAATTAAAACCTTTGCCGAGGGAAAGGTAAATCTGTTTATCCGTATAGGTGTTGGCATCCACCACAGTTGAATTGGAGAAGCCGTTGATGTTCATTGTCCCTTTCGGGATGCCGTAGCCAAAACTAAGGCCACCAAAACACTGCGCCATAGCTGCATTCATCAGCCAACCTGCAGCAAAAGTCATAAATACTGTTGTTAAGTAGATTTTTCTCATTGTGTTACATTTTAAGTTAATAGAAATGATGTTAATTGTATTTAAGAAGTACTAATTTCAGCAACCGTTAACTTACTCTACATGCGATTTTTTGATTATACATAGTAAAACCCTCTAAGCGTATAATGGTTTTGTCAGCCATATTGTTAATCGTGTTTTCGCCCGTTTGTGTTTGGTAATATCCTGTTAAAGCTGGCCTGGAGGGTATGTGTTAAAGTTTTGTTAAAATGGAGAACAAGCCGGGTCCGCCCGCATAGCTTTTTTCTTTGTACTCAGTACTTGTTTCTTTTTACTTTTATCTTGTATCTTGAAAAAGCTATTGGCTGTTGGCCTTTAGCTTTTAGCTGATCAAGGTAGCCCTATTTAATCATTCATGCCTTTTCGCATTTACGCATTGAAAAGGCTTCACGCAAAGCCAGTAAGCCTTTTTTTCTTTGTACTTAATACTTTGTACTTTATACTTTGTAATCAATACTTTGTACTCAGCACTTGTTTCTTTGTCCTTTTATCTTGTATCTTGAAAAAGCTTTTGGCTGTTGGCCTTTAGCTTTTAGCTGATCAAGGTAACCCTATTTAATCATTCATGCCTTTTCGCATTTACGCATTGAAAAGGCTTCACGCAAAGCCCGCAAGCCTTTTTTTCTTTGTACTTAATACTTTGTACTTTATACTTTGTAATCAATACTTTGTACTCAGCACTTGTTTCTTTGTCCTTTTATCTTGTATCTTGAAAAAGCTATTGGCTGTTGGCCTTTAGCTTTTAGCTGATCAAGGTAGCCCTATTTAATCATTCATGCCTTTTCGCATTTACGCATTGAAAAGGCTTCACGCTAAGCCAGTAAGCCTTTTTTTCTTTGTACTTAATACTTTGTACTTTATACTTTGTAATCAATACTTTGTACTCAGCACTTGTTTCTTTGTCCTTTTATCTTGTATCTTGATAAGCTATTCCATAGATTTACATAGAGAATCAACGGAGTTGCACTGAGAAAATTAATCAAAATGGCTTCTCGCATAAGCACGCAAAGCCATCGCAAAATCCGCAAAGTTTTTTGTCTTTGTACTCAATTCTTTGTACTCGTCAAAACTTGTTTCTTTGTCCTTTTATCTTGTATCTTGATAAGCTTTTGGCTTAATCGAAACACGTTATTACTTTTGTAGCGGGCTTTGCCCTACTCCTGCTGCTGTACGTCACTGATCCTCTCCGGGTCGTTGAAAAAGTATTCAGCAAACCCAAATTTTTTTTAAATGACATACCCTCTCAGTATTGATATTCAGGATTCAAAATTATTAAACCCGCGTCAATTCA
>CAVXGA010000013.1:0-523075 GCA_963761195.1 uncultured Bacteroidales bacterium
AAGAACCACTCGATCCGCTGCTGCTCGACCGCGAGGGACTTGAGGACGAACTGCTGGATCTTGATGAGGAGATGAATAGGAGTTACTACTGCCACTGGACCTTGAAGGTGTCGAATAACTGTTGCTATTACTTGACCTTGAAGGAGAAGAATAGCTGTTCGAAGATCTCGCCGGTGTGGAACTAATTCAATATTTGACCTTGAAGGCTGGGAGTAACTACCTGAAGACTGATTTTGAATTGAATTATACCTGGCCGGTTTTTCATAACTTTTGCTGTAATTCGATTGCGGCTTGGTATAAGTTTGAGTATTGGTCCGGGTTGTATTCGATCCTTCTTTACTTGTCCGGATGTTATCTGAATTAGAATAATTTGAAGGTTTCCCGTATTTTTCTGCTTTGCCCGAATTCCAGCTTTCTTTATTGCTGTTTATATCCTGACCAGGCTTGTATTGTTCCGCTACCTCATTTTTAGTTGATGCCGCCGGCTTTTTATAGGTATACCTGGGTTTTGTACTCCCCTGGTTTTGTTTGCTTGTGGTGACATCATTTTGTGGATTTGATTTCTCATTCGCCAAAATTGCATTTCCTTTCACGTCAGAGTTTCTGTTATTTTCAAGGGTTGATTGACGGCTTGCACTGTTTTCTGTTGTGGTAGTGTTATTTCCCTTCACAACCGGATTAACATACTGGCTTTCTCAACAGAATTTGAACTGATCTTAGTAGGATTATTTCCTTCCTGAATGGTGGATGGACGCATCGAATATTGTTTCCATTCGCAGGCTCCTTATTCACATCTAACGAACTGGGACGTCCGGTCGTAATTTGACTTACAGAATTAGAATAATAACTATTTCTTCCTGTTATCGGACTGTTTGATCCTCCGCGCGTGGGTCTATGGCCATAATAATATCCATTGTCAACGTAAGGATAATAATTGCATCCGTAATAACCGCCGTAGTAGCCATACCCATAATCATAATAGGGATAATAATAGGAATAATAATAGGGGCTGTAGTAATAAGGGTAACCATACCCAAAACTGCCCCAACCCCAGCTTAACCCAAAATAAAAAGAGGGCATGTATGAATAACTGTTCCAATACCAGGGATCATAATAATAACCGGTATAATATGGGGAATAGTAATTAAAACCAATACTGGGACCATAAAACCTGTTTATACGGGAAGCATATGAGTAATCATAGTAATCGTCATAACCGCTTCCTCCGTAATAGTTATTGGTAATATTGGCGGCACCATCGGGATTTCCGCCCGATCCATTTTCCGAATTGACGGATTGATTATCATAAGCAGCATTATCACCTGTTTCGTAATCACCGATGTTGTGATCGCTATTGGTATTATCGCTGGTATAATAATCCGGTGTTGCCGTCTGCATCTCGTTTTTATCTGGCGCACTTTTATCCTTGGTTGCAGAATAATAAACATCATCATACTCGGCAGCTGATTTGGTGGAAGAGCAACCGGCAAGAATTAAGAAGATTGAAAAGATTGCCAGTATTGCGTAAGTTTTCATTTTTATACCCTCCTTCAGTTATGTATTTTATTTATTTTTGTCGCGTTATATATTCGTATAAAAACATACAAACACTATACCACAATACAAGTTATGGCTAAAGATTTTCCGACACGGGAAGAAAATTATGCACAATGGTACAATGACCTTGTGATAAAGGCTGATTTGGCAGAAAATTCAGCTGTTAGAGGATGCATGGTAATCAAACCTTATGGCTATGCCATTTGGGAGATAATTCAAGGCCAGCTTGATAAAATGTTCAAGGAAACCGGTCATGTGAATGCATATTTCCCTTTGTTCATACCCAAATCATTTTTCAGTAAAGAAGCGGCACATGTTAAAGGGTTTGCAAAAGAGTGTGCAATTGTTACCCATTACCGGCTTAAAAGTTCTCCTGACGGAAAGGGGGTTATCGTTGATGAAGAGGCAAAACTTGAAGAAGAATATATTGTTCGGCCTACCTCAGAAACAATTATTTGGGATACTTACCGGAACTGGATTCAATCGTACCGGGATTTACCGTTGCTAATCAATCAGTGGGCAAATGTAGTGCGCTGGGAAATGCGTACCCGGCTTTTTCTGCGCACGGCGGAATTTCTTTGGCAGGAAGGCCATACTGCTCATGCAACCATGGAGGAAGCTAGTTGAGGAAACGAAAAAGATTCTGGAAATTTATGCCCGCTTTGCAGAAGAATGGATGGCTCTTCCGGTTCTCAAAGGTACCAAATCGCCTAATGAGCGATTTGCCGGGGCAGTCGACACCTATTGTATTGAAGCACTTATGCAGGATGGAAAAGCGCTTCAGGCGGGAACGTCACACTTTCTGGGACAGAATTTTGCGAAAGCCTTCGATGTTAAATTTCTATCAAAAGAAAATAAACTGGAATATGTCTGGGCTACCTCCTGGGGAGTATCGACCCGGTTAATGGGAGCTCTGATTATGGCTCATTCAGATGACAAAGGCCTGGTCCTTCCACCTAAACTTGCTCCCATACAGGTAGTAATTGTGCCGATTTATAACAAAATTGAACAGCTTCAGCAAATTTCGGAGGTTGCCCTTTCAATAAAAAAATTACTGGAGTTGAAAGGAATTTCGGTTAAATATGATGACAGGGATACCTATAAACCCGGATGGAAATTTTCTGAATACGAATTTAAAGGAGTTCCGGTGAGATTAGCTATCGGGCCACGCGATCTGGAAAATAAAACGATTGAGGTAGTCAGGCGCGATACGCTTGAAAAGGAAACGTTGCAGGTTGCTGAAATCGATATCAAGGTGATGCATTTACTTGAACAAATTCAGAAAAAATTATACCAAAAAGCGCAGTCATTCAGAGAAAACAACACACATGTTGTAAATTCCTGGGAGGAATTTAAAGATGTAATCGAAAATAAAGGTGGTTTTGTACTTGCTCACTGGGATGGAACAGGTGAAACAGAAGAGAAAATCAAGGAAGAAACAAAAGCGACTATTCGGGCAATTCCGCTTGATGATAAATTGTCGGAAGGTTCATGTGTTTACTCCGGTAAACCCTCGAAACAAAGAGTGGTTTTTGCCAGAGCCTATTAAATTGACAATTTAATTCCTGATCCGAGAGTTTATAATAATAAGTAAATTATTATGTTATAACTTTTTTTGACATTTTTTGACGATTGGAAAATAAATTTAAAAACTTAGATTTGAACTCTAAGAAAATGACATGTGTAATTTCAAAATTAAATATATAACCACTACTCTTATTATTCTCCTTTTTGCTTATTTACAGGCATTTTCACAAACAGACAGCCTTGAAAAAAAGTTAAAATCAGCAGAGGGTAATGAAAAATTTGAAATTCTCCTTACACTCTCAAAAGCCTATTGGTATCGTAATCCGTTAAAGAGTGTCGAGTATGCTCAACAGGTTCTTACCGAAAGCAATGATCAGGTATATAAAGCCAGGGCATTGAACCGTATTGCCAATGGCTATTATTTTCTTAATGAATATAAACTGGCACTTGAATATTATATTAAATCACTTGAGCTCAGCGAAAACAATAACTACAGCCAGGGTATTGCTACGGTGACAAACAATATCGGCCTTATTTACAAATTGCTCGGTGATTATGATATGGCCGTGGAATATTACAACAGGTCGCTGGAAATTGAGATAAAAAATAATAATCCGGTTGGAGTTTTAAGCACTTCCCTGAATTTGGGCAATATTTATTATTCACTGAAAGATTATAAACGGGCATTGAAATTCTATTTTGATTGTTTGGATCTTTCAAAGCAATTAAATAATAAATCAGGGATTTTGAATTCGTTCAACAATATCGGAAGCACATATTCTGAGATCAACCTCCCTGACAGCGCCCTTTACTACACCAACAATGCGTATGAGCTCAGCATCGAACTACATGACACAGATAGCCAGGCATCTGCATTAAATAACCTGGGAATGATCTATTCCACAAAAAAAGACTATCAAAGAGCACTTGAGCTATTTTTTAAATCACTTAAGATAGGTACAAATTTAACAGATGAAATTTCTGAGGCAAATACCCTTCGGAATATTGGCGGAACCTATCTGTTAAGCGGCGATTATAACAATGCATTCAACTACTTAAATAAAGCATTGACGATCGCAATAAAAACAAATGACAAAAACCTTTTAATGAATCTTTACGCTGACCTGTCAGAATATTACCAGCTCAACCAAAATTATAAGCAGGCACTCGACAATGCGTTACTTTCTGCGAATCTTAAAGATTCTATTTACAATGAAGAAAGCAGGAAACAAATTACCGAAACGCAGGCAAAATATGATTTTCGTAATAAAGACCAGCAATTACAGCTTATAACCAAAGACAACAAAGTCAAAAGCCTTTTAATCCGATCGCAACGATACATAATTTATATTGTTGCCGTTGTGTGTCTATTGATTCTTGCCTTGTTCTTTTTCTTTTACAATCGTTCACGCATAAATGAAAGAGCCAGAAAACTGGTTGAAGAAAAAAATTCAAGAATTACCGAACAAACCATTGTTCTTGAAAAAACTATTTCGGAATTAAAAGAAAGTGATTCTAAATATAAATCCCTCATCGACAGTGTGCAGGACGGATTGTTCATTATTCACGATGAACGGCTCATTTATGTCAATGATTCTTTTTGCAAAATTACCGGCTTTTCAAAGGAAGAATTGTTACAGGGGACTATTCGTGATATTATTGCAGAAGAAGACCTGGAAATGGTCATGAATAATTACAGGAAAAGACAAATGGGTGATAATATCCCTTCTTCCTATGAATTCAGGCTAAAACACAAATCTGGAAAAAATATTCTGATCAATATTCAGGTCGGATTAATTAAATACCATGGAATCATTGCATCAATAGGAACAATAAAAGATATTACGGAACAAAAAGAATATGAAAACAATTTGATTGAGGCAAAAGAAAAAGCTGAAGTTGCCACTCAGTCGAAATCCATGTTCCTGGCCGGAATGAGTCATGAAATCAGGAATCATATGAGCAGTATCATGGGGATTACCGAAGTTCTGTCGGAAACGCCTTTAAGACCCGAACAAAAAGAATATATCGACGTCATCAAAGCTTCAAGTAATAACCTGCTTTTAATTATCAACGATATTCTTGACTTTTCAAAAATAGAAGCCGGGCAGATCATCCTTGAAAACAACGAATACAATTTACGTAAACTGATTGATGAAGTAATTGCGATGCATGAGCTTCAGGCGAAACAATCTGGCCTTTTTATTAAAACGGACATTCAGGATCAGATTCCGGAAAAAATTTATGGCGATCGCACACGATTGTCTCAAATTTTAATCAACCTAATCAGCAATGCAATTAAATTTACAGATAAAGGAGGAATTACCATAACTGTTGAAAGTGAAATTAATAACAAAGCTATAAATACTGACCCGAATAAACCAGACCTGTTAACGTTTAAAGTCATCGATACCGGCGTTGGAATTTCAGAACAAAGTACAAATAAATTATTCAAACCCTTTTCACAGACACACAATGCGGTCGAGCGGTCGAGCGGCGGAACCGGATTAGGATTAGCCATAAGCAAGCAGCTTGTCCAAATGATGGGCGGTGATATAGGTGTTGAATCCCAGCCCAACAAAGGATCTACCTTCTGGTTTACAATCAGGGTTGGTACCCGGCCCGGCAAATCACAAGGCACAGGGACTTTAGATGAAGCTTATAAAAAAGAAAACGACCTGAAAATTCTGCTGGTTGAAGACAACACACTTAATCAGCAGTTAACTACCGGAATCTTGAACAACAAAGGCTACGTCGTAGATATAGCCGATAACGGCAAACAAGGTTTGGATCTTTATAAGCAAAATAATTATGACATAATTCTTATGGACGTCCAAATGCCTGTTATGGACGGAATACAGGCGACCCGCCTGATCAGGGAATACGAATCGAGAAACAACTTTAAGAAAGCTAAAATTATAGCCGTAACAGCTTATTCGCGTGAAGGAGAAAGACAAAAGCTTTTTGAAGCGGGAATGGACCAATACCTTAGCAAACCATTTAAAGCAATTGAGCTGATCGATATCATTGAAAAAAATAATTGATCCCGGTAATTCCTTTTTAATAATTCAACGGATAACTTCTTTGATTAAATTTTATTTCTTTCAATTTCAGTGAAGTTTTGGTGGCTGTTGATTGCTAATAGCTTGCCAACCTGATTTTTCTTTTATAGCCTGGGTAAAATGTTTTAGCATAATTTTGCCGGATCAGTAGTGTTGATTACTTTAAATTTTTTATAATGAATACCCTTGAAAATAAGCTGAAGGCCTTTGAAAAATTACTTGGCATTATGGATGATTTACGTGCTGAATGTCCCTGGGATAAAGAACAAACGTTCGAAAGTCTTCGCCATTTGACGATCGAAGAAACGTACGAGCTTTCTGAAGCGATCCTTGATAAAGACATTGATTCAATTAAAAAGGAATTGGGCGACCTGATGCTCCATCTTGTTTTTTACGCAAAGATTGGTACTGAATCCGGACGATTCGATATCGGGGATGTGCTGAATTATATCAACGAAAAACTGATTTTCAGGCATCCGCATATTTACGGTGATGTGAAAGTTAAAGACGCACAAAATGTCAGGGAAAACTGGGAAAAATTAAAGCTGCACGAAGGGCGAAAATCCGTTCTCTCCGGTGTTCCTGTTTCTCTGCCTCCCCTCGTAAAAGCTTACCGGATTCAGGAAAAAGCCAAGGGTGTGGGATTCGACTGGGAAAAACCTGAACAGGTTTGGGAGAAAGTTTTGGAAGAATTGAGTGAACTTAAACACGAAGTGGAAATTACACGCGATCGGGAAAAAATGGAACACGAACTGGGCGACTTGATTTTTGCCCTGGTTAATTATGCCCGTTTTATCGATGTAAATCCTGAAGATGCTCTTGAACAGACAAACAGGAAATTTATCAGCCGGTTCCAGCATCTCGAAAGCAAGGCAATGGAAATGGGTAAATCATTGAAAGATATGACACTTGCTGAAATGGATGTATTTTGGGAAGAAGCGAAAAAAAGTGAAATTTAGTTCAATCTTCAACGATCAATTTTGACAGGTCAAAGAAATTACCGGCGTTTCCTCTTAACCAGCCTAAGTCTGTTTCTGATCCTAATGACAGGTGTCCCCAAAATTTGTAATTCACAGCAGGATACCACTGCGGGACTTTACCGCTTTAATAAAAAATACCTGGTATCGTACTGGCACGATACCAAAACGATTGTAGCGGAACCATTTCACTGGAAAGCAAAGCAATGGTCGGTATTTGCCAGCGTGGCAGGCGTATCGGTGATTACCTATGTTTACGATAAAGAAATCTATGATTTTTTTCAGCGAAACAGGACCCAAACTACGGAATCCATCAGCAAATATGCAATTGAACCCTGGGGCAGCGGCCTTTATTCACTTCCTCTTCTTGCGGGAATTTACCTTGCAGGTATTCACAACAATCGCCATCGAAACGTGGCTTTAACCGGATTAAAAGCATACCTGATAAGCGGAGGTGCTGTCCAGATCGCAAAATATATTTTTCACCGGCACCGCCCCGGGGATGATGATCCGCCCAATCCGTATCTTTGGGAAGGGCCGTTTCCATTTACAACCGATTATACGTCCTTTCCATCCGGACATACAACAGCCGCTTTTGCGGTTGCTTCGGTTCTCGCTTACGGATACCGGGATAAAATCTGGGTGGGGCTTACTTCCTATACAATCGCTACGCTTGTCGGAATTTCACGCATCCACGATGGAAAGCATTGGCCGACAGATGTTATTGGTGGTGCAGCTTTAGGTACCTTTATTGGAATAACCCTGAGTAAAATAAACCTGACTGCCAATCCGAAATTTGCGATCAATCCTATACCCATGCAGGGTGGTTGCGGTTTGAGTGTGGCTTACCGTTTGGAATAAATCTGCCCCCTGTTGGTGTTGTCACCAACAGTTTTTCGAAAGATATTTCAATGATGAGATGATGATCTATTTACTACCGATCTGATTTTAACAAAGGTTCCAATCAATAATGGTGGCGATAAAAAACAAAATGAAATCACCCATCATGTATTAAAAACATATAATAATATAGCGGTTGGTGACAACACCAACCGAAAGCAAATGTCAACAATACCCTGCCCCCCAATGATAGAAACACTAAAGAATTTTTTCAATCGACTCCCACAACCTGTCGGCTGATTTTTGCCAGGTAAAAAGTTTTTTGCGCTCTGTGCCCTTTTCAATCAGCGTTTTTCTGAGGTATTCATCCGTAGCTATTTTCTGCATCGCATCGTTGATGGATTCTATCGAAAACGGATCCACAAGCAGTGCTGCATCACCTGCTACTTCGGGCATGGAAGTGATACTGGAAGTGATAACGGGTATTCCCGCGTAAAACGCCTCAACAATCGGAATCCCGAAACCTTCAAAATAAGATACGTATGTGAGTGCCAGTGCAGCACCCATAATGTTTTGCAATTCGTCAAATTCAATCCGGCCCGAAAATAAAACATCATCCTTATATTTCATTTGTTCGTAAGCCTCGCTAATGGCATGCGTCCAGTAAAATTTCTCCCCAACGATCATCAATTTAATTCCATTTTCATTTGATTCACGAAAGCGATCGTAAGCCTTGAATAAATTAACGAGGTTTTTCCTGGGATGCAAAGCTCCGATAAAAAGGAAGTACGGAAATCCAAGAGTATATTTTTCTCTTACCTTACGTATTTCATCTTCCGTCAGTATCCTGAATTGTTCATTTGCGCCGTTATAAACAACATCTATCTTGTCTGGATCCACATGGTATTGATTTACAATATCACTTTTTGAAAATTCAGAAACCGTTGCAATACGCTCTGCTTTTCGTGCATACTTCGGAAAATAATGGCAGTAATGATGGCGGGCCAAGAATGGAATATCCTTTGGATAATGCTCAAAATTCAGGTCGTGCATTACCACAAATGATTTCTTGTTTGTCGCCAGTGACAGGTAGCCATCGGGTGAAATAAACAGGTCGGCATTGATTTTATTAAGTACCCGTGGAATGCTGTGTTCGAACCATAAATAAAATAAAACCGGATGCCTGGCTTGTGGTCCGGTCACCAGCGGTGTGATGTTATCAGAAAAAATAAAAGAGTCATCAAATTTCCTGTCGAAAATAAAAAAGAATTCATGTTCGGGATGCTGCTGCGTGATCCGCTTAAAGGTTTCATAGGTAAACCATCCGATGCCTTCAAGCTTGTTTTTTAACAATAATCGTGTATTAACAGCAATTTTCATCCGCTTACGCTTTTTTATTCACTGATAACGGTTTTGAAAATAATAAGAGACTGTTTAAAATTCAATAAAAAACCTGACAGTATCAATTTTGCCACAAAGTCGCTAAGACACAAAGAAAACACAAAGAGTTAAAAATGAATGAATCCCCTGGTGAAACTTTGTGTTTTCGAGTCTTAGTGGCATTAAAAAACAATAATCTTATCATTTTTAAACAGTCTCTAACAATTTCGACAAATAGTAGCAAACGACCAATTGATGAATGCCGACTAAAATTTTACTTTAACTTTGCTGCAAATATCAGAATATTTGATGAAGTCGGTTGTAAAAAAGTTGTTGCAGGCCATTCTTGGATTTGACACCTACCTTTTTATATTTTCTTTGTTCACCATATTCACCCTGAGATGGAATAAAAACGAGCGCGATTTTTTGCATTTTATCCGGATAATTCCAGAGGAGGGTACCATATTGGATATAGGCGCCAACATTGGCATTATGAGTGCGCATCTTGGTAAAAAATTTAAAAAATCAAGGATTTATTCGTTCGAACCCATTCCCTATAATTTAAAAGCATTGAAACGCATTATCCGTTTTTTCCATCTTAAAAATATAACTGTAATTGATCATGCGCTTGGAAATGAAGCGGGAACTGTTGAAATGGTTATGCCTGTCGTAAATTCGGTTAAAATGCAGGGATTAAGTCACGTCGTTCACGATACCATTCATGATTTTAATGAGGGCCAAAAATTCAGGGTAAACGTAGTAAAGCTGGATGATATGGAAGAATTCAGGAATCATGATTTACGGATCAGCGCCATAAAACTGGATGTTGAAAATTTTGAATACTTTGTACTTGACGGCGGACGACACCTTATCGAAAAACACAGACCGGTTATTTATACCGAAGTTTGGGAAAACGAAAACCGGAAAAAATGTTTTGACCTGGTAAAAGAATACAATTATAAAATTAAAGTTGTTGATCGCGGAAAACTTGTGGATTATAATGACCGGAAACATAAAACACAGAATTTCTTTTTTATTCCCGAACTGATAGAATCCTGAAAGCCATGCAGAAAAAATTCCTTACAAACCTGGGATTGCTTTTAATGCTGAACCTGCTGGTAAAGCCTTTTTGGGTACTGGGAATCGACCGTTCGGTGCAAAATGCGGTGGGTGCCGAAAATTTCGGCTTTTATTTTTCAATTCTGAACTTCTCATTCCTGTTCAATATTTTGCTCGATTTCGGGATCACCAATTTCAATAACCGAAACATCGCTCAAAACAGTCATTTGCTGAACAAGCATTTTTCGGGAATCCTCATTCTTAAAATACTGCTTGCCATTTCATATGTATTTATTACCTTCATCGTCGGCTGGATAATCGGTTATAATACCGGGCAGTTTAAACTGCTCGCCTGGATTGCGTTCAATCAATTCCTTCTGTCGTTTATTTTATATCTGCGATCGAATATTTCGGGATTGCTGATGTTTAAAACCGACAGTTTTTTGTCGGTACTGGACCGCCTGCTTATGATCCTGTTTTGCAGCATCCTGCTTTGGGGAAATGTTACAGCTCAGAAATTTCAAATCGAATGGTTTGTTTATGCACAAACTGTTGCTTACGGGTTAACGGCGATGGTTGCTTTTTTGATCGTCACCTACAAAGCTTCTTTCCGGAAATTGAACTGGAACCGGCCATTTATCGTGATGATCCTGAAAAAAAGCTTCCCTTATGCCGTTCTTGTTTTCCTCATGGCCCAATACAACAGGATTGATACCGTCATTATTGAACGACTTTTACCAAAAGGTGTAGGCGCTGAACAATCCGGTATTTATGCGCAGGCATACCGTCTTCTCGATGCGGTAAATATGATCGCCTTTCTTTTTTCGGTATTGCTTCTCCCCTTGTTTGCACGTATGATTAAATTACACGAATCGGTTGAAAGTCTCGTAAAACTTTCATTTTCCCTGTTATTCACAGTAAGTGTTATTGTCGCTGTAGGTTCATATTATTACAGCACTGAACTCATGCGATGGCTGTACCCGCAGCATTCTGAAGAACTGGTAGCGGCTTATGAAACAAGGATTACTGAGTCAGCATATATTTTTCATCTTTTAATGTTTGCGTTTGTAGCGATTTCCACTACGTATGTTTTTGGAACCCTTTTAACAGCCAATGGCAGCCTGGGTAAATTAAATATCGTTGCCGGAAGCGGTGTGGTTATCAGCCTTGTCATTAATTTTTTGCTTGTTCCGCAAATGCAGGCTATCGGATCTGCCTGGGCCAGCCTCAGTGCTCAGTTTGTCACGGCGATAGCACAGGTTATTATCGCTCAACGGCTTTTCAGGTTCAAACTTAATTTGAAATTTCTGGCTGTACTGGTAGTATTTGTCGCAGGTGTAATTTTTATCAGTTTCGCATCGAAGCAAATTCACTTAGCGTGGAAAGTTGATTTTATTATAATGATCGTCGCATCCTTTTTGTTATCCATTGTTTTACGCCTCCTTCACATTCAAAAATTTATTACAATTATCCGAACGGAAAAGGCATAAAAAAAGTCCCGGTGGGCAGGGACTATAACGAATTTTTGAAATTTCTTTACATTTCTTCCATCAGGGCATCAGGGATTTCCAGATTATGAAATACTTTCTGAACATCATCATCGTCTTCAAATGCATCGATAACTTTTAAAATTTTCCGGGCTTCATCAACACCAAGCTTTACCGTTTCGTGAGGGATCCGTTGCAGCTCCGCATTTTCAGGCTCAATATTCAGCTCTTCGAGTTTTTTCTGCATTCTGCCGAAATCTTCCATTGCTGTGGTGATGCTGAAAAAGTCATCTTCCTCTTCGATATCTTCTGCGCCTGCATCAATCATTTCAAGCTCAAATTCCTCCGTATTCATATCGCCTTTTGGAATGGTAAAAATTCCTTTTCTGTCGAACAGAAAGCTGAGTGAACCATTTGTCCCAAGGTTGCCTGAATATTTGTTAAAAATGGCCCGAATCGTACTTACGGTGCGTTGCTGATTGTCGGTTGTACATTCTATATAAACAGCAATTCCATGCGAAAGATAACCTTCATACGTTAGTTCCAGAAAAGAGGCTGCATCTTTTTCCTTTCCCTTGCTAATTGCTCTTTCTATATTTTCTTTGGGCATGCTTGCACCTTTTGCATTAGCAATTGCCAAACGCAATTTAGGGTTTCCCTCGGGATCGGGGCCACTTTCTTTTACCGCAACCGTTATATCTTTAATTATTTTTGAAAAAATCTTTGACCGCTTTGCATCGGCAGCACCCTTTTTTCTTTTAATGGTAGACCATTTACTATGTCCTGACATACAACCCTGATTGATTATGGATGAATTCGATTGAATTTTAACGGAAAGACTTTAACGCCTTTCGTTGTAATTTTCAGGTGTAAAATTATAAAAAGAAATTGATTCAAATGTTTTCGTCAGAAAATTAAAAAATGAAATTCTTTTTAGCAGGAAAAGAAAAATTTAGGTATCGGACCAATCTGATGATTCGGGTAAAGGGGTAAAAGATAAGGCTGATAACCTTGAACCGGTTTCAGCCCTATTTCTTCTATACGTTGTACCTCTTTTTCAGAAGTTCACCAATGTGATCCCGACTGTCCAGGGATATAATTCAGGACCTTTGTCTGTTTTGAATAAAGAATTCACCGAATAAGTTGCAAACAGGTTTACAAAACCCCAGCCAATCCTCACGGTGGCATCCCATTTGAAAGGGTTCATGTAAAAATCATCAAACTCCTTGGCCTTTGAATAGTCGGGTGAAATCGCGTCACCAGCTTTTATATAGCTATCATGATTCTAGATCATAGATTGTGTTACATCGAATGTCTTGTTTCGTTCGTCATAATATTTTTTTGTATGCGACGACAGTCTAACCCCCATGATCATTCCGGCACCCAGGTGAAAGCTGTTCTTTTTCTGATAGCTGTTGGTTTGAAATTCGAACAGCAGTGGAATATCGAAATAAAGTGCTGTAAGCTTCGATTTCCGGATGCTGATTCCCTGATCAATATAGCCAATCAATTCAGATGAATCGGCATTTAACCGGGTATCTTTGCTGAACCGGTAATTGTTCCAGTTAATGCCAAGGCCGGTAACCATTCCCCAGTGCTGATTTTTTGAGAGGGCAACATTTTGTTCAAAAAAATTGACATGCACAGCCCACGATTTGGTGCTCTGCAAATCCAGATACTCGGTTTCCTTAGGAAAACTCATTTTAAAATCGGGCTCGAAGTAGCCGTTCAATCCCATTTCGAATCCTGCCCAATGACCATTGAATTTAGTCCTTTTGTGCCTGTTGAACTTTACATTTCCGTTATCATCCACAACAAGTTCGCGATTTCCCACGACCACCTTTACCGAATCATTCCCTTCATAAACTTCCACTTTGACTTTCCCGACTTTTACTTTCGTTGAATCGTCATATGTTTTGGCATAACTACCATATTTATCATCGTCCGAATGAACGATCTCTACGTTTTTAGGGTTCCCGACATAGGTTACTTTAGCAGCGCCGGATTTTCTTCCGCTGATTTCTCCGGTTACATTCAGGTTGGCATCACCTGCACCCGAAACATTATAATCAGCTGTTTCTGTTACGAGGCTTCTGGAGTTCAGCTTACCAGCTCCGCTTACATTCAGCTTGTGCATTTTGGTTCTTCCGGAAAGTGTAACATCCGCGGCACCTGAAACGGTGGACTTAAGATTAGTGACATCTACATCCAGATGAACCGAAGATGCTCCACTGGCAACTACGTTAAAATCATCCGTTTCGAAAAGTGACTCGCCCTTGACATCTGCAGCGCCACTTGCTTTCACAGATTTCAGGTCTGGAAGGGTGATGTAGGCGTTGAGTTGTGTTGGATTTTTTATTCCTTTGGTCGTAATTACCAGTACGCCTCCCCGAACTTCGGTATTCACATACTTTTGTAAATTTTCATCGGTTTCGATTTTTACCGATTGCTGGTCTCCCCTGGAAATAATGACATGGATGGCCCCGCCTGCATCAATCCCTGTAAATGCGGGCACAGTGCGTTCTTTAGTCACAACATTTTTATTCCCTGCTTCCTGTGCAAAATTAAGATTTGCAAACCCGGCAATAAAAAACAAAATTATTCCGGCGACAATTGTTTCTTTTAGTTTCATGGTAAATTGATATTATGTTTAACAAGATTAAATTTTAAAGTACGACGGATTGCGAATGGGATTTGTTACAAAATAATCCTTGCCGGGTAAATCAGATGCATTTTAGGCGATTGAATAATTGCTGATTCAATGAACTCAATAAAAGAGTAACTAACCGGAACCCATTCTGAAAATTACAAATTAATCTTTCGGCTGGGATTTATTCTTACGTGAAATCGAAATGTTTTCACCATTTAACTGATAGGCAACAACTTTCCCGTTTTCATCCAATTCTTTTTCAACCTCAACACTTTTGTCAGCCATTAAATTGTATCCGTCAATGGTATATTCAAGAAATGATTTTTTTTCTTTTTTGTCCGGATTAAATAATTTCCCCGCCGCATTTTCAAGAAACCGGACTACAAAAGATGGCCTTTTCTTTTCAATAGATAACTTATTTTGATTGCCTGGATTTGGGTTACTTGCAAAAAGCGAGTTCGAATCTGACATCCGGGTAAGGATATATTCATTTTGAGTTTCCTGATTATCCTTGATCTTAACCGGATCAATTTTTATTAACGATATTTTTACAATTGTTTCCTCCTGTCGTCCGGATAGGTCTTCTGCTCCGGTATTTTCTTCTGAAACGGTTTTGATCTTTATCCGGCCTTTCGGTTGGATATAAGCTAATCGCTGATCATCTTGCTTAAATTCAGGTATCCTTTTTTCAATCTGATGAATCTCAGGGTTACCTCTGACAGAAGTCATTTTATGACCGGATTTTTCCTGAAAACCGAAATACAATCCAAAGAATAGTATACCAGCAGCAGCAATAGAAACTGCATATTTTATCTGGGTTCTGTATACCACAAATAATCCAACTTTCTTCAACGAACTTTTTCCGGCGAATTCTACAGCCTTCTCAGGTTTTAAAAATGTTGACCTGAAAAAATTATATTCCAGCTTCAGCTGAGGATTCAGTTCCAGAAAGGCAGTCAGTTCCGGTTTGTCCTCATCGGTAAGATCACCTTCGAGGTCGGCAACAAGAAATTCCTCATAATTATTAAGGTTGATCATATCCGTAGGAATGATTTCCTTTTTTTTAAGTTTATCTTTCTGACGAAAACGGATGTTTCTGTCAGGGATAAGCGCAGTCTTTTCAAAAAGTTCGAATTCAGCTTTCAGATCAGGATTTTCTTCAAGGAAAACCAACAACTCAGCAATTTGCCTGGGTTGAAGCCTTTTCTCAAAATAATCGAGAAAATAAATTTCGTAGTTTTCCTTATTGATTTTCATAAAATGAGTGCCTAAATTGAGCTAAAGTGAACTAAAGTGACTAAAATTGTTTTTAATGCCTGATACATAATAATTATATTACTTTATCGATGCTGACGAGGTAATTTTTCATGAAAATCCGTGCGCGGTATATGTAAACTTTCACCTGCGATTCATTTAAGCCTGTAATCTCACCAATTTCCTCGTACGAATATCCTTCATAATCCCGCAACAACAAAACCGAGCGCTGAATATCAGAAAGCTTACCGACGGCCTCCTCCAAAATCTCTTTTAAGTCGGAATAGCCCTGTTCATGATTTTGCTCCATTTCCGACACTTCATCAATAGACAGATTGTATTTATTTTTCCGAATAAAATCAATCATTGTGTGATAAGCAGACGTAAACAAGTACGATTTCGATTTCTCCGGAGTGATTGTACTTACCTTTTCCCACATTTTGGCAAAAGCATCCTGTACAATGTCGCGGGCATTATCCTCATCTTTAATATTTTTAAGGATAAACCTGTAAACACCGTCGGCGAACTTATCCACACATTGATTGTATTCAGCTACTGTCATCCGCAATTTTCTGGTTCTACCAACCTTAACATGTGACGGTCGGTAAGTGCATTTTGTTACAGTTCATTCCTGAAAAGGTTTAACGGGTAACAAAAGTCCATGAAACATTATCCGTTACCTTCGAATATTATTCTACAAAATTAAACAACAATACTCTTCGCTAGCCTTCATTCCTTTATTTTTGCATCAAAATTAAAATCTGCGGTTATGATCACCATTGAACAGTTTATTTTTAATCCTTTCCAGGAAAATACGTTTTTGTTGTTTGATGAAACGCGGAGAAAGTGTCATTATTGATCCGGGTTGTTATGAACAGAGTGAGAAGGATGAACTTGTTAAATATATCGCTTCAAATAACCTGAAACCAGTCAGGTTGCTGTATACCCATTGCCATATCGACCATATCCTTGGTAATAATTTTATCTGCGACACCTACGGACTGAAACCCGAAATCCACAAAGCAGGATTGCCCTTCCTTCTCAACGGACATAAACAAGGAGAAATTTATGGGTTTGAACTACAGAAAATTATTGAACCTGAGAAATATATCGAGGACGGTGATTTAATACGGTTCGGAAATTCTGTTTTGAAAGTTGCATATACTCCCGGCCACGCTGACGGAAGTGTCTGCTTCATCAATGAACCTGGGAAATTTGTGATTACAGGTGATGTCCTTTTCCATGAAAGCATCGGACGAACCGATTTCCCAACAGGAAATTTTGATCTGCTGATGGAAAGCATTCGAACCAAATTATTTACCCTTGAGGATGATTTTACAGTCTGGCCCGGTCATGGTCCTGAAACCACAATCGGTCATGAGAAAATGAATAATCCGTTTATCAGGTTTTAAGGCTTTTTTTAAAATTTATTATCCTTTTGCTTCGTTTTTATTTGAACAGCAGGTTTATTTAACAACTTAAAGTTTAACGTTATGAAAGCCAAATACAGAATATTCAATCTTATTCTTATACTCATAGTTATATCGTGTACAGACAAAAAAAAGGATGTAACACTTAATCCCACAGAAAGTATTTGCTTTACAAACAACCCACTCGAAGACCTTCCATGGCTGAAAGAAATCAAAACCTTTATTGAACTGAATGAAAATGCAGCAGGCGGAGAGATCATTGCTTATAAATACAACGGTGAGGATGTTTTTCTAGTTGATGACTGCTATAATTGCGCCGATAAAATGGTATTGATTTATGATTGTTCAGGGCAGATCATATGTAAGTTTGGCGGCATTGCAGGTATTAATACATGTCCCGATTTTTTTGAGACTGCCACAGACAGTACGATGCTTTATAACAATATTCAGAACTAATTCGTTGGTGATAACCTGGTAATTTTCACAACTATTCGTGGAAATTTATTATTAAAAAATCCTGTCTTTCAGATCGATCTCCCGCATACATTTAAAATGGCCTTTCGGACATTTTTCGTAGCCAAGTTTGCTGCAAGGTCTGCAGGATAAACCTTTTACCTCAAGAATTGTCGATTTTTCTTCGTTACCCGGCATGTAGGGATACATTCCGAATTCAGGGATGGTGTTTCCCCAAATACTTATGATGTCTTTACGGAAAGCTGCAGCAATGTGCATCAGCCCGGTATCGTTTGTAATGACTTTCGAAGCTTGCCGAACCAACGATGCCGACTGATTGATGCTGAATTTTCCGCATCCATTGAAAACGATTCACCTGCGGTTCTATTGATCCGGTCCTCCTTTTTCTTTATCTTCCTTTCCGCCCAAGAGTAATAACGGGTTGCTCTATAAAATTACAGACTTCAATGACTTTTATCCTCCGGAAAGATCTTGGTAAAATGCTTGCCGCCGATCACCCAGGCAATATAACCGTTCCGAAATGATTCAGGCAAAGCGTGAGGACTGACTTCATCCTCTTCGGGAATAAAATAATCGAGTCCTTTTTTGTCATTTTTTACACCCAGATTGTCCACTGCCTGAAAGTAGCGGTCAACAATGTGAACATTCGGAAGCCTGTTGATCTTGAATTTTACAATCAGCCACTTGGCAATATTGATTTTTTCAAAAGTGGTTGAAGGTTTGCTTAGTGCAAGTAAAATTCCTTTTGACCGGAAATTTTTATGAAGATCGATGATCTGATCATAATTTTCACTTCTTAGCTGCGGCAGTACTTCCCTGATTTTTTCTTTGATCGTATAGATTTTATCAATATAGGGATTGGATTCCAGAACCTGATAAAATGTAACTTTAGTTAAATAATGAACCTCAGCATCCGGCATCTGCTCTTTGAGGCAGCGCACAACCGGTGTAGTCAGGACAATATCGCCGATCGAGCTAAAGCGTATGATAAGGATTTTTTTCAATGCTATATTTTTTTCAAAAGTAATATTTTATGAAGTGACTAAAGTGACAAGATTGACTTCATTGACGATTAGATAACAATTCAGATTTAACGGATTCTTCCGGTTAAACCATATTAACCGATTCAACCAATTCTCCTACCTTTGCACCGTGATATTAACCGACACACATACGCACCTCTATTTAGAGGAATTTGACAGCGACCGGGAGACAATCGTTCAGAATGCCATCTATAATGGTGTCATGTACATGTTTTTACCCAATATTGACTCTTCATCAGCAGGGGCATTATTAAATCTTTGCCAGATTTTCCCTGACAATTGTTTCCCGATGATGGGACTGCATCCGACGTCAGTAAAAGAAAATTATGAAGAAGAACTAAAACAGGTTGAATCCTGGCTTGAGAAGAGAAAGTTTTATGGTATCGGTGAAACAGGGATTGATCTTTATTGGGATCAAACATTTATAAAAGAACAGGAAATTGCGTTGAGCTATCAGATTGACCTCGCGATAAGGTACAAGATTCCACTCGTGATACACATGCGCGAATCGTTTGACGAAATTTATTCCGTTCTGAAAAAAAAATACACCCCCGATCTTAATGGGGTTTTTCATTGTTTTACAGGAACTCTTGAACAAGCCAACAAGGTCCTGGAAATGAATTTCAAACTGGGTATAGGAGGTGTATTAACCTTTAAAAATTCAGGTTTGGACAAAGTTGTTGGGCAGATTGATTTAAAACATTTAGTACTTGAAACCGATTCCCCTTTCCTTGCACCCGCACCATTCCGCGGAAAACGAAATGAAAGCAGCTATGTGGAGCTTGTTGCCAAAAAATTAGCCGAAATAAAGAATAAGAACATTGAAGAGATTGCGGAAATAACTACTGACAATGCAAAACAACTTTTTAATTTTTAAACAATGCATGCTCAACCATCCATATTATTGCTTTACACAGGGGGAACAATCGGAATGATCCTCGACCGGCAATCAGGTGTATTGCGTCCCTTTAATTTTGATAACCTTTTTAATTATGTACCGACCCTGAAGTTGTTTGATTATAAGATCGACACCTATTGTTTTGATCCAGTAATGGATTCGTCCAATATGAATCCTGAGTTTTGGGGGAAAATTGCCGATGTTATTGAAAAAAATTACGAGAATTATGACGGGTTTGTGGTCTTACACGGGTCCGATACCATGGCGTATACTGCTTCGGCATTGAGTTTCATGCTTCAAAACCTGAATAAACCGGTTATTCTCACAGGCTCTCAACTCCCGCTTGGCATGGTACGAACAGACGGACGTGAAAACCTGATCACTTCTGTAGAGATTGCCGCAGCTAAAGAGGATGAAACACCGCTTGTGCCCGAAGTATGCATTTATTTTGAGGATCAGCTTTTGCGTGGAAACCGCACAATAAAATACAATGCCCAAAACTTTAAAGCCTTTCTTTCACCGAATTATCCGGCACTTGCTAAAGCAGGCATTCAAATAAATTATAACAAGAATGTCATCCACAAACCCAACTTTAAAAAGCTAAAAGTATTCAAAAATCTTGACTGTAATATTGCCTTGTTGAAGTTGTATCCGGGGATTACCAAGGAATGTTGTGACTTCTATTATGGAAACAAAGGGGCTGAAGGCAATTGTCATGGAAACATTTGGCTCGGGTAATGCACCTAATTATCCCTGGTTTCTTGAGATCTTGCAAAAGACCATCGACAGTGGAATCCTTGTAATAAATGTCACCCAATGCCAGGTTGGAATGGTTGAAATGGGCAAATACGAAACCAGTATTCAATTAAAAGAAATGGGGGTACTCAGCGGAAAGGATATTACGACAGAAGCTGCCATTACAAAGCTTATGCACCTTTTAGCCAACCTCAGTAACAGTTTGCAAATACGCGAAATGTTTACTACTTCCATTGTTGGTGAAATGAAGTGGGAATAATCAAAAAATATTTTGGAACTCTATTACAAATGAATTTTTTTGTACTTTAGCCCCCAATTTCAATATAAAGTACAAGATTATAAAGGATTTATACGGAGAAAGGAGAGGTGACCGAGTGGTTGAAGGTGCACGCCTGGAAAGTGTGTGTTCCGAGTGGATCGGAACCGAGGGTTCGAATCCCTCTCTCTCCGCTGAGTTTAGTAATAAAAGCTAAAAATATCAGTTAAATATAATACAAACAATAAACATTTACTATGAAAAGATTAATTGCTTTTTTAACTTTAGCAGGATTGCTGACCATCGGGTTGGCAAATATAGTGTTTGCTCAGGATAGCACAGTTACCCATAAAGATTCTACTGCAGCCACAATGCAGAAAGCGGGAGGATCAACAACTGTTGTCCAGGAACCGGCTGCCGGTGAACCAAAATCGTTTCACCAGGTTTTAAAGGAAAAGTTTATCGAAGGTGGTGCAGGCTTTATGTCTCCTATTCTTTTGTGCTTGATTGTTGGTCTTGCTCTTTCTATTGAAAGGATACTTTATCTTAACCTTTCTTCAACCAATACCACCAAGCTGCTCAACAAAGTGGAAACGGCTCTTGAAGCCAATGGGGTACCTGCAGCAAAGGATATTTGCCGGGACACTAAAGGACCGGTTGCTGGTATATTTTATCAGGGACTGGACAGGTATGATGAAGGTATTGATGTAGTTGAGAAATCGATTATTTCTTACGGAGGCGTTTTGATGGCAAGGCTGGAAAGGAATCTTTCGTGGATAACTCTTTTTATCGCACTTGCACCGATGCTTGGGTTTTTGGGTACTGTTGTAGGGATGGTTCAGGCTTTTGATTCGATTGAAGCTGCAGGTGATATTTCACCTACCATTGTTGCGGGTGGTATGAAAGTGGCCTTGTTAACCACCGTATTTGGTCTTATTGTTGCCATTATTTTACAGGTGCTTTACAACTACCTCGTCAGCAAAGTAGAGGGCATCGTAAATTCAATGGAAGATGTAACTATTTCTTTTATTGATGTTTTGGTTAAATTTAAAAATTCAAAAAAATAACCAGATATGAATAGTTTAATAAATATTGGTCTTATCGTTACTTATATTTTGTTAGGTTTTACAATTTTAACACTTATTGTATTTCCGATAATTACCACCATTAGCAACTTTAAAAATGCCAAAACGGGATTGTATGGTATAGGTGCGCTTTTTCTTATTATGATCGCTGCATACATGGTGTCACCAGCTAATCAGGGACAATTTTATACCCTTCATAAAGTAGGTCCAACGCTGTCGAAAATTGTCGGAGCAGGACTTTATTCAACTTATTTTATTTTTATTTTAATTATTATTTTAGTCATTTTCTCTGAAGTGAGCAAATGGTTTAAATAATCAGTATTTAACTATTTGAAATATGGCAAGGAAACTCCCACCGATTAATTCAGGATCAATGGCAGATATTTCATTTTTGCTCTTGACTTTTTTCCTGTTGACCTCATCCATTAATACAGATTTGGGTATTATCCGCCGGTTGCCGCCACCACTTGATCCGGAAGTTAAACCTCCTGAAATTAAGCAAAGAAACATTTTTACGGTTTTGGTAAATCAGAATAATCAATTGCTTGTTGAAGGTAAACCCAGTGATATTAGTCTTCTGAGGGTTCAGGCTAAAAATTTTATGTCGAACCCGAATTTAAAGGATCCGACGAGCCCTGATGATATGCCCGAAAAGAAAATGGAAGATATTCCTTTATTGGGTGGTCAGGTTTATGTTTCCAAAGGGGTAATATCTCTGAAGAATGATAGGGGTACATCGTATGAAACGTATATACAGGTTCAAAATGAATTGGCAGCTGCTATCGGGGAAGTTAGGGATGAACTCGCCCGAAATTATTTTGGAATGAAATTCGATCAGCTTACCGATAAGGATCAGATAAAAGCTATTCAGGATGCTGTTCCTGTTGCTATATCAGAAGCTGAACCAGAAAATGTAGGAGGAAAGTAACATGGCAAGATTCAAGAAAAAAGGCAAAGGTGAACTGCCGGCAATTAATACCGGTTCGATGTCGGACATAATTTTCATGTTTTTGTTCTTCTTTATGGTAATCACAACAATCAGGGAAACCACCCTATATATCAGGGTTAGGGTTCCACAGGCCACTGAAGTGCAAAAACTTGAAAAAAAATCACTGGTGAGTTTCATATATATTGGACCCCCGATAAGAAAAATATATGGAACCGAATCAAGAATCCAACTCGACGATCAGATTGCTACCGTTGCAGATATACGGCAATTTATTACCAAAGAGCGTGAATCAAGAGACGAAATGGATAGGAAACTTTTAACAACATCTTTAAAAGTTGACAGGGATACACGAATGGGTATTGTAACAGATGTAAAACAGGAACTGAGAAAGATCGGTTCTTATAAGATTAATTACTCAGCCTCAAAAACTAAAAGTTTGACAAGTAATTAAAAGAAGCAATTTTATCATTTATATTTTAAATGAATAAGAATAAATGTTTTAGATATAGATTGATTTTTTTAAAGGACTCATGTTAAGTATAGGGGAATATCAGATAGATATTCCCTTTTTTTGTCCCTCAATTCCTTTATTTATGCTCAATCTTAAAACTAAATAGAGAAAAAACAAGCTGGCAATGAAACTTATTCCAATGACAAACAGGTTGTCGGATGAACCAAAGGAATCAACATCGGTAGTTATTAAACCTATATTGTACAAATAAGCCGCCACAACAGTTACACCGTTAAAAAGGAAGTGCAGTATTATTGGTACCCAAAGTGATCCTGTCCAGATAAACAGATACCCGAATAAAACACCAAGAATAGTGCGGGGCAGGAAACCAAAAAACTGCATGTGAAGGGCACTGAACAGAATGGCAGATAAGAAAACAGCAAGATGATTGTTTTTTAATAATTCCCTGAATAATCTTAGTACCACACCTCTGAAAAGAAATTCCTCTCCAATTGCTGCCAACAATGCAATGATTATCAAATTTATAATGAGACCGCCAAATGTTGAAACGTTGAGAAAAGCATTTGTGAGTTGGTCTGTGCGATCCTCACTTTCACGCATCCAGTTTTCAATTCCCTTAAGAAACTCGGGCAGTTTCATCTGTTCATTTATACTGACGGTCCAGTTTATTGCCGGAATGCTGGCAACTATAGCTAAAGTCGAAAACAAAAGAAGCATTCTGTTAGGGGGCCTATCAATTTTTAAATAGTTTTTAATATTTCTGTTTTCGAGGTATGCAAAAGCCACAACAGGTAAAATGAAAACACCGATCTGGCTAATTACCTGAAAATATTTCATAAATTGAAGGTTTGCTTCATTATTGATTGTATCCAAATTCATCAGGTTATTCAATACGTCTGAGCCAAAGATCGGAAAGGCAATAACAATTCCAATAACAGTTGTAACCAGGAATGAAGTAGCAATCAAAAGAAACAATATGGCAACTTTTAATAAAAAATTTTTATCTTTCAATAATGGCAGGAAATCTATCATACTATCTGTTTAGAAAACCAAAATTAGAAATTTATGACAATGCCTGTATTATTTATTATTAATGTCAACTTCATTTACAGTTAAATGGCTCTTCAGAAAAGAATTCTCGAATAAATTGCACACATCCATACCCGGTTTTAAATAAAATGAAGGTAAATTCACTTTACCTGCTGCTAAAATATTCGGAAGCGAATCATCGATGAACAATGTTTGTACTGGAATAAGATTGCTTTGCTGAATAACGAATTCAAAGGTATTTGTATTGGGTTTACTTTTCCCAATCTTAAATGACCAGTAGGTTTCGTCAAATAACGATTCAAGATCGAAGCCAAATTCATTAAAGAACTTTTTAGTATAAAAATCATAATGTATGCTGTTTGTATTGCTTAAAATAAAAAGGTGGTAATTTCTTCTGATATTCTTTATTAGTTCAATCCTTTCTCCCGGAAATTCACCGATCATTTGATTCCATGCATTATCCAATGCTTTATCGGTTATATTTGTATTTGATAAATTCCTGATTGTTTCTCTGAATTCTGCTGAAGAGATGGTTCCCTTTTCAAATTTATTTAAAAGTCCGGAATGGCTGGCTTCAACAAATACTTCATCGAAATTTCTTATCCCAGTACCAATAAAAGCCTCTTTTACCTTTGATGGATCAATATTTAATATTACACCCCCAAAGTCAAAAATTATATTTTTTATGTTAGCAGGAAATGCTAATAAATTATTTTTAATCATTAAATTTGAATTTATTCTGCAAAGTTGTAAATTCGCACCCCCATTTCCAAATAGAGGGGATATTTTAAGTTTACAGGGCCTATAGCTCAGTTGGTTAGAGCAACTGACTCATAATCAGTAGGTCCCAGGTTCAAGTCCTGGTGGGCCCACAAATTTTCGGGAGTTTGTTTCTGCTCCTTTTTTTAAGTATATGCAATTAATTTATTGTCAATACCCATTTCAACAGTAAATAATGCAGATTTTATAGCATCCATTCCGAAAATTAAATGCTGCCAAAACAATAAGTCAATAATAATGCAAAGTTTCCTTAATCAGGTATCATCTTAATCCTTTACTTTTTTAAGGGCCTTAGAGTTATTAATAAAATTCTGTTGACTTTTCCAATTTATAAGTAACATTTTGTGAGTCCTTCGTATAACGGAGTATTAATAATATAGTCTGTGCAAAGTTTTGAATTAATTAATTCTGAATTCCCGATTCTGGTTGTTCTTGTTTATATTTTCGCCTCAATTTCGATAGCAAAGTTTGGCTCAACCAAGGCTTGTGGAAGTATAAAACCTTTATTTATAAGCATCCTCTTTACTCCGATTGCCGGGATGGTTTACGTATTTTCTTCGTCACAAAAAGATACCATTCACATCATTCATTACCGTTGTCCAAGCTGTGGACTCGAATATACGGATAAAGGGAAATATTGCTCATCTTGCAAAAAAGACGGGAAAATAAGGAAACTTCACCGGATAACCATGCGAACTTATTAAACAGTACAGAATGAATGTATTTCTAAAATTTATAATAATTTCGTTTTGTTTTTAGAATGATTTGTTCTATATTTCCTTAATTATGATCAAAAGTTGTACATAACATATAATCCTTAATTAAGACACTATGAAAAATATACAAACCATCCAACTGATAATTTTCTGTTTCACGATTGTTTTTTTTACGATTACTAGCAGTAATCTTAATGGGCAGTCAATACAATTGCCTGAAAAATCATCCGATTTAATTATCACTCAAAACTTACTCAAACTCACTGCTGTAGGAAATGGCTACAGTGATCAAACAATAGTAGTATTTATACCCGGATCAACGCCGGGATTTGATCCGGCTTATGACGCATATAAACTGAATGGTATTTCTGCTGCTCCACAACTTTATTCTATTATAACATGTTGCAACCTCGCAATAAATGCACTGCCTGTTATTTATACGAATCTTGAAATTCAGTTAGGTTTTAAGGTAGGGAATAATACAACGTACTCCATTTCAGCAAATCAGCTTAATACATTCGACCCTTCAACTTCAATATCATTAGAAGACACAAAAAATAATGTTTTTATCGATTTAAAAACAGATTCTGTTTATACATTTACTGCTTTGACAACCGATGTTGAAGAACGTTTTAAACTGCATTTTGATTATCCGGCTAATCTGAATGTCAACGTTTTCATTGAAGGACCCTACAATGGTTCAACATTGAATACCGACTTAAATCTTTCCGCCTTGATCCCATTTAATCAGCCTTTTAGTTCTGCGCCCTGGAATTACTCCGGTACAGAATCCGTTTCATTGATACCAAATGTGGATGTGGTTGATTGGATACTGGTGGAAGTGCGTGATGCATTGGATGCAAATTCTGCAAATTCGGGAACAATCGTTGAAAGGCATGCGGGGTTTTTATTAAATGATGGAAGAATTGTTGACCTGGATGGGATCAGCAATCTGATATTTCGTGAACCTGTAAGTCAAAATCTTTTTGTTGTTGTTTATTCCAGAAACCATCTGGCAGTAATGTCTGCCAATCCATTGATGGGTACAGATGGTATTTTTAGTTACGATTTTACAATGGGGATCGATCAGGCTTATGGTGGGTCGCTTGCACAAAAAGAACTGGCTCCGGGTGTTTATGGAATGATTGGAGGAGATGGAAATGCTGACGGAGTGATAGATAACACCGATAAAACTTCAATATGGTCGATCTTTGCCGGGAAAAGAGGTTATGAAGCTGGAGATTATAATATGAACAGTCAGGTAAACAACAAAGATAAGAATGAATTATGGTTTGAAAATAAAGGTAGCTCAAGCCAGGTACCGGACTAAAGCTGAATAATTATTTAACACTAATACCGGTTTCATTTAATTTTTGCAACTTAAATCAAATCAGGTTTTTCCCGATCAAAATCATATAACACTTAACTTTTTACCTCGGGTTTCTGGTAATGTCCAAATCCAAATTCCTGTAAGAAGGGCAAAAAATGCAGCGATTGAAATTCCCCCACCCAATCCGTAGCCTGAGGCAACAATTGCAATAACAACGGGGGTGAAGAATTGGATCCCACGGGCGAGATTGAAGGCGGTTCCCATCGCCGTTCCCCTGATTTTAGTCGGAAAAAGTTCGGCGAACAAGGGTCCATAACCGCCAAACATACCGGTACCAAAACCAACAAGGAACATGAATACAAAGATCAGGTAATGATTGATGACAATTAAACTCCAAAATGTAGTGATCATTAATAGCCCCAAAACCCTGATAACAGCGTAGATCGAGTAAGTTGGCCGTCGTCCAAGCCAGTCAGCTGCATAGCCAAAAAAGAAATAACCCAGGAATCCCCCCACCTGTGTGATCAGCATAAATTCAGTTGATTTAGCGAGTGTGAATGCTCTTTCCCTGTGCAGGTAATCCGGCATCCAGGAATACGTAAACCAGTAAGCTGACATGTCGAAAATAGCCAGCACAAGGCATAAAATAAACAGTTTCCTGTATTGCTTTGAAAAAAGAAGCACGATCTTGTTCTTGCTTTCTTCTTTAATAACATCCAGAGCAAGCTTTCCTTTGCGGATCAGGTTTCTTCTTTCTTCCCAGATATCCGATTCTTTCAAATTCTTTCGGATAAACAGAACCAGTAATGCCGGAAGCACTGAAATAAAAAAACTTGCTCGCCAACCGATCACAGGGGTGATGTAGCCACCAACAAGCGACGCCAGTGCAATACCTATTGGTGCGCCTGTTTGCATAAACCCTCCAAAACGACCACGAACCTTGGCCGGAAAAGCTTCGCCGATATAAGTCTGGCCGGTTCCCCATTCCCCTCCGACTCCAAGTCCGGTAATGATCCGGAAAGTCAGCAAATACCATAAACTATTTGAAAAGCCACATAGAAAAGTGCCGATACTGTATGTCAAAATAGTCCATTGAAGTACATGTTTTCTGCCGAACCGGTCAGACAAATACCCAAAAATGATTCCACCGATAGCTGTTGCAGCCAAACTTGCACCAAGGACAAAGGAAATTTCAACATCATCCAAACCCAGATCGGTTTTTATTGAGCCCATCAGGAAGGTATAGAGGATGAGGTCGTAGAAATCGAAGACCCACCCTGCCCAGGCCATCAACAAAATATAATAATGTTTCCGTGTTACCTTTTCAGATTCATTCAGAAGCATGGGCAAATACTTGAATTTGATAACCAAAAATAGTTAATTATTTCTTTCTGAAAACACGTAAATTAATTTATTCACAAGCGATGAAAATTCAACAAATAGCAAATTCAGATTCAAAAAAAGTTCATCCAATTTAATTTTAGTATTTATAAAATGAACACACAGTCATTTATCAAATGCTAAGAATATAAATAAGTTAAGAATATGTTAAAAATTTATTTTAACATATTCTTAACACCAAGATTTGCATTTACCCGATAATTTTGCTATTTTAATAACAAATTATACAGCTGGCCAAAACATAGTAACTAATTAATTTTAAATTTCATCATTATGAAAAAAATTTTCTCTCTTTTAGCTTTTCTGGCTATGTATGGAATAGCCATGTGTACTGATGTATCCGGAACCATTGCTGCTAATACAACATGGAATCTGGCAGGAAGCCCCTACATTGTAATTGGGGATATTACAGTAAATAATGGTGTTACACTTACTGTTGATCCGAACGTTCAGGTAAAGTTCAACGGTGGCAGAAGGATGACCGTTCTGGGAACGCTGAATGCCAATACTACAACTTTTACTTCTAACCAGGGAAGCCCGGCGCCAGGTGACTGGCTCTTTATTCAAATTGGAAATGCTTCTTTTGCGGGAAGTGCAACCTTGACAAGCTGCTTTGTCCGGTATTCTCAATATTTCTATATTTATAGCGGAACTGCTACTCTTACCAGCACCAATATTGAATTTAATTATTATTATGGAATTAGTAATTCAGGAACCCTTAATATGACAGGTGGTGTGATTGATCTGACTGGTTATGTTTCAAGTGGATACGGACTGTATGCAGTCAACGGATCAGTATCAAATTTGAATAACGTGACGATTGTCCACAGCCATTATGGGATATATCTTCCAGCCGGAGCAACCGTTGGATTAACCAGTTGTACCCTTACCTTGAATGATTGGCCAATTTATTATGCAGGTGCCGGAACACTGACTATTGCCGGAACATGCGATTTTAACGGTAATGATGTGGATGCTTTTTATGTATCTCATTTAAATCATACAGGAACCTGGACGTTACCGACCGCTGCTGTTCCATTTTATTTTTATAATAATTACACCATTCCCAATGGTGCTACCATGGTGATCGGTTCGCAGGACATTCTAAAATTTCGACTTAATGTCGGACTTGATGTTCGTGGAACATTGACTGCCAATGCTGCAGTTGGACAAAACATATTTTTCACTTCTGAACGTGATGATAACTGGGGTGGAGACACCAACAATGACGGCACCAATACAGCCCCTGCAAGCCGAAACTGGGACGGTGTAAGGTTTTACAATGAAAGCAATGATGCAAGTGTAATGCGAAGATGTATGCTTCGCTATGCCGGATCGGGCAATATTGGTGGAATTAGTTTATATGATGCAGGCCCAACCATTGACCTGTGTGAATTGCAACAAAATTATTTCGGTGCTTATTTTGCAAATGCCTCCACACCAGTATTTACCAATAATACCATCGGATCGAGTGAACTAACCCCCATTGCAATGTCGTTTGAGGCAAACCCAACCTTTACTAATAATGTTCTTTCATTTTCTGACAACCAGTACGATGCAATCGGCCTTTTGGGCGGAACCCTAACCGCCAATGCACATATTGTCCAGCGCAATTTTACAACAGTGACAAACATTACCTATGTTATGCTTGCGGAAATTGTTGTGCCATCAGGCATGACGCTGACGATTGATCCTGGTATTGTCATCAAATCCCCAACACAAACCTACCGCATCATCATCCAGGGAAAACTGGTTGCTGATGCTACATCGGGTAATTGGATCACCCTGACTTCTGTTAAAGATGACAATTTCGGAAATCCGTCTGATACAAACAAGGACGGGACCATTACATCGCCAACTCTGGGAGACATGGGAGCCATCATTTTTGCAAGCGGTTACGATCCTACATCCATTATGGATTATGTGAGGATGAAATATGCAACTGCCTGGAATTATTATTATCCGAATGGTGGTCAGAATCATTATATTTATGCCAGTGCTGTAGCTACCATTAATCCAACAATTCCTGCTCCTGCCGGACCGACAATTTCAAACTGTGAATTCAGGGAATTAACTTATGGCATCTGCTGCTACCAGGCATCAAATCCGATTATTTCGAACAATGCAATGATCAACATCACAGGAACACCTTTTGCTATTGCTGCTTCTGCAAATCCCACTTTCATTGGCAATACCTTTACCAATGTTGGCATGAACGCATTAGGCTTGATAGGAAATAATGTGGTTGTAAACGGAACTATTTTCAAGCGAGACGTTGCCGGATTCACGAATATTACCTATGTTCTGCTCGAAGACCTAACTGTGGTTAATCTTACCAATCTGACTGTCAATGCAGGGGTAGTGATAAAGATGTTAAATAAACATTTTTATGTTGATGGTGGTTTTAAATGCAACGGAACTATCGCTGAACATGTGATATTTACTTCACTTTACGATGATAACGTAGGGAATCCGATGGATACAAATGGTGACGGAAATGCAACCACACCTGCGCGCGGAAACTGGTATTTTATACAATACCGCGATAACAGCGATGATGTATTCAATGCGATTACTTACACAAATTTGCAATATGGTGGTGGAAGCAATGACGGCGTTCTCAAATTCCTGAATGCGGGTTCTCCTTCCACGAGTATAAACAATACCCTTATTGACCAATCCAGTTATGGAATTTGGTGCGATGGCAACTCGGCGCCATCATTCAACCTTGTCACGATTCAGAATTGCTATTACGATCCGATAGCTATGTCGTTGACATCAAATCCTACATTTTCCAATATCACTTTTTCTGCAAATGGTAGCAATGGGATTCGCATTATTGAGGGTACCCTTTCGGTGGATGCAACACTGGTCAAGAGAAGTGTGGCCGGATTCAGCAATATTGCCTACATTATTTCCGGGGGTTTATCAATTTCTTCCAGCGCAACGCTAACCTTACAACAGGGAATTATAATTAAGGCCGCAACCGGTAATTATTCAGGCTTTTTTGTCCACGGAGGGTTAATTGCGATTGGGACATCCGGAGAAAGGATCTATTTCACTTCTATTAAAGACGATGCTGTTGGCGGTGACACCAATAATGATGGAAATGCTTCTATTCCATGGAATAATGACTGGTCGGGATTGATTTTCTATCCGGAATCAATCGATGCAAATAATAAAATAATTTATAGTGAGCTTAGGTATACGGGGGGTGGCTATTATCACTTATTTAGGCACGGATACTTATAATGGAGCAATCCGAATAAAAGATGCTTATGCCCAGATTGATAATACGATATTTCAGCAGGGAAGCGGACGGCATTGGGAATATTTGGTGCAGCCAATCCGGCTATTTCAAATTGCCAGATGTACAATTTTACTGTTGAACCTGTTTACATGGCCATGTTCTCAACTCCCACTTTTTCCAATATTACAGTATCAAATGTGGGTATGCTGGCGCTGGGAATTCAATCAGAAACCTATTCACAAACAGCAACCATTCCGCAGCGCAGCTTTGCAGGTTATACAAACATAACTTATATACTTCATGGAATAACTATTAATTCGGGAACGACAATTACCGTTCCTGCCGGTACTGTTTTCAAAACGGTAAATGCAGATGGAATTATCATAAACGGAAAGTTGACCGTAGCAGGAACTTCAGGAAGCAAAGTTGTATTTACTGATTATCGTGATGATACTTACGGCAATCCGGCTGATACGCAGCAAAACGGAACTGCAACGTCACCAAGTACTGCGGGACCTTACATCCAATTTAACGATGTGAGTGATGACGCAAGTACCATTAATTATGCAATCATGCGTTATACAAATATCGGTATATACATGGCCAGCGCTTCACCATCCGTTACGAATTGTACTTTTAATTATATGAATTATGGAATTTCCAATACTGGTGTTTGCACTCCTGTAATAAACAACAATACATTCGATAATCTTAATTATAGTCCTTTAGCTATTTCGCTTGTTGCTTACCCTTCATCTTCAACAGGTAATGTTATATCCGGTACAACATACAAATGTATAAGAATCAATGATGAAACACTCACTCAGGATGTGACGTTACCCAAACGGTCATTTGGCGGTGTTGTCAATATTCCTTATTTTTTCAATAGTTATACAATCGGGACCGGTGTAACATTGACCATTGCTCCGGGTGTTGTTTGCAAATTCTGGCAGGGTGGCTCAATGACAGTAAATAATGGACTGATAGCGGAAGGACTTGCTACAAATGCAGGCAACATTGTGTTTACAAGCATTACAGATGATTTCCATGGTGGTGATTCCAACTCTGATGGTACAGCTACACCTTATGGATATTATGGCTGGCAGGGAATTCAAGTGAATGATGTTGCTCTTGATCCTCAAACCCGATTTGCAAATTGTATTTTCAGATATGCGACATACGGTGCAGCGGCAGGAATTAAAACCACCAGTGCTAGCCCATCTATTTCAAACTGCTCATTTAACAATTGTAACCATGTTGGTGTTCAGGCATCTGCCGCTTCCAATCCAACAATTAATTTTTGCGATTTTTACAATATCACCAATAACGCGGTTAATAATGTAAACCAGTCATTCGTAATCAATGCTGAAAATTGCTGGTGGGGAAGCAACACAGGACCAACTCATTCAGGAAATCCCGGAGGAACCGGAGAACCGGTTACCAACTCGGTCGATTACCTGCCATTTGGAACTAGTGGTACTATTAATCCATTGATGGGGGATGTAAGTTTGAATGGAAATATTCAGGCATATGATGCTTCTTTGGTATTACAGCATGTAACAGCGATTATTACGCTCAACGCGAAACAGCTTGTTGTAGCTGATGTCAGCGGTTCAGCTGGTGTTACCGCACTGGATGCTTCACTTATCCTACAATATGTTGTCGGATTGATTAGTTACTTCCCTGCCGAACTTTTAAGCCCTGTTCCATTGTATTCATCAAATGCTGAACTCACGATCGGCAGTCAGACTGCATCTCCTGGTGAAGAATTTGATCTCCCATTGTCCATGAGCAATGTTGATGGGGTTTTTGCCGCACAAATGACCCTGAATTATGATCCTGAATACCTCGATGCGCTGGAAGTGACCAGCCTGATGCCGGGAATGACACTCGTTTCAAACATTGATGATACGTACGGTACAATTCGAATTTCATTTGCCGGAACCGAATCATTGCAAAGCGATCTGACCTTTGCAAATATCCATTTCAAAGTCAAGGAAAATGCTCCATCCGCGATAATTCCGGTGGAGGGCAAATCATTTATGGCAAATGAATCAAACCTCAACAATAGTATTACAAATGGCAATGTCACCATTAACGGTTTTGCAACGGGGTTGGATAACAATAATGCAAATGCTGAAAGTATGATGACCTGTTTTCCAAATCCTGTTTCAAACATGTTATCCATTGACTATACAGTTGCAAATGATGATGACAACGTTTACATCGCTGTTTATGATTTATTTGGGCAAAAGGTTGCTGAACTGGTAAATGGAAAACATGCTGCAGAATCCTATAAAATTACATGGAATTGCTCAGGACAGGATGGGATAAATTTACCCGGTGGAACGTATGTTATCAGAATGATTGCCGGAAAGAAAACGGTTACGCAAAAAATTCAGATTGTGAGATAAGGTTGACTGACTGGAATTTCAAATGATTAACCCTTAAAACTTACAATCATGAAAAAGATCAAATATATTTTATTCTTCTGTATGGTTTTGACCGGATTCAGTGTCCGGTCACAAACCATTCAAATGCGCATACCTGCGCTTACCTCTGTTGTCGGAAATTCAGTTGATGTACCCGTTTATGTCGATAATTCATTGACAGGCTTGAATGTGTTATCATTTCAATTGAAAATAACCTATAATAGTTCTTATTTAAGTTATACTTCAACTGTAATTGCGGGTTCCATGGTTTCCGGCTGGGGAAGCCCAACGGTTAACAATTCACCTGCAGGCACTTTAACTATTGCACATGCCGGAACAACACCCTTAACAGGAACCGGAATATTATTTTATATCCGTTTTCAGAGCATTGGGGCGGGTAATGCTTCTGTAGCTTTTAGTGGTGGAACCACTACTAATTTCTTTAATGAAGGGATCACCGGTCATGACCTTTGTAAATGGAAGCGTTGCAATAAGTCCGGCACCTTACATTACCGTTTCACCAAATACGGCTTTGCTTTCAGTAGGTGAAACGCAGCAATTTACTGTAAGTGGCGGAACAGCGCCTTATACCTGGGGTGTGACCAATCCATCGGTGGCGACAATCAGTTCAACCGGTTTGCTTACAGCAACAGCTGCAGGCTTTACCAAAGTAAGCGTTCAGGACAACGGCGGAATCATTGACCAGACGGACAATGACATCGAGATCAGGGCATTGAAGCTTACGTTACCAACTACCAGTGCCTTGCAGGGAAGTATGGTAGAAATTCCGATTACTACAACTGCGCTTAATGGTTTGGGGATCATTGGTGGAAATATAAGAATAACATTCAACCAGAACATTCTCACACCAGTTGGTTACAATAATACCGGTACATTGCTGAGTGGATATTCAAATATTTTACTGAACACTTCCGTTCCCGGAACTGTGACTGTAGCATTTGCCGGGACAACAGCGCTTACAGGAACCGGTATTTTGCTTTACCTGCAATTCAATGTTTCTCCAGTCAATACGGGAAGTACAAGCCTGAATTTTACTGATGCACTTTTTAATGAGAGCATACTTGCGAAGACGGTTAACGGTTCTTTTTCAACGATTAATTTTTCGACGATTACAGTTAGTCCGAATACGGCAACACTTGTTTACCCGGGAACACAACAGTTTACCGCCTCTGGAGGAGTAGCTCCTTATTCATGGACTTCATCGGACAACACCGTCGCGACGATTAGTGCGTCAGGATTACTGACAGTCCTGAAAAGCGGAATAATTCATGTAACTGCAACTGATAATGTAGGTTCAGCAGGATCAAGCGGGAATATTACGATTTATGATACCTGGGTTACGATCCCAAGTGTCCCTGCACAGCTAAATACGACTTATGACCTGCCCGTGCTGATGTCGAACCTGCCTGCCGGTCAGTCGGTTTATTCCATACAGGGAACCATCAGTTTCAAAACGCCTGAATTAACTGCTGTCAACATTGTGACTACCGGAACTATGGCAGCCGGATGGTCAGCTGTAATGAACATCACTTCGAACCAGATCATTTTTGCCCTCGCCGGAACAACTCCTTTTAATACAGCTGGAACAATGTTTAAAATACAATTTCAACTGAACCCGGAACTGACACTTGGCGAGTTTGCATTTGTGAACATTAACAACATCATGTTGAATGAAGGAATTCCATTGCCGAGGACTGCAAACGGAGGCATCACAGGCGCTTCCGGGTTTATCGTCAGCCTGAAAGCCTATATTGAAGGGCCATTCAACGGAACGGATATGAATACAACATTAAATTCTTCAGGCTTACTTCCCCTGGCTCAGCCATATAATATCGCTCCCTGGAGTTACAGCGGTTCTGAAAATGTAGCGGCAATTCCAAACGGCACCGTGGTCGATTGGGTGCTTGTTGAATTCAGGGATGCAGTTAGTGCCGCTGCTGCAACATCTGCAACACGCATAGCCCGACAGGCTGCATTTTTATTAAAAGATGGCTCAATTGTCGGAATGGATGGCTCTAGTAATCTTATCATTTCCGCAACTATCACAAACAATTTATTTGTAGTTGTTTGGCATAAAAACCACATAGGCGAAATGTCTTCCGCTGCAGTTACACAAGTGGGGGGTGTTTATACTTATGATTTCACAACAAGTTTTGCAAAAGCATATGGCGGTGTAAACGGACATAAACAGCTTGTTGTTGGTAAGTGGGGAATGTTTGCAGGTGACGGGGATGATAATAATACTATCAATACCCTTGATAAAACTAATGTATGGACACCCAATGTTGGTAAAAAAGGTTATCTGAATGCGGATTATAACAGGGATGGTCAGGTTAACAACCCGGATAAAAATGATTACTGGCTGCCTAATATTGGTAAGAGCTGCCAGGTGCCATAAGTACAAAATTAATTTTACTATTCATCCGATGACAACAACTTCAAAATGAAATTGATTTTAAATGTCATCGGATGAATTTTGATTGAAAATCAGCACACATGTATACGAATTTTGTCTAAAGGCTGCTGACTCTGTGTTTCTGCTGTACTTTTCAATTATAAATTTTATTTCACTTCGCTCATTTAATTTAAGTTTCACAATTAAAAAAACAGACCATGAATCCAATCCTTAAAAACATTTTAGCAGTAGTAGTAGGTTGCCTTTTAGGAAGCGCTGTGAATATGGGGATCATTATGATCAGTGGTTCCATTATTGCCCCGCCGGAAGGAGCAGATGTTACCACCATGGAAGGGTTAAAAGCGTCGATGCATTTATTCCAGCCCAGACATTTTATTATGCCTTTTTTAGCGCATGCGCTGGGGACATTCGTGGGAGCTTTTCTGGCTGCTATAATTGCTGCAAACCATAAAATGATATTTGCACTGGGTATTGGGGTCTTTTTTCTTGCAGGGGGAATCATTAATATTCTCATGCTTCCTTCGCCTGTATGGTTTACTATTCTGGACTTATCCGGAGCTTATATTCCAATGGGCTACCTAGCCTGGAAATTAGCAGCGAAGAAAAATTAGGCAGAAAAACTTAGCTGGAACAAACAGCCATTCATTGAGGCTTGAAACTTCAAAGTAAAAGGCTGTAAAAATATTCATTAAAACAGACTATGTAAACATTGTTCTACCTGCATATGGTTAGTCCTCTTTTACAACTACTTAGCAGGAAAATCCTCTGCAAAGTGGCGTCATTTCTGCAAAATATCTAAAAAATGTTTGGGTTCTTCTGGCATTCTGTATATATTTACCGATTCAAAAGAAAAGTTCAGGTTATCAAATGTCAGGGAAATTATTGAAGTTTTTAGCGTTTATTGTTTTTTCTTTATATGCATCCTTAGGTTACGCACAAAACAAACAGGATAGTTTGTTAAATCTTTTAAAGCTATCAAAAACCAAATCAGAAATCTACAATCTTCTGGCAGAAGTAACCCTTGATGATTCCCTTGAATTAAGCATGTTCTATGCGAAGCAAGCTCTTGATTATGCAAATACGGAACAAAATTTAAGAGAAGAAGGAGTTGCTCTGTTTAGTTTAGGAGAGGTATACTCATACCGATATCAGCTCGATTCGGCAGTAAACTATTACCAAAAAGCACTGGTGATCTTAAAACAAACCGGCGATAATTATTATATCAGCTATACATTGAACAACCTTGGCTGGATTTACAATACGTATGGGAAATACAAGGAAGCCATTGAAAATTATCTCGAATCCATCAACTATTTAGATCAGGTTGCCCATAGGGATGATCTTGCTAATTTGTACATTAATATTGGCAACTCCTACCATTTTTTGGGAAGTTATAATACAGCCATTAATTACTTTTATAAAGCCGTTGCGATTATCAGAAATTCGGAAGATCAATCCTCCCTGCCAATCGTTTACAATGGATTGGGGCTTTCCTATAAATTTTTAAGCAATTTCGATTCAGCCATTTATTATTACAACACAACACTGGAATTGGATAAAGTAACAGGGAATCAGCTTGATCAGGCTGTTGATTATGGAAACATCGGAGCACTGTATTTTGAATGGAAACAATACGATCAGGCATTTCATTTTCACAAACTGGCCATGCAAATATATTCGATAAAAGGAAGTAAAAACGACCTGTCCATTGCATGTAACAACCTTGGCGAGGATTACAAAGCAATGGGTCAGTACGATTCTTCGCTTTATTGCCTAAACAAAGCACTCGAGATCGATAAGAAAACAGGAATCGAACAAAATATGGCCAACCGCTATAATAACATAGGTGACGTTTATTTTGATCTGAAAGATTACCAAAAAGCTCTGTCGCAATATGATGAAGCCCTAAGGATCAACAGTAAAATCGGGTCACGTTACAATATCGCCCTGAATCTGAAAAACATTGCCCTCGTCAATCAGAAAACAGGAAACACTGAAAAAGCTGAAAGTTTATATAACGAAAGTCTGGTAATGGCAAGGGAAATAGGATCGAAAGCATTGGTAAAAAGTATCCTCGAAAGCATAATAACCCTGTATTCAGAGATAGGACAATATAAGGTGGCACTGTATTATCACCTTGAAATTGACAAACTGAATGATAGTTTATTCAAAGAACATTCGCAGCAAATGCTGGCGGACCTGCAAACCCGGTTCGACGTGGATACTAAGCAAAAAGAAATTACGGAACTGAATTCGGAAAATGAGCTTCGCTCGCAGGAAGCAAGTCAGTACCGGGCCTATAGCATAACATTAGGTATCGCGTTATTGCTGATCAGTGGATTGCTTATAATTCTGATCATCCAGTACAATCTTCGTAAAAAAGCCTATAAAAAGCTGGTTCAAAAAAATATGGAGTTAGCAGAATCGCAGAAAATCATGATGAATTCCGAAACCCATGTAAATGAAATTATTTCTTTCAATGGCAATTCAAAATCAGAAATTGGGAATCACAAAGAACTTGCTGATAAAACCAGGAATTATCTGAGAACAGAAAAACCTTATTTGCAACCCGATCTTACCGTAAAAGACCTGGCTGAAAAGCTGGGAACCAATACTCATTATTTGTCGGAAGTCATCAACCGTGATTTTGGCAACAGCTTCAATGGATTTATTAATGAATACCGTGTCAGGGAGGCTTGTAAACTCCTGGTGGAAAAAGACATGGATAACCTCACGATCGAAAGCATAGCGCGTGAGGCCGGATTCAACTCAAAATCGGCGTTCAATAGCGCGTTTAAGTCAATTACAGGACTCACCCCCTCCTATTATAAGAGCCAGGCAAGGAAGGCGTAAATCCGCTTCTTTAAAGGCATTAGCAAAAATATTTAAAACTTTAAATATGTCCTGATTCATGAATCCGCACATCTTTTATTTGGTAATAAATTTCACTACCTATAATTTTACCTCCATAATGAATCGCACCATAAATCGCAGTACTATTTATATATCGGTATTAACACTGACAGGCAGGGCCTGCTCATAAAAAACAAAAGGAAACAAGGGGTATCGAAGCAAGAGGTTTATGGTGCAGCTTACCTACAGGCTTTATGCCTCTGTTTCCTTTATTATTAATTAAATCAAATTTATAATTATATACGTATTAAAAAACAAGTGGTTATGAAAACTTTATTACGCAATTTTACAATTTTAGCTTCTTTATTTTTCATTTTTAACCAGGCTCAGGCCTATGTAACCAAAAGTGGTAATGTTTCCGGTGAATACTGGAATACCGGCACCTATTACGTAACTGGTGATTTAACCGTTGATGCCGGAACTACCTTTGAAATCCAGAACGGAGCACGGGTGAAATTTGCGCCGGGAACACATTTAACAGTGTACGGGACTTTGATCGCTAATGGTAACTCATCATCCAATATATTTTTCACCTCCCGTGATGATGATAACGTTGGAGAAATCATTTCCGGCTCGGATGGCAATCCTAACCCCGGGGATTGGGGATATATCACAATCAATGGGAGTGATGATAATGAAGGATTAGCGACTTTTAATTACTGCCATGCCAGGTATGGAGGTTCCGGCGGCTATGGAAATATCTATTTTTATTATGCTGATACTCCTACTTTTACAAACAGTTCGGCAGCATATAGCAGTAATTTTGGAATCATGTCAAATTCAAGCAATGCACAATTTGAGGGTAGTGATTTTCCAATTAACAATAGTCATGGCATTTATGCTACTTATGGTGAATTACACATAGATAACTGCTTATTTGCTGACAATAGCGGTTATGCTGCTTTTCTGAGCAATGTTAATATCCAATCTTACACCGGAAACACCGGCAGCGGCAAACCATCAATGCCTTTGGCATCAGCGGAACAATTGACCAGAACTTCACCTGTCGCAAAGTGTTTGCGGTTTTCCCTATGTGCTCATCGGTCTACAACATCAACAGCAAATCATACTTTGACCATACCGGCAGGGGAAGTGATTAAAAGCTGGGGCGGCATCATTACAATCTATGGAACCTTAAATGCCATCGGCACGACTTCGCAAAATATCGTTTTTACTTCCCTGTATGATGACACTTACGGTGGTGACCTGAACGGTGATGGCAATGCAACTACTCCTGCAAAAGGAAACTGGTCATATATTTACCTTTACGGAAACGGTGCTAACAACCAGGGAATCGGGAAGATGGACTATTGCAAAGTGCTGTATGCAGGGGCTACGTATGGATATGCCGTTTATTATTCTTATTCCGATGACGGCTACTTTACCAACAGCCTTATTCAGTACAGCGACAATGCAGGATTGAAAGCTGATTACGATACACTGACCGTTACCAATAATTCATTCCTCAACTGCGATACTTACGGCGTTTATTCACCGGTGCAATCTGAACCTGGACAATTGTATTTTCAACAATAACGGAAGTCATGGTATCTTAACCAATAGCGGGGGTGAGTTGCAGATCAACAACTGCCAGTTCAACAACAATGCAGGTTATGCTGTCAATCTGAATAATATAAATATCAAAACCTATACAGGCAATACCGGTAGCGGAAACACCATCAATGCCTTTGGCATCAGCGGAACAATTGACCAGAATTTCACCTGTCGCAAAGTGTTTGCGGTTTTCCTTATGTGCTGATCGGTGGTACGACTTCAACTGCAAACCATACCTTGACCATACCGGCAGGGGAAGTCATTAAAAGTTTGGTGGCGGATCATTACAATCAATGGAACCTTAAATGCCATCGGCACGGCTTCCCAGAATATTGTTTTTACTTCCCTTTATGATGACACTTATCGGTGGGGACCTGAACGGGGACGGTGATGCAACAACTCCAGCAAAAGGAAACTGGCGTACATTTATATGTACGGAAGCGGAACAAACAACCAGGGAATCGGAAATATGGATTATTGCAAAGTGCTGTATGCCGGAGCTGGTAATCAATATGCGGTCTATTATTCTTATTCCGATGAAGGATACTTTACCAACAGACTTATTCAGTACAGCGATAATGTATGGATTGAAGGCTGATGACGATACACTGACCGTTACCAATAACTCATTTCTGAATTGCGATACCTATGGCGTTCAGTCAACAGAGTGCCGTCCTGAACCTGGACAATTGTATTTTCAACAATAACGGAAGTACGGTATGTATAATCACTCCGGAGGCGAATTGCAGATCAACAACTGCCAGTTCAACAACAATGTGGGTTATGCCGCTTACTCTGAGCAATGTAAATATTAAAACCTATACCAACAACACCGGAAGCGGCAACACCATCAATGCCTTTGGCATCAGCGGAACAATTGACCAGAATTTCACCTGGTCCCAAAGTGTTTGCGGTTTTCCCTATGTGTTGATCGGAGCAACAACTTTAACAGCCAACCATACCCTGACCATACCGGCAGGGGAAGTCATTAAAAGTTTGGGACGGATCATTACAATCAATGGGACCTTGAATGCCATCGGCACAACTTCCCAGAATATCGTTTTTACTTCTCTTTATGATGATGCTTACGGAGGTGACCTCAACGGGGACGGTAATGCAACAACTCCTGCAAAAGGAAACTGGTCAGTATATTTACTTTACGGAGCGGAACTGCCAAACAGGGAATCGGGAATATGGATTATTGCAAAGTGCTGTATGCCGGGGCTGGTAATCAATATGCGGTCTCTTATTCTTATTCCGATGAAGGATACTTTACCAACAGACTGATTCAGTACAGCGATGGCAATGGATTTAAGAGCTGATCAACGATACCCTGGACGTTACCCATAACTCATTTCTTAACTGCGATACCTATGGTGTTTAGTCACGGATGCCGTCCTTAACCTGGATAATTCTATTTTCAACAATAACGGAAGCTACGGTTTCTATAATAACTCCGGAGGCGAATTGCAGATCAACAACTGCCAGTTCAACAACAATGTGGGTTATGCCGCTTACTTGAACAATGTAAATATCAAAACCTACACCAACAACACCGGAAGCGGCAACACCATCAATGCCTTTGGTATCAGCGGAACAATCGACCAGAACTTCACCATGGTCGCAAAGTCTTTGCGGTTTTCCTTATGTTTTGATCGGAACAACAACTTTAACAGCCGACCATACCCTGACCATACCGGCAGGGGAAGTCATTAAAAGCTCGGACGGATCATTACAGGTCTATGGAACCTTAAATGCCATCGGCACAAGTTCTCAGAATATCGTTTTTACTTCTCTGTATGATGATTCCTATGGAGGCGACCTCAACGGAGACGGCAATGCAACAACTCCAGCAAAAGGAAACTGGTCCTATATTTACCTTTACGGAAGCGGCACTGACAAACAGGGAATCGGGAATATGGATTATTGCAAAGTGCTCTATGCCGGAGCCGGTAATCAATATGCGGTCTCTTATTCTTATTCCGATGAAGGCTTCTTTACCAACAGTCTGATTCAGTTTAGTGATGGCACTGGCTTTCAGACTGTCGGAGATACCCTGGACGTTTCCCATAACTCATTTCTGAACTGCGATACCTATGGCGTTCAGTCACAGAATGCCGTCCTGAACCTGGATAACTGTATTTTCAACAATAACGGAAGCTTCGGTTTGTATAATTACTCCGGAGGCGAATTGCAGATCAACAACTGCCAGTTCAACAACAATGTGGGTTATGCCGCTTACTTGAGCAATGTATATATTAAAACCTATACCAACAACACCGGCAGCGGCAACACCATCAATGCCTTTGGTATCAGCGGAACAATTGACCAAAACTTCACATGGTCGCAAAGTCTTTGCGGTTTTCCTTATGTTTTGATCGGAACAACAACTTTAACAGCCAACCATATCCTAACCATACCGGCAGGGGAAGTCATCAAAAGCTCGGACGGATCATTACAGGTCTATGGAACCTTAAATGCCATCGGCACAAGTTCTCAGAATATCGTTTTTACTTCTCTGTATGATGATTCCTATGGAGGCGACCTCAACGGAGACGGCAATGCAACAACTCCAGCAAAAGGAAACTGGTCCTATATTTACCTTTACGGAAGCGGCACTGACAAACAGGGAATCGGGAATATGGATTATTGCAAAGTGCTCTATGCCGGAGCCGGTAATCAATATGCGGTCTCTTATTCTTATTCCGATGAAGGCTTCTTTACCAACAGTTTGATTCAGTTTAGTGATGGCACTGGCTTTCAGACTGTCGGAGATACCCTGGACGTTTCCCATAACTCATTTCTGAACTGCGATACCTATGGCGTTCAGTCACAGAATGCCGTCCTGAACCTGGATAACTGTATTTTCAACAATAACGGAAGCTTCGGTTTGTATAATTACTCCGGAGGCGAATTGCAGATCAACAACTGCCAGTTCAACAACAATGTGGGTTATGCCGCTTACTTGAGCAATGTATATATTAAAACCTATACCAACAACACCGGCAGCGGCAACACCATCAATGCCTTTGGTATCAGCGGAACAATTGACCAGAACTTCACATGGTCGCAAAGTCTTTGCGGTTTTCCTTATGTTTTGATCGGAAGTAACAACTTTAACAGCCGACCATATCCTAACCATACCGGCAGGGGAAGTCATCAAAAGTCTCGGACGGATCATTACAGATCTATGGAACCTTAAATGCCATCGGCACAAGTTCTCAGAATATCGTTTTTACTTCTCTGTATGATGATTCTTATGGAGGCGACCTCAACGGAGACGGCAATGCAACAACTCCTGCAAAAGGAAACTGGTCCTATATTTACCTTTACGGAAGCGGCACTGACAAACAGGGAATCGGGAATATGGATTATTGCAAGGTGCTCTATGCCGGAGCCGGTAATCAATATGCGGTCTCTTATTCTTATTCCGATGATGGATATTTTACCAACAGCCACATTCAATACAGCGATGGCGAGGGTCTGAGGATTAATTACACCTCATTGATTATCCGGGGAAATACCTTTAGCGACAATGATACGTATGGCCTATCCATTTCGGGATCACCGGTACCTGATCTGGGTCAAAATAACCTGCAGGAAGCCGGTCTGAATACTTTCATCAATAATTATAGCGGAGGCATTCAGCTTTTCAACAATTCATCACAGCCCATCAATGCCTATTACAATGACTGGGGCTTCTACACTGCACCGGAGATCGATGCCCACATTTATGATGATGACGAATCTGCCTCTTACGGTCAGGTATATTTCGATCCCTGGTACGATCCTTCGAATCCACCAATGGTAGCTGATTTTGAAGCCGATGTGACTTCAGGGTATGATCCGCTCACGGTTCAATTTACTGATCTGGGTTTACTTAACCCGACTTCATGGGAATGGGATTTTGATAATGACGGCACTGTAGATGCCACAGACCAAAATCCTCAATGGACTTTTCAGTTTCCCGGAAACTATACCGTAAAACTGGTTGTTTCCAATGGTGTGAATACCGATACCGAAATAAAGACAGCTTTCATCGCCGTTACCGAGCCGGTACCAATGACAATCACCGAAGCAAGGCTGGAACCGCTGGGATCAACGGTTTGTATTACCGGTATTGTCACCTGCGGAACTGAATTCGGAAACCTTCATTTTTTACAGGACCCTACGGCCGGAGCCGGCATGTACAGTGCCGATCTGAATTATTTCAGAATGGGAGATTCGGTTCTTGTAATAGGTGAAACTACGGAATACAACGGTCTTTTCGAGTTGCAGAATTTTACGTATCACAAATATCTTACGCGTAACAATCCAATGCCCGAACCGCAGGTGATTACCGTTTCGCAACTGGGAGAAGAATATGAGTGTGAAGTGGTCCGTATAAATGATGTTTATTTCCCATATGGCGGGAACAGTTTCTTTGGCTCAACTGATTACGACCTCATTGACCCAACGGGGACGACCCACTTCAGAATCAATAATAATTCACCCCTGGTTTATCAAAGAGCACCCGAAACCACAGTTGATTTTACGGGAATTTGTGCACAACGAACCGATGATGCACTTTATCAATACAATATTTATGGCCGCGATTATGCCGACCTGATCTATAAGAACCTGCAGGATTTTCAATTGCAAGATGCCGGGTTTACCAAACGTTACTCTATGGTTAATTCGGTTTCGGCAGTGGATGGGAATATTGCCTGGGCCACTGCTAAGGACGGTAAAAATCAATTTAATGTCCAGGAAATTATCCGAACAACCGATGCCGGTCAAACCTGGGAGGTCATCACTGTTCCAAATCACAACGGACTGGTAAATACCAGCATTTTCGCACTGGATGAAAACAAGGCCTGGTTTACATGTTACAAAGCCGGCGGAGAATTTAGCCAGGGGATCTTCCATACCGATGATGGAGGTACTACATGGACATGCCAGTCGACAGCTATCTTTGATCCTGCATTGGGCGCATTCCCCAACAGCGTGTATTTCTGGGATGCAAGTAATGGCGTTTGCATGGGCGATCCTTCCGGAGGCTATTTTGAGATTTACACCACAACCGATGGCGGAAGCAACTGGAACAGGGTATCACAAATCAATTTGCCTGATCCGTTGACGGATGAGTATGGAATCACCGATAATTATTCCGTGGTGGACAATACCATCTGGTTCACCACCACCAAAGGCCGGATTTACAAATCAGCGGACCAGGGTTTGAATTGGGTAGCTTATCAAACACCTATCAGTACTTACGGTATCGTCGACTTTAAAAACCAGCTCGAAGGTTTGCTGATCTCTCAGAATGATGCAACACTTTATAAAACAACCGATGGCGGCGTAAACTGGCTGCAAATCGCTTATATCGGCGATGTTCATGCGAATAATATTAAATATGTACCCGGATCACCCGATACATGGGTTTGCTCCGGAGATATAGGATCTGATGCAGGTATTTCATACAGTACCGATGGCGGACTCACCTGGGATTATTTCCCGACAACACACGGGGTGCACATGGGCGCTATGGATTGGGTGGATGCCGTAACTGCTTATATTGGAACCGCCAATGTTGACAGTACGGAAGGCGGAATGTTCAGGTATTGGGGAACAGGTGGAATCGATTATAATATTTCCTGGGATCCGACAAATCCCAATGAAGATCAAATGATCACGATCACGATCACTAATCCGGCTGCTTTCCCCTGGTTGCACTGGGGTGTGAATGATGTGGATTTTAACTGGGAAACGCCGGATGAAGTTTACCGGCCAGCTGGAAGTGTACTTGCAGGTGGAACCGGCCCCGCAATTCAATCTCCGTTTACAGGACCGAATGAAAATAATGAATATACAATTCAAATTGGTCCCTTCAACAATGCAGCACAGTTGGTTGACCGGGTAGCTTTTGTAATTTACTTCGAAAACAATACCTGGGATAACAATGACTGGCAGGATTATCACATAAATATTATTCATCCTGAAGCTTTACAGGTTCAACTAAAAGTTTATCTCGAAGGGCCTTATAACGGCACCGATATGAATACCGATCTGAACCCCATTTTGCCGCTCCAGCAGAGCCTGACGATCATCGGGTATAACGGGCCGGAAGAAGTGGAAGAAATACCCAACACAGATGTTGTTGACTGGATTGGCGTTGAGCTGCGGGATGCAATTGATATCAATTCGGCGACTGATGCGACAACTGTTGGCGGAGGAGCGTTTTTCCTGTTAAATGACGGAAGTATTGTTGGTCTTGACGGAAACTCATTGCCTTCATTTGATCTGCAGATTGCCAATCATTTGTTTGTGGTTATCTGGCACAGAAACCATTTGCCAGTTATATCACAGTATCCTTTAGTTGAATCAGGCGGAATTTACACTTATGATTTCACCACTTCAGCGGATCAGGCTTTTGGGGATAATCAAAGTGAACTGGAAGGTGGCGTTTTTGGAATGATAGGTGGAAATGCCAATGCAGATGGCGTTATCAATGAATTCGATGGCACTGAAGTCTGGATCCCACAGTCCGGTAAATCAGGATACCTGCAGGGTGATGCGAATATGGATACACAGGCCAATAATAAAGATAAAAATGATATCTGGTTCCCCAATCGGGGTAAATCGGAAATATTACCCGCCGGATCGGGAACATGGAGTTGCGGGGAGGCATTGATTGATTACCGCGACGGGCAGTCTTATAATACAGTTCAAATCGGCGACCAGTGCTGGATGGCGGAAAACCTTAATGTTGGTACACGAATAGACGGTGCTATCATTCCGAATGAAAGTACAATAATCGAAAAGTATTGTTACAATGATATCAACGATAGTTGCAATGTATACGGTGGTTTTTACGTGTGGGATGAGATGATGAGTTATACAACAGGTCAGGGTAGCCAGGGAATTTGTCCCGATTCCTGGCATCTTCCAACACTAGCAGAATGGAATACCCTTATTGGTTTTGTTGCTGAAGATGGTAATGCATTAAAAGCCATTGGACAAGGTACAGAAAATGGCTCAGGAACAAACACCAGCGGGTTTTCAGCTCTGTTAAACGGAAACAGGGATCCCAGCGGTGGATTTTCAGGATGGGGAAGTGGGATTTCATTTTGGACAAGCACCCAACAGGTACCAGGCTATGCATACAGGTTCAATCTAAACAGCACAACTGGGGGGATATACGGAGGTGTTTCGGGAATACTTAATGGTTATTCTGTTCGTTGCGTTTGTAATAATGACCTCTGATAACCACCATTTCATCTATACTGAAACAGTCTTGTCTAATAAGCATATTTTGAATGCCAGATGTCATATTTGCCTGAGTATTTATTGTTTTTGAACTTGGAGAATTTAACTAATGTCAACAAAACGATAGTTTGAGAAATGAATCGTGAACCAAGAAATTGCAAATGTATCATCTCGCGAAAGCGGGCTACTCATCTGTTTTTTGGCCAATTGCACTTAACAGGCTTGTCCTTATGGACAAGCTTATTTTTTGTTAAGTTCTTTGATTGCATTAGAAAATATAAAGCAACGAATTTGCCTTTAGCGGAGAGTGATTTAATTTCAGTTTCGTCATACGAAATGCACCTTAATAAATAATATTCATCTTTTAATAGCACACTTTCAGCGCGAAAAGTGTGCTATTTTTTATTTAATTGGCTTTTCAGAAAAATTTATTTATTTTAGTGAAATAAATTATCCCTTTAAAATGAGGAGGTCAATTCTTAAACTGATAATGCTTTTGGTGGGATTTAACCTCATTTTTTACATTTCATTTTCGCAAGAATCCACAAAAATTGATTCATTAAAAAAGTTGATAACTCAGGTACCTGATGATTCTGCAAAAGTAAATCTTCTGCTAAAGCTTTTCTGGGAATACAGGAGGATCAAGCCTGATATTGCTCTCGAATATGCAAACCAGTCGCTAATTCTAGCTGAAAAAATCGAATATACTTTAGGAGTAGCAAATTCCATTTATCAGATTGGGATCATCAACAAGGTACAGGGCAATTATTTTGAAGCTGCAGAAAGTTTTCAAAAAGCCATCAAATACTATGAAAAAATCCTGGATACGCTTGGGGTAGTTGCCTGCTATACGGATTTGGGGGATATCTACAACCGGCAAAATGATTATGAGAAAGCCCTGAAATATCTGGATCAAGCCCGGAGGCTTGTAATACTGACCGGAGACAGAGAGAAACTTTCCCGGATTTATAACATGCTGGGGGGCATGTATAATTCTCAAAAACAGTATGAAAAAGCATTGGAATACCACATGAAATCTCTTGAATTAAATGAAGAACTAAATTTTAAATTAGGGATGTCAGTTAATTATAACAACATTGGAAATGTGTATGTCGAATTAAAAGAATTTGCAGCAGCGAAAGAAAATTATCTGAAATCACTAGAAATTAAGCAGGAAATCAATGATGCTATCGGAATAGCTTCTTCCTATAATAACCTTGGGTTGATTAGTACACAGCAGAAAAAATTTACGGATGCAATTGAATATCATAACCGCGCGCTTGCAAAATATTCAGAGATTGATGATAAATCGGGAATTGCCATGTGTTACGTAAACATTGCCAATGCATTCCTTGAAGCAGGCAATCCGGAAAAAGCCATTGATTTTGCTTCAAGAAGTATTGAAATTACAAAGTCATATGATCTGAAGAAAATTCAAACTGAAGTTTTTAGGATACTTGCTGATGCTTATGCCAGGCTTCAAAGTTATGAAAAGGCTTATTATTATCAAAGACAGTATAAAGTATACAGCGATAGCATTCAGAGCCTGGAAGAGGTAAGGCAAATTACGGAAATGGAATCACGGTTTGAAAGTGAAAAAAAGGAAAAAGAGATTGCCGTACTTAATGCTGAAAATGAAAAACAGGATTTGAAATTACAAAAACAACGCTCACAGCGTAATCTGATGATCGGGTTTACTGCATTTGTGCTGATTATTCTTGTAATTTTAATCTGGAATTTCAGAAACAAACAGAAAATTAACAAAAAGCTGGAAGAGCTGAATCTGACCAAATCCCGTTTTTTTGCCAATCTTTCCCATGAATTTCGCACACCGCTTACTTTACTGCTTGGTCCTTTAGAAAAACTATTAAAAAATCCGAAGCAGGAAGAAAAAGAATTGATACAACTGATGCATCGGAATGCAACCCGTCTGTTATTCCTGGATAATCAACTGCTCGAACTTTCAAAGCTGGAGTCAGGTAGTTTAAAGCTGGAAGTATCGCGTTCAGATATCACCCAGGCACTGAAAGGAATGGTTATGTCGTTTCAGTCGCTGGCCGAAAAACGAAATATTGATTTTAAATTCTCTTTCCCGGATAAAGAAATTCAGGCTTTTTTTGATCTGGACAAACTGGAAAAAATTGTTTATAACCTGCTTTCAAATGCGCTAAAATTTACTCCGGAAAAAGGAACCGTACTATTTGAACTGACTCAGGTTTGGGAGAAAACAAATAAGCAACTACCTTCAAAAATTAAAAAATTACAGGGCCAGGTCATATGCATTTCTGTTCGCGATACAGGTCCGGGCATTTCTAAGGAGCACGTGCAAAAGATTTTCGACAGGTTTTACCAGGTCGATGCAAAACTAAACAGGAAATTCGAGGGTACAGGGTTAGGACTGTCACTCTCAAAGGAACTGGCTGATTTGCATCGTGGTTCTTTACAAGTAGAAAGCGAACCGGGAAAAGGAAGTGCCTTCAGTGTTTTTCTTCCCATCGACAGGAAAGCTTATGCGTTGGATGAAATCGTTGAAACTCAAAAAGAGCAACTTGCTGCAGTTAGCATTGATAATAATAAATACAGATCGGAAAATACTTTAACAGAAGAACAGGTCGATAATGAGCTTTTATTAGAGGATAATCAAGAAGATAAAATGCAAATTCTTATTGTCGAGGATAATCCGGATATGCGTATTTACATTCGCGATTGTTTTGATAGCCGGTACGATATCATTGAGGCGGGTGATGGAAAAGCCGGTTTCGATACCGCCACGAATACAATGCCCGATCTCATTATTTCAGACCTGATGATGCCGGAAATGGACGGCATTGAATTGTGTAAACAATTGAAAACCGATGAACGAACCAGTCATATTCCGGTTATCCTGCTCACTGCATTGGCATCTGTTGAGGACAGGATCAGGGGACTTGAAACAGGTGCCGACGATTATATCGCCAAACCCTTTAACCGTCAGGAATTGCAAACCCGTACTCAGAACCTGATCTACCAGAGAATTAAGCTTATAGAACGCTTTAGCAAGTCTGTCAGGTTAGAACCAAAGGATATTGCGATCACTTCAATCGATGAACAGTTTATTAAAAAACTTATCGAGCGGATAGAAAAAAACCTTTCCGATCCGGACTTTAGCATCGAGGCATTGATTGACGAAGCTAATCTGAGCCGCTCACAATTACATCGTAAGTTAAAAGCCTTAACAGGTATGTCGGCCACAGAATTCATACGCAGCATACGGTTGAAACGGGCAGCTCAATTACTGGAGCAGCATTATGGCACAATCGCTGAAACAGTTTATGCTGTGGGGTTCAACAACCTTTCCTATTTCTCCAAATGCTTTCAGAAACAATTCGGTTCTACACCAAAAGAATATATTGATCGATCAAACTCTTCCAAACTCCCCTCTTGAGAGGGGGCGCGTTGGGTTTAGCGCAGGCGGGGGTGTGTTACTCCCCTCTTGAGAGGGGGCGCAAAGGGTCTAGCGTCGGCGGGGGTGTGTCACTCCCCTCTTGAGAGGGGGTGTGATGGGTTTAGCGCAGGCGGGGGTGTGTCACTTCGTACTCCCCAATATACCCTTCAATTTCCCTTATAACATTTTCGATATCATGAAAAACTTCCTCATCCTGAAACCTTAGCACATTTATTCCAAACTTATTTAACGATTTCTCTTTCATTTCATCTTTCTCAATTACTTCTTCCAAAATATGAGAGTAACCATCCAATTCGATGGCCAGCATCAGTTCGTGACAAAAAAAGTCGACAATGTAATTGTCAATGGGTTTTTGTCTGTGAAAATCATATCCCTTCATCTGTTTTCCTTTCAAATGCTTCCAAAGAATGATTTCGGATTTGGTACTGTCGTTTCTTAATTGACGGGCCAGTATCTTTAATTTGGGATTGTATGGAATTATTTTGCGGCGTTTCATGATTTGGGATTTGATGTAAAATTCGGCATTTTTTACACACCCCTACCCCTCTCAAGAGGGGAATTAACACACCCTCGGCCCCTCTCGGCCTTTGCGGATGGCTTTCCCACAGAGGGGAGGTTAGTAGCAGAAAATACATAAAAGGGTTTTTAAAATTTGTTAATTTTAGGTTCTAATTTTACTGATTATGAACCTGAATGTAATTTCCGGCAACTACAGACTAATTGCTTCAATTTTAATTCTTGGTGAACTCTTCACCGGGAACAAGTTAGAGGCTCAAATTCAAAACGACACCATCTGGGGAAGCGGAGTGTTCTGGGTAAAGAACAGCAATGGAACCACCATAAATAACGAAGAAATCAACTGCACCCCTTTACAGATGCAAGGAGACACCATCCCCAACACAACATACAACTTTACGACAAGCGGGGCAGGCCAAGCCATATTCACACTTCCAGTCTACATCGACCTTGGAACAGGTATTGACAAGCACAAATCTATTGATGCAATTGTAGCCCCAAATCCCTCAAGTGACTTCACCTTCGCCTTCCACGGTAAACCAACAAGTGACTTGCACATCTACAACATGGCATGCCAACTCATCGAAAAAGTCAAAGTAAATTATGATCCGGCAAACAATGTATCGGGTGCGTACATCAACATGACAGAGAAGGCGTCCGGAAACTACGTCTTCAGCGCAATGACTGAGAACGGAAAAGTCAGCGGAAAAATTGTCAAGACAAACACCCCACCCTCAGGTAGACAAACTCCGGAGTTAAGCGAAAACAGTCCTCTCAAAAGTATTAGTGTGTGGGATGCAGTATACGGCATCAACATCTCTCATGAAGGATACTATGATTTCAACGACCAGATAAGTATCCATGACGGTCAAAACGGATTAATAGCATTAATTATGGAACAACTCCCAGGAATCCCGCAGTACCAATTTGTCGGAGGGACAGTCAAAGACGAGGACGGCAATCCTCTTTCTGGGGCAACCGTCTGGATAAAAGAACAAGGGACAAACAGCCCTCTTAGTCAGACGACCTCGCTCTCAGATGGTACCTACCTCCTTCCAGACTCTCTTCTCACAGGAACTGATTTTTATTTCGGCGTCGGTGGAATTGATGGAAAGTTTAGTTTTGTCGGCGATGAAGCCTCCGTTCCTAACAACATAACACAATGGGATGATACACTCACCACAAACTATCGTTTCGTTCTTCCTGACAAAGTTCGTCAAGTTCCTGGTGAACCTGCTGGCACGACCGTCCAACCAACCGCCGCTCAGATTCATGAGCTTGAAGGAGGTTCTCAAGTTGAATACGCAATCAGAGATTCGATACTTTGGAATCAATCAACGTTCACCTGGACAGAAGCACAAAAACAAGGAATCAGGGACGGATTAGAAAACGGCATGACTCTTTTCGGGTTAGAAGGAGCCTATGTAGAAGTAGACTACCTCCTCAACAACGTCAGCTTCCTCCAGTACAACGCGTACACAAATCCGTTTATCGGCCAGATTGGCGTCAATGTCGCCCCAGGTACTGATGAAACCAATATTGTTCAAGTGGCAGTTACAACTCCTTTGGGTAGAACTTACTCATCAAGTCCCGCCGCCGAAGTAACCATATCAGGAGACGAAGCTGCGTTTTACAAGGAGTTTTTTGGGAGGGTGTTTTATTTTAATGAAGTTTCTTCAAGACCTAGCTTCATGAACACTACAGGAACGATACCTAATTTTCTTGACAGAACAATCGTCAACCTAATCGTGAATTATCACAAACAAGTATTTAATCCGAACGAACCTAACGCAACGTTCGACTTTGACAATATTGTTGAGGACATTTCAGGCAAGAGTTATGAGAACCCTAAAGAAAATAAGACTGCATTTACCCTTCCTCTCAAAGAGACTCCTCTTCCTTAGCTGCTACCTTTCAAAGAGAAGGTGCGCCTGATTTAGTACTGGTGGGGGTGTGTTACTCCCCTCTTGAGAGGGGGTGCGAAGGGTTTAGCGACGGCAGGGGTGTGTTAATTCTAAACTTCAAACCCCGAACTTCGAACTGTTCTATCCATGCAACATCCGTGTTAAAGATTGCAACATGTGTACTTTGTGTTGACATTCTGCTTAAGTAATTTTATGATTTCAAATTTGTTGTCAACTCAATGTAAAATCATAAAAACAGGTTATCATGAAAAAATTATGTACTGCTCTCATGCTGATGGTATTAATTTCAGCTAATGCATTTTGTCAACCACCACAAGCTTTTAAATACCAGGCAGTGGTGCGCAACAGTTCAGGCGACATAATTGCCAACCAGGCAGTGGGAATTCAAATCAACATTCGCAATGGATTGGCATTGGGTCAAATTGTTTACCAGGAAACACACGCTGTTTCAACGAATGAATTTGGATTAGTAAACCTTGAAATTGGAAAAGGAATCCCAAATGTTACAATGGCCACTTTTGACGACATTAACTGGGGACTAAATTCAAAATACCTCGAAATTCTGGTTGATCCAAGCGGCGGAACAAACTATGTCAGTATTGGAACCTCCGAACTGCAAAGTGTTCCTTATTCATTATTCTCAAAACGTGCAGCCAATAGCCCCTGGGAATCAAATAGCCCTAATATTTACTTCAATACTGGAAACATTGGCATCGGAACAACCGACCCGCAATACCGGCTGGATGTATGGGCCCCAGGCACAACCAGTACCGGCATTGGTGTTTTCAGGAATTCACTTGGCGAAAACAAAATCGTATTACGACAAAACAGCAATGGATGCGGAGCAATCAATGTAAATAATGCTGCAAACGCAGCTACCATTTCTTTGGTAGGTGAAGGGAACAGTTATTTCAATTCAGGGAATCTGGGTATTGGCACAACATCACCGGATATCCCGCTGGTTGTTAAATCTTCCGGAGCAGGAGATGTTATGAAAATTCTGAGCAATACTGACAATTACCTTGCTAAGTTCAGACAAACGGGCAATAATTCAGGTGCATTATATTTGTATGATGGGTTAAATAATGCAACCGTTTTCCTTTATGGAGACGGTAATAGTTTTATCAATTCCGGGAGTCTGGGACTTGGGACATCAAGCCCTGTCAATGCAAAATTGCAAATTGAGGGGACCGGCACTTATGATGCCATTCTCCGGCTTAATAACATGGGTACAAACGGAGCTTCCTTTTTTATGGGGACTACCAATAGTGACTGGGGTGGAGGTGTAAACGAAAATTTATTTGTGATGGGCCATGGTGCACCAGCTAGCGGAGCCATTGATTTATCCATTAATAGTTCAGGTTACCTTGGCATTGGAACACCACTTCCTTTAGCAGGATTACACTTAAAAGGATCTGATTGGCCTGCCAGTTTTTTATATATTGAAAGTGCTGCAGGAAATAATGCCGGTTTACGTATTTATGAAGGGGCAACGGCAAAATGGCATATTTTCAATAACGCTGCTTTAGGCGGACTACATATTTACAATACAGCCGGTCAAACCGTTTTCTTTGCCAATCAGTCAGGAAATGTAGGTATTGGAACAACCTCACCGACAAGCCGACTTGATGTAAGAGGCAATGTTACTATCCGTGATAACAGCACCGGTGCAATTGCGGTTGAATTGGGAACAGGTCTCGATTATGCAGAAGGGTTTAATGTTTCGGATAAAACAAATATAGATCCCGGTACGGTGCTTTGCATTGATTCCGAAAATCCCGGAAACCTTAAAATAAGTTCTGAAGTCTTATGATTCCAAAGTGGCAGGAATTGTAGCCGGCGCTAATGACCTCGGTTCAGGAATCAGTCTTGGTGGTGGTGTCCATGATTTTAATGTTGCACTTGCCGGAAGGGTTTATTGTAATGTAGATGCTTCGACTGAACCAGTTAATGCCGGGGATATGCTTACGACATCATCCATCCCTGGTTATGCCATGAAAGTTAAAGATAGCAAAAAGTCACAGGGTGCAATACTTGGTAAGGCCATGGAAAGCCTTGCAAAGGGTCAAAAAGGACAGATACTAGTTTTGGTAACTTTACAATAAAGGGAGGTGTGTGATGAAGAAAATAATTTTCATTATTCTGATACAGATCTTTCTTTTCCAGGTTCAAAAAACATTCAGTCAGTTTGTCAATAAAGATGAAGCCGATCTTATTGCCAATAATTGGATACAGATGGTTATTGACAGGTACGGCAGTTGGGGGAAAAGTGAATCTGCAACAGCGTTACCGATACAGGAATTCAGGAATATGGATCGCCTGATAGGGTATTATTGCCAGGTTAACCCGGAGGGATACATCATCGTTTCATTGCGAAAAGAACTGGCTCCTGTCAAGGCCTCTTCTGAAGAAGGTTATTTCGATCCATCAGAAGAAGAAGGGATGGTTAAGCTTATCAGGGATAAAATGACTTCTCCTGGCCGATGCCATTGAATCGAAATTTGGCAGCGTTGAGACAGCCAACATGGAGGATGTAGAAAGTCTTTGCGAAATTGCATATCCTGAGCAATGGGATGCCATTGAGACATATAGTCAGGGTACTTTTACTAAGGAAACTGGTTCCGCTGATAATTATATCCAGGGGCAGGTTTTATTAACGACCAATTGGCATCAGGATTCGCCCTTTAATAATGCCTGTCCTGATTTGGGTTGTACGACTACGTATAATGGCCGCGCCCCTGCTGGCTGCGCGGCAACAGCAGCCGCTCAGATAATGAGATACTGGGCATATCCACCCCATCATAATGGAGGTTCATTCTTATACGATTGGAAAAATATGATGAATGCGGTTTACACCAATTCACCACAAGAACAACAAGATGCTGTCGCAACAATCAGCGTTTATTGCGGGTGGTTTTTGGACATGACTTATGGCTGTGATAAATCAACGGCTCCCCTGGACAATATTCAAGCTGCATTTCATGATGATTTCTATTATTTTCTGTGCGGGAGGGTTGACCGGCATGATTATAATTGGTCCGACTGGTATGAAATTATTAAAGCACAATTGAATGCTAACAGACCCATACAATACTATATACCCGCTCATTCTATTGTTTGTGATGGCTGGAGAAATTTCGGCACTCCTGAGTATCATATAAATTATGGTGGGGGGCCAGGCTATATCCACACAACCTGGTATACAGTCGATGCAATTTATGGGGGCGATGTCAACCAGGAATGTATGGTAATCAATATTTTTCCCATTACCAGTTTATTGGGTTCACTGAATGGCGTTTTTCCCATGGATCCGGGTTTTCCCGTTAGGTATGTTGATATAAATGCGTCGGGTTCGAATGGGGTTTTTGATCCTGGTCAGTATATTCAATTTCTCAAAGGTACCACAATAAAAGGGACTGGCAATGACCTGGGAGTAAGATTTTATGGAGGTTCAGGTTTGGTTACGATTCTTTGCACGGAAGGAAAATATGATGACGGTATTAAGGTAATAAATGGCGGTATGAAACTAAGAAACAATGGAATGGTTTACATTCATTAAAATCACAAAATCAGATTAAATCGTACTATATGAAACAGAAATTAACATTATTATTGATTGGAGTCGGCATCACCTTTATTACGCTGGCCCAGCCCCACGAAGCATTCAAATACCAGGCAGCTGTTCGCGATGCTGCAGGTAATCTTATCACAAACCAAACTGTCAAATTCAGACTAAGCATTATTGACAGTTACGAAGCTGGCCCTATTTTATATCAGGAAACGCATTTGGAGGCCACCAATGATTTTGGGATGGTAACTTTGACCGTGGGTGAAGGAGCTCCGGTAATTGGATATGCCTTCGAGGATGTTGACTGGAGCAATAATTTTAAATTCTTGAAAGTGGAAATTGATCCTGCGGGTGGAACCAATTTTATAAATATGGGAACATCCGAACTTCTTTCAGTACCCTATGCATTATATTCAGAGCGTTCGATGGATAGTTACTGGGAAAATAATTCCAATAAAATTTATTACGTCCCCGGGAATGTAGGCATTGGCACAAATGATCCTGCCTATCCTTTTCATCTTATAAATTCATCAGGCATTAACTGGGTCGCAGGAATTCATAATACAAGCACTAGTGCCACAAGCAATGGTCTTGTATTACGTGCTGACGGAGGTGATCCTTTTTGGGTTCAAAACAATTCCAGCACCCTTTTTATGATTAAAAACAACGGGAATGTTGGGATTGGCACAACGAACCCTAATTACAAACTCGATGTAAATGGGGGAAGTAATATTGCCATTAACGCTACCAGTACAAATAATTATGCCATTTATGGAAAAACAGCAGGATCGGGAACTGCCGGTGTTCTGGGAGAGGGGTCTTCAGCCGGTAACTGGGGAGTGTATGGCTATAATGGATATGGAGGTGTTGCAGTTCGTGGATACAGCACCGGTGGATGGGGTGGTTATTTTTATGGGAACATGTATGTTTCCGGGAATACAGGAATTGGAACTAGCACGCCTGATAACAAATTGGTGGTTAAATCATCCGGCTCCGGGGATGTGTTGAAAATTCTTAGCAATACCGATAATACCCTGGCCAAGTTCCGGCACACAGGCAACAATTCAGGTGCTTTGTACTTATACGATGGATCAAATAACAATACCATTTTTCTATACGGAGATGGGAACAGTTTTATTAACTCCGGGAGTTTTGGTCTTGGAACAGCAAGTCCTTCCAATGCAAAGCTTCAGATTGAAGGCACAGGTACCTATGATGCAATCCTTCGCATGAATAATCTGGAAACAAATGGTGCGAACTTTTTTATGGGATCAACAAATAGCGCATGGGGTGGTGGTACAAATCAAAACCTTTTTGTGATGGGTCATGGAGCACCTGCCAGTGCTAATATAGATCTTGCCATTACAAGTACCGGCCATGTTGGTATTGGGACAACCTCACCAATAGCTGCGCTAAGTGTTGTTCCCAGTTCTGGATATGCAATATATGGCCTAAGTACAGAAAGCTCAGGTGTTTGGGGAGCTTCAGTTTCAAATATTGGTGTTTTCGGGCAGAGTACTTCGGGTTGGGCAGGTTATTTCTCAGGCAATGTCAATGTCACAGGTGCTCTTTCAAAGGGTGCCGGTTCTTTTGTCATCGATCATCCACTTGACCCGGAAAACAAGCTTCTCCGGCACAATTTTGTGGAATCGCCTGAAAACTTACTGATTTACCGCGGTAAAGTTAAATTGGATGAAAATGGAGAAGCAATCGTAACTATGCCGGATTACTTTACTGCACTGACCATGGAAAATGAAGCAACTGTTCAATTGACTCCGGTTGGGAAATCACAAAGTATTAAAAACTATGAATTGAGTTATGATTGGTCCGGAACCTATGATCATTTTATGATATATGGTGAACCCGGAAGGCAAATATCCTGGATGGTGATGGCCGACCGGGATGACCCGGTAATCCATGAGTTGGGTCGGCCTGTGGAAGAAGAAAAAGGCGGAGATAACACTTTATGTGAGAAAGGGAAACTGCTTTATCCCAAAGCTTATGGTTATCCTGAAACAACAGGAAGGGACTATGATATTTTAAAAAATAATTCAAACAAATAAAATTATGAAAATAACAATCTTTACAATTACATTTTTCTTGGTTGGAATAACCACCTGTTTATCTCAATCCATCGAAAGAAGCGTTGTTGCCAGTTCCGGAGATTACTATGAAGCCGGTAATATTTCACTGAGTTGGACTTTAGGTGAAATAGCAACAGAAACCCATACCAGCGGCAATACAATTTTAACACAAGGTTTTCAGCAGCCGGATATTACGCTCAGGATTTTTGTTGACCTCACTGCTTTTTTGGAAGGGCCGTTTAATGAAACAGACATGAATTCATCGTTGAATTCAATAGGACTGGTACCCTTATCCCAACCCTACAATACATCACCCTGGAATTATCCGGGAATTGAAAGTGTAAGCTCTATACCAAACAGCAATGTGGTCGACTGGTTATTAATCGAACTTCGGGATGCTGCAAATGCCCCATCTGCGACCTCCGGCACAATGATTTCCCGAAAAGCTGCATTTATTCTGAAGGACGGTTCTGTAGTGGGAATGGATGGCTTATCAAATCTCGAATTCAACTGTACAATTAACAATCAATTATATGTGGTAGTATGGCATCGGAATCATCTGGGCATGATGTCGGCAATACCTTTAATTGAATCAGGAGGTATTTACACTTACAATTTCACAACCGCAATGGGGATGGCTTACCTGAACGGACAAAAGGGACTGAATGGAGGTGTGTATGGAATGTATGCTGGGGATGCAGATGGGAACGGAGCGGTTAATACTGCAGATAAATCCATTTGGGTGGATGACACCGGGAAAAAGGGATACAAGACTGCTGATTTCAATATGAACAGTCAGGTAAGCAACCAGGATAAAAATGACCGGTGGCTGGGAAATATTAATGTACTTTCCAAAGTCCCCAACTAAATTTCAAATAGAGCTTTTATGAAAGAGCGGGCTTTTAATTATAATCAAAAATAGCTGAAATCATTTAAATAAGGAAAGCACCTGGCATTGGGCTGCTATTACGAGTAACTCATCGTGAATTTGTCCTGTAAACCCCAGCCATCCAATAACTTATTAGAGGCGGGGTTTTCTTTAAAATTTTACCATAACTATTCTTTTTAATTTGAAGTTGTTTTCTGGTTATGCTGGATAAAAAGAAGGAATGGAGCAATTATTAAAACCCTTTTTTCTTTTAAAAAAAATATGTAGGTTTGTCGAAAGAATCTACCAATGATTTCCTCAAAATATTTGATTTGGTGCTTTTTTGCAATGTCTTTGTATTTTAGTTCAATCTCTTTTTTATTTGGCCAAACCGTAAATAAAACTGACAGCTTAAGAGCTACCCTCCTTTTAGCTAACGACGACACATCCCGGATAAAAACGCTTTTTGAATTGGGCAATCAGTTCATCGATGGTCCTTCGGATTCCTTGATCTGTTACTATAAGATCGCACTTGATATTATAACAAAGTTCTACAATCAACCGGAAGGTCAGCTTAGCAAAGCGGATAAAAATTTGATTTTAACCTATGATAAATTTCACTTCCGGGCCTTAAATGAAATCGGGATCGAAAAATTTTTCCTTGGGCAATACACCGAATCCCTTGAATATGCGAATGATGCCCTTAAGATTGCTGAGAAAATCGGCGATAAAGGTCTGATTTCCGAGTGCTGCGGGGCTATTGGTATTGTGTATAAAAATCAGGGGAATTATCCTGAAGCACTTGATTATTACGATAGGGCTCTGAATCTTGCGCTCGAAATTCAGGATACAGCGTGGATCGCTGCCTGCTACGCAAATACAGCAAACGTTTACAGGCGATTGGGTAATTTTTCCAAAGCACTCGATTACCTGCTGAAAGCCTACAAGGTTTTTGAACAAAGTGGCGAAAAACGCAGGATGGCAATAGGACTTATGAATATTGGTAACCTTTATGAGGACCAAAAGGACAACAACACAGCACTTGAATATTACAGCAGGGCGCTTCAAATTTCATACGAAACAAACGATTATAAACGAATTGCCGAATGTTTGCTGAATGTCGGGAACATTTATCTGGAAAGGAAAAACTACGCTGTTGCAAGAAAAAATTATAAGCAATCCCTTAAAATTCAACAGGAACAAGGATTTATGTTTACGCTTGCTGATTGTTACGAGAATATTGGAAATTCATATGAAAAGGAAGGTCATTATGAGGACGCCGTTAATTATTACTCAAAAGCACTTGAGCTCGGTGAAAAAGAGGAAGATAAATCAACCTTATCAGAAGTTGATGGGAATATGGCAAGAATTTTTATCCTAAAGGGTGAATTTATAAAAGGTTTAGAATATGCTAATAACAGTTTAAAAATTTCGAAGGAAACCGGTGATCTTCAAATGATCAAAAATGCTTATGAATTAGTGTCGAAAGCCTATGAAGGACTAAATAATGCAAGTGCTGCACTTGAAAACTATAAAAGCTATACAAGGGTTCAGGACAGTCTTTTTAATGCAGATAAATACCGAGCTATCAAAGAAGTTGAAGCAAAATATGAACTGGAAAAAAAAGAGCATCAGCTAACCTTGCTAACAGAAAAAAATCACGTTCAAATGCTCACTCTGAGCCGAAGAAACCGTTTGATAATAACTTCATTAGGATTAATCTTTCTGCTAATTATAATTGGCTATATTTTAATCCGTAACAACAGGTTGAAAACCAAAAATCATGCTATTGAACTTGAGCAAAAACTTCTCCGTTCGCAAATGAATCCCCATTTTATCTTTAACTCACTTATGGCTATTCAGAGCTTTATTTATAAAAATGATCCGGTTCAGGCAGGCGATTTCCTTGCAAAATTTGCCGACCTTGTAAGGATTACGCTCGAAAATTCCAGAGTCGAATTTGTATTGCTTGAAAATGAAATTAAAATGCTTAATATTTATCTTGAACTTCAGGCTTTGAGGTTTAATAATAAATTTCAACATTCCATTAAGTTTAGCCAGGATATTGACCCCTCTGTAATAAAAATTCCACCCATGCTGGCACAACCATTTATTGAAAATGCGATTGAACATGGATTACGGTACAAATCTGAAACAGGATTCATTGAAATCAACTATATATACGAAAATAACCATCTCATATTTACTGTAGAGGACAATGGTATCGGAAGGGAAAAAGCCAGGACACTGGAAATAAATAAAAAATACAAAGCAATGGCTACTTCTATTACCCGTGAACGACTCGAATTACTAAGCAAACGTCTTAAAAAGAATTTTAAAATGGAGCTGGTCGATTTAATAGATGGGTCAGGTCTGCCAGTTGGAACACAGGTTAAATTTGAAATGCCGTATTTAAAAATGAATTAAATATTTTTATTAAATTTACCCCAATCAAAATGCATCCATATGATTTCAGTTGTTGTGATCGATGATGAACCAAAGGCCCGTGAAACCATTATCAACATTCTTGGACGCAGCAAACCCGATATTCAGGTGGTTGGCGAAGCCGATTCCGTTCAATCGGGCTATGAGCTAATTGCTGAGACATATCCCGATTTGGTTTTACTGGATATCAGCCTGACCGATGGAACAGGTTTTGACTTGCTTAAGAAATTTGAAAAGATCAATTTTAAAGTCATTTTTATTACAGCACATGAAGAATATGCCCTGAAAGCATTTAAGTTCAGTGCCATTGATTATATCCTGAAACCGGTGATTGCAGGCGATTTACTTCAGGCCGTTGAAAAGGCAAATGAATCAAAGCTTCAGGAAGAAACCGAGCTTAAAATCAGTACTTTTTTTACGAATCTTGAAAAAATCAGGAAAGTTGTCCTAAAAACTGCCGAAAGCATTCACATCATCCAAATTAAAAATATTGTCCGTTGTGAGGCAGATGTAAACTATACGGTCTTCTACATCGATAATAACGAAAAGTTAATGGTATCAAAAACCCTTAAAGATTATGCCGAAATGCTCGAGCCGGCAGGGTTTTTCAGATCGCATCAATCCCATCTGGTGAATTTGGACCACATCTTGCGGTATGACAAAGGTGAAGGCGGTCACCTCGTGATGAAAGACGGATCGATAGTTCCCGTTTCATCCCGCAAGAGAGAGGATCTTTTCAAACTTTTTGAGAAAATGTAACTCACTTATCCCTCTAAATTTCAGCAAATAATAATTCATTCCCGGCGAATAATAATTTGCAAGTATATATATAAATCCCCGATCCTATTTTTACATTGAATTCTTACATGCAATTTAAAATTCAATGTTATGAAAACAACTGCTTTTAATTTTTCCCTGATTGTAGCATTTACAATTCTATCCTTCACTAAAATCAATGCAGCCGTCATCCACTCAACTGCAACGGGAGGCCCGTGGGGCGATGCATCCACATGGGTTGAAGGAATTGTACCTGAAGCTGGCGATATCGTATTTATTTCGAGCCCTTCAACTGTTTATATCGGACACGTTGTCGGTTATGATATTTACCCAAGCTATTGCGATCAAATAACAATTGAAAATAATGCGATCCTTATGGCACCGGAATATGGCGGGGGAACCGGAACATTCAAATTATATGTAACCGGTGATCTGATCAACAATGGAACCATCACAAATGGTTCTGAGGTTGTTAATATTATTTTATCCGGAAATCTTACAAATAACGGCAGCTATGGACCATATGAAACCGAATTCAATGGTACCAGTAACCAGAATTTGACCCTTGGAAATGGCCTTTCAATTGGAGGCGGCATAATATATACTGGTACAGCAGCTCTGACTTCAACGACCGATTTAATATATGATGGTTTAATCACTACCATTAATTCTAACCTCATTGGTGATTTCAACCTGAACGGTACAACATTGCACATGGGAACCCAATCTATAAAATCTTCAGGAACCTTGATTTATGGCGGGATAATAGAAGGGGATTTTGAGATTTTAGGGACTTTTTCAGTCAGCAAATATTTGGAGGATACCCTCATTTTTCAAGGGAACATCACCGTAACGGATACGCTCCAGGCTAATGAGTACGGCGGTGGCTACGGGATATATAAGCTAAAGGTTATCGGCAGCATCACTAATAATGGCTGGGTCAAAGATAACGTCGATACCGACAATCCCGACGACCTGAATATCCTGATCACGGGCAATATTACAAACAACGGTAAGTGGACCAACAATTATGTAAACTTTATCGGCACTGAACCGCAATACATCGAACAAAGTCCGGATACAAAGTTCGTCAGTAATTTTTACGACCTGAATGCAGCAAGCGCTATTGTTGCAAATTCTGATATTACAATCACACAGGATGTGGATCTGAACGGATCCCTTCTGGATATGCAAAATCAAACACTTACCATGTCGACCTGGCTGGTTGATGGGACCATTAAAAATACTGACCTCCATGGCGGGTATATTCAATCAGTTACAGCTATCGAAAACCTGACCATCCATGGAACAGTTACCGTTGACGATTTTAATGCTTTTCAATGCCCTGTTATTGTTACTGATACCCTTCGAAGCAATACCTATGGAGGCGGGTCGAAATACTTTGACCTGACGATAGATGGAGCCATCACAAACAACGGACATATCTTAAATTACGATCCCGGTCACTGGCTCAGACTATTTATTTCAGGAAATATTCAAAACAATAGTGTATGGATGAATTATGCTACTTTTTTTACCGGTGAAAACGACCAGGAAATTGCTCAGGTAGAAGGGACTTACTTCGGGTGTGATTTTGAGAACCAGAAGACAGGAGGAAATATAATTGCCGGATCCGATTTGGTGCTTATGGGAAATTTCAACCTGAACGGGGGTAACCTTATGATGGAAAATCATTCCATTACAATGGTGAACTGGCTTTACGGTGGTAACCTTGATAATGCCATTCTGCATGGTGGCTTCCTGCAATCTTTAACAACTACTACAAACCTTGTTATTGAAGGCACTGTAACCATCGACGATTTCAATCAATTTCAGTGTCCGGTAATTGTCACTGATACACTGCGAAGCAATACATATGGCGGGGGATCAAAAAATTTCGACCTGATAATCGACGGGTCAGTCACAAATAACGGTCATATACTAAATTACAATCCCGGTCACTGGCTCAGGTTATATATTTCAGGCGATATTCAGAACAATGGCGAATGGATGGATTATACAACCTTTTTTACTGGCGATAATGACCAGGAAATCGCACTGGCAAGCGGGAAATATTTTGGCGGGGATTTTGAAAGTCAGAAAACCGCAGGTAATATTTATGGAATGTCGGATCTTAATTTTACAGGAAATATCAATTTAAGCGGAAGTACATTATGGATGCAAAATTTCACAATTTCTCTGCAGAATTTTCTTTATAATGGAACAATTGACAATGCTACGGTACATGGGGGATTGCTGCAAACAATTACAGCTACCGGGCAAATCCAGATTAAAGGCACAGTAAAAGTGGATGACAATAATATTTTCAATGGCCCGGTTACGGTGATCGATACATTGCAAAGCAATACTTACGGGGGAGGTTCATATTACTACGATGTTGCCATCAATAACTCCATCACCAATTATGGAGTAATAAAAAGCTGGGGATCCGGTATTTTACGATTATTTGTTACCGGTGACATCCGCAATGCCGGAGAATGGATTAACTATTTGACTTATTTGAACGGAACCGAAGATCAGTATGTTTACCTGATCGGTGATGCCCCTATTGACGGGAGTGTGCAGTTTGATGCCGTATTGACTACAGCACCTTTCCAGTGGTATCACGAAGGAACTGTTCTGGATTCACCCGATTTTAATGGTGAAACGTCACAGGTTCTGTCATGGAATATTCCGGTACAGTCATCCTGGTACGGAACTTTTTACTGCGAAACCGGAGAAGGAAATTCACGAAATATAATCGTTCAGAAAGCCATGTTTCCGGCAGCCAATTTGCAGGTAACCAAAAGCTGCACCGATGTTTTATTAACATGGGATATGTCGACGGGAGGAACGCCGGATAGCTGGAACGTATATAGGAATAACCAATTACTGGCAGCTGTAACCACAATGTCCTATACCGATGAAATGCTGACTCCGGAAGAAGATTATGCCTATTACATTACAGCCTTATATGATGGTCAGGAGTCGGAACCCTCTGCCACAGAAACCATTTCAATACCTGTACCTGACAATAGCATTCCTGAAAACTTTGCAGCTAATGCCGTTGGAACAGAAGTAAACTGCACATGGTCTACCCCTTCTGGTTGTTTGACCCCGAACGGTTACAATCTTTACCGGGATAATGTCAAAATAAACACTTCTCTCATATCTTCGCTGGAATATAACGATATACCGGGGATCGGTAGTTTTGGGTATTTTGTTACATCTGTTTATTACTTTGGAGAATCTGAACCTTCGAGTATCGAAATAGTGGAGATTACTGGGATTGATGAATGGATAGCAGACAGGATCAGGATTTATCCCAATCCTGCATCACAGATACTTACTCTATCATCTGAATTAAGCCTTGCAAGCGTTCGCATAGCCAGTATTACCGGACAACTGATAATCACGGAAAGGATATCTGCCGACAATTGTGTGATAGACGTTTCCGGTTTTAAGTCCGGACTGTATTTCCTCCTAGTTGAAACGGAAAAGGGAACTATCAAAATGAAATTTGCGGTTAAATAAGAATTTTTTACATAAAAGTGATATCAGAATCGGATGGCAAGTTGTCATCCGATTTTTTTTATTGCGAATAATAATTCATTCCCGGCAAATAATAATTTGACCACTTTTTTTTTATAGGCCGCATTTATCTTTATCACGATTAATTGATCTTGAATATTAAATGGAACGGATCATTATTATCGATGACATGAAATGTGAACAGGAATTGGCAAATTTTCTGGAAGCGAATAGGGATCATATCCGGCTTAGCACCACCATTGAAACATTAAAATCATCAGCAAAAGGCTTTTATGAAGAACTTACATCCGAATTTGTCCCTGATAATAAACTTGCCATTACTTCAAACCAGCACATTGATATAGTACATACCCGGGATATAACACATATAGAAGCCATCGATCAAAAAACAAAACTTTACCTTTCGAATAACACATTTATTGAAACCAGCAGTACACTTGAATCCTTTGCAAATAAATTAAAAGGAAGTAACTTTTTGCGGGTTCATCATGACTTTATAATTAACCTCGACTATTTCTCGAAACTTGATGTTAGAGAGGGTAAAACAATTGAAATAGAGAATGGTATTAAAATTCCCATTGATCTGTCAAAAAAGGCACTATTACTTAACCATCTTAAAAAAATTAACATATAAATAGAAAGTAAAAATGATTCATTTAACCTTAATTTTTATTATCATGAAAAACAATTTACATTTTTTAATTAAAAGAATCTTGTTGGGATTAATTTCCCTGGTATTTCTGGGACAGCTGAGTTTGATGGCCCAGGTTTCCTTTACACAAACACAAAACGCTGATTTTTACAAAGGCGCTTATAATGATCTGATCGTAAGTTCGGATAATGTTTATCTGCCCTTCCAGGCAACTGACGTCACAACGTGGCTAACTACAACAGTGTTGCCTCAAACATTGGAGGGCCATAAAGCTGCTACCTGGAACAACAGGTATGTTTATGTTGTCGGCGGTTATAATGACCTGAGCTATTCCACTGCAGTTTACCGTGCGACTCTGACAAGTAGCGGTATCAGCGGCTGGACGACCCTCAATCCCATACCGGTTGGTTTAAGAGATCACGCGGTTGTTATTGGAACCAATACCATTTATGTTTTGGGTGGCAGGGATGCATCGAACATCTATAATACCATTTATTATGCTGCAATTAACACCGATGGTTCGATAGGTGCATGGGAAACTGCCAGTGTCACCCTTCCATTGACATTGTGGGGACATACGGCAGCATATTGCAATGGTTATATTTACGTGACGGGTGGTACAAATGTGATGACGAGCACAGCCGCCCGTAATACTGTTTATTATGCTAAAGTCAAAGCAGATAATACACTTTCTGCTTTTGCTACTACTACCAATTTGCCAGCTACCAGAAATGGACACTCCATGGTGACATTTGGTGATAAACTATATGTACTGGGAGGCTTTACAATCGGAGGTGCAAAACAAAATACTGTTTATTTTGCTACTTCAGGAAATAATGGAGCGTTGGGCTCCTGGTCCACAGCAACTGCACTTCCGATTACAGTTAGTAACCACTCTTCTGTTATCATGAATGGGCTGATCACTGTATTAGCTGGAGAAAGCGGAGGTACCCTCAGCAACAATGTTTTTTACGCTGATATTAATACCTCACCATTGGTTTGGAATCTTGCTACCAATGTCATGTACGATCGTACCAAAGATGGGGCTGCATTTGCTACCAATGGTTGGATTGGATATTGCGGTGGTGAAAACCTTTCCGGTACACCCATACACAATTCAAGATATGCAAACCTCACATTATCGACCAATTATAAAAAGAACGGATTTATAGTTTCTAATCCCTTCTATGAGCTAGGTGCTGAAAGAGTGATAACAGAGTTAACATTTACGGCCTCAAATCCGGCTGTTTCAAACTCACAAATTGCATACCGTATAGCAGGTGATGATGTAGATTGGGGAAACTGGACTGCCCTTACATCGACAAGCCCAATTACTGTGGGAATAACAGATCATTACTTACAATATAAAGTAGTTTTTACAGGAGACGGTCTTGTTACACCCACTTTCGCCGAAATGAACCTTTGGACACCCGGCACTGAACTATCAGGAAACCTTAATGCATTAACTTCGATAACATTAGCAAACAGTCCGTACTGGGTTACTGGAGATGTAACATTTACTTCTGGTACACATACTTTTGAAGCCGGTGTCGTATGGAATTTTCTTCCCCAAACAGGTTTAACAGTAAGCCAGGCAAATGTTATTTGCAATGGAACCTCCGGCAATCCCGTTCAATTCATTGGCTATACAAACGATGATGGATTGTGGGATGGTATTTATTTTGACCCGAATAGCGATAATGGCGTTTCATCACAATTCAATTATGTTATAATATCTAATGGAGGATATGGCACCAACAATGCTAACCTGTATTGCAATTCATCCAATGAACCATTCCTGAATCATTGTACAATACAACATGCAGATGGAAATGGTATCCGTTTAAATAGTGCCCATATCAATGTTGAAAATACCACCATAGAATACAACACGGAAAACGGGGTATACCTTGAAAATTCCAATCCAACATTTGTTATCTGCGATATTGGATACAATGGTGCTGCCGGTGTTTATTTTACTTCCAATACATCCGAACCAACCTATAGCACAACCACAATACATCATAACCTTTATGGAATGCACTACCCATCTCCCAATTATACGATTTATCCACCCAATGGCGATCCTGTTGTCACAAATAATACATATAACGGAATCGCTATTGATGGTGGGGATGTCAACAGTAGCAATAAAGTTTGGAATTCCGTTTTATATGACTATATATTATTGGGTACGGTAAGGATTATACAATATTCATCTTATGTACGTCTTACCATTGAACCTGGAAATACCATTAAGGCTTTAGATGGAGTTCAGATACAAATTGGTGCAAGCAACAATGGTGGTGAATTATACGCAATTGGTACTGCTGACAGCCTGATAACTTTTACTTCTCATGATGACCTTTCAGGTGGATGGGATGGCATTTGGTTTACACAATATGCCAGCGACTGGGGAGGTGTTTCAGTGATGGACTATTGTGTAGTTGAAAAAGGAAATGATTACAATATGTACTCACTTTCTACGGTTCAGCCTACCATGAATCACTCCATCATAAGGGATGCATTGGTTGACGGATTGAGGAATGCTTCATCAACCCATATTATTCAAAATACACAGTTTTTAAATAATGGAAGATATCCTTATTATTTACTTGATCCGGGTGCAAATCCTGCCCATTCGGGAAATACTTATACCGGAAATGGAGTTAACAGGATCGCTGTTGAAGGTGGTGAGTATAGTAGTGATCGGTCGCTAACCTTTGATAACATCCCGTATCTCGTCCTGAATGATATAATCATGGTACAATATAGTAGCCATAGCCGCCTGACTGTTGATCCTGGTGTAATTGTCGAGTTTGAAGCCGGTACTCAGCTAAGACTGGGTAAAAGTTCTAATGGTGGTGACCTCTGGGCCGAAGGAACTTCGGGTAATCCGGTTACCTTCAGGCCATATAATGGTGTAGCCGGAGGCTGGGAAGGAATTTATTTTACATCATACAATGATAACTGGGGAGGAACATCTTCCATGAAGTACTGCATTGTTGAAAAAGGAAATCAATTCAACGTATATTGCGAAAGTTCAGCTCAGCCGACTTTTGAAAATTGCACCATTAGGTTGTCAGCGAATGATGGATTGAGGGAATATAATTCAGATCCACCTGTTACAAACTGCTCATTCGAAAATAACGGTGCTTACCCCATCAACTATACGGACTGGACTTGTAATTCACTGCTCACAGGTAATAGTTATTCCGGAAATAATCCGAATTATATCGCACTATCAGGTGGTGGATATAGTTCTGACAGAACTATTTATAATGATGGTGTTCCCTATAGGGTTCTTGGAAATATTGTCATGGTATTGTATTCCAGTCATTCAAGATTGTCTGTTGAACCTGGTGTTACCATGGCTTTTGAACCCGGAACAAAAATTCAACTGGGCAACAGTAATAACGGAGGAGATTTGTGGGCAGAAGGTACAGCAGCAGACAGAATAATTTTCAAACCTTACAATGACGCAATTGGTGGCTGGGATGGTATTTATTTTACAAATTACAATGATAACTGGGGAGGAACTTCTTCCATGAAGTATTGTAATGTCGAGAAAGCTGCAAATAATAATATCCTTGTTGAAAATTCAGGCCAACCATTTATGGAACATTGCATACTTACTGAATCTACTGGCAACGGATTGATGCTGTCAAATTCAACCATTACGATCAGGAATTGCACATTTGCTGACAATGGCTCTTTTGGTATTCAACTGGAGGGATCAAGTGCGCCCGTTATCGGGAATGAAGCTCTTTACACCTGTAATCTATATGGTAATACCAACTACGAAGTATACAACAACACTGCCAACAATATTGATGCCCGATACAATTACTGGGGTACAGGCGATTCAGCCATGATCGCTTCACGAATCTATGATAAATACGACAATACGGCGAAAGGCATCGTATATTTTGGAGACTTTGCACAAGTTCCGTCAATTCCAAGCCCAACCATGCTGTTGAGTGGAGACGTTTGGTACGCCAATACTGCCATGACACAACTCGATGGAGCAACCATGGAAATCTATGATTATTCATCCAGTTTAATTACGAGCACAGTTACCAATGGTCTTGGCCATTATGCGTTCAGCTCTATTCCATCAGGGAATTATACCATGGAAATATCCCCATCAAATGTTTGGGGAGGAGTCAATTCTACGGATGCCTTGCTTATCCTAAATCATTTTGCTCATATAGATACGTTGACAGGCACCGAATTGGCTGCAGCAGACGTCAATGTTAGCCAAACGGTGAATGGTACAGATGCCCTCTTCGTTATGAAGCGTTATGCAACTATGATATCTTCATTCCCATCAGGTGATTGGTTGTATAATACAGTAAACCTTGCCATCAACGGAAATCTCGTGACCAATGATTTTGAAATGCTTTGCTTTGGGGATGTAAACTCATCCTATGCACCGGCTAAAAAGGATGATGGTTCAGTATCGCTTGTTTATGAAGGGAATCAGGTAATTCAATCCTATGAGGAATTCACGGTAGTTGTTTCCATTAATGATATGATAGAAGCAGGTGCAATCTCATTGGGTTTCTATTATCCTGAAGAGTTTATGGATGTCAATGGTGCAGAACTGCTGAATACAAGTGGAAATGTCATTTTCAACGCATCAGAAGGACTTGTACGTATTGCATGGGCCAATATTAATCCACTGAATATGTCAGCAGGTGATGAAATGCTTGTATTGCACTGTTCAACTAAGGATTTAAGCAATCTCACAGAACCTATCCAGCTTGAACTTTATGAAGATTGTGAAATTGCCAACCCAATGGCTGTGGCATACGATGAAGTAACGCTTTCGGTTCCCGAACTGGTTGCTTTCACAGTTGGAATTAACAATCTTTCAAAAGATGAACTTTGGTCATGCGAAAATTATCCAAATCCGTTCAATCATACAACAACCATTCGCTACCAGATCCCACAATCAGGTTTGGTTACACTCAAAATTTACAGCATTTCAGGTTCGCTTTTAGCAGAACTTGTAAATGATGTTATGGATAAAGGCGAATATTCAGTAGAATTCTACGCTGAGGGATTGGAAAATGGAATTTACTTCTATAAGCTTGAATTCATGAATTCAGAAATCAATCAAAGCATAGTAAATAAAATGAGTATAACACAATAATAACAGCGATTATGAAAACGAAATTTTTAAAATTTATTTCGATCATATTCATAATTGCCTGGCCCATATTGTTGCAAAGTCAGACGATCAATACCACAGCCGGAACAATTACCAGCTGTCCCGGGGAAATTGTGGTACCGATCAATGTTACGAATTGTAATGGGATAGGAGCTATTTCGCTTGTCCTTCAGTTCAATACATCTGCTCTGACTTTCCTGAACTATGAGAATCTTCATCCACAACTATCCGGTGGTTTCCTGATCGTCAATAATTCTACGAACCAGGTAATCATCAGTTGGGCAAGCACAACAGCGGCTTTTGTGGGTAATGATAAACTCATGGATCTCAGGTTTTCAGGTGTGACCGGATCCAGCAATTTAACATGGGATACCCAAACTTCGGGTAATTGTGAATATAGTGATCTAAACGGAAACATTCTTCCGTCTTCTTATACAAATGGTACGGTAACAGTTTACCAGGTACCGTTGATCACCACTCAACCAATGGATAAGTCGGTTTTGGAATACCAGAACGCCACCTTTCATCTGGATGCTATCGCTACTGGAATTAGCTATCAATGGTTTGGTAGTTATAATGGTGGAACTTCATGGGTAGAATTGAGTAATAGCAGTCTCTATGGTGGCGTTACAACGGCTAATCTAACCGTCTACAATACCCAGCTGACTTACGATGGATATCTTTATCGGTGTGAAGTGAGTGGCACATGTACGCCAACGGCCGTATCTGATGCCGCTACTTTGACGATAATAGAACCTTTAATTACATCTTTTAATGTTGAAAGTGTATGCCCGGGAACAATTGCAATTCCAATCCTGACATCCAATTTTAACAACGTTGCTGCTTTTTCACTGGCATTCAGCTATAATGCATCTGTCCTCACTTTTTCGGGGTTCCAGGGATTAAATGCAGCATTGCCTCCTGGGAATTTTGTATGTAATTCAGTAGAGAATAAAGTTTATATGAGCTGGTCCTCAACAACACCAGTGACTTTTTCGCTACCTGATACGGCCCTTGTGGAAATACTGTTTACCGGATTAACAGGAAGCAGCAATCTGACATGGGATACAGAGACAGCCGGAAATTGCGAGTATTCTTATTTAAGTGGTGAAAAAATTGTCCAGGTTTTTCTGAATAATTCATTTACTATTTACCAGGTACCACAAATCAATGTTCAGCCGGTTGATAAACTGATCCCTGAAAATACTGCCACAAGTTTTTCTGTAACAGCAGTTGCATCAGGAATTCATTATCAATGGCAGATAAGTACCAATGAAGGTGGGTCGTGGAACGATTTGACAAATGGCGGGATTTACAGCGGAGTTACCAATGCTACCCTTAATTTATCAAATACCAGCCTTGCCATGAATGGCTATTGGTACAGATGTGTTGTCAGTGGAAATTGTTCACCGGATGCAATCTCAGACTATGCGGTTTTGACAGTTTTTCCAAAAATTACGGCAATTGCACCTACTCTGTCAAATTGTCCCGGTAGCTTGATCGTGCCTCTCGATGTTACACATTTCATCGGAGTGGCCTCATTTTCATTGACCCTGGGATATAATGCCACTACATTGACTTATGAAGGATACCAGTCTTTGAATGCTTCACTTTCTGGTGGAAATTTTGCCATCAGTGCAGCAGGGGGAAAAGTTTATATGACATGGACTTCAACAACCCCTGCCACCATTGGAGATGGGCAGTTAATAGAACTGTTGTTCACTGGTGTAAGCGGAGCCAGTACACTGACATGGGATACGCAAACGCCGGGTGCTTGTGAATTTGCCAATATTGATGGTCAAATCATTTTCTCCAATTATACCAACGGGAACGTAACAGTTTATTTGCCCCCCGCAATTACTTCCAATCCAATTAATAAAACTGCACCGGCTGGAACAACGACATCATTTTCAATCACTGCGACCGGAACAGGCCTGAGCTATTTATGGCAGGTAAGTACCGATGATGGAAATTCATGGAATGGATTGGCTAATGGAGGATCCTATTCGGGAGTAACGACAAACACTTTACAGATCATCCCGGTATTGTGGGATATGGATTTATATCAATATCGTTGCAGAGTGACGGGTACATGCCCGTCCATGGTTTATTCTAATTCAGCATTGCTTGATGTAATTCCCGAGGTTATTAATACCAGCGCAGGGACCATTAACAATTCATGTACAGGAAATATTTCAGTGCCGGTCATGGTAAATAATTGCAACAATGTTGGAGCAATTTCCCTTACCATGAATTACGATCCAACAAAGCTAAGTTATGTGGGTTATGAAAATGTTAATGTTGCATTATCAGGTGGAATGCTGGTCGTTTATAATACGGGAACACAAATTAAATTTACCTGGGCATCAACCAATCCGGCAAATATTGGATTCGGGACTTTAATCTGGTTTAAATTTACTGCTAATCCAGGAATTTCAACGACTTTTTCCTGGGATACACAAGTTCCTGGTAACTGTGAATACAGTTCGCCTGACGGATTTATTTATGTTACTTCCTTCACGAGCGGAACCGTATCGGTTGTTGCAAATCCTTTGATTGTTGATGCGGGTGATGATGAATCGATTGCTCCGGGTGGATCTGTTCAATTAAATGGTGCGGCAACAGGTGGTACAACGCCATATAATATACAATGGACACCGACAACGTGGTTGACTAATCCGAATATTTTTAATCCGATAGCTGATCCTCCGGGAACGACAACATATACACTCACTGTGGAAGATGACGCAGGGTGTATAGGTTCAGATGAAATGACTGTTTATGTTACAACTGCCGGGATAGATCTTGATCTGAAAGCTTTCCTTGAAGGGCCTTTTAATTCTACTGAAATGGGAACCCAATTGAATGCTGGTAATTTAATCCCATTCGATCAACCCTATTCAACAGCTCCATGGAATTATTTTGGCTCGGACTATGTGACAAGTATTCCTAACCCAGATGTTACCGATTGGGTATTGGTCGAACTGCGTGAAACTTCCGGCGGGCCATCTACTGCTACCGGAGGAACAATGATAGCGCGTCAGGCTGGTTTTATCCTGAAAGATGGAACTATAGTAGCTTCCGATGGAGCTAGTACAATGCATTTTGATGTCTTAATTAATCAAAACTTATATGCTGTTATCTATCATAGAAATCATCTTTCCATCATGTCTTCAGGTCCGTTATCAAATGTTGGCACCATCTTTTCCTGGAATTTTACAACAGCATCGGATCAGGCCTATGGAACCAATGCACTAAAAAACCTGGGTGGAGGCATTTATGGAATGTATGCCGGTGATGGAAATGCTGACGGAACAATTAATCTTACGGATAAAAGTGCTGTGTGGGGTTTTCAGGCAGGAAAGAAAGGATATCATTCAGGAGATTTTGATATGAACGGACAGGTAAATAACCAGGATAAGAATGATAAATGGATGCTCAACACGAGCTATCAATCGCAGGTACCAAATTGATTGTCGAAAATCCTTTTCAAATTAAACAAGGAAGGAGGTTAATGAAAAACTTAGATAATAGAAAGCAAAAAAAAGAATAACCACAAATTAAGGAAAGTACCTTAACCACATCTTCGCAAACAATATCCAATTAAACCCCGGTCGACAGCCGGGGTTTATCATTGTTATCAACTATTTCATCCTATAACCAATTACAACACAGTATTCCTGTTTTCCGCACTTTATTGCAACACCCTCTAGAACCATTGATATTGTTGATTTTTATTTTAAATTTGGGTGTTGCAAACATAGAATAAATGTATATACGAAAGTTAAAGAATCGTTCTGGAAGTACGTCAATACAGGTGATTCAGAAGGTCAAAGGCAAGTATAAAGTACTCAAAACGGTTGGTTGCGCCACTACATGGCAAGAGATTGAAAATTTGGAGCATATTGCTCGCCAGGAGATTGGGCGGATACAAGTTCAACCTGAGCTATTCACTTCAGAGGAAGACCAGATTGTCGAAAAACTTGTTGCCTCTATTGGTAATTCAGACATCCAGACAGTGGGCCCGGAAATCATATTCGGCAGGATCTATGATAGTATTGGTTTTGGAGCAATCAAAGAAGAGCTTTTTCGACATTTGGTATTGGCCCGACTGGCTTTCCCACTCAGTAAGTTAAAAACAATAGATTATCTGTATCGCTACCAGAGAGTCTGGTTAGACAGTGATGCGGTTTATCGCTTTCTGGATAAGCTCAACAGTAAACTAAAGCCACAGGTGGAGCAGATTGCATACAAAAACACATTGAAAATCCTTAAGGGCGATATCAGCATCGTATTCTATGATATGACAACGCTATACTTTGAGGCCAGCGATGAAGATGATTTACGCAAAACAGGCTTTAGCAAGGACGGGAAACATCAAAATCCGCAGATTTACATCGGTCTTCTTGTTGGAATTGGAGGTTATCCCATCGGTTATGATATTTTTGAAGGCAATACTTACGAAGGGCATACACTGATTCCGTTCATTGAGAAAATGAGCTTGAAATTTAATTTAAAAAAGCCAGTAATTGTGGCAGATGCGGGATTATTATCCAATGACAATATAAAAGCATTGGAAAGCAAACAATACGAGTACATCATTGGAGCAAGGATCAAAAACGAAACAGATCAGATCAAAAAGCAAATATTAGAAACTCAATTTAAGGATGGATCGGTCCATAGCTTCAAGCACAAAGGAATGTCAAGGCTGATTGTGCATTATGCTGCAAGCAGGGCTAAAAAGGATGCGTATAATCGCAAACGAGGTCTTACGCGCTTAGAAAAGAGAATAAAGGCAGGTAAATTGACCAAATCAAGCATTAACAATAAAGGTTACAATAAATACTTGAAGTTAATCGGCCAGGTAAGCATAGAGATTGATTATGAAAAATTTGCCAGGGATGATCAATGGGATGGACTCAAAGGTTATATCACCAACACAAAGCTCATCGATCAGCAAGTATTGGATAGTTACAAACATCTGTGGCAGATTGAAAAAGCCTTCCGAATGTCGAAAACAGATTTGCGCATACGTCCTATTTATCACCGGTTGCGTCATCGAATTGAAGCCCACATCTGCATCGCTTTCACCGCATACAGTATCTACAAAGAACTCGAAAGAGCTTTATATGAGGTAAATTCAAGTCTGTCATTGAAGAAAGCAGCAGAAATATCGCATAACATCTATCAACTATCATACACGCTTCCCGGTGCAAAACAGCGGAAATTATGCCTATTAAAAATGGACGATAAACAGACGGAACTGGTCAGAATAGTTAACGAAAAATTTTAGGGTGTTGCAAAGCGGAAAACAGGAGAAAGCAAAAAAAAGAATAACCACAAATTAAGGAAAGTACCTTAACCACATCTTCGCAAACAATATCCAATTAAACCCCGGTCGACAGCCGGGGTTTATCATTGTTATCAACTATTTCATCCTATAACCAATTACAACACAGTATTCATTTCAGGTCATAATTTTCGGAGAACTGAATCACTTAAAGCTATATTAATAAGCAATAGTAACTATTACGAATTGATCCCGTTATATATTTCCAATGAGTTTTAATATTTTTCATTTTAGCAGTTATCAAATACATTGAATTTATTTAGTTACTTTGCATAAAATTTCAGGAATGCAAAATTTCAGGTCGACATTCCTGACAGTTGGGTTACTGTTTCTGTTTTTTATTACTGCAATCATTCGATCCGTTGCACAGGATACCCTGAAGGTTATGTATTACAATGTACTTAACTTTCCGGGTTCTACGGGTGAAAGAGTTGCCAATTTCAGAACGATTAATCAATATGTCAGGCCGGATATTATCCTTATTTGTGAATTGAACACAGATGCAGGTGCTGTATCTTTGCTTCAGAGCGGGCTCAATGTATTCGGCACATCCAAATACCAGAAAGCCGCGTTCACCGATGGTCCTGATTCAGATAATATGCTGTTTTTTAATAGTGATAAAGTCGGTTTATATTCACAGGATACGATTGGAACGGACTTAAGGGTGATCAGCGAATATGTTCTCTACTATAAAAATTCAAACCTACCCCTGACAACTGATACGACCTTCCTTTATTTTTACGTAACCCATTTAAAGGCGAGTTCAGGTTCGGCCAATGAACAACAACGCTTATCTGAAGCAACTTCATTAATGCAACATATCAATGCACTTCCCAATGCTGAAAATATATTTTTCGGTGGTGATTTCAATTTCTATAGTTCCAGTGATCTTGCCTATACCTATCTCATCAACAACAGCATTAAACCAATGATCGATCCACTGCCGGCCGGCAACTGGCACGACGGCAGCGCATTTATAAAATATCATACACAAAGCACACGAACGGCCCAATTCGGTGGTGGAGCAACAGGTGGAATGGACGATAGGTTCGATTTTATTCTCTTTGACAATGACGTAAGTACCGGTTCAAAAAATGTAAGTTATATTCCCGGTTCGTGCATCGCGTTTGGCAACGACAGCCTGCATTTCAACAATGCGCTGATCGATCTGCCCGTTAACACAATTGTGCCGGATTCTGTTATTCAAGCGCTGTATTATATGTCAGATCACCTGCCAGTTCTTTGCAAAATTAAAATTGGATCAACTCCTGTTAATTTAAATAAACACATCGACTTAAAGCTATTTCTGGAAGGTCCTTATAACGGGACAGACATGAATGCGGATTTGAATAACCTATTACCGTTCTACCAGCCCTTCGATCAACCACCCTGGAATTATTTTGGTAATGAATCTGGATCTTCGGTTCAAAATCCGGATATTGTTGACTGGATTAAAGTTGAGATCAGAATGACAAGCGGAACAGCGGCATCGGCAACTGCGGATACAAAAGTCTGGGAAAAAGCCTGTTTTCTTTTAAAAAACGGAACAATAGTGGATACGAACGAACAAAGCCTTCCTTCAATAAGTCTTCTGCCGAATGAAAATTATTTTGTTGTTGTCCGCCACCTCAATCACCTCGACATGATGTCTGCAAATCCATTGAACCTGAACACCGACACTATTTTTTATGATTTCACCTCAAATGTCAGCCAGGTTTTTGGAGGCTCAAATGCATGTACGGAATTTATCAATGGCAAAACAGGTATGATATCGGGCAATGGTTTTTCGGACGGAACAATTGACGAGAACGATAAAAATATCTGGTCATTATCAGTAGGAAGTAATGGCTATTTCCCGGCAGATTACAATATAGACGGGCAAATAAATAACCTCGATAAAGACGATTTTTACATCAAAAATATTGGTAAGTCAAGTTTTGTTCCGCAATAATGTTCCTTATCGATTACATTCTCCTGAATCAAATACATCCCGTTTATTGTTTATCTAATAATAATTAACAATAAACCTTTGTATTGACTTAACGCAATAATCCTATACAATCGAACAGTGCGTCACTCTAGTTTTGCAATATTTCCCGGTTTTTCTCTATATATTTTCAATGCAGATGAGTTAATTTTTTAGATGTGATTATCATTTTAAGCACAGGATGAGTTAGGTAATGCCAGCAAATTTTGAATTATAATAAAAAATCAGAAAACTAGCTGCGATTTAAAGGTTATCAAAATTTCGTACAACCATTTAATAAAATAATTGAACAAAACAAAATCTTAAATGTTTTTTCAGCACTTGTTTGCAAAAAGAGATTTTTTTGAAGAGAACACAATGTAAAATTATCATGAAAAAGAAGATACAACTATTATTTTTTATAGTCGTCCTATTTGTTATGGATCTCCCATATTTTGCTGATGCTCAACAATGGAGCGGTTCAAATAAGAACACTTTTTGGAACAATTGGTCCCTGAATGTAAATGCAGGGATGACATCTTACTATGGAGATCTGAGTTACTATGATTCCGATTTGCTGAAAAAATTACAAAATGAAAGTGGACCGGCGTTCGGAATTATTATTTCCAAATTTTTGATCCCATCAGTTGGAATATCCGGACAGATGTTACATGGGCACTTCAAGGGAGGCAACAACAACGTGGCATTTAAAACAAGCTTTTTGGAATATAATATACAGGCGTGTATTGATTTCGTTCAATTATTTGTGCCTGACAGTCCTGAAAAGTTCAGTGTGAACGGATATGCAGGGATCGGACAATCCTGGTTTAAAACAGCATCTTATGTATATAATGAAGGCAGATCTGTTTCAAATAATCAACAAACAGAAGTACCTGAATTTGTTATTGTTTTTGGAACGGGTTTATCCTATGAAATTGCTTCGAACCTTTCAGTAACGGTTGATTTTGCTCTCCGATCATCTCAAAATGACATGCTTGATAATTACACCAAAAACAACAACAATGATTTTTATAGCTATACAAATGTGGGATTAACCTATTGCCTAAAAAACTTAAAAAAATCTGACGAGGGACATGCTAAAAGTGGTATTCGTCAGGATAAAACTAAAAAATATAACAGGTTGGTGTCTAATTAAATGGGAACTAACAATTAAATCAGACGAGGCAATTTAATTACCAATTAAAACCCCCATTTGAAATGCAATTCGAAATGGAGTTTTCGTTGTCCCACCAGGGTTCGAACCTAGACCGACAGAACCAAAATCTGTAGTGCTACCGTTACACCATGGGACAAAATTTAATTTGAACGGGCGCGCAAAATTATGAATTTTTTTAATTTGTCAAAAATTACTTTCACTTATATTCAACTATAAATAAACTGTCAGCAATGTTCTTGGGAATATTCAGCCGGAAAAGTCTAACCCTGATTGTATGCGAAAGCAGGATTCACACTAAATTGTAAATTTCTCCTCAGCTTTTATCAAAATGCACATTGAATTTGCATTTTAATTGATTGCTAACCAATGTTAAACAATGGTTTTTAGGTTAATTTTAGTTAATAATTGAAAGTTGTCCTAAGCGATGAAACGAAAATGTGTATTTTCGCTCTGTAATTTAGATCCAATTATATCATTCAGATGAACAATTATAAAAAGCTTAATCTTATTATTGGCTGGATAGTTTTCCTGATAGCCTCTGCAGTATATCTTTTAACCACCGAGCCTACAGCAAGTTGGTGGGATTGCGGTGAATACATCTCAACTGCTTACAAATTACAAGTCGGACATCCACCGGGAGCACCTCTTTTCCAGATGATCGGAAGGTTCTTTTCTCTTTTTGCATTTGGGAATGTCACAAAAGTTGCTCTAATGGTCAATACCATGTCGGCTCTGTGCAGCGGCTTTACCATTTTATTCCTCTTCTGGACCATCACGCATCTTGCAAAGAAAATTGCATTGAAGCAGGGTGAGATTTCGGAAGGAAAAATGTTTGCTATTTTCGGAAGCGGCGTTGTTGGCGCATTGGCTTATACATTTACTGACTCCTTCTGGTTTTCGGCTGTTGAAGGTGAAGTATATGCCATGTCATCCTTGTTTACCGCAGTAGTTTTCTGGGCGATGTTAAAATGGGAAAATGAGGCTGACGGGAAATTTGCCAACCGATGGATTATTCTTATTTCCTATCTGGTTGGTCTTTCTATTGGGGTTCATTTGTTAAACTCTACTGGCTATTCCTGCCATTGCTTTTATTTATTACTTTAAAAAATTTACACCAAGCTGGAAAGGAGGAATACTTACCTTTATTATTTCCATTCTTCTTCTTGCCATTATTATGAACGGTATCATTCCCTGGGTTGTCAAACTTTCCAGTATTTTTGAACTCCTGTTTGTCAATTCATTCGGCTTACCGTTTAACTCCGGAACTATTTTTTATTTTGTTGCTATAATCAGCCTGATTATCTGGGGAATGATCAGTACAAGAAAGAAGCAAAAAATCAATCTCCACACCATCCTGCTAAGTTTTACCTTTCTATTAATCGGCTATGCCTCTTTTTTTATGATCATTATTCGTTCGAATGCAAATCCTCCGATCAATGAAAATAGTCCCAAGGATGCAATAAGCTTGTTATCTTATCTTGCACGTGAACAATACGGTGACTGGCCAATCTTTTACGGGCAGTATTACAATGCACCGACCGTTGATGCCAAAGACGGTAATCCTGTGTATGTGAGGGACGATAAAAAGGGGAAATATGTGATTACAGATGACCGTAAGGGTACAATTCCCGTTTACGATCAGCGCTTTATGACAATTTTTCCACGTATGTACAGCAATAAATCCAATCACATTCAAATATACAAGCAATACGGAAAAATAACCGGTATACCCATCGAAGTTAAAAAAGATGATGGAACAACAGAAGTAAGAATGAAGCCTACATTTGGTGAAAATCTTCGGTTCTTCTTTACCTACCAGGTGGGTCAAATGTATTTTCGCTATTTTATGTGGAATTTCTCCGGCAGGCAAAACGACATTGAAAGTCAGGGCGAAATTGAAGATGGCAACTGGATTACAGGGTTTAACTGGTTCGATGAGCATATCCTGAATCTGGGACCACAGGACAACCTGCCGGATAGCATGAAAAACAGGGCTCATAACAAATTTTTCATGCTCCCGTTTATTCTTGGAATGATCGGATTGTTTTACCATCTCAATACCGATAAAAAAGACACGCTTATTGTATTCCTCTTATTTTTTATGACAGGAATTGCTATTGTGGTTTATCTGAATCAGACTCCTTATCAGCCCCGTGAACGGGATTATGCATATGCGGGCTCATTCTATGCTTTCGCTATGTGGATCGGTTTGGGTGTATTGGCTATCTATGACGCACTTAGTAAAAAACGAAACTCAAAAATTACAGCCATTGCTATAACTGCCGTACTTTTAGTCCTTGTTCCAGGAATAATGGCAAATCAGGGCTGGGATGATCATGACCGCTCCGGTAAATATGCTACCCGCGATTTTGCTGCCAACTACCTTAACTCGTGCGAGCCCAATGCCATTTTGTTTACCAATGGGGATAACGATACCTTCCCCCTTTGGTATGCTCAGGAAGTTGAAGGCATCAGAACAGATGTGAGGGTGGTAAACTTTATGCTGGCTTCCGGCCACTGGTATGTACATCAGATGATGCGGAAAGCATATGAATCCGATCCCTTGCCACTTACGCTAACTTACGATCAATACCAAAACGGAGTAAATGATGCTGTTGTGTTTTACAATACAAACTTTGAAGGGCGGGCTGAGCTTAAACAAGTTATCGATTTTATTGCGAGCGACGACGAACGAACAAAACTTACACTAAACAGCGGTGATAAGATCAATTTTTCACCTACCAAAAAATTCAAGCTTACCATTGATTCTGCCGATATTTTAAAGAAAGGGGTTGTTCCTGAATCTATGGCGGATAAAATTGTTCCTGTTATCGAATGGGATGTAAAGCAAAGTTACCTCTATAAAAACGACCTGATGCTTCTTGATTTGATCGCTACAAACAACTGGAAACGCCCCATATATTTTGCCAATCCAAGCAGCATGAGCAAAGTGCTGGGCGTTGAGCAATATTGTCATCTTGAAGGATTTGTTTACAAATTTATGCCGGTAAAAGCTGACAACTTTGTTTCAGGTGTTGGTGGTATTGACGCTGACACTTCCTACAATATATTAATGAATAAATGCAAATGGGGAAATTTGAACGATCCGAAAGTTTACGTTGATCGTGAAAGCTACCGGAATGCCATAATTCCAAAACAAAATTTCATGCGTGTTGCTGAAGCGTTGGAAGAAAAAGGTGAAAAGGAGAAGGCGATTGCGCTTCTCGACAGGTGCCTTGAAGCATTTCCCGACAGCAAGATAACTTTTGATATGTATATGATTCCGTTTGCTGATGTTTATTATGAAGCCGGGGCCATTGACAAGGGAAATGCAATAACCGAAAGGGTCTTCGAAATTTACCTTCAAAATATTGACTATTATAACAGCCTTGACGAGCATTTTCTGAAGTACTATGAATCGGATTACAACCAGGCAATCGGAGTGATCCAGCGTCTATCAATGATGGCAAAAATGAATAAGCAAACAGAGCTTCAGCAAAAAATTGACAGCGCTTTCAAGGCAAACATTCAAAATGTTAAGCTTCCTTAAGGAAATTTGTTTTAGCAAATTTTTGGTGAATACAATTGAATTGGATTATTGCGGGCAGAGGTAATTTAGGAATACTGCATTTTATTTTACGGCGTTTTCTTTCGTATACTGTAATATAAAAACAATATACCTGCAATGATGAACGGAATGCTGAGCAGTTGACCCATATTCAGAATCATGCTCTTTTCGAAGTTAACCTGTGGTTCTTTAATAAATTCGATGAGAAACCTGACACTGAACAACAGGATCAGGAATAAACCGAAGATATAGCCATGTTTTAGATTTACATTTTTCTTCAGGTAGATCCTGTAAAGTATGAAGAATATGATCAAGTATGAAAGTCCTTCATAGATTTGCGTGGGATGTTTGGGAACCGTTTCATTCCATCGTTCAAATATAAAGCCCCAGGGAAGATTGGTTTGAATTCCGTAAATTTCTGAATTCATCAGGTTTCCTGTACGGATGAAGAAGCCTGCCAGAGCAACAACAATGACGACCCGATCGAGTATCCACAAGTACGGTTTTTTTGTTTTCCTTGAAAACAGATATAGCGCAATGAGGATACCGACTGCAGCTCCGTGACTGGCCAGTCCTCCTTCCCAGATTTCCAATATTTTTAAGGGATGGCTCAAGTAGTATCCGGGTTCATAAAAAAGGCAATGCCCCAAACGCGCTCCTACAACCGTTCCTATCACCATGTAAGTTGTAAGTGTATCGAGCACATTTATGGGGATCCCCTCCTTTTTGAAAATTTTACCCATAATAAAATAGCCGAATACAAAACCGGTGGCAAACAATACACCATACCAACGTATTGCAAAACTACCTATCCTGAAAATTTCAGGATTTACATTCCAGACAATGGATCCTAATGTCATAATTTGATGAATTGAAGAGGCAAATATACAAAAGGAATATAAGGGAAACCGAATTATGGACTGAAAAATGAACAGACCAAAGCGCTGATTATCTGATCCTGCTTAATAAAGCTGTAATTCTTTCGTTTAATAAATCTTCAGGTGAAGGAATGTTAATCCCCACAAAATCCTTTATTCCATTCCTGGCCTTCTGCAAATCAAATTTCTCCTGATCCATTTTGAAATGGATATTCATGGAATGAAAGTATCCGGCAAGGTATTCCTGTTCGGTCTGTCCAGGAGTGGGAATAAATACAGCCTTTTTACCGAATACTGCAAGGTCCATAATGGTTGAATAACCGGGCCGAGAAATTACTAAATCACTATTGCTTATGAGATTTGCCAATTGTTGTGTACTACAATGCGAAAAAATAGTGATCCGTTCATTCAGCTCGGCTGTTTCGGTTTGTTCAGGTTTCCCGCTGATAAGTATGCATTTTAGAGCGGTTTTCTTTACCTGTTCCAAAAGAATGTTTTCAAGCTTTGTTCTTTGGGGTTCGGGCCCGGAAAGCATAATCAGAATATCGTAGTGTTCACCGTGAAGTTTTTCCGTATGTTTCTGAAACCGGGACAGCGGGCCTATGTAATAAAAATTCTCTTTCAGTGGTTTTTTATGAGCCAGATCACCCGACAGGGTAATGCCATCCTTAAAATCCGGTATCCAGCATTCATCGAACTTTGAAATGTAATGCCTGTTCAGCTTCAATAATACCGGTTCAAGAAATCTCAGACCAGCTGAAGCTTTAATGAAAATTTGATGAGAAATATAAATACAGGGAATTTCATCTGTGTAAAGTCCAAAACGATTATCCGAAATAACGGCATCAATATTATTATCCCTGATGATCTGACTGAGAAGTCTTCTTTCTTTTCTAATACCTGAAAATATAACCGGAGAATTCAGAATCATTTGAAAAGCCATGCTACGTTTATCCGGATAGCTGAACCGATAGCCCGGAAACCGGATAAATTTTAACTCAGGAAATTCCAGTTTTAAAAATGCCAGAGGCCTGTTATCCGCACCAATAATGACATTTACATTCCGGTTCAGCAATTCCTTTATAACAGGGACGCATCGTGTTGCATGGCCAATTCCCCAATCGAGCGGACACACCAAAATGGCAGGGGATTTTTTCACTCAATCAATTATTTGTGGATCACAAATTTATTAAAATAAGGTACTTCTAGTATGTGATGTTCAAATTTCTTATTTTTGAACTTCAAATTCCAAAACATTGCTGGTTTATAAAATTGGTTTGACGTTAATCCCAGGCGTGGGAGATATCAACGGAAAAAAGCTTATTTCCTATTGTGGAAGTGCAGAAGCAATTTTTAAGGAAACGAAAAAAGCGCTGATGAAAATCCCCGGTATTGGGCAAGCAACAGTGAATTCGATACTTTCACAAAAAGTTCTGCTGCGTGCGGAAGAAGAATTAGCCTTCATCGAAAAATTTTCAGTAAAGCCTCTTTTTTTCACGGACAAACAATATCCCCAACGCCTCAAACATTGCGTTGATGGCCCTCTTATGATTTATTACCTTGGAAATGCGGACGTGAATGCCTTACGGATAATTAGTATAGTCGGTACACGGAGAGCTACTGAATATGGAAAGGAAGTTTGCAATTCACTTGTTGATGGGTTGGTTGATCTGAAAGTCTTAATTATAAGCGGTTTGGCTTATGGAATTGACACCATAGCCCATAAAGCAGCATTAAAAAACGAGCTCCCTACGATTGGTGTTCTGGCTCATGGACTGGACAGGATTTATCCCTGGGCCAATAAATCTCTGGCTGAAAAAATGGTGAAAAACGGAGGGCTTATTACTGATTTCCTGAGCAAAACCAATCCCGACAGAGAAAATTTCCCAAAGCGTAACCGTATTATCGCCGGAATGGCAGATGCATTGCTCGTAATCGAATCTGGTGTTAAGGGAGGAGCGCTGATAACAGCCAACATAGCTAATTCTTACGATAGGGAAGTCTTTGCTGTGCCCGGAAATATTTATAACAACTTCTCTGAAGGTTGCAATTATCTCATTAAAACAAATAAAGCAGCGTTGGTTGATTCGGTGGCAGATATTAAATACTTTATGCAGTGGGAATCCAGTAATGAATCATCGGGCAGGCAACAAAAACTTTTTGCAGAATTATCTCCTGATGAGGAGGTGATTGTGAATATTCTCAACGAGAACGGTGATTGCAGTGTAGATTTTCTGGTATTAAAATCGAAATTTTCGAACAGTAAAATTGCAGCTATTCTGTTGAACCTTGAATTTGAGGGTGTTGTTAAAAACCTGCCCGGAAAAATTTATAAATGTCTTTAAGGTGATTTATTCCCTTTTTAATCGCTTAAATTCTTCATTTAATTCAAACGCTTTATAATAAAGCAGGATCACGATAATAAATGCCCCGATGCTTAAAAAAAGTATAAGCCGGTAATCCTTGGTGATAAAACAGAAATTGTAAAGGGCATGGAAAAAAGAAGCAGCAAGCAATCCCGTCATCGAATCCACAAATTTATTTTCACGGCTTTTTGCCATTCCTACAAAGAATCCGAGAATTACAGCAAAAAACAAATTTGCTATCACCACAGATATAGCATATAAAAAATTTATTTCCGTATAATAAGGCAGTATAAAATACAATACATTCCCGATAAAGGCAAAACCCATCGAGATCATCATTGTGTAAACAATACTATCAAGCGGCCCATTGAAACTGCTCCTGGGGAAAATGTGATACCTGAGGATCAAAAACTTGCCCAGTTCTGAACCGAAACCCATTACGATAAACGAGTAGAATATTATCCTCCTGAGATTTCTGGTGTCCAATCCAAACTGATTGGCAATATATTGAAAAAGAAGTACGATTATGATTGCAAACATACCCAGTACAAATGCTGATATAAGTCCAGGGTACCTTTCTTTACCACGTTTTATCCACACAATTGCGATAATAATGGCAGCGATTAATGGAGCTAAAATTAATGAAAGCACGTAATTAATTACCATAAGGATCGGTTTTTAAGTTGCCAAATTTACAAATTGATTTTAATATATCCTATTTCAGCAAAGAATCCTGTTTTCCAAATGCTTATTAAATACCATCCTGATCTTCCTCAGATTTCCTGCTGTAAATAAGTGACTGACGCTGAATAGACTCGTTGTGAACAATTTCGAAAAGTTTTTGCAAAAATTCCTTTTCAAGTCCTGAATCGAGACCTGTTTTCAATCTATCCTGAACAAGGGTGCTCCATCTTTTTAATTGGAGGATTGTAATGTTGTGATCGCGTTTGTACCTGCCGATCTCATCAATCAGTCCCATACGGCGCGAAAGGATATTGATAAGTTCTGCATCAATTTTATCGATTTCGGTTCGCAATTCTTCCAGTTTGGTTTCGAAATCGAGATTGCCTGTTTTTTTCCTTATGACCAGAGACGAGATCATTTGATTTAGCTGCTCTGGCGTTATTTGTTGCTGCTTATCGGTCAATGCATGTTCCGGGTCAATATGCGATTCGATCATCAGTCCATTCATTTCAAGATCAAGAGCCTTTTGGGCTACATCTAAGAGCATAGCGCGCTCACCACAAATATGGCTCGGATCACAAATGACCGGAAGGTTTGGGATCAGACGTTTTAGTTCGATGGGGATTTCCCACATCGGAGCATTCCGGTATGACGTTTTTCCAAAAAAATAGAATCCGCGATGAATGGCTGCGAGTCGTTTTATTCCCGCCATATTAAACCTTTCAAGAGCGCCGATCCAGAGATTAATGTCAGGGTTAACCGGATTTTTAACCATCACGGTTACATCCACTCCCTTTAACACACCGGCCAGTTCCTGCATAGAAAACGGATTGACAACCGTTCTGGCTCCGATCCACAAAACATCAATTCCGTGTTTTAACGCAGCTTCAACATGTAACGGGTTCGCAACTTCGACCGCAGTAAGCAAATGTGTTTCTTTTTTTACGCGCTCAAGCCATTTCAACCCTTCATTTCCCACTCCTTCAAATAAACCGGGTCTCGTTCTGGGTTTCCAAATGCCGGAACGGAAAATACTAACTGTGGAAATTTTTGAAATTTGCTTCGCCGTTTCCAGAACCTGCTCCTCCGATTCGGCACTGCATGGTCCGCTTATGATCAAGGGAAACCCTTTGATATCAGGCCATTCTTCCAAAGGTACTATATCGAGACCGATTGCCATATGAGCAAGCAAAAGTACATAAATTCGATACAAAACATTTCTTAAAATTCAAAGTCATAAATCAGCGTAATCGGGAAAAATGTACTAAAAAAGTAGCTAATTTTGTTCCTTTAAAATAGTACCAAAAAAATGATCGAATTGAAACGGATTAAAATAGCGGAACTTTTACAGACAGAAGATTACGGAAAGGTTGTGAACGTAAAAGGTTGGGTTCGCACCCGAAGAGGAAGTAAAAATGTTTCGTTTATCACGCTTAACGATGGCTCTACCATTAAAAACCTGCAGATCGTTGTCGATCACAATGAGATAAAGGAGGAGGAGATTCAGTTTGCGCACAGTGGTTCTTCACTTTCGATAACAGGTGAAGTTATTGAATCACCGGGAAGCGGACAAAAGGTTGAATTGAAAGCCAAATCGATCGAAATTTTAGGCAAAGCCGATCCGGATGAATATCCATTACAGCCAAAAAAGCACTCGCTGGAGTTTCTTCGCGAAAATGCTCATCTTCGGTTCCGGACAAATACATTTGCTGCCATTGCCCGGGTTCGGCATGCCATGATCTTTGGCATACATAAATTTTTTACGGATAAAGGCTTTTATAATATACACAGTCCGATCATTACCGGATCGGATGCCGAGGGAGCCGGTGAAATGTTCAGGGTTACGATCCTTGATCCAAAAAAACCGCCGCTGAACGAAGACGGTTCTGTCAATTTTAAAGAGGACTTTTTCGGCAAGGAAACCAATCTTACCGTATCAGGTCAGCTCGAAGCTGAGCTTGCAGCGCTGGCTTTGTCAGAAGTCTATACATTCGGGCCAACCTTCAGAGCGGAGAATTCAAATACTTCGAGACATCTGGCTGAATTCTGGATGATAGAACCGGAAATGGCATTTTATGACATTCATGATAACATGGATCTTGCCGAAGAGATGCTGAAATACCTTACCCGTTATGCTCTTGACAATTGTGCTGATGACCTTGATTTTCTGAGTAAACGTCAGCAGGAAGAAGAGAAAAACAAAAAACTGGAAGATCGCTCTCCCTTGGAGTTGCTTGAAAAGCTCCGGTTTGTTCTGGAAAATAAATTTGAACGGATTACGTATACCCAGGCCATTGATATTTTGAAAAACTCAACTCCCAACAAAAAGAAAAAGTTCCAGTTCCCGATTGAAGGCTGGGGAACCGATATGCAATCCGAACACGAGAGATACCTCGTTGAAAAGCATTTTCAAAAACCGGTCATTGTTACCGACTACCCCAAAGAAATCAAGGCTTTTTATATGAAAGTGAACCCGGACAATAAAACGGTAAGGGCCATGGATGTGCTGTTTCCGCAAATTGGTGAAATCATCGGAGGTTCTCAGCGGGAGGAAAATTATGACATGCTTTTGAAACGAATGCACGAAATGCACGTACCAGAGAAGGAAATGTGGTGGTATCTGGATACAAGAAAATTCGGTACGGTGCCTCACAGTGGTTTTGGACTTGGATTTGAAAGACTGATACAATTTATTACAGGAATGGGAAACATCAGGGATGTCATACCATTTCCAAGAACACCACAAAATGCGGAATTTTAAATTTAATCTTTTGTAATTATTTGTTTTTTAATTTTATTATATAAATAAATTTGTCGATATTTGTTCAACCTCGTAAGAGGTAAACTTTGGTAGAAATAGAATTTCAATGTTAAATCAACGGTTACAACAAAAGCTCCTTCAGAAACTATCGCCGCAGCAAATTTTGCTGATGAAACTGTTGCAGATTCCTACTATTGCGCTTGAACAAAGGATTAAGCAAGAAATTGAAGAAAACCCTGCCCTTGAAGAGACAGATTCGGAGGATGAAATTGTCGATATGGATCAGGATTATGACAGCCCAACTTCAGAATCAGAGGAAACTGATGTTGATAAGGAAGAAGAAAGCGACGCCGATACGAAGAATAGTGAAGATGAATTCGACCTTGATGATTACATGGATGATGATGAAATTCCGGCGTACAAGCTAAGTGCCAATAACAGCAGTGCAGATGATGAACGGAAAGAAATACCTTTTGTTTCGGATGTATCTTTTCAGGAATTACTGCTGAGCCAGCTGGGAATGCGCAACCTGGATGAGAAGCAAATTCAGATCGCCATTTGCATCATCGGTAACCTTGATGATTCAGGATATCTGAACAGGGATATCGATGCCATGGTCGATGATCTCGCTTTTTCTCAAAATATCCGGACTACACGGGATGAAATTCAGGAAGTACTCTCAGTCATACAGGAGTTGGACCCTCCGGGAATTGGTTCACGCAACCTTCAGGAATGTCTGTTGATTCAGCTCAGAAAAAAAGACACCCAATCACGATCTATAAAACTGGCTATGCAGCTGCTCGAAAGGTTTTTCAATGAGTTCACCAAAAAACATTATGATAAAATTATCAAAAAAGCGAAAATAACCGAACAGGAACTTAAAGAAGCCATCGACGAAATCCTGAAGCTGAATCCGAAACCCGGGAATTCGCTGAGCGAAACAACCAAAACAAACCATTACATTCTTCCCGATTTCATTATTTACAATACCAACGGTGATCTTGAACTCCAGCTCAATTCGAAAAACACACCTGAATTAAGACTGAACCGCACCTATGTGGATATGCTGGAAAGTTATTCATCAAGCAAGAATAAGAGCCACCAAAAAGACGCCATCACGTTTGTAAAACAAAAAATAGATTCGGCAAAGTGGTTCATCGATGCCATTAGACAACGGCAAAACACCCTGCAGATCACTATGAATGCAATTATGAATTACCAGCGCAATTATTTTCTGACCGGTGATGAAACCCGTCTAAGACCGATGATACTTAAAGATATTGCGGAAATTGTTAACCTCGATATTTCAACTATTTCAAGGGTCGCAAACAGTAAATATGTTCAAACGCCCTTCGGCACCTTTCTGCTGAAAAGCTTTTTCTCGGAGTCAATGCAAACAGAAAACGGCGAAGAGGTTTCTACCCGGGAAATTAAAAAAATTCTATCGGACTGTATCGATGCAGAAGAAAAAAACAAACCGCTAACGGATGAACAACTGACAAAAATCCTGAAAGAAAAAGGATACAATATTGCGCGACGTACCGTTGCCAAGTATCGCGAACAGCTTAACATTCCCGTTGCACGACTGAGAAAAGAGCTTTAAGCAGGCTATTTCATGGAAAAGAAAATCGCCGGAACGATTTCCATTGTTTTTCATCCGATGCTCATACCAACCTATGCGACGCTTATTTTCTTCAATCTTAACAGTTATATTTCACAGATCATTGCATTTAAATTTAAATGGTTGATCCTTGGAATGATATTTATAACTACCTTTCTGTTTCCGGCTCTCTTCATTTTTATTTTGATGACCCGAGGCGTTATAAAATCGCTTCAAATGGAAACTCGTGAAGAACGTGTTTATCCGTTTATGATCACTGCACTGTTTTATTTTCTTTCCTTTTACATGATCCGCCGAATACCAATTTCAGATGTTTACCAGCTTTTTCTGCTGGGTTCGGCTATTTTAATAGCAATCGGAATGTTTATAAATTTTTATTCAAAGATCAGCATACACATGATAGGAACCGGCGGATTGCTTGGTGCCGTGATCGGTTTGTCAGTACATTTGAATATCGGTTTTATCAGCCTGATTATAGTGCTGATATTGATTTCGGGCTTAACCGGTTTTGCACGACTTAAATTGAATGCCCATAGCCCGGGCCAGATTTATTCAGGATTTCTTACAGGCCTGATAATTATGCTGTTGATTTTTCTATCCTGATTCTCAGAAAGGAATAATTGTTAAACCCAATGAAATGGGGTACATGTCGGGACCTTTATTCGTTGCAAACAAAGTAGAGAGCTGATAATATCCCCACAGGTTTAGCCATTTATATCCGATTCGGAAAGTAAAACCGTACCTGTTTTTTTCCATGTTCTGAATTTTTGCTTTTTTATAAATTACCCTGTCATTGGTTCCTTCTACATAATCATTACCCTTGTATTTGGTATGTGCCTGAAGAAGAAATCCGAATTTAAAGCCTATGGCTACCCGGAATTCACTTTTCGATTTATATCTCAGTTCAAGAGGAATGTCCAGGTAAGTGACTGTAAGTTTCGACTTTTTATAGGGAAGGCCTGCAATGCTATCATTTATAAGAACAAAATTTGTGTACGTGCTGTTTGCTTTCAGAAATGAGGAACTGTACAAATTATGCGTACCAATGCCAAGGCCAGGAGAAAAGCTGACATTGCTTGTACCAAACATATAATTATACGATCCAAAAACATTTACTCCTGCGTTGATTGTTTGTGGGTCAAGCGTTTTGGGTATATTTTGCCAGAAATCGGTAAAAACATCCAAACCGAAAGTAAATTTTCTCTTTGTATTATCATTTACTACCTGTGCAAATGCGTTTACCGCAAACGTGATAATAAAGAAGGAAACAAGAATTTTTTTCATGATTTAATTTTTTCAATTTCAAAGCAAAGATAAAACAAAAATTACCTGCCTGTTAATTTTTACCTTTATCCGCCACCTTTTCATAGCCCTTCGACAAATAATAGGCAGCTTTGTCGAAAAACAGCATCATTCTTCGTTCAAGCTCAAGGGCAATATAAATGTCAATGGTTTTGTTCCACATTCCCTGCGATAACGCGAACTCCCAGATATTTTTCCGGATAAGGCTCAGCGCGCTGATCACTTCACTGGATTTAAAGCCTTCTTCTTTTCTGACCTCTCCCATAATCAGGTAAAAATCAAGGTTATCTTTATCAGTATACATACCGTTGAGCCAATGCCCGAACTGAAGGATCACTTTTTTCCCACGCTCAAAGACTTCATCTTTATCCAGTTTGCGGTAAATTGACGTGGAAGGTTTCTCGAGAACATCGCGCATCCAGTTTCCTGCAATTATCTCTGCATTGTTTTCAATAACGGCTGCAAGCTTGTCGGAAAGAAAGTGCTTTTTCCGGTGTTCAAACTCTTCGTCATCCCTGGTAAGATTAAACGAGTCGACGATAGCCCAGTAATCCACTTTATTTCGGATGTAATTTTTAATTGCCTTTATATTTGACCGGAAAGGCAGAACCGGCAATTTGTCGATGGGAAAGTATTTAACAGCCGTTGCATCATCGCCGGCAATGGCACTTCCTCCAATCTGCTCAACCTCAAAAGTGATAAACGTGAGATCACCATAATATCCGCTGGTCACGGAATCCACATCGATCAGGCTGACAATTTTCCCCTCAATTCCGGATTCTTCTTTTAATTCACGCAGCGCAGCTTCTTCGATACTTTCACCACTTTCAGCAAAACCTGTTGGCAGGCACCATCTGTTTTTATATGGATTATTCCCTCTTTTTACGAGCAACAGCTTTTTATCGATCGTATGAATACAGGAAACTACCGGTAACGGGTTTTCATAAAAAAAAGTTTTGCACGAACTGCAATAAAGTCGCTCTACTTCGCCTTCCTTCCGGAGAATTGTTTTACGACCGCAATAGGGACAATATTTTTGTTTCTTCTTTCCCAACTTAATTTTTTACAGGTTGTGAGCAGTGGAAAATAAAATCATTTTTTGTAATTGATAATTTTTTATGTTCGATGACACGATTTCTTATTTCGTTCTCAACATCTGCTATCAATTCGTTATTGTTTATTAACTCCGGGGGAATAAAAAAAGTTCGTTTGTACTTAAAATAAGTCAATAATTTGTCAATTGATCCGGGTTCGAATAACAGGCTGTTCCTATATTCCTTTTCGATGATGGTTTTAAAATGATCTGCTAGCAGGGTTTTGCCATTTTCTCCTGCAAATGAACCGATCAATTCATCGTGCGGAAGTTTATTGTTTTCGTCAATTCCATTTTTGTGAAGAGTTTTTAAAACAATGTCCGTAATTTCCTTTAAATGATATACTGAATGCGTAATGACAACAAATGTTCCTTTTTCCTTTAATATTCTTGAAATTTGCTTTAAAACGCCGGGAAAGAAATAAATCGAAAAGCTGCACAAAATCAAATCTGCGCTTTGAGGAGCAAGGTCTTTTAAATATTCGGTTCCGGAAGATGAGAACATACCCTGAAAACCACACCGTGTGCATAAATCCAGAAATGGCTTCCGGTAATTTTCATGACAATCAATACCTGTTACGACGGATTCTAAGCCGATTCGATTTGTTAATGCTTCGGTAAAATAACCAAATCCGCAACCCAGATCGATGATGGTTCTGCAGTTTGATAAAGGAATCCCTTTCAATGCAACCTCCCGGATATCCGATTTATTGGAAGAATGTTGCTGAATGATTTCGGCACTCGACCGATGTCCATCCATATCCTGAAACACCATGGCCAGGTTATTTCCGGGTTCATTCATAGTAAACGGTTAACGAAACCCAAATCTACAAAAAAATAGGATTGAAGTAGAAATACCGGAAAACTTTTTGTGCTTTTTTTATCGTTGAAATAATTATAAAAATCGAGCCAAACCATACCCTGGTGTTACATCCACTTTTTGGTTTTGAATAAGGTATACATAAAGACCACGATCAGGAACATAACTCCGATGACAAGGTAAAAAGATCGTGGATCGTCCTGCAGCGGAAGGTTTACGTTCATCCCATACAATCCGGTTAAAAAGGTAAGGGGAAGCAAAATGGACGAGATCAGGGTAAGAATTTTAATAATCTCATTGGTGCGATTAGCCTGCATGGAATCAAAGGTACGGGCGAGACCTTCGATAATCTCCGCATAGTCTTCAGTTAAATCCCACATTTGCTTATAATAGTCGAGGATGTTGCTCCAGTAATCTTCCATATTATCGGCGTAGCCCTCAATCTGTCCGGCTTCGAACTTAGCGAACAACGGAAGCTGGGGTTTAAACATGGTGTTGAGGAGAATAATGTTTTTGCGCACCATCGAAATGTTCTCAATCGTTCGTTCGGCTTTATAATTGAATAAGGACCGGTTAATGGAATCAACTTCATCACCGATTTGCTTGATAATTTTCTGTGTAGCCTTCATCAGCCGCTCAAGAATCGCATAAAGCAATGCATCGCTGGTTCCGACTTCAAACACTTCACTCCGCTCCTCTTTTCCTTTCCCTTCCTGGAACATGTCGGCAACCACCCAATGCGATTTACCAATGGTAATGATAAAATCATCACCCCAGAATATTTTAACTTCCCGTGTTTTCAAAAATTTATTTTTCTGATCGAAATAGGGGAAGTGAAGGATCATGAAATAATAATCGTCGTAAATATCAACTTTGGGTCGCTGGTTATAATCACTTCGGCAGTCTTCGATATCGAGGGGATGAAAATGAAAATCATCACGAAGGTATTCAAGGTCTTTATCCGAAGGGTTTACAATATGATGCCATCTTAATGTTCCTAATTTAATTGTTTCGATCATAAACCCTCCTTTTCAAATATTTACTACATCGCGGTAATTTTTTATTTTCTGTTAACTGCCTTCAGGAATTTGCATTTTTTCTGCAGCCTCCTGATCGTTTATGTTGTTATTGATTTTTCTTTTTAAAAGCGGGGCAAAGATAAAAAAATAACAATAACAAAAAAGGCTGATCATTTATAATCAGCCCTTTTTATTTAGTACTAAGAAAATTCTATTTTACCATCATTTTTTTGGTAACAGATTGATCGCCTGTCTTCACCGTATAAAAGTAAACGCCTGATGAAAGTTTTGAGCCGTCAATGGTAAATTCTGCTTTTCCAGCAGGGTACAATTTTTCAGGAACGGTATAAACCACCTGGCCGGTAAGGTTGCTGACCTCAAGTGTCATCGTGGCCGGTTTGTCAAGCATTACATATACATTCGTGCTTCCGCTGAACGGATTCGGGTAATTCTGACTGACCAAGCTGTTGCTGATTTGCTTGTTATCATTGATGCCAACACCCAGGTCCGTTTTGGCTACCTTCATCACACGGATAAAATTATCTCCATAATCATCTAAATCTCCCCTGACAGCTAATCCAGGCTCATGATCAGCTTGATATTCAATATATATATTATCATCCGATGTGGGAGAAACAGACGGAAAAACACATTCGTCAATGGAATAGAGAAAGCCGGATGTTAAATTAATGTGTTCACCCCATGTTTCACCCAGATCAAAAGAGGAGCGCTCCCAAAGGCGCCTGTATTCCTGAACGCCGTTGTCCGCGTTTTCAGTAATATCAGAATGGACAACAAATATCCGGTTCTGATCATCAATGGTAATTTGTGGCATGCTGCATGCTCCAAGGAAATAGGTTCCTGCATCATTTAAAACATTCCATATGCCATCGCCATCGACATCTATTGGATAACCGATTAAGCTGTAATCATCAATCAATTCTGTTCCAGGCTCCCCTAAATAATTTAAAGCATTCAGCGCATTAGAAAAAGTTGGTCTTGTTTCATTCCAATATCCCACTCCTCCTTGCAAAGGTCTATAATAAGTACCACTTGCATCAGCATAAGTCCAGTTAATACCGAATACCACGTGAACCAGGCCACTTTGGTCAAAAGCGAGAGCATGTGCTCCATCAGCACAAAAGAACGAATCGGTAGGTTCTCCGGTAACATGCAAGGGATAGGGACAATTCCAGATGATGGTTTTCTCCCAGGTTTCCCCGTCATCCATCGATTTCATCAAAACGAGATCCATCCAGTTATCGCCAACAAGGAAAGCAAGCGAGCCATTCTTCGAATCAGCAAACTCATAAATATCACCATTCATAGTTGTGTAATAATTTGGTCCTAATTCATCAAAGAAATGATTATCGATATCCCATGTAGTACCACCATCACTAGAACGCGAATATAAAAGAACTGCCTGCTGCCCCATATAAGGCCCGCTATCGGGCCAGGTACAATAAATTGTATGAATCACATCCCGGTTTACACCAGTTGTCATAACTCGTGGCCATGACACGTCAACTACTCCGGGAGGGCCAGGCAAAATGCTGGATGTCCACGTACCGGTTCCTTTCTGGTCCCTATGACCAACCCATAAACCGGCAACATCCGTATGGTTAACCACAACTTCACCGTTTTCGCCGTAAGGCGCATATGAAGGCCAGCCCGTACGCACATTTTCGATCCTTGCAGTAGGCTGATCACCCCAGGCATTTCCATCGTAATAATTATACCCGGTACCTCTTTCAGGGAAAGCGGTTGGAGATAATCCCATTGTCCAGACGACACCAATTGTTCCATCGTCAAACAGGTTTATCCTGTTTTGACATGAAGCGTTGGTTTGTAAATCATATTGTGTTCCACCTACCTGTGTATCAACCAGCAGGCTTGTTCCTTTTGAACCCGGGATGTAGGTTCCGTTGGGGTTATCGGTATCCTTTACCGCCTTTGTTGCCATTTTTACAGTCCGATCCCTTTGCGCTTTGGAAGGTATCACCCTTTCCTGGGCAGTTGCATACAGACCAAAACTTACTGCTAAAACTAAAAGTAATAATTTTTTCATGAGTGAATGTTTAAAATTTAACAATTATAATTGAAGTTTATTTTCATTTAATGAGAATCTGTCGTTATCACATGCAAAAATACTGAATAAAACCGAATGAAAACGTGACATTCTGAAAAACTTCGCAAGATATGAAATCGTCCAATACAAATCAATAGGAAATCAGAAAATGGTTGTTTTGAATCAGTTAGCGGTTCAGGTTTTATTCCTATAAATTCATAATCCTAATTTATGATACTGAACAGGACTTATACTGTAACATGAAATTCAATCTATTTATTGCTTATCACGTGACTGTAGAAGGGATGTATAAAGTAATTTCAGTTCACTATCGTTTCTGAAATCACAGTATTACTGATTTAAAACAGGGACTTTACAGAATACTCTGAAAACTAAAAACCGGGATAATATAAGGCAAAAAAAAGACTGCCCTTGCGAGACAGTCTTTTATTAAAAATAATGTCAGGGTTCTATTTACTGCCAGCAGGAGCTACATCCCACCATACCCGTTGCCAAATGTTTGTGACATCAGAAGGCGTATTTGTGTTGTAATTGATTTCATCCGTAGGGTAAAGATACCGACGTGGAATCTGATATGTGGAAGACCCTGGAGGTAATTTAGAAGCAGGTGTTGAATTGGCTACCAGCCCAATTTCATTGTCTGTGCGTCTCCAATCATTAAATGCTTCTGCCTGGTAATAAAGGGCAATGTATTTCTGAACCATGATCTCATGGAAAAGAGCATTTCCTGCCATCGTTTGAATAGTTGAATCATAAGTGGCAATATATACTGGATCTAACACGCCGGCTTTATCCATCGATGCACTCACTGCAGCTACAAGGTCTGTTCTCACTATTCCTTCATCAACACCAGTCTTAAATTCTGCTTCAGTCTTAATAAACAGACATTCTGTATTGGTAATGAGGGGAACAGGTTCTGTATAGGAAGCAACAGATCCCGGATAGGATGCATCCCAGTCTACACCACCAAAATCATTTCCATAATAAGTTCCATCGCCTGCTTTAGTTGCAAAAACTGTAAGCCTGGGATCAGACTTTGCTTTCAGTAAGTCGATAAAATAGGAATGCATCGTCAGGTCACCACGCTGATCCATAAACATGGCAAGCGGGTTAGGAGAATTATCATCAAAAGGTTGTTGCAAATCTTCATCATTGCTTTCTAAAGCATTTGGCAAAGCAGCTAATGCATTGGCATAAGCTGTTCCCGAAGCAACCTTTGAAAGATGAAGAGCATACCGTGCCTTGAATGCATAGGCAGCTTTCACCCAAAGGGTCAGATCACCGCCATACATCATGTCACCCTGGATATCATCATAATAGCCAGGATTGTCCTTTGAAAGATTTACAATAGCACTATCGAGTAAAGACTGAATAGTATTATAGATTTCTTCCTGGGTGTTGAATTTAGGTGTGAGATTTGCAGAACCCTGGAATGCATCTGAATATGGTATATTGTTCCAGAAATCGGTGGTTATTCCGAGTGAGTTTGCCATAAGTACCTGGGCAACACCTCTGTACCAGGGTTGATCCAAAGCATACGATTTATCAATAATCACCTTCAGGTTCATCATGGAAGTGGTATAATTGGTATTCCAAAGGTTATTCACGTCCTGTGACTGGAGAATATAATTTGATGTTGCCAATGATTGCCTGTCCACTCCCTGAAAATATTGAAGCCAAAAAGCAGTAACACGACAGAGGTCATTACCTCCAACAGTATTAAATCCAATGCTAGTTTCGGCACTCGACAAGATCGTATAGATTGGGGCATCCTGTGGGGCATCCGGATTTATGTTAATATCTGTATCGATCCATTTTTTACATGACCCAAACATCAATAACAACATAACGAATACCCAAACAATTTTTATATCTATTTTTTTCATAAACATTTATTTTAAATATTATAAAATTGAATCATAATGGTTTTTATAATGACATGTTAAGACCTACAGTAAAGGATTTGGTCCCGGGCATGTTGAAATAATCAATGCCCTGTGCATTGGATGCACCCAGTAAACTTGTTTCCGGATCAATTCCTTTGTACGGAGTGCTCAACCACAAATTGGTACCTGTAAAGAAGACGTCAAGACCTTTAATGAAAGTCTTTTTCAATAATGGAGTTAATGAATAAGAAAGGGTTAATGTCCTTAACCGGACCCAATCTGATTTTTCAAAATATTGAGAGCCTGGTCCGATAAAACCACTACCTAAACCATTACCATCCCAATTTTGGTCGCGTAATACCTCCGTGGTATTGGTTCCTCCGGAAACAACTAAATTTCCTGCGTCATCATAATGACCGTAAACGCCATCAAATACATAAGGTGTAGTACGATCCACAGTTTCTTCGGCTATTCCGAAGTTTACCAGAGCTCCACGGGTTCCATTCCACATTTTACCACCAACCTTGATATCAAAAAGAACATAGAGACTCAGATTCTTCCACCGGAGATTAGTACCCGCACCCATAGTCCACTTAGGATCTATATTCCCAATTGGTTTGACATCATTTGTCATAAACGGGTATCCATAATGTGAGTTAGTTGCAGGGGTGCCTGAATCATCAATGATTACATTTCCGCTTGCATCACGCACCCAATCATAGGCATAAAAAGTTCTATAGGGATCACCTACTTTTGCACGAATATCAGTTCCTTCGAATCCCCCGAGAAATAGGTTTTCGATACCCGGAGCAAGGGCAACTACTTTGTTGTCTATCTTGGCAAAATTAACTGTTATATCCCATTCCCAGTCTTTGGATTTGATGGGAACAACATCCAATGTAACTTCGTGGCCAGTTGTTTTCATCGAAGCAGCATTCATCGTCATAGTCTGAAAACCGGATGAAGAAGCGATGGGTACAGGAAGAATCAAATCCTCTCCATTGTTGGAGAAGTACGTATAAGCCAATCCAACCCTGTTTTCATAGAATTTCAAATCGGTACCCACTTCAAAGGTTTTGGTCTTTTCCGGTTTAAGGTTTGCATTTCCCATCTGGTCATAAGCGACACCATTGATATAAACTGTACCATATGACCATCCTACGTTCCCCATGAATGGCCATATAATTCCCTGAGGAGAAACCCAACCATCTGTGATATTCGGAGTTCCAAAATAAGTGTTTGTGCTGTAAGGAACAGCGTCTTTGGCTACGATTGCATAAGAAATCCTGAGCTTTCCATAGGGAAGGATTTTGTTGTTTTCCAAACCGGGTAATTGTGTAAAGATCCAACCAGCACCAAAGGATGGATAGAAGAATGAATTTTTCCCCTGAGGTAGTGTGGTTGACCAGTCATTACGACCTGTGATGGTAATGTAAAGCATGCTTTTCCATGAAAGTGTTAGGTCACCATAAAAGCCAGCTCTTCGTATTTCCTGAGTCTCTTCAATCGCGGAAATGGAATTACCATTGTTCAGATTGTAATAGTCAGGCACCACAAGATTTTTGGCATAAACTTGCTGACTGTGATAATAAAGTTGCGACATGTTATTTCCCAAAATAAACTTAGCATTAAAATCTTTGGTAAAATCTTTATCGATGGTCATGATCAGATCCGAGTTGAAATCTTTATTAAGTTCCATCTGCTCATTCGTCCAACCACCGGGAAAAGTACGGGAATAGATTGCAAGTTCATCTTTAGCTTTCCTGTCCCACCAGTCAACACCAAGCCGATAGGTAAAAGCTAACCACGAATAGGGTTTATAATCTGCTTGTACGTTTCCTATAATGCGGTTTACCTTGTCGTTGTACTTGTTTTTATTGACGGTCCAGTAAGGATTATCATAACCCCCGCCGTGCCGATAGTTTCTTTGATATCCATTGGGAAGATTGTAGGGTATACCATTTTCAATAATATAACCTGCACTGTTATCAAAAGTCGGAGGGGTTCTGAGCAAACCGAGCATTACACCAGACGTATTAGATCCCTGCTGTATCCTATCACCGCCGGTGATTATATAGTTCATCGTTGAGCTAATCTGGAATTTTTTAGTAATATCGGTCTGCCCGGCAACTTTGAAAGTATTTCGGCGGAATTTATTATTGGGGACAACCCCCGTGGATTGATTATCCGAAAAACTCGCATAGAAATTTGTAGTTTCACTTCCACCGGTCAATGATAAAGAGTTATTTGTTGTTATACCGGTCTGAAAAAAATCATATTGGTCATAAGTTTTTACAGCTTCTCCGTTTGCCACAGGATCATTTTTCCCCACAATCTGCCCATCCACATCGTACGCTCTCCATGGCCATGTAGGATCAACAAAATATGAACAAGTATCCAGTTTGGGTCCCCAGGATCTGGAATCACCGGAAAGCCAATCTCCACCGGACCCCTGACCATAAATACTCTGTAGCTTTGGTGTCTGGCTAATCTTGTTAAAGGTCAAAGAAGAATTGAAGTTGAGGGCGATTTTTTTCCCTTGGGTAGCTTTACCTTTCTTTGTAGTAATCACGATAACACCAGAAGCTGCTCTCAAACCATAGAGTGCTGTGGCCGCTCCACCTTTCAGAACGTTGATTGATTCAACATCATCAGGGTTGATGTCAATAGCACGATTTGAAAATGCAACACCGTCGACCTGATCGACCCCCCCTCCATTATTGATTGGAACACCATCCACGACAAACAACGGTTGGTTGTCCTGGGTAAGTGACTGCACACCACGGATAGTGATGTATGAAGATGCCCCGGCAACTCCGGATGAGCTGATGATGTTAACATCTGATACTTTACCCTGAAGGGAATTAATAACATCTGTTCGGGCAGATTTTTGAATCTCATCCGATCCAACTTCCTGAACAGAATAACTCAGGGCTTTGGTTTCTCGTTTGATACCCATAGCGGTAACAACGACTCCTTCAAGATTGAGAACATCTGGTTCCATAGCAACATCAATCACTTTCTGGTCTCCTACTACTATTTCTTTTGTTGTCATCCCCACAAAACGGAAGATAAGAATCGTTGCTGTTGTTGGAACCGTAATTGAGTATTTTCCATCCAGGTCAGTTACCGTACCGGTTGTTGTGCCTTTTGCCAAAACCTGTACTCCAGGGATCGGTTTACTGTCGTCCGAGCTGGTAACAGTACCCGTAATATCCCTTTCTTGTGCTTGAAGAAACTGCATCCCGATGAAAAACATGAATGCTAAAAAAAGAGTAAACTTTCTCATAACATAAGATTTAGATTAGTGAATATTAATTGTTTTATTTCTGTGATTAAAATTAAATCTTTTCATTTGAATATTACAATTGTACCTTTAATTTTATTTCATCTAGTCACATGTTAGTTATTTACTAATTGATTGTATAATACAAAGCAAATAAAAATTAGGATTAAATTAACAAAAATTTTATAATTATTTTAAATAAATGGCAGTTAATAACATTCTTAATATATTTAACTTTCTGTATACTAATACAATGAATCGAAATCTATTTTTCCTGACCGACATTATTAATAATCAATTTAATGGAAATAAGATGACTTTTTCAATGGAATCTGCGATAGAATAAGGCAAAAAGTATCAAAAGAATGATCAATACGGCAGATGTAATCAGGCTTCCCTGTCCAACGAAGAAAGGAATAATAATCAAAATCAGCGTAACAGTACTATATATAAAAAATCCAATTCGTTTCAGTTTCCAAATATAAATCATGCTTACGAATGAAATTAAATACAAAAGGGCTCCCAAAATACTGATTAAAAAAATAGTACTGCTGTTAAACTGCCTGTCGGGAATAAAATCGGTCAGCATCTTTGTAATCCAGTTGCTGAAAACCATTCCAGCAATAAATAGCATGCTAAAAACAAAGGAATAAACAAAAACTATTATGCATAGAAGAGATAAAAAGAATGGTCTTTTTTGTTTGATATTGATGTCTTGATCGTTTTCCATATTCATTTACTTTAATTAAGACATATACTTCAAGTTGGTTGCATATCCTAAAATAAATGAAGCAGAAATAATGACACTAAATATGGAGAAAGGAGTTTCTTTAAAAACCAACGGCAATAGCAAAATGAAAATCTGGGCTCCTGCGTAGAAATGAAATCCGGCTTTTTTTAATTTCCACATAAGAACTGCACCACCAAGAGATAAAGCACTTAAAACAAAATTTACCAAAAAAAACTGACGGCTTAACGACCGGATCATTTCCATTCCCTGAAATTTATCTCCCATGTCATCCATAATCGTCTGCATTTCATTGTAGTAAAAGTACATCACGGAATAAGAAAAAACAGCCAGACCGCTTCCAATAAATGTTAAAATACACAGAAATGTAAGCATGTCCGGCCTTTTAGCGGGTTCCCGGTTGATTTTACCACTGTTTTCAGGTAAATCCATTATCAGATTTTAATTTTTATTCAAGACTGCCGGTTACTTTTTCTACCTCATCAAGGATTTCACAGGATTCAACCAGTTGTTTCATTTTATTGTGATCATTGTAAAGGGGTCTGTCGACCTCTAAAAATTCAACATATTTCCGGATCACTTCTTTGGCTTTGGTGACACCTTTTCCAAATTTATATTCCCTGAAATCAAGCGCCTGAGCAGCGGCCATAAATTCAATTCCCAAAATACCATAAGCATTATCAAGAATCGCAAAATTTTTAAGCGCAGTGTTCATTCCCATTGAAACAAAGTCCTCCTGATCGGCGGCAGCCGGAATGGATTGAATACATGCAGGTGCTGACAATATACGTTGCTCGACGATTTGCATATCTGCCGTATACTGGCTCAGCATCAAACCCGAAAACATACCGGCTCCCTTTGTCAAAAATGCAGGTAATCCCACACTTAACGCCGGGTTATTCAGTCTGTTCATTCTTCTTTCTGACATCACACTGACCATCGTAATGGCGATCCCAGCCATATCCATCGGCAACGCAACCGGAGTTCCCTGAAAATTGGCTCCCGATATCTGAAGATCTTCATCGGGAAAGAAAACCGGATTATCTCCTACTCCATTTAATTCAATTTCAACCTGCGAGCGGGCATATGCGAGTGCATCATGAGCTGCACCAATGACCTGTGGTGTTGATCGCATGGAATAAGCATCCTGAACTTTATGTTTGACTCTTCCTTCTTTTAAATCTCCTCCTTCTACAAGTTTATTAATCGCCAGTGCACTTCGAACCGCACCTTTAAATCCGCGAACTTCGTGAAGTTTAGCGGTATAGGGTTTCATATTCGCCTTCAAAGCTTCGAGCGACATGGCAGCCGCTATTTCAGCCTGTTTCAGCCAGCAATTGGCATCGTAAAGGAACAAAGCGCTCATTGCTGTAAGGACATTGGAGCCATTTATTGTGGCAAGTCCGTCCCGGGCCTGCAGTCCCGGAATTTCAATACCTGCTTTTTCAAAAGCTGTCTTTCCTTCATAAAGTTCACCTTTGTAATAGGCTTTCCCCTCTCCCATAAGCAACAATGCGATTTGCGACATGGGGGCCAGATCACCGGAAGCACCTACCGATCCTTTTTTGCAAACCCATGGAGTAACACCTTTATTCAGCATTTCCACCAAAGTCAAGGTAATTTCAGGACGAACTCCCGAATTTCCGTGAGCATGAACATTTATCCTTCCCAGCATAGCACCCCTAACCCAGTCAATTGGCATGGGACCGCCAATACCTGCGGCATGGTTATAAATCAGATATTTCTGAAAATCCTTTACCTGATCATCATTCAAGACTACTTCCGAAAACTCTCCGATCCCTGTGTTTACACCGTACATAATTTCATGTGCTTTAATTTTCCTTTCAAGCATGGCACGGCATTTTTGCATCTTCTTAATTGCTTCGGGATGAATCTCTACTTTTTCATTGTGTCGGGCAACGTTTACTACATCTTCAATCGTTAACCCCGATCCTGTAACTATATATGTCATTTTATGGTCTCCTTATCCTGTTAAATTGTGATTTGATACTATATACTATTATAGTAACTGATGAAATTAATAAAAAATATAACAACGGGGAATAACTAAAAATAAAGTGAGGTACGGTTGACGCTGATCTTAAATTTCAAATGCCAGTTACTCATAGTAAAAATATTTCGTGGTAAAAATATAAAATTTCCTGACAAATATCTTCTTTTGTAAGATAAATAACAATGTAATGTTTGAACTGAATGATTTGAAAAATGTAACTGCCATTGTAAAAGATGAAAAAGCCCTGTTGCTCTACTTTTACAACGACGATTGTCCTCCTTGCATAAGTCTGAGACCAAAAATTGAGCAGCTCGTTAATTCAGAATTCCAGCACATGAAACTGGTTTGGGTGAATGCTAAAAAAAATCCTGAAATTCCTGCATCATTCGGTGTCTTTGCCAATCCGACAATTTTGATCTTTTTTGAAGGGAAAGAATTCAAACGATACAGTAAATATATTTCGATGGAAGAATTAAGGAACTCTGTTAAACGGATTTATGATCTTCTATTTGAATAAATACCGAAAATATTCTTCTGATTCATTTACCGAAATGCGGGTCTGATCTCCGGTAGCCATGTTTTTTATGGTTAGTTGATTCTGTTTCATTTCTTCTTCGCCAATCAAAATAACGTATGAAATATTTTTACTGTTGGCATACGTCATTTGTTTTTTCAGTTTTGCAGCTTCGGGGTAAAGTTCGGTGTTTATGCCTTCCTGCCGAAATTTTTCAGCTAAAGGCAGACAAAATCGTTGTTCCTTTTCACCAAAGTTAATAAACAGCACTTGCGTTGTTGCCTTCGTTTCAGCCGGAAACAGGTTGAGTTCAAGCATCACGTCGTAAATACGGTCGGCACCGAAAGAAACCCCTACGCCCGAGACTCCGGGCAGACCGAATATACCCGTCAGGTCGTCGTACCTTCCGCCTCCGCAAATACTGCCGATTTTCACATCCTGCGCACTAACTTCAAAGATGGCTCCGGTATAATAGTTCAGTCCGCGGGCTAAAGTCAAATCAAACACGATTTCCGATTCAAGATGGAACTGTTTCAGGATATCGAATACTTCAGCCATTTCAACAATTCCTTTTGTACCCGTCATCGAAGATTCCAGGATCCCTTTCAAAAAATCAATTTTCTCCTCATTCGATCCTTTAAATTGAAGAATTTGGACAAGTTTATCTATGCCCTGCCTTTTAATTCCGGATTCTTCCAGTTCCTTAACCACATTCTCAATTCCAATTTTGTCAAGCTTGTCAATAGCTACGGTAAGTGTTTGAAATTTTTCTGTTTCTCCGATAGACTCAGCAATTCCATAAAGGATTTTACGATTGTTCAGCTTAATCCTATTTTTTACGAATAACAACCTGAACACTTTGTCGATGATTTGTACAAGTTCGGCTTCATATAAAAGTGAATGGCTTCCGATCACATCAACATCGCACTGAAAAAACTCACGGTAGCGCCCTTTCTGGGGTTTATCAGCCCGCCAAACAGGCTGAATCTGGTATCGTTTAAAAGGAAAAGTAATGTCATTTAAATGCTGAACAACATACCGGGCAAACGGAACAGTGAGGTCATACCGCAGACCCTTTTCCGTTATTAATCCGGTTAACTCATTTGTGGTTGGGTTTTGGAATTTAGATATTGGAATTTTTTCAATATAATCACCTGAATTCAGGATTTTAAACAGTAGCTTATCCCCTTCGTCCCCATATTTTCCAAGCAAAGTCGAAAGGTTTTCCATCGCAGGTGTTTCAATCGGCAGATAGCCATAGAGACTGAAAACCGATTTTATGGTATCGAAAATATAATTGCGACGAACCATTTCGGCTGGGGAAAAATCGCGTGTTCCTTTCGGTATTGAAGGTTTTTGAGCCATTATCCGGAGAATCTTGAAAATTATTGTTAACTGAAATGCAAATGTAACAGAAATTTATTTCAGGCAATCTGAATGTTCAATTGGCCAAGGATTTTTTGGATGTAATCATCACAATCCTCCTGTCCTTCCCTGGGGGCCCAGGAGGCAAAATTTTTATCATCGATCGGGTTATAGGGTCCGTCTTTCAATTCATAAGCGATTGAATTGGGCTCAAGGCAAATCACGGTATGAAATGTTCGTGGTGCTATTTCGGCTGCATATTCATTTTTCGCCGGGTCAAGGATCATGTGATCTGTAATAAAACCACTTTCATCGAATTCCACTACCAGTAATTTTCCTGTTAATGCGATAAAAACCTCCCGTTTATCCGGGTTTTCATGCTTGTGGGGCTGAAGATAGGTTCCGGGCTGCATGGCATTAAGCATGCGCTGTAGAAGGTCACTGTCCGTTTTATGAAAAGTATGGTGTGCGCGTTTTCTTTTAGCCTTTCCGGAATTATCGCCAATTTCCATTAACAAATTCTTATCTATTTTTATCATCGGCAACCATTTCGTTAAAATAAACTTAGCTGAGCAAGCTTATGTTCATGTTCAAGAAGCCACTTTTTACGCCAAAGTCCTCCGGCATATCCCGTCAAACTGCCATCTGATCCGATTACCCGGTGACACGGAATAAAGAATGGAAACAGGGTTTTTGCCGTTGGCATTCCCGACTGCTCTGAGCGATTTGGAATTACCCAGCTCCTTTGCAATTTCAAGATAAGATGGTGGTTCTTCCAAAAGGAATTTGTTGCAATTTTTCCCATACGCGCTGCTGAAATTCCGTACCCTGCGGATCTAAAGGAAGATCAAACGTTTGGCGTTTCCCCTGAAAATATTCATCCAATTGCCTGAAACATTCAACAAACTGATTCGGTAAGGGCTTTTGTTGTATTTCAATATCTAAAAATATGAGTGAGGAAATTCCTTTTCCGTTATGGGCAATTTCAATTGTCCCGATGGGTGATTCGTAGTAAGCTTTGATCAAATTTTTCCTCCTTATTAATTTAAAAACCTGATGGATAAGGGATATTGAAACGATTCCCCATTGTTGGCTTTCACAGAAGCTATTACCACCATTATCAGTTGAAAAATCGCCAGTGCAATCAGTAAAAGAATACCGATTACAATAATGATCAGAATGGCTGACAGGACGAAATAGATTAACATTGAGATTTGAAAGTTCAATGCTGCCTTACCTTGTTCATTAACAAATGGAAATTCATCCTTTTTTAGTGACCAGACGACCAATGGACCGATTAGAAATCCAAGAGGAATAATAAAACCTGCAAGAGCTGAAAGATGGCAAAACATTCCCCACATTCGTTCGTCGCTAATTTGCTGGTTATCTTGATCCATGATGCTTATTTTATTTGACGAAATTGTAAATAATTGCAAAAACAAACATTAAAATTAAAAAAATATAAGTTAACCGCTGAAAGAATTCACTTTTTTTGATCGATTTCTTTCTCACAGCTCTGCTTTTTCCATAGAGTCCGTAAGCAAATCCGGCAAATGACACACCGGTTAAAACAAGAAAAGTAGTTACCATTATTTAGTTAAAAACATTTCATCGGCAATAAACAAAAAAATTACTCTTTTGTCATTAGTTTTTCGAGTATTGCAGTTGCCGAAGCCCAATTATAATTTCTGTGAACAAATTGATATCCATTCTCTGCAATCTGGTCCGCCAGTTCCCGGTTTTCCAATAAATTCAGAATGTGCGCCGCAAATTCTTCAGGACGATCACCAACCAGAATTTCTATTCCACTTTTTGCTTCCAGGGCATTATTTGCCAGATTCGAAGTAATGCACGGAATTTTCATTGCCATGGCCTCCAGCAATTTATTCTGCAAGCCTGTTCCGATCTGCATTGGTGCGATAAAAATTTTAGCTTTTGCATAACACGACCGGATATCTTCAACCCAGCCTGTAATGTTTACCTTATCACTTCGAAGGGCCATCACATTTGGATGGGGTGTAGCTCCTGCAAGCGTAACGGAAATTTCCGGTCTCCGGGCACGAACGATTGGCAAAATCTCATTTACCAGAAACATTGCTGCATTGACATTCGGTGGATAGCCCATGTTGCCTGTAAATACAAGGTCATATTCTTTTTCCGTTTCTACGGGTTTGAAAAAATCAGTATCCACTCCATTGATCACGATTTCAATTTTTTCTTTATCGGGATGGGGAATAAAATCACGATCAGGTTTTGAAATAATGGTTTTATGATCAAACCAGTCGAAAATCAAATTTTCGTACCTGAGCAGTCTTTTGTATTCGATCCAGAGCAGAGGCTTTAAAAAAAAGAGGATGCATAATAACGGCGCTCCATTCCTTTTGAAAGCACATCCTGATAATCGAGTGTTTTGCGAATCCTGATATCTTTTACATAGGCTGCAACTCTTAAAAACTGGCAATAGATGTGATCAGGCTGAACTTCCTTAATTAGTCGGTTTATTTTACGCTGGGCATCCGAATTGTAAAAATATCCGGCCTGAAAAGGTAATCCCTTAAACAGAGCCAGAAAGATATTCCAGGCAATACTTAGTTTCGAAAGCTTCAGGATTGTTACTGATTTGCAAAAGGGTTTAAGCTTATTCACATGATCCTGAGTTACCACTGTATCATTAAGAGCACAGAGATGAATTTCATTGTTGAGCGACAAGTACTTTATTTGGTTAAAAGCCCTGAGTTTATCACCTTTTACCAGCGGATACGGAAAACGTGAAAGAATAACGAAAATTTTCATGGGGCAATTAACCTAAGGATGTTTAAGGGCTCAAAAATAAATTATTTTCCCAAAACAGTCTGATAAAATCCGGTAAGTTTTTGTGCTACCTGTTCAAGGCCGTATTTACTGTTTACCAGTTCTTTAGCATTTTTACCAAGCAGTTCGCAAAAATCCCGGTCTTCAATACATTTTTTAATGGCATCCAAAAATTCGCCAGGCGTATCGGCAATCAGCAAATTATTACCAATGGTATATCCGATACCTTCAGCTCCAATTTTTGTCGAAACAATGGCTTTGCCCATAGCCATGCTTTCCATTATTTTAATCCGAATTCCGCTACCGGATAAAAGGGGGACAACCATGATTGATTTTGACCGGATAAATTCGCGGGCATCAGCCACTTCTCCCAATACGATAATATTTTGAATTTTCAGGTTTTGCAGCCAATCGGGCATCATTCTTCCGGCGAGGTAAAATTTTAAACCGGGAAAATTGCTCAGAATTAAAGGCCAAACTTCATCGATGAACCATTTAACCCCTTCAGCATTCGGCATCCAGTTCATTGCGCCAATATGAAATAATGATGGAAATTCAGCTTCATGAAAAGAACTATGATATGTTGAGAGGTCAAGACCAAAAGGAATTTCACTGACAGGCACCTGACATCCGTTTTGCCTGTAGAATTCTGCGTCTTTATTGCTGATCGCAGCAATTCCATCCACTTCATTCATGCTGGATAATTCATAATTTTTCAGTTTCCGGGTCAGAAGAGAAAAATAAACTTTTTTTAAGGGGTTTTTAGCTGAATCCGTCATTCTTTTCCAGATAAGATGCTCAATATTATGGGAACGCAGAATGATTTTTGCCTTCGAATTATTTCGGATCACTTTTATATAGGGCGTCATGTAAAGCATTTCGAGCTGTACAATATCGTATTGATCCTTTAGAAGGATTTCTGCAATTTTCCTTTCTATTGCCGGCGCTATGAATCGTTCGACATGAAAAGATTTTCCTGAAAAAAGGTTTAAAAATGCATGAATTGGATTGATGGAAAGATCATGGTAAATAAATTCGATGGATGTTTTCAGTTTATAATCCCGTGGTATTTCATTTTCCCTGACAAAATATTTATTGGTGTTGAGCGCAAGTACTTTTACCGTGTGCCCAGCATTTATAAGACATTCAATATTGGCATTCATCGCCATAGGGCCGCCCTCTTTAGGAGGATATGGTGATTTATTGCACAGAAATAATACCTTCATTTAACGATTTGTTTTTTCTTGAAAATTTTGGCAAAAACCTTTATCCAGGCATCAGAGTCAAGTAACGGTGAATCTGTGGTAGCTTTAAACGTGAGGAAAATACCAAGAGGCAGTAATACCATTGGCGCAATCCACATACCGATATTGGCATCAATTACACCTGATTTTACTGCCTTTTCACCTGTAATGGAAATGATATGAAACAAAACAAAAAACAAAATAGAAACAACAACAGGTAATCCCAGTCCGCCTTTGCGAATGATGGCGCCAAGAGGTGCTCCAATAAAAAATAATACAAAACAGGCAAATGAAAGCGTGAATTTGCGGTGCCACTCAGCCTGATGCTTATAAATCAGCTTGGAACGGTCATCCTTATCCTGTTCGTAGTTTTCCAGGTTTACCCGTGATCTTCTGGCGCGGTCCATGGCCTGATTTAAGAGACTGATCTTTTCATCCTTATTGTAACCTCTCAATAAATCATCAGTGTATGGTTCTGTGGGCTTAAATCCGGCAAGTTTTGTAGAATCGACAACACTATAAAAATAGAGATTATTGAGCATATAAACCGGAATTTGCTTTTCATACTGCCTGAGATGTGTAACAAGCGAATCTTCAGCCTTGTGCAATTGCCGTAGGTTAAGCATTGAATAGTTATTTTTAAAAAGGTCTTCATTCGTTCGCGACATTTTAAAATCGACCAGGTTAAATTTACGAATCTGCTCCCTGAATTTCACCCGCTGAAAAGGGTTAGTTTCCCTGTTTGATCGTTGATCTGAAGTAAGATCAGAATAATTATAGCCGCTATATAAATAAAACAGGAGGTTCAACCCATCCCTGGTCAGTTCCATTTTGCCTGAATCCGCAACAGTTACATTAATATTACCTTTTTTGTCGCGATGGTCATAAATCATTATATCGCGTAAGATGTTTCCTTCTTTTTCCTTTTTACCTATCCTGATGACAAAACCATCAAGGCCGTTGTAAAATATTCCTTCTTTAATATCCAGTGCAAGTTTTTGCTCCCTGACATCGTACAATAGCGATTTGAATTTCAGGTTAGCAATGGGCAAAACATTATTCGAAAAATAAAATGCGATTACACTGATAATGATTGAAAGACCGATCAATGGCATCATAATCTTTCTCAGTGATATTCCGGCAGCTTTCATTGCTACCAGTTCGTAATGCTCACCAAGATTACCGAAGGTCATCAGCGAAGAAAGGAGAATTGCAAGCGGCAGAGCAAGCGGCACAAATGTCGAGGAAGCATAAAATAAAAGCTGGGCTATGACGTACCATTCAAGCCCCTTACCCACAAGGTCATCGATGTACTTCCATAAAAATTGCATTAAGAGGATGAATAATGCAATAAAAAATGTCATCACCAACGGACCCAGATAAGACCTCATTACCAACCAATAAATCTTCTTCACCCTTGTATTTTAATTATGAATACAGCAAAGATAGACAGTTTCCATATAAAAGTTTACGAACATTGATTTCCTGTGAACCCTGTCATGTTAATTTATAATTAAACTTCCAAATCAATTCATTGTTATTCAGCAATGAACAAATTCATTAAGAAACATTGCGAAGAACTTTAATAGTATGGTTGTGCTAAAAAGAATCAGGTACAATGTGTAAAAGAATTTACTGACAGTAACTTTATAAATTCTATTTTTGACAGGGATTAATCGAAATAAATGCAACTGATCAAAGTTAACAACAAACGAACAGCAAAAGAATTTCTCGATGTAGCTCGTATTATTTATAAAGACGATAAAAACTGGATTTGTCCATTGGATACAATTATAAAATCCATTTTCGATCCGCGGAAAAATAATTATTTTGAGGACGGCGAGGCTATCCGCTGGATATTGAAAGATGAAAGAGGTTTGCTGATCGGCAGAGTCGCTGCTTTTTACCATAAACAACGGGCCTATAAATATGATCCTCCCACAGGAGGCCTCGGGTTTTTTGAATGTATAAATAACCCGGAAGCTGCTTTTTGTCTTTTTGATGCCTGTAAAAACTGGCTGATTGAAAAAGGGATGGGTGCTATGGATGGTCCGGTCAATTTTGGAGAAAATGATAACTATTGGGGGCTACTGGTAAAGGGTTTTACGCCTCCGGCATTCGGAATGAATTACAATTTTCCGTATTACAAGGAACTGTTCGAAGCTTATGGGTTCAAACCTTTTTTTGAGCAGGAATCCAGGCATCTGGATTTGAAAAAACCTTTCCCCGAGCGATTCTGGAAAATTGCCGAATGGGTTTTGCGTAAACCGGGATATACGTTTGAGCATCTTCATAAAAATAAGATTGATAAATATGCTGCAGATATCGTTGAAATATACAATACAGCCTGGGTATATCACGAACATTTTGCTCCATTGGATATTGCTAAAGTAAAAAAAAGCTTTCTTGAAGCCAGGCAGTTTTTAATTGATGAACTTATCTGGTTTGTTTATCATGAGGGTAAACCCATTGCTTTTTTAGTTACTTACCCTGATATGAACCGGATTTTCAAGTCTTTTAATGGTAAGCTTAACCTATGGAATATCCTACGCCTTCAAGCACTTAAAAACAGCAAACGCATTGACCGTGTAAGAATTACCATTATGGGGGTTGTGCCAAAATTTCAGGGAATTGGTATAGAATCGGCAATATTCTGGCATTTAAGAGAGCCTGTGCTGGTTAAAAGACCTCACTATAAAGAACTGGAAATATCGTGGGTAGGTGATTTTAACCCTAAAATGAAAGCTACATTAGAAGCAATGAGAGCCGATCCGGGCAAAATTCATATCACCTACCGAAAATTATTTAAAGATCATCAAAAATTTAAAAGAGCCATTGACATTCCATCTAACTTAGCACAAAACAGGATCAATGACCATTCTCTTGCCGATAACTGATTAAACTTAGCCGATAACTTAATTTATTTTTACATCATATTATTTTTTTAATACATTTGTCAACTTTTTTAAAGAGGTAATAAAGGCTTTTTATTTTAGCAGGATAATTTATTTAGAAACTTTAATTTAATAATGATCATGAAAAAACTTTTACTTTTTAGTTTAATCTTAGCTTTGGGATTAGCTGGTTTTGGCCAGAAAAAAGCTGAGGTTTCAAAAAAACTGCGTAATGAGGCAGTTTTAAATGTTAAACCCACAACTGAAACGATGAACTTTAGTCAGGAAGCTTTACCTGCAAATAAAGCATTATGGCCACCGGTTGAGGATGTTGCTGGTTCAACATATTACGACAATCAAAGTAATTCAAGTACACAAACGAGGATTGCTGAATTTAATGACGGGACTATTGGGCTCACCTTTACATTTGGTGTTGCTTATCCAAGTTTTCCAGAACGTGGTACCGGTTATAATTATTATGATGGGAATGCCTGGGGTCCTATACCGACAGAACGTATTGAAAACGATCGCTCAGGTTGGCCAGCATATGCTGCTTATGGTGAAAACGGAGAGATTTTTGTCTCCCACACTTCAAACGAGAGCAGTGTACCCAGCGGACTTATCGTCGGTAGCAGAACAAATAAAGGCTCCGGAAGTTGGACTTTAAATAATTTACATAGCCCGTTAGCTACTGCTGAATTTTTGTGGCCAAGATGCTCTACCGGCGGTACTAACAATTCAGTTTTGCATGTAATTGCCATAACGGAGCCGGTTGCAAATGGCGGTGTTGTTTACCAGGGAATGGATGGTGCTCTGCTTTATTCAAGATCTTCTGATGGTGGTGCTACCTGGGATGTATCCGGATTACTTCTGGATGATATCAATTCCAATTATTACAATGCGTTGAGTGGTGACACCTATGAAGTTCAATCACAGGGTGATAATGTAGCAATCCTTTGGGGTGATAACTTTGCTGATTTGGGATTGTTGAAATCAACTGATGGTGGCGACTCCTGGACAAAGACACTTATCTGGACATGCCCTTATCCGTTATGGGTAACCGGTACTCCTACCGATACTTTTTATTGTGCCGATGGTGCTCATGCTCTTGCATTTGACCAAAGCGGTATGGTTCACGTGGTTTTTGGTATCAACAGAGCCTATGCTGATGCAGCCGGAACTTACTGGTTTCCGCTTGTTGGCGGAGTGGGATACTGGAATGAATCAAGACCCACTTTCTCCAATACGATGGATGCTTTAAATCCATATGGAGAAGCCGGAACTGAACTTGTTGATGACTATAGCCTTATTGGTTACTCACAGGACATCAACAATAACGGAACATGGGATATTCTAGGCGGAGGCGGATTGTACTACCTTGGTGTCTGCAGCATGCCGCAAATCACAATTGACGACCAGAACAATATATTCGTTGTGGAATCTGATATCACAGAGACTTATAATAATGGTACTCAGGATTACAGGCATTTATGGGAACGGAGTTCTTTCGATTTGGGTGAAACATGGGGTGAATTCCATGATCTCACTTCCGACCTTATCCATATTTTCGACGAATGTGTTTATCCGTCTATTTCGATGACCTCGGATGACAATATCTATCTTGTATACATGCAGGATCAGGAGCCCGGATTAGCCGTTAGAGGTGATTTGGATCCTTATGGGGAAAATCTGATGAAGTTCATGAAAGTTGACAAAGGCGATCTTGGCGTTGGTATTAGTGAGAAAGAGGCTTTCAGCAGCTACGATGTCAGCCAGAACAGCCCGAACCCTTTCCGTGGAAATTCCGTTGTAAATGTAAACATTAGAAATGCAGCAAATCTTTCGCTGGAAGTTACCAATATGATGGGACAGGTTATATATACCGTTGATGGTGGATTTGCTCAACCCGGAATGAATACCCTTACCATTGATGGAAGCAAACTCTTGTCAGGAGTTTATTTCTACACCGTGAAAGCAGGTGATGCTTCCGTTACCAAAAAGATGATCGTGGAATAATCTGATACTTCTTATAAATTAAACCCCTGTAGAAATAAATCTCCAGGGGTTTTTTATTTTCTCTTCATTCAAAATTGCCAAATACTGATTCAAATTAACCTTTCCCTGATTTACTTTTTGATATTTTTATAACTTTGCCTATTATTACCATGTTTTTTAAAAAAGAAAAAATCATTTTTTCTTAACGAATTAATATTAAAAACTTTAAACTATGAAAAACTTACTTTTAATTACATTGATCACCGGTATTGCACTTTCCGGATATTCACAGAAACGGCCTGCTGTTTCGAAAGAATGGCGGGATCATGCCGTAATAAAAATGCAACAGGTACAACAATCTCCAAAGATGACTAAAACTCCGGCGCTTCCTTCTTACAAATCCAGTCCAAATGTTGAAGAGGCGGTAATAGGAGGAACCCGCTACGACCTGCAATCGAATTCTTCCTGCCAAAACCGGCTTGTCTATTTCCCCGATGGTACAATCGGAGCTACCTGGACATTGGGATTTGATGATCCGAATTTTGCTGACAGGGGAACAGGCTATAATTATTTCGATGGAAATAATTGGGGAGAGAACCCAACTGTTAGAATTGAATCATTAAGAACCGGGTGGCCATCGTATGCCCCTTATGGAGATAATGGAGAACTGGTCGTATCACACGATTTTGCACTTGGGCAACTCCGGTATTTGACCAGAGATAACAAAGGAACAGGTTCCTGGTCAGAAAACGCATTAGCCGGACCAGCATCTCAGAAAATATCGTGGCCACGGGCAATAACTTCCGGTGTAAATAATAGTGTAATTCAGGTTCTTTCCATTACCTGGCCGGTTGCAAATACGGGGACTATTTATGAAGGTTTGGATGGAGCTCTCCTTTATTCACGTTCAGCAGATGGAGGTGCAACCTGGGATCCTGAAAATGTAATCCTCGACGGATTGGATGCCAATTACTTTTATGGCATTTCCGCAGATGATTACGACTGGGCGGCAAAGGGAGATAATATTGCATTTCTGGTCGGGAATTCATGGACTGATTTTGTATTGATGAAATCGATTGACGGCGGTGATTCATGGAATAAAACCGTTATCTGGGAGAATCCATATCCCTTATTTAATCCAACGGCACCTGTTCCAACTGATACATTCTATTGTGTTGATGGTGACCATCATTTGGCTTTCGATAATAACGGAATGGTACATGTTGTATTCGGAATTAACAGGGCTGTTGCAGATGCTGCCGGCACCTATTGGTTCCCGCTTGTTGACGGACTTGGTTACTGGAATGAAAGCAGACCAACCTTCTCTAACTCAATGGATGCACTAAATCCATACGGTGATGCCGGGACAGAGTTGGTTGAAAATTACAGCCTGATTGGCTGGTCACAGGATATCAATAATAACGGCACATGGGATATATTGGGAAGCGTCGGGGCTTATTATGTTGGTGCTTCCAGTATGCCACAGATTACCATCGATGATCAGAATCATCTGTTTGTTGTATATGCTTCAATAACCGAAACCTACAATAATGGCACACAGGATTTCCGTCACTTGTGGGAGCGTACATCACTGGATATGGGTGAAAACTGGGGGGATTTTATTGATCTTGATGCGGAGCTGATTCACATTTTCGACGAATGTGTATTTCCTTCCATTGCTTCTTCTAGCGATAATTACATCTACCTCATTTACCAAACAGACAATGAACCCGGATTGGCAGTAAGAGGAGATTTGGATCCTTATACGGATAATAATATACAATTTATGAAGGTCGCAAAAACCGATCTTGGGGTTGGTATTAAAGATACGGAGGCATTCAGCAGCTATGATGTCAGTCAGAATTCGCCAAATCCGTTTACGGGATCTACCTTCGTAAATGTAAACTTAAAGCAGTCTGCCTACCTTTCACTTGAAGTAACCAACATGATGGGACAACTTATTTATACAGTTGATGCAGGTCTGGTTCAGCCAGGAATGAATACAATTACTATAGATGGCAGTAAGTTGACTTCAGGGGTTTATTTTTATACCGTTAAAGCTGGAGATACCAAAGTTACAAAGAAGATGATTGTGGATTAATACACAATTTCAAAAACGAAAAACCCTGCGGATTTAAATTGCAGGGTTTTTTATTTTTGTGCGGTTTGAAAATGTCAGGAATTAAGCCCCGGTTGCTGTTGTAAGGGTCTGATCTCCTAGTCATATTTTCAAAATTTCCAGTCTCATAGTTTAGATACCCGTCATTGTATAATATTTTAATTATTTTCGTCATGACAAAATTTCCCTGATGAAAAAATTGCAGTTGCATTGGCAAATCCTGATTGGTTTGGTTTTGGGTATTCTCTATGGTATGCTCCTGCCTGATCATATCGGTTACATCAGCTGGATGGGAGATGTTTTCCTCAGGGCTTTAAAAATGGTGATCGTACCACTGATTTTGAGTTCTATCATTTCAGGAGTCGCCAATATCGGATCGGCTCAGAACCTGGGAAGGCTCAGCCTGAAAACACTGGCTTACTATTTATCTACAAGTATCCTGGCTATTTTTACAGGTCTGCTTTTTGTAAATTTGATCCATCCGGGAGTTGGAGCGGATTTAGGATTCAGCCAGCAGGTGGAAGGTCTGGATATTTCCGAAAGCTCATTTAGCCAGACATTGATCAAAATAATTCCCACGAATATTTTTGAAGCCTTTGCACAGGGAAAGATGCTATCCATTATTTTCTTTTCCATTTTGTTTGGATTTTTTATCACGAAAATTAATCCTGAACCCCAAAAATTTCTGACAGGCCTTTTTGATTCTGTTTTTGAAGTGATGATGAAGATCACCTTTTTTGTGATCCGTTTTACACCTCTGGGAGTTTTTGGTATTGTGGCTGTGCAGATCAGTCAGTCGGAAAATATTGCAGCACTGGCTGCACGCATGGGAATTTATATGGCTACGGTCATGTTTGCGCTGATCGTTCATGCAGTCATTACGTTGCCATTGCTGGTGCGGTTCATTGGAAAGGTTAATCCGATAAAACATTTAAAGGCTATGACCACACCTTTGCTGACGGCTTTTTCAACGTCGTCATCAAGTGCCACCCTTCCGCTGACAATGGAAGCCGTGGAATTCAACGATGGCGTTTCGAATAAGATTACCAGTTTTACCTCTGCCGCTCGGAGCCACCATAAACATGGACGGGACAGCTCTTTATGAATGTGTTGCCGCCATGTTTATCGCACAGGCATATGGTGTAGAATTAAATTTTGGACAACAACTGATCGTCGTTTTTACTGCGCTGCTGGCATCCATCGGTGCCGCGGGAATTCCAATGGCGGGTCTGGTGATGATAACGATTGTACTCACAGCTGTTGGTCTTCCGCTTGAGGGCGTAGGGTTAATCCTTGCAGTTGACCGTATTCTGGATATGTTCCGCACCACCGTAAATGTATGGAGCGATAGCTGCGGTTCTGTAATTATTGCCAAATCAGAAAGTGAAGTTTTAAAGGTATAGTTAACAAATTATACTGTCCGGAGTTCACCCAAAGTGATCAATAATACACCACTTCACATCCGGGCTTGCTTTCTTTAAATTTGGCCACCGTTTTTGCTGAAATCCGGGTGTTAAAGCATTTCACCAGCTTCAGAGACGGAAGATCGGACAGATTTTTCAAAGTTTTTATGGAAGTGTTGTTCATTTCAATTTCTTCAAGTTTAGTAAGTGTTTCAATTGGTTTAAGAGAACTGACCTGTGTGCCTGAGAAATTAAGAGATTTTAAATTAGTTAAACCGGATAAGGCATCCAGTTCATCAACGGGCGTATTTTCGATGTTTACATGTTCCAGCTGCGTCAGGCCTGTTAAGGGATTAAGATCGGTTACGGGACTTTGCGTACACTGGATTGTTTTTAGTGAATGTAACTCTGCAATGGGTTGAAGGTTGCTAATTTGCGTACTGCTGATCCGCAGTATTTGCAATCCCCGCAACATTGTTAGCGGACTGAGGTCCTTGATCTTGTTGTTGTTGTTGATTACCAGCGAATCGAGAAAGAGAATTTCGTGCAACTGGATTTTTGTAGGTGGGGAATACACTTTAAACTGCACGGTGAAATAATTTTGCCAGGCTTCCGGTAAATTTTGCCACCATTCGGTGAGTTTATGCGTTTTATAAATGATCATGCACTTTGGATTCTTCAGCCTGAAACTGAATGCAGCTTCATCGCTGATAGCAGAGCTATCGGCATAAATGATTTTCAGGTCAGCCAGGTTTTCCAAAGGTGTTATCGAACCAACCGATGTTCGTGAGATATTCAATTCTTTTAACCGTCCGAGTGTTTGGCAAAATCCCAGGTCGTTAACCTGCGTATTTGAAATATTGAGAATTTCGAGATCGACATCCTCACCAATGGGACTGAAATCCTTAACATTAATCCCTGAAACATTCAGGTCTTTGAGGTTATATAACCTCTTTAGTGGATTAAGGGTTGTAATTTGCTTATTCCCGGATATATCAAGCTTTTCAATATTTAACAGCGAATGAAGTTCTTCCTTCGTTGGATTGTCACCAATTCCCGTATTCGCTTTTACAATTTCTCTCCAGGGCTGTTCAAGCTGTTTCCATCCATTGATCAATTCTTCCGATTCAAAAATAACAATGCAGCCGGGATGATTTTTCATAAAACCAAGAGCTTCGGCTTTTGAAATTTTTGTGTTGTCGCAGTATATTTTTTGAAGGTTTGTCAGTTCTGCCAGCGACTTAATAGTTTCGACACCCGTATTGCTGATCCTTAGAATTTTTAGGCTGCTGAGGTTCTTGAGCGGATCAAGATTATTTACAGATGTATTTTCACAATTCAGGTATTCCAGTTTTGTATTGTTTGCAATAGCAGAAATGTCGGATATAAAATTGCCGGAAAGGTCAAGGCTTGTAAGTAATTTCATTTCTCCTACCGGTTCAATATCCTGGACAGAAGTCTCGCTGCAATCAAATGAATTCAGTTTAAGCAGGCTCTCGGCAAAATAAATAGATGAAATCCGCAATCCGGAACAATTCAATTTTTCCAGATTCGAAAGATCGGAGATTGGAGAAAGGTCGGTGATTAGGGTAAAGCTGCAATCCAGTTCTTTTAATGATGATGCAAAATGCAGAGGGGAAATATCTTCAACTGGCGTATTTGAAAAATTAAGGGATTCCAGGTGATTCAGGTTCCGGATGGGAAAAATACTGCTGATTACCGTTCCGGAACAGTTGATCTCAGAAAGCTCACTCATCTCATTCAACGGGTCGAGGTTGCGTATCTGCTGATTACCGGAAACATCAATGGCTTGTTGTTTACGGATACTACTAAGCATGAGGTTAATGATCTCTGTGTCGAAATACAGCGTATCATAATCCGAAGCTGTATTTGAAACAGTTGAACTTTGTTGCGGCATGTCGCTCTTGTAATCGGCTGCGGCTATTGAATCTGATTTCCCATTCATTTTAGCCCGGATTACCATTTTATCATCAAAGAATGCTACATCGGCCAGCTTTAAAGAATCAGTGATCATGGTCGTACCGCCCAAAATTTGTTTCCACTCTGCAGTAAGTCCGTTCCACCAGTTTCGGGCCTCTTCCCTTTCATCAAGCTTGGTTGTATAAATACTGGCAATTTTCATGTCATTATCCTTGTCATCCAGGTTGATCTCTATATACCGAATCTTTTTAGAGTTGACAGTATCACCCTGAACCGTAACTCCATCAAGAGACCGGTTGATCGTTACGCGGAAATATCCCAATCCGTTTCCGTTATCAAAATAAGAAATATCGGCGATTACAAACTGGAATTTTACTTGTTTAAAGAAAAATCCAATATCCTTCAGGTAAGCCTGTACATCCTTATGTAACGGCACTTCTCGTTTGTCATCCAGATCATCCTCGATCTGTACTTTATCATTTTTAAACATTTTCAGGTAACTGTCGTCGATGATGATTTCCTTTTCCTTGTAGACCTCTTTGGGATCACCCAGAAAATTCATCGTTCCCTCAAGGTACTTGACAAGGTTGGTAACCTGAATTTTGTATTTGTCGATTTCCTGGTTGGTAAGTTTTCCCTTATCCTGGGCAATGGCCGGAAAACCTGTCAGGATTATCAGAAAAATAAAAACGCTATATCGTATAAATTTTTTCAAGGCAGGTAAAATTTAATTAATTCTTCTTTTTCCTGGGGATTGATCCTGTAAAGTTTGGTAATGAGCCAGCCTGTATTGTAACCCGGACGGTTTACAAAGGAAAGTTCAAAGTACCATCCATCGATCTGGAAAAAATGGAATTTTATCGGCCCGACACTCTGGTATTCCATATTTCCTCTTTTTATCTCGTAGAAAAGCAAGGTCAGGTAATCCGGTTTAAAGGATTTACTGGCATAGTACTCTACATATTTTTCATCCCTGAACACTTTGTAAATATCCATAAAATCGAGCTCATGGCTCATCGGGTGAAGAAAAGATTTTTCGATCACATCCTTTTCTCCCTTATAAAACATTTTCAGAAATTTATCGAAATATACATTGGTAAGCACCCATTTCGATCCGAGGTTTTCATCTTCAAGCTGAAGAAACAGGATTAAATTTTCTTTATTCCCGTAATAGGTAAATGTGGCCGGGACTTCTGCAAACCACAAACCACCATGGAATTCAAGATAAAGAGGTTTGTCGGTGCGTGAAACATCCTTAATGAATTCTTTTTTAATGTCCTCATTGATAAATGGGCTTTGCTGATCAAAAAGCATGTTCAGGTATACTTTTCTGAAAGCCGTATCACGGTAAAGGCTGTCTCCCGGATAATACCGGTTCCCATACCTGTCCTCTTCGTTGTTGAACCGTCTGAAAAACTGGTTGACCTGTTTGGTTTGGGCGTACAATGTACTTTCATCCCCGGTCAAATTACCAAGTTTATTTTGGGAAAATGCTGGCCGCATCACCAAAACAATAATAAAAACAGCCAGAAATATCCGATAATTTTTCACTATGCAGGTTCTAAAGATTAAACTCAATTATACGGGACGATTTGCTACGAACGGATTCAATCATATAAAAGGCTACCCGGCAAAAAGCCAGGCAGCATATAAAATTTTCTAAAAACAAGTGACTTTGCTATCCTTAATTTTTAGAGGTTTCCTTCACCCTGATGTCACCCAGTAATACATCCCAAAAGCCAATCAACCGGCCGGCGATCTGGGTTTCTTTGCGTTTTACGTAAACGGTAATATCCTTTTTGGTCACATCCTGGTAAACAAGTCCGCCTTCTTTATCATACCCCGAAAATTTCTGGAAGACAGTGATGACGCCAACATAGGTTCCGTCAGGCTGACGCTCAAGGTCACTCACATATTCTATTTTGTACCATTCAATATCAACCTTGCTGTAATTCAACCGCATCAGTCTTTCGAGGTATTGCCGGACCGGAAAATAATTGATGTCCGGACTAAAAAGTGAGGAAACACCAACTTCTGCATCATCCATAAACAATTCTACAGCTCTGTCGATAACACGATTGGCTTCCGAAAAATCAGTTTTTTTATCACCTATTAGACTGATGTATTTGCTCAGGTCGCGAACTTTTTCAAGAGCAAGACTGTCGATAGCTTGTTTCCGCTCAGGGCTGAGGTTATCCTGTGCAAATGCTGAAACTGCAAAAGAGGTAATAATGATCGAAATAAATGCTATTCTTGTTCTCATAGTTTCTTAGTTTTTGATTAATTCTAATTCCGTGATCTGCCCGTATTCATCCATTTTCACATTTTTAATCGTGTTGGTATATTTTTTCTGATCTTTCAAGTAGTTCATATAATTTTCGATGGTTGTCGGTTTGTCATAATCTGTAATTCCAGCATCTTCGCTTATAATGATAAGTACCGGGACATTTTTGTTGGAAAATAGCTTCATGGCTTCTCCAATTTTAGCGTTCGCAGTTGCTACATCTTTAGCGTAGGCTATCTGATGAAAATAATCATTTATATAATCATAGGTCCCCTTTTTTTCGGTCTCCTTCATTTTTGCCTTCTCCTCCATTTCTTTCTTTTTCTGCATTTCCTTTGCATTTGCAATTTTAGCCTCAACTTTCATGATCAGGGCATTTACGCCGGGATCATTAAGGTTTTCGGATTTGATGGCATTGAGTCTACGCTCCATTTCGGCGAGCGGCATGGTACCGTTATCATCCAAAATTGCCTGTAATTCTGCCTTGGCTTTATCAACCTTATCGGCATATTCCTTAGCGGCAGCTTCCTGTGCTAATTTTTTCTTGTTCTTGCATCCTCCTGCACTGAAAGCAATTCCAGTTATCAATAACAGGAAAAATAACTTAGGGATTACCCTGGTTGCATAATAACTTTTCATAATACTTATGTTTTAATTGATTAAATAACTGCTTGAATTACTGATTAAATAGTACAACGAAAGAAGTACAGTTATATTTATTTACTTGGCAAAATTATTTAATTTTAAACCCTTATTTTTAGATGATTAAAAAACATATCAACATACCGGTTTTCATACCCGAGCTTGCCTGTCCGTTTCAATGTATCTATTGCAATCAGCGAAAAATATCAGGGAGATTAACAGTTCCCCGTGGCCGAAGAAATTAACAGGCTTATAGAAGATCACCTGGCCACTATCCCGGTAAATGGCACGATTGTAGAATTGGCTTTTTTCGGCGGGAGTTTTACCGGACTAAATCTTCATGATCAGGAATCATACCTGAAACTGGCTCAGCCGTACATTGATCAGGGAAGGATTTCAGGAATAAGATTATCTACCCGACCGGATTACATAACCAATGAAATTCTTGGATTGTTAAAAGCTTATCATGTAAAAACCATTGAACTGGGTGCACAGTCAATGGACACAGTTGTCCTTAAGCTTTCGAAGCGAGGCCACACCGCTGAAGACACAGAACGTGCCAGCCGATTGATACGTGAAGCTGGATTTTCACTGGGTTTGCAAATGATGATCGGATTACCCGGCGATACGCTTCAAAAGTCATTGTTCACAGCTAAAGAGATTATCCGACTGGGAGCAGATAATACACGCATTTACCCAACTCTTGTTATCAAAGACACGAAACTCGAAGAAATGTATCACCATGGGAAATTTAAACCCTTGTCGATGGATGAAGCTGTTCATTGGTCGAAAGAACTCCTAAAGGTTTTTGAGGAAAAGAATGTTAATGTCATCCGGATTGGGCTGCATCCCTCCGAAGGCTTGTTATCTGGCGAAGAACTTGTTGCCGGTCCTTTTCATCCTTCTTTCAGGGAACTGGTACTTACGGAAAAGTGGGCTGATTTGCTCACCCCTCTTGCAGAATTAAGCGGGAAAAAAATAGTAATTCGTGTAGCTCCCGGACAATTGAATTATGCAGTAGGATACAATGGGAAAAACCGGAAATCACTCGGAAAACATTTTAATCAGGTACGGTTTATCAGCGATCCTGGATTGCGTAAAATGGAATACACCTTTACTGCATAAATTCAGGAGCATTGACTTTTCAGTTATTATTTGCAAACTTATCTGGACAAGATCATTTTTTTAGTCCCGGCAATTTCATTTCCAAAAGATCAAAAGTAAATTCATAATAACTGAGCTTTCCTTTTTGCAAAGTTAGAATTGATTTTTTGAACGGGTTGATTCATAATCAGCAGCAGACATTTCAGTTGCGCCCTGTATTCCCCTGACGATCTCAGGGATTATACCCATTTTAACATAAATTGGAAGAACTTTCTCTCTTAACAAAGGCAATCTTCTGGCAAATACGATAGCACCTCCGATACAAGCAATCCCACCAATAAAAACTGTCCACTGAACACCAATTTTTTGTGCAATAGCACCTGCAATCAAACTTCCTAAAGGAGAAGCTCCCATAAATGCCATGGCATAAAAGCTCATGATCCTGCCACGTTTATCTTCGTCAACCAGGGTTTGCAAAAGTGTATTGCTTGTAGCCATTTGTACCATTTGCCCAAGACCGGTAAAGAGCATTAAGAACAAAGACAAAGGATAAAAACCCGACAATGAGAACGTACAAAGTCCCAGACCCATAATGGCAGCTGAAATAGGGATCAATTTTCCCAATCCAAGAACACTATTTCTGGAAGCAAGATAAACAGCGCCAATAAGAGCACCGATACCAGTGCTTCCCATTAAGAATCCCAGAGCATCGGGTCCGCCGTGAAGAATATCTTTAGCAAATACCGGCATCAGCACTGCATAAGGCATTCCCATCAGGCTGATCAAAGCAAGCATCAGCAAAAGCGCACGGATCGGTTCAAATCCAGCCGCATACCTGAATCCTTCCTTCATTTCCTGCCATACTTTCTTTTTATAATGATTGATAGGAACCTTGTTTAATTTCATGGCAAGTAACGATCCGATTACTGCCAGATAACTGAGCCCGTTTATCAAAAAGCAAATTCCTTCACCAAAAATAGCAATGAGGATACCGGCTAGCGAAGGACCCAGTAAACGTGCAGCGTTTACCATTGATGAATTCAGGGCTATGGCATTTCCTAAATCTTTCTTATCCCCGATCATTTGAATCATGAACGATTGCCGCACAGGCATATCAAATCCATTGATAATGCCCAGAAATACACTTAATACAATGATTTGCCATATCTGGATGTTGCCCGAAAGGACAAGAAATGCGAGGATAAGTGCCTGTGCCATTGATGTCACCTGAGTTATAATCAGAACCCTGTGACGATTCAGTCTATCAGCCAAAACACCTGCATAGGGAGCAAGGAAAAAAGAGGCGATCTGACCTGAAAAACCGACAACCCCGAGAAGAAAGGGAGAATTTGTCATTTGGTAGACAAGCCAGCTCAAAGCCATTCGCTGCATCCAGGTACCAATAAGCGATATGCTTTGACCAATAAAAAACAGCCTGAAGTTTCGGTGATGTAAGGCACGGATTATGGTCCCAAGTTTCCTGATGGTTAATTTTAATTGCATTTTAATTCAGCATCAATTTCCGGATATTTCAGCAACTACAGGTTAAATTAACGATTGTGAATAAAAAATATTGATACTTAGTATTACCTGTAATTTGCATAACCGACATTCAACTAAAATTTTAAAATTGTGCTAACAAAGATAAATGAAGAAAAGACTGAAAGTATTCTCATGATCAAATATTGATCATCTCAGGATTTGAAAATCAGAGTTCCGGATATTTATAATAGAAATCCTTATCTATATCCAGTATTTCAGTGGTAATCTGCAATTTCATTTTATTTCCGGAATGTAAAAAAGTACGCTCCAGTTCATTAAGTAAAGCCTTCCCTAAATCCGATTTAAGTTCCTTGCTGCGACCCATTAATATTTTAACTTCGAGATGAATAAAACCCTCGCTAAGCTTACCTTCGCCAATAAAATATTCCGAAAGGGGCACAGCACGGCTCTTGCAATTTTCAATTTTAATTCCGGCTATATTGTTCAATATCCCATGAATTGTTGAAAAAAGCACTTTAAAATCCGGTAAAGGGCTGATATTATCAGTATACTGAAGTGTAATATGCGGCATAATTTTGTTGACTTTTAATAATAAACCGTTTGTAAATATCTGAAAAATGTTTCATTAATTTGTAGTTATTCAGGTCATCTTCAAATTCTATTGATAAATGTATTGCATTGCCGACAGCAGGATACCTCCGGAGGCCAAGGAAAACCTGGCTAAATACGCTGAGGTTATTCTTTTTTCGACCGAAGGGATTACATATGAATCTATCTCCGGGCATCCCGATATTTTTTTTGCGCAGGTAAATGGGAGGCTCATTGTGGCTCCTAACCTGCCGGTTATTTTCAAAAATATTCTGGCAAAAAATTCAATCCCGAATATTGAAGGCGAATTGCCGGTTGGCCCTAAATATCCATTAACGGCAAGGTACAATGTGGCCGCCACACAAAAATACCTGATCCATAATTTCAGGTATACCGATTCAGTAATTACAACCATGAATGATGATCTTGACCTGATCCATATCAATCAGGGTTATGCTCGTTGTAATCTTCTGCCGCTGAAGAACGATCGTTTCATTACTTCCGATAAAGAGGTTTACAAGGTTTTAAATGCATATGGACTTAAAGCGCTTCAGGTTGAAGCAGATGACATTCTGCTTCCTGGTCATGATCACGGTTTTTTCGGCGGATGTTGCGGAATAATGGGCAGTCGTGTATTCATCCTTGGAAATCTTTCAAAATATAATAATGGAGAACAAGTAAAAAATTATCTGAACCACCTTCATTATAAAATTGTGGAATTATATGACGGGCCCTTATTTGATGGTGGAAGTCTCTTATTCATTGAAAAATAATTATAAATCGCAATGAAGATTGCGGATAAAAATTCCTGTTCATTCCAGTTTCCTTTTTGTTATTTTCGCGGTTCGAATTAAAATCAAAAAATCATGCTTCGGACACATACTTGCGGAGAGCTTCATTCAGGTCATATAAATGCAGACGTGACACTAACCGGCTGGGTGCAGAAATCAAGAGATCTGGGTGGAATGACCTTTATCGATCTGCGCGACCGATACGGTATTACCCAACTTGTTTTTAATATGGAATCACAGCCCGATCTTTGTGAAAAAGCAAGGAAGCTTGGAAGGGAATTTGTCGTTCAGGCTTCTGGTAAAGTTGCGGAAAGAAGCAACAAAAATCCGAAAATGCCAACCGGAGATATTGAGATCCTTGTCAGTAAGCTTGAAATTCTTAATTCATCAGCAACACCTCCATTTACCATCGAAGATAACTCCGATGGCGGAGACGAGCTACGAATGAAATTCCGATACCTCGACCTGCGCAGAAATCCGTTGAAACAAAACATGGCTCTTCGCCACCGGATGGCTATGGAAACGCGAAATTACCTCGATTCGCAGAAATTTTTTGAAATCGAAACTCCTTTCCTTATCAAATCTACTCCGGAAGGTGCACGGGATTTTGTGGTTCCTTCACGAATGAATGAAGGACAATTTTATGCATTACCACAATCGCCGCAAACCTTCAAGCAAATCCTGATGGTTGCCGGGTATGACCGCTATTTTCAGATTGTGCGCTGCTTTCGCGATGAAGATTTACGCGCCGACAGACAGCCCGAATTTACACAGATCGATTGCGAAATGTCCTTCATTACCCAGGAAGATATTCTGATCACTTTTGAGGGATTAGCAAAGCATCTTTTCAGCAATGTAAAAGGGTTGGAATTTGATGATTTTCCCAGAATGACTTTCGATGAAGCCATGAAAAATTATGGCAGTGATAAACCTGACTTACGCTTCGGGATGAAATTCATTGAGATCAATGATATTGCTAAAGGAAACGGATTCAGCGTATTCGATGACGCTGAACTGGTGGTCGGTATCTGTGCAGAAGGCTGTGCCGATTATTCGCGCAAACAGCTTGATGAACTGACTGAATTTGTTAAAAAACCGCAGATCGGTGCAAAAGGCCTCGTTTATATCAAGTATAATGCGGATGGAACAATTAAATCAACCATTGACAAATTTTTCGATGCAGAAACATTAGGAAGCTGGAAAGCAAAATTCAGAGCAAAAGATGGAGACCTGGTTTTAATTCTTGCCGGAGTAAAAACAAAGACTCAAAAAGCATTGAATGAACTGAGGCTCGAAATGGGTAACCGTCTCGGATTAAGAGATTCGAAGATTTATAAGCCGCTTTGGGTGACCGATTTCCCATTGCTTGAATGGGATGATGAAACAAAGCGGTTTTATGCCATGCATCATCCGTTTACATCGCCCAAACCGGAGGATATTCAATTGCTTGAAACAGATCCCGGAAAAGTGAGGGCCAATGCCTATGATCTCGTAATTAATGGTGTGGAAATAGGTGGTGGTTCCATCCGAATTCATAACAAGGAATTACAGAAAAAAATGTTCCGGGTACTTGGTTTTACAGATGAGGAAGCACAAAATCAATTCGGGTTTTTAATGAATGCGTTTGAATACGGAGCTCCACCTCACGGAGGTATTGCACTTGGGTTCGATCGTCTTGTCGCTTTATTCGGAGGTTCCGATTCCATCCGCGATTTCATAGCTTTTCCAAAAAACAATGCCGGTCGGGATGTGATGATTGACTCACCATCAGTGATTTCACAGGAGCAATTGAATGAGCTTAAATTAAAGATCGTTAAAGCGTGATGCAGAACGATAGCGGCTTTATTTTTTAAAGTTACAACGAAAACAAATCCCGTTTTTATAACAATTCATTTGCAAGATTGGCAAGTTCTGACCGTTCACCTTTTTCGAGCCGGATGTGAGCATAAATCTCGTGATGCTTGATCTTATCGATAAGGTAAGAAAGTCCGTTGCTTTGTGAATCAAGATAGGGTGTATCGATTTGGTATATATCGCCGGTAAAAATTATTTTTGTTCCTTCACCCGCCCGTGTAATAATTGTTTTTACTTCGTGTGGAGTCAGATTCTGGGCTTCATCCACAATAAAGCATACGTTTGAGATGCTTCTTCCCCTGATATATGCCAGCGGCTGAATGAGCAGTTTTTCACTTTCCAGCGCCTCGTTTATTTTCTTGAACTCCCTGTCTTTTTCATTAAACTGGTTTTGAATGAATTTGAGGTTATCCCACAGCGGCTCCATGTATGGGTTCAGCTTTGATTTAATGTCTCCGGGTAAATAACCGATGTCTTTATTGCTCAGCGGAACAATAGGCCGGGCAAGATAAATCTGTTTAAAATTTCTTTTCTGATCAAGCGCTCCGGCAAGTGCAAGCAAAGTTTTACCGGTTCCGGCTACACCCTGAAGCGTCACAAGCTGGATATTGTCATTTGTTATTGCATGCAAAGCAAATACTTGCTCGGCATTTCTTGGCATGATCCGGTAAGCCGGCCTTTTTTCAACCCGTTCAATTTTATTTAATTTGGGATTGAAATAGGTGAGTACGGATGATTTATCATTTCGTAAAATAAAATAGTGATTTGGGATCGGTTTTACAACACCAATATCTGCCGAATCGCACAATCCTTCACGGTAAAGCTTGTCAATACCAATGGGATTAACATCTTCGAGTAAGGTAATACCCGAATACAACGAATCCACATCTTTGATTTTACCGGTTTCAAAATCCTCTGATGGAATATTCAGTGATTTTGCTTTTATCCTCAGATTGATATCCTTTGTAACTAAAATTACCTTATACCCAGCTTTTTCTTCACTAACCTTAATCGCCGCATTTAGAATCCGGTGGTCAGGTTTATTTTCTCCAAAAATTTTTATTGCATTTACCCCATTTACAGGACTTTCATCCATCTGAACCCTGAACATTCCGGCATTTGGAAATTCGAGCTGAATCCAGTTTTGTAGCGAACCATGCGTTGAAAGCTTATCCATTATCCGAATAAACTCCCTGGCTTCAAAATTTTTTGTTTCGTTGCCTTTTTTAAAATTATCAAGTTCCTCAAGAACCGTAATTGGAATTACGACATCATTGTCATCAAAACTGTTCAGGGCATTATGGTTATAAAGAATAACAGAAGTGTCGAGAACAAATATTTTCTTAGCGCTTTTTTGTCTTTTACTCATTGGAAGAAAGAAAATTTTTATAAAAGTAATAAAAATGCAAAATCACAGACATTTGTGGAAGCATGTCCCTACATCAAAAATATTTAATTTCCTGTATGCGGCTATTTTACTAATAATAAACATGTAATGCTCATTCCCTTAATTCTCCCGAACATCTTTTTCCTATCTTTGTTACACATTAACAACATTGATTCTCCAACTATGTCTGAACCGAAAAAACTTTTCCTGCTCGATGCGATGGCTTTAATTTACCGCGCTTATTTTGCCTTTAGCAAAAACCCTAGAATTAACTCAAAAGGATTTAATACTTCGGCTGTTTTAGGATTTGCCAATTCATTGTACGATGTTATTAAAAATGAAAAGCCTACTCATATCGGCGTTGCTTTCGATACACAGGCTCCAACGGTTCGGCATGAAGAATTTACAGCATACAAAGCCCACAGGGACGAAATTCCTGAGGACCTTGCTCTCTCAATTCCATTGGTAAAAAGGCTTCTCGAAGGATTTAATATTCCCATTCTGTTTGTTGACGGATACGAAGCTGATGATGTGATTGGAACCCTTGCCAAACAAGCTGAAAAAAAAGGTTTTATTACCTATATGATGACCCCGGATAAAGATTTTGGCCAGTTGGTCTCGGACAATATTTTTATTTATAAACCGGCCAGAATGGGGAATAAAGCGGAGATTATGGGAGTGAAGGAAGTATGCGAAAAATTTGAAATCGAACGGCCTGAACAAGTCATAGATATTCTGGGGCTTTGGGGAGATGCATCGGATAATATTCCTGGAATCCCTGGGATAGGCGAAAAAAGGGCTAAAGAATTGATTACAGAATTCGGCAGCCTTGAAAATGTGCTGGCTAATTCGGATAAACTAAAAGGAAAAATTAAGGAAAATGTCGAAGCATTTAAGGAACAAGGATTGCAGTCAAAATCACTCGCCACGATAATTTTAAATGTGCCCGTTGAATTTAATGAGGAACATCTGAAATTATCACAACCCAATACGAATGCGTTAAAGGAGTTGTTTGATGAACTTGAATTCAGGGCTTTTGCACAACGTCTGTTTACTGACTTATCGTTGAAAGAAGGTTCTCCTGTCCCGGTTCAGGGCAATTTATTTTTAGCAGAAGAAAAGGCCACTGAAACTGAAATTAAATCCATTAATAATACAAATCATCGGTACCATCTGGTTGATGACGTCCAAAAAAGAGAGCAACTGATTAGCAAGCTTGAAAAAGTCACATCCTTTTGTTTTGATACCGAAACGACAGGAATTGATGCGCATCAGGCTGAACTTATCGGGATGTCGTTTGCAGTGGAACCCGGAGAAGCTTATTTTGTGAGCTTGCCTGAAAATTATCATGATTGCTATAAAATTGTTCATGAATTCAAGGCATTGTTTGAGAATCCGAAAATTGAAAAAACCGGACAAAATATCAAGTACGACATTTCAATGCTCAAATGGTATGATATTGAAGTTAAAGGAAAGCTTTTCGATACCATGATCGCCCATTACCTTCTTCAACCCGATATGCGGCATAATATGGATGTTTTAGCCGAAAACTACCTGAATTACAAAACGATCAGCTATGATGAACTGACCGAAAAGAGCAGAACAGGTCAGCTTTCTACCCGTCAGGTGCAAAAATCCAAATTGGATATGCTTGTTGAATATGCCTGTGAAGATGCAGATATTACCCTGCAGTTGAAAGCTATTTTCGCACCCAAATTATCTGAGACCGGCACCAGAAAATTATTTGAAGAAATTGAAGTCCCGCTTGTTCCTGTACTTTCCTCGATGGAAGCAGAAGGAGTCAAGGTAGATATAAATACCTTGCATGAGTACTCGAAACAATTAGAGGGTGAGATTAAGGAACTTGAAACTGAAATTCACAAACAAGCCGGTGCAAAATTTAATATTGGTTCTCCCAAGCAGCTTGGGGAAATTCTGTTTGATAAATTAAAGATAACTGATAATCCAAAAAAAACTAAAACAAAGCAATATTCAACCGGTGAGGATGTGCTGCAAAAAATGATCAATAAGCATCCGATCATTCAAAATATTCTGGATTACCGTTCCCTTACAAAACTTAAATCGACGTATGTGGATACCTTGCCCGATATGGTCAACCCGCGTACCGGGCGCATCCATACATCATATAATCAGGCCGTGGCAGCAACCGGGCGATTAAGCTCCAATAATCCCAACCTGCAGAATATACCGATCCGCACCGAAAGAGGCAGGGAGATCAGAAAGGCATTTGTTCCGCGCAATGATAAATATACGCTGCTTTCAGCCGATTATTCACAGATTGAATTGCGGATTATTGCTGAATTAAGCGGTGATGAAGGAATGATTGAGGCATTCCGGCAGGGAGTTGACATCCACACAGCCACAGCTTCCAAAGTTTATGGTGTTCCTATTGAAGAGGTTGACAGAGACATGCGCAGGAATGCAAAAATGGTGAATTTCGGGATTGTTTACGGCATTTCGGCATTCGGCCTTTCGGAAAGGTTGAATATTCCCAGAAGTGAAGCGAAGCACATCATCGATCAGTATTTTGAAAAATATCCTGGTGTCAAAATTTTTATGAATAATACCATTGAAAGTGCCCGTAAAAATGGTTATGTCGAAACCATTATGGGGCGCAGAAGGTACCTTCGGGATATTAATTCAAACAATGCCGTGGTGCGCGGATTTGCCGAACGAAATGCAATCAATGCACCCATTCAGGGCTCATCAGCTGATATGATTAAAATTGCAATGATCAATATCCATAATGCCCTCACAGAAAATAAGTTTAAAACGAAAGTGATCCTTCAGGTTCATGACGAACTCGTTTTTGATGCACTTAAAACGGAACTTGAAGACGTTAAACCGATTATCCAAAATCTTATGGCAACAGCCCTTCCTATGAAGGTTCCCGTTTTAGTCGAAATGAACGCGGGTGATAACTGGCTCGAAGCGCATTGATATATTAAAAACGCACAACAAGTATATGGATAAGTGTTGATATATTTTTTTCGAACTTATAGGATATAACATCCTCTTTTTTAGCTAGAATTTTAAAAATATCGTAGCCCTTTAAATAACCAAAATAATTTTTGGCACATTCCTTGGAATAAATCAACCGGGTACCCAATTTTAAAAACCGGTTCCATCTAAAGTGGAACCACAAAACATAAAACGATGAAAAGGTTTGATAAAAAAATTGGGATAAGGATCGAAAAAAAGAGTGAAGAAGAAGTAGCTCGCACACGGATCCAAAAAGTAATAGCAGTTCTTTTAATTCTTAGTTTAACAGCCTGTGAAAAAGCATGGTACGGCCGTGACGGAAGACCTGGAAATGCTTATCTTTCACTGACCTGGCAAGTTGACGAACCCGATTATATTGATGCAGGCACTGGAGCTATTCCATCCGTTTTCTACTGGGGAGATTATTACCGCATCAACCCCGGATATTATGATCTGTATTATGAAGGCCGTGTTTGGACCGGAATGTATTGGGCATCCTATGCATGGGAAGTCACTTATGAAATCTGGGAAAACCCGGGTGAAAGGGGCGACTGGTATTATAATGGATCCAACGGTCCTGACAACTATTTTAGTATCGAATGCAATCCTTACGGACCTTATATTGGCAGTTCTTATAAAAGTGCGGAAATTGATCCAAAATATACCGTAAGTGAAACTTCCGAAAATCTAATTACAATTATTCAAAAAGGGGATGGAGTGGATTTGAAAATAACCTATACAAAAACAGAACCCCGAAACATTTCGGACAAAGGAGAACCTATGACAAACTAAAAATCCTGTGGCTCTGAATATCACCACCAGTCAGTCTTAACCTGACTGGTTTTTTTGTGATTTATTGATCAACTAATTGATGAAGAAAGGGAGAATTATTTTAAAAAAGCTTCTGCAAATTTTAAATCTCCGGGTCGTGTAATTTTTATGTTTTCAGGATTTCCTTCCACAAGATTGATCTTAATACCCATAGCCTCAACAACAGAAGCATCATCCGTAAATTGTTCCCTGTATGCCTGTTCATAAGCTTTCTTTAGCAGTTCGGAATGGAAGCATTGAGGAGTTTGAACCATTCGGTAATTTTCCCGGATAACAGGTTCGCTTGTATCATTTATTAATCTTCGAATCGATTCAGTAACCGAAACAACAGGAATTGCATTACCGGTTTTTTCTGCCATTGTAAATACTCTCTTCAATGTATCCTGACTTACGAAAGGCCTGACACCGTCGTGAATTGCTACAAGTGCTGATCCGGAAATCAGATTCAGACCCTTTTTAACCGACTGAAATCTCGTTTCACCACCAACTACCAACTTGTGATGAATTGTAAATTCGTATTTTTTAATAAGCGATCTCCAATCATCCAAATATAGTTCAGGCAGAACTACAACAATTTCAATATCGGGAGAATAGCGAAAAAAACATTCGATTGTATAAAAAAGAACTGGTCTGCCGGCAATATTCAGAAATTGCTTTGGAATATTGGATTCCATCCGATTTCCTTTTCCGCCGGCGACAATGATCACTACCTTTTTCATTTGACTCATTCGTGTAATGAAGATACAAAAAACCCCTCATCAGAGGGGTTAAAGATTATATTTCGCATTTACAAGATTAACATAGCATCCCCGTAAGTGAAAAACCTGTATTTTTGTTCAATCGCTTCTTTATAAGCTTTCATCAGGAAATCATAATCGGCAAAGGCAGCAACTATCATCATAACAGATGACATGGGCAGGTGAAGATTGGTGATCATTGCATTTGCAACACTAAACTCATATGGGGGGAAAATAAATTTATTGGTCCAACCTTTATAAGGTTTTACCATTCCGCTAATAGTGACAGCCGTTTCAAGAGCTTTCATGGTGGTAGTGCCGACAGCGCAAACCTTGTTTTTATTCTCTTTTGCTTTATTAATAAGTGCTGTCTGGCTTTCTTCAATGATCATTTCTTCCGAATCCATTTTATGCTTTGTAAGGTCTTCCACTTCGATATCCCTGAAGTTACCAAGGCCGGCATGCAATGTAATTTCCGCAAAAGACACACCTTGCAGCTCAAGGCGTTTCATTAATTCACGGCTGAAATGAAATCCTGCCGTTGGAGCAGCAACCGCACCTTCGTGTTTGGCATAAATAGTTTGATACCGCTCTTCGTCTTCAGGCACGACTTCCCTTTTATGAATTTTAGGTAAAGGTGTTTCTCCAAGATCCTGCAGGATTTTTTTAAACTCGTCGTATGACCCATCGAATAAAAAGCGCAGGGTTCTTCCTCTGGACGTTGTATTGTCAATAACCTCCGCAACCAACTCACCTTCCTCGCCAAAATAAAGTTTATTTCCAATCCTTATTTTTCTTGCCGGATCAACGAGTACATCCCAGAGTAAGCTTTCTCTGTTAAGCTCTCTCAAAAGGAAGACTTCAATACGTGCACCGGTTTTTTCTTTCTCTCCGTATAATCGGGCAGGAAATACTTTCGTGTTATTTATAACAAACACATCTCCCTCATGAAAATAAGTGAGGATGTCCTTAAATGTTTTATGTTCAATCGTTTGGGTTTTACGATCCAGCACAATTAATCTTGAATCGTCACGATTTTTTTGGGGATTATCAGCTATTAATTCTTCAGGCAGATAAAACTTGAACTGAGATAATTTCATATAAATTAGCCATTAAATAATACAGCTTCTTAAAAAGGGGTGCAAAGATATTGGTTTAAATAAGAAATGTCAAGGATTTGCACATTTATATTTTTAGTCCATGCAAATCAATCGTATTCAGGTTGTCTTCAAACTGATCCATTGTAATCGCATTTGAAAGAGAAAATTCTCCAATTTTAGTCCTTGTCAATTGCGTGAGGTAGGCGCCTGAATTTAGCATTATGCCAAAATCTCTGGCCAGCGCTCTGATGTAAGTCCCTTTGCTGCAAACAATCCTGAAATGCACTGCAGGTAAATTAATACTTGTAAGTTCAAATTCTTTTATCGTTATTTTTTTGGGAGCCAGTCTTACGATTTCCTTTTTTCGGGCTTTGTGGTAAGCTCTTTCGCCGTTCACATTAATGGCCGAATATAAGGGTGGTTCCTGATCCAACTCCCCTATAAAAGTCTTTGTAGTATTATAAAGCAGTTCATCATTTATATGATCCGTTTCGAACCGGCTATCTATTTCCGTTTCGCTATCGAATGAAGGTGTTGTTGCTCCAAGATAGAATGAACCTGTATATTCTTTATCCAGGTTCTGAAACTCATGAATGCGTTTGGTATATTTTCCGGTGCAGATAATTAACAATCCTGTTGCCAAGGGGTCAAGCGTACCTGAATGACCAACTTTAATTTTTCCGGATTTTGTTTTGCGTAAAATGGTTCGCCTGACTTTATTTACCACATCGAATGATGTCCAGTTTAAGGGCTTGTTAATTAACAGGACTTCCCCGTTTATAAAATCATATTCCATCAGCTTATTGTGAGGTCGAAACCAAGTGCTATAAAAATAAGAATAAGCAGCCCGACGATAATCCGGTAATAGCCAAAAATTTTGAATCCGTTTTTTGTCAGGTAATTAATAAAAGATTTAATGGCGATCATCGCTACGATAAATGCGATAATATTTCCAACCAGCAATATTTTAATGTTTTCCATATTAATTGCATGATAATTTTCATAAAGCTTTAAACATGACGCAGCAAACATAGTGGGGACAGCCAGAAAAAATGAAAATTCGGCGGCAGTTTTCCGGGTAAGTTTTTGGGTCATGCCGCCAATGATAGTAGCAGCTGCCCGTGAAGTACCGGGAACCATTGCAATACATTGAAAAAGACCGATTTTAAGAGCCGAAGGATAGCTGATCTTTTGATCCGCTGAGGGTTTGTTGAACCACTTATCAATAAATATCAGGACAACACCACCAATAATCAGCATTATGGCAACAACAATTACATTTTCGAGAAGTGAATCTATAAATTTATTAAATATTAAACCAATTACAACGGCTGGTAAAAAAGCAACAAAAAGTTTATAATAAAAAGTCAGGGATTGAAAAAACCGTTTCCAGTATAAAACGATTACCGATAATATGGCACCGAATTGTATGCAAATAATAAATATTTTAACAAAATCATTGCTTTGCATTCCAAGAATGCCTTCTGTAAGAATCATATGACCGGTAGATGATACAGGAAGAAATTCAGTGATTCCTTCAATAATGGAAATAATAAGAGCTTCAAACCAATTCATAACTATAGACTTGAGTTAAATAAAAAATTTTGAAAATCAAATTGTCTGTACACTCAAAGTTTCTGAAGAAAAGTTCTGAAACTAATTTTTGGTTTTGAATTCACTCTTTGGTTTTTTCATAATAGCAAAAATTTCGACGACATATCCTGATAATATCAGGATTGGAGCTAACGTAAGCCTCCTGAAAGTCAAATATTTTATAGCTAAACACATTTGGGTCATCCGATCCGCCACCTATCATAAGAATAAAACCCAAAAGAATTAAGGCCAATCCGATATACAATAATTTGTAGCTCTTCTCACCAAACGCAAAATCCGTCGATTCAGCAGGACTACTTTGTGGTTTCTTAGCTATTACGGATGGCTTTTTAGCTTCCTTTTGTTTCATTTTTCTTATAGATAGATTAAATTTTTAAAAAGCCAAAAATAATAATAATTCATCAATAGTATATATAATCCGATTTTATTCGGAGGTATTTGCGAACAGCAAAAAAATTAGAAAGCCATGAAATGATTATACCCAACAGAATAACGATGCCAAAAAGGGAAAGAAATAAATTAATATCCTGTAAACTGACCAATTCAGGAATTTCCCTCTGCGATAAATAAATAATCCCGGATAAAAGAATAATGGCTATCAATGCAGCAATTATACCTTGTAAGATACCTACCAAAATAAAGGGTTTGCTAATGAATCGCCTGGTTGCACCAACTAATTGCATGCTTCGGATTATAAACCGTTTGGAATAAACGGATAGCCGTATGGTATTGTTTATAAGTGCAAACGCAATTACAAGTAATAATCCGGTGAATCCCAGAATGATAATGCCTATTCGCCTTACATTTTTATTCACAACATCCACCAGTGATTCCTGATAAAAAACCTCTTTTACATTGTTGTTGGCAAGAATTTTTTCTTTTATAATAGAAAGACTGTCATTATTCGCGTAATCGGCCTTAAACCTCACTTCAATGGTGGGAAGGAGCGGATTATATCCCAGAAAACTGGTAAAATCTTCTCCCAGTTCTTTTTCAAATTCCTTTGCAGCTTCTTCTTTTGTGATGTATTTTGTCGATTTCACATATTCGGTGGCATCCAGAATTTTTTGCAGCTGAATGATCCCTGATTCTTTAACATTGTTTTTCATGATAATCGAAAATCCAATGTTTTCCTTTACATAATCTGACAGTTTTCGGGTATGAAGAATAATTAACCCCAATAATCCCAGCATAAATAATACGAGGGAAATGCTCACTACGGTTGTAATGTATGAGCTTTGTAACCGTCTTCGGTAGTATTTATCTTCTGCTTTTGCCATAAAAATATTACGTTGCTAAAGTAGCAATTTTCACGTTTATCAATCTATCGCGGCTGCAAAATAGTTGTTACAATGGAGGCATTTTCAACAAACCTGGCGAATCAATAACCTTTTTTGAATGCTTATCTTTGCAGAAAATGTTATTTTACAAATGATTGAGGTTGTAAAGTTTAATTTTCAGAACAAGGAATTACAGAAAATTTCCAATGTAATCCGCACACGGGTTTTTGTAAACGAACAACAAGTTGATCCGGCACTGGAATACGAACACGAAGAAGAAAGCCATTTTTATCTTCTTTATCAGGACAAGGCTCCGATTGCAACTGCCCGTTGGCGCGAAACGGAAAAAGGAATTAAACTCGAACGGTTTGCCATGCTAAGAGAATTCCGGAATAATGGATTGGGGACATTTTTATTAAATGAAGTCCTGAAGGATGTAAGACCCTTGAATAAGCCAGTCTATCTGCACGCTCAACTTAAAGCTGTGAATTATTACAAACGGGCAGGATTTGTTGAAATAGGCCAGCATTTTGTTGAAGCCGAAATTGAGCATGTAAAGATGGAATTCCACTAATATAACCGCAAATTTTCGCAAATGCAATGCTAATATTCGCTAAAATCAGCGAGCCATAATCATTCATTGGCGGTTAAATTATCACAACAGGTTCCAATTTATTCAGAATTATAATCGCTGTAATTTTCTGCTTTTACCCTCAAAATAAACCAACTCCCCAAACCCAATATCTTTCAGCATCTCCAATGCTTCCGGGAAATATTTATCCAGTTCATCCGGATGATGCGCATCCGAATTTAGCGTAATTGGGATTTTCAGGTGATGCACCTGCTCCAGAATTTCGGGTGAGGGGAAATAGGTTTCGGCCCGCTTTTTATACAACCCGCGGGTATTGACTTCGATGATGCAGTTTGATTCGGCAGCAACATATTTCAGTGTTTTCCAGATAAGATCTTTGTACCAACCTTCTTCTTCCGAAAAATAACGATTTTTATTGTGCATTTTGATCTTGTCGATATGAGCGATAATATCGGGCTTTTGGGTAGCAACCATTTCCAGAACCTGATTGTAGTATGCTTCTACACCATTACGGATATTCCCTTTAAATAGCTTTTGAAGTCCCTCATCATACGTCTCATGCTTTGGTCCATCAATAAACCAGAGTTTCTCTTTTTCTTTGTTTCGAACCAGATGAACCCCTCCGATGGTGTAATCCAGGTTTCCGGCTTTAAAAAATTCTGCAAAGTCCTTCGTAATCCCAGGAATGAAATCAATTTCAAGTGAAAGTAAAATTTGGATCAGATCCTTATATTTATCCTTTAATCCCCGGATAGTTTGGAAATACTCATCCAGTCGCTCTTCCCTGATGGCAAAGGTATTTTCAAAAGGAACCGGTGCATGACTCGAAAATCCAAGGGTATGAAATCCCAGATCAATGGCACGTTTTATATATTCTTCGGGTGCTTCCTTGCCATCGCAGAAATGACTATGGGTATGGAGGTTGAAATGGCTCATGAGTATTCTTCGTTAACAGAAATGACTTTGTAGAGTTTATCCCCTCTTCTGACAATCTCTTTTACCGGAATAGAACACATTTCTCCTTTAATAGTTTGCGTGACATTTCTTAAATCCACCCTGATCTCGGGTACATTATCTTCATAAACCCCGGTAGTAGGACCTATGATTTTAATTTCATCACCGATATTCAGATCGTGGGTTTCCATTTTGATTTCAGCCACATTCAGCTTATTGAAAAAGTTGGTGACTTTTCCAACATAAATTTTCCGTTTGGTAGCCAATGAACCGTATTGTTCTGTCCATTCGCCCAGTTTACGACCCAGGTAATAGCCATCCCAAAATCCACGGTTGTAGACGGTTCCAAGTTCTATGTTCCAGGTTTCAAGTTTTTCCTTTGTAAAATTACCTTCAAAATAAGCATTAACGGCTTCCCTGTAAACTTTGGTCACTGTTTTTACATAATCGGCAGATCTACCGCGACCTTCAATTTTAAGAACCCTGATGCCAGCATTTAGTATTTTATCTAGAAAATCCAGCGTTTTAAGATCCTTTGGCGACATGATGTATTCGTTGTCAACAACCAGTTCAATTCCATCATCATCGGTTACATGATAGGGTCGCCTGCATTGTTGCAGGCATTCGCCGCGATTGGCCGAAGCATTCAGGTTGTCGAGGCTGAGATAGCATTTCCCGGAAACAGCCATACAAAGAGCCCCATGTGCAAAAACCTCGATCTGAATTAAATTGCCTGAGGGACCTTTGATTTGTTGTTCTTCAATAGCCTTTGTAATGGCAGTGACCTGATCCAGATTTAATTCCCGCGCAGTAACCATCACATCGGCAAATTGTGACCAGTATTTTACCGCTTCGATGTTGGTGATGTTTGTTTGAGTCGACATGTGAACTTCTATGCCCGTTTTATTCGCATATTGAATTACCGATTGGTCGGAAGCAATAATTGCAGTGATCTGATATTTTTTGGCCGCATCCACGATTTTGTGCATCTCCCTCATTTCATTATCGAAAATCACTGTGTTAAGCGTTATGTATGTTCTGAGGTTATGATTTTTGGCAATTTTCGAAATTTCTTCCAAATCGTCAAAGGAAAAGTTCTGGCTCGATTTTGACCGCATATTCAAATGCCCGATCCCGAAATAAACCGAGTTGGCACCTCCCTGTATAGCCGCCATCAGCGATTCGTAGGAGCCAACCGGAGACATGATTTCTATTTCAGATGCGGTCATACTCAATTATCAGTTAAAAAGATTGCAAAATTAACGTTTATCTGTAAGAATCATTTTCTAAAGTTATTTCCGTAAATTTGTGAATGAAATCAGATACTGAGATGGAAAACATTGAATTATTATTTAAGGAATCATTGAAACTTCGACCAGCTGACCGTCTGCAACTTTTAGAAATGATTGCAGTAAGTTTGGATCAACCTGATGAAAAAACGGACCAAATATGGGCTACGGAAGCAGAGCAACGTTATCAGGCTTTGGAAAAGGGGAAGGTTAAAACCATCCCTCTGGATGAGATAATTGCCAAGTATAAATAACATGGAGGTTGAATTTATCGAACCGGCTGTCATTGAACTTGATGATGCTATTGCTTATTATAATGTTCAAATTGCAGGACTTGGAAAAAAATTCTTTGAAGAAGTTTTAAGTAGTATTAGATTAATTTCAAAATTTCCATCTGCCTGGCCAAAATATTCAAATCATACATACAAAATCCCGCTAAGGAATTTTCCCTATAATTTAATTTTTTCAATAAAGAAGAATAAGATCTTTATTATTGCAGTTGCCCATCATCATCGCGAACCGGAATACTGGATAAACAGAATTTTAACCTGAATCATATCCTGGATAAATCATTTTTTCAACTAACAAAATTGTAAGTTGATTTTTCAATCTTTTTAAAGGATCTATAGCTTCAGTTCCTCCAACTGCATCTGCGAAATCATCGAAAGTGAACCGATCATGACATCCCGTTTTGAATTATTTTAGGGAAGGCCATTTCACTTCCGTAACTTCCAGCCCGGGACAACGGCTTTATAAAACTTAGGTTTATTGGGTAAATTCTTAAAAATCTTCTATGTTCGATTCCGAACATTTCGTTATTTTTGCTTAATGATTTATTCCGCATTAAATCTGGTTTGTAAATTCGATTGTGAGAATCACAAATATATAGTTAATTGAGTATCTGTGTCAGGGCATTTCTGTGAAGTTATGCTGATTAAATGTAAATTAGTAATTATATCAGGATGAGTAAATTAGATGCTAAAATTTTAATTGTCGACGATGACCAGGATGTACTACTTGCTGCGAAACTTTTTTTAAGACAGCATTTTGATATTGTTCATACGGAAAATAACCCTGAAAATATTCCGGGTCTTTTTGCAAATGAGAATTATGATATCATATTGCTCGACATGAATTTTTCGAAGGATGCAACCACCGGAAAAGAAGGATTTCATTGGTTGAATGTAATTCTCGAAATCGATCCTGCAGCAGTTGTCATTTTTATTACCGGCTATGGTGATATTGAATTGGCTGTTCAGGGAATCAAAGAAGGTGCAACTAATTTTTTGCTTAAACCCTGGGAAAATAAAAAACTGCTGGCTACGATTACGGCTAATTTAAAAGTTCGTGAATCGAAAAAAGAACTGGAAGATTTGCGGTCGAAACAAAAAATACTGATTGCTGATCAGGATCAGTCATATACCGAAATTATTGGTGATTCTCAGGCTATGAAGCAGTCCCTGCTTGCTGCACAGAAAGTTGCCGCAACGGAAGCAAATGTATTAATACTGGGAGAAAACGGAACCGGTAAGGAACTCATTGCACGTGCCATACACAAAGCCTCGAAGCGGAAAAACGAAGTGTTTATAAGTGTTGATCTTGGCGCGATAAGCGAATCGCTGTTTGAAAGCGAATTATTCGGCTTTAAAAAAGGTGCATTTACGGATGCCAAGGAGGATCGGGCAGGACGGTTCGAGGCTGCCAATAAAGGAACTATTTTTTTGGATGAAATCGGTAACCTTACGTTGAACCTGCAATCAAAGCTTCTCAGCGTTTTACAAAACCGAAAAGTGATCCGTCTGGGAACAAACAGGGAAATCCCGATTGATGTGCGGCTGATCTGCGCTACAAATATGCCTTTGTACCAAATGGTGAATGAAAATAAGTTCAGACAGGATCTTTTGTACAGGATAAACACCGTTGAAATTAAGGTTCCTTCACTCAGAGAAAGGTTGGAAGACCTTCCGGAACTGATCAGCCATTTTCTGAAAATTTATTGTAAAAAATACAATCTTTCTATTAAACGGTTAAGCCCGTCCACGATAAAACGACTCGAAAAACATACCTGGCCCGGAAATATCAGAGAATTGCAGCATGCTGTCGAAAGAGCGGTGATTATGAGTGAGTCGAGTGTCCTTGAGCCAAACGATTTCTTTCTTTCACAAATAGACGATACTAAAACGGGAGAAATTGATACAACTAACCTTAACCTGGAGGAAACCGAAAAAATTCTCATCAGGAAAGTCATTGACAAATATGGGGGCAACATCAGCAAAGCCGCTAAGGAATTAGGTCTAACGCGAGCCTCTTTATACAGAAGAATAGAAAAATATGGTTTATAAGCGATTTTATATAATCGTTATCATAAGGTTGCTTGTGTTGCTGGCCAGTGCATTCCTGTTTGTATACCTTACAGCGGTTGCACGGCATACAGTCAGCAGTATTATACTTGGCCTGTTTATTATTTTGCAAGTTTACTGGCTGATTCTATACGTAAATCGTGTGAATACCAAACTGGCACAGTTTTTCGAAAGCATCCGCTATGCTGACTTTTCTACTACATTTTCCGATAAAAAATTGGGTAAAAGTTTTGAAAAACTTGGTGATTCCTTTAATCAGGTCATCGAGGAGTTCAAAAAAAACAGAGCGGAAAAGGAAGAGCATTATAATTATCTGCAAACTGTTGTACAACATGTAAACATTGGGATTATCTGTTATAACAGTGACGGAAAAGTTGACATGTATAACAATGCGGCAAAGCACCTTTTTAAGAAAAATCTGCTTCGAAATATTAAGGATTTAGGAGATGTTAAAAATGAACTTCCTGAAATACTTTTAAAACTCAAAGCCGGAGATAAAACGCTGATAAAGATATTCGCAGATGATGAAATCAGGCAATTATCTTTGTATGCCACCGAATTCAGGATGCGGGGAGAAGATTATATACTGGTGGCGTTTCATGATATTCACGCTGAGTTGGAAGAAAAAGAAATCGAATCGTGGCAAAAACTTATCAGGGTTTTAACGCATGAAATAATGAATTCCATTACACCCATTTCCTCGCTGGCTTCTACAGTAAATGAAATGCTTATTGACAGTTCCGGAGAAAGGCATGAATTAAATCCATTAGACGAAGAAGATATTGAAAATGTAGAGCAGGCATTGACCACCATTAAAAACAGAAGTCAGGGTCTATTGAATTTTGTAGATATTTACAGAAACCTTACCCGGATTCCTAAACCAAATTTCAGGTATTTTCAGGTAAAAGAAGCTTTCGACAGGATAGAGCTGTTGTTAAAACCAAAGCTAGAAAACTATGCCATTCAGTGCAACTGTAAAGTTTTTCCAGAGGATCTAATGCTGACAGCCGATCCTGATCTTCTTGACCAGGTAATTATCAACCTTGTTTTAAATGCGATGGATGCCGTTAAAGCTAAACAAAATCCGGAAGTATCCCTTGTTGCCTATACCAATCAAAGTAACCGTACAACAATTGAAGTTGCTGATAACGGAACCGGCATAAAACCGGATATTACAGACAAAATATTTATGCCATTTTTTACTTCCAAAAAAGATGGTTCAGGTATTGGATTAAGCCTGTCGAGGCAAATAATGCATCTTCACAAAGGTTCGATTTCAGTAAAATCAAAACCTGATGAAGGGACTGTATTTACGCTGATATTTTAATCCATTTTTAAATCAGTTGTTAAAGGAGTATAAAAACATAATAGAAAGTAAAATTGAAATGAATTCTCTGTATAGAAAAATAGTGTTGGTTTTATTGATCGGTGTGGCTATTCAAGCCTGCAACTCAGGGAAAGAACCGGGTTCGGTAAGCAAAAATAAAGTACCTGAAAAAACAATTGAAATTCCTGATTTTAATTCCGACTCTGCCTATTTATTTGTAAAAACCCAGGTTGATTTTGGTCCGCGCGTACCGAATACTCCCCAACACGCTGCATGTTCGGAATATTTATTCAATGAGTTGAATCGGTTTGCAGATACTACGATTGTCCAATCGTTTAAAACCCGCACTTTTGATGGAACTACCCTGAATGGGAAAAATATTATCGGCTCATTCAATCCAAAATCACACGACAGAATTTTATTATGCTCACACTGGGATTCACGACCTTTTGCCGATCATGATCCGGATCCATCCAAACGGAAAATGCCGGTCGATGCTGCGAATGATGGAGCCAGTGGCGTTGGAGTACTGCTTGAAGTTGCCCGTCAAATGAATTTAATGAAACCAAATATAGGATTGGATATTATTTTCTTTGATGCAGAAGATTATGGCCCTCCACAGGATTCCGGAATAGAAGGTGAAGAATATTGGGGACTTGGTGCACAATATTGGGCCAATAATCCTCACAAGCCCTATTATACGGCCAAATTTGGTATTTTACTGGATATGGTTGGTGCCAATGATGCAAAATTTTTAATGGAAGGATATTCGATGTATTATGCTCCTGGGGTGTGCAAAAAAATCTGGGATATTGCTAATCAAATTGGGTACTCAAAATATTTTATTTATACAAAAGCCGGAGGTATTACTGATGATCATGCGTTTATCAATGAAATCCTTAAAATACCAACGATTGATATTATCCAACTTGATACTGCCTCGTCAAACGGTACATTCTTCGAATACTGGCATACGACTGGTGATAAAATGAATGTCATTGATAAAAAAACCCTGAAGGTAGTTGGTCAGACACTGCTGACCGTTATTTATCGGGAAAATTAAACCCGTTTTTCTAAATTTGTAGTACCCTCCAACTTTCCGCATAAAACAGATTGCTACAAAAAAAATAGCCACCCGAAAACCGGGTGGCTAAGCAAATCAAGGTAAGGTAATCTACATGGTAAGGTGTCCTATTCAATTGAGAATTTACCTGAATATAAATTACTACCCTGCAATTCTACAAAGTACAAACCTTTATTTAGATTTCTTGCATCTAATGATATTTCCTGCTTATCTGTCACAGCAGAAGCAACCATTTGACCATTTTCATTGATAATCCGAATATGATAAAGTTCTTTATATGGATTTGTAAATTCGAGGCGTGCCTGATCTCCAAAATTTATCGGATAAATGGTAAAGACCATCCGTTCTGCCATTTCATTTCCTGCAAAGGCTTCAATATTGCCGGCAAACTCAGTAAAATAACAATTTACCCATTCCCGTTTCTTTTTACCCTGGCTTAACATGGTTAATACATATCCGTTCAGCGAGTTTTCATACAAAGCACGGCTTTCATTTACCCATTGCTTTTTACCTGAATTCCAGTCTGAAATACTGTAGGCTTCAAGTTTATTATCCGTACCATACGTAAACTCTTCTCTTGAGATATTCTTGTCCTTTGAATCTGAAACTTTTATCTTGGTTTTTTCTGTAAGATTCCCGTTTTCATTATACGTATATTTGAACGCTATTCCAGGGTTGCTCCAATTATCATTTTCCCAGTATGCCAGATTTTCTTCTGTTAACAAATCGTTGGCCAGGTAATAATATTCATATTTCAGAAAATTCGTCCAAGCTTCATCGTATTTTTGAACTATTTTGTTCTGAAGTTTTCCTTCTGCGTTATATTCCATTAATTCTCGCGAGGAGTTAACATAATTACCTTTATAAATTTCCTGATGGGTTATCTGTGCAAGTTTCCCTTCTGAATTGTAGGTATATAATTTATGGTAATTGTCGAGCCAAATTTCTTTCGAATCGTTCCAATATTGCTCAAATTCTTCAATTAGCTGACCGTTGTTATAATAATAATCTTTCAGATTATAATTCAGCCCAATTATCGTATTCATAAATTTGAACTAATTGTGAAGAGATTAATCCATTGTTGTAAGTTGAAATTGTTCTGTCAAAATTTTCCCAACTGTTACTATTGCTGTTCCATTGTTTCGAATACGCTGTATCACTTGAAACTTGAGAAAAAATAGTGATTGAAAAAAACAGACTTACCAGGGTAATGCAGATTGTTTTCATAATTTTAAGATTTAACATTTTACACTTGATTTGCTTGGTGTAAAACTTTTCCAACATTGTGCCAGTAAGGTAAAGCTCTCTCAATCTGATATTTATGATATTTCAATAAATTTTTAACCGTTTCTTATCGGGATGTGCAGTCCCAGATTGAAACCATTTGCAAATATAAGAAAATTTCTAATTGGCAATTATTTGCACGAAAATTATTTGATTTACAGGTAATTAAACAAAAGAACCTTCCGGCAGGAAGGTTCTTATCTTACTTCAAATTCCCGATTCGTTATTTCTTCACCATTTTGATAAAAGGCTTTCCGTATCAATTTTCCGTGTTCGTCATAAAATTTCCATGTCCCATGCCAGTAATAATGTGTATCCGCTTCCGCCCATTCAATTTTTGACCAACCTTTTTGTTCCAGTTTACCATCTTCAAAATAGTATTTCGCCCTGATCCGGTTTTTATAATACCGCCATTTTAGCCTTATATTTCCATTGGGATGATAATGCTTACTTACTCCGGTTTCGTGTCCATCACGAAAACGTGCCTTCGACGCGATTACTTTTTCGATTGAGTCCCAATAGTCGATCCATAACCCTGTCCGCTTTCCCTGTTCATCATACCGGTTTATTTCTTTCTTAAAAAGTTGTCCGAAAGAAAAAGAAATGAGCATTACAAGGGTAATCGTGAACGCTCCCTTCTTATAAACAATCATGGGTATTTGGATTATTGTTGTTTAGGGGCTACAGTTTCTTTGGTCTGATCAATAGTGTTGATTTTCTTTTTGCCATCACTCAATGCAAATTTTATAGGCATGTTGAACTGTACCCTGACGGTTTTGCCATTTTGCATACCAGGTTTCCATTTTGGCATCATTGATATTACACGGACTGCTTCCTCATCACATCCGCTCCCGATTCCTCTTATAACCTTGACATTACTTATTTGCCCATCCTTTTCAATAACAAATGTAACAAAGACCCGACCTTGTATGCCCTTTTTTCGTGCAAGTTCCGGATACTTTATATTTTCGGTTATAAACCTAATTCTTGCTTCGTCTCCCCCGGGGAATGAAGGCATATCATCAACCACAGGATAAATTGTATCGTTCTGCATCACTGCATTGGTTTGGATGGTTTTCTGTTCAACTTTATCAACCTTTTCCTGTGCAATGATCCGATCAGTTATTGAAACAGAAAACATAAAAGTCAATGTAACAGCCAAAGGCACGACAAATGCCATCTTAAGCAATGCTAACCGGTGTGTTTTGGATTTTGACATCATGGATAACCTCCTTTTTAATTGTGAATGATTATAATTATTCGAAAGAAAATTTACCTGCAAGCCGAATATTTGATTTACAAGCATTTTCTGGTAATCAGTTTTCCTTACCCCTTTTGATAAAACCCCTTCATCGGCGAGAAATTCGTGGATATGGCGGATCGTTCTCCTGTAAAGCCAAACAATAGGATTGAACCATTGAAGTATGGTAAGCAGTTCAAGAATTATTAAATCAATAGTATGTTTTTGCGTGATATGAACCTTTTCATGGATAATGATTTTGTCAATCTGTTCGGGATCAGTAATCGTAGAACTAAGAAATATCAGATTAAAAAATGAAAAAGGTGAATAATCTGGATTAGTATAAACAATGTTTAATCCGTTTTGCTTTTTTATACCATATTTACGAATCAGCAGACAGTATCCTGGCACATTGATATAAAAACCTGATTAGTAATATACTGAAAACAATCAGATAAAAAATCAGTAAAATTTGTGATAAATTCAGACTCTCTGCTATTGAATGAGCTACTTTATCAGGTGTGACAATAACAGGTTTGAGCAGATATAAGTAATTTGATTGTGATGGGTTAACTGTCAAATTAAATTTTATAAGCGGGATAAGCAGGGCCAAAACAGCCGACAACATCAGATAATACCTGTTTAATTTAAAAAAGGTATCTTTTCGCATAAATAACCAGTAGATGGCATACAATACTGTAAGGTTTATGCCGGATTGAAGCAGGTATATCAATAGTTTATTCATCTCCTGATTTTTGTTTTGCTATTTCGTCTTCCATTAATTTTCTCATTTCCTCGAGTTCCTGAATGCTTACATTTTTATCATTAACTAAAAACGATACCAGCGCTTCATAGGAGTTACTAAAATACCTTTTCAAAAATCCTTTCAGATAGCTGCTGGTGTATTCCTTTTTAGAAATGAGCGGAAAATATTCATGTGTTTTTCCATAAGCTTTATGCCCGGCAAATCCTTTTTTTTCAAGAATTCGAACAATGGTGGATATGGTATTGTATGCTGGTTTTGGTTCCGCGAAATCTTCCATGATATCATTAACAAAAGCACTCTCTCTTACCCAGAGGATTTGCATGATTTGCTCCTCTGCCCTTGTCAGTTCCTTTATCATATAAACTACTTATTTAGTTTAATAACTAAATTTTTAGTTGTTTAGTATATTAAAATGTTTAATTGCATTAAATATTTTTATAAGGCTATTAAAATAGGATGTTTGCAACAAGAGAAAAAGAATCTGCAGGAGATCCAATACAGATTTTTATGCTTCTGATCAATTCAGTTTTTTAATCTTATCGTCTTTCGTTATACCAGATAATACCTCGATATTGATTCCATCCGACAATCCGGTTTTGATAAACCGTTTTTCAAAGGTTTGAGGTTGGGTTTCAACCTCAACATACGCGGAATCATTTTCAAACTGAAGCAGTGCCTCACTTATAGCCAGAACGCTATCTCTTTTATCAAGTACAATATCGGCATTGGCACTATAGCCAGCGCGGACAAATACAGTATCAATAAGGTCAACAGCAGCTTTCACTTCAAACTGGATAGCACCGTTTTCAGAAACACCCTTTGGGGAAATATGCTCGAGTTTAGCATGAAACTTAACATCATTTATAGCTCCGATGGTCAGGAGTAAGTCCATTCCTTCTTTGATTTTACCGACTTCACTCTCATCTACCTTTCCTTCAAAAACCATTTCACCCATATCTGCAACCGTCGCAACTGTGGTTCCGTCATTAAATGTATTACTTTCAATAACCGATTTGCCAACTTCGATCGGAATATCGAGTATCATACCATCGATCGTACTATAAATATTTGTATTGGTATTTGAACCCGAATCTTTGGTTTGACCCTCTTTGATCAAATCCAGATTATTTTTGGCAGATTCCAGTTCTTCCTGGGCATTTTTATAATCCAGATCGGCTGATTCAAAAGCAGATTTAGGAATGACATTTTTTGCGTAAAGGTCTTTTTGCCGGTTATAAGTAATGGTCACATTGTCAAGTGCCAGCTTTGCTCTTGTTAGTCTTGATTCCGCATTGTTAAGGTTCACCATGTTCGGGATGATCCGGACCTTTGCGAGAAGGTCGCCTTTATGAATGATCTGGCCTTCCTGCACATAAAGTTCTTTTATGATACCTGAAACTTTGGGTTTGATTTCAATTTCTTTCCGGGGAACTACCGAACCCGTAGCTACGGTTTTTTTCACTATGTTTGTTACCGCAGCATTTGTTGTCTCAAAAACAATGGGTTTTGCTTGCGATTTGTTGTACAGGAAATAAATAGTAAATACAAATACCCCCAGTATTACAATCAGAATAAATACTTTAAAAAATGTTTTCATGTTATATCAATTTATTACTTCTCAATTTTTATAATTCCTCTCTTAATGCATCGATGGGTTTAATGCTTACGGCTCTCTGGGCAGGAATTAAACCAGCGAAAATTCCGGAAATAACCAAAATTCCCAATGCCGTCATTGCCTTATGAAAATCCACTTCAGGGTTGTTGAACATCGAACCGTCAGCACCTGTTGCGCGAAGGATGTAATTGATCAGCTCAAGTAATCCTACACCAACAGCCAATCCAAGATATCCTGCAAATCCGGTTAAAAAAACGGATTCTACAATTATCTGGGTCACAATACTCAAAGGAGGCGCCCCAATTGCACGTTGAATTCCTATTTCTTTGGTTCTTTCCTTTACAACAATCAGCATAATATTGCTTACACCGATCACTCCGGCAAGCAATGTTCCCAAACCAACGATCCAAACCAGCCAGCGAATTCCAGTAAACAAATTGGTCATTTTGCTCCATTGTTTATCAAGGTTAAAAGAGCCGACGGCTCTGTCATCATCCGGATGTATTGAGTGCCGTTGTTTCAGTAATTGCTTTGCTTTCTGCTCAACCACTGAAGCCCTGACATTATCTTTAGCGGTTATGGAGTACCAGCCCACTACATCTCCATAATTATAGACCTTTTGTAATGTAGTAAATGGAATATAAATCTGCTGGTTATCGCGTGTAGCCTGTTGATCACTTTTTTTCGATTGAAACATTCCGACCACCTGAAAATAAACGCCTTGTATTTGTATATATTGACCAATAGGGTTTTCATCAGGCTTAAAAAGCTCATCAAAAATTCTGATTCCAATAACGGCAATTTTGCGCTTGTCGTCAATATCGTTATAATTTACAAACCGACCTTTGATAATATTGACAGGATCGATAATATTAATCTCCGGATAATCTCCCTGGATAGTAAAAGCACCTGTTTTATCACCCCTGATGACATTGTTATTCCCTTCTCCGCCCCAGCCTTGAAGCCGTGGAGCAATGTAGGCTATCTCCGGAATGTTATCTTTTAGAGACTGGGTATCTCCATTATTAAAATGGTACGATCGTCCTCTGGGAAAACCTTTGTAGGGCATTGTTGTTCGCTGCGTCCACATAAAAAGACTATTTGTAGCCATATCACCTAAATCACTTGATGCCCCATGGTATAGTCCTTCACCGGCTCCCATCATAATAATCAGCATAAAAACTCCCCAGAAAACGCCAAATGCAGTAAAGAACGTTCGCAAAGGGTTTTTCCTCAATGCAAAGTAGATTTCATGCCATTTATCCAGATCAAAGAGTTTCATTGCAAAAAAGCTTCTCTTTTTGGTTTTAAATTACATTATTCATCTCGCAAAGCCACAACCGGTTTGACAGAGGCAGCTTTACGGGCGGGTACAAATCCGGCAATTGCTCCGGCAACTATCAGTATAAGCGTTGCTCCAACTGCAACATTTATATTTACTTCGGGATTGGCAAAATAATCCGTAGCCGGAAGATTATTTGCAATAAGTTCAAGCAGACCGACGCCGAGAACCAGCCCAATATAACCGGCAAATGCAGTAATTAAAATTGATTCCTGTAAAATAAGGCTGATTATTGAGCCCGGAGTAGCCCCCATTGATTTGCGAATTCCGATTTCCTTAGTCCTTTCTTTTACAACGATCATCATGATATTACTCACACCGACAATTCCGGCAATGATTGTTCCGATCCCGATAACCCAGATAAACAAACGGATATTTGCAAATAACCGCATAAACCGTGTATAATTTTCAACATTGTTCCAAATAAATATAGCGCGCTGGTCCTGGGGGTCAAAATGATGACGCTGAGCAAAATCGGATTTAATTTCACTTACCATTTCCTCACTTCGCTCAACTGAAGCATCACCAACAGTCATGGCAATTGTGCCGACCCGGTTTGTGTAATGAAAAACCATTTGAGCAGTCGAAATGGGGATATAAATTCTTGATAAATCCCTGTCACCGCCGGGATCATCAAATACACCAACCACCTTAAACGGGATGCCTCCCACTCGAATGTATTTACCAATCGGGTTTTCACCTTTAAAAAGTGCCTCTTCCACGAGCCGTCCGATAGAAGTTACTTTTCTGTATTCGTCGACATCGATTGAATTTAAAAATCTTCCTTTTATAGGCGTTAATTTTTCGACAATACCATAAGCCGGATGGATACAAATTATATCGAAGCTGCCGTATTCATTCTTATAGGAAAGAACATTGGTTTCCTGAACGGTAAACCGGCCAGAGACAGACTCTACATCTTTCTCTTTCTTTGTATTATCATAATCTTCATTTGTAAACTGAATAAATCTTCCGGGTTTATATCCTTTATAGGTTGTACTTGTAACACCCTGATTTACCCACAATGTATTGGTAGCATCGTCCTGAAATTCTTTATTTACGCCATTTTCAAGGCCATATCCGGAACCCAGAAGAATGATCAGCATAAAAATCCCCCACGCAACACTAAAACCAGTTAGGATCGTACGCAGTTTATTCTTTCTGATCGTACTGTAAATTTCCTGCCATTTGTCGAGGTCAAACATTTTTTTAAAACAATTACTGTTTAAGCCATTACCTGGTCAGCAAGCCATTTTTTCCGTTCACCATTTGAAACGATCGAATCGATAATTCCATCCCTGAGCCTGATAATCCGTTGCGTTTTGGCAGCGATATCACGTTCGTGGGTTACAATTAAGACCGTTATTCCCATATTATTGATTTCCTGAAACAAGTCCATCATTTCCATAGAAGTCTGCGAATCCAGAGCACCTGTCGGTTCATCGGCCAGTATCATTTTGGGTTCAGAAATTAAAGCACGCGCAATAGCCAAACGTTGTTTCTGACCTCCTGATAATTCATTCGGAAGATGAAGGGCCCAATCCTTTAATCCTAACCGATCAAGAAATTCCATTGCTTTTAAGTTCCTTTTTTTCCTGCTTATTTTTTGATAATACAGGGGCAAAGCCACATTTTCCATAGCATTTTTAAAAGAGATCAGGTTGAATGACTGAAAAACAAAACCAATAAATTTATTCCGATAATGAGCGGCTTTTTTTTCACTCATATTACGAATGAGTTCGCCGTTAAGAAAGTATTCTCCCTGATCGTAATTATCCAAAATACCCAAAATATTTAATAAGGTGGATTTGCCTGAACCGGAAGATCCCATGATCGAAACCATCTCACCATCTCCAATCTCCAGATCAATGCCTTTTAATACATGAAGGCTATTGTTGCCTGTTGTATAGGATTTATGCAAGTTTTTTAAAAGAATCATCCAAAGTAATTTTTAAATTTAGAATTTGAAACCAATGTAAATCTTCAGCCACATTTGGGAACGATTTTCATGCCAACAGATTGTCGGATTTGATATTCAATATTTTATAACGAAACAAAAGATAATTTAATATTCTTACGTTGTTCAAAATACAACAAATGTGTGCGGAGGCGGTCAGCAGAATGAACTATCTGAAATAAAAAAACCGGCCAGAAAGCCGGTTTTTACAAAGAATTTAATGTATTAAATATGTTTCCCAAGGAATGCTTCCATTGACCGATAGAAATCAAACCGGTTTTCTTCGTTGTGAAAGCCATGACCTTCATTGTCTTTCACCAGGTACTCAACATCCACACCCCGTGCTTTCATGGCATTTACCATTTGGTTCGATTCATCAATATTTACCCTTGGATCATTTTTCCCCTGTGCGACAAACAAAGGGGCAACAATTTTATCTGCCTGAAATACAGGAGAAACTTCCCTGAGCATCAAACTGTCGGATTTAGGATCGCCAACCATTTCATAAAACATATCAAGCATAGGTTTCCAGTATGGCGGTATTGTTTGCATAAATGTAAACATATTTGAAACACCCACATAGTCAACACCTGCGGCATAAAGCTTAGGTTCTTTTACGAGTCCCATTAGAGTAGCATACCCACCATAACTTCCGCCATATATTGCAATTCGTTTAGGATCAGCGATGCCCTGTTCAATAAGCCAGTTGGTTCCGTCTGTGATATCGTCCTGCATCTCACGTCCCCATTTTTTAAAGGAGGTTTCCCAAAAAGTTTTTCCATATCCTGTTGAACCTCTAAAATTCATTTGAAATACAGCATATCCACGGTTAGCCAAAAACTGGACTTCCGGATTAAAACCCCACTCATCTCTTGCCCATGGACCACCGTGAGGATTGACAACTACCGGCAGATTTTTCGCAGTTTCAATGGTATATCCTTTCGGCAGGGTCAGATATCCATTAATTGTTAAGCCGTCGCGTGACTGATATTTAACAGGAGTAACACTGGCCATTTCATTTTCATCAATCCATGGACTTACATCTACAATTTTATCAAGTTTATCGGTATTTTTATCATAAATATAGTATGAACCCAGAGAACGATCGCTGTAAGTACGGATAATATAAACCGTTTCGTCCTTATTGGATGCGCTAATCCCTATTTCGTATTGTCCAAGGTCCTTGTTCAGCCTGTCAAACAACGCCTTTGTTTCATCATCAAAGAAATGTCTTTCACTTTTCCATGAAGTATAGGAAGCGGAAGTAATGACCTTGCGTTTGTGCGAATAATAAACGCCCTCCACATCATAATCGGGATTTTCGTAAAGTAAGCTGAGTTCCTTTCCGTTTGCAATATCGAATTCAACAACAGCGCTTTTATCCCTCCCGAGATTGGAAGTTCCGATAACATTTTTATTATCAAAGGTGAAGAAATAAGGCGACATGTTATCTTTAAAACTTGTAGTCAGAACGTTTTTCCATTCGTCATTCTCAGTTTCGCGGTAAAGAATACTTGTGTTCACGCCATCCTCAATAGCAAAAGCGACCCTGAGTTTACCGTCGTGATCGAACATCCATCCCTGAATATTGCCCGGATTTTCAGCAAGCATTGTCATCTCACCGGTTTTAATATTCAGCCTGTATGGATCAAAAACCTGCGGATTCCGCTTATTCATCCCGATGATGACTTGATCATCGATATCTTCGAGGTCGTCGATTATTTGTGTCCTCACTTTATCAAAATCAGTAAAGCAGATTAGGTTAGAGCCATCAATGTTGACTCCGTACAACTTGTAATTTTCATCTCCACCATTATCTTTTAAATAGAGAATTTGTTCATTGTTTGGCCAGAAGTAGCCAGAAATGTCGCGGTCGGTTTCACTCGTAAGGCGGGTAGCCGAATCTTGCCCCCGTTCCTGAATGAAAACATTCATCCGGCTTTCATACGGAGCCATGTACGAAAAGTACTTTCCATCAGGTGAAATCTGATAACGGCTTTTTTCCGGATTCTTGAAAAAATCCTCCAACGGTAATTGTTGTGCTTTCATAGGTGCTTTAGGTGTGTTTGTGCAGCTTCCTAAAATTAATGCCAAGCAAATAATTACGAAGGAAGCAACTGTTAATTTGATTTTTTTCATGATTTAAATTTTTGATTAACTAAATATTTTAATTCTTCGCAAAAGTAGGATTTTAATATACATTAATTTTACATTCAATTAAATATTACGAAAAAGAACGCGTTACTAATTATCGCTTTAAATCTACAGGCCATTTGGCAGAATGAAATCAGCTATTAAAATCATCAAGTGGTTTTTCCTTTCTTTTATCTTCATGCTGTTCGTATTGGCAGGAACGTTGTTTATTATCGGCTATTTTTATTCTGATAAAGTTGAACAAACATTAGTCGATGAACTCAATAAACATCTGAATATAGAAATTTCAGTTTCTGATGTTGATCTTTCATTGTTTGAAAACTTTCCGAATGCTTCTTTAAAATTCACCAATCTTCAAACAAAAGAAAAAATAGTTGGACAATCAAATCCGCTATTAAAAGCCGGATCTTTGTACGTACTGTTTAATATTTATGATATCCTTGACGGCGAATACAAAATTGAAAAGATAATTCTTAAAGATGCCATTATTAACATTGTGATCCATGAAGACGGGTCAAACAATTTCACTATTCTTAATAAACCTGATCATTCAGGGCCTTCAAAAATTGATATTGATCTTCAAAAGGTCATTTTGCAGAATGTTGAAGTTTTATATATCAATTATCCAACGGATCAGGAGTATTTTTTCAGAGCAAAAACTGCAAGTATTAACGGGAAATTCTTAGCCGCCAGCTATTCATTGTCAGCAGAAGGAGAATTCTTTTCGAATTATATCCGCTCCGGTGAATCAATTTTTCTGAAAGAAAAAAATGTGGAAATGAACCTTCAAATCCAGGTGGACAAGAATTCCGGAATTTATACCATAAGTAACAGTAATTTGTCTTTATCAGGCCTTTCCCTCGATATTTCGGGAACGATCAAATCCGACCTCACGAATAAGGTTCTTGATCTTTCAATTAATGGAGCCGAATCGGAGTTACGCACATTTATGGATGAAATACCTGATGAATACCGGATTCCGATAAGTAAAGCCGATTTAAACGGAAAATTTTCATTTAAGGCAAAAATTACCGGTGATTTTTCCGGGAATAAATTACCTCTTGTTACGTTTGATTTCAACGTCAGAAAAGGGAAATTCAGCCAGCCGAATTCCGGAATTGCACTTACAAATGTCCAGTTCGACGGCCGGTTTAGTAATGGAAAATCTAAATCACCCAAATCATTTGTTCTTATTATTAATGATTTCAAATCGACGTTGAAATCAGGATTTATTAATGGGAACCTAAAGGTTACCAACTTTGAACAGCCCGATATCGATGTACTTGTAAATTCGAATTTAGAACTCACTGGAGTTCAGGATTTATTCAAAATTGACGAGTTGGAATCGATTCATGGAACGATGGACCTTAACCTGCAATTTAAAAACAAATTAAAAAGTTTTCGGAGCTTTACATTGGCGGATTTCTCTACAAGCCGGACAACAGGTACATTGAAAATTAATAACGTAGATTTTAACTTAAAAAACAGCCATGTTGATTACAGAAATCTGACCGGTTCATTTAAATTCAACAACAGGGATCTTGTGGTTGAAAATTTTTCAGGAAACATTTCCGGGAGCGATTTCAGGATGACCGGATCCTTCATCAACATTTTATCGTATGCATTTTTGCCGCACGAAAAAATTGCCATAAAAGCTAATTTTTCTTCTGATTATCTCGATATTGACGATTTTATTCAATACAAAACCAGCAAAACCGATACGGTTTATAATTTAAAATTTTCTGACCGTGAGGACTTCGATCTTGATGTAAATATCAGGAAATTAAAATTCAGGAAATTTATTGCCGATAACCTTATGGGACGGTTAAAGATGAAAGACAAGAAACTCTATGTCGAAAATACTTCATTCAATTCAATGCAGGGAAAAACAAATCTCACGGGCATAATTGATGGATCTGAAAATGGGAAATTCATGTTAAAATGTGATGCAGACATTACAGACGTTGATATCAATAAAATGTTTTATGAGTTTGGAAATTTCGGACAGGATAATATTACAGATGAAAATTTATTTGGCAGAGTTGACGCACATGTATTTCTTCAGTTTCTTTTTAAGCCTGATCTGGATGTTGAATCCGGTTCGATCAATTCTGTGGGTGATATAATGATCAGAAACGGGGAATTGATCCATTACACTCCGCTGTATCGGTTATCAAAGTTTATAAAGCAAAAAGAGCTGGAGCACATCTATTTCTCTACAATAAAGAACCAGATTCAAATTAAAGACCGTACCGTTTATATTCCCGAAATGGACATCGAATCAAGTACACTAAATCTAAAACTTAACGGTAAGCATACTTTCGATAATGATATCGATTACCATGTCCGGGTTTTATTATCTGAATTACTTTCAAAGAAAAAAAAGGAAGAGGAGCCTATTGATGGCATTTTCACTGAAGATGATGGATTGGGCAGAACGACACTATTTTTAAAAATGACTGGTAATGTTGATAATCCTGACATTAGTTATGATACAAAAGCTGTTCAGAATAAAATTGCTTCTGATTTGAAAACAGAGCAAAAAAATCTGAAATCAATATTCAGAGAGGAATTCAGGGGTTCGCAAAAAAACAGTTCCAATGAAACAAAAGCTGAGCAGTTGCCTGAATCAAAGCCAGGTCAGCAAAAGAAATTTAAGATTGAGTGGGATGAAGATAAGGGTGAACCAATTGATCAAAAAGAAAGTAAACAGAACACACTAAAATCGACTCCAAATAAAAAACCCAGCAATAAGGATTTCATCATCAAATGGGATGAGGATAAGGATACGCTTAAATAAATATAAAAGGAAATTTTGCTATTTTATTTCGAGTTTAAACCCGCTGCCATGGATGTTTGTAATAGAAATTGTAGGGTCATCTTTCAGGTATTTTCTCAACTTGGTAATAAACACATCCATACTTCTTCCAATAAAATAATCATCATCGCCCCAAACCGATTTTAAAGCTGTTTCGCGTGATAATAATTTGTTTTTGTATATGCATAAAAGTTTGAGCAAGGCGGCTTCTTTTCGAGTCAATGAATGGACTAATTCATCATTTTCCAGCAACATATTTTCATAATCAAACGAAAATTTACCAATCTGAAAAATTTTTTGATCGTCATCCAGTGAGCCTAATTGACCGGTCAAACATCGTTTGAGAATCACCTTTATCCTCATGCTCAACTCTTCCGTGCTGAATGGCTTCACGATGTAATCATCGCATCCGGCTATAAAGCCCTTGATTTTATCTTCGTTCAGTGATTTTGCAGTAAGAAAAATAATCGGTATCAGTTGATCAATCTTTCGGATATCTTCAGCAACTGAGAATCCATCTTTTTTAGGAAGCATAATATCTAAAATAACCAGATTATACTGCCCGTTTAGAAATTCTGCCAAACCCTCTTCCCCATCCTTACAAAGCCGGGTTTCATAATCAAGCATTTCCAGATAATCCTTTACCACGAGGCTCAAATTCGGGTCATCTTCGACCAGTAAAATTTTTGCAGTTGAGGGTTTTTTTGCTTTCAAGGTAAATGGGTTAGTTTAACATACGTACAAAAATACATATTATTCCCCAGTTATCAAACAGGGAATGAAATAATAAATTGACTGCCTTTATCCAATTCACTCTTCAGATCAATCGTTCCTCCCATTTTCTCTACCATGGTTTTCACATAATATAAACCGATACCGAATCCTTTTACATCATGGATATCCCCGGATTGAAGCCTTTGGAATTTCTTGAATATTTCATGTTGATTTTCTTTACTGATCCCAATTCCATTGTCTTCAAATGATATTTTTATCCATCCTTTATCGTTGAAAGTGCTTACAGATATTTTCGGACTCGTTGGCGAATATTTGTTGGCGTTATCAAGAAGATTATTAAAAATATTGGCCAAATGTTCCCTGTTGGCAGTAATAGTATAATGCTGGGCCCCAAGATTTGTGACCAGTTTCCCTTTCCGTTCACCAACAACGACCCTGAAATTATCGATGCTGCTATTAATAATATCATGCACATTCAGCTCTTTCATTTTCAATTTAAAGTCTTCCTTTTCAAGAATTGCAATCTGTAGTACTCTTTCAACCTGACTTTTTAACCGAACATTTTCATCAAAAATAATGCTTGCATATTTTTTTACTTTTTCGGGTGACTTGGCTACACTTTCTTTCATTAACATTTCACTTGAAACCGAAATGGTGGCAATAGGGGTTTTAAATTCGTGTGTCATATTGTTAACAAAATCGGATTTAACTTCATCCAGTTTTTTCTGCCTGAGTAAAGAATAGATGGTAAAGAAAAAACTGAAAACAAGAATCATCAGAAAAATACCCGACATTACCGGAAGAATAATCATCTGATTTGTAACCAAAAGGTGTCGACGCGGGAAGTAAACAGACAAATTATAACTTTCGGCCTGACAAAGGCACGTAAGTGAGCGCCAGTGAGGTGAATCAAGTAATTTTTGCTCAAACCCTTTATAATTGCCCATTATAAAGTCATGTTCAGGAACATCATAAACACCGTAACAAAAATTCCGATTAATATGCAGGCTGCTTAATTCTTCTTTGATCAAAGAATCAAGTATTACCGGATCAACCACTGAAAAAATTTCAAAATGTTTCTGATAGAGTTCCGGATCAATTTTAATATTATTCTCAGGAATAGCCTTATTTGAAGTCATTAGCTGATTTACAACACTTTTTAAAGCTACATCAACAGCGTTTGTGAATTGATCCTCTTTTAGCAGCCACGCATCACGGACCCAAAAAAGTTGAGTGATTAGCGCAGCAATAAGTGAGATAGTCGTTAATATGATTATGAAAATAATCACCCTCTGTTTCATGAGTCAAAATTAAATTAATACCGTGCTAAGTGTATTTTTTAACAAATAATTAACAGTATTTAACAACTCGTTAACAGTGTTAACTATAAATTCTTCATACATTTGTTTCGGTAATTATAAGAAATTAAAATTGATTTAACTAAATTATAAAAGTATGAAAAAATTAATGTTTGGAGTTGGGGTATTTACATTTTTAATGATAGGTTCATTAACTATTGAGTCTGTTGTTGCAAACAGAGTATATGATGATCCTCCAAAAAAAGAAGTAAAAAGCAAAAAATCATGTTGCAGTCCGGAAGACATGAAGAATTGTAAGTCTACATGTACTGATAAAAAAGAAGGAAGTAAAATGGACAGCAAGGCCAATGAAACTTCAAAAGCAAGTTCTACAAGCACTACAACTGATTCTAAAAAAGACAATCCTGATAAAAAGTAAATTGATAACCTCTTGTTTTTGATCCCGGTTCGGTTTAATACTGAACCGGGATTTTTTTATTTTTGCATAAAATAATCAGGTAAATGGAAGAAACGATACACACTGTATATATAGGCGACTTAAGAACAGAAGCGACACATGTGAGATCCGGAATTAAAATGATCACAGATGCACCTCCTGATAATAAAGGAAAGGGTGAATCGTTTTCACCGACCGACCTGCTCGCTACTGCGCTTGGGAGTTGTATGCTGACCATCATGGGAATCGCCGCTCGTGAACACGGATTTAATATTGATGGAACCGAAGTGAGAATATGGAAAATCATGGTTGCGGATCCAAGAAGAGTCGGGGAAGTTAAGATTGATCTCACGTTTCCTAAAAATAATTATTCAGACAAACAAAAGAAAATCATCGAACGATCAGCTTATACATGCCCTGTATACCTAAGCCTGCATCCTGAACTAAAAAAAACCATAATGTTTAATTTCTGAAAAATGGAAATTAATATCCCGACCGGAATCAAAAACCATAAGGAAATAATTGTAAGCGGAAATCACTCTGCATTGGCCTTCAATTCAGGACTTGTAGATGTACTTGCTACACCCTCAATGATCGCTCTGATGGAAAATACAGCGATGGAAAGTGTTAATTCTTATCTGCCTGAAGGATTTACAACTGTAGGAACAGAAGTGAATATCAAGCATCTCAAAGCCACTCCAATCGGAGCTAAAATTTCCTGCGATTCACGGTTAAGTGAAGTTAATGGCAGAAAACTCGTTTTTGAATTGCACACCTGGGATGAAAGCGGTATGATCGGAATCGGGACACATACCCGGTTTATCGTTGAAATCGAAAAATTTATGATGAAATTAAAATAGTTATTCCCGGTTTTTAGAATCGATGATAATTGTTACAGGACCATCGTTTATTAACGCCACCTGCATCATAGCACCAAATTCTCCGGTTTGAATTTCAATCCCTGTTATTATCTTTAATTCATCTACAAATTTTTCATACAATGGCGTGGCAAATTCAGGCCTGGCTGCTTTTATGTATGAGGGTCGGTTTCCTTTTTTTGTGCTGGCGTGGAGAGTGAACTGGCTTACAACAAGAATTTCCCCTTTTATATCCGTTATGGATAAATTCATGACATTATGTTCATCATTAAAGATTCGAATCCTTGAAATTTTTCCAACAAGCCAATTAATATCCTCCTGCATATCCGCATTTTCCACACCTAGAAAAATCAGTAATCCTAAAGATATTTTAGCTTTTAACGTTGAGTCAATAGATACCGAAGCCTGTGAAACACGCTGAATAACCGCTCTCATATAAATGATTTAGGCAAAAATAAAAAAAAGTCCCGATTAATTTAAACCGGGGCTTTTGGTAATTTTTTGTTAGTAGTATTTTTAATTCGGAACCTGGCTTCCTTTGCCAAAATTGGGAACCCAGATGTTGTCCTTGTCAAGATTGTTCGACTGGGAATCGAGGTTATAATCCGTTCCGAGATAACCTTTTGTCCCTGCATTGGTATCCCATATCGGTGACTTATCCCCATTTCCGACGATTCCGCTATGGTCGCCATCGCCACCGAACATTCCCCATACTCCGGCACCTATCTGTTTGTGTGCAGCAGTTCCACCATAAGCTTGGCCTGAACCTGTACTGAAATTGTAGGTATAAATACCTCCTGTTTGAGTAAGTCCGGCAGATGAAAGAACACTGATATGATTCCGGTGATAAATAATGACGAATAGGTTATTACTGAAGGAGAGGGAACCAAAATCAAGTACCGGATTGCCCGTCAGACCAATTATTCTTCCGTCATTCCTCAGAAATGCAGCTTGTCGTCCGATCATTGTTGCAGGTGTTGCCTGACCTGCTGTAGCCGCATCGCGAAGTTCAACAAGTACCCAGTCGACTGTATTTCCAGGTACAGATGCTACGCTTTCCGTTCCATTATAATTCCATGGTACTACATTGTAAGGTTGATTTAAAGGAATATAACTACTCAATCCCGGGGTCATCGTCGTACCATTGAACGGACCTTCCAGGAAAACAGTCACATCGAGATATAAAGAACCTCCAGGGATAGTAATGTTGTAGTCTTCTGTCTCACCATATGAAGCACTTGCACAAGGGTCAATATTTGTATTGGAATAAACTTCACGTACACGCATTCTGGTGGTTCCACTTACAGCATCCGAAGGAACTGTAAAATTGATAGTTCCCGTTGATGGTGTGGGCGGTATAAGGATATTTCCAAGCTTTTCTGATGTTTCAAAAAGCCCGTTCTGATTGTAATCAATCCAAACAGCAATGTAATTTGAGCTTGCATAAGTACCAGGACTTAACGTAATCGTATAGGCTGTGTTTGGAATAAGTTCCGTTGAAAGGCTACTATAATAGGTATAATAAGGACTTGCAGAAGCGCCGGTAGCATTATTAATCGAACCCAATTGTACCAATGAAATATAATCTCCATCAGTAGTTCCCGTTGAATATGTCGGGATACAATATTCATAAAGCACCACATCAATGTAGTTGGTTTTTATCTCCTGATCCGAACCGTAGGCGTTAGTCACGCTTAGCGTAACTGTATAATATCCAAGAGCATTGAATTGAACTTGAGGGTTTTGCGAATTGGAGCTTGTTCCGTCCGTATAAGTTACCGTATTCGGACTGAATTCCCAGGACCATGACGTTGGAGTATTGGTGGATGCGTCCGTAAAAGAGACTGTTGAATTGATGGCTGGATTCGTGTTGGAAGCAAAGAAATTTGCAACCGGAGGTGCAGAAATATCAGCATAAAGATCAGATTGCCAAACTCCTCTGCCAAAAGTTCCTGCGCGAATCCGGCTGTTTGCCGGGGTTGCATTATAATAAATATCAAGATCGGTAACGACAACATTAGGTAAACCATTTGAAAACAGCATCCAGTTAGCTGATCCGGCTTTTAAATACACCCCAACATCCGTCCCTGCATATAGTTCAATTTGTGAAGTATTTTGCTTATTTTGAATAAGGCACATTACCGGTATAGAAGGTAAACCTGCTGAAATATTTGTCCAGCTTGTACCTCCATTGGTGGTTTGATAAACCCTTGTGGTGTTATAACCCCCAAGAGAAACCCAAACTGTATTAGGATCATCGTTTTTTATACAAATATAAGTGATGTCACCCGATCCCACAGGAATAATACCAGTAATATTCGACCAAGAGCTTCCTCCGTTTGTTGTTCGGTACAAAATACTTGAAGTTGCTGCATAAATACAGGCTGAATTTGAAGGAGCCACTGCAATGGATTTAAGTGTAGACCCTCCCCATGTACTTATTTGCGACCATGACGTACCCTGATTGGTCGATTTAAATACATCCTGGTAACCGATATATAAAGTTGTATGCACATTCGGATCAATGACAAACGGAGTACACCAGTGGGCAGAACCAGATAGGCCTGAGACAATGTCCGACCAGCTTGAGCCATGGTTCGTTGACCTTTTGATGGCTCCATAGTATAATTCGCCATAAAGAGTATTCTGATTTGTATAATCGATTGCACAATCAAAACCATCACCACCGATTTCATCACTCCATGATCCGGAAAGATATGCTTTTGTTCCATTATCCTGCAGTCCCGCAATATCTTCATTGGCTACGGTTTGTGCAACCCCAAGACGATAAATCTGGCTGGTGATAAGTCCACTTCCTAAATGGGTCCAGCTCGAACCGCTGTTTGTAGTTTTATAAAATCCGCCGTCGTTTCCTTCATAAAGTACTGATGTTCCATTTTGATAACTAAGAAAATGTTTATCTGCATGTACAGCCTGGACGCTGCAACCACCAGACCAATGGCTGCTAATACTCCATGAAGTCCCTCCATTTGTCGACTTCCACGTATTAACACCACCTACAAATACAATGTTGGCATTTGTCGGATCAGAAGCAATGCACAAGTCATACCAGCTCTGGCCTCCTGTGGAAGTGCTGTTGCAGTCCCAGTTTAAAAGGTTTGTGGTAGATCCACTGAAAACCTGACTGAATGATGCTCCGCTATCAGCAGATTTATAAATGCCTGCGAGGCCACTATTGCCATCAGAAACTACAGCATATACAATCGCCGGATTATTTCCTGACACGGCAAGTTCTGTCCTGGCATTCGAGGTGCTGAGCGTTTGGGTCCATGAAGAACCGTCATTTGTCGATCGATAGATATCTCCATTTTTATTGGAAGCATAAATTGTCGAAGGTGTTCCGGGTTTGAATTCCATGTCAATATAAACATTCGATGAAATCAACGCCCAGCTTGTACCCCCGTTTATTGTTTTATATACCCCAACTGAGGTTGCCGCGTACAATATATTGTTATCAGTCGGATGTAAGAGCAAACGATTTATAGTTCTTTGTTGACTTGCCGTAAAAATTAATCCAGTGGTAATTCCACGTAGTTCCGCCATCGATCGACTTGAGGACGCCAACGCTGTTATTATCATTATACTGACCGCCTCCGAGCGACCACATACTGCCACCGTCTCTGTCACCTGTAGCAATGTAGATTACATCAGGTGATGAAACCGGCCTGTAGGCCACTATATCGCTGACTCCCAAAACCGCATTGTTATCACCTACCGGTGTCCATGAAGATCCGCCATTCGTCGTTTTCCAGATTCCTCCTGAAGCAGAACCTACATAAATTGTATTATTGTCACCTGAAATGAAACCGGCACAGTTTATCCTTCCCAATCCGGCGTATCCTCCCGAAGTACTTGTCGGACCAAGACTTGTCCAATTACCATTTGCACTTTTACCTTCAGGATTCATTTGCAGATATTTTTCCAATTCTTCATAGGCGGTAGTCTTAGGAAATTCTCCTGTTTCTTTATTAACCCGATCCGCCCAATACCATTCCCACCGCCTGAACTGCTTCCAACCCTGAGCTTTAACTTTATCTCCATTCAAAAAGTAATATCCGTTTTTATCCACATTGAAAGGTTCCCAGTAATCATTGAAGGCTTTCTGAATTTCATAAAAAGTTAATTTACCGTTTTGTAACTTACCCTGAGGCAGATTGTCTGTCCATTGCTGGGCTGGAAGGATTCCCCAAATAAGGAGAATACAAACCAAAAATGTAAATTTCTTCATTAATAAGTTTTAAAAATTAGATTATTTAAAAATTCTTCTTTGTTTAAGTGTAAAAGTAGAATTAATTATTTAATTGTTATTTAGATATAAAAAAAAGAGTTCCAGGGATTTAAACCCTAAAACTCTTTTAAATGTTACATCGCTTCAATTAATTGGGTACCTGGGTACCTGCACCAACATTCGGTTCCCAGATGTCATCCTTGTCCAGGTTGTTCGATTCTGCATCCAGGTTGTAATCCGTCTCCAGATATCCTTCCGTTCCTGACTGCATCTCCCAAATTGGATCTTTATCTGATGTCCCGATTGTACCATTTCTGTCTCCATCTCCTCCTATCATTCCCCATATGCCTGTTGTAAGTTCTTTCTGTGCAGATGTTCCTCCATATGCCTGGCCAGAACCTGTTGTGAAATCATAGGAATAGATTCCTCCTGTTTCCGTCAGTCCTGTTGCCGACATTATACTCAAATGATTCCGGTGATGAATCACTACATACAAATTGTTGGCAAAGGTTGTATTGATGAATGTTATCCATTCATTTCCTGCAGTGTCGATTATCTTCCCGTCGTTCCTCAAAAAGCCTGCCTGCTCTCCAATCCTCGTCCCGCTCGTCGCTTGTGCCGGTGTCGATGCATCTCTCAACTCTACCAGTACCCAGTCGATTACATCCGGTGGAATGACTGTTACGCTTTCTGTCCCATCGTAATTCCATGGACTCCCGCTAAATGGCTGCATTGCAGGTATTACATCAGTCAGCATTGGAGTCATCTCTGTCCCGTTGTATGGCCCTTCTAGTAAAACCTTAAGATTTACTTTTATACCATTATTTACTAATATTACCGTTTAATAAAGTAAGTTGATAGTATGTGAAATTTTCATCGTACATTTCCGTACTTCCTTTTGAAAACTTATTAATGAAACCAGCATTTTTGGACAATCCCCAGGTCAATTCAGTTTCTCCTCCAAGATACGTAAAAATGTAGGTAAAGAATGTTTCTCCCGGTGAGATACTTTGACCAGCGTATGTAGGGTCAATCCATAGACAAACCATTTCGGAACCATTATCATTAAACAACCAATCGTTCGTATTATAGGGGAAATTCGGATGAATGCCTTGCAATCCTGGTAGTGGATCAGTTGATGTTCCATCCCAATCTAACACTGCATGGTCGAAGGCAATATAAAACTGAAACCCGATGATCAAGTTTGCTGAGATAGCATCGCAATATACCGGGACATATACTTTATCCCCCGGGTTTAAGCCCGATACATCCGTGCTTCCGATTTGAAGTGTTGCTGTTGATGCCATATACTCAGATACTGTAATATAATCCGGCTTTAGTTCTATGTCATTAGTAGATCCATTGCTTACTTCAAGAGTTACGTCCCATGTGCCGGTAGTATTGTATTGAATGGACGGCGGAGTTTGTCCAGACCAGGAGGTTGGATTACCACCTTCAAATGTCCATTGCCATGAAGTTGGACTACCGGTGGAAAGGTCGGTGAAATTAACGATTTGTCCTAATCCAGGATTGACATTGTCTGCAATGAAGTTGGCCACAGGAGCTGCATTTACAAGTATGTAATTTATCTTTGTTTCCGCATCACTGCCACTGCTATTGGTAGCTGTCAGCGTAACCGTATAGTAGCCCAAGGCATTAAACTGCACCTGTGGATTCTGTGATACTGAAGTTGTCCCTCCTACATAAGTTACCGTTGCAGGGCTGAAAGACCAGGCCCATGAGGTGGGGTTGTTGGCCGAAAGATCAGTGAAGTTTACTGTTTGGTTTATATAAGGAGTTGTCGCACTCGCTGTGAAATCGGCTACTGGGGGTGTGGCAGAACCATAGCAACTAATTGCTGCAGCCCATCCCGTAGAAGTAATACTTACATCAGATGTAAAATTAAACGTTAGTGCACCGGAAGCATTAGTTGCGGTAACGGTTCCTGGTCCGGTTGTACCATTGTATGTGCCAATTAAGGTAGCGCCTGTATTTATACCATCATAAATTCTTAAGAAGTCATAATTTGCCTCAGTGCTAAATGAACTAAAAATAAATTTAATTTTCGCCCCGGGTGTTGCTGGATAAAAAGTCTCTGTATAATTTTCATTATTAACATAACTACCTGATGAACCTCCGGAATCATAAAAATTCCCTGAACAAGTTGTAATTGTTGCATTTGTCATGTTAAAAACTGCATTGATAACACTTATATACCCTGTTTTTGTTTTGGTATCATTGCTCGCAGCTTTTGTTACTGTAAGGGATACATTATAAGTACCGATTGTGTTGTAAGTAATTACATGAGGACCGGGACCTGTTGCTGTCGAAGGCGTTCCACCTGTAAATGTCCAGCTCCAGTCTGTTGGTGAACAGGAAGAATTATCTGTAAAAGTAACCGTATTACCTACTACAACTGTGGTAGGTGTTCCTGAGAAATCTGCAATAATATTTTGAACATTAATATAACCAGTCTTTGTTTCAGTATCAGTGCCAGATCCATCACCAACTGTTAATGATACATTATATACTCCGGGTGTATTATAAGTTATTGCTGGCGGATTTGCACCACTGTAACTTGAAGGGCTTCCTCCGGGAAAACTCCATGTCCAACTCGTTGGTGGTCCTGATGACTGATCCGTAAATGTAACCGATGATCCGGTACAAACATTCGTATTGCTGGCTGAAAATGCAGCGTTCAAACCCAGCGTGAACGGTGACACATAGGTCATATATAAATTATTTCGTGTATCAGTCCACATTGGATAAATCATTCCTCCCTTTGAAGTAATGCCCAAATAGTCACCCATATAACCGCTTGCGAGTCCAGGAATCGCATTGGGTGTGAAAGAAACATCACTAACCCTGAAATCTGTCCAGGTAGTTCCTGCATCTAAAGAATAAGCTACCCAGGTTTCACACGATGAACTCGATGTATATCTGTCGTCATAGAAAATTACAGCTAATGCTCCGGTCTCATTGTCACATGTAATCCATGGACAATAGGCTTCTTTACCATCAGTAAAGGCTCCCTGATTGACTTTAACTGCTGTCGACCAGGAGGTTCCTCCATTTGTGGATTTGATCATATAGACACTTTTGTTCGTCCCGGTATTTGTGCCCGGGACTCCAATATTGGTCCATACAATATAAATATTACCATTGTTTGCTCCACCGCTTACATCAACAGCCATAACAGGGAAGGAATTGACCCGCATATTTTTTAATACACCTGTTGCGCGTATTCCTTTTATGTTTGAAATTGCCAATGTTGCTGTTCCAAATGAAGTACCTCCATTGGTCGATTTATTAAATCCGATCGCATTCTCAGTTAATGATCCCGGGTATGTGGCCCAGCAAGCATAGACCTCTCCGTTTGAACCTGTCTGCAAATTTACCCCATGGCTAAAATACGTGGCGGAGTTGGAAATTGGTATTTTTGATGACCATGTAACACCATTGTTTGTTGATCTAGAAAATACTACCCGGGAATCATATGTCCCACCGAAATCGGTCCACGCTACATAGACATTTCCATTATACGAACTTGAAAGGCTATTGTCAATCCACATGTGATTTTTGTCAGCAAGGGATCCTGGATTAGTTGCAATTGTAGAGGTTGACCAGTTTGTGCCATCATCACTATAAGCAATCCCCTGCCCTCCAGGATTATCAATATAGTTTACAAATTGTCTTCCATTGCGGCCAATAGCTGTGGTCGGATCGCCCGAATTTGTCCCACCTGCTCCCTGATAACTTCCTCCCCATGTTGATCCTGCATTGGAGGATTCAAAATAACAGGCTCCATACAAGGTAGTGTACGTGCTGCCATTCCAACCCGTTGAATTATTGGAATTCAAAATATACTGATTATTATCAGGATCGACAAAAACAGAGTTTTCGCTTTCTGTAAGGTTGGTCGCATTTGAAACAGGAACGTCTGGTGAATCAGCAATCGTAATACCTTTGGATTCAATCAGGCTTCCCTTGTATTCTGCTGGTTTTACCGGTACAACAGCATTATAAGGCACGAGGCCCTTTTCTGCCATCTTCATCCAGTAACCCATATTATCGATGCGATAATCAACCTGCTCCGCTGGAGCATTTTTGTCTGGAACTTTCGATTTTTTCTGGGCGATACTTATTGGAATTTCAATAATACATGCCAGCAGAAAAAGCATTAATGTAAACTTTTTCATGTTTTAATACTTTATTTAATTAATTAATTGTTTTTCAACCCTAGAAAGTATGTTACGGCAAATTTATACTTTTTTTCAAATAAAACAATGGCTCTTATATTTAATTTATAAAAGCCATTGAAGAGTATTAATTCTTAATGAATATTGCTAATTGGGTACCTGGGTACCGGCACCAACATTCGGTTCCCAAATGTCATCCTTGTCCAGATTGTTCGATTCTGCATCCAGGTTGTAATCCGTCTCCAGATATCCTTCCGTCTCCTGCCTGCATCTCCCACAATCGGACTTGTCCGATGTCCCAATTGTTCCGTTCCGGTCGCCGTCTCCTCCTATCATGCCCCATATGCCTGTTGTAAGTTCTTTCTGTGCCGATGTTCCTCCATAGGCCTGGCCAGAACCTGTTGTGAAATCATAGGAATAGATTCCTCCTGTTTCTGTCAGTCCTGTTGCCGACATTATACTCAAATGATTCCGGTGATGGATCACTACATACAGGTTTTGTGTGAAAGGTTGTATTGATGAATGTTATCCATTCATTTCCTCCATATCGATTATCTTCCCGTCGTTCCTCAAAAAGCCTGCCTGCTCTCCAATCCTCGTCCCGCTCGTCGCTTGTGCCGGTGTCGATGCATCTCTCAACTCTACCAGTACCCAGTCGATTACATCCGGTGGAATGACTGCTTACGCTTTCTGTCCCATCGTAATTCCATGGACTCCCATTGAAGGGCTGCGTTGATGGTATTACATCAGTCAGCATCGGTGTCATCTCTGTCCCGTTGTATGGCCCTTCCAGATAAACAGTTACGTCCAAATTGATATCCGGGTTATGCACCATGATGTAATCGGTCTTTGTTTCGGTATCGCTCCCGCTTAAATTAGTAGCAGTCAATTCTACCGAATAGTTACCCGCTGCGGTAAACTGTACCTGAGGGTTCTGCGATGCAGCATTTGTTCCTCCTGTATAGGTTACAGTTCCTGGATTAAATACCCAGTTCCATGAAGTAGGGTTATATGTCGATTGATCGGTAAAGGTCACTGTTTCCCCTGTTGCAGGTGTTATTTTCGATGAAATTTGCAGCTAACGGTGCATAAAGTACGGATATGTAATTGTTTTTTACCTCAGGATCGCTTCCACTGGCATTTGTTGCCGTTAATGTAACGGTATAATAATCCTCCAGCAGTAAACTGAACCTGCGGATTTTGGGAAGTTGCCGTTGTACCGCCAACATACGTTACTGTTGATGGATTGAATGACCACGCCCAGGAAGTCGGTGTATTGGTTGAAAGATCTGTAAATGTTACTGTTTGTCCGATGGATGGCGTTGAATTATTGGCACTAAAATTTGCTACCGGTGGATAAAGTTACTGTAATATAATTGTTTATTTCCTCAGGATCTGCTTCCACTGGCATTTGTTGCCGTTAATGTAACGGTATACAATCCTCCTGCAGTAAACTGAACCTGCGGGATTTTGGGAAGATGACCTTGTTCCGCCAACATACGTTAATGTTGACGGACTGAATGACCAGCTCCAGCTCGTTGGCGTATTCGTTGACAAATCTGTAAAGGTTACCGTTTGGCCTAAATTGGGAGTTGTTGTACTGGCACTGAAATTGGCTACCGGAGCCGGTATTGTCCCTATTACGGATAATGTGTAATCTTCTACCTCGCCATACGTAAATGATCCGCACGAGACCGGGTCGGTATTGTATTCAAGGATGACCCTCATTCTCGTGGCTCCTGTTACTGCTCCTGTCGGTATCGTTATGCTCGCCGTCTTTGTCCCGGGTCCTGTGGTTTGGCCAAGATCAATACTTTCTCCCGAATCTCCAAAATCACAATCCTGGTTCCAGTCAACAAATATCCAGATGTTCTCTGTCCACGATCCGGTCGATCCGCAACTCACCGAAGCTGTATATGCGTTTCCTTTGGTTACGTTGGTCGAAATTGACGTATAATCATTATATCCCGCAGTACCTGTCGTAGTGTTATTGATCGTATTAAACGTAACATTGCTGATCCATTCTTCATCGTATGTTGAACTCGCGGCGGTACAATATGTGCAATTGATGACATGAATATAGCCTGTTTTTGTCTTCGTATCATTGCCGTTTCCATTACTAACCGTTAAACTGACATCGTACGTGCCCGTCGTGTTATATGTTATTGCTGGTGGATTAGAACCGCTGTAAGTGGTTGGTGTTCCTCCCGGAAATGACCAGCTCCAGGATGTTGGATTACAGAATGAAAGATCTGTAAAGTTTACCGATCCACCAGCTATTACCGTTGTTATAGATGCAGAGAAATCTGCTATAATATTGGCAACAGTTATGTATCCCACTTTTACTTCACTGTCATTTGTCGAACCATCCGAAACTGTTAATGTCACGTCGTAAGTTCCCGGAGTATTATACGTTATCGCAGGCGGATTTGCACCACTGTAACTTGAGGGTGTTCCTCCCGGAAAACTCCAACTCCATGAAGTGGGAGATCCTGTTGATTGATCCGTAAAGTTTACCGAACTACCAGTACATATTGACGTTGGAGTACCTGAAAAATTAGCAGTTAATGCTGGCGGAGCAAATTGGAAAACACCAACTCTGTCTACCCTGGTTCCGCTTGTAAAATATTCACCAATTGACCAAAAAGTTGCGTCATCAATGGGATCAATTGTCATCTGCGCGTAATCACCATAACGGGATGAAGGATCTATTTGCGTTCCATTCCCAATCACCTGTTCAGACATAGTCATTGTATTTAAAGGATCCGAAGCTAATCTTCCGGTATAACGCAAAGATGGAAAAAGACTAGTACTAACAGTTGTATAAGCTAATGCAATATCCCCATTTGCGTCCATACACATATTTCCACTAAAAGCACTGTGACCGTTAGGTTGAGCGTACGTTCCTTCCTGATAAATTGTCCATGGGGCACCATCTGTGGTTTGTCGTAATTCATACCATCTGATCCCGGAGTAATTATCCGCACCATTCAAATCAACTACAAAGTTAAATACAACCGAATTATGATTTGAAAATCTTCGGTATTGAGCCATATACATAATAGTTGCTTGCAAAGCGTCGATATCACTGCCTGAAGGTTGGGGGAGATTTGAGAATGAACCATTATCGAACAATCCATCAAATGGTGTGGTATTGATAATTTGTGGACTTGATATTGTAGAACTTGTAGGGTTTGACCAATTTACATTGATCGACCAGACTTTTAAATGATCTGTTGATACTCCACTCCAGACATCATCCTGCATATAAACAATAGGAGCGTTCCCGGGAGGAGGTAATTCAGGGCCATTACAGTTAAAACCCAAAGGGCTGTAAAAACCACTGGTGACAATACCTGTTAATGGAAACCCAATCATTAAAGCCGTTGTATTACCAACCAACATTTTATCTCTTTCCGTTGCAAAAACAACCTCACTGGTGCCCGCAGATCCGGAGTTTTTATTTGCGGTAATGTAATATCCATCCGACCAAACTGAAAATTTTGGATAATCAGGAAAAACATCAGTATTAAAAAGATATTCATACCAACCATCATTCACTGGATCAGACCCTTTACAAACTGCCATTCCAAAACCGTTCGAATAAAACTCTGTAATGATGAATCTGTCCGCATAGCGATCGTACATCACAATAGGATCACCTGCATTTCCATTTAATATTGTTCCTAATGCAGCAGCTGGAGTTAAGGGATTTCCGGCTTTATCCCAAATTCTGAAGGAGGAATTCCAGGAGTTTACAAAATGATTGGGACCTACTGCACCTGTAGGATCAGTTGGGGTTGAACCTGAAGTGGCTGCATTAAATGTAAGAGAAGGTGCTTTTCCTTGAGATAATGTCACTTTTAATTGATTCTGCCAGAGTGGATCACCGTCTTTGGGTAAGCCTTTACCCGGAATAGCTGTATTTTTTCCCCACATTTTTGGATTATATTCCTTCTCATCGTTCCCGGCAGGAATGAAAGTCCCATCGGAAATTTGAGAGGCAATGGAAGGGACATCAACCATTTGTTCAGAGGTTATTATTAGGGTAGGCCCCTGTATGGTTTTTGTTTTTTGTGCATGTAGTTGCAAACCAGCGATAGTAAAAATTGCAAAAATTAAAGTATAACTAAATTTTTTCATATAGAAGTAAATGAGATAAAGATAATTTTTTAATTCAGAAATTTAAATCGACCTATTGTAAAGAATCTGCCGCAAATTTACATGAATATTTCAATAATAAAAATAAAAAAAGAGTCCCGCAGCGGAGTTGCTGCGGGACCAGAATTCAATTTATAACCTAAAATTAACTTTTAATCAGGTACTTGAGTACTCTTTCCTGAATTGGGCAGCCAGTAATCATTTTTGTCGGCATTGTTTGTATCGCCATTCAGATTGAAATCGGAATTCAAATAACCGCTTTTTCCGGCTTCCGTTGTCCATTCAGTTTTATCCGCTGCATCAATCTGGCCATCGGCATTTGCGTCACCAGTTATCATTCCCCAGATATTTGCACCAACCTCGTTTTGGGCATCTGTACCGTAGGCCTGTCCTGAATCTGAACTAAAATCGTAGCTGTAAACTGTACCCGCTTTCGTCAGCGCCACTGCAGACATGATCCCAAGGTGATTCCGATGCCAGATCACGACATAAAGATCGTTCGTGATATCAAAATTGTAGCTTAACTGACTCGTTCCGTCCAGTTCAGTAAGCTGTCCATCGGTAGTAATGAACGCCGCACGCAGGTTAACTGCAGCGGCTCCCGTTGCAGTCTCGGCTGTCAATGCATCCCTCAATTCAACCAATACCCAATCCGACACATTTCCCGGTATGGCAGCAACACTTTCAGTCCCTGTGTAATTCCAGGGAGCTGAATTGTAAGGCTGAGCCAATGGGAGAACCGAACTCAAATCGTTCGTCATCGTTGTCCCTGTAAACGGCCCTTCAAGGAATGCTTTCACATCCAGTCTGAAGCCACCCCAGTCGATACGGCTGTATGGATCATTTTCAAATGTTGATCCTGCAAATGCTCCGGTAGCATCCGTAAAATTAACCGTTCCTGCATCTTCGGATTTCGTCACATTGTAAGCTCCGCTCCATGTATTTGCAGGGAAAATGACATTTTGAGGATTCAGGTCCGACGAACTATTGACAGTCAGCAGTGTCCCGCCGGCTTCTCCATTTTGGAATGTACAATAGCTCAGCGGATATGCCGGGTCAAGATCACCGTTAATGACAGCACCATCCGTATCCATGTACTCAAATATGGTATATGTTGAGCTGAGGACAGATCCCGCATTTGCATTGAAAGCATAATTGCCAGTTGTATGGGTTACTTTGGCTTCTGTACCGGATGAACCATGAGTTTGAAGTGTTCCTCCGAAATTCACATTCAGGGTACTTCCCGGTCCCATATTCACCATCGAACTGTTACCGAGTACCAGTAATCCACCTGAATTAATGCTCACTTTTCCTGTTCCTGTAAGCGCCTGGCCTGAATTGATGGTCAGCGTTCCAGCTATATTTACTGCTACATCGATAGCTGTTATGGAAACCGGAAGCGTAACATTGCTGACGATCTTCGCCCTTGACCATGCATGAGCCGGGGCATTCTGACCCTGAGCCCAGGTAGCATTCGTATTCCAGGTTCCTGCCTGAACCGTATAATAAGGTATCGGAGCTGTAGAACCCGTCCAAACCGGATCAGAAGTATCAACATTAGTCGATCCGCCAAGGAGACCCAAATTTGAATTCGAACTCAGGTCTTCGGCTGTTTGTCCGCTGAGTTCATTAAGCCGGTAATAGGCCGCAAGGTGTGCTTCACCTGCCGGATTGGTCAGCTCATGGTACATTTCCTGCTGTATCTGTGGTAATGTACGTTCAGCATTCCATAAACGGACTTCATCCATTCTGCCTGTGAAAAACTGATACCATTCTTCATCTCCGCCTATTCTCAAAGGAGCCGTTGAATTATCCAGGATTTCATTTGCAAATACTTTGCTTTCGAGCAACTCACCATTTACATAGAAGGTTGCTCGTTTCTCAGCCTGGTTATAAACCAGGGCAACATGCATCCATGTATTTGCTGTAAATGTTGCTGCAGGGGTAAGGTCGTAATATTCACCGGCAATCTTGAAGTCAAAGTAGAGTCTGTTTCCATAGAATCCAAGCCAGAACTGATAGTTGGAATTGTTTTTATCACCGCGGTTTATAAAACTCTTCCACTGACTGGTAACAAAAGCTGTGGGATATAACCACGCTTCGATTGTAAAATCCTGGCTCAAATTAAGTGATGAAGAATAAGGCACCAGCACGAGGTCATCGGAACCGTCAAATTCAAGGGCATTTTGAGTTCCAGAATTTGTTTCCGCACAAGCCGTATTCGAATAAGCCGAATTACCGATGATATTGGTTGCCATCACCCTGTAGCAATATTCCGTTTCTGCACTCAGGTCATTGTCGGTATAAGTTGCCGTATTGGGTCCAACGGTTGCAATCAGTGCAAATGGTCCGGAACTTCCGTTATCCGAGCGTTCAATTTTGAAATTAGCTTCAATCAAAGAGTTGTCATTCCATGACAATCCGATTTGTGTTGCAGAAATTGCACCTGCAATCAGGTTTGTTGGAGCTTCAGGAACCTCAGTGGGTGGATCTGAATAGATAATCGTAAGCATAGGTCGCTCAGAAACAGTAGCATACTCACTCGAACGGGAATCTACTCCGTCAGTATCTGTCGGCCTGAAAATCCATCCCTTATTGGCAGAAGGATTTCCTGCCCAGTTAGCAATGCTTGCTGTAACATCAAACGTGTTTGATCCCAGATTTCCAACTGCATCACCCAGATAAAAGCCAAACTCATCCGACTGGACACCCGCATCTCCTCCAAAGCTATTCCATGTGTCATTTTCTACCCAATCAACAGCGACTTCGTTTACATTTGCCGGATCACCTGCATCGAAAACATTGTAGGTCAAAATAGCCGACTCGATGATCGCTCCCAATGGAACCTGTCCCAGATCCGAACCGAAAATATTTTCGAAACGGATGAGAACAAATTTATCCTGGTTTGTTCCTGACGGATCATCACCATCCCATTCCAGTGATTCAAGCGAACCATGGGCCGTCGAAGGTTCATTCTCCATAATATAGGTATCAACAGTCCCTGAATATCCGCTGGTTCCCTGCTGGAAGGTCACCGTCATTGGTCCTTCTGGTGTCGTTCCACATGCGATATTTGTATAATCAGATGTACCGATAATATTTGCCGCAAGTACACGGTAACAGTATTCAGTTTCAGGGAAGAGTCCGATACTTGAATAGGATGTTGTATTCCCGACTACCGTAGCAATAACGGTAAAAGGGCCTCCGCTTCCATTGTCCGACCGTTCGATCCGGAAACTCGATTCATTGTATGAATTGTCTGTCCAGGTCAAATCGATCTGGCTTGAAGATACAACTGTAACTGCCAAATCAGTAGGTGCATCCGGAGGAGTGGTTGCTTCGCTGGTAATAATATCAATGCATGCATTATCAGCCGGAGCACTGCCTCCCGTATGATTTTTAAAGGCCGGCCACACAGGACTGGTGAAGTAAGCTACACTTGGAGTTAGATCAACGCCGACATCATCAGTATTTGGGATCGAGCCGCTGGCAACAAGAATAACCGGATTACCATTGCTGTCCAAAGACCATAATTCCCCGTTTATTTGTGCCGAAGTCTCACTCAATTTCGTGAATATCCCGATCAGCCTGTACCAATTACCGGCAGTAATCGAAACACCATCCAAATCCGCCATTTCAACTCTTCCGGCATCATCTCCCTGAACATGGTCCCAGTATCCTTCCATACGAAGATGTCCATCTAAATTATCGAGTTGAATTCCGAAAATATAATCAGAATTGGTACTGTTGTTTACTGTATTCCAACCAACCCTGTCATCATCGAATTGTCCCGTTGCATCAGCCTGAAAATCAAGCTGAGTTTTGAAGGACTGAAATTCCGATGCATTCCAATTAAAGGGGTGGGCTGACCAGGTGAAAATAGTACCCGAGGCTCCAAGACCCTGACTTCCAGCCACACCATTAGTTGCCCCGATTACAGGACCCGTTCCGCCATCGTACCATTCGCTGTTGTTGCCGACAGTTTGACCTGTTGTAAACCCATCAAAATTTTCACAAAATGATTGTGATCCTTTTGTAATGGTATAGCTGTCGCGCAAAGTACCTCCATTTTCAATGGTCCAGAATTCGAATGTGATATAATCGGCTGTTGCAGTGGCCAGTACTGTTCCATAGTTATTTAAGGTACCGTCATTTCCAATCCTCACCTGGCTTCCTTCAACAGGTGTCGTAAATGTATAGAGACTTTTACCCCCGGCACCATTAATAATATACGCCATACTTTTGCCATCCATATTATCATCCCTGATGATGCGTTCATACAAATGGTCATGTCCGGAAAGCAAAGCATCTGCACCCCAATCTTCATAAGGCCATTGCAGGTAAGCTGTGCTTCCATGTGTTGAACTTGATGAATAAGGTGCCTGATGGTCATAAACGACTTTCCAGATTGCCGTTGAAGCGGCTAATTCCGTCTGCAGCCATTGTGCCTGAGTTGATGTGCTGGAAGTTCCATCCGGTTCACGGGTATCGCCATCAATACAGAAAAACTGAACCGGTCCTTTTGTAAAGGTGTAATACCGCTCATTTCCGGGCAAATCAAAATATTCTGTTTCGCCGCCGGCATCCCAGTCATGGTTACCAAATGCCGGGAAAAATGCATTTTCAGTCACACCGTTTGAAGCATGTGAACTGGTGCTGCCTGTCGGATATTTAATAAACGGATAATAAAAATCACCAACTGCTGCATCCCATGTTGAGGTGGATGAACCATTAAGATAATTGTTGTCACCCATTGTTATGATCAGGTCAGGTGCTTTTTCAATGACCAGATCAGCAACTGCTTGTTCAGTTAACCCTCCATTTGCATTCGGATCGCCAAAATCGCCAAAAGCTGCAAACTTAACCGTTTCCTGGAAAGGTGGTAAGGTATCAGTGGTTGCACAAGCAGAATTGGAGTAATCCGAATTACCGTTAGGACTGATCGCTCTTACCTGAAAGCAATATTCCGTATCGGGGTCAAGTCCGGAATTGGAAAAGCTTACAGTATTTGCAGGAAGGGTAGCAACTAAACTGAATGGACCGGTTTGAACAAGAGATCGTTCGACTTCATAGCCGGTTTCATTATCTGCATTATCAGTCCATGTGAGATCGATTTGCTGATACGAAATCACTTCTGTTGTCAAATCAGTCGGATCAGCAGGTATTCCAGCAACACCAGTGACATCTATTGTTTTTGTTGTTGCATCCAGGCTGCTGTTTGAAATTATCCCTGAAAATTCTCCTTCAGAAGCCGGATTGAATCGGACATAGACAGGTGTTGCATCTACAATACCGTCTGTCGGAGTCAATGCCAGCGATGCACCGAACCCACTGCCTGAGGAGGTTGATATCTCAAATTCAGCAGGGGCAGTGATTGCAATGTCTTCTTCAAGATTTATTCCGCTCACAACATAACTCTGCTCAGCCGAAGGGGTACCGGGAATAGTATAAAACATATCCATAGGATCCCCTGTGATATTGATGAGTGGTGCCGTTGAGGGTTCATTTTCTTCCAGCATGAAAACATCAAATGCGTAAGCCTTGTATCCGCTGTTGGCACTTGGATGATGGGTTGCCCTGACCGTAAAACTACCATCGGCAGCTGTAATATTTGTCCATTTGGCGACATAACCATTATCAGTATTATCGCCTGTGTTAAAATAAACCGAACTTTCATCGATAACCGTAACACCGGAAGAACTTTCATTTGTATACGTATCGGCATTCATGATAGAATATATCGTAGGACGATCTGTGTAGCTTGGATTATCACGGTTGGAAGAAGTTACAAAGGTGTAATTTTTCGCAGGATCCAATCCGGTAAACGTAACGTCAACGTACCATCCGGGAGCAGGGCCGTAATAAACCACACCAGTCATATCGGCAATTCCCCCGAATTCATTGCGGGCATCGGTACCGGCTGAACAATCCGATCCACCGTTTGCCGGATCAGGTTGCCATACTACTCCTCCACTTTGTGTTAGTGTCACTGTTGCCCCGGTTGAACCACCATCAGCCTGATTGATGAGCGCTCCTGTCGTAGAACCTGTGAAACCACTGCCAATACCAAACTGAGTGACATTTGTTCCGATATACTGATCGCTCGAACGGTAAACACAATCGTTGTATGCCTTCCAGTTTGTCATAGAAGGACCTGAAGCAATTCCGGTAACAGCGACATTCCGTGTGATAGCCCCGGTACTCGTGTGAGAAACATTTCCAGAGGAAGTACCTGCTGTTGTCCTGTTAAAACGAATATAAACCGGAGTTATAGGAACGACGCCTCCCGTTTGAGGAAGAGTTATTGTATGTGTAAATCCACTTCCGGACGTTGTTGAGATTTCAAAATCAGCCGGTGCGGTCACTGTGATATCTTCGGTCAAATCTGCCCCAGAAACCGTGTAGTTTTGTTCGGCAGAAGGTAATCCGATTTCAGAAGTAAATGGTGCCAAACTCGTCACCGAAGTGTAAATTGCAGGTCCTGCAGGCGGAATGTATTCAACTGTCAATAAAGGACGCTCTCCGGAAGTGGTATATTCACTCGATCTTACATCTACTCCATTTGTTCCTGTAGGCCGGAATATCCATCCATGGTTATCGGTAGGAGATAATGACCATGCTGATAAACTTGAAGTGACATCAAGCTGTTTTGTACCAACGGGAATTGAACCCGAGGTACTCCCTAATGAATTGCCATAATCCTCAGGCTGTATTCCGGCAGTTGTACCAAATCCATTCCATATTTCGTCTGTCGTCCAGTCGATGGCTACTTCATTTACATCCGCTTCATTGCCTTCGTTGAAAATTGTGTAGGTCAATGTTGCAGACTGAATAACCGATCCTATTGGAATTTGTCCGGCATCCGTTCCAAAAATATTATCGAACCTAACAAGGGAATATAAATACTGTCCACTGCCTGATGGGTCATCGGCATCCCATAAAAACGATTCTTCTGTGCCATGTGATAAGGCAGGTTCAGCTTCGGATAAATATGTATCCACTGTTCCGGTATAACCATCAACACCCTCCTGGAATGTCAGTGTCGGATAGGCAACAGTTCCCGTAACAGGTATGTTCACCTGGTCGGCACCTGTGCTCGTGTGTGTAATCTCGCCTGTTGATGTACCGTTTGTAGTACGGTTGAAGATTACAAAAACATCTCCTCCGGATGCGTCGAGTACGATGGAAGAACTATAAGGTCCACCGCTTGTAGCTGATACCTTGAAATCAGCAGGTGCGGTAACAGTAATTCCGGTTGTAAGATTTGTACCCGTTACTGTGTAACTTTGTTCGGACGAATTGACTCCTGGTTCACTTGTAAACGGCTCCAAAGGAATACCTGTTAATGAAATAGTCGGAGTTGTTGATATACCTGTTATAACTTCAAAACAGACGTTATCTGCCGGTGCTGCTGCTCCTGTATGGTTTTTATAAGCGGGCCAAATAGGTCCGGTAAAGTATTCAGCATTTGGTGTAATGGTTACGCCCACCAGATCAGTATTCGCGATGTCTCCGCTGGCAATCAGCGAAACCGGAGTTCCCGTACCATCCAGTGACCAAAGTTCACCGTGTAACTGTGCTGATGTTGCGCCCAGCTTGGTTATTTCAGCACGAAGCTGATACCAGGCATTTGCTTCGATAGGTGCAGCATCCAGGTCAGCCATCTCTACTCTTCCGGCATCATCACCCTGAACATGATCCCAATAACTTTCCATGCGTAAATGCGAATTGGCATTATCCAGCTGAATTCCAAAAATGAAGTCGGAACTGGAGGAAATATCGGAAATCATCCATCCGGCGCGGTCGTCATCAAAATCACCATTGGCATCTGTTTCAAAATCGATCCGTAAATTGACAGCCTCAAAGTCTGATGCTGTCCAGTCAAATGGATGTGCGATCCACGTAAATATTGTTCCGGAAACACCCAATCCCTGCGATCCATTAACGCCGTCTGTTGCACCAACAACTGGACCTGCTCCGCTATCAAACCATTCCTCATCGGCACCAACTGTTTGACCAACTGTAAAATCATCAAAACTTTCACAAATGATTTCCGAAGGTTTGGTTATTGAATAACTGTCGCGTAGTGTTCCGCCATTCTGAATAGTCCAGAACTCAGACGTAATTGATTCGGATGAAGCATCCACAATGAGGGTTCCGTAGTTATTCAGTGTACCGTCATTTCCAATCCTCACTTCACTGCCTGCGACCGGGGTACCAAATGAATACAAACTCTTACCTCCAGCACCATTGATTATATATGCGATATCTTTTCCATCTGCATTCTCATCTCTGATAATACGCTCATATAGATGATCGTGACCTGAAAGTACTGCGTCAGCTCCCCAATCTTCAAAAGGCCATTGCATATAAGGTGTACTTCCATGCGTTGTACTTGAAGAAAAAGGCGGGTGATGGTCATACACAATTTTCCATGCGGCGGTTGATGCTGCTAACTGCGCTTGCAGCCACTGGCCCTGTGTGGATGAACTCGAAGTTCCATCAGGTTCGCGGGTATCACTGTCGATACAGAAAAACTGAACAGGGCCCTCGGTAAAGGTGTAATAACGCTCGTTCCCCGGAAGATCAAAATATTGGGTTTCTCCACCGGCGTCCCAGTCGTGGTTACCAAATGCAGGGAAATAAGCATTTTCCGTGACCCCGTTTGAAGCATGCGAACTTGTACTTCCTGCAGGATATTTAATGTACGGATAATAAAAATCTCCGTTTGTTGCATCCCAGGTTGCTGTCGATGAATTGTTAAGATAATTATTGTCGCCTAATGTGATAATCAGATCGGGAGATTTGCTGATTGTCAAATCGGCAACAGCTTGTTCAGTTACGCCCCCATTTGCATTCGGATCACCGAAATCGCCAAAAGCTGCAAATCTGACCGAACCTGCAGGTATGGATGGTGAAGCTGTACCGCTCACTGCCACATTTTCTGTTGTAGCTCCGGCACTTGTGTGTGTGATGTCTCCAGTACTTGTCCCCGAAGTGGATCGGTTAAACCGCACATAGATTGGCGTCGTTGAAACTGTACCTCCACTTTCTGCCAATATCACTGTCGAACCAAACCCGCTACCGCTCGTTACTGAGATTTCAAAATCAGCAGGAGCCGTGATTGTTATATCTTCTGTCAGGTTACTTCCCGAAACACTGTAGCTTTGTTCTGCTGAAGGCGAACCGGTTATCGAAGTGAAAGGATTTAATGGTGTACCGATTATCGTTATTGACGGTCCTGTCACCGCTTTTACGATCTCAAGGTAGGCATTGTCTGCCGGAGCGGCTGCCGAGGTATAATTCTTGTAATTCGCCCAGATATCTCCCGATGGAAAATACTTCGAATTTGGCGCATTTGTGCCTAAGTCAGCAGTATTTGCAATCGATCCTGTTATCGGTGTTCCTGTTGGGTTACCGCTGCCATCCAATTGGGTTAGCGAAACATCAATACTGGCTGAGGTGGCCGTTAATTTTGTTATCTCTGCCCGAAACCGATACCAGGTATTGCCCGGAAGCGTCGGTAAACTGACCATGCTTGGATAAACTTTGGTGTTCGATGCATTGAGCCAGTATCCTTCTATGTTGTATCCACTGCCTCCCGGATCAAGCTGCACAGAAAAGATTTCATCCGAACTTACGCTGTTGTTGTACAATGACCAGCCTAAACGATCATCATCAAAATGGCCACTGCCGTCGGTCTCAAAATCCATTTGTAGGATCACACCCAGAAAATCTGCATCATTCCAGTTGAAAGGATGGGCTGTCCAGCTAAAGATGTTACTGGCTGCTCCCAGTCCAACTGAACCGGCTACTCCATTGCCAGAAGTGATGACAGGGCCATTGCCTCCGTCATACCAATCGGCATTTGATCCAATAGTCGAACCTATTGTGAAGCCACTTTCAAAGCTTTCGGAATAGGTTAAATTTTGTGAACTCGCTAACATTACGATGCCCGTAAGGACAATCGTTAACATTGCCATAAGATAATTGTAAAAATTTCTTCTCATGATTATTACTGTTATGGTTGAAAACATAGCCTTCAACCTGGTTAAAAGCTTGATTATTTTTTCTTTAGCGGTGGTATAATTTAAGGGTCAACAAATATATATAACAAAATAATATTTACCAAATGTTTTTAATAAATACTATTTTATCACCTCTTGCATTTCTAATTTTTTTCAGCCTCATGTTGTTCTGTTTTTGGTTTGAAATTATTCTGGCTCAAAAAACCAATTTAACATTTCGTTACTTGATCGAATTCAGATTTTATAATCTTAAATCGCGCTATATAAATCTAAAAGATTAGTCAAAGCAAGCCCCGAACATTTTTGAGGCTTGCTATGACCATTTTGATATTCAACTAATCGCTGATATTCTTCTATCTTATTTTCCATCTGCTATTTCAGGAATAATTTTTCAGTCAGATACTGATCACCTGTCTGAATTTTGACAAAATAGTATCCCGTACAGTTATCCATATTTATTTTTGTGAAACCTTCAGTTACCGGTTCTAAATGTGCTACCTCTCTGCCCATAAGGTCGTACACAGAAATTAATCCTGTCGTATTTTCAGGCATTTTCACATAAATAATATTTCCATATGCATAAACCGATACATTATCCGGACTTATAGTATTGTTATCCTCCGGATTGCTAAAATGCAAAGCAAATCTTTCATTTTTATCCAATGGAGAAGCCGCAAAAGTATATGCAGGATTTTCCAAAAGATTTGTCCAGACATCGCATTGTTTATCTTCAAGCAGGACAACTGGAAATTCTGAAAAATTATCCAGTTCAGTTAATTTGATCGTATATGTTGTCTCAAACCCTACATTCAATCCCAGTTCAACAATATCGGTATCAACAATATCACCCAGGGTATTTATAGATAATCTGTTACCCGATGCCAGGGAATAAAATTGCGGAGCCGTTTCTGTACCAAAGAGTTTGTAAGCATCAAAACTATTATCAAAATCCGATGTAGCATCCGGAGCAGTCATTACTATGATTTCATCCGAATAATTGTTTCCTTCCACAGTAAGTCTAATAAGTTTCTCATAACCGGAAGCTTTATAGTTTTCCTGACCGTTATGAACCCTTGCACTGTTTGGGATCATCAGTTCGGGATTAAAGTCATGGGCTTTTACAAAAAATGACTGCATCGAAGGTATATATTGCGTAACACCTGTATTACCAATGCCTGTAAGCCGGTTAAAAACGACATACTGCACTCCGTCCCAGAAATACAAGGTATTATCAATATTTGTCCAGGTATATCCGGAAGCCATAATATCGATTGCAGACGGATATGGATTTCCTATCAGATTCCAGCCTTCAACATGCATATCTATTCCGGGTGTCCCATCGTAATCTGTTGCAGTAACAGCAGGCGAGACATTCTCTTTATTTAAAACTCCGCCTGTGTAGGAAACCGTAGGATTACCCAGTGTTGACCAAATGATATATCCTTCACCTACTGTGAGGGGTTCATCGATTGCGGTTATCCAACTCCATGTGTAGTCATTTTCATTCCAATTTTTCATATAAATTCCCATAAAAACATTGGATACAGCATTATCATACGGCGAAGTAATGTAGTGCCAGCGTTCATCTGCATAGTATTTCTCAACACTGGATGTCCCTCCAACAGTGAAGGTTCCGTTATCGATGAATGAGCCGGTGCCATTTACGTCCGATTTGATCGTAAAGTCATCTGGAAACCGTTAAAGTTGTTGATGGGTTTACTGTCAAGGCTCCGTCCGAATTTACATTCAACTCCAAATCGGTGGAATTTGCATCAACATTCACTTCATTATTGATAGCAACACGCGACCAGTTTTTTACCGGAGCATTCTGACCTGCTGCCCAAACTGAATTTTCAATCCAGTTTCCATCTGTCACTGAATAATAGGGTACAGGAGCTGTTGAAATAAGCCATTTTGGATCGCTGCTATCAGTACCCGAATTGCTGCCTAACCGGCCATTGATACTATAAGAAGCAGAACTGGCAGTAACCTGACCATCACCTTCGTTCAAATTGTAATAGCCCAGTAAATTCGGCTCTGCTTCGGGATCAACAAGTTCTCGGCACATGTCAGTTTGTAACTCAGAACTTGTTCTTGCTTTGTCCCAAATTCTGGCTTCATCAATGAGACCCTGGAAATATCCGTTTGTCGTAGTCCCGTTTGATCTTACCATTGTTCCAAGAGCACCGGGTTGCTGGCTGTCATAGCGAGGTGTAATATTACCACCAAGAACTTCAACCGGATGATCCAATTCACCATTCAGATAAAGGGAGTATTCTTTTGTGCTGTTATCAAAAATCAGCGCAGCATGATACCAAACATCAAGGAGAATAGGTGTTGAACCCGTTACAGGATGATTCAATCCGGAATTTGTGTCTTCAAAATCACCGGCTAAATAACTGTTTCCAGCCCCACCATCCTGAATACCCAGAATATAATTTGCATCAATATTACTACCATCCGATTCAGGTGATCCCTTTGCAACCAATGGAACCATGGTAGTGATACCTCCTGATCCACTGGTATTAGGAGTTCCCTGGCCGGTTCGTTTAAACCAGCATTCGATAGTGAAAGAAGAAGCTCCGAGCGAATTTGCTGATTCGTCAAAGATTACATAATCATTGAAACCATCAAATAACAATCCGCTGTTGCTGCTAACCAGGATCGTCGCACAAGCCGGCCCGTCGTATACCGAAGAACCGTTTGAATTTACTGCCTTAATGCGATAACAATATTCTGCTCCGATCGTGAGATTCTGATCAATATAGGATTCAGTATTTGCTGTTTCCGATGTTAAAAATGCGAATGGTCCTCCGCTTCCTGTTTCGGATCTTTCAATTTCAAAACTGGTTTCATCAGTTGAATTGTCTGACCATGTCAATTGAATTTCAGAATAGGAATATTGCACTGCAACAAGACCTGATGGTTCGGATGGAGCACTGAATGTAAGATCAAAAGGTGCACCCGGTGTAACCCAGCTATAACCTGAATTCAGAATAGTACCATCGACAGCAGGAGTTATCGAACTGAATACATCTGTACCGCTTCCTTCATTGAGACCCCATCTGGCAACAAGGCCGGATTCTCCGGTTGATATCTCGGCATTAATATCAGCCTGGATTTCTGACATATCGCGTGCATAATTCCAAATACGAACTTCATCCAGAACTCCGTCGAAGTGACCGGTGGGGTTTCCTGTTGAATTCAGGGCTACGCCAAGTCCGGCATGTTGCGTACTTGATGATGCTACCGGCTGACCAACAACCAGTTCATTCTCAAGGTTGCCATTCAAAAATAATTGCCATTTATTTCCATCATAGGTAACTGCTGCATGATACCAGGTATCGTTCACAATAGGTGTAACTCCGACAATCGGATGATTAAGGCTGGGGCTTGAACCTCCGGCTCCTTCTTCAAAATCGGCAGCCAGGACATTATCTGTTCCCCGAATACCAAGAAAATAATTCAAATCGACATTTGCATTCTCGGCTTCACCAACTCCTTTGGTTACAAGAGGTATCGCAACTACTCCATAATTCCCGGTACTGGCTGTCGAACCCGTTCCTTCTCTTTTAAACCAGGTTTCTAAAGTAAAAGTGGCCAGATCCAGTTCGTCCGGATCACCAAAGGTTACATAGGCATTTCCTGTGCCGAAATCCAGCGCATAGTCCAATTCCGCAGCTTCTGATGTAAATGACCAGGTATTGCTCGAAACCGGTCCACTTCCGTCATCCACAGTAACATACCATTCGTACTCAGTTCCGGGATCAAGGTCCGGCCAATCCATACTGGTTTGTGCTCCGGATAATACACCGGTATTGGTACCGATAATTTCAAAGTCTGCTTTTGTACTGACCCCCATATTATAAGGTATCGTAAACTGACTGTTTGCATCTGTTTCCCATTGATCCAGATAGGGGGAATAAGTTTTAACAAGTATTTCATTGGTTTGAGGAGAAAATTCCATGGTGCGGAGCCAACCGTTACCTCCATTCGTTCTGCCCTGGTAGTCTGCCAACAAGGTATAAATTGTATGGCCGTCATCTCCCAAATCCGCACGCTGACCCTCACCATCCACATGTCCGCAAAGCATCAGGAACAAGTTTGGATTATCCTTCAATTCATTGTATATGGCTGAACCGCTTCCCTGCCATGATGCAGGATTCCCTGTTCCGATCAGTTGATGATTTTCAACAATGGCCCTTCTGTCCGAATATGTTTTAAGCAGTCCGTCTGCCCATTGTATGGCTTCAGTTGCCGGGCTATATTCAAGGTGAATAATAATGAAATCCATTCCGCCGGCACTGAAAAGTTCGTAATTGTTGTTGTTATTTGTACCGTAATGCCCGCCAAAGTAATCCCTGCCTGCATACCGGTCGTAACCAAAGGTGGCATTGTACTTCGTTGTTCCACCATTGAGACCATCATGGTTGCCGATTCCAATACCAAAAGGAACTCCGTAGGGCAAACCAGGTAAGGGTACTTCCAGAATGGACATTGCTACATCGGCATTTGCCCATTGATAATCCTCCAGATCGCCTGTATTGGTCACATCACCAAAATGACTGACAAATACGATATTCTCTTCAGACTGATTATCATGGATCCATTGTGTTTGCGAGTTGTATATACTCGGATACGATTCCGAATAGAATTGCGTATCGGGTAATCCAACAACCTTAAAATTCGCACCAGTTGCTGATTTTTTTCTTCCCCAGAATGTTACTGTCACAGGATTACCTTCGGGATCATTGACTTCAACGATCAACGTTGCGGGAACAGCAACGTCAGTAGCTCCATCATCCGGGGAAACCAGCGTTATTTGTTCCATCAGTGTAGATTCACATGCTGTATTTGAATAACCGGATGGGCCAAGAATATTTTCTGCATAAACCCTGTAGCAATATTCTGTTTCAGGATCAAGATCAGTATCTGAATAACTTGCAGAATCTGCCGGAAGTGTGGCTAATAAATTGAAAGGACCGGAAGATCCGGTAGTCGAACGTTCTATCTCATAGCTCTCTTCATTGTTTGCGTTATCTGTCCAGATTAGATCAATCTGAGATGAAGAAACTGCAGTTGCAACAAGGTCCGTTGGATCAACAGGTAATCCTGCTAAACCCTGAACGGCCACTTCAACTGTTACCGCATTTAAGCTTAAATGTGAAATATTATCGTTAAACATCCCGGAGGATGCAGGATTGAACCTCACATAAACCGGTGTTTCAGCGATTGATCCATCGGTTTGAGTCAATGTTACGGAAGTACCAAAACCACTTCCTGAAGCTAAGGAGATTTCAAAATCAGCAGGCGCATTAATTGTAATATCTTCCTCAAGGTTAATCCCTGAAACTGAATAACTCTGCTCAGCCGATGGTGTTCCGACCAGCGTACTAAATTGATTTAATGGAGTTCCTGTAACGAAAATGGTTGGAAGTATTGAGGGAATGTATTCAATTGTCAATAAAGGACGTTCTCCTAATGTTGTATATTCACCTGACCTAACATCCACTCCGTTGGTTCCCGTAGGTCTGAAAATCCAGCCGTGATTGTCAGCTGGTGATATTGACCATGCAGAAAAACTTGAAGTTACATCGAACTGTTTTGTCCCCACCGGAGTTGATCCTGTTGTGCTCCCAAGGGCATTGCTGTAATCTTCCGGCTGAACACCAGCTGTTGAGCCAAAACTGTTCCACGTTTCGTCCGTTGTCCAGTCAATGGCTATTTCGTTTACATCCGCTTCATCTCCTTCATTGAAAACTGTGTAAGTTAGTATTGCAGATTGAATTTCTGAACCGACAGGAATTTGTCCGGCACCTGACCCGAAAATGTTATCGAACCGGATAAGACTATAAAGATATTGACCTGTACCTGATGGATCATCAGTATCCCATCCATATGATTCTTCACTGCCGTGGGAAGTGGCCGGATCTGCCTCAGCTAAATAGGTATCCACTGTTCCTGTATAGCCACCTAATCCTTCCTGGAATGTCAGTATAGGGTTGGTTGCTGTACCGCTAACTGGTTCGTTTTGGGTCGCAGCTCCCGTACTGGTATGTGTTATCTCTCCAGTTGATGTACCGGCAGTTGAACGGTTAAAACGAACATAGATATCCGTTGGATTAACAACTCCAACTGTTTGAGTTAAGATCACAACGGAACCAAAACCTGATCCGCTTGTTTCCGAAATTTCAAAATCGGCGGGAGCAGAAATTATAATGTCATCTTCCAGATATATTCTTCAGCGCCCGAAACAAGGTAACTTTGTTCTTCAGAAGGAGACCCCAACTAGTGAGTAAAGGGATTAAGCGGAATACCTGTAATACTGATGAAAGGATCCGGTGATGCTCCGAATTCCTCAAGCATAAACGCATCAAAAGCATAGGCTTTATATCCTCCGCTCGCACTTGGATGATGGGTTGCCCTCACTGTAAAACTTCCATCAGCAGCAGTTATGTTTGACCATTTCGCTACATAACCTTCGTTATAATTGTCACCAGTGTTGAAATAAACCGAACTTTCATCGATTACATTGACACCTGCTGAACTTTCATTTGTATAGGAATCGGCATTTAGGATTGAATAAATGCTATAGCGGTCGGTATAACTTGCATTTCCCCGGCTCGCCGAAGTAACAAAGGTGTAATTTTTAGTGGGATCCAATCCGGTAAAAGTAAGGTCAACATACCATCCTGCTGATGGCCCGTAATAAATCACACCTGTCATATCTGCCAATCCACTAAATGTATTGTATGCGTCGGTTCCGGCTGCACAATCCGATCCGCCATTTGCCGGATCAGGCTGCCAGACTACTCCGCCACTTTCCGTAAGTGTTACGGTTACTCCGGTTACTGTAGCATCTGCCTGATTAATGAGTTCACCAGTGGTAGAACCGGTAAAATTATTCCCAATACCAAATTGGGTGACATTCGATCCGATATACTGATCGCTTGATCGATAAACGCAATCGTTGTAAGCAATCCAGTTTGTTGCTGAGGGTTCTGTAGCTGTACCGCTTACCGCCACATTTTCTGTCGTAACTCCGGCACTTGTGTGTGTGATGTCTCCAGTACTTGTCCCCGAAGTGGATCGGTTAAACCGCACATAGATTGGCGTCGTTGAAACTGTACCTCCACTTTCTGCCAATATCACTGTCGAACCAAACCCGCTACCGCTCGTTACTGAGATTTCAAAATCAGCAGGAGCCGTTATCGTAATATCTTCTGTCAGGTTACTTCCCGAAACACTGTAGCTTTGTTCTGCTGAAGGTGAACCGGCTACTGATGTAAACGGGTTCAACGGTATACCTGTTACTATGATCTCTGGCCCTGTTGCCGCTTTTACGATCTCAAGGTAGGCATTGTCTGCCGGAGCGGCTGCCGAGGTATAATTCTTATAATTTGCCCAGATATCTCCCGATGGAAAATACTTCGAATTTGGCGCATTTGTGCCTAAGTCAGCAGTATTTGCGATCGATCCTGTTATCGGTGTTCCGGTTGGGTTACCGCTGCCATCCAATTGCGTTAGCGAAACATCAATACTGGCTGAGGTGGCCGTTAATTTTGTTATCTCTGCCCGAAACCGATACCAGGTATTGCCCGGAAGCGTCGGTAAACTGACCATGCTTGGATAAACTTTGGTGTTCGATGCATTGAGCCAGTATCCTTCTATGTTGTATCCACTGCCTCCCGGATCAAGCTGCACAGAAAAGATTTCATCCGAACTTACGCTGTTGTTGTACAATGACCAGCCTAAACGATCATCATCAAAATGGCCACTGCCATCGGTCTCAAAATCCATTTGTAGGATCACACCCAGAAAATCTGCATCATTCCAGTTAAACGGATGGGCTGTCCAGCTAAAAATGTTGCTGGCTGCTGCCAGTCCAACTGAACCGGCTACTCCATTGCCAGAAGTGATGACAGGGCCATTGCCTCCGTCGTACCAGTCGGCATTTGATCCAATTTTTGAACCTATCGTGAAGCCACTTTCAAAGCTTTCGGAATAGGTTAAATTTTGTGATTTTGTTAACAATACAAGGCATGACAAGACCAATGTCAGTATTGCTACAAGATAACCGTAGTAATTTCTTTTCATGATCGAAATGTATTAATTATTTATAAATTAATTTAATTCAGTCGATGTAATGAATTGATATTCTTAATCTTGTAGCGTATAAAATTGAGGGTTCTGCAAATATAAAAAGAAAAATTAAAGTAACAAAATTAATTTACCATGATGACAACTAAACTACTACATTGGCAAATTAATCATTATTAGTTTGGTAACTGGCTTGTCTTTCCTTCATTAACTATTAAGTAACTATTTTTATCCGTATTATCAGTATTTCCGTTTAAATTGAAATCCGAATTTAAATATCCGCTTGCTCCAGCTTCCGTCGACCATTGTGACTTATCATTTCCATCGACGACTCCGTCAGCATTAGCATCTCCGGTTATCATTCCCCAGATATTAGTGCCGATTTCCTTTTGCGAATTTGTTCCATAAGCCTGACCTGACCCGCTGGTAAAGTCATAGCTATATACTGAAGCAACTTTTGTTAATCCAACCGATGACATGATCCCCAGGTGATTCCTATGCCAGATTACTACAAACAAGGATTGCTGAATGGTCAAATTGTTAAATTGCTGGTTGCCGGTTCCGTCAATATTACGGATAGTTCCATCACTCATTAGGAATGCAGCTTGTCGTGCAACAATTGTTGCAGAAGTTGCCGAAGCAGCATCTGAAGCGTCTCTTAATTCGATCAAGACCCAATCGACAACACCGGGAGGTATTGTACTTATACTCTCAGTTCCGGGATAATTCCAGGGAGAAATATTATAAGGCTGGTTAAGAGGAAAACTGGTTAAACTGGTCAAATCCGTGTTCATGATTGTACCGTTAAAAGGTCCTTCCAGGAAAACTTTTATATCCAGATCGAAGCTTCCCCAATCGATTCTTCCATAAGGATCATTTTCGAACGATGCTCCTGAAAAATTACCGGTTGAATTTGTAAAGCTGACATTGCCGGCATCATTCGTTTTCGAGACATTGTAGCTACCGCCCCAGGTATTGTCCGGAAAGAATACATTCTCCGGTGAAACAGTCTGTGTACTGCCAAAGGTTAAAAGTGTACCACCGGCCTGACCATATCGGAAAGTACAGTTACTTAATGGGGAAGCCGGATCGACATTTCCATTAATCATCACACCCGACTCATCCATGTACTCAAATATCGTATATGCGGCACTTATGTCAGCGCCCGCAGCGATCGTGAATGAATAATTACCCGTCGTGTGTGTAATTATCGATTCCGAGCCGGATGTTCCGGTTGTTTGCAATGTTCCGCCGTAATCGACATTGATTGCACTACCGGGACCCATGCTTAATATGCTATTATCCGTAAGAGTAAATGTTCCTCCATTATTGATATCGATATTTCCTGTACAGGTAAAGTTTTGCCCTGAACCGACTATGAGTGAACCGGGAATATTGATAGATGCTTCAAGGACTGTATCAGCAACATTTACAGAAACACTGTTGCTGATCTTAACTCTCGACCAGGAGTGGGAAGGAGCATTTTGTCCCTGCGCCCAGGTTGCATTGCTGTTCCAATCGCCTGACTGAACTGTAAAAAAAGGAATTGGAGCCGTAGAAGTAATCCATGCCGGATCGCTACTTTCTGCAGCGGTATTTCCTCCTAAAACACCGTCATTATTGTTCTGGCTTAAATCTTGGGTAGTCTGAACATCCGGTTCATTAAATCTGTAATAAGCCACAAGGTTGCTTTCCCCTGAAGGATCAGTCAACTCGTGATACATTTCCTGCCGGATTTGAGGTAGGGTACGTACAACATTCCAAATTCGGACTTCATCCATTTGACCGGGAAAATACTGATTCCACTCATTATCTCCTCCTATTCGCAGCGGTGCATTCGAATCGTCTGGGATTTCAAGTGCGAATGTTTTCGATTCAAGGAAATCACCGTTTACATAAAATGTAACTTGTTTCAATATTTGATTATAGACAATAGCTACATGCATCCACTCATTCGTAGTGAAGGTAGCAGCCGAGGTTAGGTCATAATAAACATTTCCAACCTTAAAATCAAAATAAAGCCGGCTTCCAAAAAATCCAATCCAATATTGGTAATCAGGATTATTGATATCGCCACGGTTGATGAAACTTCTGTAGCTATTGAATGAAGTAGGATACAACCAGGTTTCAATGGTAAAATCCTGGCTCAGATTGAGTGTTGCATTATAAGGTACATTAATATAGTCGTTTGAGCCGTCAAAACTTAGCGCATTGTTCGTCGGACTGATAAAATGGGCAGTGACAGATGAATTTTTCGTCATGATTATTGTTTCCGGATTATTTGAACCGGTTAAATCTCCATCCCAATTTACAAATTCACCACCGTCTGAAGGCACGGCAGTTAACTGCACGGCATCGTTGAGATCATAATAAGGTTTATCAGGATTTTTAATTACCGAACCTGTTCCATCGATTGCAATATTCAACAAAAATTTATTCGCTCCCAACCAGGTTTGGAAATTCCATATATCGCTTGTATCAATTGTAATCCCATCATCAACGGTTACGTACCATTCATATCCCTGCATTAAACCGAGATCGGGCCAAACGATGACTTGCTGTATCGCCGGAAGCAACATTAGTAACCGAATCGATGACTTCAAAAGGAGCGCTTCCCGTCATGTTGTAGGGAATCGTGAATTGACTGTCAAAATCTGTTTCCCACTGGTTGAGATAGGGAGAATAGGTTTTAATGGATATTTCATTGCTGTCGGGAATGAACTCCATGATCCGTAAAAATCCGTTTCCACCTCCAGGATAATCCTGGTAATCGGCAATTAATGAGTAGATGGTATTTCCGTTATATGTATCCGTCCGATAGCCTTCGCCATGATTATGTCCGCACAGCATCAAAAACAGATTCGGATTATCTTTCAGGTCGTCATAAATTGCCTGACCGGGTTGGGTAAAGGTCGCCGGAGTCCCCACATTCAAGATCGAATGGCTGACCACAATTGCTCTTCTGTTGCTGTAAGTTTTCAGAATATTATCAGCCCATGTCCGCGCAGAAGCATCAACATTGTATTCAAGGTTTATGATGATAAAGTCCATACCGCCGGCGCTGAAGAGATCAAAGTTGTTATTGTTTGTGGTTCCGTAATGACCACCATAATAATTCCTGGCAGAAAAACGAGAAACGCCAAAGTAACTATTATAATTCACCGTCCCTCCAATCTGATCATGGTTACCGGGAAGTACAGCGTAAGGAATTCCATCCGGAAGCATAACGGATTCCAGCTTCGACATGGCTGTATTTGCAATATCCCATTCCTGGGTATTGGAATCACCATCGTCAGTAATATCACCATAATGCGCCACAAAGACAATATTTCTTGCAGCCTGGTTATCAGACAATCCATTGGGTTTGCGCGTTAAACATTTCGGGTGTTCCACCAAGCTGGCCACTTGTATAATGCTGCGTATCGGGCATGCCGATAATTGTGAAATTCTGTCCACCGGCGGAAGCATTTCGTCCGTGGAATTTCACCGTAAAATCGTTTGATTCTGCATTTTGAACCAGCACCTTCAGGGTAGGTGAAGTCGTATCGACCAAGCTTCCATCCTGAGGAGCGATCAGCGTGAAATCCATTACCGGCGTAACTTCACAAACAACATTTGTATAGTCCGAATATCCGAAGGTATTTAAAGCCCGAACACGGTAGCAATATTCAGATGCGAGGTTTATCAGTGTATCAGCATAAGAAGAAGTGTCGGCTGGTACAGCAGCGATTTGAACAAAGGGACCTCCATCATCCGAACGTTCGATTTTAAAACCGGTTTCGTTGGTAGCATTATCAGTCCAGTTCAGGTTTATTTTTCGAGCCGAATTTAAAACTGATGTTAAACCAGTCGGTGCTTCAGGGAAAAGGGAATATCCGCTTGAAATAACTTCAAGACAAGCATTATCAGCATTCCCACCCGTTGTAAAATTTTTAAAAACAGGCCAGATGGTATCGGCGAAATAACCGGTATTGGGTGTTAAACCTACACCTACCAGGTCTGTGTTATTGATTATGCCACCCGCAACTAAAGTATCTTTATTTCCAGATGCATCAAGCGACCATAATTCACCATTAATTTTTGCTGACGAGATCCCAAGCTTGGTGACCGATACAATGAATTTATACCAGGTATCCGCATTTATGGTCACCGTATCAAGGTTGATCATTTCAATCCGGCTTGCATTATCTCCAAAATCATGATCCCAAAAACTTTCCATTCGAAGATGATTGCCAGAATTATCAAGCTGGGCTCCAAAAATATTTACAGGATTTGTTGAATTATCACTGATGTTCCAGCCTACTCTGGCTTCATGAAACTGACCATTCCCATCCGTTTTGAAATCCATTTGCAGCTTTGCACCAAGAAAATCGGAAGCATTCCAGCTGAAAGGTTGATCGGTCCATGTAAAAATCGTACCGGATGAGCCCAGACCCTGTGAACCGGAAACACCGTTTGTAATTCCAACCAGAGGTCCCGTACCTTCATCAAACCAGCCTGGATTTGTCCCGACAGGAAGACCAGAAGTAAAAGAATCAAAATCTTCGCAAAACGTTGCCGAAGGTTTCGTCATTGAATAGGAATCAATCAATGTACCACCATTTGCAATTGACCAAAATTCAAAAGTAATTTCAGTGGATGTAGCATTTACGATCATTGAACCATAATTACTTGCATACCTGAACTGGCTTCCTTCTATCGGGGTACTGAATCCATAAATACTTTTACCCCCTAAACCTGTAACAAAATAAGGCATGATGATACCATCGGAATTATCGTCCTTGAAAATGCGTTCATAAACATGCTCATGGGCTGACAGAACAATGTCAGCTCCCCAATCTTCATAGGGCCATTGCATATAAACTGTACTACCATGTGACGATCCGGAGCAATAAGGTGGCTGGTGCATATATACAATTTTCCATGGTGCAGTGGATGCTGCCAGTTGAGCCTGAAGCCACTGAGCCTGGATTGATGTACTCGTTGTACCATCGGGCTCTCTTGGATCAGCACTTACACAGAAAAATTCAATCGGTCCTTCAATAACTGTATAATAGCGCTCATTTCCGGGTAATTCGAAGTATTCGGTCTGACCGCCTGCATCCCAGTCATGGTTACCCATGCAGGGCCAGAATTTATTAATGGTCACACCATTTGATGCATGTGAACTCGTGCTTCCGTCAGGATATTTAATATAGGGATAATAAAAATCCCCGATAACGGCATCCCAGGTAGCAGTTGATGAATTAGAAAGATAATTGTGATCACCCATGCCCAGAATAAAGTCAGGTGATTTGCTGAATACCAGATCCGCAACAGCTTGTTCAGAGGTCCCACCATTTGCATTCGGGTCTCCGCAATCGCCAAATGCAGCAAACCGAACGGATTGGGCAATGATTAATTGAGGCAAAATAAAAAACAATACGAAACTTATTTTCAAAGGAAGTGTAGTTTTGAATATCGTCATAAATCTTTTGAGTTTAATTAGTTGATTAATGTAATAGAAACAAAATCTCTTTTAAATTGTTTCGTATCCCTCATTAGTTGATGTACTAATCCTATTTTCAATAACTTATAAGAATATACTACCAATTGCCATCCATTGCTTTTCGCACCAACACGAGTAATAAAGTCTTTCGTTTCTATTTGAAATCTATTGGTATGCACTATTTTTTGATGATTTGACCAGCTACCCTGTTCAAAAACTATACCTTATAATATGAACGAGATTAATTACAATAAATCAACACGTTACAAACCAATGAAGCCGAAATAATTTCTTTGTGTGGGAATATTTTTACTATATTGGTGTACTTGTAGAATAGAAATACACATAAAAAAAGTCCCGGTAAATTTACCGGGACTTTCATTATTAATGTTTTTATTTAAAAGCGATTAATTCGGCACCTGGCTGCTTTTACCGGAATTTGGCAACCAAATATCATTTTTATCTGTATTGTTGACCTCGCTGTTCATATCAAAATCTCCGCTCAGGTAACCATTATTTCCAGCTTCATTTATCCATCCGGTTTTATCTGATACATCAATGGTTCCATCACCATTTTCATCTCCTCCAATCATTCCCCAAATACCAGTAACCATTTCAGCCTGACTATCCGTACCATAAGCCTGGCCTGATCCGATCGTAAAATCATATTGATATGTTCCACTTACCAAAGTCATAGGATTAGCAGACATTACAGCTAAATGGTTTCTTTGCCAGATTACCACAAATAATTGATTCATTACAATAGACGAAATGGATAGTTCGCTTACTCCATCCAGATCAACTATTTGTCCGTTAGAATTTATAAAAGCCGCTCTTTTTAATATGCTTGTAGCCGGAGTGGCTGAGGCTGCGTCCGGTGCATCCCTGAGTTCGATGAGAATCCAATCAACAGTAGCAGCAGGCATGGATGCAACATTCTCTGTTCCGGTATAGTTCCAGGGCGCTATATTATAGGGCTGATTAAATGGAAGAACCGGATTTAGATTTGAATTCAGATTTGAACCGTTAAACGGTCCCTGAAGAAACACGGTTAAATCAAGTTGAAAATGGGTAGCTATTGCTTCGCCACTCACTGCAACATTCTGTGTTGTTGCACCTGTACTTTCGTGAGTTATATCTCCGCTCGAAATTCCTTCAGTCGCTCTGTTAAACCTTACAAATATCTCTGTTGAACTCACCGAACCACCCGTTTGTGTTAGTAGTAAACCACTTCCGAATCCAGAACCACTGGTCAATGAAACTTCAAAATCAGCTGGTGCAGTTATAGTAATATCATCCGTTAGATTGGATCCCGAAACAAAGTAACTCTGTTCAGCCGAGGGAACTCCGGGTTCAGAAGTAAAAGCTGATAATGGAGTTCCGGTAAAAGTAATAACTGGTGAAGGTGCGATGGCTTCGCCACTCACTGCAACATTCTGCGTTGTTGCACCTGTACTTTCGTGAGTTATATCTCCGCTCGAAATTCCTTCAGTTGCTCTGTTAAACCTTACAAATATCTCTGTTGAACTCACCGAACCACCCGTTTGTGTTAGTAGTAAACCGCTTCCGAATCCAGAACCACTGGTCAATGAAACTTCAAAATCAGCTGGTGCAGTTATAGTAATATCATCCGTTAGATTGGATCCCGAAACAAAGTAACTCTGTTCAGCCGAGGGAACTCCGGGTTCAGAAGTAAAAGCTGATAATGGAGTTCCGGTAAAAGTAATAACTGGTGAAGGTGCGATGGCTTCGCCACTCACTGTAACATTCTGTGTTGTTGCACCTGTACTTTCGTGAGTTATATCTCCGTTCGAAATTCCTTCAGTCGCTCTGTTAAACCTTACAAATATTTCTGTTGAACTCACCGAACCACCCGTTTGTGTTAGTAGTAAACCACTTCCGAATCCAGAACCACTGGTTAGTGATATTTCAAAATCAGCTGGTGCTGTTATGGTAATATCATTTGTAAGGTTGACCCCTGATACAAAATAGCTTTGTTCTGATGACGGAACTCCGGGTGCAGATGTGAATGCAGCCAAAGGTGTTCCAGTTATGGTAATACCAGGTACCGGTGTAAGGGCCTCTCCACTTACGGCTACGTTTTTTGTTGAGGCACCTGAACTTGTGTGCGATATATTCCCACTTGAATTTCCTTCAGTTACCCTGTTAAAGCGAACAAAAATCTCTGTTGATGGTACCGATCCTCCTGATTGTGTAAGGACCAATCCGCTTCCGAATCCTGAGCCGCTGATCAATGAAATTTCAAAATCTGCCGGAGCGGCGATGGTAATATCATCCGTCAAGTTTGAACCCGAAACAAAATAGCTTTGCTCTGCAGAAGGTATGCCGGGTTCGGAGGTGAAGGGCGTTAATGGAGTCCCTGAAATACTGATTAACGGTGAATCAATGGGAACTCTTTCTTCAAGACTGAAAACATCAAACGTATAGGCATGATAATCCGTTGAACCCTGTTCTGCACGAACTGTAAAACTGCTGTCACTTCCCGGTTGAATATCTATCCACTTCGCAATATAACCATTCGTATAATTATCGCCAGTACAAAATTTTACAGAATAATTATTTATTACATCTACCCCTTCGCTGCTTTCATTCGTCGCTGCATCCACACCACTGATCGTATATTTTGTTATCCTTGTGGTATAGGAGGTAACGCCACGAACTGAAGAAGTTACAAAATTGTATACTTTATTTGGATCAAGGCCAGTAAAGGTTATATCCAGCCACCACCCCAAATCTGATCCATAATGGATGACGCCTCGCATATCCGCTATTCCATGAAAAGCATTATAAGCTTCCGTGCCAGCAACCGGGTCAAAACCACCGTTGATAAGGTCAACAAAAACACCGCCGGTTTGAGTCAATGTTGCGGTAACACCTGTTGCAGCATTGTCCGCCTGGTTAAATAATGGTCCTGAATTCGTACCAAAATCCGAATCATAGGTTGTAACATTGGGAGCTTTGTATTGATCTGTTGAACGGTAGGCACAATCGTTATAAGCAATCCATGTTGAAGTGGATGGAATAATTCCTATACCGTGAACCGTAAGGTATTTCGTCACAGCACCCGAACTAACATGAGGAATACTGTCATCAAAATTACCGTTTGAAGCCGGGTTAAGTCTGACGTAAATAGCGGTGGAATTTACAACACCACCAGTTTGAGATAATATAATCTGGTTGGTAAAACCAATGCCTGAAGTTTCTGATATTTCAAAATTATCGGGAGCTGTGATGGTAATGTCTTCGATAAGATCCGAACCTGAAACCATGTAACTCTGTTCGGAAGAAGGTGTTCCTGTCTCAGTAATGAATCTTGCCAATGAAGTTCCTGACAATGTAATCAAAGGTGTGATTGCTTCGCCACTAACGGATACATTTTCTGTTGTAGCTCCGGCACTTTCATGAGTTATGTCTCCGCTTGAAATTCCTTCCGTTGCCCTGTTGAAACGAACAAAGATTTCTGTTGATGCTACTGTTCCGCCCGTCTGGGTTAGTAATAATCCTGTTCCGAAACCTGTTCCTGTTGTTAGTGAAATTTCAAAGTCTGCCGGAGCTGTGATGGTGATATCATCCGTCAGATTTGAGCCTTCGACAAAATAACTTTGTTCGGCTGATGGTACACCCGGTGATGAAGTAAAAGCAGATAAAGGAGTGCCTGTAATGGTTATTACTGGTGTGATTGCTTCGCCACTAACGGTTACATTTTCTGTTGTAGCTCCGGCACTTTCATGAGTAATGTCTCCGCTTGAAATTCCTTCCGTTGCCCTGTTGAAACGAACAAAGATTTCTGTTGATGCTACTGTTCCGCCCGTCTGGGTTAGTAATAATCCTGTTCCGAAACCTGTTCCTGTTGTTAGTGAAATTTCAAAGTCTGCCGGAGCTGTGATGGTAATATCATCCGTCAGATTTGAGCCTTCAACAAAATAACTTTGTTCGGCTGATGGTACACCCGGTGATGAAGTAAAAGCAGATAAAGGAGTGCCTGTAATGGTTATTACTGGTGTGATTGCTTCGCCACTAACGGTTACATTTTCTGTTGTAGCTCCGGCACTTTCATGAGTTATGTCTCCGCTTGAAATTCCTTCCGTTGCCCTGTTGAAACGAACAAAGATTTCTGTTGATGCTACTGTTCCGCCCGTCTGGGTTAGTAATAATCCTGTTCCGAAACCTGTTCCTGTTGTTAGTGAAATTTCAAAGTCTGCCGGAGCTGTGATGGTAATATCATCTGTCAGATTTGAGCCTTCGACAAAATAACTTTGTTCGGCTGATGGTACACCCGGTGATGAAGTAAAAGCAGATAAAGGAGTGCCTGTAATGGTTATTACTGGTGTGATTGCTTCGCCACTAACGGTTACATTTTCTGTTGTAGCTCCGGAACTTTCATGAGTAATGTCTCCGCTTGAAATTCCTTCCGTTGCCCTGTTGAAACGAACAAAGATTTCTGTTGATGCTACTGTTCCGCCCGTCTGGGTTAGTAATAATCCTGTTCCGAAACCTGTTCCTGTTGTTAGTGAAATTTCAAAGTCTGCCGGAGCTGTGATGGTGATATCATCCGTCAGATTTGAGCCTTCAACAAAATAACTTTGTTCGGCTGATGGTACACCCGGTGATGAAGTAAAAGCAGATAAAGGAGTGCCTGTAATGGTTATTACTGGTGTGATTGCTTCGCCACTAACGGTTACATTTTCTGTTGTAGCTCCGGAACTTTCATGAGTTATGTCTCCGCTTGAAATTCCTTCCGTTGCCCTGTTGAAACGAACAAAGATTTCTGTTGATGCTACTGTTCCGCCCGTCTGGGTTAGTAATAATCCTGTTCCGAAGCCTGTTCCTGTTGTTAGTGAAATTTCAAAGTCTGCCGGAGCTGTGATGGTGATATCATCCGTCAGATTTGAGCCTTCAACAAAATAACTTTGTTCGGCTGATGGTATTCCTGGTACAGATACGAATGCGGTTAATGGTGTGCCGGTTACTGTGATCTGCTGTGCATATGCACTGAATACACTACCTAAAATAATGATTAGGGCTATAATTTTGTACTTATTGGTATTTTTAATTTTCATAATAAAGCTATTTAATATATACAATAAATTTGTTTTGTAATAAGGCCTTCTTGCTTTTCTGTTAATAAATTAGTACTGATTAGTGTAAACGTTTGATCTAAAAAGTTTTTGCAAAGATACTCAGGGTTTTTAACTTACAAAAATTATCCCGAAAAATTTTCCCAATTTCGGACTTTTCAAAATCCGAAACTACAAAATTCTGAACACCTTTTCCTGTTATTTTTAATGCAATTATTCGTAATCCTGTTAATCATTTCAAATTGTATTCCGTGTTTAACCAACATTATTTTTAAATTTATTATTAGGCATTTACATACTTTTTTGAATTTTTTGGTTTTCCACGGCTGGGAAAAAATTTTTCTTTTTGGTTTATTTTGACGAATAGTTAGTTAACAACTGAACAGAACAATTAACTTAAACATTTGTTCATTTTATCTTCCTTATCGCCGATGGGGAAATATTATATTAATCATCTTTTCGTGTAAAAATTAATTACCACTCTCCTGAAATAATTTATTGGATATTTTAAAGGAGCTATTTTAAAAATAAAAAACCTCCGAAATAAATTCCGGAGGTTTTTATTTCTGACAGTTATTTCTATTTTATAAATACCTTTTCGGTTGTCAGTTCATCTCCGGTCTGAACAGTTACCAGATAAAATCCGGTACCTGAATTAATATTCATCTGTATTTTTCCCTCTCCCTTCAGTTCTTTCTGTGCTATCATCCTTCCCATCAGGTCATAAATAAAGACTTCTCCCTGCCGGTGTTCCGGGTTCTGTATGTATACTTCTTCATTATAAGTATAGATTTTTATCATACCAGGGATGTTTTCTGCTATTGCATTGGGATTTCCGAAATGGATCAGGAAACGGTTCGGATCGGCGTTCAATCCATGTGTAAAAGAATAGACAGGGTTCTCTTTCAGGTTGTGAATGATCCCTTCCTTCAAATCTTCGAGATAGACTTCCGCATTCTCATCAAGTCCATCAAGACCACTGACTTCCAATACAAACTGACCGGGCACGGAACATTCAAAACCCATTTCCACGATCCGCTCACTATTCATATCCGGAATGGCATTGATGGAAAGTTTGTTTTCGGGTTTTAAGGTGTATAGCTGTGGAGCATAATCTAATCCAAACAATTTTTGTGCATCCATTTCAGGATTGTAATCTTCCGTCGCATTTGCATCTGATCGTATGAATAGGGCATCGTGGTATCCGTTTCCATCAACATCAAAACGAAGGGTATTCAATGGAATCTCTGATTCCTTGTAATAGCTCTGACTACTGTGGACCCTGTCGCTTTGAGGAATGGTAAGTGAGGGGTTAGTTCCCGTAGCTTCTACAAAAAAGCCTTGCATTGCCGGAATAATTCCTCCTGTCATGGTTCCGTATCCATTTCCATTCGTACCGTTGCTCCCATTCCAATAAACATAATTTCCATACACATCCGACCAGGTCCACACCGAATTGGCGATATTACTTTTTGACCAGGAATTAATATTCGATTGCAATGCAGAAGGATAAGGATTACAAATCAGATTCAATCCGTGACCGGAAGTATATTCCAGCGGATAAAAACTGCCTGTACCTGTTGTATAATTTCCAGCACCCAATTTTCCCGGAAACACGATGGTTTCATCCTGGTTAAATCCTGTGTTACCGACCCACGTCTCATATCCGCGTCCCTGGATCAGCGTATAGGTTACCGGTTCGATATAAGGTGACCAGCTATTTGTAGATTCAATATGCGTACGTAAATAAATATCCGAATGGCCTGATGGCAAATGAAATACACCGGCAACGCCGTTTTCAACCGGCATACCGATAAAATGCCATTTCATCTTTGTTAAATACTGTTCAACTTTTGCATCCACACCAGTTGTTGAACTGATTAGTGATCCTGTGCCGGATGCATCGGATTTGATGATGAGGCCTGATTCGCCGGCATCATTGGTAAGAGTCCCTGCAATGGTCATCGTTGCAGTCGGGTTTATTGTCAGTTTAGCATTACTGTAAATTGTAAGGTTTTTACATGTAGTACCAGCAGCAGTCACTACCGGAAAATTTACAACACCGGTTTCCGGAATTGAAATATGTGCAGTGGGCAATGGTTTTTTAACAGTGACCCAATTACCCGGATTTTCCCAATCATTATTGATAGCGCCAGTCCACGTTCCGATTAGAGTAACCTCTGCGGGGCCTGCAGGTAATGATTCTGCATCAGGGTCAACATAAAGTTCAGTAACAGTATATACATAGGTTCCGGGAATTACATCCGGGTCGGTATATGAAAAATCATTAATATTAGCTATTTCTTCACCATCACGGTAGACTTTATAGAACCCAAATGATTTAGGAGTATTCGAACCTGATGGTGCAATCACCGAGGGACCTGTTGGTTTTTCACGGGTCGGTTTATTTATTGTTTTTTCATTGACATGAACAAATGGTTTTGAGATTGCTCCTTTTGATCCGTCAGTAACTTTTATGTCGTCAAGCATGAAGCAAAAAGCATCATTTGAAACGCAATTAATTGCAATGTATATTTTCTGTCCATCATAAGAAGACAGATCGTAAGTATATTCTGTCCAGTCAATCGGAGCTTCCACATAAGGGCCCGAAGATATGATCGTAAAATCGGTGGTTTGTGTGCCTGTTGTAGAAATTCCAATTTTAAACCGCTCCAAACCATACGAGTCAACTACCGATTTTGCCCAGAACGTTAATTGTTCACCGGAGGTTATAGTCATTTTGGGCGTTATCAGCCAATCATTATTGGGTGGTGTTGTAGCTGCGAAACAGGCTGCATATTTATAACCTGCATAGGGATCCCAGATTCCGCTTGATGCAGGGAAAGTTTGAGAAGGATTAAATATAATAAATGATCCCGTATAATAGCTATTGGTAAAGCTAACCCCTGATATACCATAAGTAGGACTGCCATCTAAATCAATCTGGGTATAACCACCAAAGCTAAGGTCGAAATTCTCATAAGGTTCGAAACCCTCATTCAGTTCAGGAGAAAGCCAGCTTAAATCAACATCGGCTAATCCGGAAGGTGTAGCTGTCAATTGTCTGGGTGTATTTAAATGGTCAATGATAATATAATCGGTTTTAGTTGTTGCATTACTTCCATTGATTGTCAGGCTGACTGTTTTGAAACCTGTTGTAGTATAGTAAACATTATGCGGGCCCTGTGAATCGGCAGTTGCAGGGACAGCTCCTTCACCAAAGTCCCAGGACCATGAAGTAATGGCCCCCCCACCTGATGCATCGGTAAAAATTAATGTTTGATCCGTATCAGCATAGGTATAGGAGGCGCTAAAATCTGCAGTAGCGCCTGCTAAAGCAGAGGTTATTGTTACTTCATCAACGTATAAATTATACATATCTGCATCCGAATAACAGTTGAATGCAAAATAGTAGGTTCCTGAAGATGTACATGTAAATTCTGCCGTTCTAAGCGCGTACGATGTATTAGTCAGGTTCGAACCACCGTCATTATCCCATAGTATTGTTATTTGAGCAGCGACTGTATTATCCAATCCAACCGTTACTTTAAGTTTTTCCGGGTAACTTGAAGGGATGCAACACTTTGATAAAAATTAACAGTATATTTATATCCTGCCTGTAATTCACAACCAGGTGCAAATGCCCAAGCATTTGCTGCACTCGATATGATTATATGAATAGGCCATTGCTCCTGCCCCCGCATATGTTGTTGAAGTAGCCTGAACCCAATTGTTTCCTGAACCGGCATTTATGAGTGACCAGCATGTAGGCGGGAACACAGTCGCACATCAAAACTTTCGGCAAACGGATAGCTAGTAATTGTATTACAAACCGTCCCGGATATCTTAAAATCATCAATCCGTAAAAATCTTGTAGTACTATTATTTGAAATAATTGAAAACCGAATTCGCAGGTTACTTTGGTTCAGTGCACCGCTTGGGAGATCACCATAATATAAAGTCCAGGATGTCGTCAGATCAACTGAAGCCCAGCTTGTATAATTTGTGCCATCCGTTGAATATGAAACATATAAAGAGTTCAATGAGCCTGACCTTAAAGCTCCAAAGCTTAACGTAACAACATCATAGCCAACAGTAGATATTGCACTGTATGTTAATGTTTTTGTCTTGTTTTTACTGGACATGGTTGTATAGACGTTTGCTCCACCAGAAGCTCCTGTATAACCGGTACTAGTACCATCCGTTCTCAATTCCCAATTTGATGAACCCCCAGTAATTGCAGTCCATCCGGGACGAGAAATTGGATTTTGAGCTGATGTCCCAAAATCATCATAGACTAACGTTGTTTGTCCACAAGCTGTGTAATTCAAGCCGAGCACTAATGCTAAAAAAGCAATTGCTGCCAGCGAAAGCAGTTTTAATTCATGTAAAAATCTAGTTTTCATAAATAGTATGTTTAATTGATTTATATTTCTGGAAATAGCAATAGCATAGCCGGAGAGATGAGATAAATGGAAATAATTTTTCATCTTTAACTAATTTCTTATTAATTCAAATAAATGGCTATAAGACCTTAGTTACACTCTAAAATCAATACTCTTTGAGATACTATTTTTTGACCTGTGGTTTGAGGCGTAAAAATATACATTTTTTTGAACTGCAAACTATTTCTTAAAAAAAAATTCTTAATTAAATTTCCAGAGATTTTCTCTAACAACCTTTGTTTTCAGTTTATCTGACAAAAACCTTTTCTGTATCAAAATGGTGGCCGGTTTGAGCGTTTACGAAACCTCAGTAATCTTCGGGATCTACTTTTAAACTTGCGCTAATTTGAGCAATCAAGTTGAGATTTATTATATAACGCAAATTTTTAAATTAAAAAACCCCTCCAAAATTGAAGGGGTCCTGTTCGTTGTATACTAATTTCTAAGGATGAAGAAATACTTTTCCAGTTATAAACTGGTCTCCCGTCTGCACTTTTACAAGGTAATAACCGGTTTTAAAATCAACTTTGATCTTAACCAGAGCCGTTCCACGCATTGCTTGTCTGATCATTTCATGACCTGTTAGGTCGTATATGACAACTTCCCCGCTTGCTGCAAAAGGCATCTGAATATACACGATGTCGTTGATTGAATATATACTGGTGCTGCTCAAAGATTCTTCATTAACTCCATAATAAGATTTCATAAAATGCAAGTTAAAGCGATGCGGGTCATCAAGCGGGCTGCTCGTAAATGTAATTTGTTGCCCCTCTTTTAGCTCTGTTACTTGACCGGTGAGCAGATCCTCAAGGTAAACATTGATGTCAGGATCAAAGTTTTTGATTTCGGAAGCCTGCAACTGGAAAGTACCTGCCTGTACCATCTCAAAACCCAATGGAATCAACCTGTTCTCATAGTCAGCAGGTAAGGCTTTAAATGCATACTGTCTGCTGTCCAAGATGGAATAAAATTGAGGGAATTCGGGGGCATTGTAAAATTTTTCAAGATCATAATATCCGTTGAACCCTTCAGAACCATCAGGCATAAATGCAATTACTGCTTCATCGATATTACCGTTCATCGTGGCATTTAACCTGATTTCGGGATAAGAAATTTCGGGCGTATCTTTATAAAAAGCCTGCCCGCTATGTACTCTTGCAGAGGAAGGAATAGTAATCGAGGCAGAAGTATTTATGGCCCGGACCCAAAATCCTTGATTGGAAGGAATCAGTTGAGTTCCTCCGTTATAAGAACTACCGTCAACATGGTATCCACGATAAACGCCATTATCATAAATCTCCATCCATCCGCTCAAATTGTTCATAGGCCAGCCCATGCTCCAGTCAATGGCGCAGGGAAATGGATTTCCTATGAGGTTGAATCCATCAGATGGCGCCGCAGAGGCAGTATAAGATAGGGAACCAATTGAATAATTGCTATTATTCAGTGTTCCTGTATAAGTAGCAGTAGTTGTGCCTGTCATGTCATCCGCGGCCCATGCCGAATAACCCTGTGCAAGATTCATCGGTAAGGTTGTAGGATTCACCAGATAAGTCCAGGTTGCGGATGGTTCATTATAATATTTCAAATAAATATCAAGGTAGGTATTGATGGTAGCGCCTGCAACCGGAGGAGAAACAAGGTGCCAGCGTTCGGAGGTCAGGTATTCCTGCACCATAGTTGATCCGGATACATTGGTGGTTCCGTTATCGATATAGGATGCCATGCCTGATGCATCTGCTTCAAGCAGCATATTACCAGCTACATTAATGGTATTTCCTGTAGCATTGGTAAAATAAGCACTGGGTTTAATAGTGAAATTATTGTTAACTGAGACATCACTATTTGTTGACACAGGATTTATCGTCTTTGATAATACCAGGTTATAATAAGTTTCTGCAGTGGAACCTGATGAATACTCCAAATCATAACAGAAATAATAATAGGGTGTTCCGGCAGCCGAGTTTACCACTGAACCAAAACTTCCGATTGGATAAGGATACGAAACGCCTGAATTATTTCTATACAAGTTTGGACTGGAACTGGACACCCCTAACCGATGATTTGATCCCGGAGATATATTAAAATTAAGTGTTACCCGGCTTTCTCCGGCTGGAACATTAATAGTTGTTTGCTGTTGCACAGTACCGGATGAATTAGCCCAATAAAATGTCCGATCACCCGATACGGATGCATATACCTTTGCTGAAATTAAAGTAAACGCAGTAGTACAATTGAAAATGTTATAGGTTGCTGTCCCATAATAACCTCCTCCTCCAGAATTATCAGCTTTCCCACCTCCTGTTGACGATCCGGTAATTATAATCATACTTGCAGAAGTTCCATTAAACTCAACTGTTCCTGTCCCTGCGTTAAAAGTACCGTTGTTAGTCCAATTTCCCCCGACTTTTAACGTGGTTACGCCGGAAGTATTAAGTATTTTGCCTGTGTTAATAGTAAGATCACCCGTAACTGTAAGTTCTGTTCCCCCCGTTAGTACAAGATTATAGCAGTCGGTTCCCACTGTTAGGTTGCCTGTCTTCACCGGCCAGTTTGAAGCCGTGGGATCAACCGTAACCGCAGTAGCCGCATCGGGAACAAGTTCATTCTGCCAGTTGGTGGTTGTACTCCAGCCTGGAGATGCCGTGCCAGTCCATAAACCGGGCTGTCCCATGTGAATATAGGCTGTTTTTATTTGCGTATTGTTTCCATAGGCATTTTGCACGTAAAGCGTTACAGTATAAGCACCATAGTTGTTGAAACGAACGGAAGGATTTTCAGAGTTTGCATTCGTACCACCCATATAGGTCACCGTTGACGGATTGAATGTCCAGAGATTATAGGTTGGGCTGTTTGTCGAAAGGTTGGTGAAATTGACCGTTGTGGAAGCATTTGCCGGAAGCGTATTATCGGCGGTAAAATCAGAAATGGGCGGAGAAGCAGGCGAAGTGAACTGGAATTCTGCAATGCGTGTTCGCCAGTTCCATCCACCGCTGGTATATTCCTGCGTATACCAGAATGAATGGTCATCGGCCGGATCGACACTCATCATGCTATAATCACCCCAGCGATTACTATAACCTGCACCTAGGTACTGGTAGGTTGAGCCAGTGAAAATGGTGCCTTCGGTAATAGTCATTGTACCCAATGCGTCTCCTGCCAGCCGGCCTGTGTATCGAATGGATGGGTAGGTAGATGCTCCTGAAACAGAATATCCGAGTGCAATGTCTCCATCGGCATTCATGGCTGCACTGCTCATCCAGCGGCTGTCGGCATCAGGTGCGTACGTTCCCTGCTGATAAATGGTCCAGGTGGAACCGGTTTTGCGCAGTTCATACCAGCGGACACCAGCATGATTGCTTCCGAGGTTTACCGTCCGGCTGAGGACAATGGCTTCATAACTGCTGAATTTACGGTACTGTGCACGGAACATCATCCTGTCGGCAAGGGTGGCCAGGTTCGCTGAAGTTCCTGGCTGGTCGATGGCATCGCCCGATGAGAAGCTTGAGTTGAAACTCGTGGGGGTCAGCGATGAAAGTTGTGTGAAGGTAGAATTCGCAGGTGTTGTCCAGTCGGTATGAAAAGCCCATACCTTTATTCTGTCGGCAGTCCAATCCGCGTATATTATCCGTATCATAACAGAAATAATTGGGGGTTCCGGTTGCCGGAAAGGTTCCATCACAATCAGATGGCAACATGGAATAGGGTTCGGTTGAAGAACTATTTTGAAATAACTGCATCGTTGCACCAGCATTACCGATCAGCATCTGGCTTCTGTCAAAAACAGCAGCATATGTCCCGTTAAAAGCGCCCGAACTTGTAGTAAAACGATTGGCAGCCATGTAATAGCCGTCGGGCCAGACACCTAATTTAGGATAATCGGGCATATCGGTAAACTGGTATGCATAGCGGTAATATGAACCTGTCGGATTGGAGGTAGTTGAAATGGCGATCAGTTCCCATTGCGTTCCGTCACCTGTATTAACGGCAAATTGTGATACCAGCCATCTTCCTGCGGCCTGATCATAGAGTACGATTGGGTCGCCATCATTTGTTCCTGTCCATGAACCGTTAAATCCGTTCCAGAACGCAGAATTATTGGTAGGACCGTATACGGTTGTTCCGGATTTGTCAAATATCTGTGTCACACCATTCACCATTTGAACATAATAGTTAAGGCCAACATCTCCCTGCGTATCCGGAGGAGCTACTCCACCAGTGTTGTTACCATTATTCGAACCTTCAAAATTGACCAATGGTGCTTTGGACGAGATGTTGCCTTGCTTTTTCTGCCAGGAGGGGTCATTGACAGGTGACTTCGGCCCATTACCTGTTACATATCGAAATCCGTTTTTCACAATACCATCTTCCCATTCCTCGTAAACATCTGTCGACTGAGGTGTCATGTCAGTCAGAGGTTTGGAAATATCGAAAAATTGAGCGGTTTGAACTGAAAAAGTCTGGTCATTTTGAGCAAAAGAACACATTGAAATAAAGCCAGCTTATTACCAATGCAATTAAAAAGTAAGAATGTTTCATGATCCTGTACAGTTTGAATTAACTTATTTATAAATGATGATGCAATTGATGACGACCTGTTATGGAAAGTGCAAATTTAAAATATATTACTAAAAAAAAACAATTAATATATAAGAGACTGTTTAAAAAATGATAAAAATATTGTTTTTTAATGCCCCAAAGACACGAAAACACAAAGTTTCACCAAGGGATCTAATCATTTTAAACTCTTTGTGATTTCTTTGCGTCTTAATGATATAGTGGCAAAATTGATACTGTCAAATTTTTTATTGAATTTTAAACAGTCTCTACGTGTTTTATATCTTTGTGCCTGTTTTTAAATTTAGATTTGCATGAAAAAATCAATAGCCATCTTAGCCGGAGGAGGTCCAGCTCCGGGAATCAATACGGTGGTTGCTTCTGTTGCTAAGGTGTTTCTGAAAGACGGATACAGGGTTATCGGAATCCACGAAGGTTATAAAGGACTATTTTCCTTTAAACCTTCTGTTATTGAACTTGATTTTATCACATGCGATAAAATTATGAACCAGGGAGGATCGCTGCTGCATATGAGCCGTCATAAGCCAAAAGACGATGAATTTAAAACCGACTTTTTCATTACTAACAACGTTAAATTGTTGGTGACTATTGGTGGGGATGACACAGCCTCTACCGCAAACAGAATTACTAAATTTTTAGCAGATAATAATTTCAGCATTCAGAATATTCATGTCCCGAAAACAATCGATAATGATTTACCACTCCCTGAAGGGTCGCCAACATTCGGCTATCAGTCAGCCAAGGAAACAGGAGTGAAAATTGCTTCTACAGTTTATGAGGATGCACGAACCAGCGGCAATTGGTTTGTTGTTTCAGCAATGGGAAGGGAAGCGGGACATCTGGCTTTCGGAATTGGAGCTGCCTGTCATTACCCAATGATCATCATCCCTGAAATGTTTGATCAGACCCGCATCTCTTTTGAACGTATAGTTAATCTGATGATCTCCAGCATTATCAAAAGAAAAATTCTGGGGATTAATTATGGTGCCGTTATCATCAGCGAGGGGGTTTTTCATTTTATGACCGATACCGAAATAAAAGCTACTGAGATCAATTTTACCTACGACGATCACGGTCATCCCGAACTGGGTAATGTAAGCAAAGCGCATATTTTTAATCTGCTTTTGCAACAGAAATTAAAAAAACTGAATATCAATGTAAAAAGCCGGCCGGTGGAACTGGGTTATGAATTGCGTTGTGTGGTTCCCACAGCATTTGATTTATTGTATTGCTCGCTGTTGGGGATCGGGGTAAAAAAACTTTTTGATAAAGGTCTCACGGGCTGCATGGTAACTTCCGATCCAAAAGGAGATATTTCGCCTCTTTATCTTAAAGATGTCGAGGATGAAAACGGAAAGGTGAGACCACGCCTTGTTGATGTAAAATGCGAACAATCGGAAATGATTTTCATGAACAATCTTCATTATATCCGTGAAGGTGATTACGAAGAGGCTAAACAATTTGTTGACGATCCGGAACAATTTGATTTTCTGAAAATCCTTAACTGGTATTAAAAAAATAATAATTTTGATTTTTTATTCCTGAAATTCAGCCTCTTTATTAATTTAGCAACCGGATAATACCGGATATGGAAAAGAACGTTAACAATAGTAAAAACCCTTTACTCTTTATAGTAACCACCTGATGTGGACTTATATCGTCAGACATATTTTGCGAAACCGGCTGGCTAATCTGGTCACAATAGCCATTCTCACTTTATTCATGGCTTATGAAGCATTTCATGTACAGCTTTCCTATGAATCGGGAAGCCTGTTACCTGCTTCCGACTCAACCAGTATTATTTACGATCAATTTAGTAAACGATTTGGGCGGGAGGACGGTGTTTTCTTTATTGCCATTCAGGATACTAATTTTTTTCAACTTAATAAATATAACGATTGGTTTGATCTTACGAATGAAATAAAGAATGTGAATGGAGTTCAGGAGGTCGTTTCCGTAACGCGACTCTATCAGCTTGTAAAAAACGATTCTACAAAGAAATTTGACTTTAAACTAATCAGTGATCATAAAGCGGTTTCTCAGCATGAGGTAGACAGCCTGAAAAATATAATATATTCCCTGGAATTTTATAACGGACTTTTGTTTAATAAAGAGACCGGTGCCCACCTGATGGCCATCACACTTGAAGAATCAAAGCTAAATACAAAGGACCGTGTTTGGTTGGTAAATGAGATAAAGGATATGGCTGAAAAGTACGGTATTAAGCACCATATTCAGATCCATTATTCCGGCTTGCCATATATTCGGGTAGTAACAGCCAAAAAGCTGGAAAAGGAATTGCTGCTTTTTGTTGGATTGGCAATACTGATCACGGCTATCATCCTGCTTATTTTTTTCCGGTCATTTAAAGCAGTGTTTTTCCCGATGATCATTGTTATGATCAGCGTGATCTGGGTATTGGGTTCGATGACATTACTGGGCTACAAGATCACCATGCTGACCAGTATTTTTCCACCCTTACTGATCGTAATTGTGGTTGAGAACTGCATCTTTTTATTGAATAAATATCATTATGAATTTAAAAGTCATGGCAATAAGGTTAAATCTTTAGCACGTGCAGTCCAGCGGATCGGAAGTGCAAACCTGATAACCAATGCCTCAACAGCCGTCGGTTTCGGCACATTTATCAGCACAGGTAATAAATTCCTTGTTCAGTTTGGGGTAATAGCGTCCATTAATATAATGGTTGCTTATTTACTCTGTCTGATACTTATCCCGACTTTTTTCAGCTACCTTCCACCGCCGAAGAAAAGGCATATTCAGCACCTTGATGAAAGTTTTGTCAGCACGGTTATTGAAAAAATAAAATTTGTTTTTCTAAAGCGGCGCAACGTGGTCTATATTACTGCTGCAGTGCTGTTACTAATCTCCGCATTCGGGATTATCCAATTAAAAACAACAGGCCGTATCGTTGATGATATTCCGCAAAAGGATCCTTTATATAAAGACCTTTTATTTCTTGAAAAGAATTTTAAGGGCGTAATGCCGTTTGAAATCATCATCGACACGAAAAAAATCAATGGAGTACTGAAAATGTCGACCATTGAAGGTATTAATGCGCTGCAAAAGGATATGGAAAAAATCCCTGAGCTTTCAAAACCCCTTTCCATTGCTGAGGTGCTGAAGTTCGCAAAACAGGCGTTTTACAACGGTAAAGAATCGATGTACAGTCTGCCAAATAACAATGAAAAAAACTTCATTCTGGCCTATGTCCCCAAGGCAAAAAAGGGGGAACGGAATTTACTAAATTCCATTGTCGATTCAACGGGGCGATATACCAGGATAAGCGCACGAATGGCCAATATCGGGACAAACCATATTCAGCGAATAGAAGAAAAGCTACGACCCGAAATCGATTCCATTTTCCCGAAAGAAAAATTTGATGTCCGCTTTACCGGAACCAGTGTTGTTTTTTTAAAAGGAACGAATTATCTCGATAAAGATTTGTTAAAAAGCTTGATCCTTGCAGTTCTTATCATAGCATTCCTGATGGCTTTGCTTTTTACATCACTCCGGATGATCATCGTATCCCTCATTCCCAACATCATTCCGCTTATCATGACAGCGGCCATGATGGGTTACTTCGGAATCCCGATCAAACCTTCAACTGTGCTGATATTCAGCATTGCTTTGGGGATATCGGTAGATAACACCATTCAGTTCCTTTCGCGCTACCGGCTTCAGCTAAAACAACATAAATGGGCGATAAAAGAATCCGTGATTGATGCCATTAGTGAAACCGGCTATAGCATGATCTATTCATCCGTTGTTTTGTTTTTCGGATTTTTCATATTTGTATTGTCTTCATTTGGCGGAACACAATCGCTGGGTTACCTGATCGCATTTACACTGCTGGCAGCTTTGCTATCAAACCTGTTTGTTTTACCTTCGCTTATCCTCACTCTCGATAAATGGATCACAACCAAAACCTTTGAAGAACCTCTTTTAGACCTTCTTGAAGTTGAAGAAGATGTTGAAGTTGATGATCTCGAAATCGAGCCGTTCGACACAAGTGGTTCAGCCTGATTTAAAACTTAAGAATGCGGATTATTTTTATTTTTGCAGGGATTATTCATTTTTTTCCTTATTTATTAAGAGATAAGCTTATAACTATTAATACATATAAACCATGAAGGGAATTATACTTGCAGGGGGGGCCGGTACACGACTTCATCCGATAACTCTGGGTATCAGCAAACAACTGATGCCGATATACGATAAACCGATGATCTATTATCCGCTTTCTGTGCTGATGATGGCCGGGATAAGGGATATTTTGATCATTTCCACACCTTTCGACCTGCCGGGATTTGAGCGGCTTCTTGGCGACGGGAATAATCTCGGATGCTCGTTCAGTTATGCAAAACAGGAGGTTCCCAATGGTTTGGCCCAGGCATTTGTAATCGGAGAAAAATTTATCGGAAAAGAAAAAGCAGCTCTTGTTCTGGGGGATAATATTTTTTATGGAAGTGGCTTTGGTAAGCTATTGCTTGAAAACAATGATCCGGATGGCGGAGTTGTTTTTGCTTATCACGTTTCCGATCCTTACAGATACGGAGTTGTTGAATTTGACGATGAACTGAATGCCATTTCCATCGAAGAAAAACCGAAGAATCCAAAATCCAATTATGCTGTTCCCGGATTGTATTTTTATGACAATTCGGTGATTGAAATAGCGAAAAACCTTAAACCAAGTGCACGCGGCGAATATGAAATTACCGATGTAAATAAATATTACCTCGAACACAAGAAATTGAAGGTAGGGATTCTAAACCGGGGAACTGCCTGGCTCGACACCGGAACCTTCGAGTCATTGTTGCAGGCTTCACAATTTGTGGAGGTAATCGAGCAACGGCAGGGACTGAAAATCGGATGCATTGAGGAAATCGCTTACCGGATGAAATTTATTAGTGCTGATCAACTCCGGAAACTGGCCGATCCCTTGTTAAAAAGCGGGTATGGCCAATATCTGCTCGGGATTCTTAATCAATAACTTTTCGATTGATGCTTACAAGCCGGGAACTCCAATCCATTATCGATAATAAGATTCGCGATCTTGAATTTGATATTCATCCTTCTGAATTGCTGGATCCCATAAAATACACACTAAGAATGGGAGGAAAACGGTTGCGGCCTGTTCTTTGCCTGATGGCTTGTGAACTATTTGGAGGTGATTATAAAAAAGCACTTGGACCTGCCATTGGCGTTGAAATTTTTCATAATTTCACGTTATTGCACGATGATATCATGGATGAGGCACCCATCCGGCGGGGAAAACCAACCGTATATAAAAAGTGGAACCCGAATATTGCCATACTCTCCGGCGATACCATGATGGCTCTGGCTTACGAGTACATCATGAACGCTCCAAAGGAGATCAGAAATGAGGTGTTTTCCATTTTTAACAAAACAGCAATTGAAGTCTGCGAAGGTCAGCAATATGACATGAATTTTGAAACGCAGGCGAATGTAGAAATTCCGGATTACATGGAAATGATCCGTCTGAAAACAGCAGTTTTATTAGCCGGAAGCCTGAAAATCGGAGCTGTGATTGGAGGTGCTTCAGCAACTGATGCAGAGAAGATTTATTCGTTTGGGACAAAAATTGGAATTGCTTTTCAACTAAAGGATGATTTGCTCGACGTATTCAGTGATGAGGATAAATTCGGGAAACTGAAAGGCGGTGACATTGTTACCAATAAAAAAACGTATTTATATATCAAAGCATTTGAGCTTGCGGACCCTTCGGATAATAAAAAGCTTACCGCCAATTTCAGGCAGGAGTTTAATGATCCGGGTGAAAAAATTAAGGCGGTTAAAAAAATTTATGAAGATTTAAATATTGAGCAGATCACCCTGGATGAAATAAGCAATTATTACATTCAGGCAAACCAACTTCTTGATACAATTGCTGTGGATAGCAGCAGAAAATCGGAACTAAAATTATTTACCGAAAAACTGATGGAACGGGAAAATTAATTGAAATTTATCAACTCTTGTTCATCTGGTCCAGCTTTACATGCAGGTCTTCCCAGTTTTTCATTTCCGCTTCAAGTTCTTCGTTCAAATTTCCGTATTCGATTGACAACTGATTGAAATCGGTACCGGGTTTAAGTTTTTCGGGATTGCTCAGCAGGTCATCTTTATATTTAATTGATACTTCCAGTTGTTCAATTTTTTCTTCCGACCTTTTGATTTGACCGGCTAATTTCCTGACTTCTTTTTCAAAAAGCTTTTTGCGTTCATAATTCTGCTTGTTTTCCGACAGATTATTTCGATCCGTTTTATTTGAACTTGCATCCATTTCCAATTGCTGCAGCGACTTCAATTTCCGGTACTCCAGAAAGGTGTAAATATCACCCAGGTGTTCTTTTATTTTCTGATCTCTGAACTCAAAAACCTTGTTGGTTAGTCCCTGCAGAAAATCCCTGTCGTGTGAAACAACAATCAGTGTTCCATCGAACTGAAGCAGGGCATTTTTCAGGATATCCTTCGATTGCATATCGAGGTGATTGGTGGGCTCATCCAGAATCAGCAAATTCGAAGGGGTAAGCAATAGACGCGCCAATGAAAGCCGTGATTTTTCTCCTCCTGATAGCACTTTCACTTTTTTATCGATGGTTTCTCCGCTAAACAAAAAGGATCCAAGAATGGATTTGATATGTTTACGGATATCGCCAACAGCAATGTCATCAAGGGTTTCGAAGACAGTTTTTTCACCATTCAGGTAATCACCCTGGTTTTGCGCATAATAACCGATTTGCAAATTGTGGCCGAATTTCAGTGTTCCATCGTATTCGAGTTCTTTTACTATCATGCGGGATAAGGTAGTTTTTCCTTCACCATTTCTTCCCACAAAAGCAACTCTGTCGCCATTAAGAATAACAAAGTTAAGGTCATTCAGCACCCGCAGATCATCATAGTTTTTAGTTAAATGGATACCTTCGAGGGCAACTTTACCGGCATGCGGCGCCGGAGGAAAACGGAAATGAATGGCGGATTTATCGATCTCTTCCAGCTCTACCTCCTCTATTTTATCCAGCATTTTTATCCGCGATTGAACTTGCCTGGCTTTTGTGCTTTTATAGCGAAAGCGTTCCACAAATCGTTCGATCTGGCGCACCTGCCTTTGCTGGTTATCATACATCGCTTTTTGCTGATCCAGCCTGTTTTCGCGCATTTTTACATAGTCGGAATAGCCTGCCTTGTAATCGTAAATCTTTCCCAGTGAGATTTCAACGGTTCGCTGGGTAACATTATCAAGGAAAGCCCTGTCGTGTGAAACAAGCACCACGGCTCCGAAATAATTGATCAGAAATTCTTCCAGCCATTGAATGGATTCAATATCGAGGTGATTGGTAGGCTCATCCAAAAGAATGACATCCGGTTTTTGAAGCAGGATTTTGGCTAATTCCACCCGCATCTGCCAGCCGCTGCTGAATTCGGCAACCGGTCGCTGGAAATCAGTTCGTTTAAATCCAAGTCCGATAAGCACCTTTTCCGTTTCACCTTCAATTGTTTGCCCTCCGATTATATGATAGCGCTCATTGGCATCTGTTAACTGGTGGATCAGCTTATGGTATTCTTTTGAATGAAAATCTGTTCTGTCGGAAATTTCCTGTGTAAGCTTTTGTATTTTTTTTTCTAATTTCAACATTTCAGAAAATGCCGTAAGGGCCTCCTCAAAAATGGATTTACGGCTGTTTGTTTCCATCTCCTGCTGCAGAAAACCAATACTTGAATCTGAGGGAACAACTACATCACCCTGCTGAGGCGATATGGTGCCGACAATGATATTGAGCAGTGTTGTCTTCCCTGAACCATTTTTGCCAACCAGCCCGATCCTGTCCCTGTCGTTGATCATAAACGATGCATTACTGAACAGGTCAGTACCGGTAAAATGGATCGACAGGTTGCTAACTGAAATCATTTCTTTAACTTATTTTGAGGCAGGTGCAAAAATAGAAAAAAACCGCAATGCTTACTTTTTACTAAAGGGGGCTGGGAAGGCTGATTTTTATTCAATAATTACTTTTCTAATCATAGTATTTTCACGGGTTTGCAGATTTAAAAAATAAATTCCTGGTTCAAGTCCTGAAACATTGAGTTGCAATTCAGTTGCAACCGGATTATTTTCCAACACAATTCGGCTAAGGTTGTTCAACATTATTAATGACAGAATCGGCAGATCCGATTTGATTGTTATTAAACGTTTTGCCGGGTTTGGGAAAATGAACAATTCACCAGTCTGCTGGTTGAAAGCAGATGTGATAACCACTGTTTGACTGTTGGATGCCCCGGATTCCCCAAAATAATAGACAGTTGTCGCATAATAGGTATATGTTCCTCCAAAATCAACAGTATCCGAATAGTTCAACTCCGTAAGCGGCAGTTCGTTAATTTTGTTTCCGTTTCTGTAAACATTATAACTATCGGGTATTGCACAACCGATCGGGACATTCCACGAAACAGATACAATATGATCCACTATATCTGTTATCGTAAAGTTAATTGGTTCAAGACCAGAGGGCCATAGTATTTCAAATTCGAAAACTGCGGATGGCATTGATTCAATCCCATTCAGCCAGGCAGTAACATAACACCCATACCATCCGGGACCAGCAAAAGTGTAACAATATTCAGTAGTGTTAGCTACCCATGATCCATTGGCATACACACTGCAACTGTCAGCCTGATTTACTGTCCAGCAGAGATCAAATGTCTCACAATCCAGGCTTCCGGTAAAATCGTAAGGAGGATCAGGCGCTTCACCGGAAACGGTAAGTGTAATATCGACAACCGGAGAACCCACAGCAGGATCAGAGGCAAAATGAATCTCAGCTTCGTAAATTCCGGGCAGCAAATCAGTAGCATCAAAATAAACAGTCATTTCATCGGATGAACCGGGTGGAACTGTTCCGCTTAGCGGATTTATCCCAATCCAATTGGCTGCATCAGTGAGCTCAAGACCCCAAATGCACTGCCCCTGTACAATGCCACCAAGCGTCCATTTTCCTGTTACGATATTTGGATGCGTAAAGAGACCTCCGGCTATCCCTGTAATTGTTCCGTTGAGCTTTGTAGCCACATCCAGCGAATAACCTGTTTCATTACCATCCGGAAGCTGAATCTGAATAATCTGATTTTGTGTTGCTCCAACCTGGGCGTATCCCCACAGGTACGGACCGCCAAACGATTCGTTGTCGTATGCGAATCCGTAATAATTATCACCGAATGGCCCTGCTGCAAAACTGCCCAACAGATTCCCGGACTTATCGAATTTAACAATATCGCTTCCCCAGTTATTTGCATAAAATGCATCATCATCAGCGTCATAAGCTATTGCCCTAACAATGGTCGGAGCCGTAATTGTTCCAACAAGGGTTTGGGAATCAAAATCCATTTGATATACGATGGTTGAAGCAGCACCGCCATAAAAAAAGGTACCATCAAAGGCAAGGTCTTTTAAAAATGATACTCCGGGAATCGTGAACGTACCAATATAATTACCATCCATATCATATTTTAAAATCCCAGGTCCATTCCAAACAGTAGTATAAATAAACAATCCGTTTGTTTCAACTCCTACTTCATTATAGCCGGCCAGCGGGTATTGAAACTGAAGATCCATAAATTCTTTGCTATTATCCGACAAAATCACCAGTGTGGACGACCAGTCCAGTGGCCCGTCTCCTGTATTCTGGATTGTCACTGTTTCTTCTCCTGTTGAATCGGGAGCAAGTGTTTTTGTAACTGCTAAAGGTGAAACAGAAATCACAGGATGCGTTATCTGGAAATTCACCGTGGCAAGGACATTTTCTTCAATCGTGACCGGTTGCATTGCCGGATTATAGCCATTCTTGGTGCAATGAACCGTATACTCTCCAATGAGAACATTATCAAAGGAGTAGGTTCCGTCAGATCCGGTAGTTGTTGAATAATTTATCGTTCCGGTGGCACTTATAGTAACACCGGAAACTGGTGCACCTCCGGTGAACGCAGTAACCATTCCGTCCAGCGATCCAAAAGCAGGAACACCAATTATTACATAATAATCCTCTGCTTCACCATAGGTATAATTTGTACACGGATCATTGCATACAGCTCCATAGTTTGTTCGGGCTCTCATAATATGTTGTCCCGGTATAGCATTCGATGGAATGGTGATAGCAACTGTATAAAGCTGACCTGCACTTTCCATGACAAAATCGGATAAAATTTTTTCATCAGATGTCAATGCCAAATCATCATTAAAGTCTAGCCAGATAGCTGCATGCTGATTTCCATAACCGGTTTGCATTAAAAAATCATAGGTTTCACCCGGAAGCAAAATGGCAGGCCCCATACTAAAGTATTGGCTCCAGCCATTTCCATTCAGGTTAGCACAACCTGATCCGTAATTTTGAATTTCCTGAACTGCAAAGGAAGTAAATCCGTCACCTTCTGCACATCCAGTCGAGTATTGAGGTACACATAAATCAAGCGGAGCGGATTTGGAATTAAATGATTGTGGTGTATTGAAATTGATTGTTATCCCGTATGGGTTATTTTGATCAGTATTTACAGGCAGGCGACCCGATTGAGCATCGGTGTCCTGTATTCCCAAACCATACATCAGCACAATTGAAACAATAAAGTGGAAAATTTTCATACGGCTGAAATTTTAATTGTGGGTGTAAATTTACAATTTTATTCAGTCAACTTCAATAGTTATTGATTTTCTGAATAACAGTTCTTTACGAAGCAGATGTCGAAAAAAAAGGAGGCCGTTCTGCTAAGAACGGCCTCTTCAATCTAGTTATTAAACGATTGCTCGTAAACTATAACCTGTTGCCCGACTACTCAACAGCAATTTTTCTCAAAGCTTTACCGTCTTTCGTGTCGAGTTTGATGTAATAAACACCGCGCTCAAGTTTTGAAACATTGAGCTGATAATTTCTGGTATTCACTTTTTTGGTCAAAACAACCTGTCCGGCATTGTTCATAACCTGAATACTGGTGATTTCAACCGCTGAGTTGATCGTTACCATTTCGGATGCCGGGTTCGGGAATATCTGTAACCGTGTTGCATCCAGCTCATCAATACCCACAACCAGTGCATATGTTGGTGACGATCCCACTGATTCGCCAAAATAATAAACAGCAGTTACATAGTATTCATAAAGTCCCGGATCAAGGCCGGTTTCGGTATAAGTCAGATCCGTTACCAGTGCAGTATTCACCTGTACACCATCCCTGAACACATTGTATCCGTCAGGTGCCAGACATGCATTGGGCACATTCCATGATAATACAACTGTGGATCCGCTGGCTGCAGCATCTAAACCTAACGGTTGTAAATTGGCAGGGGTAGGAACTGTAATATACTTGGTTACTGTTGGCTGTGATTCTTCTCCGGCATATACAGCCTTCACATAATAACCGATTTCTACCCCTGGATCTACCATCGGATCCGGACATGACATTGCAGTAACATTAGCAAGTAACGCCCCGTCTTTGTACACATTCCAGCTGTCGGGTGTTCCTCCTGCAGGCATATCCCAGGTAATGTTGACATCCGTGCATGTGTAGCTGAGGTTCACATTAGTTGCGGGTATCAGACCGGCTACGGTCATTGTAACGTCAATCACCGGTGATCCCACATTCGGAGTCGTTGTAAAATGAATTTCCGCTTGATAAACGCCAGGTATCATATCCGTTGCATCAAAATGAACATTCATTTGATCATTATTACCGCCTTCGATTGTCCCGCTATGCGGATCGATGCTTATCCATGTACTGAATCCTCCGGGAAATGCAAACGCATCTACTTCGGATCCACCTGAAAATGCCCCTACCATTGTTAAGGCTCCAGTGGTTTTGTCTAATGTCATAAGCTGACCTGATGAGGAATAGGCTGCAACATAGATGATGTCAGAAACAGGATCCCAGTTGCCACCCTGTGCATAGTTCAAATCTACACCAAGAGGTCCTAATAACGTAGAGGCACCGGTCGATTTATCGATTATAAAGGACTGATCATTCACTATATCCCAGCCATACATAGTACCTGTACCATCAATGGCTATCTCAATTAAACCTGGAATACCAGTGGTACCAATATGAGTAAGTGCACCGGTATTCAAATCAATTGTGTAGATATCAGAACTGGTAATGTCAGTGGTTGATACATACATGACCCCTGTGGATTTATCACAAGCCATTCCTGCAATACTCTGACCACCAATGATACCCGTGAGGGGTCCGACATAGGTACCTGCACCTGTTGCTACATCTATTGTATATAAACCATTATCGTCGTAATTCAACGCATAATAAAACGAGGTATTGACATTGTCAAAATCCCCAGCAAATAGTGATAATGAATTGGCTCCAATAGTTGTAAAGGTTCCGGGAACATCTACATCCATAGATACAATGGAGGCATTAATCAAATCGAGTGCGTAGGCCTGCGATCCTTTTGCCTTATCTGTTCCATTGGCATTATCACTCAGGATTTGTACCTGAGCTCCCCAGTTAAGCGGCCCGTTCCCGGGATTAGTGATGCTTACATACTCATCATCCATTGCATTAGGCTCTATTTCTATCGATATCGACATCGGATCCAATATAAACTGTGGGGCGGTGATTGAGAAGTCCTGTGTCGTCGTCTGACCTTCAAACACATCTACTGTTGCAGTTTCAATGTTATAACCCGGAGCATTACAAGTAATGGTGTAAGTTCCAGTTGCACAAGGATCGAATGAATACATTCCATCTGCTCCTGTAGTGAAATAATAATTGTAATAGGGGCCTGCAGCGGTGATCTGTGCACCCTCTACAGGATTTCCGGTAGCTGTTTCAGTTACTGTTCCATTCAGCACACCAAATGTAGGAATGAAGAAATTTATTACCAGATAAGGTTCATTTGGCTCGTTCCAACCATCCGCACTGAATGCATATGTACCGGCCGTCTCATATTCATGAAAACTAATCGCAAACCAGCCATTGGCTATGGCTTCTGATAAATCTGCATTTGCATTTCCACCCAGAACTAAAGTATTCCACCCCACTACCGGACAAGTTGAATAATCAGTATACAATTCACCCCCGGTAATTGCAGAATACAATGTTGCTGGATCTGCCGTTACGGGATCGACAGGAAGAGCATTGATATGCTGATACGGGCAATTTGTTGTATTTATATACCAATTCAAGGAAATTGATGTAACAACAGCACCTTCCGGAACTGATGAAATATCAAATTTAGCCCATGCTTGCTCGCCGCCATTGGATAAAACATTCATCAAACTTACCTGAGTTTTTTCAGTTTGAGTGGTTGTACCTGTCCAGTAATCAGCATTCGACGGGTAAACTATAGCCAGGCTGGGCTGAAGCGAATAATCAACCGTTACATCACCCTGTACAGGGATAACGACATCGGGTTCAGTCACCGGTGTATGGGTTTCGTCAAAGGCGGTAACATTGTATGTTCCGGCTTCAACAAAAGTAACATATGTTCCATCGCTCGCTGTTGTTGCAGTAATACCCGAACCTTCGATGTCAATTGTTGCACCTTCCAAGGGATCACCTGACAGATCATCAATTACAGTTCCCATTATGCGCCCGTAAATACAGGGCATCACAAAATCCATTCCCGGAATAGTAGCACCTTCACCAACCACCACTCCAGGTGACATTTGCTGCGTATAACCATATAGCGTTGCTGTAAGATCATAAGTTCCGGGATAGGCCATGAGGGAATAATCACCATTAATATCCGGATGAGTATAATAAGGACCAGCCTCAACAAGGACATCCAAAATATTTCCGAAATTGTAAGGATCAATACCATCAAAACTCACGTTTCCGGTGATGTACCCAAAAGCAAGGCTGCCAACAACCATGGTAACCGGAACAGTTACTGTACCCACTGCCGGATTGGAACTGAAATTAATATTGGCATGCTTGATCGTGCCTGGAATAATATCTCCTGCATCAAAACTAACTGTCATCTGGTCGGAATTGGCAGGGTCAATTGTACCGGAATGCGGATCAATCGAGATCCAGTTGTTCGCCGATCCCGGAAATGCAAGTGCATCAACTTCAGCTCCGCCTTGTAAATCACCAATATATACTAGGGCACCCGTTGTTTTATCAAGAGTCATCAATTGACCCATTGTCGAATATGCAGCAACATAAATATTATCTGAAACCGGATCCCAGTTTCCACCTTGTGCATAATTCAGATCATAACCAAGTGAACCGAGTAACGTGGAAGCACCTGTGGATTTGTCTATTGTAAATGATTGATCATTTACGATGTCCCACCCGTACATGGTTCCCATACCATCGATTGCGATCTCAATCAACCCCGGAATTCCGGTAGTTCCGATATGCGTGAGTGCACCGGAAGTCAGGTCTATTGTATAAATATCGGAATTAGTAATGTCGGTAGTCGAAACATACATTACGCCAGTCGCTTTATCACATGCCATACCGGCAATGCTCTGTCCAGCAATAATTCCAGTTAAAGGACCAATGTATGTTGCAGTTCCAGTTGCAACATCGATTGTGTATAAGCCATTGCTGTCATAGTCAAGTGCATAGAAAAAATCCGTATTAACATTGTCGAAATCACCTGCAAATAAGGATAAACTCATCGGACCAACATTAGTAAAGGTCCCTGGAATATCAACATCGAAAGAAACTAACTCCGCATTAAACAAATCCAGTGCTAATGCCTGTGATCCTTTTAATGAGTTGCCTCCTGAATTTTTTCCGTCGATTGGTTGCAATTGTCCATTCCAGCCAAGAGGCCCATTACCATTATTCGAAATAGTAATAGTCTCAGTAGTTGTTTCGGCAGGATCGAGGACTACTGTGATAGAAAGGGGATCTATTTCCATTGTTGGGGCGGTTATGGCGAAATCCTGTGATGTGGTTTGATCCTCCACAATGGTTACGGCAGCATTTGCAGGATTATATCCGGTTGCAGAACATGTTGCAGTATAATCACCAACCAAAACGCCTGAAATAGTATAGGTTCCATCGATACCTGTTGTTGCAGTTAATAAAGGTCCAAGGCTGATTACCGCACCCTCCACAGGAGTATTATCGGAGAGCTTCGTTACAGTACCGGCAAGATTTCCGTATGCAACTTCAAAAACATTTACATTATCGATAAAAACATCCGGCCCATAACCTGAATAACCATAAAATCTGATCATTATCGGGCTGTTGAATTGAGCCAGTCCAATAACATCGGATGAAACAAATGATCCTGGAGTAGTTGTGCCAGCTCCGTCGTTGGATTCGAAATCCGGACCCGCTTTATACCAAACTGAGGTCCAGTTAACACCGTAATCATCCGAAACCAAAACTTCCATAGCATCAGTTGGATAAGTAGTACTGTACAAATGTGACCAGTCAAATTCAAGTCCATAATTGGCACCAGATATATCGATTAGAGGGGTCGTCATAATATCCGTGTTCCCCGAAGTCTGACCCCAGAAATTTGCCATTGCACATTGAACTCCGGTAGTATATTGAACCCAGCTATAGGTTCCACCTGTTAAATCCCAGCATAAGGGAGGCCAGTTCGTGAACTCCTCTAAGAAAGGTGCTGGAAATACATCACAGGAAGTAGCAAAGCTATATGGACCTGACCACCAACTGTAATCTCCGCCACCGCATACATCCCTTACATAGAAAGAATATGCCGTAGAAGCGGTTAAACCCGTAACTTCGTAAGGACTTGTTACTCCAGCATATGTAGGAATACCGGTCGGGGGAGCTCCGGCAAGAACAATTTCAATATCCGAAAGTCCGGAATAGCTTGTCCAAATTAAATTGGCGCCGTTGGTCGTAATACCTGATGTTCCAAGATCAACAGGCTGCGGACACGGCGGGGCATCAGCCACAACGACATTATCTACATAGCAATCGGGACCGTATCCTGAATAGCCATAAAATTTAATCTTAATATTGTCCCCAAAGGAAGATATGTCAATCAGATCCGTACTTACAAATGTTCCCGGAGTGGTATTTCCCGCACCGTCATTTGAATCAAAATCAACACCTGATTTTGTCCATACATCCGTCCATGTTGAACCATTGTCTCCGCTTACCGAAACTGTGAGTGCATCAGTCGGATAAGATGTGTTATAAAGATGGGACCAGTCAAACTGCAGAACTGCAGATGTAAGGCCGGAAACATCGATTGTTGGTGATGTCATCACATCGGTATTGCCTGAAGTCTGTCCCCAAAAATTTGCATAGGCACAGGATAAGCCTGTTGCGGTATATTGCTGCCAGCTATAAGTACCACCGGTCAAATCCCACTGATCCGGCGGCCAGGTTTCAAATGCCTGAGTATATGGAGCAACAACATCTTTGGTCCCATCCGGCATAGGGAATGTCACTTTTTGCTGAATCCCATTTGAATATCCCAAAATCTGCAGGGCTTTTGTTAAGTAATCTTTATCTTTCAACAGGTCTGAACTAATTCCCTGTTTTTCAAGGGTAACCAGTTGTTCCTTGCTAAATGTTGTAAATGAAGATAATTTTAATAGTTCCGGTGCTTTGGAAAATGAATGTAGAGGAATTGATTGGAATGCCTCAGGCGCTTCATTTTCCATGCCAGCGGGCTTCTGCACAGCCTTTTGAGGAGCTCTGTCAGCAGAAACATTTTTTTGTGCCATTAAACCCTGAATCGACAACACCATCAGGATAAGCAGCATTTGTTTGAAATGATTTGTAAATGTTCTCATAAGCTTTACTTTAAATGTTAATGAATATTTAATTGTTTGTATGTATAAATTATTTTTAACGTGAGGCTAACAAATAATTGAATGAATTGATCATAAAACCTAATACTTTTGAAGTTAACGAATTCAGGAATCATTTGTAAATTTTGACTAAAAATGATTTCTGCTACAACAACCCTATGAAAAGCAATAATAAACAAACCATTATTTTTTTATTGATAATTTACGGAATTTTAACAACTTACTTCTTTCCAGAAGAACAAAATTAATAAAATTTACGTTGTAAATATACAATATATTCTTATCAAGTCAATTTTATTTTCAAATTTATATCATCAAAATGTTTTACAATTAGCCTAATTTTTGAAATTTTTCATGTAATTTTTATTTAGTCTAAACTGGAATATTTTTGGTTTTCCAATAAATTCAATTTGTTTTATCGGCTGGTTTTCCTTAAGAACATAATTAAAAAGCAGAGGCCGGTTTAAACCGGCCTCTGACTAATTTCGAATAATTGTATAAATTACAATTTCATTCTGTCTACTCAACTGCAATTTTTCTAAGGGCTGTGCCTTCTTTCGTGTTGAGTTTGATGTAATAAACACCGCGCTCAAGTTTTGAAACATTGAGCTGATAACTCCTGGTATTCACTTTTTTAGTTACAACAACCTGTCCGGCATTGTTCATAACCTGGATACTGGCTATTTCAACTGCTGAGTTGATCGTTACCATTTCGGATGCCGGGTTCGGGAATATCTGTAACAGTGTTGCATCCAGCTCATCAATACCTACAACTAGTGCATATGTTGGTGTTGATCCCACTGATTCACCAAAATAATAGACGGCTGTTACATAATATTGGTAAAGACCTGCACTCAGTCCGGTTTCGGTATAAGTCAGATCCGTTACCAGAGTGGTATTCACTTGTACACCATCCCTGAACACATTGTATCCGTCCGGAGCCAAACAAGCATTGGGGGCATCCCATGATAATACAACCGTAGATCCGCTGGCTGCAGCATCTAATCCAAGAGGTTGTAGATTTGTAGGTGTAGGAACTGTGATATACTTGGTAACTGTAGGCATGGATTCTTCACCAGCATACACTGCTGTCACATAGTATCCCAATTCAACTCCCGGGTCAACCATCAAATCCGGACATGACATTGCCGTAACATTTGCAAGAAATACCCCGTCCTTGTATACATTCCAGCTATCAGGAGTTCCTCCGGCAGGCATTTGCCATGCTATGTTAACATTTGTGCATGTATAGCTCAGAGTTACATTAGTTGCAGGTATCAGGCCAGCAACGGTCATTGTAACGTCTATTACCGGTGAGCCTACATTCGGAGTCGTTGTAAAATGAATTTCCGCCTGGTATACGCCAGGTATCATATCCGTTGCATCAAAATGAACAGTCATCTGATCATTGTTCCCCGCTTCTAATGACCCGTTATTTGGATCGATGCTCAACCATGAACTTGAGCCTCCAGGAAATGCCATTGCATCTACTTCAGATCCACCCGAAAAAGCTCCAACCATAGTTAATGCTCCAGTGGTCTTATCCAATGTCATTAACTGACCTGATGTGGCATAAGCTGCAACATAGATGATGTCAGAAACAGGATCCCAGTTGCCACCCTGTGCATAGTTTAAATCAACTCCCAGGGGACCCAACTCGGTTGAGGCTCCAGTTGCCGTATTTATTGTAAAGGAGGCATCATTCACTATATCCCATCCGTACATGGTGCTTGAGCCATCAATTGCAATCTCAATTAATCCAGGTATTCCTGTTGTCCCAATTAATGTAAGCGCACCGGTACTTAGGTTTATAGTATAAATATCAGAATTAGTAATGTCGGTAGTCGAAACATACATGGTACCGGTTGCTTTATCGCATGCCATACCCGAGATGCTCTGACCTGCGGTTATGCCCGTTATGGGTCCGATAAAAGTTCCTGCACCTGTTGCAACATCAATGGTATACAAACTATTATCGTCATAATTCAATGCATAGAAAAACGAAGTATTTACATTGTCAAAATCACCGGCAAATAACGATAATGCATTAGGTCCTATGGTAGTGAAGGTTCCCGGAATATCCGTATCAAAGGAAACAATGGAGCCTGCAAACAAATCGAGTGCATACGCTTGTGAACCTTTTGCCAAATCCGTAATACTGGTATTATCACTAATGATTTGTATCTGAGCCCCCCAGTCCAGTGGACCATTTCCTGGATTATCGATACTTACGTACTCATCATCCATCCCATTGGGTTCTATTTCTATCGATATCGACATCGGGTCCAATACAAACTGCGGAGCAGTGAGTGAGAAATCCTGTGTTGTGGTTTGATCCTCCACAATGGTTATGGCAGCATTTGCAGGATTATATCCGGTTGCAGAACATGTTGCAGTATAATCACCAACCAAGAACGCTTGAAATAGTATAGGCTCCATCGATACCTGTTGTTGCAGTTAATAAAGGTCCAAGGCTAATTACCGCACCTTCCACAGGAGTATTATCGGAGAGTTTCGTTACTGTACCGGCAAGATTTCCGTATGCAACTTCAAATACATTAACATTATCAATAAAGACATCCGGCCCATAACCTGAATAACCATAAAATCTGATCATTATCGGGCTGTTAAATTGAGCTAAAGTCCAATAATATCGGTTGAAACAAATGATCCTGGAGTAGTGTTTGCCAGCTCCGTCATTGGATTCGAAATCGGAACCCGCTATATACCAAACTGAGGTCCAGTTAACACCGTAATCATCCGAAACCAAAACTTCCATAGCATCAGTGGGATAAGATAGTACTGTATAGGTGCGACCAGTCAAATTCAAGTCCATAATTGGCACCGGATATATCGATTAGCGGGGTCGTCATAATATCTGTGTTCCCCGAAGTCTGTCCCCAGAAATTTGCCCTTGCACACTGAACTCCTGAATCGTATATTGAATCCAGCTATATGTTCCTCCTGTTAAATCCCAGCATGAGGGAGGCCAGTTCGTGAATTCCTCTAAAAAGGTGCTGGAAGGAACACATCACAGGAAGTAGTCAAAGCTTTATGGACCTGACCACCAACTGTAATCTCCGCCACCGCATACATCCCTAACATAGAATGAATAAGAAGTAATTGAGGTTAATCCATCCATTGTATAAGGACTTGTTATTCCTGCTTATGTAGGAATTCCTGTTGGTGTGAATCCTGCAAGACCAATTTCGATATCAGATAAACCTGAAAAACTGGACCATGTAAGGTTCGCAGAAGTAGAATAAACATTTGCTACTCCAAGTGAAGAAGGCATCGGACATGAAGGTGAAGGTTCAAACCTGAAATCATCAAAACTTAAATACCATGGGGAGGATGAAGGGCAGTTAACCCTAATTGCAAAAAAGTACGTTCCTGAAGTAGAAGGCATAAATGTGCTGATAACCTGCTCATAAATTTTTGTCGTCGTTGTTGTACCTTCAACAAAAGAAGTCCCTAATTGAGTTGCGCCGGCAGAATTCTGATTTGTGTTATAAAAAACATCGCCTGTCCAATATGCATAATTATCTCCGGCCCACCAGAATGAGAAATCATAGGGTATACCCGCGTCAAGTGCAAAACCAGGGGTCCAGACATATTCATCTGTTGCATTATATGACTCTCTTAAAAATTGAGTTCCTGTATGAGCATCCGCATCATAGGTTGAATTTGCATTATTAGTCGTTATCCAATCACCATTTTCTTTGAGCCAGCAAAGAGGTAAAGTTGGAATTGTCACTCCTTCAAAGCCTTCAGTCCATGGAAAAGTTGATATGGCCCCACATGAAGTAGAGAAGGTCCAAACAGGTCCATTTGTATTTCCAGTGGCATTCTTGGCAACAACCTGCCAGTAATATTGCGTGGTGTATTCAAAGTCAGTCGGTGGATCAAATAACCCGCTGGTACCTGCAGTTTCATTATCAACTACTTTCGTGAGAGGTGGATTTACAACATCCAAATAAAGATCATACGTATCAGTTAAAGCACCAAAATCCCAGGTAATATTTGTGGAAACAGATACACCTAAAAGACCATTAGTAGGATTTGGATTAAAAGGTGAGCCGGGTGAACCTGGAGGCGGAGGATTAAAAATAAATGTCTGTCCATCAACCGGATATACTGTTTCACTGAGCGTACAAGCATCTGCATTTGTTAAACCGGCTGTAGTTGCAGCCCAATCCGTTAAAGTGGCTCTGTTATAAAAATCGGTTGCATCGCTTCCGCCTAATCCAACCTGAACAGTGGTAGCGGTAGCATTATTAAGCATCGTACCATATACCAACTCAATAACATTCGTAGTTTCATAAAGTCTGATCTGAAAGTTATAATTATCACCTGTTCCAGTCGTACCATATTTTTTAAAATTAATAAATTGAATAACAAGAATACGATCCGGTTCAGTACCAATCGTTTCAATTCTCAATTCTGCACCATCTTGTGCCTGAAGGTCCCTTCCTAAACCAGATATTCTTGACCTTAAGTAATCAGGTGTATTAATCGCTGTCGAATTTAATGGAGTATATCCGCTTGTTGAATTCATATCTAAGGCAGGAGACAAAGAGCTTTGACCTAAACTAATCCATCCATTAGTATTAACACCAAAAACATCGAATGTATATCCGTTAAAATCAAAATTAAACCCTATAGGAAAACCCGGACCTGTCTTAATTGTACCTCCCAATGGAATCGTAGGATCGACAAAATATTGGTCATCTGAGGTTGTTGATCCTAAAACAGTTCCCCCAGTTACGGGTGTGAAAGTTCCAGCAGACTGATCAAACGTGTAAACATTCACTGGGTCAGCAGCAGAGCCTGGTTTTTTTACTTTCTTATAATTTTCATTGCTTGTAATCCCGAGAATATCTTCAGCTTTAATAAGACATTCCTTATTCTTAAGGAGTTCGGGCGTAATCCCTTGTTTTTCAAGAATTAGAAGCTGATCAGCAGTGAATCCAGTTTCATTTTGTGTTTTGAACAACTCAGGGTTGAGTTGGTTTTGAGATTCCAAAACTTTGATCATTTTGAACAGGAGCCTTTCCTGCAGACTCATTTTTTTGTGCCTGAGCACTGACTGCGGAGAATGATATTAACAGTACTAATATCACTTTCCAAAAAACTGTAAATTTACTCATAGGTTTAAATTTAAATGTTGAAGTTTATTAGAATTATTAAATGATTTAGAAGTGTATTTTTTATGTATTCAGAAATTAATTTAACCCCACTAAATTATATCTTTTCTTGCAATATACAATTTTATTTATTAAAATATTATTGATCCGGAAGGATTATTTTCATTGCACATTTATGTAAATGAGCCTGGCAGAGGAAAATCCGTTATCAGAAGGAAAAATCAGAAAGCAAAATTAATTTGAAACCTGATTATTTTTTAAAGATAGAATCATATTACTCCAGCGTATGAATGGCAAATTTCATACAAGCAAAAAAAAGGAGGGTACTAAAAAGCCCCTCCTCAAATTCATTAGTTTTTATTTCATCAATTTACTGAAATTCTTCTTGCTATCACTCCCTTTTCCGTTTCCACTTTCAGCATATACACACCCTGTGTAAGATTTGATGCATCAACTTTAGCGGTTTCAGCATTAATATCTTTGCGGATAATGCACTGCCCCATGAGGTTCATCAATTCAACCGAAAGTATCTTGCAATCCGCTTTTACATTAATGTTATCGATAGTGGGATTCGGATAAATCATCACAGCATTTTTATCCAGTTCGTTAATCCCAACGGTAACATCAAGCGTAACCGGAACAATCATCTGCGGATTTTCGGGATCATTGTTATTAACAACAAGTTCAGCATAATAACCCCCACCATCGAGACCTGTAGCATCAAAATTCACATCCACATCCTGGGAATCACCCGCTGCAATCGTACCTGAAGAAGGGCTTACCGATAACCACTGGACGATTGGTGTCCCGGTTAAATGAGCCCGGATGTTCCAGTTATCAGGATAACCTTGATCGGAAAGATGCTGCCATCCCGGACCTGAAGATACCCAATCACCGTTTGGATCAGCCGGACCTGCATCAATACCAGCGACAAATGTACCAGCACTGTGATCGACCCAATATCCGACCCAAATGTCGCCACCACTAATTACGACAGGATTGTCAAGATCAATTGTCTGCCAACTGGTTGCAAGCGCATTGAAATCCTGTTCAATAAGCATATCACCGGGTCCGGGTAAATCCGGCAATCCGTAATTATAGACCTGCAATTTACTTGAAATCGGGAGATCATTGATGTATATTTCAATAGCCGTCAATTCCATCCCGATATAATCCTGTACAAGATCGCTGGTGAAGTTAGCGGAAACACGCATGGTTCCCCCATTTGTAAATCCTATTGCATTATCATTATCGCCGTCATAATGCAAAATTTCTTCATCACTTGGGGTCGGGCTACCGCCTGGTTCGGGATTAGGATCGGCACTGATGTTTGATAAAGTGACTTTTTTGTTTTCCGTCATTGGAACAGAACTGCTCATTTTTTTGCCAGGTCCGGGATAAGTCACCAGAATATCATACGTAAGATCGAGTTGACCCACATTATCTATTGCCAGAGGCTGCGTTGAAGTTGTCCCAGCCATCAGATTTTCTGAAATAGAGTTTGGGTCGAGGCTGATTGTGGGAGAACCACTGCCTCCCGATAACTGGATCACCTGAAGGTCGTCGTTGTAATACAACGGTGAGTCTGTACCGGGAGCGCCAGCCCAGAAATCAATACCGCCTAGTTGCAGGGTTCCCGACATGGTATTGTATTGCCAGCTAAAAGGCCATTCATACAACAGAGTTCCGTTAACGAAAACCTGTGCCCAGTCTGCATCCAGATCAATGACGTTGTCCATTTCTATCCATTCGTCCTGATTATAATTGAACGAGGCAATCTGTTCAACACCTGCACTGATGTATCCTGTACCGTCAGCAGCAAAATAAACTTCGAAGGCCCATTCAATTCCGGGATTTTCGTAATGCTGAAAATTATAATATCCACCATATCCTGCGGGCACATAGTAATTAAATTTGACTTCGTATTTCCCAGACGTTTTATCACCCAGTTTCAATATACAATCCGTAGTTCCTGTAACTTTCAAAGATTGAGAAGGACTCAATGCATAATCGGAAGAGATAACTGCATCCTCACCACTTCCCGGAAGCCCTGACCAGGTTGTCCACCATGTTGGATTGTCAACTGCGATAAAATCTCCTACTGAATAGGATTCAAAATTTTCAGAGTACAATGCTTCCGGCACTTCTTCCCATGTCAGATCATCAACATAGTATAATGGTGAATCCGTACCAGGTGCGCCGGCAAAAAAGTCAATGCTGCCAACCTGCAATAAACCGGATTGAGTGGTTGCCTGCCAGCTCAGCGGCCATTCATAAATCAAATTACCATCAATATACAACTGGGCCAGGTCATCGTCCAGATTGTAAATATTCTGACATTCTATCCAGGTACCGTTTGTAAAATTAAAACTCGCCACTTGTGCGACCCCTGCACTCAAGTAGCCTGAACCATTAGCACCAAAATAAACTTCATACGCCCACTCGATGCCCGGACTTTCATAATGCTGCAGATTATAATATCCGCCATAGCCAACCGGAAAATACATACTGAAAGTCAGCATATACTTCCCACTTGTTTTGTTTCCAAGTTTTAAAATAGCATCATTTGTTCCTGAAACTTTCAAAGACATGCTGCCGCTCTGTGCATAGTCGCTAGAAATTACAGCATCTTCTACACTTCCCGGTAATCCAGACCAGGTAGTCCACCAGGTTGGATTTTGTACTGCAATATAGTCTCCCACAGCATAGGATTCAAAATCATCCTGATAGAGAGCCTGTCCAAAAGCAGAAGAGATTAAAATACCCCAAACTGCTAAGATTAGTAAATACTTTTTCATGTTATAAAAATTTAATTGTTAATTAATAAATTTCATTGATTACGGAGAAAATTTTTATTTAAAATATTATCTTGTTCTTGTTTTTGTTTACAAAGTTATAATAAAACTCAAATTATTTCAACTTTTTAAAATTTATTAACACATCTGATCAACTTTTAGTTTGATTTTTAAGTTCTTAAACGATTGCCCTGTTTGTTATTTCCGGTAAATAAGCGGGGTTTTTACAACATTACTTTTATGTAATTTTCTGTCGACCAGCCTCACATCAAACATGATGGTATCGAATTGAGAATTAAAATTGTACATAAAAAGTGTATCTTCAATTTCTCCTTTTATCGATTTGTTGGAACCGGTAGGTGTTAACATAGGTATCCGTGCATAAAAATCAGTCGTATCGGTTATAATTACCCGAACTGTGTCTCCATTCTGAATTTCGTAATAATTGATAAACAGGTTGTATTTATACGGCGGAACTGTATCATTAGGCCGAAGACCAATATCCCCATCTCCGTCGGTAAAGGAAACCTTTAAAATACCCCGGTTATATATGCCCAGAGAAGGATCATACTCCTTTAAAAATTCTTCAAATTTCAATTCCGGAATAACGGGAAATTCTTCACTCTTTTTACAGGAATATAGCGCCCCGACAACAACTACTAATAATATCAGATACCTATTTAATTTTTTCATTTTATCCTGATCGTAAAATTAAACAATTTCCGGAATCCAACTATTATTCGCATATCTTTATACCGTCCTTAATGATAAAATTGTGTTGAAAGAAATTCTAATTCATATTTTTGATACGCACTCCGATAGTGAATTTAACGAACTGGCACTTAAAATATTTCAGTTTCAATACTCCCATAATACTATTTACCAGCAATTTGTCGATTTGAACGTCCCTGACATTCATGAGATCGATCAGTATCTAAAAATCCCCTTTCTACCGGTAAGCTTTTTTAAAACACATAAAATTATTTGCCGAGACGTTGAGCCTGAATTAACATTTTACAGCAGCGCCACTGGGAATAATCCCGTTAGCAGCCATCCTGTCGCTAGCTTGTCGCTTTATGAGAAAAGTTTTACAAATAGCTTTGAATATTTTTATGGTAAGCCTGATCAATATCTTATTCTCGCGCTGCTACCTTCCTATCTCGATAGACATGGCTCTTCCCTCGTTTATATGGTTGAAAAGCTGATCAGGGAAAGCCTAAACAATAACAGTGGGTTTTATCTCAATAACTATCATGAACTAAATAAAACCCTGCAAAATACACGCGGACAAAACGTATTGCTTCTGGGAGTATCTTTTGCATTACTTGAATTTGCAGAGAAATATAAACCCGATATTCCTGACGTCATCGTGATGGAAACGGGTGGAATGAAAGGACGAAGAAAGGAAATGGTCAGGGAGGAGTTACATGCTTTCCTTTGCCAGTCATTCAATGTACCGCATATTCATTCGGAATACGGAATGACGGAATTGTTATCGCAGGCATATTCAAAGGGGAACGGAATATTCGGGACACCTCCCTGGATGAAAATAGTAATCAGAGATGTGAATGATCCGAAAACACTAACTGGCAATCATAAAACAGGTGGAATTAATATTATTGATTTTGCAAATATCTATTCCTGTTCATTTATTGCTACAGATGATCTGGGAAGGACACACGATAACGGCACATTCGAAGTGCTCGGCAGATTTGATGAAAGTGATATTCGGGGGTGTAATCTGCTTCTTGAATGAAGATCGGCTTTGCTTTTCATACTGAATCCAAAATCTCAGGTATGTCATTTGCCGGTGAATTCACCAATTTGGAAACCTGATAGGCTCTCATCGATTCTGCGGGATAAGGTATTAGCAACGTTTGAAGAAAATCCGTATCATCCATCAGTAACCAGTCTTTCTCATGCTTTTTTTCAAGAATCACAGGCATACGAGTATGGATTTCAGCCATTAGTTTATTGGATTGAGTAGTAATGATCGAAAACGAATGAATGGGATCCCCATTCACATTTTTCCATGTGTCCCAGATACCAGCCATAGCAAAAAGTTCGTTGTCTGCCATTTTTATCCGGTAGGGAATTTTTTCATTTTCATTTATTTTTTTCCATTCGAAAAAACCATCGCTTAATACTAGGCAGCGCTTACTTCTGAAGGCATTTTTAAAGGAAGGTTTTTCTGTCAACGTTTCGGCTTTTGCATTGATAAGTTTATTCCCAATACTGATATCCTTTGCCCAAAAAGGTATCAATCCCCACCGGTAAAAGCTTACTTCACCAGGATTGCTATTCGAAATTACCGCTAAATCCTGAGTGGGTGCACAGTTATACCGGGGTTTGTACTTCATAGCATCGACTTTTACATCAAATCTGTCTTCGATGATTTTTGCCAATGGTGAAAAAGAAAATCGTCCGCACATTATGAGTTCAATGTTTAAGGTTTAAAGTTCAAGGTTGGTTTCAGGTTTCAGGTTTCAAGTTTCAAATAAGTTATCATTTTAATCATTCTAAACTTTAGTCATTTAAGTCACTCCAAACTTTAGTCACTAAAGTCACTCTAAGTATTTTAGTCACTTTCCTTATCCATATTCACCACTAAAATATCATTCCACCTTGTGGTATAATGAGGTGACAGGTTTTCCTGCTTCATTTTCCAATTGTTTTCCGTCCCCTGAATTGCAAATTTAACTTTTTCCAGTCCGGCTTTCTCATTGATCCCGTCAATTATTTCCATCAGTTTTTTGCGTTTCTCTCTGTTGAATTTTTCCCACATTGACGTTTGTTGCTGATTGGCAGGAACGACATCCGATACAATAACACCAGACTTTTTATATTTATAACCCGTCTTGTAGAGGCTTTTTAATGCGATAACCGAGTAATGGATCAGCTCGGAAGTTTGATTTGTCGGAACAGGCAATTGTACGATTTTATAGTTCACATACTTTGGGCCGCTGGCATATTTATTTGTCATGATGAATATGAGGATCGAACGGGCAAAGGACTTTTGCCTTCGGAGTTTCTGTGCAACTTTCGAAACATACGATGTAGTTGCTTGTTCCAGCTCGTCATAGCTTTCAATGGGGTGACCGAAGGAGCGGGTTGTACATATCTCCTTTTTTGTTTCTGGATTTACATTGATCGGATAGCAGACAGTTCCCTTTAATTCCAGAACCAGCCGTTTTCCCATTACGCCAAGATGTTCCCCGATCCGGTTTTCATCAGCCTCTTTTAGGTCGAGGGCGCTATAAATATCACATTTGTTTAAAAACCTTTCGTATTTTTCGCCCACACCCCAGATTTCACCAACTTGTACAGATTTTAATCGTTCATCTTTTGACGCATGATTAATGAAATCAAAGATGCCACCATATTCATTTTTACTCTTGGCAAGGTGGTTGGCAAGTTTAGCCAGTGTCTTGGTTTGGGCTATTCCAACAGAAACAGAAATACCGGTCCATTTTTTTACAGTCTGCTGAATCTTTTTTCCATATTCCGAAAGGTGCTGAAACGACATTCCACTTAAGTCAAGAAAAGCTTCATCAATCGAATAAATTTCCAAATCCGGGGCTAAGGTCGTAAGCGTATTCATCACCCGCTGCGATAAATCTCCATACAGGGCATAATTGGTTGAAAATACATGAACGTTATTTTTTTCGATCACCTCTGAAATTTCAAAAACCGGGATTCCCATTTTTATTCCCAGGGATTTGGCTTCCTCTGAACGGGAGATAACGCATCCATCGTTGTTCGACAAAACTACCAAAGGCTTGCCTTCCAGTGCCGGGTAAAAAACTGTTTCGCAGGATGCATAGAAATTATTGCAATCGACCAGGGCAAAAATACCTGACATAATTTGATTTTAAAAATGAAATAAAGGTAAAGAATTTTTGTTTTCTGTCTATCTTTGTCAGATGGTTTACAATATCTGAAATATTTAGAAACTGATAAATGCAGACAATAATAAATATTACCACAAAAATCTCCAAAAGAGACAGCGTTATACTTCTTGTTACCGATTTTAAAAATGTTGAAATCACTTATTTCAGTGAAGAAGAGCTTGATTATATAAAAACCCATCACAAGGAATATAAAAAAGATACTTTTTCATTTAATCAATTTCAGCGTTGGGTTTTTGTCCATTTTGTGCCGAAGGAAAAAAATAATTCACACAATCTTGAAAATTATCGTGTAGCAGGTGCAAAATTGCTTCATATTGTAAATGACTGCAAGTTAAATAGTATCGTTCTGGATGCTTCAAAAAATAATCCGGAAGAAATTCTTGCACTTGCTGAAGGGATGACGCTGGCAAATTACCAGTTTCTGAAATACAAAAAGGATTCTTCTGAACAAATCAATTCGTTGAATTCAATTGAAATTTATTCAAAAAATGTTTCAATAAAAGCGATTGATGAACTCAATATTGCAAATGATGGTGTAATAAGATGCCGTAATCTTGTTAATGAACCTGTTGCTTATTTGAATGCTGTAAAATTATCCGAAGAAATCGAAGCGATGGGCAGTACAACCGGCGCCAGGGTTGAAGTACTAAACAAAAAGAAAATTGAAGCGCTGAAAATGGGTGGTTTGCTGGCCGTGAACAAAGGCAGTGTGGATCCTCCTACATTCAGCATCATGGAATGGAAACCCGAACATCCGGTAAATGAAAAGCCCTTTGTTTTCGTAGGCAAAGGAGTGGTTTATGATACCGGTGGCCTGAATATTAAAACAGGCGAATTTATGTACAATATGAAGTGTGACATGTCGGGAGGAGCAGCCGTAGCATGCGCTGTATATGCCATTGCAAAAGCCAGAATCCCGGTTCATGTAATCGCCCTGATTCCGGCAACAGATAACCGGCTTAACGGCAATGCTTACGCAAATGGAGATGTAATCACCATGCACGATGGTACCCGGGTAGAAGTGATCAATACGGATGCAGAAGGAAGAATGATACTCGCTGATGCACTGAGTTATGCAAAAAAATACAATCCCTGCCTTGTGATTGATGCGGCAACACTCACCGGTGCAGCGGCTCGCGCAATCGGGAAATATGCCATTGTAGCAATGCAAGCAAAAGCTGATTCTGAATTCAGGCAGTTGAGCAAAAGCGGGGAAGCTGTTGGTGAACGTCTTGTCGAATTTCCATTGTGGAAGGAATATGGAGAACTTATCAAGTCAGAGATTGCTGATATAAAAAATATTGGCGGTAGCGAAGCAGGAGCTATCACTGCCGGTAAATTCCTTGAACATTTTACCGATTACCCTTACATTCATCTTGATATAGCCGGACCGGCATTTGTGGAAAAGCCATACTCGTATTACCCGTCAGGTGGAACCGGCGTTGCTGTGAGGCTTTTGTTCGATTTCATTAAAAACAAAGCCCGATGATTCTGAAGAAAAATTCGTTTGTGGTTATTAATTTGAAAATTTGAAAGGTATGTTCAATCAAAACGAAAATGAAAATAAAATCAGGGTAGGTATTACGCATGGTGATTTCAACGGAATAAGCTACGAAATTATCATGAAGACTTTTCAGGATGAGCGAATCCTTGAAATGTTCACACCCGTTATTTACGGTTCTTCAAAAATTGCATCCTATTACAGGAAGAGCCTTGATTTTGCTGATATAAATTTCAACCTTGTTAAAAAGGCTGAGTATGCCAATCCCAAAAGGATTAACATAGTAAATATATACGAACCTGAGGTAAAAATTGAAGTGGGTAAGCTTTCGGACATGGCCGGGGAACTAGCTTTTTATGCGCTTGAGCGAGCCGTTGAGGATTTACAAAAAAACAAAATTGATGTTCTTGTAACAGCTCCTATTAATAAAAAGAATATTCATTCCGAAAGTTTTAATTTTAAAGGTCATACCGATTATCTTGCTAGTAAATTCAAAACCAGTGATTCGCTCATGATCATGGTAAGCGACAAAGTGAGGATCGGTATACTCACAGGCCACATCCCTTTGGGAGAGGTAAGTTCAGCTATCAACGAGGATTTGATCTTAAGCAAACTTAAAGTGATGAATTACTCATTGCAGATGGATTTCGGTATACGAAAACCCAAAATAGCTGTACTGGGACTGAACCCGCATGCAAGTGACGGCGGACTGATCGGAAATGAAGATATTCAGGTTATTGTTCCTGCCATTAAAAAAGCTTTTGATGATCGGATTCTTGCCTTTGGTCCTTATCCTGCCGACGGATTTTTTGGATCGGCAAAATACCTTAATTTTGATGGTATTCTGGCTATGTACCACGATCAGGGAATGCTGCCTTTTAAATCGATTGCTTTTGACCAGGGTGTTAACTTTACGGCAGGATTGCCGATTGTGCGCACATCCCCGACTCACGGAACAGCCTTCGACATTGCAGGGAAAAATTCAGCCTCTCCCGATTCGTTCAGACAAGCCATTTTTACCGCCATTGATATATTTCATACCAGGAAATTAAATGCTGATCTTCTTAAAAACCCGTTGCCCGTCAAACAACATGAACAGGTTGTCGGAATTGAAGAACCGGACATCGACCTTCCGGAAGAACAGGAGGAGATTACCTTGTAGGTTATTTACGTTAACTGACATTAGACATTAAATCAACATGACACCTGTTAAATACCGTATTCAGGAAATAGCAACTATTGTAAGTGGTGAAATTATCGCTCAGGGATTCAGTGATCAAACCATCACTGATATTCTTATTGATTCAAGAAGATTCGTAACTGCTGATAAATGTGTTTTTATCGCTCTTGTATCACGTAAAAATGATGGTCACAAGTATATTCCTGAATTGTATGAAAAAGGGATTAGAAATTTTCTCGTCTCCGATAAAAATTTCACATTTAAAGATGCAAACTGTGTTGCAGTTGATGATACACTTGTTGCTCTTCAAAAGCTTACTGCCAGCCACCGCAAGAAATTTTCTGTTCCTGTAATAGGCATTACCGGAAGCAACGGGAAAACAATTGTAAAGGAATGGCTCTTTCAGCTTTTAAGCCCGGACAAGATTATTGTTCGTAGCCCGAAAAGCTACAATTCGCAGGTTGGAGTTCCGCTTTCGGTGTGGCAATTAAAACCGGAAACTGAAATTGGGATTTTTGAAGCCGGAATTTCAGAACCGGACGAGATGGGCAGACTACAACCCATTATAAATCCTACTATCGGGATTTTCACAAACATTGGTGCTGCCCATAGCGAAAATTTTATAAGTGTGAAACAAAAAGTCGGTGAAAAACTCAAACTTTTCACCAAAGTTAAAACACTGATTTATTGCCCCGATTATTCAGAAATTCAGGAAACCATCATTCGTTCCGAAATCCTTGAAAGCATCGAAGCTTTTACCTGGAGCCGAAAACAGGAAGCCAATCTGATGATCAAAACAATCAGCAAAAACCTGAACAAAACAAGTATTACAGGCATTTTCGATAAATCGGAAATTTCAATCACTATTCCGTTCAGGGATGATGCCTCTGTTGAAAATGCAATTCATTGCTGGGCGACAATGCTTTATCTCGGCTATAAACAGGATATTATTTCGCAGCGTATGCTTAAGTTGCAGCCCATTGCCATGCGCCTCGAAATGAAAGAAGGCATTAATCATTGCTCCATTATCAACGATAGTTATAATTCGGATGTCAATTCACTCGCAATAGCTATCGATTTTCTGAATCAACAGAACCAGCATCAAAAAAAGACAATCATACTTTCCGACATTCTCCAAAGCGGGCAGGATGATGAAGAGCTTTATGGTGAGATTGGTCAGCTACTCAAAAAAAAGGAGATCAGCAAAATTATCGGCATCGGAAGCGCTATTAGTAAACAGGTTGATAAATTTGAAATTGAGAAAGAATTTTTTCCATCAACCGAAGCTTTTCTTACAAAATATTCTTTTTCGTCTTTTCAAAACGAAAGTATTTTATTAAAGGGGGCCCGTATTTTTGAATTCGAGCACATCAGTCAGGCCCTTCAGCAAAAAGCACACGAAACCGTTCTGGAAATAAATCTCAACGCGCTCATTCATAACCTGAACTACTACCGCAAAACAATACATCCCGAAACCAAAATCATGGCTATGGTGAAAGCGTTTTCATACGGAAGCGGAAGCTTTGAAATTGCAAATACATTGCAATATCACAAAGTCGATTACCTTGCTGTGGCCTATGCTGATGAAGGCGTGGAGCTGCGCAAGGCAGGAATTACGGTTCCATTGCTGGTTATGAATCCCGATGAGCAAAGCTATGATGCGATCATCAAACACAATCTTGAGCCGGAAATTTACAATTTTCGCTCTCTGGATTTACTTGAATCTGCTATCAAAACGAATATTGTTCCCGAAAACAAGCCGGTTAAAGTTCATATCAAGCTGGATACGGGTATGCACCGTCTTGGATTTCAGGAAGAAGAAATCGATTCATTAATCGACAGACTTTTAGCCCTTAAATCCATTTATGTACAATCGGTTTTCTCCCATCTTGCTTCAAGTGAAAGCCCTGCTGATGATGAATTTACCCGTCAACAGATCAGGCAATTTATAGAAATGGCATCACGGATAAAAGAACATTCGAACCATTATATTCTGATGCATATCTTAAATTCTGCAGGCATCAGCCGGTTTCCCGAAGCACAGTTCGATATGGTAAGATTGGGCATAAGTCTGTATGGTATTTCACCATTAATATCCGAAAAAAATCACCTTGAAAATGTGAGTTCACTCAAATCAACAGTTTCACAAATAAAGCATATTAAATCAGGTGAATCCATTGGTTACAACCGCGCCTGGAAAGTGGAACATGACATGGATATTGCCGTTATTCCCATTGGTTATGCGGATGGGTTGAACCGTAAACTCAGCAACGGGAAAGGTAAAATTTATATCAATGGTGCAGGAATGCCAATTGTCGGAAATATCAGCATGGATATGTGTATGGTTGATATTACCGGTACGGACGTAAACGAAGGCGATGACGTGTTCGTTTTTGGTAAAGAACATCCCATTACAGAACTTGCCGAAGCACTAGAAACGATCCCTTACGAAGTTCTTACAAGCATCTCACGCAGAGTAAAAAGAGTGTACTTTCACGAATAGCTAATTTTTTATTTTTACATTTGACGGCTTACTTGTATCACTTATGTTAACAGGGTACCCTTTGTTTGCCGGAATACTGATTGCATGCTTTTTCTTCTGGAAAGAAAAAGATAATGTAGCTATCGGATTCTTGCTGATTTCGAGCCTGGTAACCTATATCCTGGTGGCAAGACTGGATCCATTTTTAAATCTGTGGGATGAACGTTTTCATGCGCTGGTAGCTAAAAATCTGATGAATCATCCGCTGATGCCAACCTTGTATGACAATCCTGTAGTCAATATGGCTTACGACAGATGGGACCGCTATCACATATGGCTTCACAAAGAACCCCTGTTTTTATGGCAAATTGCGCTTAGCTATAAACTTTTCGGTGTGAATGAATTTGCCCTGCGACTTCCCAGTGCTGTTATGGGTAGTTTCCTCGTTGTTTTCGGTTTCAGGACGGGAAAGCTTCTTATCAGTCGGCTGACGGGATTTTTATCAGCCGTTTTTATAGCAAGTTCTTTTTACCTGGTCGGTCTTATTTCAGGCAGACAGGAACTTGATCATAACGATTTGGCATTTCTATTTTATGTTTCAGCCAGCTTTTGGTGTTGGATCGAATTTATTTATTCAAAAGAAAAGAGCAGGAAGTATTTTGTTGTATTAACAGGACTTTTTGCAGGGATGGCTATATTATGCAAATGGTTGCCAGGATTAATCGTTTACTTTGGCTGGGGTCTTTATAATTTACTAAAATTCCGGTTTAAACTGAAAGCCTATCTACCGATGGTTTACGCACTGGTAATTACGGCTATTGTTTCTATACCCTGGCAAATTCTTTCTTACCAATGGTTTCCTGCTGAAAAGCACCTGGAAATGGAAATTTATTCGGGTCACTTTACCAAAGCACTTGATGGTCATTCGGGAACCATCTGGTACCATTTTGGAAATATAGGCTTACTTTTCGGACTTTTTGCCCCCTGGCTGATCCTGCCTGGTATGTACTTGTTTTTCAGGAAAGTCAGGGATAAAAAATTAGCTGTTTCAATAATGGCTATTCCTGTGGTTGTATTTCTGTTTTATACGTTAGCGAAAACTAAGATGCCTTCGTTCCCGATCATTGCCATGCTCCCGGTAAGTTTGTTTTTAGCCTGTGTAATTGATTACGCGGTAAAACTTCTTCCTGACCATCTTATTAAAAAAAATCTTATAAAACTTCTTATAACCATTATTATTCTGGTAATCTCCTGGTTCAACCTGAATCTGAATAAAATAAATGAAATTCATTCACCCGACAGTGACCTGGCCAGAATGCTTACGCATAATAAAGAAATTTTTTTAAAGCTGAATAAAATTCTCCCGCAAGATGCTGTAGTATTCAATGTTAAAGGAAGACATTATATTGAGTGTATGTTCTATACTCCGTTTCCGGCATATAATTTCATTCCAACCGTTGATCAGTTTGAAGACCTCAAAAGGAAAGGGAAAATAGTTGCAATTTTTAAAACCGGAGATTTACCCGATTATATCCTGAATGATCCGCAAACCATTATCATCAGTGATCTGCTTGAGGGTTATGATTAATAAAAATGGCAAATCAGCAATAGTATGAATTTTTCAAAATAAATAAAAAATATACCATGAATCCCAGAAAACTTTCCATTATCATTCCGGCTTACAATGAAGCTTTGACCATCCGCAGGATACTTGATGAAATTGTGAAAGTCGATCTTAATGGCGATACCGATAAAGAAATTATCATAGTTAATGACTTTTCGACCGATCAATCACGCGAAACTATTGAAGATTATATTTTAAATCATCCTGACGTAAAAATACAATTGTTCAACCAGGAAAAGAATATGGGTAAAGGTGCAGCCATTCATAAGGGCATTGAACTTGCTACCGGCAATTTTATTATCGTGCAGGATGCGGATCTTGAATATGATCCGGACGAATACAACAAGCTGTTGCAACCTGTTCTTGATGGTGTTGCCGATGTAGTTTATGGCAGCCGCTTTATTGGTGGTAATCCGCACCGGATACTGTTTTTCTGGCATTCCATCGGAAATAAACTCCTGACCTTTTTCTCTAATATGCTCACCGATCTGAACCTGACGGATATGGAAACATGCTATAAGCTTTTCAAATCGGAAATCTTAAAAAATATAATCCTGAAAGAAAACCGGTTTGGGTTCGAGCCTGAAGTTACTGCAAAAATTTCCCGAATACCGGGGATCAGAATCTATGAAGTTGGCATTTCCTATTACGGACGTTCTTTTTATGAGGGTAAAAAAATCGGCTGGAAAGATGGGTTCAGGGCTATCTGGTGCATCCTTAAATACAACATTTGGAGCAAATAGCCGTCCCGCCAATTACGCTGATCCTTTGTCTGCCATTATAGGAATCGGTTTTTTTCGGTGATAAAACCGTTCGTTCCACCAAACCCATAAAGCAAACATTACCACATAAAAAAATGGACGCATAATATAATCGTGAATAAAATTCCAATGTTGCGAATAGTTTATAGTTACAAAAGTCATGCTTACTATCCTGAAAATATTAACCACATGAATAATCAACAAGCCAAGCGGAATAAACCATGCTTTGTGTTTCCAGGGTCCGGGATAAAGTAACATCAGAATAACCCATTGATAAAATTGTTTTAATCCCGAACAGCTTGCATTAACATAAACGAATCCATTATTTTCAGGGTAATAAATTACATTTTTGTGCAATGTTCCACCGATGGAAAGTTCATTGAATGTTGTTACATTTACATGTAGGGTTTCCAGCACCCAGCGGCTTGCTCTGAATACCTCATATGCCAGTGCATTAGCTGAATCAAAAATAAAATTTACAGCAAAAAAGGAACCGACAAATAATTTCCATAAGAAATGAAAAAATAGCAGAATAATTGAAAAAATGATGACATCCTTCATTGCTTCCAGATGATATTTTTTGATAAAAGCTATTATTCCAATATAAATCTTGTTCTCCATAATGCTTAATAATCAGAAGTGTAAGGCAAAAATAAACCTCTTTCAAGAAAAATTTTAAGGCTTCGCTAAATTATAAAAACTTTAATAACTTTGCGCGTATATTGAATTTACCAAAACATTAAAAGGTTGGATCATAACAGAAAACATAGCAGACATAAAAAAGGCCTGATTTCGGGATTGAAACATAAAGCAAGGAAATTATTTAAAAATATTTCCTCTGCATTTAAATCGGAACCTGCCGAATACAGACCTTATTTAGGGCCTCAAAATGAAAACCAGCCGGTCGAATTTGATGGTAAGGGACTTTCAAATGACGACGACAAGCACACCAATCATTTGAAATCTCCACAAAAACCCATTGCTAAAAAATCAAAAACTAAACGAATCGGTTTAAAAGAATTAAGCAAGAGATGGGAACTTAATCGTGCAGAACGGAAAAAAAATAAATACAAAAGAAAAATAAAAAGTAAGCTTAAAAAAGAACACAGAAAACGGGCACGGATTGACTTTATCCGCAAGTTTATTCCTCAGTATAAGAAACCTGTTAAGCCTCTTTTCCTTGAGCTTTCAGATGAAGAGACGGCAGAATTAAAAAAGCAACAACAAAAAAATTATTACCAGTACACTGTAAATTCTGTTGCGCTTTATGTGATTGCTTACCTGGTAATGTACATGATTTACCAGATAACTGTGCTCATCGTTGCATCAAAATGGAAACTCGATTCAGTTTTGTTTTATTACAACCTGGCATTCAACGATTACTCACCTCTGTGGTCAAGAACAAATATTATTTTTGTTACATTATCCGGACCACTTGTTTGTCTGCTAATCGGTATATTATTTTACAAAGTAATTGCCAACCGGAAGAACATTAAAAGTTACGCAAAACTGTTTGTGATGTGGATTGCCATGCATGGATTTAATTTTTTTCTGGGAGCATGGTCATCAGGTGTATCTTTTTACAAAGGTTTTGGTTATGTACCGGCATGGTTATATATGAATATTGTTTGGCAAATTTTCGTTTCTCTGCTGTTTTTATTCATTCTCGGCATCATCGGATACTATTCCGTTCCGAAATTTCTGGATACTTCGAATTCAGCTTATAGGGTGCGTCAGGAAAACAAAGTGAAATTTTTGTTCCACCAGGTTGTGTTACCCTGGTTAATCGGGAGTCTGATCATATTTCTGGTGAAAATCCCATTCAATATGCCCTATGATTCAGGAAATTTAATTACTATGATGTTTGGGATAGTTCCGGTGTTGTTCAACCGGTATGCAAAACCAACAATAACTTTTGAAAAAGAAAGAAAGCGGACAAATATCCGTTGGATCTTTGTGGTTACATTTGTCGCGATAATTCTTTTATACAGGGTTGGGCTTAACAATGGGATACATGTAATTCTGAACTATAATTTTATATTTTCGCTGCATATAAAACCACTTTAAACCAGTTCAAAATCCATTTGTTTCTTTGCCAGGTCAATTTTACGAACGCGAATTAGAACACGGTCTCCTAACCTGTATTCTTTTCCGAACTGATGACCAATAACACGGTAATTCTCTTCGTCAAGATAATAAAAGTCATCGTCCAGATAACGGAGCGATACCATTCCTTCGCATTTGTTACCCTCAAGTTCTATAAAAAGTCCCCATTTGCTAACACCGGAAATAAGTCCGTAAAACTCCTGCCCAACTTTATCCAATAAGTATTCGGCCTGTTTATATTTGATGGAAGAGCGCTCGGCGTCCAGTGCCTTTCTTTCCATCTCGGATGAGTGTTTACATTTTTCTTCATATTCGGCAACATTGACAGAGGGTTTACCATTCAGGTACATATCCAGAAGCCGGTGGACCATAAGATCGGGATATCGGCGAATCGGCGATGTAAAATGGGTATAATAACTGAAAGCGAGTCCATAATGCCCAATATTTTTTGTTGAATATTCAGCTTTAGCCATGGTTCTCACAGCAATATTTTCGATCATGTTTTCTTCTCCTTTTCCTTTAATTTCAGAAAAAAGTTGATTAAGTGAAAAAGAGATCGATTTTTTTGAACCCAGTTGCAGTTTATATCCCAGTTTCGCTACAAACTCAGAAAATGTTTGTAATTTTTCAGGATTGGGTACATCATGGATACGGTAAACGAATGTCTTCGGGTCCTGTTTGCCCTGTTTCTTTCCGATTTTTTCTGCTACCCGCTTATTCGCAAGTAACATAAAATCTTCGATCAGCCGGTTCGAATCCATTTGTTCTTTCAAATAAGCACTTATGGGTTTACCATTTTCATCAAGTTCAAATTTTACCTCTTGGGATGAAAAAGCTATCGAGCCTTTTTTGAATCTTTCATCACGCAATTTTGAAGCAAGTTTATGCAGGACAAGAATTTGTTCTTTAAATTGATGATCCTTACCTTCAATGATTTCCTGAACCTCATCATAATTATATCTGAAATCCGAATTGATAACTGTACGGCCAAACCATTCATTAACGACCTTAGCTTTTTCATCCAACTCAAAGACGGCAGAATAACAAAGTTTTTCCTCATTGGGGCGCAGGGAGCAGATTTCATTCGAAAGTTTTTCGGGAAGCATTGGAATAACCCGGTCAACCAGATAGATGGAAGTACCCCGGTCATAGGCCTCCAAATCTATTGCATTTCCCTGTTTAACATAAAAAGAAACATCAGCAATGTGAACACCCACTTCCCAGTTTCCGTTTCCAAGCTTTTTCAGCGATAAGGCATCATCAAAATCTTTTGCATCCTGCGGATCAATGGTACATGTAAAAACCTTTCTGAAATCCCTCCTGTTTCCAATTTCCTTATTGGATATCCCCGCTGAAATATGTTCTGCTTCTTTTAATACATTTTGAGGAAACCTAAGTGGGAATCCGGCATCGGCAAGAATGGATTTCATTTCCACATCGTTCTTACCCGGTTCACCCAAAACTTCCGTAATCTTTCCAAATGGATTTTTTGAATGCTCCGGCCAGTCTGTTATTTCTGCCACTGCTTTGCATTTATTCGCGGCTCCGTTCAGGTTTGTAAGAGGAATATAGATATCCACGGGCATGTTCGTATCATCCGGTATCAGAAAAGCATAATTCTTTGAAATTTCAACAATGCCGACAAATTGTTTCTTTTTTCTTTCTATGATCTCAACGATCTGGCCTTCCAGTTTTCTTTCTTTTCGTTTTGGGAACAGAAGAACTTTAACTTTGTCGCCATTCAGGGCATGGTAGGTATTGTTGGAAGCAATATAAATATCATCAACATTCTCATCGGTAATAATATAGGCTTTCCCGGTTTGTTTCATATCAACAATCCCAGTAATTGTATTTTTGCTGGTTATGGATTTAAGCCGTGCCGGATTCAGTTTATATTTCCCCCTGTTCATCTCGACTATTTCTCCGGCATCGGCCAGATTATAAAGGATATCCTTTACAAGTTGTTTGCTGGCCTTATCGCTGATTCCGAGATTTGAAGATAATTGCCTGAAATTATATGCCCTGAATGGATTGTGCTTAAAAATATCAAGAACGGTGTTTACAAATGAATTTTTGCCGATCTTTTTTTGTTGATTTTTACTTTTACCTGACATGGTTTTCGATTAAACAGTACGTAACGAATATTTCAATTTATCCAAAAGTAGGATAATTTATTCAATAAATTTCTTATTTTTGATTGCTTATGGGAGTATTTAATGATTTTATATCTTTATTTTATCCGCGAATTTGCTTTGCTTGCGGTAATAATTTATTCGCTAACGAAAATTTTATTTGTACATCCTGCCTGTATCATTTACCGAAAACCAATTTTCATACTGACAAGAACAATCCCGTAAGTAAAGTGTTTTGGGGCCGTGTAAATATTGAATCGGCAACGGCCTTTTATTATTACCGGAAAGGCGGAAAAGTTCAGCACCTACTTCACCAGTTAAAATATAAAGGCCATAAAGAAATTGGAAGTTTTCTGGGAAAATTATATGGAACTGAATTGGCTGACTTTTCTCATTACAATGAAATTGATGCAATTGTTCCCGTTCCGTTACATCCAAAAAAACTAAGAAAAAGAGGATTTAACCAGTCCGAAATGTTTGCCGATGGGCTGGCAGACGCCTTACACAAAAAAGTTATTACAACGGCTGTTGAACGGAAAATTGCTACATCCACCCAAACCAAAAAAAGCCGCTATAAACGGTGGGAAAATGTGAGCGACATATTCGTCATTAAAAATGCTGATGAGCTGGAAGGAAAATCAATTCTTGCTGTGGATGATGTTATTACAACGGGCGCAACCATGGAGGCATTTGTTCATTGCCTTCAACAAATAAAGGGTACCAGAATTACAGTAGCAGCCATTGCTTTCGCACACTCATAAAAATACCCGCCGGAAGTATATTCAAGCGGGTATTTTGCTATTTGTAGCCTAAGTTATCAGGCTGAGCTTCTTTATTCCTTTTCCTTATGGAAAGTTTTCTTTATAAAATAAGCCGATCCCAATATCAGCATCATTATTAATCCTCCTCCGATCGGAGCACCTCCGCCAACCGGTACATCTCCGGTACCTGGCCCTCCGGTACCCGGATCCGGTGGCATATCGGCCAACACATTAACTGTAAATATAAATGCTGCTAAGAAAAACAACACAACCCTTAAGAACATGATCTTTTTTCCCATGTCAGATGTTTTTATTTTTCAATAGTTCTTCCTGATTAAATTAAAATCAGTAATTGTTATCATTCGAATCTGCAGAAGGCTATTTAAACGCTTTGTATACTTTCTTCGACCCGTATACAACTCCCATTATCAACAAAACTGATAATCCCCCGTCAATAGGAGCACCACCACCAACCGGTGTATTACCAGCTCCCGGACCAACTCCTCCATTTGGATGCGGAGGATTTTGTGCGAGCATGACAAGAGGTGCTGCCAGGAAAAAGGCTGCGATAACTGCTGTTTTTAAAACTTTTTTCATATCTGTATTTTTTGCTGTTTTTACTATAAATTCATTTTATCTCTCTCCCTCCTGCTCCTTTCCTTCAAGAGGCTCAGGATGAGGAAGGAGTAAGAGATTTGGGGTTTATTTAATAAACACTTTTTTCGATATCACGCTTTCACTGGTCACCACTTCAATCACATAATATCCGCTCTTATCAATGGTTAGTACATTAGAAGATCCGCTGATCGGTGTAGTGGAAACTTCCTGTCCCATCAGGTTATAAATAAGGATGGTGCCTTTTGTTTTATCCTTTACAGTAACAAACACTTCATTGCCGTAAGAATAAATTCCCGAAATATTCTCAGCATTTTCAGGAACGGCAAGCGGGGTGAAATGAATAACAAACCTTGTTTCACTTTCTCCAACTGAGTAATTAAAAGTGTAGGAATCAGTTGACAGATTTGTATACTCATTCGTAAAAGTATCTTCGAGCCAAACGTTAGCAATATCATTTAATTCAGATGCAGATATAGTGTATAGGCCTGAAATACCAGCCTTAAACCCGAGTTGTACCCAGTCTGTTTCTGGAAGTGCATTGATTGCTAAATCCTTATCCATAATTGAATAGATCTGTGGATAGCTGTTATCGGTTGCGAAGAGCTTCCTGGCATCATACTGACTATCAAACAGGCCAGTAGTTTCATCCATAAAATGGATAACAGTTGCATCGCTCTTTTCATTACCTGTTGCCACGAGTTTCAGATAGTTGCTGTAAGTGGACTTAAGAAATGGAGCATTGCTGTGCACGCGAACATTGTTGTCCATTTTCAGTGTTCCTGTTAAACTTCCATCATCATTCACGAATACAAAGAATCCCTGTCCCGGTGCAATGTAATTGGATAAATTTCCAGTACCTGCAGAGCCTGATCCCGTTACATAAATACCCCAATTACCAGCATCTTCAACATAAATCGCACCCATTGTATTGGTCTTGGTCCAACCTGATGATGCATCCCAGTCGATTGATGAAGGATATGGATTGCCAACAAGGTTATTTCCACCATTATCTCCTGCAATAGATCTGGTAAGGTTATTATCGTTACCAATAGAGTTGGTATTTAATGTTCCGGTATATGAGGCTGTAGCTGTGTTGTCATTCCACAATGCATAGCCTTGCATGGGGTTCAGTAATTCAGTAGTAGAAGTAATATCAGTGTATATGTTAGTCGTTTCATCGAATGATTGCAGATAAAGGCCCGAATACATTCCCGAATAAGCATCTGAAACCGGAGATGAAATAAAATGCCATTGACCACCGGTATAATAGCGTTCAATCGTTGCATTTACACCACTATTTTCAATCAATGAACCGGTGCCTGTAGCATCGGATAATACTACCAATCCTGCAGTGCCAGCATTATTTGTTAGCGTACCGCTAACTGTTAATGATCCGGTAGTTCCGATTTGCAAGCCTGCTCCTGAGGCAATGGTTAAATTAATGCAGGAAGCAGGATCCATTGATGATGGGGTAATTCGCTTTACCTATATTTGGAATTTCAGCATCACAGGTCGAGGAAGGAATTCCATAACTCCAGTTAATAGCCGTTTCCCACTCGGTACTTGCAGTACCTAACCACGTGGTTGTTACCGGAACATTAGCTGCTCCGGGTGTAGGTGGTGCCTGATCATAAGTATAGGTATTTCTTTGTCCACCAGAACCATTTGGGATCCGCTGATTTGACTGATTGTCCTTATTTCCTCTGCCATTTTCATTGATTTGAGGTTGTCCTGAATTTAGCAATACAAGTAATCCTGCATCATCGGCATCGTCTGTATCATATACCAGTGCATCTAATAGATTCGTTGTTATTACAGAAGTGCCAGTTGGAAAATCTGCACCATTTCCTGCAAACAATGCTACTGCATCAGCACCATTTTGTAAGAAATTATCAGAGAAAATAATGGAAGGTGTCGGAACAACGCCAGCATTTCCAAGTAAAAAGTAACCGTTTGCATCTGTTGAATATCCGTCCAAATCGTAAGCTGCATAAGAAAGATCATTACTTCCATTATACAAAACAACAACTAATCCTGATAAGTTTGTATTTCCGGCACCTCCATCATACAGTTCAATAAATTCTTGTGTATCTGTACCTGGTGTATCAGAATCAACCTCATTGATCATAACAAAATCCGCAACCGGACATGCGTCATAAGAGTTAAAACAAACAAATCGAGTAATGGTATTGGCAGATGGAACATTTATATAACGATTACCAAATGAAGTTGCTAAACAAGGACCGTCGAAGGATTCCCATTGCCCCCATTATTTGGATCACCATTGACAAATTTATATTCCTGATAAGTTGTTTCCTCCATTGTAACTGTTGTTGACCATACATCACCATTAGCAGTCATAAGAAGAGCACTGGTTCCCCAATTGGTGAAATGAACCAGCAAGGTAAACACCATCACCTGAAACCGTCTCATTTTGCATATTTACCTGGAAAGTAATGTCGTAAGTATTTAACGTTCCACAATTTACGCAAGAACTAAAACAAACGGGATCAAGTGAATAATTCGCGCCACCAATGATTTCAAACCTGTTGGTTGTGCCCGGAGCCTGACATGCTGCCGGTACTATTTCATCAGAACCCCAGGCATTACCATTGATGTATTTAAATTGGTACTCAATACCCGAATACAATGGCATGGTTACAGAATAAATCTGATCAAATTCCGGATCCGTCATTGTATTGCTGCCGGATTCCACCAGTCGTTAAAACTACCGGCAATATGCACCCCATCAGGAGAAACAGTTTGTTCTGCCATATTTACCTGGAAGGTAACATCTACCTGGGTTCCCTCAAAAATGGTAATATCATCAACCCGCCATGAACGGGGAGCTGTGGTGGAATAGTATTTAAATCCGATGTAAACATTAATTCCTGAAATAGCTGATAAATCAACAATATATGAAGGTTGCCATGCAGCCGGGTTACCTGCTTTAATAAAACTTAATTCAGTCCATGTAGCTGCGGTTGGGTCACCAACACCTGCATAGTCAGTGGAATAAAAAAGTTTCAGGTAGTTGTCAGCATCATCATTTCCGTATTCATAAAACGTATAGAATTGCATGATTTCATTGTAATAGTTATTCAGGTTAATTCCGGGCAGAATAAGCCAGTCTTCTTCGGGGTTTGAACCACCATAACCATTCATATAAGCATGACCATCCGTTGCGCCACCCATATTATCCCAAATCCAGTTTTTGGATGCCCCAGCAACACTGTATTCATAGCAGTCCCCAGATCAGTATCAAAAGTTTGAGTGTATGGAAGTGTTGTTGTAGCAGGGTCTGTAACATTATAACTGTATTCATTTGATGTTGATCCATCCAAATCATTATCCTCGGCATAGATCTCATAGAAAACTATTGTTCCGTTGGTTGCGCCGGAATATCGAAGCTGTTGTATAAGTATCACCTGACCTCCATTGGACATGCTGATTGTATTTTCCAAACACCGCAAATTGTTCCCCAATGTAATTCAACTACCTGTAATAGTGCCATCACTATCCGTAACATCAGCAGAAACAGAAACAGTGGTTAGAGGAAGTAATACCGAAGAAGGTGTTTGAGTAACATTAGTGATAGAAGGTGGAATATTTCAACCGATGCTGTTGCATTAATTACAATATTATCCAACCTATTATTCTCCTGATGAACTAGTTGCGCCACTCAACGTCACCCTTAAATAAATTATTGAAGCATTGTCAAGATCGTTTAAAGTCGACATATCTAATGTTTTGGTTGACCACGTTGATGATATGTTTGCAGTATTTGTACCAAATGCATTGTAGGTAATATTATCAGTACTCCATGCCCATTGATGAGTATTAAACCCAGTTGATGTACCCCTTGTTGCAAAAGTCAATATTGGATCTTGATAACCGGACATTGAATATTTTAGGACAATACTTTTACCATTTGCTGAACTATTAGCTAATGTAATAGCATTCCCTGCACTAGGTGAAGGTCTCGGATCGTTTAACGTTGTTCCTCCAAAAGTAGTCAATTCTGGATTACTTGCTGTGGATGCCCATGATGAAGAACCATTTGTTCCATCTGCATAAAAAGTTGCTGTAAGTTGAGATCCATAATTAGCAACAATTAAACCTGGTGTATTAGGGGCAGCAGGTGTAGCATCAAAAGTCCATGCGGATAATAATGTCTGCCCCACCCCCAATAACTCACACCGAAGGCGAATAATAAAATAAGTAATGATTTTTTCATGATATTAATTTTAATTTATTTATATTTAAATATTATTGATTGCGAAATAATTAAACTTCATCGAATTTATCCTTAATCTTGTCTTAAGTTTTCATCAACTCTTCGGTTTTCAAAAACGAACCCCTAAAAGTACTATAAATCTTTTTTAGAGTATGTTTTATTTTAAAATTGTTGATAAATTCTTGAAATACAAAACCCCAGAAGGTCCTATTTCCTCATCTCTGAATTCATTATGGCTTTTCCAAATAAATTATTCTCATAATCATTGTTTGCAAGCAATGCATATAAACAAAAATGCCTTGCAATCTCATGGAAATGCAAAGCATACATACAAAATCGTTTAAAAATGATTAGTCCTTGTTGCTTTGACTGAAATTTTTTCTGGCTGAATAAACTGCGCCTAAAGCCAGCATAATGATTAGACCCCCGTCAAGCGGTGCACCTCCTCCAACAGGAATATTACCACCGGTTGGTCCTCCACCCCCATTTGGATGAGGCGGACTTTGAGCCGGCAGCAGTATTGGAAAAACTGCAACTAAGCCAAATAAAATGAATTGTTTAAATGTCCTTTTCATATAAAAAAGTTCAATCTTTTTCTGATTTAAAAACTTTTTTAAACCCATATACAGCACCCATGCTGATTAGCAAAATCAAACCACTTCCAACGGGTGATCCTCCGCCAACAGGTACATCTCCCGTACCAGGGCCTCCGGTTCCCGGATCAGGTGGCGCATCAGCCAGAAGAGTTCCACTAAAAAATGGCCCGATAATGAGGAGAAATGAAATCAGAACAGTTGTAATTATTTTCTTCATACTTTGTTTTTCTAAGTTCTTATAAACCACTTTTAAACCGCTTAACTGTGATTTTCAGTTAATAATCATTTTTACGCAAAGATACAGCCACGAAAATTGAATTCCAAATTTAATCAGAAAAAAATAATTGTATCGTCGGTTTTCAATATTTTTTTAACAAAATAATTTTAACAATTTCACAAGTACTCTTTTAAAGTTATTATATGTGTATTTTTGCCGGGTGATGAAAATTTGTTTGAATATGGTTTTCATCAAAAAAATTAATATTCAAATTTAAACCGGATTTCCGATAAAAGTGCGCAGAAATTCCTGAAATTTTTCAACTTTATAGTTCTGTAAATAAGCTCGAAGTGGAAAACCGTATGTAAATAATTTTTTCAAAACCTGCACAGGTGTTAAAAAAAAGTAACAATACTCAACGATCGAAGGGTGGCAGTACAAAGAAACCAGTCCGCCCGGAAAAGTCTTCCGGAAAAAAAGTTATCAACCAGGAAAACGAGCTGATACGGCTTAACAAATTCATAGCTAATGCTGGAATTTGCTCAAGAAGGGAAGCAGATAAGCTGATTTCGTCAGGAATTATCAGAGTAAACGGGAAAATAGTAACTGATATGGGTATTCGGGTTGCTCCGGGAGATAAAGTTCAATATGGAGATGATACCCTTAGATCAGAAAAAAAATATTATGTTCTTCTCAATAAACCCAAAGGCTACATTACCACAACCGAGGATCCTTTTGACAGAAAGACCGTAATGTTTTTGGTACAAAATGCCTGCAAAGAACGGATTTATCCGGTTGGAAGACTTGACAGAAATACGACGGGATTACTTCTGCTGACAAATGACGGTGAACTGGCGAAAAAGCTGACCCATCCCAAACATATTGTCAGTAAAATTTACCACGTATTGCTTGACAAAAATCTTAAATCAACCGATCTTCAAAAGATCGCGAATGGAATCGAACTTGAGGACGGTACCGTTCGCGTCGACCAGATCGCGTATGTTCAGGGTGGTGATGGAAAGCGTGAAATCGGCCTGGAGCTTCACTCCGGCAAGAATCGTGTCGTTCGCCGAATTTTTGAATCCCTTGAATACAAGGTCAATAAACTTGACAGGGTTTCTTTTGCAGGTCTCACAAAAAAGGATCTGCCCAGAGGGAAATGGAGATTCCTTAGTGAAAAGGAAGTTGGCTATTTAAAAATGCTATAGACCACTTATTTATAACTTATATAAATTGCTGACATTTTGATTCTTGCTTTTGAATATTCATATTTTAGCATAATTTTGCAAAATAATTTTATTAAACAAACACAAACATACAGTTATGGCTAAAAAATTATTTATTTTATTTGCATTTTTTGCATTGATTACAGCCTGCAATTCTTCACAGGATAAAACAACTTCTGAAGATAATTCCAGCCAGGTGATTGGAAACGAAATTCCCATTATTAAAGTTGCTGATTTTAATGATGATGCTTCAAAATACAGCGGTAAAGAAATTAAAATAAAAGGCACTGTTTCGCATACATGTAAAGAGGGTGGGAAAAGAATGTTCATCTATGATGAAAGCGAAGATAACATGGTGAAAATTGATGCCGGAAAAGAGATAACAAGTTTTGATGCAGAATTAGAAGGAAACGATGTTATTGTTACAGGACTGGTTGTAGAATTAATTATTGATGAAGCTTACCTGAACAATTGGGAAAATGAATTAAATACAGGAACAGGTGAAGGCTATAAAATTCATGATGGTGACCATAGTGGTGAAGGAACAGATAGCGTGAAAATTGTGACCCTTAATAAAATTAATAATTACAGAAAAGAGATAGCCGATTCTGGTAAAGATCATCTCTCGTTTTATTCAATTGAATGTAAATCATTTGATATTATAGCTCCTGAATCACAGGATTAAAATATTGTTTGAAAGGCAAGGAAAATTCTTGCCTTTTTCTTTTTCTTTCCTTAATATTCGTTAATCAATGAAGTTTAAATGGCGTAAATGGAACCGTGCTGTCCATCGTGATCTGGGATATATATTTTTTGCGATGACTGTGATTTATGCACTATCAGGAATAGCAGTAAACCACATTAAAGACTGGAACCCAAATTATGATATCTCTGTTCAAAATATACAAATTCATGCCCCGCATGAGATTGCGGAGATCGATAAAAATGAAGTGTTGAAAATCCTCGCTCAATTTGGTGAAGAAGATCATTATAAAAAACATTATTTCCCGAGCAACTACCAGCTTAAAGTTTTTCTTACAGGAGGAAATGTAACCATTGATCTTGATTCAGGATCCGCAGTGTTAGAAAAAGTCAATCGAAGACCTATTTTTCATGCGGTTAATTATCTGCATTACAATCCCGGAAGATGGTGGACTTTGTTTTCAGATATATTCGCCGGAGCACTTATATTTCTCGCCTTCACCGGCCTGTTTATTTTAAAGGGCAAAAACGGTATAACCAGGCGCGGGGCAATTCTAACCGCAATTGGAATAATCCTCCCCCTTATTTATTTAGTACTTTTTTATTGAATAGTTTTTTAAATCGGGAAATATCTCTAACTTGCACCGAATTCATAGCATGAATACCGTTATTTATTCCCGAATTTTTGAAACAAGTACCGTGGTAAACAGTATAAAACTTTCGGGATTATAATATAAATCAAGGTAAAGGTAAAACAAAAGGTCCCTCTAAAGGACCTTAGAAGCATTTAAGTGCGTGGTTAAATCAAGACAAATATGCCGATAAAGGACTTTGAAGAAAAACGTCTTGAGAATAGTAAGGAAGAAGAGGACTTGAATCAATCTGATTCTGATCAGAATTCAAACAAGCCCGCTAAAAAACTTTTGGCAGGCACAGTTCAGTTTTATGAGGATATCCTTGTATCTCTTCATAAAACGATGATTATTGTTTTCAACCAGTCCGGAAAACACATTGAAGTCTGGAGCAATCCCGAACTTAAAAACGTATACGGTTTCTCTCCTGATGAATTGGAAGGCAAGCTGATCGAAGACATTTTAGATGAAGCGAATGCAAACCAATTAAAAACTAAATTAAACCAGGTATTTGAATCACAGGAAGCCAATAATTTCAGGTTGAGTATTCAGTATCCCAAAGGACTATTCTGGTTCGACATAACCCTTACCCCTCTAAAGGGTACTCAAAATAAGGCAACTTCTGTAATTGGATATTTTCGTGACATTTCAGATTTTATCAAGCGGGAAGAGGAACTTGAAGCCGAAAAGGAAAAGTATAGAAATTTGATTGAGCTTGCTCCGGAGGGAATTCTTACCGTCAACAATAAAGGGACTATAACATCTGTCAATATTACGCTCCTTGAAATGTCAGGTTTTAATGAGAAGGATTTTGTCTGTAAAAAAATATCCAGATTACCTTTTTTGCAACCAAAAGATACCCTTCGGTTTAAAATGATCCTTGATGGCCTGATGAATGAAAAAATACCCGGTACATTTGAGCTCGAATGGATTCATCAGGATGGTTCACACAAATGGAGTGAAACGTATATCAGCCCCATAAAGAAAAGAAACAAGCTTTCTGGTTATCATATTATTTTTAATGATATTACCGAAAGAAAAATAATCGAACGGGACTTGCTTAAAAGTAAGCAGGCATATAAAATAATCATCGAAAATGCCCACGAAGCCATCTATATTTTGCAGGATGACATGGTCCGGTTTTGCAATTCACGATTGCTAAGCTTGTTGAATTCGACTATGGATGAATTGCAGAAAACTTCCTTTGCTCAATATATTCATCCGTTGGATGCTGCACACGTTGAAAAGATTTTTAACGACCGTTTCTTTGGGAAACACACGGAACAAAGATTTACATGCCGGATCATCAATAAAAAGGGTGAAATCAAGTGGTTTGATAACAATGCCGTGCTTTTGGACTGGGACGGAAAACCGGCAATACTCGTCTTTGCCACCGATATAACAGAGGGGAAGCGTTCGGAGGAAAAGGAAAAGAAATACCTTAAAAGCCTCGAATTTCTATCGGAAAAAACGATGGAATTTGCAGAATTTAAAACCGGGCAGAACATCTATGAATTTTTGGGTCAAAAAATCAAGGAAATAACAGGAGAATCGATCATTCTTCTTGTTTCTTACGACTATTTCTCTGATATAACCAAAATTGAACATGTTGAAAGTTCCGAAGAACCCCGCGCCAAACTTCTCAATTTAATCAACAGTAAGCCATTTCAGTTCAACATAAAATTAAATCATGAATTAATAAAGAGTCTTTCGTTTGGCAAACTAATAAAATACAATGATGGTTTGTTCGAAATCGGAAATAATATTTTCCCCAGAAACACTTACAACCTTATTCAAAAGCTACTTCATGTCGGTGATATTTACCTCATCGGTTTAACCTGGGAAAATGTGGTTTACGGGAATGCCATGATCATGCTGCCTGAAAACCAGAAACTTGATAACCCGGAAGCCATCGAAACTGTTGTAAAGCTTGGATCGATCATTCTTCAAAGAAAACAGACAGAGGACGCACTGCGCAATAGCGAGGAAAAATTTCGAAGAATTTTTGAATCTTATCAGGATGTCTATTACAAGGTCGACATCGACGGAACGATACTGGAAGTTAGCCCTTCGGTATTAAAAGTTGGAGGCTATACGCAGGAAGAAATCCTGGGAAAATCTATTTACGATTTTTTTGACAACAAACCATTTATTAAATCCTTTGCCCGGATTTTATTAAAAAAGGGAGTTATTTCTGATCAGGATATTAAATTGATCGACAAGGACGGAAGAATGATCGACGCATCTTTAAATGCCCGGTTACTCAAAAACGAAAACGGAATTCCTGTAGGTTCAGAAGGTGTGATCAGAGATATCAGTGAACGTAAAAAAGCAGAATACAATTACCAGAAAAGTGAAGAAAAATTCAGGACGTTGGCAGATTTCACTTATGACTGGGAGTATTGGGTCGCGCCTGATGATTCAATTGTTTATATTTCCCCTTCGTGTGAACGAATATCCGGTTATACTGCAGAAGAATTCATAAATAATCCTGAATTGTTAATTTCCATTACGCATACGGATGATGTTCCGCTTTATATAAATCACGTTTCGGAAGAAGAATCAGACAGAGATGTTATAAAGTTTGATTACCGTATTGTAACGAAGGATAAAAAAGTTAAATGGATCAGCCACATTTGCCAAAAAGTTTATGGAAAAGAAGGGGATTATTTGGGGAGAAGGGCTACCAACAGAGATATTACTGACCGGGTACTTGCTGAAGAAGAGCTACGAAACAGTGAAGAGCGATTCAAAACCTTGTTTTTTGAATCACCCGATGCCGTTTTTGTGGAGGATTATGATGGAAATATTCTGGATGCGAATCCTGCTGCATGCCGTTTACAAAAAATGGAGAAAGAGGAATTGGTTGGTAAAAATATTATGGAGTTGATCCCGTCTTCTCACAAAGACCAGGTTGCACATGAATTTCCGAAATGGATCACCGGCGAGTTGATGGATTACAGAGGATATTCCAAAACTTCCGATGGCCTCTGCATTCCTGTGGATATTCATACAAGCAAAGTTCGCTATTTTGATAAAAATGCACTGCTATTGATCGTCAGGGATATTACCAAAATTAAAGAAACAGAAGATTTACTGAAAAATGCTGCCAGAAATGCCGAAGAAGCAGACATGCTGAAATCTGTATTTTTGGCAAATATGTCGCATGAAATCAGGACACCGATGAATGCCATTATCGGTTTCTCCGAAATACTTTCTGACCAGGAATTGACTAAAAAGGAACGGCAGGAATTCATCAATTATATTACACAGGGAAGCAACACCCTCATGAACCTAATTGAAGATATTATTGATATAACTAAAATAGAAGCTGGTCAGATAAAAATCAATTTTGCCGAATGTGATGTGGACAAGCTGATGGATGAATTGTATGCTACTTTCCTTAAAATGAAAGATAAAAATGGTAAGGAAAAACTTGAACTTCGACTAAATAAACCGATGGTAGAGGAAGGGTTCAGTATTACTACCGATCCCAGCAGAATCAGGCAAATACTTTCCAACCTGCTTGGAAATGCACTCAAATTTACAGAAAGTGGTTTTATCGAACTTGGCTTCACAAGACCATCAGAAAATGAGATCGATTTTTACGTTAAGGATACCGGGATTGGAATTCCAAAAGATAAACAGGACCTTATTTTTGAAAGATTCGGTCAGATTGAAGAAGCAAGGACAAGGAATAAAAAAGGCACCGGACTGGGATTATCTATTTCTAAAAAACTCTCTGAATTATTGGGAGGGAAACTTAGCGTTGACTCCGAACTGAATGCCGGATCTACTTTCCATCTAAGCCTGCCGGTTAAAAAAGATTATAAAAAGGAACTTCCAAAAGAAAAACCAGCCATCTCAAAACCGGTTGACTGGAGCAATAAATTATTTTTAATTGCAGAAGATTCCATTTTGAACTATACATATCTCGAAGCTTTATTTCAGAAAACCAAAGTGAACTTACTGTGGGCAAAAGATGGCATGGAGGCTGTTGAGATGTGCAAAAATAACCAGCAAATCAACCTGGTTCTTATGGATATTAAAATGCCAATCCTCGATGGATTGGAAGCCATTACTGAAATTAAAAAATTCAGAAAGGATCTCCCGATTATTGTGCAAACTGCATATGCAATGCCTGAAGACCGGGATAAGAGCCTTGCAGCTGGTGGTGATGAATATCTCACTAAACCAATTAACTCCGATGAGCTTTTCAAAACAATAAACAAATTTCTTAACTGATCTGAATCTTTGCGCCTGAATTCAGGAAAAATTCCCAAACTTTATTATCTTTGAATTCAAATAAATCCTCATGAAAAAGAATTGGCTTTTCTTTTCCTTATTTAGTTTAGCGGTCATCTTCTTTTTGATTTTGCAAGAAAACCGCAGCTCCGATAAAATATATTTTGAACAAGCTCCAAACAATTGGTTTTTCAGGCAAAGGGCCTATCCAAGCGGAGAAATCAATCAGGATATTTACATTCAATCTCTAAAGCTGGCTAAGCAATTTAAAGAACAGGCTAAGCTCAAAAAAGATACGTCTAATTGGGTTTTTGCAGGACCCATTAATATCGGTGGCCGGTTGACCGATGTTGAAATGCATCCTTCCGATATGCAAACTATCTATGCTGGCGCTGCATCAGGTGGCATTTTTAAATCGACTGATCAGGGAATAAGCTGGATTCCCGTTTTTGACGATGCCCTGAGTTTATCGATTGGTGATATTGCCATAGCACCTTCTGATCCTGAAATAATTTACGTTGGAACTGGCGAAGCTAATGCCGGTGGCGGATCACAAACCTATGATGGGATCGGGATTTATAAATCAATAAATGGTGCCCAAACATGGGAGTATCTGGGTCTTGCTGAATGCAGAAATGTCGGGAGAATCGTCGTTCATCCCGTAAATCCGGATATAGTATATGTTGCTGCAATGGGTAATTTGTTTGCAGAAAACCCGGAACGTGGTATTTATAAAACAACAGATGGAGGACAATCCTGGCAAAATATCTTGTTTATTTCCGATTCAACGGGAGGAATTGACATTGTTCTGCATCCACAACATCCGGACACATTGTACGCATCGATGTGGCAGCGGGTGCGCCGACCAGACCGAGAAAGTTACGGCGGGATAACAAGCGGAATCTACAGATCATACAACGGTGGTCAGGACTGGGAAGAGCTAACGAACGGGCTTCCCTCGCCCGGAAACAATGTAGGAAGAATCGGAATTGATATTTCTAAGTCTGATCCGAATGTTCTTTACTCCATTTATGCAGATGCTGTAGGTTATTTTCAAGGAGTATTTAAATCAACCGATAATGGTGATTCCTGGATACAAACCAATGATGCATCTCTTGCAAATTGTTACCAGTCATATGGCTGGTGGTTCGGAAGAATCAGTATTGACCCTATAAATCCTGATATTATTTATGTCATAGGGTTCGACCTTTATAAAACAATCAATGGCGGAAATTCCTGGACAAATATTTCTTCTCCTTATGTCCATGTCGATCACCACGGCTTTTATTCACATCCTTTAAATCACAATTTCCTTATCAATGGAAATGACGGTGGGCTTTACATTTCAGAAAACGGAGGGAATTCCTGGACCTGGATAAACAACCTGCCCGTAACGCAATTCTATACATGTGATATTGATCGTCAGCATCCGGAACGTCTTTATGGCGGGACACAGGATAACGGAACCAACAGAACTTTAACAGGAAATAATAATGATTGGGCTAACATTTTCGGAGGAGACGGATTTTATGTTTTGGTTGATCCCGAAAACAACAATTATATTTATGCTGAATATCAATATGGTAATTTCGCGCGATCGACCAATGGCGGCACCACATTTAATTATGCGATGAGCGGAATCAGCAGCAGTGATCGCAAAAACTGGAATACTCCGGTGGTTTTCGATCCAACTGATCCGCAGGTACTGTATTATGGAGCCAACCGGCTTTATAAATCGACAAACAGAGCTGCATCGTGGTCAGCAATAAGTACAGATCTTACGAATGGACCCGGAGTAAACATCGTTTATGGGACCATAACAACCATTTCCGTTTCACCAATAAATCCTGAAATAATTTATGTAGGCACTGATGATGGCAATGTGTGGGTGAGCTCTACAACCGGTACGGGCTGGGAAAACCTTTCATCCGGGTTGCCTGATCGCTGGGTTACCCGTATAACCGCCGATCCGGTAGATGAAAATACGGCTTATGTCACTTTTTCCGGTTACAGATGGAATGAGTTCCTTCCTCATATTTTCAGAACAATAGATAAAGGAAGTAACTGGGAAGATATTTCGGGCAACCTCCCTGAAGTGCCAGTGAATGATATTATTGTCGATCCTGAGAATAATTCAAAATTGTACATCGCTACCGATGTGGGTACATTTGTAACACACGATCTTGGGTTAAACTGGGAAATGCTGGGAGCAAATCTCCCGAACGTTCCTGTCACCAACATGAAACTGCATAACGAAACGCGTACACTTGTTGCGGCTACTTTCGGACGTTCAATGTACCGGTACGATTTAAACCAGGATACACTTTCGACCCCGGTCAATGATGTTACAATGTTAACCAATACTATTTCAGCAGATGTTTTTCCAAATCCCTTTTCTTCTTTTGTTAAAATTGTAATTTATAACAGGGATAAAGAAGGCAAAATAACTATTGAAATCTGCGATGGAAATGGGCAATTCGTTTCTTCGGTTTACGAAGGGAATATTGAAAAAGGAATAAATAATTTTAGCTGGAAAGTGGATCGTTCTGAAGGACTGGCAAGGGGAATTTATTTTTTGAAGGTTAAGGTTGGCAGGCAAAATCTCACTAAGAAACTTATTTACTTATCCGATTAACTCATAATTTTCGAAACGGACCTAAGTTGTATTTTGAGTCCTTCCTTTTCACAGTTTGGACAATATTTATGGGAATCCATAAATACATAACCGCAATTATCGCATTGATAACTTTCTTGTTTATATAAATTGATTTTACGTTCCGTAGAGCTAAGATAAAAAGCCAGTCCCAAAACAGGCGTCAGAAAAAAGCTAAGCAAGAATAATTTGAAAGACCCAATTTCACGGGATTTACCAAGCTTTGAAAACAAATACACGGCAAGAGTATACAAAACTATTGCGATGATTAAGATAATGTATTTCGTCTCCATAAATTTATCCCTCAGATTAATCCAGGTTGGTAAATAATCTACAAATATAGTATTTCCTCTTTGATATCCTTATAATATTATTCCATATTTATATGGAGGTGAGTATAGTTCATTAAAATTTATTTTCATTTTCAATAATCAAATCAAAGGAATAACGACAATATTTTAGAAAAACTAGTTAATTACAGTTATAACTTCATGTTTACAAAAATAAATCTGCTGCTATTCCATCGGCAAACAATTTTCCTTCATCCGTAAGGAAATAGGCATTTTCAGTATTTTCAATTTTCTTTGAAAGGATATACTTTTGTATATTATCCTGAAAATTCTGTGCGATTTTTTCACCAAACTTTTCCTGAATAACTGAATAATCTGCTCCCCACATTGTTCTGAGCGAAGTCATGATATATTCATTGTATTTCTGAGGTATAGTTAAGTATTCAATGTCTGCCGGAATAGTTTTCATTTCAAGAGCCTTTAAATATCCGCTTATGCTCGAAATATTCCATTTCCTTGACTCCTTATTAAAAGAATGGGCTGATGGCCCTAACCCCAGGTATTTTTCACCCGACCAGTAGCTTCGGTTATGTTTTGAATAAAAAGTACCCTGACAAAAATTTGATATTTCGTAATGCAGGTAATTTTTCTCCTTCATAAAATCCATGAGCAGCTTGAAATGTCGAATCATCATTTGTTCATCAACCGCTTGCATCCTGTTTTTTCTGATCATCACGTCCAGTGCTGTTTTCGGTTCCACTGTCAGTGCATATGCTGAAAGATGAGTTATCCCAAGCGTATAAAAAGTTTCCAGATTCGATAACCATTTCTTTTCGTTGAGTGTAGGAATTCCGTAAATCAGATCGATGCTGATATTCTGAAAACCTGCTTCCCGTGCTTTTTTAACTGCTTCCAGTGCCTGGTCGGAAGAATGCACTCTGTTAAGGTAATTCAGATCGTCATCAAAAAAAGATTGAACTCCGATACTCAGCCTGTTGACCGGTGAATTGCACAGCATTTTTAATGTGTCCCGGTCAAGGTCATCCGGATTTGCTTCAAGAGTGATCTCTGCATCTGAGCTTACCCTGTAATGTTTATTTATTTCCCCGAAAATTTCATTTATTTCATCACCCTTTAAAAGCGATGGCGTTCCGCCTCCAAAATAAATGGTTTCGATGGTCTCACCCTCAAGATAATGCTTTTGCAACTCTATTTCATGGTTGAGTGCCTTTAAAAATTCATCCCTGTAATGTAAAGAAGCAACCGAGAAAAAGTTACAATAATGGCATTTCTGCCTGCAAAAAGGTATGTGTAAATAAATGCCCGCCAATTCAACAATAAATGTTTAATAAAATCATTAAAACAATTTTTTGCAAAAAATAGTATAAATAATTGCATTATGAACGCTGGTTCATTATCTTTGTCAAAAATTAGGTTATGAAAACAATTACTATTATCAAGTTTTGTCTGGTTCTCCCACTGCTTTTATTAGTTGATTATGTAACCATGGCACTTCTAGGTTGCATCTCATGTCTGTTTGGTTTGGGACATGATTATTATTGCAATACGTATTGTGCAGTTGGTAAAGGAATATTACTTTTATCGGCTATAATCTTTGGAATTATCATTTATCCTGAGATAAAAGCATTGATTAGGAAAAAAAAATATGGCGCGACCTAAGAAAAGCAGAAAAGTTTTGACTCCACCCAAAATGAAAGGGTATAAACCATTTGGTCTTCCTTTGTGTGAAATCGAAATGGTGAAACTTAAATTTGAAGAATACGAAAGTATCAAAATGGTTGACTACGATGGGCTTTCTCAGGATCAGGGAGCAGAACAAATGAATATTTCCCGGCCTACTTTTACCCGTATCTATAACAAAGCCTTAAAAACCATTGCCAAAGCTTTTGTAGAAGGTAAAGCAATAGAAATAGACGGAGGTAATTTTTTTTTCGAACAGGATTGGTATCGTTGTAAACGCTGTAATAAATTAATTGAAGGACTTGATAATCATATTAAATGCGAAGGATGCACATTTTATGGAGCAAACGAACTGGTAAAACTAAATGTATAATATTTAAAATTTGTTGAAATGCCACATTTAGATCATACAGGACCGCAAGGAAAAGGTTCGAAAACCGGACGAAAATTAGGACATTGCCGAAAAACTCTGAAGGAGCAAAAACAAACGGGAATAATGTGTGAAGGATTAGGGAACAAACTTCATTCAGGAGATGGAAAAGGCAAAGAAAAAGAAGGAAATACAATCAAAATGTTTAATTTAATTAGTTAGTAAGAAATGAAAATTGCGATTCCATTAAGACAGGACAATCATATCGATGATCATTTTGGTCATTGTGAATTTTACGGTGTGTATACCTTATCAGAAAACAAGGAAATTGTAAACCAGGAAGTGATTCCATCCACGCAGGGATGCGGGTGCAAGTCGAATATAGCAAGTGTTCTTGCAAATCAGGGCGTAAAAGTAATGCTTGCCGGTGGTATCGGCAGCGGAGCCATCAATGTTTTAAACTCATTCGGGATTGAGGTCATCAGAGGTTGCACGGGTAATGCCCACGAAGCCGTGAAATTATACCAGGCTGGCTTGTTACAAGATAGCGGAGAGAGTTGTCATCATCATGATCATGATCATCCGCATCACCACGAATAGCAGCGGGACAAAAAGAAAAACAACAATAATTTTATCCCTGACTCATTTCAGATTTTTTCCCGTTCAGCATAAAATAAATGTATCCGCTGAAAATGAGCGAAGTTACTATCTGAATTAAGATTGGTGTGGCAATCAATCCGGTTTGGAGAATTGCAAATCGCAGTAGTAAATACTTGAGGATATAATACATCATTTTGCTTATCGCGATTGCAATAAGCATGGCGAAAAATTGATTTGCCTTTCGTTTTGAAATTTCAAAAAACAGCCAAACATTCAACAACAATTCAATCGTCATAATCATTCCTTTAAAAATATTCGGATGTGCCGAAACAAGAAATGAAAATAAAGGCAGTGTTAATGCAAGCAAATAGGCATTTCTTTTTGATGTATGCGCAATAGCAAGTATAAGCACGATGCGAATTGGTTCTGCCAGATAAATCGGAATACTGAGTAAATGAGAAAGGGCAGGAACAAAATAGATAAAAGCAACAGAAATAAAGTCGAGCACAATATTTTTAATGTTATTCTGTGTTGCAACCAGGTTTAAATTTAAGGCCATAATTCCAAATGTTTGAATTCAACAAAAATAAATTATTTTCTTTAGAATGTAAAGAGATTAATCCTTTGAAAATTTGTAATTTTTATGCAAATTTGCAGGACTTTAAATAATCCGACATGAAACGCAGGGTGTTTATTCGTAATGGTGTTTATTCAAGTATTGCTGCAACAACTGCATTGGCATTTGGGAATTTGCAACAGCTGTTTGCTTTCCGGGGTACCCCCGGACTACCTTATGATATGGTAGCCGTAAAAAACGGGGAACCGGATGTGATGTTTGATAAGGCTATTGAATCGCTTGGCGGCATGGGCACATTTGTAAAACAGGGTCAAAAGGTAGTTGTAAAGCCCAATATAGGATGGGATGTTTCGCCCGATAGGGCCGGAAATACAAACCCATTACTGATCAAACGAATTATTGAACACTGCTTTAATGCCGGAGCCAAAGAAGTTTACGTTTTTGACAATACCTGCGACGAGTGGAGCAAATGCTACAAAACAAGCTCCATTGAAAACTATGCAAAAGAGGCCGGAGCAAAGGTTGTGCCTGGCAATTCAGAAAGTTATTACCACGAAGTAAGCATCCCCAATGGGAAAAAATTAAAAACTGCAAAGGTGCATGAACTGATCCTCGAGTCGGATGTATTTATAAATGTGCCGGTTCTCAAGCACCATAGCTCAACGAACCTGTCAATTGCCATGAAAAATATGATGGGAATTGTTTGGGACAGGCGGTATTGGCATCAGAACGATCTTAATCAGTGTATTGCTGATTATCCGACATTCAGAAAACCCGATTTAAACGTGATCGATGCTTACCGGGTTATGATGAAAAACGGACCCAGGGGTGTTTCGTTAAGCGATGTTGTCACCTTTAAATCCCAAATTCTCTCGACCGATATTGTTGCTGCTGATGCAGCAGCTGCCAAAATATTCGGTTCCGAACCAGAAGACATCCCTTACATAGTTAAAGCAGCAGAACTTGGTATCGGAACATACAACCTCGACAGCCTGAACATAAACAGGATCAAACTCTGACAGCATGCTTTTTTCTTTCTTAAAAAGATTCAGAGTCATTATTTCACTGCTGTTCTTTTTTTTGATCACCTTTCTTTTTATTGATTTCTCCAATTCATTGTCGTCATCAGCAATTAAAGGAATATTGTTTTTTCAGTTTGTCCCGTCACTGATTAAATTCTTAACAATCCTCAGCATTTTTTCAGCAGGTTTTATCGTTGTAATCCTGTTAACGTTGTTTTTTGGCAGAGTATACTGCTCATCTTTTTGTCCGCTGGGAACATTTCAGGACATTATCGGATTTTTATCCCGGAAATTTCATAAAAAGAAACCGTATAAAAAAACTCCGGCTCACAACTGGATGAGGTACTCAATTCTTGTTGTGAGCATTTTATTATTTGCAACCGGCACCAATATTTTAATCAACCTCCTTGATCCATACAGTAACTACGGCAAAATCGTTTCCAATCTTTTCCGGCCGATTGTCTATGGGATCAACAATCTGTTTTACAACCTGTTTTCTAAGCTTAACATGTATGCAATGTTTCCTGTCGAAATAAAAGGATACAATTGGCTGGCCTTTGCATTCTCGCTTCAGTTTCATGGTTCTCGTTATCTATCTTTCCTATAAAAAGGGAAGAATATTTTGCAATTCTGTTTGTCCGGTAGGTGCTCTTTTAGGGTTCCTTTCAAAATTTTCAATCTTCAGGATCAGACTGGAAAAGTCAGTATGCACAAGCTGTGGTATTTGCGGGGCGAACTGCAAAGCCGGCTGTATCGACACCAAATTAAAAGTGGTTGATTTTACACGATGCGTGGGTTGCTTCAACTGTCTTTCTGTTTGTCCGGATAAGGGTGTTAAGTTTGATCCTTTTTGGCGGCGAAAGGATGCCCCTGATGTGACATTCTCTGTTTCAGGAAACAGCAGGCGACAATTTCTGTTAACTGCTGTTGCGGCATCTTTTGCTTCGATGGCTTTTACTAAAAAATCTTTTGGCCAGGTTGTTAAAACTGAAAAGAGACCGGTTATAAAAGAATATGCAATAACTCCGCCTGGTTCAACAAGTATTGAACATTTTACCGGCAATTGTACTGCGTGTCATTTATGTATTAGCTCTTGCCCCACACATGTTTTACAACCTTCCATTATGGAATACGGACTGGTTGGCTTGTTTCAGCCGACTTTGGACTATCATGCCAGTTTCTGTAATTATGAGTGCACGGTTTGTGGTGATATTTGCCCTACCGGAGCTATCCTGCCACTGCTGCCGGAGCAGAAGAAACTTACTCAGGTAGGTAAATCAAATTTTATCAAAGAAAACTGTGTTGTTTATACCAACGAGACTGCCTGCGGTGCCTGTTCCGAGCATTGCCCCACCAAGGCTGTTCAGATGGTTTATTATAAAGATACATTATTGATTCCTGAAGTTACCAATGACATTTGTGTGGGATGCGGTGCCTGCGAATTTGCCTGTCCGACTTCTCCTAAATCCATTTATGTCGAAGGAAACCCTTTGCATCTGCTTGCTAAAGAACCAAAAGAAGAAAAAGTTAAAATAAAAGTTGATACGGGTGAAGATTTTCCTTTCTGAAAGCAAGCCTGTTATTTCTGCGTATTGTGTTTATAAATGCTTGTTTTTTGCTTTTTCCTTAATATAATCCGAAACGTTGTACCTTTATGAAGGACGGAGGTTTTGACAAAGATTTTACCTTTATGGTAATCCTTAATAATTCGTTGTGATAAAGATAATCCCAAACCCCAACCTCGTTTTTTACTTGTATATCCCGGATTAAAAATGGTTTTGAATTTTGATTTGGGGATGCCTTTCCCGTTATCTGTAATATCAATCAAAACAAGGTTTTCTTCTTCGGTTATTTCAATGTCGATATTTCCATCACCAGCGATGGCATCGATGGCATTCTTGCATAGGTTTTCAATTACCCATTCAAAAAGATGAAGATTGATCGGAACGAGGATTGTCTTTTCCTGAGGTTGATGAATGGTATATTTTACCTTTTGTGAGGCCCTGGATTTTATGTAATTTACGCTGTCAGTAATCACCTGTAAGATGTCTTCCTGTTTTAATTTAGGCTCCGAACCGATTTTTGAAAACCGATCCGTAATTTTCCGTAACCGATCAACATCTTTGCTGAGTTCTGAAATGGCTTCACTTTCGGTTGTTTCCATTTTCAGGAGTTCTATCCAGGCAATCATCGATGAAAGCGGTGTGCCGAGCTGATGTGCAGTTTCCTTCGCAAGTCCGACCCATACCTGGTTTTGCTCCGATTTACGTGCGGAACTGAAGAGAATATATGCGATAAAAAGAAATACACCGATGACCCCGAATTGAAAATATGGGAAATACATGAGGTTTGTAAGCAATTCCGAATTTTGATAAAAAATGTAACGTTTCCCCTTATCCGAAAGTTCAATTTCAATAGGATCATTATCCGAAGCCATATGTTCCATGGTTCGCACCATATAAAGTGAATCCTTTGCTTTTTCAGGATCAAGCAGACCAAATTCGATGATTCTTGTTTTTGTGCTGTCAGTTATGATTACCGGCACTGAGGCAGAATTAAGAACAATTTCAGAAAAAAAGGAATCGATCAGATCATCCAGAACAATCCGCAATTCCGTAAACAGTTTTGAATCCTTGTAATATAAATAAATAAAATCATTGGGATCAGTATCGTACATGATTTTTACCGGTTTATACACCGAAAATTCCTCTAAAACACGACCCTTCAAATAATGCACCGTATCCGATTTGAACTCGACATTTTTGGTGATTTTAATCTTACCGGTATTATCTGTTAAGATTACGGGTATGGTAACGTTTTCGGAAAAGAATTTCTGAAAAAAGCTAAGAGCTTCTGATTCATTTACCACATTGATGATACGGTAGGCATCGGCCAGCAATTCAACCCGGTTTCTCTCCTCGTCTCGTATCTGGTTAAAAAAATCATCCGTATAATTAACCAGTTTAGCCTTTTGCTGGATAGCATCTGCCCATATGCGGATATTGTTCCGTTCGTCTTTTGCAATTTCCCGCACCAGAACGTTTGTGTACCATAGTGAAAAAGTTACAATGGATAAGGCCAGACCAAAGAGAATCCATTTCCAGCGTTTTTTTTGTGTGTAGATATTCAACAGATAAGGGTTTAATTTTTTAATAACGGATTTTACTGCCGATTATTCGCTTTCCGGAAAATATTTCGTACATCTCACAAAATTATGTATTTCAATTAATTTAATGTGTCATTCGTGGTGTTTAATTTATTTTTGCAAAATGTTAGCATTTTCTTTAGCAGAAAATTAACAATACAATTATTTTATGATGACCGCTGATTTTATGAATTCGGAATTATTTTCCTGGATAATTTTACCGCTGCTTATCTTCTTTGCCCGCATTATGGACGTTTCCATCGGAACAATGAGGCTTATATTTGTTTCGAAGGGTTTCAAATACATTGCGCCAACTTTGGGATTTTTTGAGGTTATTATCTGGTTGCTTGCTATTAGCCAGATCATGCAGCATCTGGATAATCTTTTCTGTTACCTGGCTTATGGGCTGGGATTTGCAACGGGTAATTACATCGGAATCGTCCTGGAAGAAAAGGTGTCGATAGGTAAAGTGCTTATCCGTGTAATTCCTAAAAATGAGACAACTGTTTTGGTAAAATATTTACGTGAAAGAGGTTATGGTGTTACTACAGTTGACGTTGAAGGTATGACAGGAAGCGTAAAAATGGCACTTTCGATCGTTAATCGTAAAGATATTAAAGACTATGTGGAAATTGTGAAACGGTTCAATCCTGCTGCTTTTTACACGATTGAAGATATTTCATCTGTGAATGAAGGATTTTTCAGGTCACGCCGCGGATATTTTGCATACGATCACCTGCACTTTTTACACAGAAAAGGAAAATAGAAAATGTTTTTTCGTACCTGTTATCAGCTTATTCCGGAAATATAAAAACTGAAGCTGCTGCTGAACGGGACTTAGAAACTAAACATCAGCCCAAGACTAGGCATCACTGGTAGCTGATAAACACGTTCACCGGTTACCCTGTCAACATAAAAGATATTTTGCCTGTCGTAAACATTTGTAACACTTGCATTGACCTCCAGTTTAGTATTTTCACCAAACTGAAATGTTTTTTTAATACCAAGATCAAGCCGATGGTAGTAAGAAAGTCTCCCTGTATTTAAATCTGCATAAATAATTCCAAGGTCTTCATTTGCAGTTGTGTAATCGGTATATATTCCGTCAGAAAATGTCAGTAAGCCATATTCACCCTGTGTGAGTGTAAAGGGGAAGCCTGATCCAAAATTCCAGCGGGCATTGATTTCCCAATCAAAGTTTTCACCCAATACATAGTTGGCCACCAGGTTGATGTTGTGGCGTCTGTCGTAGTGTGGATAGTATTGTTTGATTGAACCGTCCAAATCTTCATACTTACGTTTAACATAGCCGAGAGAATACACTGCCCAAAAATAAAATCTGTTTTTATCAAATTTTAAGGTAAAGTCAACGCCCGTTGCATAGCCTTTTTCGACAATAAAATCTTTGGTTATAATATCCGGTTCATTGGGATATTTTTCTTCATCCAGTAATTTGTTGCGGTTTATATTTGTCAACTGGGAAAAATTTTTATAATAGCCTTCCAGGTTAATTTTAATATACTTTGCAAGGTCATATTCAAATCCAAGAATGGCATGCTGTGCTTTTTGCAACTTGTGAGTCAGGGTTTTCCCGTCAAATGTTTCCGGAATATTTTCAGGACCGGAAATGAAGCCATTAAACAAATTAACAACATCACGATCAGAATGTGCGCTTATCAAGTTCTGTGAGTAAAATCCACCAGCAATTTTTATCCTGAATCTGTCAGTTGCATTATATTTCATGGCCAGTCTTGGTTCGAGCGAAAGATTTGCAAGTGAAGCATAGTATTGGAATCTGAAACTGGGTTCAATCAGCCATTTACCGGCTGTCCATTTGTATTTAACATAGGTTCCTAATTCAGTGGTATTGTCTGTGAGAGAAATCTGTAAACCCAGTGTATTATAAAAATTATAATCGGTTTTATAGCCAAGGATTTCTATTCCGTATTTAAGTTCGTTTTTCCCAATGAAATAAGTGAAATCAAACCCCATATTGAAACCGTTGATCGAACTTGTTCGGGGTGGAGAAGATGTTTCATCCAGTGCGATTTTATATTGGGAATATGCAAGATGTCCATTTATAAGAACAGGCGAAGCTCCCGGAATAACAAGAAAATTTGTTCCTCCTCCAAATGATTCCCAATGATAATCCGAAAGTGCCTTGTAATTGTTTACTTTATCTGTAAAGCTGAATCCGAAAAAATTTACCTTGCTGCCATTTGCTCCCAGCAATGAAATTTTACCATATAAATCCAAAAAATTAAAAGGAAGACCATTTGGGTCAATATATTTATAAAATAGCTTGGAGCTCTGTTCAAGATAAGAATTTTTCGCAGTAAAAATAAAGGATGAACTCCCCTGGTTTCCTTCTTTTAGCTTTTTAAGTGGCCCTTCGATCATCAGGTTTGCACCAAAGGTGCTCGCTCCCGCCTTACCTGCAAATCTGGTTTTATTCCCGTCGCGGGTTGTTATATCCATCACCGATGAAATCCGTCCGCCGTATTCTGCACCAAATCCACCGGTGTATACATCAACATTCCGTAAAATTTCTGTATCAAATACAGAAAACAAGCCAATAGAATGAAAGGGATTGTAAATAATCATTCCATCGAGCAGCACCTTGTTCTGGATAGGTGATCCACCGCGAATATATAATTGACCTCCCTGATCACCTGTAAAAACTACACCGGGTATAACCTGCAGATACTGAGCCAGATCAGGCTGCCCGCCAATTGATGGTATTTGTTTGATCTGCTTGGGTGTGATTTTAACCACCGAGGTTCTTGTTTCTGTTCGCGCCTCTTCCCGCTCAGCAGTTACCTGAAATTGCTCAAGCATAACGGAGGCTTTTTCCAAAAAAAGTTGCTTTGTTACGATATCATCCGATTGAAGTGTAATTTCTTCCCTGAGGGTATCGAAACCAAGGTACGTGACCATCAGAGTGTATGTACCGGCCGGTATTTTAGAAATCATAAAATACCCGTTTACATCGGTGGCAGCACCATAGGTTGTATGTAACAGATAAACGTTAGTAAAAATAACCGGTTCCCCTGTTTCTTTTTCGTAAACAGATCCTCTGATAATTGCATTCTGAGAAACTGAATATTTAGTGCTAATTAAAACAAGACCGGTAGTGACTATGAGGAATAAAAAGCGTAAAAATGATTTCATAGCTGAAAAAGGATATTATCTAAACCCAGATCGAATTAAATTTCTAACACAAAGGAATGAAAAAAATAAATGTTTATAGATTATTTTTTCATATTCGGAAGTAAAAAATCAGGGAACGGTATTATCAAACAAGTTAACGGCTAAAGGATAAGAATTCCAAATTATTAGAAATTAATACCGTTCAACTTTCAGGCTCGACACGGCTGCATCGACCTCAATACTTATTTGGTTGGCATTATCCGAAAAATCACGGGTCCGGTATAATCCGTTTTCGATTTTATCAAATCCCTCTAAATCCTTTGCCAATAGAACTGTACTGGCATGGATTTCGCAAGCTGAACCTGATGGAATCATAATTTCAATAGCTGTGGCACCAGCATCAATGCCCACATTGGTTCGGTTAAATTTGTCACCTAGTTTTAATGTGATTTTTGAAGCCCCGCCATCAATTTCAATTTTCTCCGTTTTAAAAGGTGATACGTCTATTTCGAGACTTGCAGCACCGGCAGAAATATTCAATGACCATATTGGTTCCGGGTTGAGTGCCAGCCAGGCATCCGCTACGATATTTCCTGAATGAGAAAACCCATCAGCATGTTTGATATCAATAATTGAAGATTGATCATTCAGCCTGGTATTTGCTTCATAAGGGTTATTTCCGCCTTTGCAATCGAATTCGAAAAGTTTTGAAGTTTTATTTTTGATGTAAAATTTACCGGCAACGGCATCCAGATTTAGAGTAGCCCTGCTTATCGACGAATCAAGCGTTTCCGACAAATGTTGTTCAGCATCATAATCATTTTTATATTCTTTGTGATTAAACCGGTCGGGCCACCAGTTGAACCAGTAATAATCCTTGGCCGGATAAAGTGATAGAATCAGGATGGCAATAGCAATGGTAATGAAAGTAAGGATCAGCTTGAAAATCGCTTTTACGGGTAAAATTGAAATCCCCCAGAAAATAAAAATAAGCGGCCATAGTCTGAATATGGAATGCCAGCTGAAATAAAAGATATCCAAATTTCTCAGCGCGAACAGGATACCAAAGGTCAGCAACACTATACCCCAGAAAATATTACCTTTTTTCATTTTTCTTATTTTGATTTTTCAAAACTTTTCGAAATCAGAATCACTCCAATAACGATGAGAATCACCGGCCAGAGATCACCAAAATGAATTCTTGGTACAAATCTGTCAATCAGAAAAAGAGCTCCCAATGTAATCAGAATCAGTCCTCCCCATATACTGCTATGATTTTTTTGATTTTTGTTCTGCTGATTGGGATTGTCAGAATTTACTTCATTATTTTTTACTTCCTGTTCCATATTCATATTATGTTTTAATGGGTCCGTCGGTTGTGAGGTCTGTAAAGGAACAACAATCCAAAGAACAATATAAACCAGCAATCCGCCACCACCGATAAAAGCAGTAATCAAAAAAAGGACTCTGAAAAGAACAGGATCCGTGTTTAGATAATCTCCCAGGCCTCCGCAAACTCCTGCAATAACTGAGCTTTTATTGCTGCGATATAATCTTGATTGTTCCATATTTCAACTACAAATATACAGTTATAATTAGTAATATTGTAAAACAACTTTATTATATGACGACGAATTAATCGTTCGGTTACAGGATTTTCTGCACATAGTTTATATTTCTCAGGCAAATTATTTATAATCTTTTATAAACTACACGCATTTTGGCATTAAAAATTATAAAATCAAATTTAGTTTCGTATTTTTACAATCCAAAAATATAGATATATACATTCCAATAAAATAGTTAAAACAAGAGATTCATGACAGGCGATAAAATCAGAATGAATAATGGAAAACTGGAGGTACCTAACTATCCGGTAATTCCATTTATTGAAGGTGACGGAACCGGCCCGGATATTTGGAAGACTTCCCGGAAAGTTTTTGATGCTGCAGTTCATAAGGCTTTCGGTGAAAAGCGTAAGGCAGTCTGGAAAGAAGTTTATGCCGGGGAAAACTCATTCAATAAATTTGGCGAATGGCTTCCCAATGAAACAGTACAGGCATTTAAGGATTATCTTGTAGGAATAAAAGGACCGTTGACCACACCGGTGGGTGGTGGCATTCGTTCACTCAATGTCGCTTTACGACAAATTCTTGATCTTTATGTTTGTCTGAGACCCGTAAAATATGTTGCCGGAGTGCCCTCCCCGGTTAAAAAGCCCGAAGATGTGGATATGGTTATTTTCAGAGAGAATACGGAGGATATATATTCAGGAATTGAATGGAAAGAAGGTTCGGAAGAAGTTAAGAAAGTAATCGACTTTATTCAGAATGAGATGGGAATCTCGAAAATTAGATTTCCTCTAACATCCGGAATCGGGATTAAACCAATTTCCTACGAAGGAACCTACCGGCTCATAAAAGCAACCATTGAATTTGCCCTGAAGGAAGGACGAAAGTCGGTGACAATCGTTCACAAGGGTAATATAATGAAATTCACAGAAGGTGCGTTTATGAAATGGGGTTATGAGGTTGCAAAAAAAGAATTCCGTAATAATATTGTTACCGAACGTGAGAGTTGGATCCTCACAAATAAGGATAAAAACCCGGAATTAAATACGGAAGATAATGCACGAATGATTGAACCGGGTTATCCCTTGATGACAGAGGCACAGCAAAAGGTACTGCGAGATGAAGTGGAAATTGCTTTAAAACTTTTACCATCCCATGGAAATGGCAAATGGAAGGAAAAGCTTTTGATCCGCGATTCCATTGCAGATATTACACTGCAGCAGGTATTGACAAGAGCCAAAGAGTTTGATGTACTAGCTACAACAAATCTCAATGGTGATTATCTTTCAGATGCATTGGCAGCTCAGGTAGGTGGGATTGGAATCGCTCCCGGAGCCAACATCAATTATACCACAGGGCATGCTATTTTTGAAGCGACTCATGGCACTGCGCCTAAATATGCCGGACTCGATAAAGTCAATCCGGGTTCGGTCATTTTGTCGGGGGCATTAATGTTTAAGTATCTGGGCTGGGATGAAGTTCATGACCTGATTTGGAAAGGCCTTGTAAAAACCATCAGCCTGAAAAAAGTAACCTATGATTTTCACCGGCAAATGGAAGGTGCTACGTTGTTAAAATGCTCAGAGTTCGGAAATGCTATTATTGAAAACATGTAATCATTTTTATAAAAGTCAAATTTATGCTAACGTTAAAACAAAAGCTTAATCAAAAAATAGAAGAATTCAGGCCAAGAACGGAAAGACTTTTGGAGGAGTTCGGTGATGTAGTTATTGATAAAGTAACCATTGCACAGGCAATTGGTGGGATGAGGGGAGTAAAGAGCCTTGTAACGGATATTTCTTACCTCGATCCGAATGAAGGTATCCGGTACAGGGATTATACACTTGATGAAGTATTTAAATTGCTTCCAAAGCCCAAAGATTCAGAGATGCCCTATGTGGAAGGATTGTTTTATCTTCTTCTTACAGGAGACATTCCGAATGAGGAAGAAATTTCGGATGTGCTGGATGAATTCAATAAACGAAGGATCATCCCGCGGTACATCTATGATCTTATCGATTCCATGCCTTGTTGTAGCCATCCGATGACCATATTTTCAACAGCTATTATGTCTATGCACCGGGAATCTTTTTTTACTAAAAAGTATTATGCTGGGATTAACAAAAAGGATTATTGGGATCCGATGTATGAAGATTCGTTGAATCTTATAGCCAAACTTCCTGAAATAGCCACCTACATTTATTCAAAAATTTACCGTGATGGAAAAAGGATTCAATCGAATCCGAACCTTGATTTTGGTGGGAATTTTGCTTTTATGATGGGCAAAGAAAAACCCTATGATGATGTTTCCAGGCTTCATTTTATCATACACAGCGATCATGAAAGCGGAAATGTGAGTGCTCACACAGGTCATTTGGTAGCCAGTTCGTTATCAGATATTTACCTGTCCATTTCTGCAATGATAAATGGTCTTGCCGGTCCGCTGCACGGTCTTGCCGCTCAGGGCGTTTTGCAGTGGCTGCATGAACTCATCGACCGGATGGGGGGAGAAGGGATCGAACCTTCTGAAGCCGAAGTGAAGCAATATGTTTGGGAAACGCTCAATTCCGGACAAGTCGTGCCTGGATTCGGTCATGCCGTTCTCAGAAAAACAGATCCCCGCTATAGGTTGCAAAGAGAATTCAGCCTTAAACATTTGCCGGATGATCACATTTTCAAATATGTTGATATCCTTTACAAAGTGGTTCCACCTATTTTAAAGGAACAGGGAAAAGCGAAAAATCCCTGGCCAAACGTTGATGCTCAATCAGGTGTAATTCAGTGGCACTATGGAGTTCGTGAATATGATTTCTACACGGTTTTATTCGGTATTGGCCGGGCAATCGGTATTTCTGCAAATATTATTTGGGACCGGGCACTGGGTTATCCGCTTGAACGTCCAAAATCACTTACCACCAAAATGCTCGAGGAAATAGCCGGAATCACCAAAAAAGAAAAGAAACCGGTGAAAGCAGAATAACAAACAAAAAGAGTTTCGAAATTGAAACTCTTTTTTATTTCTTTTGTTTCTGATCTAGTTAACTGATATAAAGTTCCAGTTTTTGTGATTAAACAAGTTGAAATACTGTTACCTTCTTTTGAAAAGGGGTTTCACCTGATAACCTCATTTGTCGTAACACAACTTCCTGACTTACCGGACAAAGGGATATTGAACCTGTTTATTAAGCATACTTCTGCCGGGCTAACCATTAATGAAAATGCCGATTCTTCTGTTCTGACAGATTTTAAAACTGCATTCAATCAACTCATACCCGAAAATGTTTCGTATTATGTTCATACGATGGAGGGCCCCGACGATATGCCTGCACACATCAAGTCTTCCCTTGTCGGTCATTCTGTTACTATTCCCATCACAGATTTTCGCTTAAATCTTGGAACGTGGCAGGGAATCTTTCTGTGTGAATTTCGCAACCACGGGGGAAGAAGAAAAATTGTAGCGACCATCTATTACTGAACCCGGACGGCTTTCCTTTCTAATTTATAATTAGCATTAGCAGATTTCACCTCACAGCTAAACTTAATATTCTTTAATTATTGTCCGGAGAGATCAAATATTCTATCGTATTAGTTTATATAATAAATTGTATTAAACGCCATGGTAGAACCCTGGACTCAAGTTTCAGATGCAGAGAATCGGGGAATTAGACCAATCCTTCGGGTCCGCCGACGCGGAACGCGTAGACGGATTAGAGCTTGTAAAAACTTAATTGAAACGAATAAAATAATAAATGATTTAGAAATAAGGTGATTAAAAATTCCCAGCATGCCCTAAAGTCCCAATTTCCCCAATTCTTCTTTGCTAAAGCTTGAAACTTGCGGAAAAAATCCCCTGAATTCCTGCTCGTATAATCCATAATCTCTTTGTAAGTCAACGACGGCATTTTCCATACCCGAATCAAATGGAGTTCGTCTTGCCATTCCGCTGAGCGCTCTTGCAAGACCATCGATACGGCCATATCCGGCAAGCCAGTTCTCCTTTGACATAAAATGAATGATGCGTTTTGTTTTCTCGGGCAACAGTGCATATTGTTTCACAATAACTGCAAACATCCGACTCGTATAATCTTCCAATGGTTCGGCGGAATAATCATTCCAGTTTGCCGATAAAAAATGATCATAAAACATATCGACGATGACTCCCGAATATTTACGGTATTTATCCGTCAGCCTGGTTTTGCTTTGTAAAAATAAGGGATGGGTATCGGTAAAGTTATCAATTTTTCTGTGTAAATATATTCCGTTTTTAATAGGATCACTAAATTTTTGAATTTCATTGCCTTTTACATGATCTGCAATAAAATTACCGGTAATAATTTCTTCATTTTCGCCGGAAAGAAAAAGATGAGCAAGAAAATTCATTGTAGTTCAATAAATTTTGCAAAAATAACCAGAATACAAACGCCGGCTTATTTGTAAATAATGATTTTAGATGGCTGAAATATTTTGAAATATCAAATTATTAGATAACTTTGTTGACTTCGGGTAACGACCAGACGGTAAAAGTAAATTTTATGGAAAAGTTATTGCTATTGGGAGATGAAGCCATTGCGCAGGGAGCCATTGATGCCGGAATATCCGGAATTTATGCATATCCCGGAACACCTTCAACAGAAATTATGGAATACGTTATGGGTTCGAAAGAAGCCAATGAAAAGAACATACGTTCAGGTTGGGCAACAAATGAAAAAACAGCAATGGAAGCCGCTTTGGGCATGTCATATACCGGCAAACGGGCAATGGTTTGTATGAAGCATGTAGGACTAAATGTCGCAGCCGATGCATTTATAAACTCTGCAATTACAGGTGCAAATGGAGGCTTGATTGTGGTTGCCGCTGACGATCCTTCCATGCATTCTTCACAAAATGAGCAGGACTCACGGTATTTCGGAAAATTTGCAATGATCCCAATTCTTGCTCCTGCCAGTCAACAGGAAGCGTACGATATGGTTCATTATGCATTTGAACTATCAGAGAAGTTCAAAACCCCTGTCTTAATGAGGATCACAACAAGGCTTGCTCATTCCAGGGCAAGTGTGGTTGTTAAAGATCAGAAGACTCAAAATAAAATTCAGCTACCCGGAAATCAAAAACAATTCATTCTTTTACCCGCAAATGCAAGGAGGCAGTTCAAAACACTGCTCAATAATCAGTTATTATTTGAACAGGCTGCAGAAGCATCCGGGTTCAATGCCTATTTTGATGGCCCCGATAAAAGGCTGGGGATCATCGTATGCGGAATAGCCCTTAATTATTTGCTTGAAAATTATCCTGATCGTACTGTCCCCCACCCCTTTGTGAAAATAGGACAATATCCAATTCCAAAAAATCTTTTTTCAAAACTGTATGACGAATGTGATGAAATACTTGTACTTGAAGACGGTTATCCGTTCGTGGAAGAAAATATTACCAGCTTTTTTGGATTGGGTAAGAAAATAAAAGGCAGGTTGGATGGAAGTGTGCAAAGAGACGGAGAGCTCAATCCGGTTAAAGTAAGGAGAGCACTGGGCATGGATGTGAAACCAACGAGACTGTTGCCTGAAATTGTGAAAGGCCGTCCGCCCAAATTATGCAAAGGGTGTCCGCATATTTATTCTTATAATGCATTAAATGAGGCTTTGGAGGATGTAAGCAAGGGGCGGGTATTCTCGGACATTGGATGTTATACACTCGGTGCTCTGGAGCCATTTGAAGCCATTAACTCCTGCGTGGATATGGGTGCCTCTATTACTATGGCTAAGGGGGCTGCGGATGCGGGTTTGATACCTTCCGTGGCTGTAATCGGCGATTCAACGTTCACCCATTCCGGAATGACTGGTCTTCTCGACGCTGTTAACGATAAATCACCTGTTACTGTCGTGATTCTTGATAATGCTACAGTTGCAATGACCGGAGGCCAAAAATCATCGGCAACAGGCAAACTGGAAAAAATTTGTGAAGCACTTGGGGTTGAAAAGGATCATATAAAAGTTATTGACCCTTCTCCAAAATACCATAATGGAAACATGCAGATATTTAGGGAAGAAATCGCTTACGAAGGCGTATCGGTGATAATCCCCCGTCGTGAATGCTTGCAGACAGCGGTCAAAAAAATAAATGCAGAAAAAAAACAAAAATTGGCTGAGCTGGATAAAGTATAGAATCGAATTAAAATTTTACGGATGAAAAAAGACATCATATTAGCAGGTGTTGGAGGTCAGGGCATTTTGTCGATAGCTGCTGTTATCAGCAAGGCTGCCGTTAATTCAGGGTTATTTCTTAAACAGGCTGAGGTTCATGGCATGAGTCAGCGGGGTGGTGACGTACATTCCGACCTCCGAATTTCTGATAGGCCCGTAGCTTCCGATATAATCCCCGACGGTGATGCAGATTTAATCCTTTCCGTCGAACCGATGGAGGCGCTTCGGTATTTACCAATGCTTGCAGCAGAGGGTTGGCTGGTTACCAATTCCAAACCGTATGTAAACATCGATAATTATCCCGACATAAGAGAAATTTTAAATGAAATTGAAACCATTCCGAATCATATAACAATTGATGCTGACAAAATTGCATCGGAGATTGGATCTAAAAAATCTGCTAATATGGTGATATTGGGTGCCGCTGCTCCTTTTATAGGGCTGGAAAGAAGGCAACTGGAAAAAGCAATAAGCGATCAATTCCAATCCAAAGGGGAAATGGTAATTCAAGTCAACCTAACAGCATTCAATCAGGGATTAGAGATTGCAGATCGTTTACAAAAAAATAAATTATTGTTAAAAAAAAATTAGTACTTTAGTGGTTTCAATTTTCATTGAAGAAGCACATTGTATCACAAATACATTTTAATGTTTAACTAATTATTTCGATGGCAGCCAATGGGATGACTGGCCGGAAACGCGTGTTGAAAATGTATCGACCAACCGTCCTTCCTACACCCGATGGGGAGCAAATGGTGAGATTATTGTTGCGCATACAAGCGGCAGCGGACTTATGATATCGACCCGACCGAATAAAGGAACAGGCCTTTGGAATTTTCAGACCTATCCGGGACCTGCCGGTCAGAGCTACATTCTCTGGAACCGTGTGATGACAAGCGGGGAAAATTATGACCGTGTTCATTTACTTGCACTGACACTTCCTACTACTCATGGAGGAACTCCGTATGAGGGAATTGATGGGGCACTTCTGTATTCATTGTCAACCGATGGCGGAAGCAACTGGGAAATGCAGAACGAAATTCTTCCGGGAATGACTGCATCGGATTATACCGGTTTTGAAGCGGATAATTATGCATTTGCCGAATCGAAAGGGGATGTGGTCGCATTTGTTGTCGGCGGCCCATGGTACGACCTTTTCCTGATGAAATCCACCGATGGCGGAGAATCCTTTGAAAAAACCATCATCTGGCAGCATCCCATATCCCCTGTTGGAATTAGGAACACCAACCGATACGTTTTATTGTGCCGACGGGGCCTTCAGTCCGGTTATTGATAATAACGGAATGGTCCATGTTGCTTTTGGCATCAACAGGGTATCTGCCAGATGCTGATAATACTTATTGGTATCCTTTTGTAGATGGTATCGGTTACTGGAATGAAAACATGCCGACATTTTCAAATAACCTGAATGCATTGAGCCCTTATGGTGACCCCGGTTCGGAATTGGTTGAAGATTATAATCTCATCGGCTGGTCACAAGATATTAATAACAACGGTCAGCTTGATATTCTTGATGATATCGGTTTATATTTCCTGGGCTTATCCAGCATGCCTCAGTTGATCATTGATAATCAGAACAGGATGTTTCTGGTCTATTCATCCGTCACTGAAACTTTTAATAACGGTTTTAAAAATTACAGGCATATTTGGGAAAGACAATCTTACGATTTGGGAGAAACCTGGTCAAACTTTGAAGATTTAAATAATGAGTTGATCCATATTTTTGATGAATGTGTTTACCCATCCTGTGCTGCAAACTCTGATGACTATTATTATCTTGTTTATCAGTTGGATAATGAGCCGGGGACAGCTGTTTGGGGAAATCAGCAGCCTTATGTCACGAATAAAATTGAGTTTAAGAAGAATACAAAAATTGAATTTACAGGCACGATTAATAAAAATGATGGACTATATGATTCTGATGTTAGTCAGAATTTCCCGAACCCATTCCACGGTTCAACCGAAATAGATGTTATACTCAGAACCTCATTCCCACTTTGCCTTGAGGTAGTTGACATGATGGGACAAAAAGTATTTGATAAAATTTTGCCTGATGCAGGACCCGGATTAACAAAGCTGACTGTTGATGGAAACATGCTGACACCCGGTATATATTTCTACACGGTCAAAGCCGGAGATCAGTCTGTAACGAAAAAAATGATTGTCGAATAATCAGTCCTACTTTAAGGGTGAAAATAAACTAAGGGTTTTCTTTGTTACATATCTTTTTTGAATCTTTGCGCACTTTGCATTTCTTTGCAGTCTTTGCGTGAACCATTCATTAACCCTTCATTTGAATTTATCCTGAACCGTCAAGGCGCAAAATTTAGTAATTTCGCCCAAAGAAATTAAAGCTGTGATCCCACGTGACACCATACAAACCATCATTGAGACCGCCCGGGTCGAAGAGGTTGTAGGCGATTTTGTTACCCTCCGAAAAAGAGGTGTGAACTACATTGGCCTGTGTCCGTTTCATAACGAAAAAACCCCGTCCTTTACTGTTTCTCCGGCTAAAGGAATCTATAAATGTTTTGGTTGCGGCAAGGCTGGTAATTCGGTGAACTTTGTGATGGAGCACGAGCATTACACTTATCCCGAAGCCTTAAAATTCCTGGCAAAGAAATACAACGTTGAAATTGAGGAAGAGGAACAAACACCGGAGCAGCTTCAGGAAATAAGTGAAAAAGAGAGCCTTTTTGCTGTTTCTGCTTTCGCCCAGAAATTTTTTACCGACCAGCTTTTCAACACTGAAGAGGGAAAATCTATTGGGTTAAGCTATTTCAAAAACCGGGGGTTTCGGGAGCATATCATGGAGCAGTTCCAGCTGGGCTACAGCCCCGAAGGATGGGATGCATTTACCAAAAATGCCATTGAAAATGGTTATAAAGCCGAATACCTGATTGGTTCGGGGCTCACCATCGACAGCAAAGGAAACAGGTTCGACCGGTTCAGCGGAAGGGTAATATTCCCGATTCACAACCTTTCGGGAAGGGTAATCGGATTTGGCGGCAGGATTTTAAAATCGGATGAAAAGAAAGCCAAGTACATTAACTCTCCCGAATCGGACATTTACAACAAAAGTCAGGTCCTTTACGGTATTTATTTTGCCCGAAATGCCATTGTAAAAAAAGATAATTGTTTACTGGTAGAAGGCTATACCGATGTGATCTCTCTTTTCCAGGCCGGATTCGAAAATGTGGTTGCTTCATCAGGAACCTCCCTCACGACTGATCAAATAAGGCTTATCAAAAGGTATACGCCCAACATCACAATTTTATATGACGGTGATGAAGCGGGATTAAAAGCCTCTTTCCGGGGTATCGACATGATACTGGAAGCAGGAATGAATGTCAGGATTGTGATGTTCCCCGAAAATGAAGATCCGGACTCATTTGTAAGAAGCCACCGCTCGATTGAAGTGGAAGAGTTTATTACGCTTCAGGCAAAGGATTTCATCCGGTTTAAAACAAATATCTTACTCAAAGATGCAAAAGATGATCCGGTAAAAAAGGCAGGGCTTATCAAAGATATCGTTCATTCCATATCACTGATCCCTGACCAGATCATACGTTCGGTTTATGTTAAAGAATGCTCGGTGCTGATGGATATGGCGGAGCAGACGCTGATGAATGAACTGAATAAACGATTACGTTCAAAATTCAGACAAACTGAGGAAGAATATGTTCCTGCCGATTTACCAGGAACCACAGAACAAACGCTAGAGCAACGAGTCGAAACGGATCTTTACAACACGGATTACCAGGAACGGGATGTGATCAGATTGCTGCTGAACTATGGTAAAGAAGAAATTGAGTTTGATGACCTGGATGAGAATAATCACAAAATTAAAATCCCGGTTGTTGTTGCCCAATTTATTGTGAACGATTTAAGCCGGGATGAAATAAAATTCAGCGATCCGGTTTATCAGAAAATATTTGACGAATACGTTGAATTTATATCAAAAGAAGAACTTCCGGACGAAAAATATTTCATCAATCACACGAACAAAAAAATGTCGTCTGCTGCTATCGACTTGTTGACTTCGCCTTACGAGCTAAGCGATAACTGGGAAATCGTTGCCAGGATTGAAGTGGTAACCGAGATGAGCCGGTTAAAGGAAGCGGTTGTAAATTCTGTCTTATCGTTCAAAGCAAAAAAAATTGAGCACCTGATTCGTGAAAATCAGGAAAAAATCAGAAAGGCAGAAGAGGCTGAAAATCATGAAGAAATACCTGAACTGATGAAAAAACAAAGAGACCTGAAAACAATCAGTAACAGCATCAACAACCAGTTAGGCAGAATTGTGACACGCTGAGAAGCCTCGTTATCTAGAAATAGTTAAATTTTATTACCTCAGGATAACTTACAGATCCCCTCTTTTATAAACAATAGCCACAACCGTCACATCATCTCCACCCATATTGATGGTCATTCCGTAAGGACGGTCTTTAGAAATTTCAATCTGCGATTTTCCGGCATTTCCGGTGAGCTGTTCCCAAATAGTGACAGCCTGGTGAACACCAGTACCGCCTGTCGGGTGGCCCCAACCGATCAATCCGCCTGTTGTATTGATGGGGATTTTCCCGTTTCGCTTGGTATTTCCATCGGCTACAAATTGTGCACCTTTACCGGGTTCGGCAAAACCAAGTGCCTCTGTGGTAAGAATCCCTGCAATTGAAAAACAATCATGGATTTCGGCTGTAGCCAAATCGTCCTTTGTTATTCCTGCCATTTCGAAGGCCTGCTTTATCGCTTTTTTGATGGCGGTCAGTTCGGTTTTGTCAGGTGGGTCAGAGGTAATATTTCTTTCTACCTGGGCATACCCGACAATCTGAACAGCCTTGTCCTTTGGAATACCGCATTTTTTCAAGCCTTCTTCCGACATGATCGCGATGGCAGAGGCACCATCCGAAACTTTCGAACAATCCAGCACATTCAGGCTGTCAACAAAAGATTTTCCGTTTGGTGTCATGCTGTCATAAAGAGCACCCAAATCTTCAACCTTGTTTTCATATTCCTGCGCTGTAGGGCACAATCTTGCATTCTCAACGGCATTAACAAACCACTGTTTCATTCCTTTGCGGGCATATTCCATTCCATATTTGTCGTAATAAGCTTTCGCTCTGTCACTGAATTGTCCGGGAAAAAAGTAAGCATGTCCGTTCTTTCTGTTTTTGAACCATCCTGCACCGGCAAGAACATCAGCTCCATAAATTGCTTTCATGGTGTTTTGAACCTCAACACCAACAGCCAGAACTACATCAGCCGTTTCAGCCAATACCGATTTCATTCCGCTCATCAGGGAAAGGGCACCGGATGCACAGGCACCTTCCGTCCGGATACATGGTTTATACTGGAGTTCTTCATCAATGTAAGGAATGAATCCGGCTAAATGGCCCTGTTTATTAAAACGGGCTGCCATAAAATTACCAATGGCGCCTTCATCTACATTCTTTGCTCCGCCAATTTGCTTTAATGTACCCTGGCCGGCTTCTTTTATATAATATTCAAGGCCCGGTCGTTCCTTTTTTGGGTTGAACTCTTTACGTCCGGTTCCCATGGAAACCGTATTGTACCCGGCAGTCATATATACTTTACGCCTAAGCTTACTCATAATGTATCTTTAAATGTTTAACAATCTTTAAACTAATTAGTTCTTCATAAAATCATTGATTGGACCGTATGCATGGTAAAACCCGGTGAGCATAACGGTATTTACATCTTCTTTTGATTTGGCAACACCGCTCGAAACCAGGAACCTGCCGATTTCATCAGAGCGATAAAGGTATTTTACAGCCAGTTGTGTGCCGAGTGAATTCAGTTTTTTCAATTCCCCGAAATAAGATTTCAGCATAACTTGCTTGTTCCCTTTACTAAAATTGACCTTTTTCCATGGGTTCCAGGAGGTCGGTAATGGGCCCAATTTGTGATCACACTTTTCCTGAAAACCAGTTATATCAATATAATCCTTTGTCTCAGGATTGAAAACAGCCACCGGTTTTCCTTTTTCATATTTCAGAAATCCGTCTTTCTGCGATCCGTCTGATTTTTGTCCGCCTTTTACACCCATTTGCATCATTTTATCTAACAAGTCGCTGTGCAAATCTTCATCCGGTAGATGGGGGTTCATTACTTTCATGATGAACTGAACCACATCAATTCCCACATAATCGATCAATTGAAAAATTCCCATTGGCCGAACGAGAAAGTCCTGAGTAACTTTATTTATCATATACAAAGCTTCGGGGAATGGCATTTCTTTTGATAAGCTTTCTACTTCATGAATCCCATGCAAAGCATCGCGCATAAAATGTCCGTTTCCAATAAAGCCGGCAAAATCATTTGAAGGTACAACGACTTTCCGAAGGTTCCTGGCAAAAACATTTGCGAAATCAACTATTTCGGAACCGTTAGATTTAATCGTGATCAGCTCAACCAATCGCTGGACCGCTGGTGGATTGTAAAAATGAAACCCCAGAATTCTTCCTTCAAGGCCAGCACCTTCATCCAGGATATGAATGGGGATCGAAGACGTATTTGTAAAGAACCAGGGCTTGTTGGGGTTATTTTTATTGATCTGTGAAAATAACTTTATTTTCAGATCCAGATTTTCAATGATAGCTTCAAAAACAAGTGTTGATTCGTAAGCCGATTCGATGGTTGTAACCGGACGTACAATGTTCAATACATCAAAAACATATTCCCTGATAATGTCCTCGTTTTCGATGAGGTCTCCTCTGTCGGAATAAAGCCCGCGTAATTGCACTGTTTTTTTCTCAGCAATTTTTTGTACCTGATCCTTCAGGTATTTCATCAATCCGGCAAGACCTTCCTGCGAAACATCGATTGCATTCAAACAAAATGTTTTCCCCTTGTTTTCCGGTTTAAGGCTCAGATCTGCCATTTCAACAGCAGTAAGCAACAAAATACCACTGCCCATTTTGCCGGCAGCTCCTAAAACCGCTGCATTCTGTAATCTTTCGTCGTAATTCATTTCTGTATTTTTAAATATAACCTTGTTAACCTATTAACTTATAACCACTAACATTATTTCAATTCTGCCACACTGGTTTTCGTTTTTCAAGAAAAGCCTTCATCCCTTCTTCCCCTTCGCTGCCTTTGCCAAACAGGCTGCCGAATTCATCAGCTTCCAGCCGGCATCCTTCTTCAAAACCCTCCAGAAAGCCTTTACGTGTAACCTTTTTCACTTTTTTAACTGCCAAAGGTCCTTTTGAAGCAATCGTTTTTGCAATTTTCATTGCCTCATCCATTAAAATTTCAGGTTCAACAATTTTCTGAACCAATCCGATCCGAAGTGCATCCTCTGCGCCGATAATTTCAGCAGTCATTAAGAGATATAATGCATTACCCAAACCCGTCAACCTGGAAAGACGCTGTGTTGCAGCGTAGCCCGGGATCAATCCAAGATTAACTTCGGGCTGACCAAACTTTGCTTTTGAACTTGCAATCCTGAAATCGCAACCCATTGCCAGTTCGAGGCCTCCGCCCAAAGCAAATCCATTTATGGCAGCTATCACAGGGATTTCCATTAATTCAAGACTACGGAATGTATGTTGTCCGGTCCTGGAAAATGCGCTTCCTTCTTCAGGATTTTTATTTACCATTTCTGCAATATCGGCTCCTGCCACAAAAGCCTTGCCCATCCCCGTTATCACCATAACCCTGACCTCCGGCATTCGAGAAACAGAAGCAATGACATCATCCATCTCTTCAAAAAATTTTGTATTCAAAGCATTTAATGCCTCGGGCCGGTTGATAGTCACAACGGCAATTCCTTCTAAAATACGGGTTTGCAATATTGAATATTCCATAATTTCCGATACTAATATTATTCATTTGAAAGGCTTTCAAATTTACTTAAAAATACAACAAATGCAAGTTTGATTTATTTGATTTCAAAATTTATTAAAAATTTTATGATAAACTCTGGAATAAATATGATGTTCCCTTATTCAACTTCAAATTGATCTTATAATCGGGTTATATGTAAAAAAAGCGCCTGTATACACAAGCGCTTTTCATTGAAGAAGACTTTTTTATTTGGATTAAAATTATTTTAATTGGGTAAAAGCGTAAGTTTCACAACATTTTCAGCAGCGAATAACAATACGAAGAAAACAATGACCAATAACAACAAAATAAAATTGGGGTCAATTTTGCTGATGGTCATTTTTTTAAATTTTGCTTTCAAATTGTAAATGAATTTCATGTTCTGCTTCTTTATTTTAATTCTCAAACTCACATTTTATAAGTAGATGAGGAAATTATTTAATCGGTTGCGTCATGAGTGATATTTACAAAAAAAAATTTCGTAATCCTTTTTTGAACGCAACTAAATTCCGAAGTTGTTCATCTATTAATTAACCTGAATGTTCAGGATACAATTTTTTTGTAAATTAGTGGTTTTACTGGTAATTCTTAAAATTCTGTAAAACCATTGGATCAGGCTGATTTAGACATTATTCTGGAAGGTTGTATTGCCGGTAACAGAAAGGCACAGGGAAATTTGTTCGACCTTTTTGGTGATGAAATGTTTGGTGTTTGCTTGTATTATTCAAAAGATTATACGGAAGCAGAAGACACATTGCACGAAGGTTTTATAAAGGTTTTTCAGAAAATTGATCAGTTCAAACATAAAGGTTCTTTGGTAGGTTGGATACGAAAGGTCATGGTTAATACCGCTCTGGAAAAATACAGGAAACATCAGCAGTTGTATGCCCTGGTTGATGAGCAGGCACTTAATGAAGACATGGTTCCGGAAAATGCATTCCATGATCTTTCAGCACAGGACCTGATTAAACTGATCAGGGAACTTACTCCACAATACAGAATGGTTTTCAACCTTTATGCAATTGAAGGATATTCGCACAAAGAAATTAGTGAAATGATGGGGATTTCGGAAGGAACCTCCAAATCAAATCTTGCAAGAGCAAGGTATATATTGCAAAAAAAAGTTAAAAAATACTACTTCACACCTGCAAAGGATGCTTAATGACAGAAGAAAAAAGAAATATTGATTTGCTGTTCAGGCAGGGGCTGAAAGGATACCGGGAAAAAACACCTGTTCATGCCTGGGACCGGCTTGAACATGATTTGAGCAAAGCCAGCCGAATAAAGAGGTTGGTTTATGTACGGTGGCTTGCAGCATCCGTACTAATTATTTTTGCATTTAGTGCGGGTTATTTTTATGCAACATTGAATTCTGAAAAACAACCGGCGATTGTTGGTAATGGAACCGAAATTTTGCAAAATAAATCACAAATACCTGCACCTGAAATAACACAAAAACAGGAGCTATCGAAGCAAAGCCAACCGAAGGAGAATCGCATCCTTCCAAAAAAATCCAAACTTGCAGTTACTGAAAAAAATAAATTACAAACAGAAGAGAATTTAACCTCTGGAAAAGAAACACCAATCATAAATAAAAAAGTCGAATTAGCTCAAAACAGGGAACCATCAATCGAAAAAATTGCAGAAAATAAAGTTGCTCCCGAAACCCCTACAGATACTATTGGTAACATAATAAATCCAGTTATCACTGAACAATTAAAACAAGATTCGGAAAGCAAAAACGAATTATCGGTGAACGAGTCTAATCCCTATAATCCTTTCAACGAAAGTGACTATGAGACTGATAAATCCGATAAAAGGAATGTTAAATGGGCAATTGGAGCGCAGTTTGCTCCGGTTCTCTCGTATCGTGAAATTAGTACGACCTATTCAAGTAGTCAGCAAAATTTACAAACAAATACTGAATCAAGTCTTAATCAATCAGAGAATGCCCTGTTATCCTATGCTGGTGGATTCGATGTAAATTATGGTATGAGCAGTCACTGGAGTATTCAATCAGGGCTCTATCTTTCAAGAATCGGCCAGGTCAACAATGATGCGCTTAATTTTAAAAAAGAACAGGGTGAGTATTTACTTTATTCGATTCGAACATCCACAGGAGAAATAAATGTTGCTTTTGAAAAGGTACCCGAAAACATTAAAAAAATTAACCCTCCAAAAGATACTTTATCGGGACTTGATTTGAATGATATCAAGGTAATTCAAAATATTGATCTGTTTGAAATTCCTTTTTTAGTTCGATACAAAATCCTTGATAAGCGGTTGTCAATAAATATTTCAGGAGGGCTAAGTCCGGCTTATCTTTTAAAGAACAGTACTTATCTGCAGGTAAATAACGATAAATATAATATCGGCAGTTCTTCAAATTTAAATAATGTTATTTTTAATTCAACGGTGGGAATGGGGATCGAATATTTTATCTCACGGAAATTCGCTATCGATCTGGAACCTGTTTTTAAATATTCTTTGAACCCATTAAATAATGATAGCGAATTTAGTTACCATCCATATTATTTTTCTTGTTTTACCGGCGTCAGATATAAGTTCTGACTTTAGGTAGGGTCCCGGTATTATCACCACTGTTTATTTTTGATCATTATTATCTTCTCTTACGCATCGGTAACCAACCGGGCATACGCCCTCTCGTATTACCAGGTCTCCTTCCATACGACTTTTTATTTTTTACAATATAGTAAGTCACACCAACATTGAAATACGAATAATAATCATTATTCTTGTTCTTAACGTAATCATCAATCTTGTCGTTCTGTGCTTGTCTCATAGACATATCCAAAGTTACGCCAATTTTGTCATTAATCTTATAGGAAGCACCCATGCCAAAGAAATAAACAAATTCCGGAGTATGTGTATTTTGTACTTCTGTATCAGGATCCTCATGGCTCAAATCATATTTTGTGGATTTAAAAACAAACTGTCCGGCACCCCCATAGGCTTCAAGTCCAAATTTGGAAAGGCTGAAAGGCGAAAACAATTTAACAAAATTAACCCTGGCCTGTATATTGTATTCCAAAAAATTGGCTTTAAAGGAAATTTTACTATCATTCATTCCTTTTAAATTACCATAAAGCAACTGTCCCGAAACACCGAATTTATTATTCAATTGTTTCGTAAGAATACCTCCAAAGGCAGGCCCGCTTTCCTTGGTAAGTTTTCCCGCGACTTCTGAATCATATTTACTCAAATCACCAAAAAAAGAGCTCAACCCCGCATTTATATTGACCGACCAGTTATCCCAAAAGGATGCTTTCTTTCGTCCACCACCCCAACTCTGTCCATCAGCGGAATATGGACTAGAAATTGCTGCTATAATGACCGCCATTCCTATAATTTTTACTACTTTTTTCACGATTTTATTTTTTAAATTATCTAGTTGTTGATACCAATTAGTTTGTTTTTATATTGTTACCTATTTATTATCTTCTTCTTATTAGCGGCGATTTCATGCCCAATTTCCTGTAGTACCTCGTATCCCGGGATCGGTTATTGATTTTATAAGTCAAACCAACCGATATATAATCATAATAATCTTTATCATTTTTATTATTTGATGTGCCATCCAGTTTATCATTATTGGCTAACCGTGTAGCAAATTCTACATTGACATCAAAGGATCTGGAAATCTGAAAGTAGGATCCTCCTCCCAGTAAATAAAAAAATTCAGGAGTGGTTGACTTTACAACCAGGTCCGGCTTTTCAGCATCATCATAGACGAGCGTTGAGGTAAATTCAAATTGTCCCATTCCCAGCTTTCCGTAAAAAAATAAATGAGCATCATTATCGGGTAGCAGCAGGTTCACAATATTGAGTGTCGTACTTACCGAATATTCAGTAATATCGGCATGAAAGGATGACCGTGTATTTGAACCCTTAAGTTGTCCAAATAACAATTGACCATTTAAACTGAAAATGGGAGATAATTTTTTCCCAACGATAAAACCATAGGCCCAGCCCCCTTCTTTCGAAAGCTTTTCCGTTAAATTGTCATCATAAAGACTTACTTCTCCGAAAAAAGATGTTTTTCCACCATTCATATTAACAGACCAGTTCTTTGTTAGAAAATCAGACAACCGTGAGGGAGCCTTTTGATATTGTCCAAACACATTATTTTGTATCAGGATAAATACCAGGATAAGAATTGCGTTCCAAATGATGAGGAAATAAATATTATGCCTTCTCTCCTTGTTATCCATTTTTATCATTGCGCAATTAATAATAGCCAATAAATTAATTATTTTGCAAAGCCAAAATTCAATGTTTGTACCAAAGATCATATTTTGCTGATATTCAAGTACTTATTCGCTGATTTACAACTGTTAGCTGTATGATCAATTGCGTTTTGAACAGGGAATTGTTAATAACTTACTGAAATACAATCGAATGAATGGAGTTCGGGAAATATTGAAAGCAGATAGTTATCTCCGCTTTCGTAGGAAATCAAATAATCCTGAGCATGATTCTTATTAGAGAATTCAATTTTAAATATTTACACTCAGAAGTTTTCATTAACACCCACCTTCAGCTCCTGATTTTTTCATATGTTTCACCGGGATAATTTTTTTAGCCTCACGTTGAGGCTGGGTCTGACCAGAACCGGTTACCGAAATTTTATTTACGAACTCTGCAAAATTTAAAACAGGTTGTTCTGCAGAAGTGTCATAGTTTGGTAAGGTGTCACTATTTTTGGCACAATAATCCATAAAAGACTGATAGCCAGAGCCAAGTATTTTAATATTTTGAAACCCAATTTGATGTAATAACATCCATGGGCCATTTGCTTCCTGTTGGGTACCTCCGTACAAAATTGTTATGGAGGAATCATTTTGCTGACTTTTTATAAAGCCCATATTGTCTGCACCTAAAATATCCGGAACCGGAATGTTTACGGCATTTTCAATGTGACCGGTACCAAATTCAAACGGATCCCTGATATCAACAAAAACAACATCCTGATTTTTGTTCTTAGTTAATTTGACTGCTTCCGCCAGACTTATTACATTTCCGGAATTGCTTAAATCAATCACAGCTTCTTCTGGGGTCAGTTTATAATTATATTGCGGTTTTCGCAGTGTTAAAAATCCTGCAAAAAGAAGAATTAAAAATACACTTACTGCAATGATCAATCTCTTTGTTCTTAAAAGCTCTTTCATAATAAAACTGTTTTAATCGTCAGGTTAGCAACCGCCTTCAGCTTTTGATTTTTTCTCCCTTTTCTTTACAACAATGTTTTCCTTTGGAATTTCTGCCCGAATTTCCTGATGACCGCCTCCAAAATGTAGGGAGGCTGCCTTGCGGAAAGAATACAAATCAAACGCTTCTTTGGGAGAAGATTCAGCAGGTAAAACGGGTTGCATGATACTTTTAAACCATTCATTTAACCCACCTTTCATGACATAAATATTTTTATATCCCAGACGGGCACAAATCGTCCAAGCCTGATCGGCATAAAGATCACTATTTGAAAATAAAACAACATCTTTATCCCCTTGCTTTAAATAATCTTTTGAGTCAGGATTCGCAATTGTATTTAAAGGAATATTCACTGCACCTGGCAATGACCAGGAATTAAATTCATCATTTGACCGAACATCCACAAGCATCACAGAAGGATCTTCATTAATCAGTCGAGAGGCTATTAAATCCACACTTAAAAATCTTGATGTGTTATAAATTTCTTTGAGCAACGCTTCCGGATTAACTTGCTTCCTATTTTCTGATGAACTTGGGTAAAATAACCAATCCGAAAGCCACAGCTATAAGGATGAACGCCAGTATTATATAAGTTTTAGTCATGGCATTAAATGGTTTAATAGTTTACTTCCTTAACTCTTCTCTGTACAAGCATTGCCACAAAAAACGCAGCAACAGCCATAAGGGTAAACAGAAATATAAACAAGGTGGATGAGATCCCTAAATAATCACTAATTAATATATTTCCCAAATAATTACTGTTATACATTCCTTCCAGAAAAGGATATGCCTCCGAAAAAATAAATATTCCGACCATTAATCCAATAGTAAAAACAATGCCGTCAATTTTACCAATAGCAGCGCCACACAAACTTGTCCCCGGACAATAACCTCCCATTATAAAACCCAGTCCCATAATGAGTCCGCCTACGATAGAGGCAGTAACATAGGTAGGGTGGACATAAACCATTGACATATCAATCCACCCCAGGAAATTAAAATAATATAAACCTATTGCTGCAGTAACAGCCGCTGTAAAAAACACCCGCAGTACAGTAAAATCGTATCCATAAAAAAGACCGACGATTTTCCGGGATGATGAAAATCCGGATCTTTCCAGAACAAAACCAAATGCTATTCCAATGAGGACTGCAATCACGAAGTTCCATTCGCCGGGAATTATACCTTGAGGAATTAAAGGTCCCATATGATTATTTTTAAATTATTTTTAAATCCAATTTTTTCTGAATAAGTATGCAAACCCATAAGCCGCGCCGAAGATCGCAAACATCGTTATAAAACCACCCAGCGATAAAACCGCAGCACCACTCAATGCAGCACCACTTGTGCAACCCCTTCCAATCTGTGAACCAATACCAAAAAAAAGTCCACCGAGCCCCGCAAATATCAGCCTTCGTTTGCTGGTTATCTTTGGGCTGTGTTCGACTTTAAATTTCAGCCTGCCAGCCAATGCACCCGACAAAAATCCACCGATAATAACGCCCACCACTTCATAAACCAGCCAGTTATTCATCGGATGATTATCATCACTTAAAAATTTGCTATAGTACTGTGATTTTTCTGCGTGTGCAGGTGCTACTTCATCTACAGTCGCCACAACGGTGCTTTTAACTGCGCCGCTGGCCCCAAGTCCCCGACCTGTAATGTAAAACGTTGCCAACAGAACTAACCCAAGCATAATCCCGCCAAAATAGGGATTAAAGTAAAATGTGCTCCGGTCCAAATTATTTGTCTTCATTTTATATAGAGATTATTTTTTTAATATAAATATCGGGTAATTTGTCCTGCTTCAACCATGATAAAACGGAAAATCAGGCCTCCAAGAATAATAAGCAATGAAGGAACCGCGACAGGAATATGATACCCGGCAAGTTCAAGAATTTCAAGAACTGCCGGAAAAGCTAATCCAAGTATGATGACAAATACCCAAAAGGAAACAGTAAATTGCCCGCCAAGAAAGAGTTCTGCTGCTTCAAGCTGCACACTCGGGCCGGCCAGAAATCCCATGATCATGTGGGTGATCAGAAAAAGTTCGATGGCAATTAACAAAAGGTCAATTCGTCCCATGATTTTTCGTTCGAGCGGATTTTTTGACATCCACATAATTGTTGCAACACCTGTCGACATCCCCGATACCAGAAAGAGTGGGCCCAAAATTGAATTATTCCACAACGGACGGGCATTAAAAGCCGATAATAAAATTCCGGTATAAATACCAAGAATGACCGCATTAATCATAATAATCCAGGCCAATGGTTTCCGGTTTTTATTGACCCAAACTTCAAATGTATCCAAAAATCCGAATTTCCATTTCCAACCCGGAATCGCCTCCTTCATATAAGCCGCTACCCAGATCATGGATAAAGGCGTGATGATCATCAATGTCCAGGCGCCCCATGACATCGGTGACTGAATGCGAACTATCGTATACAATTGCCAGAAATACAACTGGTGCTTCAGGTCAAGAAACAGAGCAATCAAACCAACGATCAAAGCACCCGGAACAATAAATGTAGCCCATTTTACAGTGGTCTCCATTTCCTTTTCTTTACCAAGGATCGTAAACAAGCCTGCAAAAAATAAAATACCGGCAGCCAATCCTCCCAGAAAAAGGTACAAAGGGATTTGCCAGTGCCAAATATTCAAAAACGGATCAATATTCGGTATATCCCTGCCACTTACAAATAATTCTTCTCTCATTGCTAATATTTTAGGCGTTTAAATCAAATAATAAATCTGTGGTTTAGTGCCTGCTTCCGGAGCCAGCGTCTTAAATTTTCTGTTTTTCAGTGCCCTGGAGACATCACTGTTCAGGTCATCCAAATCTCCAAAATACATGCATTTGGTCGGGCAAACTGCAACACAAGCCGGTTTTTCCCCTTTTTCAACCCGGTGAACACAAAATGTACATTTGTCAACATAGCCCTCCGGATGGGAGTAGCGTGCTTCGTAGGGGCAAGATTGAATGCAGGCACCGCATCCGATGCATTTATTGTGAGTTACTACCACTATTCCGCCTTCAACAATATGACTTGCTCCTGTAGGGCAACAGCGTACACATGGTGAATTATCACAATGGTTACACCGTTCTGAACGCAGCTCTATTTCAACATTTGGATAGGTGCCGTCAACAGTTTCCGAAACCCAGTCGCGGCAAAATCCAATAGGAACATTGTTCTCGGTTTGGCAGGCCACCACACAATCGCCGCAGCCTACACATTTTTTGGTATCGATTGCCATTGCATATCTCATGACTCAACCTCCTTTCCCGGATTTTCCGTGAGGAATGTAATAAAATTGCCTCGCATTCCTGTACCTCCCATTGTCGGATCGATCATAACTTTTGAAATCATTTCGGTATCGTTCGCTCCTTTTCCATAAGCTCTGCTTAAAAATTTATTGGTATGGCCAAATCCATGTACCATGTAAACCGAGTCCCAGCGTATCCTTTCTGTTACCCTTACTTTAATCGGAAATGAAGAAACGATCTCATCCTGGTTTTTCAGCCAGATATATTGTCCGGTTTTCAAATTCCACAATTTGGCTACCTTTGGATTGACCCAGAGGTCATTTTCTTTTTTTAAATCATGCAAATTAGGATTATTGGCTGTACGGCTGAAGGTGTGCATCGGCGACCGGCCGTAAATTAACCTATAAAATCCATCCGGTGGTTCGGGATGCGGAGTATAAACAGGCATCGCATCAAATCCGTATTGTGCAAGTTCCTTTGAATACAACTCAATCTTGCCTGAACCAGTACCGAACGTATAATCTTCTCCATTGGCGAGATAAAGGGGTCCGGTTTTTCGATCATACATTTTTACTCCTATTTTTTGCATTTCCTCAAGTGACGATCCTACCTGATGCAATTGCCAGTCCAATACTTCAGTATATTCAGAATAATCGAAATAATCACTCAGTCCCAATCTTTCGCCCAATTGTTTGGCGATCCACCAGGCCGGTTTTGATTCATATTTTGGTTCAATAGCTGGCATTCTTAAAGCAATGGATGGAACCCTGTTTGTTGCGGATCGTATTTCATCATAACGCTCCAGATACGTACATTCAGGAAGAACAACGTCAGCATATCCTGTAATATCCATCGGCATGGTATCTACTACCACCAGGAATTCGATGGAATTAAATGCTTTTTTTACCAGTTCTTTGTTGGGAATCGTTTTTGGAAGATTCGTTCCGGCCACAAACCATGCTTTCACTTGATGTTCATCGGCTAACTCAGGTATGGATGCCCTGATAATTTCATTGGTGACTCCCATCGTAGCAAGGGGATACTTTTCACTTAACGCTTCCCAGCCCCACTCAGGTTTTGGATAAGCAGGGTGAGGAAAATCAGGAATTTTTAAGCTCTCTTTAAAATAAAAGCCACCTCTTTTACCCCATGAACCGAGCAACGCATTCAGGATTGCAATGGCACGTTCACGCTGTGTATCATCTCCGTACCATACAACATGTCTTCCCGGATGAACTATTACCGACGGTGACGCATGTGCCATTTCCAAAGCTGTATCCCGGATTACACTGGGTTTGATCGTTGTAATTCCATAAGCCCATTCCGGGGTCATTTCCTTAACATGTTCTTTTAACTGGTCAAATCCTGTGGTATATTTATTTACATAATCCCGATCATAAAGATTATTATAAATGATCACATGGATCCAGGCCAATAGAAGAGCCAGGTCGGTTGATGGTTTTATCGGTAACCAAAATTTTGATTTACTGGCTGCTGTTGATAGTCTCGGATCAACTGTAATGATGACAGCTCCTTTATCGATGGCATCCGACATTTCCTGCACCTGACTGTTATGCATATTTTCACCGATGTGTGAGCCGATTAATACAAGGCAGCGAGTATCTCGAATATCAGTTGGTTCGGGAGATCCGACCCAGCTTCCGAATGTTGTTGCAAATCCAACCTCCCTTGGGCCTCTGCACTGAGCATAAGCCGGTTCCCCAATTGTATCTGATCCAAAAGATTTAAACAAATGCTCAAAATGTGATCCCGGTGTGCCATGTTTCAGCAATGCCATGCTTTCTGCCCCGTATTTTTCTTTAATCCCTTTCATTTTCCCGGCAACAAGACCCAGAGCTTCTTCCCAGCTAGCCTCCCGGAATGTTTGCTTACCATCTTTTTCCACCCGTATGAGTGGAGTTTTCAGGCGGTCTTCATCATTGTACATTCCGACTCCTCCCGTTCCTCTCGGACATAGTCTTCCGTTGCAATGCGGGTCGTGTTCATTTCCAATGATTTTTACAATCTCATCATTTTCATTTACATGGGTCCATCCTGCACATTTCCAGAAACACACCTCACAATAGGTAGGATAGCGTCTGAATTTTAGATTTTTCAGTGCATTCGGACCACCTGCTTCCTTTATAAGCGATGAACCTTTCACAAGACTCAAAGAAGAGGCGGCTACAGCCACTCCACCCAGACCCAGTGCGGAAATTTTTATAAAATCTCGACGGTTACTCATAGATATTCATATATATACATATAAATCAGCAAAATTATAGTGTAGCGCGGAATTGTTTATGAATTAACAATACTATTTCCTCAATTAAAGTTATGTTTTAAATCAAATTTTATTTGATGTGATCCTGTATGATTAAAATATATATTTTTACCCTGAAATTATGAAAATATGGCTGTACCCCTAAAAGAAGACCGTTGTTTGTTTTGTAAAAATAAATCAGCTTGTTTTGTTCAACTGAGTACCGGTGAACTCGAACTGGCAGATAATAACAGGCTTGAAGTCAGGTATAAGAAAGGAGAAATGATTAGTAAGCAAGGTTCATTTGCAACGCATATCACATTTCTAAAATCAGGTCTTGTAAAAGTTTATCTTGAGGGGAAAAATAAAAATCATATTCTGTCACTGACTCCCAGGGGCCAGATGATCGGTTTGCCTTCATTATTTGGTGATCCTATTTTTCACTATTCGGTAGTTGCCATTGAAGATTCAACCATCTGCCATATTGATATCAATGTGTTCAGAAAATTTATCAATGAAAATGCACGGTTTTCAGCAGAACTGATCCGCACCATCAATGATTCAACCATTCAAAATTACGAGCGTTTTCTCTCCGTAACGCAGAAAAACATTCCAGGACGTTTCGCAGATGTTTTACTTTATTTGAGCGACATTATTTACTCCGACGATAAGTTTTCCATTTCTTTTTCCAGAAAAGACCTCGCAGATTTCAGTTCGATGTCAATCGAAAGCCTTTCAAGAGTAATTAAGGATTTTAACGATGATAAAATCATTGCTGTGAACGGCAAAAACATTGAAATACTTGATAAAAGCAGGCTTTTTGAAATCAGCCAACGCGGTTGATATCGTTTCTATCCTAATAGTATTCGAGCATAATTACAATCAAAATGGATTTGTACTTTTGATTCCGATAAAATGGGAAGATTTTAAATGGATAATGGTAACATATCAAGAAGAGGATTTCTGAAGAAATTATCCTGGTTTCTTGTCCTGATTTACTCATTATTAGCAGGGTTATCGATTAAAAGACAAAACCAGTTGCGCAAAAAAGAAACGATCCGTATAGCGTCGGATATACCCTCAGGAGTTAGCTTTCAGGATGACATCATTATCGTAAATAATAAAAATTCGTTGGTGTTTTTGTCTTCCCGGTGTACCCATCTTGGTTGTAAAATTAATTCGACTGAAAATAAAGAGCTGATCTGTCCATGTCATGGCTCACGGTTCACGCTTGATGGTAAAGTTATCCGGGGACCAGCACAACAACCGTTACAAAAGCTGAATTTCAGCAGAGATGTAAAATCAGGGGAGATCATTGTAAAACTATAAAAAATTGACTGTTGCACAAAAAATAAAAGCCTTTGTTTTTTTTGATACGTACGGATCAATTGCTTCGGCCATGTTCCTGATTTGTGCAGTTTCAGGGATAGTGCTGGCTGTACCTTATGATGTTAATACACCTTTTGAATCCATTAGCTTGCTTATGATCGCAAACCCGTGGGCTGTTTTTTTTAGGAATATTCATTACTGGAGCGCCCAGTTCTTCCTCATATTTACCTTTCTGCATTTATGGGAGCATCTGAAGCTGAATTCAGAAAAAACGCAGCAGCACGGAATCTGGCTGCGTTTAAGTATTTCCATTCTAATCGTTTTTTTTGTAATGATCACAGGATTTATTCTGAAAGCAGATGCTGACAGTTTTCAAGCCCAGCGGATCATTTCATCTCTCGTTAGTAAGTTTCCGCTTATCGGTAAAACCATATCCTTTGGCCTTTTTGGTAATGAAAATGATTTTCAGATTATTTATGTTCATCACATTGCCACTGCGACAATCATTCTGGCTATCATTATCTGGGAACATGCGAAAACACTTTGGATCAGGTTACAAACATTCCTTATTTCCCTGGCCTTACTCACATTTATAAGTCTGTTGTTTAATGCACCTTTGCACGACACACAGGATCCTGTAATGAAGGGCCCCTGGTATTTTGTAGGATTGCAGGAAATACTTCACTGGATGAGCGATCCGGGAATTGTGCTGTTCTTTATTTTATTTCTGGTGATTGTAATTTACCTGCTCTTTTTTATTCCTGTCGGGAAAAGCAGTATTATAAAAAAGGGGTTGCTTTGGCTTTTTTATTTGTATATGGGTTTTACGATCATTGGATATTTTTTCAGAGGGGAAAATTGGTCGTGGGAGCCACCGTGGCAAAACACACAAAGTTTGTCAGTTTTGTATCCATTCAGGATGGGACTACCAGGATCGGATGTAAAATTTTCTGAATTTACTGAAAGAGACATACCTGTTATTGGCAATCATCGTGAAGCCTGCATGCTTTGTCATAAGGATGTCACAGGATTTTCGAAAGCGCATGACCCAAAAGCAATCGGATGTGTTTCCTGTCATTCTGGGGATCCGTTTACATTAAACAAAAAAATGGCTCATCGCAATATGGTGCTGATTCCCGGAAACCTTGCCAAAAGCAAAACAAACCTGCGGTACAACCGAGTGCCATCCGGAAATTGTAAGTCGGGTCAGTAATACACTGATGACAACCAACAGTGGTATTGTCAGTGTGGACCGCTTTGTTTTCGGTGAATCGCTATCACCCGATATTCATTCAACTATTGAAACCATCGGACATACTGCAGCAGACGAACATTTGCGTGATTTGTGTGCCAATTGCCATATCGGAAAAGAGAAAACCGAAACTGGGGTTGTTGACCAGCTTTCAAGAGGAGGCGGTTGCACAGCCTGTCATTTAAATTATTCGAACTACAGCGTTGGAAATGCATAACCGGTATATTGCCGGAAATAAGCATGATTCCCTTTTACCGAAGGTTCATCCCTCGCTCGATCTTACCGTTACGAACGATCACTGCTTTGGATGCCACAGCCGGTCAGGGAGAATTTCGACGAATTATGAGGGCTGGCAGGAAACCATGCTGAATGAAAAAGATATTAAAGGGAAAAAAGGCTACCGCATTTTGCAGGATAAACGCGTCTTTGAATTCGTTTCTGACGACATTCATCATCAGAAAGGAATGGATTGCATCGATTGCCATAATTCGTATGAAATAATGGGCGACGGAACTGTTTATCTTCATGAAGAGAACCAGGTGAAAACCAAATGTGAAGATTGCCATGTTGTAAAAACTCCGGTAACTTTAAGTTATGACAGCCTCGACGGTGAATCAAAGAAAATTGCGGAGACTATTAAAGCTTTTTCCTGCCGATAAGAAAATGATCATGGGAGAAGAAACAAAAGTGGCTTTGCTCAATACCTATTTGGATTCAGGTAAAGTAATGATGGTAACGAAAAATTCAAAAAAAACCTTTGAGGTGAAGCCACCCGCTCAAGTCTGTACGAGGGACAAAGTCCATAAGAACCTGACATGCAGTTCATGTCACTCGGCCTGGGCACCACAGTGCATTGGCTGCCACAATCAGTTCGACAGCCGGGCCGAAGGTCTCGATTTACTAACGGACAAAATGGTCAAGGGGCAATGGGTTGAATATGTCGGGAAATTTTTTGCTGATCCGCCTACACTTGGTGTTCGGGAAGGAAAAGAAAAGATGATTGAGCCTTGTATACCAGGCATGATCCTGACGATAGACAAGGAAAGCTACCCTGTTTCAGGACATCCATCAAACACCGACTCTACTGGAAGAAACATTATTTTTCACCGGTTATTTGCGCCAGCTTCGCCACATACAACCAGTGCAAAAGGAAGAAGCTGTAAATCATGTCACAACGATCCGCTTGCAATCGGTTATGGCAGAGGAAGCCTGACTTATGAAATTAAGGACGGCAACAGGTGTTTGGAATTTTACACCTGATTATGCGCCTAATAAATACGATGGTTTACCTGAGGATGCCTGGATTCCTTTCCCCTTTTCCGAAAATAAATGCCGGGAGAGCAAAAAATTCACCCGAGCTATCTATCGTTTCAACACGGACAGATTTCAGGTCATTTTCAATAGAAGAACAGAAAAGAATTTTAACGATCGGAGCCTGCCTGACCTGCCACGATGAAAAATCTGCAGTCATACAAAAAAGTCTTGATTTTGAATTCAAAGAATATTTGAAGAAGATTTCAGAGAAATGTATTCTACCCTCCTACTAACAGATCAACAATGAACCGGTTATTGTTTTTCGAAAACTTCCAGCCATCCTCTTGCATGAACCATCATTTCTGAAAAACTTGCGACCGGATGGCGCATAAAGATTTTTGGTCCCGGCATTGCTTCAATCATTGCCGGAAGCGCACTGAAGGACAATCCCAATGCTAAATAAATTTTATCAAATCCTTTCCGGAAAAGAAAATCACGTATAACCGGATTGCGCAACTCGACGCCAAAGGATGAAAAAGCGATGACTACAAAAATCGCCCGGATGCACATTTCAAAACCAATTTTCAAACCCTCGCCATCAAAAAATGATTTCCCTCCATTAAAACCATTCCAGAAAAAAGCTGCCAAAACTGTGAGGATCAGCAGTTGAAACCAGAAAACAGGCTTTTTCAGCCGACCAAGGGAATTTCTGTAACGCAAAAGACAAAGTGCCGAATAGGCTCCGACAAAAATGACGGAATAGAACAGGGATGCATTATTCAAAAAAATAAAGCCCGCCGGTATAATCAGAATATGAATAAAAAACAGGGAACTATTGAACCTGACATTCTTGCCGGGGGTTAAAAAATCACCGTGTGTCATTTTACTATTTTTCATCATAGTTGTTAAAGACCTTCCGGCTTTGGATTTACGTCCAATCCGCAGACCAGTGACAGCCGAAAAAATTCCAAGCACAACATACACTCCAAGAACCAACGATACCAATACCCAGGGATCAACAGTTTCTAACCTTGCCTGCTTTGCTAAAAAATGAAAAATGTTGATATAAATATTCACAATATTAAATCCGTAAAGGATCAGTAAACTAACAACCTTATGAATGAGCGCGCTGGAAACGCTTAATGCACCTGCTACAGAAAGTGAAACGAGGTTATTTCCGAAAACACGAATAAAAAATTCGATGAGCAACGCTTCGGTCATGATACCGGTCATCGGACCGAGAATAATGGCACTGGGTGAGATCGATTTCATCAATGCTGCAATGAGTCCTGCCCGCCAGATCAACCCTTTTTCGGGCCACATCTGGTAGAAAGCGATCATCAAGACAGTAGCATTTGCTGCAAGGATAGTCCCCGCAAAGGGTAGCCTCAGGTTGTGAAAAAAACTGCCGATGATGATCTCAACAGAAGCCCACAAACCTCCAACTACTGAGGCTTTCAGCCAAACAGATTCGAGTATTATCTTGTTTGTTCCGGCCGTCGTCATCAAACCGTTCGCTTATGTTTCAGATAATTCTCCATTTCTTCCAAATCGTCCAGTGTATTAATATTTGTAAAGATTTTGGATGAGAACTTACCATTTTCACCGAAATCCAAAAATTTATAGCGTGTATCTTTTATTGCATCTTGAATTTTATACTTCCCTGAATAGATGGCCCTCTCAATTACCGGAAGAATATCCTTTCGGTAAAATGCACATAAAGGTTCAGGTAAACCATCGGATAAGGGGATCACTACCTGAAAATCATCTTTGTGCGATAAAATTGCATGAATTAGATCGACAGGAATAAGCGGAATATCGCAGGAAAGTACAAGATTATCATTTGTTGATGAATGGTTAAGGCATGAATAAATTCCTCCAATCGGGCCAATGCCCGTAAATTCATCTTTAATCACTGGGAATCCCAGGTAATCATAAGCATCGGTATTTGCACCTATCAAAATAGTGTTGCATACCTGCTCAAGCAAACGAACTGAATATTCGATAAGCGGTTTCCCGTCCAGCAGGCATAAACCCTTCTCCATTCCCATCCGGCTGCTTTTTCCTCCGCTTAAAATAATTCCTGTTAAACCTGAATTAGCTTTCACACGTTCGTTTTTGGCAAAAGTAATTATTGCTGGCAAATAGAGGCTCCTTAGTATTTTTTTGGAGTAAATCGAATATGGGATTGTTCTTGATTTTGCAAAAAAGAATTGCCTTAATTTTGGATTTACTGATGTCGTAATTTGAAAAATCGGATTATTTTTTCCACTTCTTCCTGAATTGTAGTTACGCTGATATCAATAATCAGAGGAGGGTTATCTAAAAAATAATTTTTTACCGGTTCAAGAAGGGCAGATCGTACCGTCCATATCATCGGATGATCCGGCAAATCTTCCGAAATCCTTTTCAAGGCATTTGCCCAGCCTTTTCCATCCATTTCAAACGGGCCGATTTCATCAATTGCAATTATTTCAGTATCCTCTAAATTCGAAGGAAGCAGCGCCTTTTCACCAAATTCAATCCCTTTCGGGTTGACATAGAAATGACGGATTTTTGGCCAGTCGTTTATGGCCTTTCTTTGACAGTATAGTATCCGGTCATTTGTCCGAAGGTCGACCAGTTCAAAACGGTCGCGCGAACCTCCGTTCCAAAAACCCTCCGCTAAAATTCCTCCGATCCGGTATCCTTTTCCTCTAAGTTTAGCAATTAATTCTTTCAAGAAAAGTTGTTTTCCCACCTCCCTGTTCTCCTGTAATTACGACTACCGGATTTTGCATAATTAAATGTTTCGGATTAGCTGCAAAGGTATAAATAATAGAGATTTTCAGTATCTGCAGAATACCAGAAGCACTATCATTCCAGCCAGATCGCTATTTATTTTTTTCTCTCCTTTTTCTTCTCTTTCGGCTTTCCTTCTGCATCAAAACGGAAAGAAAGCGAGAGAATATGGGCAGCCAGCTTATCGCTTCTTCCATAATAGGCATACCGCAAATTTACTTCATTAAAAATACCTCGTTTCGAAACATATTTGTTCGGGGCATAACGAATCCCGATGCCAGCTTTAAAGGACTGAAACCGCGAAAGATCATAATCCGAAGTATAATATTGTTCCTCAATACCATGCTCTTTATACGGTTTGAAATAGTTTGAAGACGTTTGTCCATAAACCCGAATAAACGGAGCCAACGTAAAGACCCTTGAAACCTTGATGGCCGATTCTGTTTCGATACTATTAGCCGTTATCCCAAAATTGTCGTGGTAAAAGCTGTACAGAATTTTTATAATTGTCCGGCTTCCGGTAAACCAGCTGACTTTCAAATCCAGAGGAAATTTTAACCGTTTCCCTGGAAGGTTTTCTACTTTTTCAGAACCATCTGTAAAGTAAACCCTGTGAAACGGTGTTGAAAGCAATCCTTTCTGATAAACAACTTCCGGGAAAATGCCTGCGATGAGCCGTTTGTTGATCACCTGTACAAAGCCTGTTTTCAGGTTGTAAGAATAACGATTATAAATGTCGAACCATTGTTTGTATCTGAGTTCGTAAGGATAAACCAAAGTCACAGGTCTGCGGTAATTTGGATTGAGCCTTCCCCATCGGAGATCATCAAAAAATGCGTTAAAAGAGGCATGAATGCTTCTCATACCTGATGGTGCTGCATAGTCGAACGTCAGACGCAACGGAAAAGAAAGGTAATCAGACTCCATCGAAAAACCCGTTCCTCCGCCCAAAGTCAATCCACTTTTGCCAACTTGTCTGCTGTAATCTGCATCGGCATGCATACGGGTATCCACTTTTGAGGGAGATGATTTTACAAAATCAATGTTATCGGTTGATGCCGAACTGACAACATCTCCTCCCATATTAAGCGATACAAGGTTTTTCCCAAAAGAATGATCGATGGAAACAGCCGGAGCATACACATTCAGGGCTTCGGTTCCAATGCCTCCGGTAACGGCAGAATGGTTTCCATCCTGGTTGTAATAAGAGAAAAGAACTTCAATGCTTGTTTTCGGTATTATTTTTTTCCGGTAAACGGAATCTGCTTTCTGGGGCTTTCCTTTAAGCGCCACGGCGAGCATTCCAACCACAAGGTATCTTTTTTTCATTCATTCTTTAATTGCATCCGCAGCCTCCGCTCGATTTTTTCCCTCCAGCTGATATAGCCCCTTCACGAATCGACTGGACATAATTTTCAAATGTTTTTCCAGCCGTATTGGTAAGTTGCATTTCGGTGTCGTTCAGAAACACTCGCTGATAGGGTTTTACCGTTACACAACCCGACATTAAAAGGAAAAGGCATAATGCCGCAATCAATATCCGTGACATCATTCAGCTAATTTTTTCAAAGTTAATACTTTTCGAAAAATACATTTGGTTAGCACTGTCGATGATCAGACAGTGAACACCGGGAAGCTGGTCAATAAAATGAAGCCCGATATCAGGTCCCATAACCGACACGGCAGTAGCTAATGCATCACACAACTCAGCCCCCGGTCCGGAAATAGTTACACTTTTAATACCTGTAACGGGAATGCCTGTTTTAGGATCAATGGTATGCGAATAACGAATATCATCTTTGATAAAATACTGCTCGTAATCACCCGAAGTAGCTACAGATCCTTCATTCACGGGAATGAACAGCAATATGTTGTTTTTATGATCCGGGTCAGGAATACCAATTTTCCAGGGTTTTCCATCTGAATTAGTACCGATTACGGTGAGGTCGCCACTGGCATTGATAACACCGCTTTTTACATTTTTTTTAAGCCATAGCTTTTTCACGCGGTCAGCAGCATATCCTTTCCCAATGGCCGCAAAGCTTATAAACATTCCCTTTCGCTCCAGGTACACCGAATTATTTTTCCCAAGGTGAATCTTTTTATAACCGACATAATTTCTGGCTCTTTCAATGGTTTTCGGATCGGGTAAATTTAGTTCCTCTCGATTGAAATTGTAAAGGGCTTTAAGTGGTCCGGCAGTTATGTCAAAGGCTCCCTGAGTCAGGTCCGAAAGTTTAACACAGCGTTCAATTAATTGAAAAACCTCATCAACAACCTTAACCGAACGGATGCCTGCATTTCTGTTGATTTCTGAAACCACAGAATCATTTTTGAATTCGCTAAGCAATTTCTCAATACGGGCAATTTCCTGTACGCCTTCCTCCAGCAATGATGCGGCATGGCTTTTATCCGGGTCGCTGATGATGAGTTCAAATGCACAACCCATCAGTTTCCTGTGAATACGAAATTCATTTCCCTTTTTTGAAATCATCGATTTTTCGCTCTAGCAGAGATATCATTTCCGTTGCATGCTGGTTACCGTATTCAATATTGGCGGAGATTGATCTATCGGATGAAAAGAGGACAAAAGCAGGAAAATAGCCCAGTGGGTCATACAATTCCGCCAGCTTTTCGTTTTGCTTTACCAGTGATTCGGATAAACTCTTTTTACGGGGAAAATCTGCTTGCATGATCACTAAATTTTCTGAAGCAAAAGCCTGAAATGCTGTATCTGCCAAAATATTTTTTTCAAAGCGTCTGCAATTGGTGCACCAGTCGGAACCTGAAAAATAAAGTAACAAAGCTTTTTTTTCTTTTGCTGCACGCCTGAATGCACTGTCAGCATCCTGATATAGCTGAGCTTCAGAAGAAAACCAAAAAAGTAAAAAGGGTATTAGTACTATCAACCTTTTCATTGTAAACAGAAAACACAAATTTAAATAAATCTCCAAAGTTTATCGTTCAGTTCAATCATACAAAATCATTTGTAAGACAAACAGATAAAACATCCGAGGATTAACCTGGTGAAAAATTCAAAGATTTTTTTCATGACGATTTATAAAAAAGGCACGAATCACCGTAACTCAGAAACCGGAAATTGTGATTTAAAGCATACGCATATGCATTCTTCCAGTCATCACCTGCAAAAGCCGAGACCAAAAGCAGGAGCGTACTTTTTGGCATGTGAAAATTGGTAATTAAAATATCGGTGAGACGATAAGTATAACCCGGAACGATTATCAATTGTGTTTGTCCCGATATTTTATCAAGATTTTTTGAATCCATATGATCCATCACTTTTTGCAACGATTCACCAGGACTGATCCCAATGTTGTATTTCGGATTGTAGGCATCCCATTGATGGATATCCATAAAATCATTATCCGGTTTGTCCACGATCAGCTTTACGCCGAACCAGTAAAGACTTTCAATGGTGCGGATGGTCGTGGTACCAACTGCAATGAGCGGGGAATTGCGATTTTTCAGGATTTTCGAAATTGTTTTTTTCTGAACCAGTATTTTTTCAGTATGCATTTCATGATCCCGAATTTCCGGCGTATTTACAGGTTTGAATGTCCCGGCTCCCACATGAAGCGTCACTTCCTCAATATCGATTTTTTTTTGCTTCAATGATTGAAACACTTCCTCTGTGAAGTGAAGACCTGCTGTTGGGGCTGCTACAGAACCCTCATCCCGTGCATAAATAGTCTGGTATCTGACTTTGTCGTTTTCTTCAGCTTCTCTTTTCACATACGAAGGCAGCGGAATGATTCCGGAATGAAGCAACACATCCGAAAAAATCATCCCGGCAGGATTCCATTCAAATCGGATCAAAGAATGATCAGAATCCTGCGTAATCCTTTCGGCAGTGAGAAAACAATCCAAACCATTTACGGTAAACCGTTTCGTAAGCTTCCCCGATTTCCATCTTTTTGAATTTCCAACAAGACAATTCCAGGCAACTCCTGAGTTCTGTGTGAAAGCTTGCTGGATTTCACGTGTCGGCTGAACCGGTTCAAGGCAGAAAATTTCAATTGCAGCACCGGTCTCCTTTTTAAAAATCAATCGTGCCTGAACCACTTTTGTTTCGTTGCGGATTAAAAGCGCATGATCAGGCAGGTAGGTATAAATATTTTTGAAAATATCCTCCGAAATAACACCCCCTTTTAATATCAAAAGCTTCGATTCATCCCTTCGCGGAATTGGGTATTGTGCAATTTTATCCGGAGGTAAAGGATATGTAAAGTCTGTAATGTTTATTTCAGGAATAAATTCCATTTTCCACTTAAGGTTACCCGTCCAAAATTAAATAAATTCGCAATGTTGATGAATAAACCAGAACAGAAGGAGGAATATTTTCCACATTCATCCTTTCTTCATTAATTATCATTCAGCCTTAATTCGGTTTAAATATATTCCTAATTTTGAGGGATCAAAAATGAACATACCTCTGGAAACTTTGTCCATAAAAAAACACATACCTAATTTTATAACATTACTCAACCTTTTAAGCGGTTGTGCGGCTATTGTTTATGCCTTCGACGGAGATTTGGTAATGGCAGCCTATTTAATTTTCGTGGCAGCGATTTTCGATTTTATCGATGGATTTGCTGCCCGGCTGTTGCATGTAAAATCGCCAATTGGTAAAGAACTGGACTCACTGGCAGATGTTGTGTCTTTCGGGCTTGTTCCCGGAGTAATTCTCTTTTCATTGCTCAGGTTTTCATTAAGCAGCTCAATGATATCAAGTCATTTTGTCTTTTTTGTACCTTTTATTGCATTTTTGGTCCCACTGTTTTCAGCGCTGCGTTTGGCAAAATTCAACATCGATGAACGGCAAACGGAAAAATTTATCGGCTTACCAACTCCGGCCAATGCCATTTTTATTGCATCTTTTCCACTGATTATTTTTAAAGAACCGGTGATGCTGGCTGTTGATCATTCTTTTTTTAGTGCGCTGCTTACCAACACTTATTTCCTCGTTTCGGTAGTAATTGGGCTTTCGTATTTGCTGGTAGCAGAAATACCGCTCATGTCGTTAAAATTTCAATCATTCGGCTGGAAGGAGAATAAATCACGATATATTTTCCTTATCCTTTCCATCATTCTGATAGGGATACTTTTTTACACAGCTATTCCATTGGTGATTCTTCTTTATATTGTGATATCATTCTTCAAATAATAAATTCCTTCAAAACCAATTTGCTGAAAATTTTTCTGGTATTTTTGTAATCCTATGCACGAAGAGTTTTCCAATAAAAAGATTCCCGATCCGAAAAAAGAAAAGGAGATGTCGTTTTGGGAGCATCTGGAGGAATTAAGATCCCATATTTTCAGGGCTCTCGCTGCTGTTATTGTTTTTTCAATTGTGGCTTTTATTGCGAAACGGTTTATATTTGAAACCATCATACTTGCGCCTAAAAGTTCCGATTTTATCACAAACCGGTTGCTTTGCAGATTAAGTGAAATCCTTTCCGTTAAATCGTTGTGCATGGGCGATATGAATTTAAACATCCAAAACATCAGCATGTCGGGACAATTTATGACACATATGTATGTTTCGATGATTTCGGGTTTGATTTTAGCTTCGCCATTTGTGTTGTGGGAATTCTGGAGATTTGTTAAGCCGGCATTACAACCCAACGAAAGAAAATATTCAAGGGGAGCTGTGGTTGTAAGTTCAATGCTGTTTTTGACAGGTGTATTGTTTGCATATTTTCTGATTGTTCCGCTTACCATTAATTTTTTCGCAACCTACCAGGTCAGTCCGGAGATTCCCAATCAAATTCAGCTTGATTCCTATATCAGCACGATAGTTTCTGTAGTTGTTGCATGTGGTATCGTATTCGAGCTGCCAATCCTTGTTTATTTTCTCACCAAAATCGGGATAATTACCCCTACGCTGATGAAGAAAAACCGCAAAATAATGCTGGTGATTGTTCTTGCCGTTTCTGCAATTATTACACCTCCTGATATTTTCAGCCAGATATTGGTGAGCATTCCTCTGATCGGACTTTATGAAGTCAGCATATCCATTTCGAAGCGGGTTTACAAAGCAAGGCAGGAAGATCTCGCAGGGTAGCTTTGTGTTAAAATTGACAGGAAATTCTTGCTAAACAGCGTATTCACATTCTTTTGATAAAAATTCACTGAAAATACGGCAAAGTTCTTCCGGCTCATCGGCATGAACCCAGTGCGAGGCGTTTTCAATGGTTTTGAATTGTGCATTTGGAAAATATTTTCTAATCTCCACCTGGTCATCAGCCATGATATAATTCGATTTTCCGCCTTTGACAAACAGTACAGGTTTTTCGTAGGTATAGTGAGAATCGATTTCCTCGTAGGCATTTTCGATGTTATTAAAAATAGCGTCCACATTCAGGCGCCATGCAAGTTTTTTCCGGCCAATGCGGTAAATATTTTTAAGGATGAAAAGGGCGATCTTTTCGGATTTGATTTTCTCCCTGATTAAAGATTCCACCTCTTCACGTTCTGTTACAACCGATAAATCGACAGAACGCATCGCATCAAGAATTTCTAAATGTTCCTGCCTGCCGGAATATTTTCTTGTGCTGATATCGACCACAATCATTTTATCGACCCTGAAAGGATGCTCTAATGCAAAATTCATTGCCACCTTGCCTCCCATTGAATGTCCAATGATGATGGGGTTTAAGAGCTGATGGTCTTCAACGAACTCCAGCAGATCTTCGGTGAGGCTGTAATAATTAAAAGTGTCGCTGTGAGGCGATTGACCGTGATTTCGCTGGTCGGGAATAAACACTTCAAATTTTTCAGCCAGTCTTCTGCCGATGGTAACCCAATTGTCAGAAAGACCAAGCAGTCCATGCAGAATAATGACCGGTTCCCCTTCGCCGAAATGCCTGTAAAAAAGTTTCATCTCCCAAGGGTCTTTTTTCGTCTTAAGCCAAAAACAAAAGCAAGCAGAATAAACAGGATACTGACAAAGGCTGAAAGCCTTCCAAAATAGTCGCCAAAACGGGTATAAAAAGTTATTTTCGAATTCAGGTTGATATCCTGCCTGATTACATCACGAACCCAGTATTTTGTTGCTTGCTGAATATCACCCCGCTGATCGACAAAGCAGGAGATACCTGTATTCGCTGACCTGCCAATGCTTCTGCGAGTTTCAATAGCTCTAAGCGAAGCGAATGAAAGGTGCTGATTATGGCCGGGAGTATCACCCCACCAGCCGTCGTTGGTAATGATAAATAATGCATTCGCACCTTTCTTTACATAATTGGCGCAAAATTCCCCGAAGATGGATTCGTAGCAAATGACCGGACCGATTTTCAATGAATCATTTACCCTAAAAGGTAATGGGTTTTCGTCTGTACCCAAGGTCCCGACAGTACCTCCAAGGTTGATGGCAAAGTTCTCAAGAAATTTAAAAATTCCACCTGAAGGCATGTATTCCACACCCGGAGTAAGTTTTGATTTATGATGCAATTGCATTCCTCCCGTATCATCGATAAAAAAAGCTGTGTTGAACGCATCGTAATAAAAGTTGCCCGATTTATTAAACCTTGCCGACCCGGGCATCTCTTCATTTTCATAATACCGTTTATAGGTCGATGCTCCGATAAGGATTTCCTTACCCGGATGTTGCCTGACGAATTCTTTCAGTTCGTTGAGGCTTTCCGACCAGTTCAGGTTATTTTCCCAGATGCCTTCCTGAATTGCCGACTCCGGACTGACAATGAGGGCAGGCTTTTCGTCCATTACCGAATCGGCCAGGTGAAGATTAATGCCGATAACTTCCTTTGGCGGCAGGGTATATTGCTCTGAATACGGATCAATGTTCGGCTGAACGACGATGACATTTAACGGGTCTTTTTTTTCCGTATAACCAAAATACATCAGAAAGGAAATGAACACAGGAACCAGGATCAACCCGAGCGAAGCCAGGCTATTCAATAAAAGCTGTCTTTTTACTGCATTTCTTGTAAGTAATGGTTTTATCGTTTTATAAACAAGAATATTGACAGCCAGTACCCAAAAAGTTCCGCCCAAAGCACCAGTAAATTCATACCATTGTATCCATTTATAATGGATGGCGAATCCATTGCCCAGATTAAGCCAGGTCCAGGTCAGTTTCCAGTTCAGGTGAATGTATTCAAAGGTGATCCACAAGACGATCAGGATAAAATATCCCTGGTTTTCTTTATACAGGTTTTTACGGACCGCATGAAAAACATTCATCACGATACTCATGAACATGGAGTTGAGTGCCCATGCCAAAGCAGCAACCGGCGTCGAATTCCATATCCACCAGGTTGTTGCAACGTTCCAAATGAAAAAAGCGGGATAGGTATAAAAGAATACACTAAATTTATTGAAGTCCTCCCTGTGTTTCAGAATATGATTTTCGATGATCAGCAGCGGCACAAAAGCCGTAAACAGGAAAGCCGGAAAACCGTTTACCGGCCAGCCAATGGTGAACAGAATACCCGAAAGTGCAGATAAAATTAAAAGATGAACTTTTTTCATATAGCGAATTAACGAAGGAGGGACAAAGATATTGAAAAGTAATTTTGAGTGCTAAACTGTTAAATTGTCAAGTCATTCTCAAATTATTAAAGTCCTGCCCCATTGTTTTTGAAAACATAAGCTTCAAGAATTTTTAGGTTTTCGTTATTATTAGGAAATTTCGATCCCGTTCCTCTCGATTTCGGCTAAAAAACCACCTTCATCATTTTCTCGTTCGATCAGAATGGGTTCTATTCTGTCGTCGATTTGTCTGCGCAGTTTCCACAACAATGGCTGGATGGAAAAGTAGTCTCCATCAATATGGCTTACAACGATTGCCACATCAATATCACTATCCACCTGATACGTGTCCTTTGCATAGGAACCAAATAAATAAACCTTCTCAAGCGGGAAATAATTCCTGAGTAAAAGACTGTAGGCTCTAACTTTATTTATAACTTCTCCTTTATCCATCCTTGCAATTCTTTTGTCTTGCCAATAATCTCAATGCATTTTTCTTCGGTTAAACTTTTAAGCAATCTTTCTTTGTGGGAAGGGTAACGTGCTTCAATATTCAGCGGTTCAATCTGATCAATAAAATCTTTTTGCTCCTCAGAAAATATTTCGTAAAAGTCTCCTTTCTTTGCTAAATAGGAAAGACTATGTGAAAATGGAGCAACATCTGATTTCAGAAATGTAAAAAAGCCTTTAATAATCTTTTCAATGGACTGATGACACATAAAACCAACATAAAGGTATCTCTTACTTTGAAGCATTGCTTCAGCCGTTTCTAAATCATAATCGGACAGTTCAACCCAATATTTTGCTTTGCCTTCCATTTCTCTTAATTAACTCCAAAGATAAAATAAAAAAACAACTCTGTAATTCCACATTGACCCTTGTATAATTAGTTTTAATTGTTAAGCTGAAATGTTCGGGTATTTGCCTGGTATCATTCCTGCGCGCACACTCGCCAATACAGGAAGGCTGGCGTTGAATGGAAAACTCGATAATACGGAACTCAAGGAAAAACTCGATGCGATACCTGTTCATTCAATCTGCTCGTTTAACCTCCGCATATTTCAGCTAAATCACTATCGAGCATACTTTATGACCTCTGATAGGTTAAAATTGCATGATCAATTTTTCCAGTCGATATCAGACTCTGATTTCCCCTAGTTACAGGTTGTCGCATTTTTTGATATCCTTGCTAAATTAAATAAAAAAATTGAGGATTTTCAGAGGAAGCAGAATTTACCTGTTTTGTAAATCATCAAATATGGAAAAATTTTTACAGTTACCTGCGAGAAAAATAATTGCATGCAATTATATTTCAAACAAAAAATTGTTGTAAGGATAACGTTCTATATGAATCTTTTTCACTTGTTCATATAACACATTTTTAAATTCTTCGATATTTTTTTTCTCTTTTGCCGAAATAAAAAGGGCCGGCGAATTTGCCTTCGCCATCCAGGTTTTCATCAGGTCGCTCAGGCTCAGATTTTCTTTGGTTGATGGTGTCAGGTCATCAAGTTCTTTCACGGTAAACCGGTAAGCATCGATCTTATTAAACAAAAGGATAGTCGGTTTTCCAATTGCATGGATATCCGAAAGTGTTTCCTTCACCACATTGATCTGTTCTTCAAAATCAGGATGAGAAATATCTACAACATGGACAAGAATGTCCGCTTCCCGTACTTCATCCAATGTGGATTTAAACGATTCAACAAGATCATGAGGCAATTTACGGATGAATCCGACGGTATCACTAATAAGAAAAGGCAGGTTGCCGATTACCATTTTCCTTACGGTGGTATCAAGTGTGGCGAACAGTTTGTTTTCAGCAAAAACGTCCGATTTGCTGAGCAGGTTCATAATGGTCGATTTCCCGACGTTGGTGTAACCAACCAAAGCGACCTGCACCATGCTTTTACGGTTTTTTCGCTGGGTTACTTTTTGCTTGTCGATGGCTTCGAGCTTTTTCTTCAGCAGTGAAATGCGGTCGCGAATGATCCGGCGGTCAGTTTCGATTTCCGTTTCGCCGGGACCACGCAGTCCGATACCGCCACGCTGCCGTTCAAGGTGCGTCCACATCCTTGTTAATCGAGGTAACAAGTATTGGTACTGTGCAAGCTCTACCTGTGTTTTAGCATGGGCTGTCCGTGCTCTTCGTGCAAAAATATCAAGGATCAGGTTGTTCCGGTCGAGGATGCGGCATTTCAGGATATTTTCGATATTTCTGATTTGTGATCCGCTAAGTTCATCATCAAAAATGGCAATGTCAATTTCGTTTTCCTGAATAAACTGAGCTATTTCAGCAAGTTTACCGGCACCCACAAAGGTTTTGGAATCCTGCATTTCAAGTTTCTGTGTGAAGCGCTTTACAGGGATCGCCCCTGCCGTATCTGTCAGAAACGCCAGCTCATCAAGGTATTCCTTCACCCGTTCCTCATTTTGCTGCCGTGTTACCAGGCCCACCAAAATAGCTGTTTCTGCCTTTATTTCTGTTTCAATCATTTTACCCATTTGGGGTTCTCAATTTTTTTGCAAAATTAATACTTAATCAACAGGTAATTTCCAGTGACAATTCAATTAATTTTGAAATGTTATTATCATCATACTTTACGATAATGAAAACGAACTATTTCCTGATTTCTGTTCTTCTTTTGAATACCACCGTTTGTAATTCCCAATCATTTCAGCAATTCATCAACAAACTTGAGCAAACGGATGTAAGCCGCCGGCAATCTATTGCCGATAGTTTTATCAGTGTGTGCAAACAGTTTCCCTTTATCGAGAATGACTCCTTGGTTCATTGGATTTATCTGGGAAATGTCGGATCGGTTGCTGTGGCGGGTGATGGTAATAACTGGAATCCGTCGAAAAATCAATTCACACGGATATCAACTACTAATCTATGGTATTTGACTGAACAATTTGAACCCGATGCAAGGCTCGATTATAAATATGTAATTGACAGCACAAATTGGATTTTGGATCCTTTAAATCCGAAAATAGTGATGAGCGGATTTGGTGCAAATTCTGAACTGTCCATGCCTTTGTACGTTCAGCCACCTGAAATTGAATATTATCCGGCTATTCCTCATGGAAGCATCTTTGATACGGTTATGATTTCAAATACATTGGGAAATTCAAGAACTGTAAAAGTCTATCTTCCGGCAGATTATTCGGCGTCCAAAAATGATTATCCAGTAATATTATTTCATGACGGACTTGATTTTCTTACCCTGGCAAATACGCAAAATGTTCTGGACTATCTCATTGCCAAAAATTCAATTGAACCCATTATCGGGGTATTCATTCCCGCTGTTAACAGAGAAGAAGAATATGCAGGGTCGCAAATGAATGCATTTACAGATTTTATTGTTCAGGATGTAATGCATTGGGTGGATAAAAAGTACAGAACGCGTATAATTCCTGCGTTTCGAGCCGTGGCCGGTGTCTCAAACGGAGGAAATATTTCCTTGTGGATGGGAATCACTCACCCAGAGCAATTCGGGAAAATCGGAGCTTACTCAAGCAATGTAATTGAACCCATTTCGGATTCTCTTTTAACCAGAAATTTTTCAGGATTAGATTTTTATATCGACATCGGAAAATACGACATTCCGGTTCTGATTCCAATGGCTTTTAATCTCAGGGATATTCTTCAGCAAAAAGGGTCATAACTATCGCTTTTATGAATGGCATGAAGGGCATAGCTGGGGAAGCTGGCGGGCACACATTGATAATGCGCTGGAATACTTTTTCCCTTTTACGGGTTCAACATCCAACTGACAAGGATTTTTAACGGAACCCAATAATTTGTCTGACTTCTTTGATGGTTTTTGAAGCACTTGCCTGAGCTTTTTCTTTACCCATGTCCATCACTTTGGTGATGTAAGCATCATCCGATTTCAACTCGTTGATTTTCTCACGGATGGGTTCGGTGAAGGTAATGATATCCTCGGCTAATTTCTTTTTCATATCGCCATACCTGATTTCGCAATTGTTGTATTTATCGTTATAAAAATCAACAGTCTCAGGATCAGAAACAGCTTTCATAAGGGAGAAGAGGTTTTCGATCGGTACAGGTTTTTTTGAATTTTTGTGGGTCGGTCCGGCATCTGTAACCGCGCGCATCACTTTTTTCCGGATGGCTTCCGGTTCATCTGCCAGGAAAATTGCACTGCTTTCATCGTCCGATTTGCTCATTTTTCCGCTTCCGTCAAGCCCTGGAATTTTTATTAATTCTTCCCCAAAATTAAAGGCAATCGGTTCAGGAAAATAGTCCATTTTATACAAACGGTTAAACCTTCTGGCAAATGTCCGCGTCATTTCGAGGTGTTGCTCCTGGTCTTTGCCGACAGGTACTTTATGCGCGCGGTGGATAAGGATATCTGCAGCCATCAGCGTAGGATAAGTAAGCAGTCCGGCATTAATATTTTCAGGTTGCTTTTGAGCCTTTTCCTTAAATGTTGTCACTCTTTCGAGTTCGCCTTTGTAGGCGTTCATGTTCAGCAAAAGGTACAGTTCAGCCGTTTCCGGAACATCGCTTTGTACATAAATAGTGGCAATTTCAGGATCGATGCCGGAAGCCAGGTATTCGATCAATGCCTGCCGTACATTTCCCTGAAGATTTTCGGGAGTTGGATGAGTCGTCAGGGAGTGATAATCTGCAATAAAAAAGAAGCAGGTGCTTTCAAACTGCATTTTTCTGAAATTCCTTAATGCCCCGAAGTAATTGCCCAGATGCAAATTTCCTGTTGGCCTGATACCGCTTAAAACAATGTCCATGAATCGAATAATTTATGAGTGATCAGCAAATGTTTTGCGTTGCAAATATCCGAATTATCAAAATAAGGAAAAAGGCATTACATTTTAATTTCGTCATTATTCCTGTTGAAGAAGTGAAATTCGAGGAAATGATAGGCAGGAACCGGCGTAAGACGTACCCATCGTTTAAACTTAAAGTACCATTTAATCCGGAGTGAATAGAATCCTTTTGTCAGATACGCATATAAATAAGGATGTATGGATAATTTCAAAGTTTTTTCATTTTGTTCCTGAACTAAATACCGGAGGTTGTTTTCGATCTGATCGACATACAGAATGCTGGGTTTAATTTCACCTGTACCCTCACAAACCGGGCATTTTTCACCAAATTCTACATTCATTTCAGGGCGAACACGTTGCCGGGTAATCTGTACAAGTCCGAATTTGCTTGGCGGAAGAATGGTATGCTTGGCTCTGTCTTTTGCCATTTCATCCTTCAGTTTTTGAAAAAGTTTTCGCCTGTTGGCCGCAAGTTTCATGTCGATAAAATCAATCACGATGATCCCGCCCATATCCCGAAGCCGAAGCTGCCGGGCTAATTCTATAGCCGCTTCCAGGTTCACGTCAAGGGCATTATCTTCCTGGCTGTTTTCTTTATTTACCCGATGGCCACTGTTGATGTCGATGACATGCAGAGCCTCAGTATGTTCGATAATTAAATAAATTCCACTCCGGATGGTTACAACTTTACCAAACGAATTTTTGATCTGTTTATCAATGCCAAAGTTTTCAAAAACCGGAACACGGCCTTTGTAAAGCTTAACAATGTTTACTTTTTCAGGCGCAATGGATTTGATATAATTTTTGATATCTTCATAAACCGTATTGTCATTCGCAACAATATTATTGAATGATTCACTGAGGATATCCCTAAGAATAGCTGAAGTACGGTCAATTTCACTGATGATTCGCTGGGGAGGTTTAGCCTGTGACAACCGGTCAACGGTCAGGTTCCATTTTTCTATAAGATTTTTCAGGTCGTTATCGAGTTCGGCTACTTTTTTATGTTCGGCAACCGTTCTCACAATCACGCCGAAGTTGTTTGGCTTGATACTAAGGATCAGCCTTTTCAACCGGTTCCGTTCATCATTGCTCTTGATCCGCTGCGAAAGAGAAATGCGGTTGGAAAAAGGAACCAAAACAAGGTATCTTCCTGCAAACGACAATTCGGATGTAACTCTTGGTCCTTTGGTCGAGATGGGCTCTTTGGCGATCTGGACAAGTATTTGCTGGCCGGCAGTAAGCACACCGGTTATTTTGCCGGTTTTTTCTATGTCTTTTTCCAGTTTGAAATCAGGAAATGAGTTGCTGGTAAATTTTCCTTGTAAAGCCAGCCGTGTAAATTTATTAAGGGACTGAACCTGCGGGCCTAAATCAAGATAATGCAAAAAAGAATCTTTTTCATAACCTACATCCACAAAGGCTGCATTCAGCCCGGGCATAATCTTGCGGACTCGACCCAGGTAAATATCACCTACAGCAAAACCGGAATTGCTCTTTTCCTTGTTTAATTCAACCAAGACCTTATCCTCTAACAGAGCAATTTCAACTTCTGAAGGTCCTGAATTAATAATTAATTCTTTATTCACATTAAAAATTCTTTAACAAATAACATCGCTGGTCAATCAACCATGACGTTCACCGGAGAGCTTTAAAAACCTGGAAATGATAAAAATATTTAGAATATAATACTCGCTGTATCATATTCTAAAACATGGTAGTTCAATAAAGATTATTTCTTCTTGTGTCTGTTCTTCCGTAAGCGTTTTTTACGCTTATGGGTTGCCATCTTATGTCGTTTTCTCTTTTTCCCGCTTGGCATATTCCGTCCTCGTTAAATTTACTTTACTTTGTTTTTAACTTCGTTGATAAAAGTTTTTGCTGGTTTGAAGGCCGGTATATTGTGAGCAGGAATAATGATGGTAGTATTTTTAGAAATATTTCTACCTGTTTTTTTAGCTCTCTTTTTAATTACGAAACTACCAAATCCGCGCAGGTAAACGTTTTCACCATTAGCCATTGATTTTTTTACTACATCCATAAATGCTTCAACAGTATGTTGAACAGTAACTTTCTCGATTCCTGTTTTTGTTGCAATGTCTGTTACAATTTCTGCTTTTGTCATGATAAATATTTTTTTAAATAATCCCTGATTAGGGCTGCAAATATATAAATTTTTTTAAATGCAATAAATAATATGTTATTTTTCAGCTAACTGTGTATAAATTTGTTACCGATGAAATTTTCAACTAAGATAATCGGCTGGTACAGGATTCATAAACGAAATTTACCCTGGAGAGAAACGAAGGATCCCTATACAATCTGGATATCCGAGATCATCCTGCAGCAAACACGTATTGATCAGGGCCTCGCCTACTTTTTAAGATTTATTGCTAAATATCCGAAAGTAGCTGATTTAGCAGAGGCAAATGAAGAAGATGTTTTGAATCTCTGGCAGGGGCTTGGCTATTATTCAAGAGCCAGGAATCTTCATAAGACTGCCCAACTGATAATGGATAAGTACTCGGGGATTTTTCCGGATCGCTATGAGGATTTACTTAAACTGAAAGGCATTGGCGAACTACACGGCTGCAGCCATTGCATCCATTTCATATAATCAGCCCTTTCCTGTAGTTGATGGAAATGTTTTGCGATTTCTGTCACGGTTTTCAGGAATGAACCTGCCAGTTAATTCTTCTGCTGGAAAAAACAAAATCCGGTTACTCGCTGAAAAACTGATTGATAGAAAACATCCCGGTGATTTTAATCAGGCAATCATGGAATTTGGGGCATTGTATTGCAAGCCGCAAAACCCTTACTGTTTATCCTGTATTTTTAATACGGAATGTCAGGCGAATAGTGAAGGTAATGTAGAGAAAATCCCTGTTAAAAATAAGACAGCCAAACAACAAAACCGGTTTTTTAATTACCTGGTGTTCACTCAAAAGACTAAAAATACAAATTTTGTTTTTTTAAAAAAACGAACCGGTAATGATATCTGGCTGAATTTATACGATTTTCCCCTGATCGAATCGCAAAAAGAAATCTCCACAAAAAAGATACAAGAGAAGTTGGTCAGCGATTGCAATTTGAATGGGGATGTAAAAATTGAAAAGACATCCATAAAATACAGGCATGTTTTATCGCATCAAATTATCAATGCACGGTTTGTGATGATCCGAAACCTTCCCAAAAACAATCTGAAAAACCTTACGTTATTTATTGGCAGTCCCTTGATAAGCGTTACAGAGGATAAACTTTATGCTTACCCTTTGCCTCGATTAATCGAAAAATACCTGGCAGAAAATAAAATTTTTTGAATAGTGATTTAAAAAAAAATTATATTTGTAAATCATAATTAAACCAAAATAAAATGGCTGGAGTAAACAAAGTTATCCTGATCGGAAACTTAGGTAAAGATCCGGATATTGTCACATTCGACAATGGAGTCAAAAAAGCATCCTTCTCGCTGGCGACTTCTGAAAGTTTCAAAAACAAGGAAGGCAACAGGGTTGATCAAACGGAATGGCACAACATTGTGCTTTGGCGCGGACTTGCCGAGGTTGCTGAGAAGTATCTCAAAAAAGGGAATCAGATCTTTCTGGAAGGGAAAATCAAAACCCGCATGTATGAACAGGATGGTGTGAAAAAATACATCACCGAGATTTTTGGAGATAACATGACCATGCTGGGTTCAAAGCGCGAAGCAGGTGATGGCGGTGGAGAACCTGTAAATCAGGAAAAAGTGTCCTCAAAAATTGAGGATACTGAAATAGAAGCGCCCAACGACGATCTTCCGTTCTGATCCTGAATCAAATCTGATTTCGTTCTGCTAGATTTTTCGATTCTGCATCTAATCGAATTTTGTTACTTTTGTACACATTAAAATGTTAGAGGTAATAAAATTCATTGGCGTTGGAAAATCCTGACAGCGAACCGTTTTTGTGTCTGCAAAACTTTGTAATTGCGATATTCAAAGGCGAATTTTCTATTGAAATCCTGGTAAGTATTCTTGTGATTCTCGTCCTCCTGCTCATTTCTGCGCTGGTTTCCGGAGCTGAAATTGCATTTTTTTCAATGGATCCGGCTCATCTTAAAGAAATCAGGACGCGGGAAACAAAAACAAATATTCTGATCCTGACCTTGCTCGAAAAACCCAAACGGCTTCTTGCAACCATATTAATCACCAATAATTTCGTGAATGTCGGGATTGTCATTCTGAGTGCATTTCTGACCTCCGAATTGTTCGATTTCACGCAATACCCGGTCATCGGATTTATTATCCAGGTGATTGTAATTACATCAATTTTGCTTTTATTTGGTGAAATAATGCCGAAGATTTATGCCAATCAAAAACAGATCGTTTTTGCTTCGACAATGGCCCGGCCTTTAAAAATCCTGGTCAAAGTATTTTATCCGTTTAGTTCACTGCTCGTAAAATCGACACGGATCATCGATAAAAAAATGGCTGCATCCAATCCTGAGATATCCATGAGCGAATTATCAGATGCCATTGATATTACTGTTACTCCGGGCACCCGCAAAGAAGAAACCAAAATCCTGAAGGGGATTGTAAAATTTACCGATATTGAAGTCACGGAAATCATGCGGTCGCGGATGGATATTGTAGCAGTTGATTCAGAAACCCTGTTTACAAAACTTATAAACCTTGTTATCGAATGGGGTTATTCGCGAATGCCGGTTTACACAAATACCCTCGATCACATCCAGGGAATTCTGTATATTAAAGATCTGCTGCCTCATCTCGATAAAAAAGATGATTTTAACTGGATCACATTGCTGCGACCGGCTTTTTTTATTCCGGAAAACAAAAAGATTAACGACTTGCTGCAGGAATTCCAATTGAAAAAAATCCATCTGGCCATTGTGGTGGATGAGTATGGGGGCACCTCAGGAATTGTGACGTTCGAAGACATTATCGAGGAGATCGTTGGAGAAATTTCCGATGAATTTGACCTGCCCGAAGATGAGCTGGCTTTCAATAAAATTGATGAGCATAATTACATTTTTGAAGGAAAAACGAGCATCAATGACTTTTGCAAAATCCTTGGAATTGATGATAAAGTTTTCGATGAAGTAAAAGGCGATTCCGATTCCCTTGCCGGTGTATTGCTTGAAATTTATCAGGATATGCCGGTTAAGAATACTAAAATTGAGTTTCAGAATTTTGAGTTTACCGTTCTCTCCGTTGATAAGCGAAGAATCAAAACCATAAAAGTTACCCTGAAACCGACAGAAATAAGGGCCAATGAAAATTAGAATCCGGCTTTATAATTTCCTGCTTCTTTCAGGAATTTTTGCTTTTCTGGCTTTAAGCTGTAACAATGAATATTATCCCAAACCTCGGGGATATTTCAGGATTGACCTGCCTCAAAAATCGTATCGCATTTTTGATTCGGCGTATCCCTATTCATTTGAATATCCGGTATACAGCAAAATTGTTCCCGACACCTCGCCTGATGCAGAACCCTACTGGATAAATATTGTTTTTCCGCAGTTCAAAGCGGAGGTTTACTTCAGTTATAAAAAAGTAAACGGGAATCTCGGGAAATATCTGGAAGACACACGTTCGATGGTCATGAAGCACATCCCCAAAGCCAGTTCCATCGAAAACAAAGCGTATGAAAATCCTGACAGGAACGTATTTGGATTGACCTATACCATTTCCGGGGTTGAAGCTGCTTCGCCATACCAGTTTTACCTCACCGACAGCACGAAAAACTTTATACGCGGGGCACTCTATTTTAATGTGGTTCCCAACAACGATTCACTGGCACCTGTCATCGATTTTCTGAAAGAGGACATCAATCACATGATCGAGTCGTTTGGGTGGAAAAGGCAATAACTGTTGAATGGTTAAATGGCTGAACGATGATCAATGAATTTTGAATATTGAATATTGAATATTAAATAGAAAGAGGTTGTCCCAAAAATTTCAAAGAAATTGAAAGACAACCTCTAAATTCACTAAAACAAATATTAATTAGAAATAAAACAACAAGTTAATGGCACCACTGAGGTTATCAGTATGGAACCCAAATGAGCTACCACCACCACTTTTAACTTCTTTGGTATTAATAAAAGGAGTTGCTGTAGACGAATCAAGATATTGATACGTAGTGTTACCTTCCCCTGTACTTGTAAAATTGATACCCCAACCAAATTCACCACCAATTGATATCTTGGGTGCAAAGAAATATTCAACACCTGCAAATCCCCTAATCCCAAATCCAAAAGTGCTGCCTGATTTAATTTCTGTTATGGGTTGATCAGAATTTCCCCCGTAGTAATTATCACCAAAATCTGCGGTATGATGCGTTAAATTGGGACTCCATGAGTTGCCATATTCGAATGTATTTTTTCCGGAGCCGAATTCAATCAAAGCTTCTGCACCATAAACTCCCTGTAACCTGCCTTTACCCCTTCTCTTTTCCAGACCTGCACCTAACACCACGTCCATGTTGTTCCGTTTAGCTTTATCTTCAACAGTTACATCCGGATTTGGAGTAACAGCATCCTTTGTGACGAATTCTTTATTTGTTTGAGAATTGTAGGTAAGTTGTAATTTAAAACGGTATGCTGTTTTTGCATCAACCATATATTTCCCGTACATGGTCATTGGATAATTTCCCGTAAAATCATAGGATGGGCCTCCATTATTCGTATTCCCATTAAAGATGTTACCAAAATAATAAAAGAAGGGTACAGCATCTATACCGATGGCCCATTCGCCTTTTTCGGGTAAAATTGGCACTCCCTTTTTGGAGGTTAAATCCTGAGCTTTCACAACTGTAGAAAAGAACAGAATTAAGGCTAAAAATGTAAAAATTTTTTTCATCGTTTTAATTTTAAGATTAATAATAAGAAATTTGCAGGAAAATTACTAAAATATATAATTTATGCCTCTTGAATTATGCAATATTAATAACAAAGTTTAAAAGGAACAAAAAGTCATACATAATATTGAAATACATCATCTTATAAATAATAATTACCACATTAATACCGGTATTGTGCATAACTTACCCTCAAATCCCTTCTTTGTGCAGAATGACTATCAATTAATTCTTCACACAACGAACACTAAAACCGAGAAACTTATTATTATTCTGGTCCGGCCGGGTGGCAGCGGTGTTATCACTTGACAATATACGTTGCCATGCATTATCGGCATCAATCTGAGTAGACGTCCAGAAGTGGCCTCTACTTGACCAATCCCAAAAATCACCATTACCACCGCCACCAAAATTACCACCAACGCCACCCGGAAGGGCTGCAAAACCGCTTTGGTTGGTTGCCCCTGAATTCGGCGAAGACCAGTGAGTAATACCCGCTTCTTTCATTTTGCCTCCCGCTACGGGTTCACCCCCCAGGTAATCAGTTAAGCTTGTCCATTCAGCATCGGTAGGGATATGCCATCCCGGTGGGCAAATGCCTTGTGTGCCCTGCGAGGTTGTGTATTGCATCAATTCGTTCCATTGGTAAAGTCCACCATAGGTTTCACAGCTGACCGGGTCATCAAAGAGGCAATATTTCTCTATCTGCCCGTTATTAGCCTGGTCATTTGCCACATTGATCATTGTACCGACATTCAGGTTTTCATTGAACCAGCACTGGTTGTTAATCAGCACCGTATGGTAAGTATGTCCTTCATAGGTAACCGTGGGTATTCCCGGGCAGGGTATGGCAGCCGATGATGTAAAATATTTTTCTTCTCCATAATCCGTACCGTGGCTGTTTGTAGCGTAGGCACGAACATAATACTTTGTAGCAGGACTTAAATTTGCTATATCGCATGTATAGCTACCTGCTCCTCCCGAACTACTGTGGGAAGAGGAATCAGCGATGGTCGGATCATGTGATGGACTCCAGCAGATTCCACACTCTGTAACCGATGAACTGCCCTCATCTGTCACATCACCCCCTCCCTTGGCAGAAGCCAGGATGATGTTGGTAATGTCATTCGTTTTTACGGTTGGAGTCGGTCCTTTTATAATTAACCACTCATCCTCCTTAATGTTATAATTGACACTTGCAACAGTATGACTAAAGATTTCGATATCAATACCAGCATCAATACTATAACCTACATACGCTGCCCATTGGGGAACATCCAATTGGCCATGCGCTTTTACATATGCTTCAGCAGAAAGATATGGCGCTGCCACATCATAAAATAGGCAGGACAATTTAGGTTTAAAGTAAGCTTTCGCATCCAGGCCCACAGATATAGTCGGAGGAAACGGAGTAAACGTATCATTAAATGTACAATAGCTACCCCAACCATTGGTATATTCTACGCCGGCTGCAAAATGTAAGGATTCGTACACCCCCGATGAAAGTGTCGCATTTGCGGATACATTCACACCTAAGAGTATTTCAAATTGCGGTTGAACTGCACATGGGAATTCCAACTCAGGATCATTTCCCCCAAATAAAACTTCACCCAGGTCAATTTCACCCTGGAAACCAGCTTCGCTGGTAATACTAAGTTCAAATACCTGATCTGACACAAAACCAAATTTCGCATATGTCAAACCGCTATGCCAAGTATAATGCAGCGAGGTGATAAGGGTAAAGTTAAATGTACAATAACCCTGAATTGTAACATCAGGTGCAAAAGTATGATTAATCGTAATTGTAAATTCGGTACTGCCCGGTTGCTTCAAATTGTTTTTTTTGAGGCTAATACCCGGATAGTTAAATTTGGCACTCTCAACCTCCAAAGGCATTTCGAAAATAACATCACCACTTTCAATCATATCCTCCATGGATGCTTGTTCCGTTTCCACAATAACCTCTCCTTTAACGGGTGTAATGCTTGTTACTTTTCTTAGCATACCATTGCCGGCACCGCTTACCATCACATCCCCTACCTCCAGGTTTAAGCTTTCAATATTGTTGTTGAAGGTAACCGTATAATCGGAGCTATCTATAGAAACATAAGATTCCTCCCAGGTGGCTTCATCAAGAATTTTTGCATTATCAGTCAGAACCACAGGTTCCGGGCCAGAAGGGGGTTCTTCTTCTTCATTTTTTTTACATCCCGTTTGAAGAATGACAAGGCTGCTGATAAAACAAGCAGCAAGCAGGTAAATTAGTCTTTTTGTTTTCATGATAACATTGTTTTTATTTATTTTGTAAAAACTCGTGAAATATTTCAATCCGGATTTGTACGCCCTCTATCATTTAAAATAGACGAGCAGTTTTTAAATTAATTATCCTTAATACACCTTACCGATAAACTATTAATCTTGGGGGTTATCCACTGAAGACATTCGATATAAGAGTTGTTCATGTGTCGGTCCCCGGCCTCCGACTCGGTCCATTCATAGGAAGACCAGAGGCGGCAGTAATGACCTATATGGTAGAAACCGTTAATTTCATCATGGGCGCCCCCGCCAAGAGCAGTAAAACCACTTTCGTTAGTGGCTCCTGTGTTAGGTGCTAACCAATGTAAAGTACCAACTTCCTTCATTGTGCCTCCAGCAAAATCCTGACCACCCAAAAAATCAGTTAACAAGTCCCAATCCTCATAGGTGGGAATATGCCATCCTACCGGGCAAATACCTTGTGCTCCCTCTAATGTTGTATATTGCATTGTCTCATCCCATTGGTATAAACCGCCATATTCATCACAATTGGCAGGGTCGTTATCATAGCAGTATTTTTCTACCTCACCATTGTTGGTCTGCCCGATTTCACCATTGATCATTGTTCCCACATTCAGGTTTTCCTTAAACCAGCACTGGTCTCCAATTTCAACTGTATTGTATGTTTCTCCTTCATAGGTAACTGTTTGAATTCCGGAGCACGGATCACCAGGACCCCCGCCGGTTACTGTGATGTAATTGTCTTTTATCATTGTATCAGAGCTACTGCCATTGCTCACAATAAGTTGCACTGTGTAATTGCCTGCTTCATTGTAGGTGTGGGAAGGATTTTGCTGTGTGCTTGCACCACCATCACCAAAATCCCATTGCCAGCTTTCCGGGTTGTTGGTTGACAGGTCAGTAAACTCAACACTTAAAGGTGCTGTGCCGCTGTTGGTGCTTGCTGTAAAATCAGCAACGGGAGGATTTTCACCCCCCAGTGTTGTAAATTCGACCTTGTTTCCAAATATGGTTCCAAGAGTGTCGGAGGCATAGGCCCTAACGTAATAGCTGGTAGCTGGTATTAGCCCGGTCAGGACGCTGGTAAAGCTTCCCGTTCCCATGTTGTCGCTGGTATGCGAATCTTCTAAGGTCGGGTTCGGTGAAGTACTCCAGCAGACACCTCTTTCTACTACATCTGCATTGCTTTGGGCGGTAACACTGCCGCCGCTGGTGGCGGTGGTTTCGGTAATGTTGCTTATGGCAACAGTAGAGACAGTAAAGGGTGTGATTCCATTGTCATCCTTAATACAGCGTACCGAAAAACCATCCTCTTTACCCGAATATTCCGCGTTAACCAAACCGGTATTATTGACCAGGTAGCGATCCCAGGAAGTTGAATCTGAGTATTCAGTAGAGTTCCACCATACAGCAATCTCACCAATATAGCCGAAAGATCCATTGTCAAAACGCCAGCCTGCGGGAAGTGCGGTAAATCCGGTTTGGTTGTTTGCCCCGGTATTCGGAGAATTCCAGTGCAGCGTATCTGTTTCCTTCAATTTACCACCGGCAACACTTTCACCTCCTAAAAAATTGGTTAATACCAGCCATTCAACATGCGTTGGAATATGCCAGCCTGTGGGGCAAATGCCTTGTGTACCCGGCTGGGTGGAATACTGCATCATTTCATCCCACTGGTAAAGGCCACCATAGGTGGCACAGTTCGCGGCGTCATTGTCATAACAATATTTTTCAATCTGGCCATTGTCGGTCTGGTTAGTTCCTCCATCGATCATTGTACCTACATTCAGGTTTTCTTTAAACCAGTATTGACTGCCGACTTGAATGATGTTGTAGGTTTGGCCCTCATAGGTAATGGAGGTAGGTACTGAATTTCCGGGATCGGGCTCGTTTGTTTCCTCTTTTTTACACCCCGTTTGAAGAATGAAAAGGCTGCAGATAAGACTGGCGGTGAACAGATAGATGACAATTTTTGCTTTCATGATAATAATTATTTAATTTCAATAAAAAATTTTAAGGATATATGATATGGCGAACAATGCATCATGACGGTTTTTTAAAATATATTCGGTAACAAGATATTTCAATAATACAAGTCCTGAAGAAAAATGGGGCGAAACCTGCAAAATCTGTGGTAAACTTTACATTTTTGGGATAGATGCCAAAATACAAGGGTGAAATGTATTCGCCCCAAGCGGGCAAAAAGCTTTTTTATCTTATAATAACTCAGTTATTTCGTATCGAAAAAGGGAAATGAGCTCGAAGTTTGATGTTCGGAGTTCGAAGTTTTGGGATTAAACATTCGGAGGAGTGACGTTATTTCTTTTTGAAGCGAGCGATTGGTTTTGTCGCCTCAATTCAGCCATTCTATCAGAAAGCGTTAAAATCACAAAGGGTGCGAGACAAATTAAGATTGCTTTAAATATATGATAAGTGGTCAGCCTTACAAACCCTGTATAATTCAGGTAGAATATAAATGCAACAGAACTTAATATCCAAATGATAAGTCCGCTTATAAAGGAATGCAGAGCAGTCTCCTTTTCACTTTGTGCATTCTTTTTCATCAGACATGGGTAAACAATCCGGACTAAAAAACTAAGCATAAAAACGATCACCCCCAGTCCGGTTACAAATAATAACCGGGTCTCAAAATCAAGATGTTCGAGCGGAAAAGGCTGGAAAAAAAGAACAAACAGAAAAACGCCATGGCTGATACCGAGAAACAGTCTCAGCTCTTTATTCAGCAGGCGTATCATGATGTTCAGTTTTTCTTTCATGGGTAAATTACCGGATTTATTTCAAACAGGTTTTCGGCACAATATAAAATAAAAAAACAGGATCAGGCAAAAAAAGGGATGAATATAATGCGATATGTGGTAAATTTGAATACGTTGGGGTAATCGCCCATAAATCAATGCGAATGGCATTCGCCATTTGAAGGTCAAAGCGCTTCCTTTAACTTTAGAAAATACTGGCGGGATACCGGTATTTCTTCGTCACACCCCTTCAAAATCAGTGAGTGATGATTACAATTGCCGTTAAGCTTTTCAATTTGATGGGTATTTACAATGCATATTCTGTGGCAGCGAATAAAACCAGGGTATGCTCTTATCTGTAACTCGATATTCTTTAGGGTATTTCGTACAAGCTTCTTTTTAACAAGGTCTGCATCGTAGTAATGGATTTCAGCATAATTATCAGCAGATTTAATGAACAGGATATCTTTGACCAAAAGGCTGACCTTCTCAGCATTGGTCTCAGCAATAAATTCAATAGATCGATTCAAATGATCTGCTTCATTTTTGCCAATTTTTTGCTGAATTATTTTTTCTTCAAGAATGAGTGCTTCGTTTTGACGCTTTAATTCAGCCATTTTATCATAAAATGCCAAAATCAGCGGTGGGGCAAGGCAGATTAATACGATTTTAAACACAAGATAGGAGGAGGGGCTTACAAAACCTGCGAAATTCAGATAAACAGAAAATATAACAGTACAAACGAGCCAAATAATAAATCCGCTCAGGAGGGAATGCAATGCCGTTTTCGTTTCGTGCTGATAATTATTTTCCATCAAACAGGGATAAACAATCCTGACTATGAATAAAACCAGAAATACAAGGGCTCCCAGTCCGAGAACAAATAATTTTCGTTCGTCAAATTCAATATGATCGAGCGGGAAAGGCTTAAAAATAAGAACAAACAGAAACACACCCAAACCGATACCCATAAAAAGTCCCAGCTCTTTGTTTAGTTGATGTATCAAATGGGTAAGTCTTTCTTTCACTCCTGAAAACTAATCGGTTTTAACGATTGGCATTTATTTCAAAACGAAGGTCATTCAAGCTTTCTCCAACAAATTAACAGAAATGCCAATCTCATAAGCAATCGCAAATATAAGTGATTTATCCAAATATACAAAAAACAATTCAAGCATAAAATAACAGATAACAATTTACGGTCAACGCGTAACGGGTAATTGTCCCTATGTTATCAAATTCAACGACCTGAATAAATCACTTTCCGGACGGTAGAATTTTCACCCTGAGTAAGTTTCACAAAATAGATTCCATCATGCAGGGAAATTCCTTCTTTATGCGGATTCCAGGTCAGCGATTGATTTCCTGAAGATCCGGAAGAAGTAATCATTTGTATTATTTTTTCACCTGAAATATTGAAGATTTCCAGAGTGTAAGGCAGCGTTCCGGGAAGATTAAATTCAAATTTTATTTCATCCGAAAAAGGATTTGGTGAAACTTGTAACGAAAGTTTATTCGCAGAATTATTTTCAGCAACCGAACCTAATAGATAATAAGCATCGGATTTATAAAGTGCTTCGAACCCATTTACCTGTGTTTGCCAGATATTCAGAACCTCGTAATAATAATCATAGAACCTGCCTGCAAACAGGATCGGATTGCTGTTTATTTCAGTGTCATTGGTAACATTCACAGGATCTACTGTATACATTGGATCGTAAATATAAATATCCGAAAGATTAGCATTTTTACCCACAAATGAAAAGATTCCCCACAGATTATCTGTTATCAAATACAAATCAAAGGCACTGGGCTGCTGACACTTTTCAATCCCATCAAAATGCGGAGACCAAATTGGTTCGGGATAAAACAGATCATAAAATAAAAGGGAATCCGCATTCTCCCAACACAAGGTTCTACCTTCAAAAAATAATGATCCGGAAATACTCAGGTTTAGATTGTCCCCGATGTTCATTACAGTTTCAGGGTCAGACCATTGAGTAAAGGGATATACTTTTTTTGACAAATAAACATGCGATTCGTTGTTTTCAATTTTAAGCCAGGCTGCATAATTATCAATACAAACCGGATTATGGCAATCCCCGCTATCAAGCGTATCGATTTCAGTAAAATGGACCGAGTCCCCATAATAATCCATTTGCGATATTATAATATTTCCGTCATATTCCCAGCAACAGCAACCGGATTCTGAAGAACTATATACATTAATTTCATCCCCGGGAGTGTCGGTAAGCTGAAATGATTCTTCGAAATTTCCTGCTTCATCGAATTCCGCACCATAAATATTAAAGTTGCCCTCCGCATTGCTTTCGAACAATAACATATTGCTCCATAAAATAATTGGATTCTTATATTCGATAGAATCATTTGCAAATATTGCTGTCTCAGGTCCAAAGGGATCAGAAATTTTTCGCATCCAAATCTGTTTCGGACTATCAGGCGAAAATTTCTTTTCATAATACATGATAACCGGGCCCTCATAATCACCAATAACTGCCACTGCAGGATTTGAATTAAAACTGGTGGTATCGGTCAGTCTTACGGGTGCGGACCACTGATTCCATTGAGCAGAAGCAATGCTGCTTACAAACAAAAGGATAACCGGAATAAACTTTTTTAAATTCTTTAATTTTATGGCGGAAACGAGGGGAAGGGAATACAATAAAGTATTTTTCATTTCAGGTTTTATTTAAAACCCTAAAATTACAAAAATGAAATTAGGTATGCAAGAAAGCCCGATGTTAAAAATGAAATAATGTTCCGTTTACTTCAGTTTCCGAACCTTCTTTTCGATTAGTTTTTTGAGTTTTTCTTTTGAAGGAGGTGGGTCCGGTACTTACTTTATCACCACCAATATAAAGGGTTTCGGAAATATCCCAGTTCCGAATGTTTTCTCCATTCAATGAATTGATTTCTTCTACCTCTACCCGATCCCCGAATTCAGCCGCTACGCTTTTTGCTCGCTGACAGGCAAGGTTCTGAGCCGTACACCAGCCATGGCTTCTGCACGTTATGGTAACCTTTCCGGAGGTTCTTTTCAGGATTTTTTTGCTGCTTGTTCCATTTTGGGGGTTGTGCATCATCAGCAAATGTTTTCCATAGTAACACATCTCCCAAAAACCCTTTGCTATCAACAGGAACATATCCCTGTTTTTTATACCAGGAGGCTTTCATCCAAACAGGTAATGAAGAACCCCAGGCAACTATTCCTTTTGTCCCCAAAGATTTTGCATCCTCTTCAGCCGCTTTCAACAAGGCTTTTCCCATTCCTTTGTTACGAAATGATTCCCCGTTTTGTTCATGACCATTTACAAAAATGCAACTGATAAAATAGAGGTCCTTACCCTCAACCCATGCATGTTCGATGGGGAAATACTGGATCAGGCCTCTGACTTTACCTGAATCGTCCTGGGCCAGTTTTACGCGCAGGCCCTGCTTTTTCATTTTTTCGTACCATTTTTCTTTTGCCAGTGCGGCTTCAGTTATTTCTTCCGACCAGTTTTCAAGACAGACAAAATAGGCGGGCTTATCTTCCTCGGTGAGATCTGTAATTTTCATAAAATATCCTTACTAACTTCAAACTGCTATCATAAACAATTCTTTACTCAATTAGTTTACAATAGCTGCCTTAAAATATAAATGCTGTTACGATTTAAAAAAATTATTGTTCAGTTCGTGTAATATGAAGTCCTCATCAATCAGAATAATTTCAAAAATCGTATGGACAACTATCAATCTTCTCCCAATCCTTCGTTACCGGAATCAACCACAAACTTCCATTTACCGGAAACATCCCTTTTCCATACCGAAACATAGGTTCCTTTATTCTCAACCCTGTTACCATCTTCGTCTTTCACAGCCGAGGTATAAATGCCATAGGTATAGCCTAAATCGCCCGACCGGGCAACAGTTGCAAAAAGAGGTTGCCACGTAAGAATAAAACTGCTGTCGGAAAATGATTTAAAATTTTTATTCATTTCCGTTTTACCTTCTAACGGCCGATGGTTTGGCCTGAGTAATACGACATTCTCATCCGCATATTCAAGAAAAGCTGCTTTCATTCCAACTTTTTCAGATAAGGCAGAAAAATCTTTATCTGTTTGAATCAGTTGATCCTTCATTTTATCAACGATTGCGTTGTTATTGCAGCCTTGCATCATCGCCATCAGCAGGAGGCTAATAATGATTTTCACAAAATGACTAATTTTCATACAATTAAAATTTGCTACCAAATTAGAAATTATCCGTTAAAGTTATAGTTTTGTCAATATTAAATTCATCCGGGCAACTAAAAATTAAGCAATGCTGTCTGATTAATAAAATTTCTAAAGCGATTCATATGAAAAAATTTACATTGTTTTTTATTTTTTCCTTCATTATTATTTCTGCTTTTACCCAGCAGGAGTACTATTCTAAAGTTAAAGTATTTATCGGTGAAAAGGGTTTGCAACTTCTGGCACAATCCGGATTTGACATAACGGAAGGTAACCTGAAGAAAGGCGAATACCTGATTTCTGATTTCTCAGCATCCGAACTTGTAAAAATCCAGGATCTGGGTTTAAATTATGAAGTGCTGATTCCGGACGTATCAAAATATTATGCCGACAGAAATAAAGGACTTTCGACCAATGTAAATGATTACAAGGGTGCCAGCGATTATGAAGTTCCTGAAAATTTTGAATTTGGGTCGATGGGAGGACATGCTACCTATGATGAGATGGTTGCCAATCTCGATAACATGCACACTTTATTCCCAAACCTGATTACAGAAAAGCAGTCTATCGGACAATCAATTGAAGGAAGAGAACTCTGGATGGTTAAAATTTCCGACAACCCGAATGTCGCGGAGTCTGAGCCGGAAGTTCTTTACACAGCCCTCCACCATGCACGCGAACCTGAAGGTATGATGCAATTACTTTTTTATATGTATTATTTGCTTGAAAATTATAATAGCGATCCGTTTATCCAAACATTGGTGGACAATACCGAAATGTATTTTGTACCCTGCATCAACCCCGACGGCTATGTTTACAATCAGACGACCAATCCCAATGGGGGCGGGATGTGGCGTAAGAACAGGAGAAACAATGGCGGTGGTATTTATGGTGTTGACATCAACAGGAATTACGGATATATGTGGGGACTTGATAACAACGGATCATCTCCCGATCCTTCCGACGAGACGTATCGGGGAACATCAGCGTTTTCTGAACCTGAAACTTCTGCAATCCGTGATTTTTGCGAGTCGCATGTTTTTGTGAATACGCTGAACTATCACACCTATGCAAATGATTTGCTTTACGAATGGGGATTCACGGCCGATCCTTGTCCGGATGATGCAATTTTTCATGCACATTCCGAACTAATGACTCAGGATAATAATTACTTGTACGGGCCGGGTTATACGACGATTTATCCTACAAACGGTGGTTCTGATGACTGGATGTACGGGGAACAGACTACAAAAAATAAATCGTTTTCCTATACTTCGGAGGTCGGTGGCAACAGCGATGGATTCTGGTGTCCGATAAACAGGATCATTCCCCTTGCACAGGAAAATATGATCCAGAATATCCTGCTTGCAGCTTTTGCAGGAAGCTATGCAACTGTTGAAGAACAAAATCCAACCATTACAAACCAAACATCCGGCTATTTTAAATTCAACATCACGCGTCTTGGATTAAAAGATGGAGCCACATTTACCGTCAGCCTTGAGCCGATCGGAATAAATGTTACTTCAACCGGAGATCCTAAGGTTTTTGAAAATATGGATTTACTTGAAACGCGAACCGATTCGATCTTTTATACACTCGATCCGGCTATTCTTAGCGGGCATGAATTTAAATTCCTGGTATCTGTCGATAACGGCGATTATATTCTCAGTGATACAGTAACCAAAATCTTTGGAGAAACATACGTGATTTTTGAGGATGATTGTAACGATTTATCAAACTGGACTTCATCCGAATGGGCAGTTACAACAAGCAGTTATCATTCGCCTACCGGTTCGATTACTGATTCTCCAGGTGGAAATTATCCGAATAATCATACCAGTACAGTCACTTTCAACGATCAGGTTGATCTGAGTAATACCGGTTATGCCATGCTTCAATTCTGGGCCAAATGGGAAATCGAACAGGGCTATGATTATGTTCAGCTCCAGATTTCAACGAATGGAGGTAGCTCATGGAATGCACTGGATGGAAAATATACTGTAATAGGAAATGAGAACCAGGCGGTTGGCGAACCTTTGTACGACGGAACGCAATCGACCTGGGTGCAGGAAGAAATTAATCTCTCCGATTACATTGGTGACGCTGTAAAATTCAGGTTCAGACTTAAGAGTGACTGGTCAGTGAACGGTGACGGATTCTATTTTGATGATTTCACTGTTTCAACTGTAATCATGGAATATACAGGCATAAGCCCTAATTCTGCAAAACAATCTTTCGTTTTATCGGAACCGATTCCTAATCCGGCTGTAGGTGCAACAAAAGTTAATTTCAAAATTCCCGAATCCACTCAGAATGTAATTTTCAAGCTGTACAACTCTACCGGACAGATTGTTTTTTCAACAGCATTAGACGAGAATGATTCGGAATTAGTGCTTTCGGTTACAAGTCTTGATCCGGGGATTTATTATTACAGGATTACTGGCGATAAAATTCAGTCGGAAGTGAAAAAGTTAATTATTATCCGTTAATCGTTTAACTGATAACGGTCAACTTTCTCTTTAACTTATTAAACCCTGATGGGACTCCTGTCAGGGTTTTTATTTCAGTGGAAATACTATTTTTGTCACTTCACTGTTTTTAAAGTTTACAAATTCTCACTCATGAAATTAAGGCAATTCGCCATAATCATATTTGTTATCCTTATTGTTACTGCTATTGTCGCAACGCTGCTATTCTACTGGGAAAGAAGTGAAAATTCCGCTGCGGAAATTCCTGTTCAGTCCGAAAACCATGAACCGCTTTTAATTTATGGTATTGCAGCCGATTCGTTGCTGGTATTCAGGGAAACTGTGAAAAAGAATGAATTTCTGTCCGACCTTTTGCTCAATTACCATGTCGATTATCCGACGATCGATTTATTGGCAAAACGCTCGCAGCCTGTTTTTGATGTTCGAAAAATACGGGCAGGGAATCATTATACTGTTCTTTGTACGGACGATTCGTTGCAAAAAGTTCAGTATTTTATTTACGAAAGCTCTCCGACCTCCTATGTTGTATTCGATTTAAGGGATTCGGTGCATGTTCATCGCGGAGAAAAGGATGTTGTTATACAAACAATGTCAACGAGCGGCACCATCAATTCATCACTCTGGAATGCAATGGTTGATAACCATACCGATCCGAACCTTGCCATTGAGCTTTCTGAGATTTATGCCTGGACCATCGATTTTTTTGGTATTCAGAAAGGCGATTCCTACAAGGCAATTTATGAAGAATTATATGTGGACAGCACCTGTATTGGCATAGGGAAGGTTCAGGCAGCATTGTTCACGAATTCGAATCATGATTTTTATGCATTTTATTATACCCAGGACAGCGTAGGCGATTATTTTGATGATGCAGGTAAAAGCCTGCGGCGTACCTTTCTGAAAGCACCGCTTCGTTATAGCAGGATCAGCTCCCGCTTTTCGAATAGCCGGATGCATCCCATCCTAAAGATACGTCGGCCTCATCATGGTGTGGATTATGCAGCTCCTACCGGTACCCCTGTTCATGCTATCGGTGATGGAACCGTTGTGGTGGCAGGATTTAGCGGTGGCGGAGGCAGAACCGTTAAAATCAGGCATAATGGGGTGTACACCACTTCCTATATGCATCTTTCGGGATTTGCCAAAGGAATCCGTTCCGGCGTTCATGTAAGCCAGGGAGAAGTGATCGGCTATGTTGGCAGTTCAGGCCTTGCCACGGGCCCGCACCTCGATTTCAGGTTTTATAAAAACGGGGATGCGATCGACCCGCTTACCGTACAATCGCCACCTGCTGAACCGGTCAATCCTGCAAATCTTACGGATTATTTCAAATGGGTCAACACGTTTAAAACAAGACTCGATAGTATACAGGTACCTACCCCATTGGCCACTTCCGAAAAGTAAAGGGGTTAATCTTATTATTGGATTACATATCCTTGAAAAGTTTAGCATTAGAATCAAAAGTAAACAGCGTATTAATGAACATATTACAGGTTGATTCGTTTTGTTTCTAATCGTTTTCGAACTTGATTGGAATTTCTTCAGAAGGAATTTGTTTGAGAACCCTGAATTTTTTCAACAGAACATATTCCTGACCCTGTTTTCAATTTGATTTTGTTCGTTAAATTAAAAGCCAATAGTATGAAACCAAAATTCGCTGACCTGCATCTCCATCCCCACATGCGATCATTCAACTGGCTGCATGAACCAGGTAAAGATGAATCCCGCTCGAAATATGATCCCTGGTGGCTCATTCTGCCAAACTTTAAAAAAGCTGAAGAAGGAAAGCGGGCCGCATCTTATTCGCAATGTGATTTAGCACAACTTGTGAATGGAAATATGAAGCTGGCAATAGTCTCACTCTACCCGCTTGAAAAAGGTTGGGTATCAGGTGCCAAAAACCTTACCAAAGGAAGGGTCATCGACCTGCATAAGCTTTTCGGGAACAATGCATTCAATGACTTTATGAGTGATTTGGCCAACCTTGTAGCCAAACCTATATTCTTTCTGTTAGGAAAAGATCAAAAACAACATATTGCTATGCGTGATTTCATGCAGGCAATATTTATGAAGCTTCCTTTTAAGAAGATCAATTTTTTTCAAAGCGATAAGTACAATTACTTTTTGGAACTAAAGGAAGAGCGGAAATACCTGCTTAAAAAAAATGACATCGAGTCGTCGACCGACCTGTTCATTCCGTGGCAAAAAAAATTGTTTACAAAAAAGAGTAAATTACAACAAGAACACGCGGAAAGACTGGTAGCAAAAGGGACCTATGTGTTTGCAAAAAATGGTGCTCATGTAAAAGAAATCATTGATAGCGGTAAAATTGCTTTTGTATTATCCATCGAAGGGACAAATGTTTTTAATACCAATGAACCGTTGGCTGAGGTCATCAAAAATATAAAAGAGGTAAAAAAATGGGATGAACCCTTGCTTTTTATCACATTCTCTCATCATTTCTATAATTATCTCGGCGGACAGGCCCATAGCCTTCCGGATGCAGCCAACCTCATGCTCGATCAGTCGGAAGGACTTACCAAAGGATTTACGGATGAGGGCTGGGAGGTTCTCCGGCTATTGCTAAGCCTTGATATCGACAAAAAATATAACCCAGGTCAGTTGGGTAAACGCATTCTTATTGATGTAAAACATTTGAATGCGCATGCACGAAAGGAATATTATGAAAACATCATTGAGCCCTGCCTGAAAAAGGGTGACAGGATTCCTGTTATTGCGAGTCATGTGGCCTATTCCGGGCGGAAAACACTGGTGGATCATATTGCCGACATGGGAAATGAAAAGGACGGTTTTATGGCCGAACGCTACGGTCATCAATTCAATGCATGGAATATTAATATTTGTGACGAGGATATCCTTACCATTTTCAAAACCGGTGGCCTCATCGGTATCAATTTCGACCAGCGGATTTTAGGTATAACAAAGGAGGATATTCCCAAAAAAGAAAGGCATATGCACTATTTCTGGCAGAATATGAAGTCGATGATGAAAGTGGTTCTCGAATCCGGAGAGATTCCTAAATCAGATCAAGAGAGGGTGCTGAATATGATCAGTCTCGGCAGTGATTTCGACGGCTATATTGATCCTGCTGATAAATATGCAACTGTTCTCGACCTTCAGCAGTTCAGAACCGATCTGATCAATGAAATCGATCAGGATGCGGAAAAAGAAATGTTCCTGTTTGGGAAATACATAGCTGAAGACCTTGCTGAAAAGATCTGCTTTCAAAATGCCTATGATTTTGTGGTGAAGAATTTTTAAAATTCACATTCACCTTCAATGACCTGAAAAGAATGTTTTATTCAACAACTACCCTCACTCCTTCCGAATGACTGGTAAATTCCGGCGCATAAAGGCATTGAATGGTCGTAATGCCATTCGAGAAATCTCCTTTTTGAGAAACGATCAACGGATATTCAAAAATATAGGTTCCTTTCCGGAGATAATCGAAATAGAAATTGGTTGACGCATCGAGCGTACTTTCGTAATAACCCAGGCCTCCCTGATAGTTGTACCCTGAAATAACATTTACCGGTTCGAATGCCGAGGCTCTTAAATCTTTCATGTGTAATGTATTCCATATCGCGATCGGATCGAAGTTCAATCCTTACCTTTATCTTATCCCCAATCATTAGCTTCATGCCGTCAGTAACAGGCTCGATGATGGGTCCCGAATCAGTGTTTCGTTCAACAAAAAGCTTTTTGTCTAATTTCAAAGGCGTTTCGTGCGGCGTTATTTTATCCAGATCTTCAAAATATTGCCAGTATATCGCACCCCAGGCAATTCCATCGTTTTTGTTTGTCACCGTTATTTTCCCCATGCTTGATTGAATATCGCCATCCGACCAGGATGTCCTGAAAATAACCAGTGCCTGCCTCGACTTTTGAATCATCACGTTTGAATGGATCGACGATCTCGTTTCCTACCTTTATTTCCGCAAGCTGATCCCCTGATATCCAGTCCGAGCCATGCAGCAGCAGTGCATAAACGGCATCAGCTGTTGCGGGTCCGGTTTTCCAGTTTTGCGTTTGTTTTTGCTTCAAGAGCCAGATTTTCATTTGTTCAACCGATTTCTGATCATTTGTAATTTCACCAAATGCTTCGATCAGCAATGCCTGGGTTTCGACAGGTGCCTGATACCAGTAAAACCCACCCTCGTTTTCGCGCCAGTACATTCCCAGTTCATTTGAAAAAAGTGCATGTTCTTTCACCGATGCCATAATTTCGGACGGAATTGTTTTTTCTCCCAAACGGTTCAATGCAAGAGCAATCATTCCTTTCAGGTATATGCTGTTGGCTGTCCAGTATTTTATCGCCTGACCTTTAAAATAATCAAAAGCTTCCTTGTTTGAAGCCGATAAATTCACATCATTCATAAAATTGCTGCGGGCGTACAGGTATTGTATCTGAATCTGGCTCAAATGGTTTTCGTCCATTTTATCCGGACTGTATTTTTTAATATTGTCATAGTCTTCCCTTATGCGTTGGTCGAGGTAACGGATAGCAAGGTTTAGCATCTGTGAGGTCTCCTGGTTATTCATGGCATCTGTAACACCCAGTTGTTTTAAATGTCCGAACCCGGTAACGATGTTTTGGGTCATGTTCCTGCTTTCAGGCATTCCCTGAAACCATGGCCATCCGCCGTTGGATGACTGCTGCTGCCTGAGTTTACGCAGCGAAGTTTCCAGCTCATTATCCATCCGGTTCAGGTCAAAAAGAAGGGCAACACGCTGTTTTCTCTCTGTCTCATTTTTGGCATCCATCACCCAGGGAGTTTCCTGAAGGATCACAGATTTCAAATCCTGATTTTTCTCAAGGTTCGAAAGCAGCGCATCAGGTGAATAATTTTTCCATACTTCGAAAACCTGTTTGATTTTAGGCTTTGAATTTACAAGGAAGGATGCAATCGCATTCGCATAGTAACGGTTAAAGATGTTGTCAGCCGATTCACGCTCTGCTTCCATTATGTAAGGCAAAGCCTGGATAGCATACCATACCGGATTGGATGAAAATTCCAGGGTCAGTTTATAATTTGTAAGACTTCCACCCTTACCACCAGCTGGTGCAGAATTCAGCAGCCTGGTAAACGTGAAGTTCTTTGTCTCTTTTCCGTTGACTGGTAGAGGCATCGATTCAGTGACAAGCATACGGTTAGTGAGCACAGGGATCGTATTTTCCTCCCCATCAGAAAAATTACCAGCCTGGGCCATAATTCTGTATGTGATGACATCCACATTATCCGGAATACTTAATTCCCATCCTGTTACAAAACTATTGCCTTTGGTAACGGTAAAGGGTTTTGTACTGGCTCCATTCAAAAGCATTGGTGTAACGTCTTTCATGGTTCTGGCATCAAATAACTGGATCTTCACGTCACCATTCAATGCCTGATCCGATAAATTCACCAGTTTGACTGAAAATTCGATTTTGTCACCCTGTCTGAAAAATCGCGGCGGATTCGGAACGACCATCAAATCCTTATGTGTCACGATTTCTTTTTCAAATTGTCCGTATTTCAGATCTTTGGTATGAGCCAAACCCAGTAATTTCCAACGAGTCAATGATTCCGGAGCCGTAAAGCCAATAATAACCTCACCCTTTTCATTGGTTTGAAGTGTCGGGTAAAAGAAAGCTGTTTCACGGAAATCACGGCGAATCTGCAAACCCGTAAAGGATTCCTTTTTTTGTACTGTTAAAGAGTCTTCTTTTGTTATTCCGGTTATTGATTGATCCGCTTCCTGCACTTGCTCCCCTTCCGTTTTTTCTGTCAATTTCTGTCCCGGAGCCGCCTGCATATCAAACACAGTACCCTGATCCGCAAGTCCCTTACGGAAAACAGGTCCACCTCCGTAATAGTTGAATCCAAACCAGTTCAACTGATCGTATTGCCTGCTAACAGGCTTATAAATAGTACCTGGTGAAGGTGTTAGGATCCTGAAGTTTTCTGTTGTAAACGCTTCCCTTCCCGACCATGAAACAGTTCCATATATTCGCTGGTATAAATCAAAGCTATAACTGTGGGGTTTCAGCATATCCAGCGAAGCATCGTACATAGAGGCCAATAATTCGGCAGCAACAGCATCTCCCTGAGCACCCTTTATTTTAATTTTCCACTCTTCCTTTTGTCCCGGAATTAGCTTGTTCCTGAATGTCATGAATTCAAAATCCAGTTTTTTGTTGGTATAGGGCACATCTACCCGGTATGTCTCCTGAAAATTCCGGTTATGCTTTACAAAAATGAAATTTACCGAAATGCCTCCCCTGTATTCTTCTTTAACAGGAATTTCAATCCGTTTTTGTTCGTTGTTAAGTTTTAACCATTGTCTGGCTATCACCTCATCCTTAAATACTGCTTCATACAAAACGAGTGCATTTTTATCTGCTGTTCCGATAATAAAATCAGCATTTTCACCCGGTTCGGCCTTTTCATTGACGGCATGCGACCAGAATATTTCATCCACCGGGAGTTTTTTATTCATTGGGGAATACAGGGTAATGTACTTTGTAAATTCAACCTTTTCACCATAACTATCGGTTGTTTGCACAGTAAACGAGTACCTGCCCTGACTCCATTGCATACCATCAGGAAGCGAAAGGATAGAGTCAGTTCCTGTATTAAAATTCAGTGTCGAGACAACTTTTTCAATCGCTAATTTTTCCAGAACTCCCTCATCCTTATAAGGATCGTTCGGAAAATCCTTTTTAAATTCCGGTTCATCAATAACGAAAACATCCGGTTTATCCCAGAGCCTGTTTTTAAGCAATCGGTCTGGTTCTTTCAGCTTAGATATAATAACCTGTCCCTGTGCCGGTTCCGGATGACCATTCAGGTTTGTCGTGCTGATCTTGAAATTTTTGAAGTTAGATTGATCGATCACATCCTTCATTCCAAGGCTTACCAGCAAAGCTTTATATCCAACGTTTACAACCGTTGTCGATGATTGCGTTTCGCCGTTAATGTCGGTGACATCAGCATAAACGGTATAAGTGAATGAAGGCTGATAATTTTTTGGAACTGAATAATCGGGGATAGCCTTGAATTCTATGCTGAAATTTCCGTTTTCATCGGTTGTTGTGACACCCTGCGTGATCTCCATTTTAGGTTTGAAAGGAAAATAATCAGCAAACCAATATCGCCATGGGAAATACCATACCGCGTTCAACCCGGTATTTCACATGTGCGTTGTCAATCGTATTTCCGGCATATGCTTTTGCATTTCCAATAACTGTAATCTTTTCATTTAACTTGAAGCTGCCTTCAACAGGATTGAACTCAACTTCAAATTTTGGTCTTTTATATTCTTCAACCGATACGGATGCTGAACCACTTTCATTTTTAACGGTCATCTGACCGTTCAGAACACCTGTTGGTGCTGTAAATGTTCCGTTAAATGATCCATATTCGTTGGTAACCAATTGTAATTCAGAAATCTTCTGGTAATTTACATCGTAAAATTCAATGGTTGTTTTATAACCTGCTTTTATGGAATAGGTATCTTTGAACTTATCAATCACAATACCTTTAAAATAAATAGTTTGGCCGGGGCGATAGATCGAACGGTCGGTAAAAAACCAGGTACGTGTCACTTTTTTTTCTTCCTGTGGATAATAACCTGACTGGTAATATTGATTGTCGGTAACCAGCCGGTCGTTTTTCATTTTAAAATCCATGTAAAAGGAAGTTGGCCTGGATTTGGAATCGATGGTTGGAATTTCAAAATATCCGTTTTCATCGGCAGTATACGAGTTTCCGTTTTTATACTGGTACTCCCTGCTGTTATAATCATATTCACGAAACATTATTTGAGCGATTACACCTTTCAGCGGTGCACCTGATTCCCTGTCGAGCGTATAAAAACGGTAGCCTTCTTTGGGTGTTTTCTGGCTGATATAACTGATATTCGATATCCAAACAGGACTGTATGCCATAATATCTTTATCGGGATCAAAATCGCTTGAAACCGAAGCAAGAATAACACAGTAGCCCAATGGAAGATCAGGAATTTTTACTTCTGTGCTGTGATGCTGAAAATCGCCGTCGTTTGGGATAAATTGATCCCATGATTTGATAACAGGTTGCGAAGTATATTTCTTTAATACATCATTTTTGTCACGATTCTTTAATTGCAAATCCCTGTCGGATTCGTAATCTATCGTCACGGCCCGGAAATATATTTTATTGATGTTACTGTATCCGACAGACGCCAGGAAAGGTTTATCCGGAACATTTACCTTCTGCGTTTCTATGCTAAGTTCCGGTGTTTCAATTTGTGCCTGAAGGTACCGGCAATTTTTTGCTCCATCCGATTCGGGGAAACGGCTTTCCACCTCAACACATTTTTCTATTGCCCTTTTCTTTTCCCATTTGAATTGATCTGAAATCAGCGGCGCATATTTGTTTCCGTAATTGTAAAGTTCTCTCGCTACAATGAAACCGGCATCAGCAGAAGCGGTATCATTGATATAACTTTTATCAACTTGCTGAACCGCTATTAAATACAGGCTGTCTTTGTTTGTAAGGATGGAATTCTGCCGCACAAATTCAAGTCGTTCGAGGTCAACATCAATGAGTGCTGCAGGATTTTTATCATTGAGGTGAAAAGCGATCAGATCCTGCAGAATTCTAAAAGCATAATATTTCAGGGATAAAGAATCTTTTGTTTCCTCTTTCAGCTTGCTGAAGGATGCCGGACCACCAAAATAATCTTCCTTATTAATCTCAAATCTGTATGCCGGTTGAATTACAGACGATTCATCGTTCATAAAAAAATCAGCAGCCCGGTGAGCGAGAAAATCATAAAGGGTCGGTCGGAATTTTTTTGATTGTTCTGCTACTTCGATGATAACATCGTATGCTTTCAGATCAGTTTTTTTTAATTCCCGGCATCTTCAAGCGAAGCCAGGTAATTCTTTATTACCTTATTTACCAGCGTTTTCATATCCCAGGTCCGGATATCATTCAGGTCAACATTTATTGCCTGCGAACGGTCGAGTAATTTGTAGCGGTTAGCCTGATAGTACCTCCAGTAAAGTTCTGCTTCAATCGAATGCAATATCTGTCTATCCGGAAAATTAGTTTTTTCAATTTCATTTTTTATGTCAGAAATGGTACTTTCCATAAAATCTTCCTCAAAATCCGATTTCAGTTTAAGCTTGTATAAAGTTGCTTTGATAAATTGAGGATGATTGTTTTCTTTTTTCGCTTTGCTGTAAATTGATTCAACTACCTCCAGGGCAGACTTGGGAAGGCCCTTATTTTGAAGTGAATCCACTTTTTTCCAGTCCTGATCATACGTCTTATATTCCGGTGAAGGTATCATGGAATTAGCAGAAATGCAGGAGGTATATAACAGTGTAAAACTGCTTGCCACGATAATTAAGATGAATGCTCCGATTAAAAAAAAGATGAGTCTTGTTTTCATTTCAATATTTTTTGTTTTTACATTGATTCTAATTACAGATGCATGAGTGCCCGAAATTTCACAAATCATGCCGGAATTGCAAAGTTAGTTTAAAAGGTGTAAAAAACAGAAATGAAGGGTCACTCATACTTTTCGATAAGCGAAGTCAGCGGATTGGCCAAACCGGAGTAATCCATCAGTTCGGCTTTCACGTTGCCGACTATTACGGCAGATTTGGCAAGGATCGGAATATGGTTTTTATCATCCGTAACCCAAAGGTTCATTGGATATTTATCAGAAAACACTTCGCCTGTGGCCATTCCGGGCTTAAATCGCAAGCAATGGAATTTACCCAATTCAATCTTTATATCCTCCCTGCCTTCAAAAACTATAGCCGAGAGATAAACCGAATCATCTAAAAAGAAATTGACCGGGAGGATGTCGCCAACTTTCAGGGTATCACTATTAAAGGTACGGGCATAATAAATAGCTGAAATAAAATCCTGCGTATATTTTGGAATTTGCACTGAATCAGTGCGCGTAACAACATAATCTTTCTGCTGATTGAAGCGGTATTCGTCATTCTTTTTATAACCTCCTTCGTGTGTTCGTCTGACAAAGTAATACGGGGCAAGAAATTCTTTATCGACATACGAATCAAACTTATCGTTAACTTTATAGAACCAGTTAAACAAGCCTTTTGATTGTCCTTCTGTATCGAAGTGCCATGCATTTCTACCGTTAAACTTTTCTTCCGAATCCTTCACTTCAAGGGTTCCGATACCAGCTGTGATTTTTCCGGTAAGCCATGCATCATAATAAAATCTATATTGTAATCGCTCGCCTGTTTTAAAGGCTTCATTATCGATTACCCGCCAGGTATCCTGCGCAAAACAGCTTGTGATAATAAATAAAATGAAAAGACCGGTTATAAAAATGGAGAGGAAGTAGTTTGAATGCTTCATTTTCATGGTTTGTAAAACTAAGAAACCACAATGTTTATTATTTTATCCTGAACCACAATTACTTTTCTTACCTGTTTTCCCTCAATCCAGCGTAGTGAACGTTCATCCTCCAAAGCCATTTTTTCAATCTCACCGACAGGCATTCCTTTGGGGAGTTCTAGCTTGAACCGCATTTTACCATTGAAAGAGACAGGGTATTCGAATGTATTTTCCAGAGTAAATTTTTCGTTGAACTCCGGAAATGTACCATTTGCCACACTGGGTTGATTTCCCAGCACTGTCCACAATTCTTCAGCTATATGCGGTGCATACGATGCGAGAAGGATCACAAGATTCTCCAAAATTTCTTTTTTGTGGCATTTCAGTTCGGTGAGTTCATTCACACAAATCATGAACTGGCTGACAGCTGTATTGAACGAAAACCGTTCGATGTCTTCCTGAACTTTTTTGATCGTTTGATGAAGAACCTTTAATTCGGCGGCATCAGGCTTTTCATCGGAAATGATGGATTGGGCATTTTCATCAAAGAAAAGCCGCCAAAGTTTTTTCATGAACCGGTATACGCCCTCTATGCCTTTTGTATCCCAGGGTTTATGGCTTTCGAGCGGACCCAGGAACATTTCATACAAACGAAAGGTATCAGCACCATAGCGATTGATCAGATCATCAGGATTGACGACATTGTGTTTCGACTTTGACATTTTTTCAACTTCCCACCCACAGATATATTTCCCGTCTTCAAGTATAAATTCGGCATCCTTAAATTCAGGTCTCCAGTTTTTAAAGGCATCAATATTCAGAATGTCATTATCAACAATATTTACATCGACATGCAGTGATGTAGTACTGTAATTCTTTCGTAGATTAATTGAAACGAAGTTGTTAGTCCCATTCACCCGATAAACAAAATTAGACCGCCCTTGTATTTTTCCCTGGTTGATCAGCTTTTTAAAGGGTTCTTCCTCGCAGGCCAGTCCAAGATCATAGAGGAACATATTCCAAAAGCGGCTGTAAATGAGATGGCCGGTTGCATGCTCGTCGCCTCCCAGATAAAGGTCGACATCCCGCCAGTATTCATTGGCTTCCTTCGAAAAATATTCCTTATCATTCCATGGATCCATATAGCGGAGATAATACCCGCTTGAGCCTGCAAATCCAGGCATGGTATTGGTTTCCAAAGGATACCCTTCTTTTGTTTCCCAGTTTTTTGCTCTGGCTAACGGCGGTTCACCGGATTCTGTGGGAAGGTATTTATCCACCTCAGGCAATTTGAGAGGAAGCTCTGATTCATCAAGCGGATAAGGCATACCGTCTTTATAATAAATGGGAAAGGGTTCGCCCCAATAACGCTGCCGGCTGAAAATCGCATCACGAAGCTTGAAATTTACCTTTCCATAACCCAGTTCTTCATCCTCCAAAAAAGCAATGGTTTGACGAATGGCTTCCTTTACGTTCAAACCATTGATGAAACCCGAATTGATCATGATGCCTTCCTTCGCATCGTATGATTCGCTCCAGTTTGCAGGATCGGAAGGATTTTCTCCTTCTTTCACAACAACCTGTATGATCGGTAACTTAAAATATTTTGCAAATGCAAAGTCACGGCTGTCGTGGGCAGGCACCGCCATAATGGCGCCGGTTCCATATCCTGCCAGCACATAATCGGCAATCCAAATGGGAATTGATTCACCATTAACAGGGTTTATTCCATACGCTCCGGTAAATTTTCCGGTAATTTGTTTCACTTCTGCCATACGGTCCACTTCAGAACGGTTTTTGGCCCAGGTAACGTAAGCCATAACTTCTTCTTTTCTGTCGGGAGAAGTTATTTTTTCGACCAGTTCATGTTCCGGAGCCAGGACCATGAAAGTTGCACCCCATAACGTATCGGGACGGGTAGTAAAAACTTCGATGACCCCTCCTAAATCCTTTATTTTGAAATTGACAGAAGCTCCTTCACTTCTCCCGATCCAGTAACGCTGCATCTCTTTCAGCGACTCAAACCAATCCACTTTATCAAGCCCGTTTAACAAACGCTGGGCATAGGCTGTTATCCGTAACGACCATTGCCGCATTAATTTCCGTTCAACCGGATAACCACCTCTTTCAGAAACCCCGTTAACCACTTCATCATTTGCCAATACTGTTCCCAGGGCAGGGCACCAGTTGACCATGGTATCAGCCAGATAAGCAAGCCGGTAATTCATCACTATTTGTTGTTGCTCTTTTTCGGCTTTTGTTTTCCAGTCTTCTGCGCTAAATATCTCTGTTGGATCGCAGGCAGCTTGTATGTTCCGGTTTCCTTCTTTATTAAAAATTTCTATCAGATTTGCAATCGGTACTGCTTTATCGGTTTCTTTATTATACCAGTGTTTGAAAAGTTGAATAAATGTCCATTGCGTCCACTTGTAATAAAACGGGTCGGAAGTCCTTACTTCCCGGTCCCAGTCGAATGAAAACCCGATTCTGTCGAGCTGTTCACGGTAACGTTTGATATTTTTTTCTGTAGTTATTGCAGGATGTGTCCCAGTTTGAATGGCATATTGTTCAGCCGGGAGCCCGTAGGCATCATATCCCATGGGATGCAGCACATTGAAACCCTTAAGTCTTTTATATCGGGAATAAATATCCGAAGCAATATACCCAAGCGGATGGCCTACATGCAACCCGGCCCCCGATGGATATGGAAACATATCAAGAACATAATATTTGGGTTTAGTGTGATCGATGACCGATTTATAGGTCTTATTATCAGCCCAGTACTTCTGCCATTTCTTTTCTATCTCAATGTGATTGTATTCCATTACATTTAATGCTCAATATATACTTTTAATTTAGAAAACCCGCTGTATTTATTAAAGAGCGGCAAAAATAGGAAAAAAAGTTCAGGAGAGTTGTTATGTTGTAATTCGATAGCAACGGAGAAATATGGATTGTTTGGGGGCTTTGTTCACGAATCGATAAAAAATCACAGATTATGCAGGTCAGGAATTTTCATAAGGTATACAAAATTCTATTAATGCCTGATCTAAAGATAAAATCTTTAGAATATTAGCCACAATATAGAAGGATTATAAATTCCTTCTGAGAGTGTATCTGAGAAGATAAATTATTAACTTTGAAACAAAATTCATTTTATAAAAATTATACTGTTATGAAAAAATCACATGTAATCTTTTTAGTACCTCTGATATTTGCTTTTGGCTGCGGCCAGCAAACAAATCAGAGCAAGCAACTGGATGCAGTCGTGCAAGAAGACAAGGCATTGCAGGAACAGGCTTCGGTTTACTTTAAAGTTTTACCAGCCGTTGCAGAAAATCCCGAAAATCCTATGAATGCAGAAAAAGTGTTACTTGGGAAAATGCTTTTTTACGACACAAAGCTTTCGAACAAGGGAAATAACAGTTGCAATTCCTGTCATAATCTTTCCACTTATGGTGTGGATAATTTACCTACTTCTCCAGGCGATGAAGGAATATCCGGCAAACGGAATTCCCCGACGGTTTTAAATGCTGCATTGCATATGGCTCAGTTTTGGGATGGGAGAGCCAAAGATGTTGAAGAACAGGCTGGAGGACCCGTTCTAAACCCAGGGGAAATGGCCATGCCTGATGAAGAATCGGTCGTAAAACGAATTTCCGAAGTTAAGGAATACCGTGAATTATTTGCTAAAGCATTTCCGAATGAAGAAAATCCGATACAATATAAAAATATGCAAAAAGCTATCGGGGCTTTTGAACGCACATTGTTAACACCTTCTCCTTTTGATGAATTCCTGGCTACAAATACTGAAGCACTATCGGCAAGCGAACAGCAAGGACTCAGAGCATTTATGGAAACAGGCTGTACAGCCTGCCATTCCGGTGCTGTTATCGGAGGAAATATGTATCAGAAATTCGGTATATTTTCAGATTACATTACGCTTACAAAAAGCAGTAATGAGGATTTGGGCAGATATGGAGTCACGAATCAGGAAAGTGATAAATATATGTTTAAGGTCCCCTCTCTCAGGAATGTTACCATGACATATCCTTATTTTCACGATGGAAGCATCAGTAATCTTGAGGAAGCAATCGGCATTATGGCTAAAGCTGAATTAAACAAGGATTTAACATCAGAACAAATAAAAAATATTGCATCATTTTTGAATACGCTTACTGGAAAAGTTCCTGAGGATGCGATGATTGCACCTACAATTTAAGTTTTTTAAATAATCTTAACCTTTTCATTACCTGCTTCCTGAACCAGGTTAATAGAAATGCAAAAAGAAACTGCGGACTGAATGGATTCCTGATTTCAGGAATCCATTTTTAATCTATGTGAAATAATGGATGGAATTTTTTCGATATTGATCCGATCCTGTTTCATCGAATCCCTTTCCCGAATGGTGACCGTATTGTCTTCTAAGGTTTGATGATCAACCGTTATACAATACGGTGTACCGATTGCATCCTGCCTGCGGTAGCGTTTTCCAATGGAATCTTTCTCTTCGTAAAAGCACATGTAATCAAACTTCAGGCTGTTGAAAATTTCAATTGCTTTTTCAGGTAAACCGTCCTTCTTCACAAGTGGCAATACACCAACTTTCACCGGCGCCAAAAATGGCGGAATTTTCAAAACAACGCGCTCCGAACCGTCTTCCAGTTTCTCCTCAGTATAGGCATAACTCAGCACGGCAAGGAATGTCCGGTCAAGCCCGATTGAGGTTTCAACAACATACGGCACATAGCTTTCATTCAGGTCAGGATCGAAATACTGGATTTTTTTTCCGGAAAATTTCTGGTGCGCAGACAGATCGAAATCTGTACGTGAATGAATTCCTTCGAGTTCTTTAAATCCAATCGGGAAATTGAATTCTATATCAAAAGCTGCGTTGGCATAATGTGCCAATTTATCATGTGCATGAAAACGGTATTCCGATTGCGGAATGCCCATATTCAGATGCCAGTTCATACGTTCATTTTTCCAGTATTCAAACCATTTCAGTTCTTCGCCGGGTTTAACAAAAAACTGCATTTCCATTTGTTCGAATTCGCGCATACGGAAAATAAATTGCCGGGCCACGATTTCATTACGGAATGCTTTCCCGATCTGTGCTATTCCAAAAGGAATCTTCATCCTGCCTGTTTTCTGAATATTTAGGTAATTCACAAAAATTCCCTGAGCCGTTTCGGGCCTGAGGTAAATCTGATTCGTTTCTTCGGTAAGAGAACCAATCTGTGTTGAAAACATCAGGTTGAACTGCCGGACATCCGTCCAGTTTTTTGATCCTGAAATCGGACATACAATACCCAAGATCTTCAATAAGTGTTTTAATATCCGCCAGACGGTTTTCTTCAAGGGCAGAATATAGCTTGTGTTTGATGGTGTCGATTTGCTGGTTATACTCAACAACTCGAGGATTGGTGGTTACAAACTGATTTTTATCAAACGTATCACCAAAACGCTTTTCTGCTTTTTCAACCTCCTTTTCTATTTTACCTTCTATTTTGGCTATATGATCTTCTACCAGCACATCGGCCCGGTACCGTTTTTTCGAATCTTTATTATCAATCATTGGGTCGTTAAATGCATCCACATGACCAGAAGCTTTCCACACAGTAGGATGCATAAAAATTGCCGCATCGAGTCCTACAATATTCTCGTGGTACTGAACCATTGATTTCCACCAGTAGTCTTTAATATTGTTTTTCAGCTCAACGCCATACTGGCCGTAATCGTATGTTGCACTTAATCCATCGTAAATTTCACTCGATGGAAAAACAAACCCATACTCTTTAGCATGGGCAATGATTTTTTTGAATTTATCCTCGTTATTTGCCATGGTACAAAATTAGAATAAAAAAGGTCATTGATCTGCTGAACCGATTGATTTTAAATCAGGGGAGGCTGTTTTTCAAATCCTGGAACCGGTCAGGAAATTCCTGGCCGACTTTTCCTCCAAGGGTTTGCCATATTTCCTGGATTTTTTCATAACGATGTTCCGGGCTTGGATGGGTGCTGAGAAATTCAGGAGGTTGGGGGCTTCCTTCTATCTTTTCAAAAAAACCGGCAACTCCCCGGGCATCATAAGAGGTATTGTAAAGGTATTTAACACTGTATTCATCAGCTTCATATTCTGCGTCACGGCTGAAAGCCAGCGTTGCAACACCGGCTGCCAGATTCGCTGCAATTTCAGCTAACTGGTTAGGGTTGTTTCCCAATATTATTCCAAATAATAATTGCAGTCCATACGCCTTGGTTAACTGATCTGTAGCGTGGCGCCTATCGGCATGAGCCATTTCATGCCCTAATACCCCGGCAAACTGGGCTTCATTATCAAGGAACTTAATAATCCCGGTATACACACAAATATACCCTCCGGGTGCACAAAATGCATTCAAAATGGAATCATTATGAATGATATTGATTTCCCACGAAAAATTATCCGCGTATTTCAATTCACCCGAGTTCAGTATGGAATCTCTGATTGCATATATGTGATCGTAAGCTGCTGAATATTGTGTTTCACTTAAAAGCGGGTATTGCTCAGGATGGCTTTGAATTTCGTTCTTTAATTCGTTACCGAACGTAATGTCATCGCTAATTGAAAATATGTTGATTGTGTTGTCAGCATTGTCTTTCTTTGAACAATTGTAAGAAGTAACCGAAAGCAAAATAACCGATAAATACAGAATGCTTTTTTTCATTTTCATTCAAATTTTTAGTACCTTAATTTGTGAAAAAATCCAGAATGTTGCCCAGCTTATTACTGGGGACGGCAAAAAATTCAGTGTATTTACATTGTGAACATGTAAGTGTTGTAAATTTCCGGTTCTGAATATTGAACAATTTAGTCAGGAAACTTCCTGTTACTCTGGCTTCGCCTGCTTCAAACTGCTTATTGCTGCATTTCGGGCAGGTATATTTTGCATGTTGCATAGTTTTAATTTCTTAATATTGAAGCAAAATTACATATTCTAATACAAATGATTTACGAGGAAATATCTCAATTGCAATCCTAATCTGATATTTTATCGTTGAGTGATTTGAAACCTTCCCCGATGATCTCGTTGGCATCAATAACAGTCATAAAAGCATGCGGATCGGTTTTGTGTATAAATTCCTGCAACATGGCCAATTCCCTTCTGTTTACCACTGTATAAATCACGGTTCTTTCTTTACCGTTGTACATGCCATGCCCCTGAATAAATGTGCCACCTCTGTTCAGGTCGATAATTATTTTATCACGCAATTCCTGAGTTTTTTCTGAAACGATGAACAATGCCTTATCATAGCCAATTCCCTGCAGTACCACATCAATTACTTTTCCTGTAATAAAAATTACGATCAATGAATACAATGGAATTTTCCAATCGCGAAATGCAGCCACCCCAACCAATACAATCGCCGAGTCAACCATAATCATAAGCTGGCCAAGTGGCAATTTTGTATATTTGCTAATGATCATCGCTATTATGTCTGAGCCCCCTGATGTTGCTTTTGATTTGAAGATCAACCCCAGCCCGAGCCCGATAAAAACACCTCCAAAAATGGACGACAATAAGGCATCATTCTCAACCAGCGGATTTTCACCCCAAAAATAAGTTAATGAATCAACAAAAACAGCAGTTAGCACAAAGCCTATCACTGTTTTAAAACCAAATCGGGGTCCAAGAATTTTTATTCCGATTATTGTAAGTGGAATGTCAAAACAAAGAGCAACCAGTCCAACGGGGGTACCTATTAAATAGTGAAGAACGATTGAAATCCCATACACCCCTCCGGGTACTATCTTATAAGGAGTGATAAAAAGTACAAAGCCCGAAGCCAGAATAAATGAACCGATAATGATCAGGCTATAGGAAATAAACCATTTTTTTGAAAAAAGTTTTTCTTTTACTATAAACGTCATAATATTAATACATTAAGTTGGTGTTTTATGTGAAAAAGCCCGCAAATGTATCCTTTAATTTTAATTCCTGATCAAAATATAAACAACTTTTCAGACAGATGACTGTTTTATTTCAAATCTTCGGAATAAATAAAGAAAAAGCAACTTTTTCAACAGGATATTTGTCTTAAAATGAGGAAAAAATTGGTGGATTAGTATTTTTGTTATAGACTAATAATCAATTTTTAACGTTTTGAATTCTCTAAAACCTGATTAAATGTCAGGTTATTTTATTAACAAATGCAATATTAAATACTACTGGTAAAGTGATTTACAAAAAATTTATTCAATTCGACACTACTAAAAATTCAAGCACCTCAGCATTTATCGGTAATTTACTATTGTATTTTATTTGAAATTAAAATTTTTTGTTAATTTAGCCACCTTTTAAAATGGAACATATTTACATGAGGAATCTCTATAAAACTATATACTTAGCCCTACTTATACTTTCCGTAACTATTGTTCAGGCTCAGCAGGAATCACAATTTGCCCACAACATGTTCAATAATCTGGCGATCAATCCTGGTTTTGCCGGAAGTGCTCCGGGTATTTGTGCCACGGGAATTGCTCGCCAGCAATGGGTCGGGTTTAAAGATGAAGCAGGAAATAGTGTTGCTCCTCAAACCTACGCACTGAATATTCATTCGCCGCTTGATATTTTACATGGGGGTGTTGGGTTATCGGTATACCAGGATCAGCTTGGCTATCAAAAAGAAATCGGTGTTAAGTTAATTTATGCTTACCGTAAAGATATCGGTTTGGGAAATCTGGGAGTTGGTGTTCAGGTTGGCTTCATTAATGGGAATATAGACTTTGCAACATTGTCTGACCCAAAAAATGTCAGAGATGCCGGTGATCCGCTTCTTGATGGCAAGGGAAAAGAAAGTGATATGCTTCTTGATTTCGCAGTTGGTGTACATTATATGGTTCCTGAAAAATTTTATGTCGGATTATCTGCAACCCGATTAACCGAATCAAAATCGTCAAGTGAACTTCTTGCTTATAAAACAAAACGGCATTATTTTTTTACAGCCGGGTATGACATATCCTTTCCTAACAATCCCTCTTTTGTAATCGAGCCTTCATTGCTGGTAAAGTCAGATGCGGTTAAGACCCAATATGATCTTGCCGCACTTGTAAAGTACAATAATAAAGTATGGGGTGGCGTTAGCTTTAGCAGTTTTAGAGTCATGGACCCATTATCGGTATTAGTAGGTGTTAAAATTAAAGAAGTTCGGTTGGGGTATGCTTACACCATTCCAACTTCAGCTATTGGGAGTGGCGGAAGTCATGAGGTGATGGTTGGCTATTGTTTTAAAATTAATTTTGAGAAAGGCAGAAGAAGTTACCAGAACACTCGATTCTTATAGACGATATGTAACTTATTTATTGCATTTTAAGTAAAAAAAGATTAATCGTATACTATATAATATATAATATAAGAGTAAAATCAGCTTCATATATGAAAAGACTCCTTTTTTATCTGGCTGCTTTAGCAATTTTAGGTAGCTGCAGTAATGCGGGTAATGGCGAACTAATCGGTGTTCAGAACAGAAAACCGTATTATCAACCAACACCCTTTGGCATGGCTTATATTCCTCTAGGAAGTTATACCATGGGAACGGGTGAAGAGGATGCTGTTTATGCACTTACTCATGTGCCAAAAACGGTAACCATTTCGGCATTTTATATGGACGAAACAGAAATCACCAACAACGAATACAGGCAATTTGTTTATTGGGTGAGAGATTCTATTGCACGAGTTCTTTTAGGCGATATCATGCCTGAGGATTACCTGATAGAAGAAGATAAAAAGACAGGCGAAGTATTCGATCCCCCTTTTCTTAACTGGAACAGCCGAATAGACTGGAACGGGGAAGAAGAAAGGGATGTGCTGGCTGAACTCTACTTACCGGAAAATGAAAGATATTTCAGGAAAAAAGAATTTGATACCCGAAAATTCAACTATGAATATTATTGGGTTGACCTGAAGACCGCATCAAAAAAAGATTATTCAAAAGCCGGTAATCCGGAAGCCGGTGGACTGGCTAACAGGCCGCAGGGTTTGCAGGACCGTTCAGTTTACGTTAGAAAAGAGGTCATCAATGTGTATCCTGACACGTTGGTTTGGTTATTTGATTACACCTATTCATTTAATGAACCGTTGACCCAGAAATATTTCTGGCATCCGGCCTATGATAACTATCCGGTAGTTGGTGTTAACTGGAAACAGGCAAAAGCATTTTGTGTTTGGAGAACACAACTGAAAAACACATTCCTTGCGCAGAAAAAAGGAGAAGCTAACATCCATGATTTTCGCCTTCCTACCGAAGCAGAATGGGAATGGGCTGCCAGAGGTGGTCATGATTTCAATCCGTATCCATGGGGCGGACCTTATACCCGAAACGATAAAGGTTGTTTTTTAGGTAACTATAAACCTTTGCGAGGAAATTATTCGGACGACGGAGGGGCGACTCCAATTATTGTTGCTCATTATCCGCCGAATGACTGGGGTCTTTACGATATGGCAGGGAATGTTGCCGAATGGACCAACGATGCCTTCGATGAATCGTCCTATAACTTTACCTGGGACTTAAATCCTCAATATACTTACAATGCTGATGATAATGATCCACCCGTTTTAAAAAGAAAAGTTGTCAGAGGCGGGTCGTGGAAAGATATTGGTCATTATTTGCAGGTAGCCTCAAGAACTTATGAATATCAGGATACTGCAAAATCTTACATCGGTTTCAGATGTGTACAGCCTTATCTTGGCAGGCAAAAAGACGATAATCCTGCTAAAGCATCCAATATTTATAAAAAATAGTACTTTTCAAATAAAATTAGAGTGTTAATCAAAATTCAAATTCTTTAAAAATTAATCATGGGATTAAACAATATTGTTAAAAGCAGAGGTTTCAAAAATTTTATGGCCAAACTGTATGGTATTGGTGCATCTGTTGTTATTCTGGGTGCATTGTTTAAAATTAACCATTACCATGGTGCGGATATCATGCTGATTATTGGTCTGAGTACGGAATCCATCATTTTCTTCTTTTCAGCTTTCGAATCACCTCATGTGGAGCCAGACTGGAGCTTGGTTTACCCTGAACTTGCCGGAATGTATCATGGCGTGGCTGCTGAAATTGAAGAAATCGACACAAAAAGAGAGGGGATAACAGGCGATCTTGATAACATGCTGTCGGATGCAAAAATCGGCCCTGAGCTAATCGAAAGTCTTGGTAAAGGTCTTAGAAACCTTAGCGAAAGTACGCATAAGCTAAGTGACGTTTCGAACGCCGCAGTTGCAACAAACGAGTTTACTGAAAAGGTAAAAGGCGCATCTAAATCAGTCGGTACACTCACCGAATCCTATGAAAAACAAACCAATGTTATTAATAGGGATATAACTGCTACCGAAGAATATGTTGGTTCTATAAAAAATGTTTCAAGTTCTGCATCAGGATTATCTAATGCCTATCAAAAGGCAAGTGAATCAATCAAAAATGATTTGAGTGCGTCTGATGGATTTGCTGAAAGTATTAAAGCCGCTGCCAAATCAGCCAACCTTTTTGCGCAGAATTATACCAAATCAGCCGAAATGATTTCTCAATCAGCTGAAGTACTCGATTTTTCTGCATTAAAGGAAAAGAACTACAATGATCAACTAAATAAGATTGCTCAAAATCTGGCTTCTCTGAATTCCGTTTATGAAATGCAGTTGCAAAGCTCAAAAATGCAAACAGAATCATCGGGTAAACTTCAGGAAGCACTTGGAAAATTTGTAACAAACTTGAATGGTTCCATAGATAACACTGCAAAATACCAGGAAAACATTACCGCTTTAAACAGTGTTTTTCAAGAATCAACTTAAGGGAACAACCGATCATGTTGAATCGACAGCCAAGCTTAAATCAACTCTGGACGAATTCCTGAATAAAGTTGACGAATCGGCTCAAAAGACATTAAAATATAACCAGGAACTGGAAAATCTTTCGAAGAAAGTTGCTGCTCTGAATACCGTTTACGGAAATATGCTTTCAGCCATGAATGTTAAAGCAGAAAAATAACAGGATTAATTAACGTGAAACCTAATTTAAAAACAAGAATTACAGATGGCTGGATATAAGGAAACCCCACGGCAAAAGATGATCGCTATGATGTACCTGGTGCTGACCGCCCTTTTAGCCCTCAATGTTTCCAGAGAAATTTTAAGCGCATTTATTACCGTTAACGAAAGCATGGAAACCACCACCAAGCAATTTGCAAAAAAAGTGGATGACATCTATGCTGATTTTGAAAAACAAAACACTTTCAATCCGAACAAGGTCGGTGAATACTGGGACAAAGCCAAAGGTGTAAGACAATCATCGAATGAGATGGTTGACTATGTTAATAAATTGAAAACTGATGTAATAGCTTACACCGAAAAAATTTCAAAAGAAGAAGCGGATACGATTCATTTGCAATGGGTGAATAAAAAAGATAATTATGACGACCCTACCAATTTTTTTCTTGGTAACGAGTCAAAAAAAGGAGAAGCAGACAATCTTTTAGAGCGCATCACTGATTACAAAAAGAAACTGTTAACCTACATCAAAGAAGATGATCGGAAAAATTTCGACCTTGGTTTGAAAACAGACGGTAACTATCGGAATGCTGATGGGAAACCCGAAACATGGCAGGTACACCATTTTTACCGAACCATTTTAGCTGCCGATATTACAATATTGAATAAGCTTATCGCCGAAGTTTACAATGCAGAGGCGAATGTAGTAAATTACTTGTATTCTTCTATTACAGCTGAAGATTTTAAATTCAATCAGGTCACTGCTAAGGTTATTTCAAAAAGCAACTATGTTTTTCAGGGAGATGAATATAAAGCGGAAATCCTTGTTGCCGCTTATGATACAGCCCAAAATCCGGATGTATATGTACTTGAAGGAGCCGACACGTTAACTGAATCCATGATTGACAAGGCGAGAAAAATAGAAGGTAGTGGCGGACGCGTACAGTTAGTACTTCCGGCAAGTTCAGAAGGAACTAAAAAATATGCAGGTATCATTCGGATGATCACGCCCTGGGGATCAACCAAAGATTATCATTTTAAAAATGAATACATTGTTGCTAAACCATCGGCTACCATTTCTCCTACTAAAATGAACGTTTTTTACAGAGGAGTGGATAATCCGGTTTCAGTTTCAGCATCCGGAAAAGCAGATGCTCAATTACATCCGGAAATCAGTGCAGGAAAAATCATAAAGGGCGATACGGGCTGGATTGTTAAAGATTTACCAGCTGATGCATATCAGGCAATAATCAAAGTATATGCTGATGATATGAAAAACAAAAAATTCATGGGACAGCAATTATTCAGGGTCAAAAGATTGCCCGACCCGATTGCAAAAGTTGTGGGAGCTATCGACGGACAGATCTCTACCCGGAAAATGCTGACGAACCCGTTTTTAATCTGCTCGCTTCCTGAATCGGTTGATTTTAAATACGATTTTAAAGTTACATCTTTTACAATGATTGTTCCATCAGGCGGTGGCGGACAATATGTTTCGACCGAAAAAGCCGAAAGTATGATGTTTACCGATAAAATGAAATCGCTGGTGCAATCGTTAAAGAAGGACGATATTCTTATTTTCAGAGATATAAAGGTACAGGGACCAGAAGGTCCGCGTAAAATTGAATCAATAAACATCCAAATAAATTAGGTGGAGGTCATTATGAAAACAACATCGAGCTTCCTGTTAATAATTGGTTTATTCCTCGGAATGAATACCATTATCACTGCTCAGATTCTTGACAGCCCAAGGGACGGGATTTATGACGAGATTCAACTTCCCGATAAAAAGCCTATACCCTATACTCCTGTCAGAGAAGCTGACGTGGTATGGCAGAAAAAAATCTGGAGGATTATGGATCTTCGGCAGAAAATGAACCTGCCTTTTTATTATCCCGAGACTCCTCAGAAAGGCTGGAAAAACCTGATGACGGTTATTATGGATGCCATAAGGGAAGGAACCATCACAGCTTATGATCCTACAAAAGACGATCAGTTTCTTGTTCCGATGACTTATCAGGAAATAGAAAATAAATTCACGCGGATCGACACCGTACCTGTTGTTGATCCAAATAATCCAGACAGGATCCTGAGTTACGACGTGGTAAAGGAGGAATTGGACCCATCTGAGGTTCAGCGAATAAAAATTAAGGAAGTGTGGTTTTTTGATAAACAGCGCTCCCAAATGGATGTACGTATCCTCGGTATATGTCCGGTTAGGAATGTGTATGATGATAACGGTAATTTTATGGCGCTTGAAAATATGTTCTGGATTTATTTTCCGGAAGCAAGACCGGTATTTGCCCAGGCCCAGGTTTTCAACCGAAAAAATACTGCTGAAAAAAGAACTTACGACGAATTGTTCTGGATGCGAATGTTCGCCAGTTACATTTATAAAGAAGAAAACGTATACGACCGGGAAATCACAGAGTATTCTTCGGGAATGGATGCACTCCTCGAAGCTGAACGGATTAAAAATGAGCTTTTCGAATTCCAGCAGGATATGTGGGAATTCTGATTCATTTAAAAATATTTTTAAACTCCTCCTTTTTCGGGGGAGTTTTTTTTTGGCTTGCCTTTGGTAAATCCCTAATTTTGTTGAAATCGTTTCCATCAGATGAAAGCTACTGACATTCTCGACACACCCATTGAATACCTGAAAGGTGTGGGTCCGGCGAGAGCGGAAGTGCTGAAAAAAGAATTGAGCATTTTTACCTTCTATCACTTGCTGTACCATTTTCCTTTCCGTTATGTCGACCGAAGCAAATTCTACCCAATTCGTGAAATTCAAAGCGATACTTCTTATGTTCAGATCAAAGGGAAAATAACCCGCCTTCAAAAAACAGGCAAGCTGCGATCGGAACGACTGATAGCTACTTTTCAGGATGAAACAGGAGAAACAGAGCTCGTTTGGTTTAAAGGGATAAAATGGATCCTGGATAAACTAAAGTCCGGAGAGGAATATGTGGTATTTGGCAAACCAACTCTTTTCAATAACAAATACAATTTCCCGCATCCTGAAATTGAACCCATTTCTTCTGAGAAATTTGATCTGGGTGAACAGCTGCAGCCGTTTTATCCTTCTACAGAAAAACTGAAAGCCAAAGGGCTCGACAGTAAAGGAATCAGCAAAATAATGCGGAACCTCATCCAACGGATTAAAGGCATCATTCCGGAAATTCTTACTGAAACTATTTTGAATGAGTTGAAATTAATTTCGCGGGAAGAAGCATTGATCAACATTCACTTCCCCCAGGATCAGCATGTACTTGACCGGGCCCGGGCCCGCCTGAAATTTGAAGAGTTGTTTTTCATCCAGCTTCGTTTACTCATTCTTAAACTCCTGAGAACAGAAAGATTTAAGGGGCATACGTTCACAGTAGTAGGATCCTATTTTAACGATTTTTATCATCATAACCTTCCGTTCGAGCTTACAAATGCACAAAAAAAAGTGATGAAAGAAATCAGGGCAGATGTAGGTTCAGGAAACCAAATGAACCGATTGTTGCAGGGCGATGTGGGAAGCGGAAAAACCCTGGTTGCACTGATGTCAATGCTGATTGCAATGGACAATGGTTATCAGGCCTGCCTGATGGCCCCCACTGAAATTCTTGCTGCCCAGCATTACAAAACCATTTCAAAAATGGTTGAAGGATTGAATATCCAGGTCAACTTGCTGACAGGGTCAACCGCAGCCAAACAACGAAAAGAACTCCATTCTTTGTTGCAAAGCGGAGAGCTTCATATCCTGATCGGGACGCATGCACTGATAGAAGATAGCGTTCAGTTCAGCAACCTTGGACTTGTCGTTATCGATGAACAGCACCGATTCGGTGTAGCGCAACGTGCCAGGCTCTGGAAAAAAAATGTGATTCCGCCGCATATACTGGTAATGACAGCAACCCCTATTCCCAGAACGCTGGCAATGACACTTTATGGCGATCTGGAGGTTTCGGTAATCGACGAACTTCCCCCCGGAAGAAAATCAATCAAGACCATCCATTTTTATGACAAGGACCGGCTGAAAGTATTTGGATTTATGAGAAAGCAAATCGAAGCAGGTCGCCAGGTTTATGTGGTATATCCGCTGATCAATGAATCGGAAAAACTCGATCTGAAAGATCTCAATGGATGGTTATGAAAGCATCTCCCGTGCTTTTCCGTTGCCAGATTACGCGGTAAGCATTGTGCACGGACAGATGAAGGCTAAAGACAAGGAATTTGAAATGCAGCGATTTGTAAAAGGTGAAACACAGATCATGGTTTCCACCACAGTAATTGAGGTGGGTGTGGATGTTCCAAATGCTTCGGTGATGGTGATCGAAAATGCGGAACGTTTCGGCTTATCGCAGTTGCACCAGTTACGCGGAAGAGTGGGGAGGGGTGCAGATCAGTCCTATTGTATATTGATGACGAAATACGAATTGACTACTGAAGCAAGGACACGGATAAAAACTATGGTAAGAACTACCGATGGCTTTGAAATCGCCGAAGTGGATTTAAAATTTCGGGGACCGGGTGATTTGGAAGGTACACAGCAAAGCGGTATTCTTGATTTGAAAATCGCCGATATTATCAAAGATGAAAAAATCCTGAAATATGCCCGGAAAGTGGCCATCGGGGTTCTTGAAGAAGATCCTCATCTTGAATTGGAAAAGAATTCACCTATTGCCAGACAACTCAATTATATTAATAAAAATAAGCCGAACTGGAGTTTAATTAGTTAAGAAAATTACAATTGTATAAAACAACAATACTTCTTCAAATCCTACTATGAATCTTCCGGATTAACGAATCAAATTTTAATTTTGAATGATGAACTTTTCCGTGGCAGATTGATTCCCTGACAGAATATGCAGGAAATAGACTCCAGCTGACAAATCGCTTACATCGAATTCCATATTTTCAGCATTAAAATTTCCGGAAAATGATTTCACAACTTTCCCAAACATATCAACTAATTCAACCTTATTTATGTCAACGTGAAACCCGGTACTTGAAACGTAAAATTTACCGTTGGTTGGATTCGGATAAACTTCAAAATCCGCCTCCGTATTTTCTTCAATGGCAGTTGTTCCTGAAGCGATTCCGATAAGCCAGATTTTATTGGCACCCAAGCCATAAGACAACGTAACTCCGGTGACTATGTAGCCCCCATCCATAGTTTGCTGAACGGAATAGCCATAATCAGCCTGAATACCTCCTAAAGTTTTGGTCCACAGGGTATCTCCGGAGCTATCAGTCTTTAATAGCCAAAGGTCAAAATTGCCTGCACCGAAAGATTCAGTATAACCCGTGACAATATAACCTTCATCTGAGGTCTGCTGAACAGAATAGCCATAGTCATCCGTACTTCCTCCAAAAGTCTTTGTCCAAAGCGTGTCACCTGCAGGGTTGGTCTTAATCAACCAGATATCATAACCGCCGGCTCCGAAAGAAGTGGTCTCTCCGACGATAACATAGCCGCCGTCCTCCGTCTGTTGAACGCAATGGCTCCAGTCATCATGCATATAAGTTCCTATAACTTTAGTCCATAGTGTATCGCCATTGGGGTTAGTTTTTATTAACCATACATTTCTGTTAAGATTAGAAATGCCTTCCAGGGCCACTCCGGTAATGATGTAGCCGTCATCATCGGTCTGCTGAACGGAATAGCCCGCCTCGTGGGTAATTCCACCATAGGATTTTGACCAAATTGAGTCGCCTTCTGCATTGGTTTTAATCAGATATACGTTACTTCCGGTGCCGATATTATTTGTTTCTCCACACAGAATATAACCGCCATCGATGGTTTGTTGAACGGAATAAGCATAATCATTCGAAAAAATACCGTAGGTTTTTGTCCAAAGCGTATCACCAGTTGCGCTGGTCTTAATTAGCCATACGTCAGCACTGCCGCCCCCGTTGCCAAATGATTTGGTATAACCGGCAATGATATAACCATCATCATCGGTCTGCTGAACGCATCTACCCTCGTCCCATAAAGTTCCACCGTATGTTTTTGTCCACAGAGTATCACCCTCGGAATCTGTCCTGATCAGCCAGACATCGTGGCCACCTGCACCGTAAGCATCGGTGTATCCGGTAATGATAAAGCCTTCGTCATTGGTTTGTTTAACAGAATAAGCACGGCTATCCTGTAAATTTTTCCCAAAAATTTTCATCCACAACGTATCCGGTGCTTGCGCAATTGCAGAGCCGCTGATTAATAACAGAAAGATACAAATTTCTGAGATTAAACATATTTTCCTATAAAGCAAACAAATTCCTGTTGTCTTAACAACGTTATCGCTGAAGCGGTTCTTTGATACTTTTTTAGATGCGTTCATGGTATTCTTGTTTTCTAAAATGTTGGTTTTAATTTTTTTCCTCTTTGTTCAAATCCTCTAAATTAGTGACTGGATTACTAAATTATGAAGTAAATTATTATTTGCCTGGGTTTAATTATTATTCGCAGGTAAATATAAAAAAATTGCTTAAATCAGATACAAATGTGTAAGATGATTTTAATCAAATTAAATTTTGCCGATCCCTTTCGGGTGGATTAAATAAGATTTATAAAACTGTTTGTTTATTTGTCAATCAGACCGAACCTGAATATCTTCATAATATCATACCTTTGCATCTTTCATTAAAAAAACTGGTATTAAATGAAAATTTCGTACAACTGGCTGAAACAATATCTTGATTTTGAGCTTTCACCAAATGAATTGTCACTTTTACTTACCGATTGCGGACTCGAAGTGGAAAGCCTGGAAGCATGGCAATCCGCAAAAGGAGGACTGGAAGGCCTTGTGATCGGGGAAGTAATCACCTGTACCAAACATCCGGGGGCAGATAAACTCAGCCTGACTACCGTCGATGTAGGCAAAGGTCATAGTTTACCCATTGTCTGCGGAGCACCCAATGTAGCTGCTGGTCAGAAGGTCGTTGTAGCGCTTGTTGGAACCACGCTTTATTCTGGAGATGAATCCTTTGTAATTAAAAAGGCGAAAATCCGCGGTGAAGATTCGGAAGGAATGATCTGTGCCGAAGACGAAATTGGGTTGGGAACATCCCATGCCGGAATCATGGTTCTTGATCCGGCTGTCAAAGTGGGTACTCCGGCCAAAGATTATTTCAAAGTCGAAGACGATTTTGTATTTGAAATCGGACTGACACCCAACCGTACCGATGCCATGTCGCATATTGGCGTAGCCAGGGATATTATGGCTGTTTTAAATACAATTGCTTTCATTAATAAACAAACCCAAAAACCAGCTCTGACAATTCCATCTGTCGACCATTTCAAAATTGATAATTCCAGCCTCGATATCGAAGTTATCGTTGAAGATTCTATTGCATGTCCGCGTTATTCAGGTGTGACTATTGCAGGCGTCACGGTTAAGGAATCGCCGCAATGGCTTAAAAACCGACTGAATGCCATTGGTCTCCGTCCAATAAATAACATTGTCGATATTACAAACTTTGTATTACATGAAACCGGTCAGCCCCTGCATGCTTTCAATGCGGATGAAATTACCGGTAATAAAGTAATCGTAAAAAAACTCCCGAAAGGTTCGAAATTCATCACACTCGATGAAACCGAACGGGAACTGACCGGTAACGATCTGATGATCTGTAATACGGTTGAAGGAATGTGCATTGGCGGTGTTTTCGGCGGGATCAAATCGGGTGTTACTGAAAAAACTAAAAATATCTTTCTTGAATCTGCTTATTTTGATCCGGTTCATATTCGTAAAACTTCCAAATACCATGATTTGCAAACGGATGCTTCATTCCGTTTCGAGCGGGGTGTTGATCCCGGAATGATTTTGTATGCCCTGAAAAGAGCCGCCATGTTAATCAGAGAAATAGCAGGAGGAACAATTTCTTCTGAAATTAAAGATGTGTATCCCAGGCCTATCGAAAAAATGGTGATTCCTGTTTCCTGGAAAAATATCAACCGGCTGATCGGGAAAACGCTGGATCGTGACCTGATAAAAAACATTCTCCAATCGCTCGAATTTGAAATTCTTGAAGAAAATGAATCCGGGCTTAGTGTCAGGGTACCTTCTTACCGTGTTGAAGTTACAAGGGAAGCCGATGTAATTGAAGAGATCCTGAGGATTTACGGCTACAACAATATTGAAATTCCGCTTAAACAAAATTCTTCCATTTCACACTCACAAAAGCCGGATCCTGAAAAAAACCGGAATGTGATCATGGGTTATCTCAGCAATAACGGTTTCAATGAAATCATGAATAATTCGCTGACAAAATCAACCCTCTATGAAACTCATCCGGATTTTGATGAAAAAAATTCGGTTAAAATTCTGAATCCACTTAGCCGCGACCTCAATGTCATGCGACAAACGCTTTTGTTTGGAGGGCTTGAAAGCATACTTTATAATTTGAACCGGAAAATCAATGACATGAAACTATTCGAGTTTGGTAAGGTTTATTCGGTTGCGAATGAAAAAGCCGGGGATGTAATGGAAAAATACAGCGAGGTGAATCATCTCGCATTGTTTGTGACAGGAAGGAAAGAAACAGAAAGCTGGTATACACAGGACAAACCGGTCGATTTCTCCTTTCTGAAAGCTTTTTGTGTGAACCTTCTCAGGAAAACCGGGATTGACATCGATTCATTTGAATTTAAAAAAACAGACAAATCTCATTTCTCAAACGGTTTGATCTATTTTAACAAAAATGGAATACTGCTGGAATTGGGTGAACTTTCAAAATCCATTTTAGCTGAGTTCGGCATAAAGCAACCTGTTTATTTTGCAGATTTTAACTGGGAACGCATTTTTGAAAAAGCGGCAGAAACAACGATTCAGTATCAGCCTATACCGAAGTTTCCGGAAGTTAGACGTGACCTTGCTTTGCTCCTGGAAAGTTCCATCACCTTTGATGAAATTAAAAAACTGGCATTCCAGGCAGAGAATAAGTTGCTGAAACGGGTTAACCTCTTCGATGTTTACGAAGGGAAAAATATTGAACCTGGAAAAAAATCATATGCAGTCAGCTTTACATTACTGGATAAAGAAAAAACACTGACCGACAAAGTGATCGACAAAACAATGGAAAAGCTGATGAATGCATACAGGGATAAAATGAATGCAGTCATCCGGTAAACCAAAACCGGTAACAATGCAATTTTTCAACAAGGGTATATATTAAAAAAGGGTTATCCTGGCTGCGAAAACTGGCAAAGTGCCTTATTTATTTTATGGGTATTGTTAGCCTATTAATGCTGATACTCAGTTTCACCAGTCTTCCGTTTTGGGGATATTACTGGCTGGGGACTTCTGCCGGTCAGGAAGATTTGACACCGTCATACATAGTCGTATTAGGAGGTAGTGCTATCCCTGGAAATTCCGGATTGATGCGAACCTATTATGCAGCAAAGGCTGCCATGAAGTTCCCTGATGCAAAAATTATTATTGCCCTGCCCGGCGATACGGCAGACAAAAAAAGTTCACTGAATCTGATGATAAAGGAACTGGAGATCAGGGGAATTGATGAAAATAGAATTGGCATCGAAAACAGAGGTACAAATACACGTTACCAGGTTCTCGAAATAAAAAGAGAAATGCCGGTTTTAATAACACCTTTACTGATTGTGACTTCACCTGATCATATGCGCAGGGCGATCTTGTCGTTTGAAAAAGCAGGATTTGAAAATGTTGCGGGTTTTCCGGCTTTTGAAAAATCAATTGATTTTAACCTTAATTTTGATGATGAAGATTTGGGTGGACGCTACAGGTTTTTGCCCGGTATTGGCGATAATATTCAGATACGATACCAATTCTGGCAACACCTTGAATATGAGTTAAAAATAATGAGAGAATTCGTGGCCCTCGGCTATTACAGACTAAAGGGCTGGATATAAACCAACAATAATGAACTTAAATAAAATAATATGGAAAAAAAGAACAAGCAATTCGCGGTAAGCCCGGAAGGAGAATCCTTTCCTCTTCCTAATAAAGAAGATTATCCGGGTGAATATAAACGGATTGAAAAACTAGCCAAAAAGGCGAAAGCCGATGGAAAAGAAATCGTCGTTGTAATGGGACTGGGATTTGTCGGGGTGGTGATGGCAGCCATCGTTGCCGATACAAAAGATAAAAAAGGAAAAAACTCCAAATTCGTGATTGGCTATCAGCGCCCGAGTTACCGCAGTTTCTGGAAAATTCCACTGGTAAACCGTGGAGAATCCCCAGTAAAAGCGGAAGATCCTGAGGTAGATGAACTGATCGCACGAACTGTAAATAAGTCAAAAACATTTGTGGCTACCTATAATCCCGATTGTTTAAATCTCGCGGATGTTGTTGTTGTTGATGTGCAATGTGATTATGCAAAACAGGATTTGGGTATGATGGTGACGGGAGAAACCGATATGGCAGCACTGGAGGCTTCGATGAAAACAATCGGAGAAACCATTCCGCCTCATGCACTGGTTTTGATTGAAACAACCGTCGCACCGGGAACGACAGAATTTGTTGCCTGGCCGATCCTGAAAAAAGCATTTGCAAAGCGCGGACTTAAAGAAACACCCCTGCTTTCTCACAGTTTTGAGCGCGTGATGCCGGGAAAAGAATATGTTTCTTCCATTCGTGATTTCTGGCGCGTTTGCTCAGGCTGCAACAAAGAAGCAAGAGATAAAGTGGAGAAATTCCTTCATGAGGTGCTGAACACAAAAAAATTCCCTCTTACTGTGATGGATCGGCCTATAGAGTCGGAAACAACGAAAATTGTTGAGAATTCATACCGGGCAACCATCCTCGCTTTCCTGAATGAATGGAGCCTTTTTTCCGAACGTAACGGTGTTGATCTTATCAAAGTGATCAATGCCATCAAAATGCGGCCGACGCACAGCAACATGATTTTTCCGGGACCCGGTATCGGTGGCTATTGCCTGCCGAAAGACGGCGGATTGGGCTATTGGGCTTACCGCCACATTCTGGGGTTTGAAGATGGTGACGAAGTTTTCAAAATCACACCGACGGCGATCGACATTAATGATACCCGTGGTCTTCATGTGGCCGAACTTACCCGCGATGCGCTGCGCAACATGGGCAGGTACATTGCCGGTTCTGATGTGCTTATCTGCGGAGCCAGCTACCGGCAGGATGTGGGCGATACGCGATACAGTGGAAGTGAAATGGTTGTAAGAAAGCTAACGGAAATGGGCGCCGAAATGCGGGTGCATGATCCGTATGTCGATCACTGGTACGAATTTATTAACCAGGAAGAAGAACCGGATCACAGCTGGAGCAGGTTTTTCCGTAACCAGGAAGATTTGAAAAATATCAAGGTTCAGAAAGATCTCCGTAAAGCGCTGAAAAGTGTTGAAGCCTTGATCCTTGCCGTTCCACATAAAGACTACCTGGGCCTGAAACCGGATGATATTGTGAAATGGGCCGGTGGCCCGATCGCCGTTATCGATGCGTTTGGAATCCTTACCGACGACAAGATCAAACGGTATTTCGAGTTGGGTTGTGAAGTGAAAGCACTTGGACGTGGTCATCTTCAACGGATCAAAAAGGAAGTAAAAAACAATATATAAAGGAATTCCATTCTTTGAAAACCCTTTCTCCTGCAAATATGAGATCGGGTTTTTTTATTCTTCAAAACGATATGAACTACTCTACTGGTTGAGGTGTTAAGGTATTACGGTGAAAATTTCAATCTACTACAACCCGGCTGCATTATTAAGATTACGTTTTAGAAAACTGAGTTTCACGAATAAAACTCCATCTTGTTTGTTGGTTTCTTCTTCTCCTTTATTAATAATTGAGTATCATAATATGTCAAATCAGCACATGTTCATGAACCATTAACAATATTTAAGACATTTTTGCAGATTTTTTTCTAATTTTGCACCTGTAATCAGCGATACGACCACATGGAGATACTGGCAATAAAACAACGGTTTGGGATTATCGGGACTTCTCCCCTGCTCGATAGGGCAATCGATATAGCACGGCAGGTGGCGCCTACCGATCTTACTGTTTTAATAACAGGTGAAAGCGGCGTGGGGAAAGAGGTATTTCCGCAGATCATTCACCAGTTGAGCGCCCGTAAGCACGGTCCTTACATCGCTGTAAACTGCGGTGCCATACCAGAAGGAACCATCGATTCCGAATTGTTTGGGCATGAAAAAGGATCGTTCACAGGGGCACACGAAGCCAGGAAAGGTTATTTCGAGGTTGTAAACGGAGGCACTATTTTTCTGGACGAAGTTGCCGAACTGCCTTTGTCAACGCAAGTCAGGCTGTTACGCGTTCTTGAAACCGGCGAGTTTTTTAAAGTCGGGTCTTCCAAAGTCATCAAGACAAATGTGCGGGTGGTTGCCGCTTCGAATGTTGACCTTACGCAGGCCATAAACCAGGGGAAATTCCGTGAAGATTTGTATTACCGGTTAAATACAGTTCCTATCAATGTACCGCCTTTAAAAGACAGGAAAGAAGACATTTATTTGCTGTTCCGGAAATTTGCAGCCGACTTTGCTGAAAAATACCGGATGCCTGTTCTTCAGCTCGATCCTGAAGCTGTTAAATTGCTGGTAGGTTATCGCTGGCACGGAAATATAAGACAACTGAAAAACATTACCGAACAAATTTCGATTATCGAGAATGCAAGGGATATAACAGCACAGATTTTAACCAAATATTTACCGTTAAGCCAGTACAGGGATTTACCCGTACTTTACAGAAGAGAAGATGAAAAAAAAGAGATTTCGGAGCGGGATTTGCTGTATAAAGTACTTTTTGACATGAGAAAGGATATTTCGGATTTGAAAAAAGTGGTGGGCGAAATCCTGCAAAAGGAGGATGTATCTGAAGGGCTGCAGCAAAGCAGTGCTCAGCTAATCAAAAAATTGTACAACGAAAGGGAGGACCCTAATGTTGGAGTCGATCACGAAATGTTTCTCCATCAACCGAATTCTGATAACAATGAGGAACCCATTCAGGAATCGGAAGTGATAGAAGAATCACTTTCTATTCAGGAAAAAGAAATTGATCTCATAAAAAAAGCCTTAAACAGACATAAAGGCAAGCGGAAAAATGCCGCCAGAGAGCTGGGAATATCGGAGCGCACATTATACCGTAAAATTAAAGAATACGATATCTCATAACCCGGATTGATTGAAATCAAATTATAAAATAGGTGGGCTGCTGCTAATTTTATCGTTAGTTGTTGCGCTGGCAGGTTGCAAAGTAAATTATTCCTTTACCGGCGCATCCATTCCTCCCGAAGTAAAAACAATAAACATTAAGTATTTCCCAAACAATGCCAAGCTTGTTGACCCAAGTCTTAGCCAGAAGCTGACAGATGCCCTTCGTGATAAATTTTCATCCGAAACAAACCTGATGTTGGTAAATACAGGTGGCGACCTGATACTTGAAGGCTCGATCACTGATTATAATACCACACCGGTTGCTATACAAGGGAACGATCAAGCCGCATTGAACAGGCTGACAATTAAAATAGCAGTAACATATACCAATACCATTGATGATAAGATGAGCTTTGAAAATACGTTTTCAAGATATTCTGATTATTCGAGCACCCAGAATCTGCAAGATGTGCAGGGACAGCTTATTGACGAGATCAATCAAATGCTTGTGGAGGATGTTTTTAATAAAGCCGTCGTCAACTGGTAAATATTAGCGGATAATGAACCAGCAGCAATTTATCGATTATATAAAATCTCCTGAAATTCTGGACTCAGAAAGTACCTACCAGCTTGAAAGTCTGGTGAAGGAATATCCGTATTGCCAGAGCGCTGATGTTTTATTAACCCTGAGTTTATACAAAGAAAATAATATAAAGTTCGGTAACCAGTTAAAGACAGCTTCTGCCTATGCATCGGATCGAAGGTTACTTAAACAGTTATTGAACACACTAAAGCATGGATTTGATCATAAACAAGTTGCCTCTGCACCGGCATCAGAAAATAGTTATGGGGAGATCGGCGTAAAGGATGAAAAGTCAAAGAATTCTTCAGATTATTCTGACCATCATGTAGCGGACCTTCTGAACTTGTTGCAGGGAGAGGTAAATGCTTTACTCATCCGGGTTTCTCAAAATGAAGTGGCTGAACAGCAATTTTCGACCCTGAAAAATATTGCTGAAAATCTTGAAAAGCTGGTAGAAAGAAAAGAATCAAAGAAAAAAACCGGATTTCTGTCTGATCCATTGGATCAACTATTGGTTAGCGAATATTCATTGGATCATTTGACAGATTCTCAGGGCAAAGAAAATAAGATGGCTGCCAAGGAGGCACTGATTGACAAATTTATTCAGGAAGAGCCGAAAATCAGTCCAAAAAATAAAGCTGAATTTTTCGATCCTGTTGATTTTGCCAAACAAAGCCTTATCGATAATGAAGAAATCGTGACCGAAACGCTGGCAGATATCTATTACAAACAGGGAAACCTCGCCAAAGCGATCAAGACGTATAAAAAATTAAGTTTGCTTTATCCGAAAAAAAGTAGTTATTTTGCCGCCCAAATTGAGAAAATTCAAAAAGAAATTAAATAACAGATAAAGTTAAAATAAAATGGGTGCTTATATTGTAATAGCGATTTTGATTATTGTAACCTGTGTACTTCTTGCACTAATTGTTTTGGTTCAGAGTTCAAAAGGTGGAGGTCTGGCTTCTAATTTTTCATCGTCCAACCAGTTCATGGGTGTCAGAAAAACAGCTGATTTCCTTGAAAAATCAACCTGGACACTTGCATTAATTCTTTTAGTATTAAGCTTGTTTTCGATATTTGTCATTCCACGGGGTGCCAAGGTTCAGAGCACTGATACGGAATTGCAGGAATTGTATAAAGATTTACCGAGTTCGCAACCTGTACAGGATTTTACTCCTCCTCCCGGAGAAGGTGACAGTACCCAGAAATAACAGAACATAAAGAAATACTCCACGTGTCAGAATGTCATCAAATATTCTGACACTTTTTATTTATAGATATCCGTTACTGGAATTCCTGACACTATCATTATTTTCATGTTAACCTTCTGAAACATAGAAATTGCATTGAGTTCCGGCTGTTTTAGACAGTTCCTGTTTATCATTATCCGCGTTACAAAATTACAAAGTGTCTGACTCAATGTATTTGGCATAAAATATGTCAATCCCGATTACCAACTCGTAATTATAATATTAATAACAAATAACGTAAAAGATTATGGCAAAAATTAAAATCAAACCATTAGCAGATCGCGTTTTGATTGAACCTGCATCAGCAGAAGAAAAAACAGCAGGCGGAATCATCATTCCTGATACTGCAAAGGAAAAACCACAAAGGGGCACCGTAGTAGCGGTAGGACCAGGAACCACCGATCAGAAAATGACGGTTAAAGTTAGTGATGTTGTTCTTTATGGTAAATATTCGGGTACCGAGATTTCATACGAAGGTAAAAATTACCTCATCATGAAAGAATCGGATATTTATGCTATTATCTAAAAAAATATTGTGTAATTAATTAAAAATCAAATAAAAATGGCAAAAGACATTATTTTCGATCTAAAAGCAAGAGAATCTTTAAAGGAAGGTGTTGATAAATTATCAAATGCCGTTAAAGTGACCTTAGGACCAAAAGGACGCAATGTGATCCTTGATAAATCTTTTGGCGCTCCTACCATTACAAAAGATGGTGTAACCGTAGCCAAGGAAATTGAATTGGCTGATAAAACAGAAAACATGGGAGCCCAAATGGTGAAGGAAGTGGCTTCAAAAACAAATGACATTGCAGGTGACGGAACCACAACAGCAACTGTGCTAGCCCAGTCAATAGTTGCAACCGGGTTGAAAAACGTAACCGCAGGAGCAAATCCGATGGACCTGAAACGAGGCATTGAAAAAGCCGTTGTTCAGGTTATCAAATCACTTAAAGCACAAACCAAACAAATTAGCGACAATGGTGAAAAAGTTGAGCAGGTTGCAACTGTTGCAGCCAACAATGACAGCACGATTGGAAGTCGCATTGCTGAAGCAATGAGCAAGGTTAAAAAGGACGGTGTTATCACCATTGAAGAAGCAAAAGGTATAGAAACCTATGTGGATGTAGTTGAAGGTATGCAATTCGACAGAGGCTATATTTCTCCGTATTTTGTAACGGATGCTGAAAAAATGGAAGCGGTTTACGAAAATCCTTACATTCTGATCCATGATAAGAAGATTTCTGTGATGAAGGACCTTCTCCCGATCCTTGAAAAAGTTGTTCAGACAGGACGTCCCTTGTTTATCGTCTCCGAAGATGTTGAAACAGAAGCATTGGCAACACTGGTTGTTAATAAATTAAGAGGCGGTCTGAAGGTAGTGGCCGTTAAAGCACCTGGTTTTGGTGACAGAAGAAAAGAAATGCTTGAAGACATTGCCATCATTACCGGCGGAACCGTTATTTCTGAAGAAAAGGGCTACAAGCTCGAAGATACTTCTCTTGATAACCTTGGTAGTGCAGAAAAAGTAACTACTGATAAGGATAATACGACTATCGTAAGCGGAAAAGGTAAAAAGGAAGACATAAAAGCAAGGATCAACCAGATCAAAGCACAGATTGAAACTACTACTTCTGATTACGATAAGGAAAAGTTGCAGGAAAGACTGGCCAAATTAGCCGGTGGAGTTGCTGTAATTTACGTCGGAGCTGCAAGTGAAGTGGAGATGAAAGAACGGAAAGACAGGTTCGACGATGCTTTAAATGCAACCAGGGCAGCTATTGAAGAAGGAATTATACCGGGTGGTGGCGTTGGCTACCTAAGGGCTATTGATTCGCTCTCCAAAATTAAAGGTGACAACGAAGATGAAGATACCGGAATTCAGATTATTCGCAGGGCATTGGAAGAACCTATGCGTCAGATCGTTGAAAATGCCGGCATGGAGGGTTCGGTTGTTGTTCAGAAAGTAAAAGAAGGAAAAGGCGATTTTGGTTACAATGCAAGAACCGACAAGTACGAAAACCTGTTTAAATCAGGTGTTATCGATCCTACAAAGGTAGCCCGCGTTGCACTTGAAAATGCAGCGTCTATCGCAGGTATGTTGCTCACTACCGAATGTGTAGTTGTTGAACATAAGGAAGAAAAAGAAAGCATGCCCCCAATGCCTCCGGGAGGTATGGGCGGAATGGGTGGAATGTACTAAGAATTTGATTCACCCTAATATTATAAAACCCCTTTCCAATTTCAGGATGGGGGTTTTTTAATTTGTAAATATGATTTCATTTTATTTTTCGTTATCCGATAAACTTATCATACATGACATCATTCGTTAAAACGCTATCCACTCTTTTGTTTTTATTCATTACCATTTACCAATCAGGAGCACAATCGAAAGACCTTCCTGTTGATAAAGAAACGAACCTCATCACCTACCAGGAAGTAGTCCAGGAAAAGGGAACAAAGCAGGAATTTTTTAACCGGGCTATTGAATGGATCAATGATTATTATAAAAACCCCGTTGATGTGACAAAAACCCGTGATCCGGAATCAGGTACCATTAAGGGTCTTCACCGGTTCAAGTTTTACAATACAGATGAAACGGGACTTAAGACCGATGCAGGTGTCATTCAGTATGAATTCACACTTGAATTTAAAGAAGGAAGGTACCGCTACACACTTACAGATTTCATCTTCAAACAATCGTCGAAAATTCCGGTTGAAAAATGGATGGATAAAACCGATCCGCAATACAATCCTGTTTGGGATACTTACCTTGATCAGGTCAAAGAATTTGCCTATCGTGGATTCAAGTCTGAAGGAAGGATGCAAGCCCACTGTAAAAAAGAAGATAATTGGCAACAACCAAGCCTGAGAATAAAATTTGCATAAATTTGACTGGTCATCAAATCTCAGAGTAAATAAAGTTCTGATGTCTACTGAAGGTTAACATGATGGATAATGGCTAAACGAATTTATCGCCCTTTTCTATTTTCACTGTATTCACGATCTCACGGATATTCTGCTCGTCCTGTTTAGGGCAAATCAGCAATATCCCTTCATCTTCCACCACAATATAATCGTTTAACCCCTGCAGAACAACGAGCTTTTCGTGCGGCATATTAATGATGCAGTTTTGTGAATCAAACGTCATGACATGTTTTCCAATGATGGCATTGTTTTTCTCATCCTTTGGGCGGGTATCAAACAATGAACCCCAGGTTCCCAGATCGGACCAGCCAAAGTCCGTTGCCAGCACATATACGTTGTTTGCCTTTTCCATGATCCCGTAATCGATCGAAATATTCCGGCATACGGAATAGGTTCGGTTGATGAATTCCGCTTCACCCGAAGTACCATAAACTCCTTCTCCTTCCCTGAAAAGAGAATCAACTTCGGGAAGGTATTTTTCGAATGCATTTAAAATACTCTGCAGCGACCAGACAAATATTCCGGAGTTCCACAGAAAGTCGCCACTTTCGAGAAATGTTTTTGCAAGTTCTGCATCCGGTTTTTCTGTAAATGTTTTGACTTTCCTTATCCGTTCATCTTCCAAAAAAGGGTGGGTATCACAAAACTGAATGTAACCATACCCGGTATCAGGACGTGAAGGTGTAATGCCCAACGTTAACAGCCATTCATTTTTGGAAGCTGCATTCAGTGTGGATTGAATTGCGTCCGTAAAGATATTTTCCTGTAAAATAATATGATCGGATGGGGCAACAATAAGACGGGCATCCGGATTTATATTTCTGATTTTATAAGCTGCAAAGGCAATTGCAGGAGCCGTATTCCTGCGCATCGGTTCACACAGCACCTGGCCGGGTGTTAAATCTTTCAGTTGTTTCAGAACCATTTCTTTGTAAAGCTCGTTGGTGACAATATAAATATTTTCAACAGGACAAATTTTAAGAAAACGTTCAAACGTTTGCTGGATAAGCGTTTTGCCGGTACCTAAAATATCAATGAATTGTTTGGGGCGGGATGTCCGGCTCATGGGCCAGAACCGTGCACCGATCCCTCCTGCCATGATAACGCAAAAGTTATTTTTATTCATAGTTCATTGATTTTAAACAAGAAAATGCAAAGATAAAAAAAGCGAAGCAAGTTGAAGGCTATTTGTGAATAATCTAAATATCCGATAGGAGCAAAAGAAAATGAAAAGAATCGTGAAAGGGAGTCTGTATATCCAAATTCATTCAACGCTGAATTTTTTATCAAAAAGGATGGGGATTTTACAGGGGACTGATTAGTGACCTTTTCTTTTGCCTTGTGATATTTTTTGAAGCTCCTCAATATCCGCCTTATCACGCAATCGGTTTGTCGTCATTTTTGACAAAATCAGATGTTCAAAACTGATCATTGGCAGGTCAAGCCCCTGGATGCTTACAATGATTTTCGCTTTGTCAGCCCGGTTAAAATCAACGCCTGATACCCGGGTCAGAAAATCAATCTGAAAAGGTTTTTCCCAGATATGAAATACAAAAACCTGTTCAAAATTTGTTTGTCGGATGATTTTCAGGTCCTTCTTGTTAAACCCTGATTTTTCGAGGACTCCGGCCAGCTTATCACGGTTTTTATTATCCGGTTTTATCCACAGATCCAGGTCACCTGTCGTGCGGCTGTATCCATAATAATTCACAGCAAATCCTCCGATAATAATGAATTTTACATCGGCTTTGATAAGATTTTCAAGCAGGATTTTATGTGAATCAAGAAAAATGTTCATCCGGGTCCTCGATTATGATGCGGTTATCAAGTTTCGGGTTTCGCAGTTCGTCGGTATTCAATCCATACGAAATGCAAATAAGTTCATAAAGGTTGTGCAGACGCTCTTCAGGACTAAGGGATGCGTTGTAACGACGGGTTTCATCCCGGTCATCGTCAAATGAAGCAAAAGAAATCTTGTCGGAACCGGAGGAGGGCTCACGATGACCGTAACCAGCTTCCGGTTCCTGAAAATTGTTTTCTTTCGACTTTTTCCGTGCTTTCTTCATTCGATGTTACGCTTTCCTCAGATTATGCAATTGTCAAATGACAAAATTAATGAATTATTCCGATCGGAATATTCTGAGTAAACCGGGGGTCATTAATTCCGGCACAATATAAAAGACGATTTTGAATATCAGGGCTGGGGAAAGAGATTGTCCATTGGGATTGCTAGTAGTAAAGGAAAGGCGTCAGAAATGGGTAGGTTGCTGTTAAATTTGTAACTAATCAGTGCAATACACATAATTATTTTTTATTTCTCTGTGAAACTCAGTGTCTTCTCTGTGTTTCTTTGTGAAATAGCTATTGCACAAAGTTCCTCTAAGTAGCTCAAAGTGACGCAAAGAAATATTAACGGTTTTTAAAAGTCAATTGTTTTTTGATTTTTATGACACTGATTCGTTAAAATAATTTGTCACAGTGTAAGGATCATTTTCACTGCCTTCTCCCTGATAATTTTTCCGGTTGCTGTTTCCGGAAAACGGCTTACAGTAAAAACCTGCTTTGGAACTTCATAATCCGATAATCCTGATTTTTTATACATCACACCAAGCTCATCCTCTTTTAATTCTGAACCTTCAACAAGGAGGACGACCTTACTACCCAATTTTTCATCAGCAATTCCTGCAATGATGAAACGGTTTTTCAGATAGGGCTCAAGCTTTTCTTCAACTGCTTCAGGCATAATTTTTATCCCACCGCTGTTGATTACATTATCAATCCTGCCCTTGTAATCAAATTCCGTTTCATTGGCCAGTTCAACCAGGTCATTCGTAACAATTTCTTTTCCTGAAAGATTTGGAGAATGGATAACCAGGCAGCCTCTTTTATCTTTACCGAATTTCACATTTGGAAGTGCTTTGAAAAGATTTGATTTTTCAGAACCATTAAGCCTTTTCATAGCCACATGGGTGATTGTTTCTGTCATTCCATACGTATGAAACGTGTTGTTTTTGAGTTGTTCGATCTTTTCTTTCAACTCAAAATTAATTTCGCCACCTCCGATAATCAGATTTTTTATGATGTTCAGTTTTTCAATTCCTTTTGATGTCTCAAAAATAGTATGAACCTGCATCGGGATCATAGCTGCAAAATCGAATGATTCGTTGATCTTCTCCAACGGGTTTCCCGAAGGTTCAACCGGCATGAGGTTCAGTCCGAGGACAAAAGATCTGATCACCATCATTTTTCCGGCAATATACTCAACCGGAAGACAAAGCAGTGATTTGTCATTTTTTTGTAAGCCAAGAAATTCGCCGGTATTCAACGCACTACGGATCATTTTTTCTTTTTCAATTTCAATCCATTTCGGGGAGCCTGTTGAACCGGATGTTTTAACTTTTATTGATTTAGTTTCCGATATCCAGCTTTCAATAAAATCATAAAAGTTTATTTCCCATGATTTTATATTTATTTGTGATTTCTTTTTAAGCGCCAGACGTTCAAGATCACTTTTAAGAAATTCTTTACCATCGATCATTAAACGCGTAAATTTTAACTCTTTCATGAACGTAAGGGTTTAATATCCCATCTTTTTTCGGGATTAAATTTTAGTTTCCCTTCAGACACAAATAGCGGAGAGTCAAAATTATTTGAATATAACTGTCCCGTTCCAAGTCCCTGCGGCAAGGGGTTATCTAACGTGTACGTCCATTGCGCAATGGCATTCAGCCCGATATTCGATTCGAGAGCGGACGTGACCCACCAGCCGGTTTGCATTGCATCCGCAAGATCGATCCATTCCTTTGAGGCCAAAAATCCACCTAAAAGGCTCGGCTTGAGAATAATATATTGTGGAAGGATCGTATTCAACAATTCTTTCTTTTTTGTGATATTGGAAACCCCGATCAGCTCTTCATCAAGACCAATGGGTATAGGAGTCAACCGGCACAACCCGGCCATTTGTTCCCATTGTCCCTGCCGGATCGGTTGTTCGATGGAATGAATCCGGTATTCGGAAAGCCGTTTTAGTTTTTCAAGTGCATCTTCAGGTTTAAATGCTCCGTTAGCATCAACCCTGATCTCTAAATCCGGCTCACCGTATTCTTTTCGTATCAGTTTGAGAAGACTGAGTTCATCACTGAAATTAATGGCACCGATCTTCAACTTGATACAATGGAATCCAGCCTTGATTTTATCCTGAATCTGCTTCTTCATTTCTTCGAAACTTCCCATCCAAACCAGGCCGTTGATCGGAATGGAATCCTTTCCGGCAGTAAAATCTGATTCAAAAAGTATTTTTGTTCCCTTTTGTTTGAAGTCCAGTAATGCAGTTTCCAGCCCAAACCGAATGGAGGGAAATTCATTCATTCCTTTATCAGGATGATTCTGGAAATCATTTATCGTTTCACAAACTTCATTCAGCTTTTGTTCGTAATCCGGCCGGTCATCAATGCTCAGTCCCTTTAAAGGACTGCATTCACCGACACCTTTCGTTTGAGGAGCTTTTTCATCATAAATAAAAATAAACCAGGAATCTTTTTGTGTAAGTATACCTCTCGATGTTCCGGATGGTTGACGAAAATTCAGTGTGTATTTTTTATAAAATGCCTTGAGCATTGTTTTGCCGGATTAAAACAACAGGCCTATCCCGAAAGCAAGGGAAAAAAGCAAGCTGGTAATAGCCAGTTTTTTTAGGTAAGGATCCAGTTCTTCGGGAATGGTGTTTTTAAATACGACAACCACGTTGATCCATAACATTGGGATGGTGAGCAAAAACAGCATTTGAAACGGTGAATGATAATTGATGAGCATATAAGTAAGTCCGGTAATGACCGAACTTAACAGAAGGAAAAAGTGATACCATTTCGCTTTTTGAATCCCCATTAATACCACCAGTGTATGTTTCCCGGAGACTTTGTCATTTATCCGGTCGCGCATGTTATTCAGGTTCAGTACTCCGGCACTCAGAAATCCCATAGCTGAGGCGGGCAGCACTATTTCCCATTTCAGCGTATGCGTATTTAAATAATACGTACCGATGACACCGGTTAACCCAAAGAAAATAAAAACAAACAAATCTCCAAAACCTGAATAGCCATAGGGATGATCACCGATTGTATATTTTACGGCGGCGGCAATCGCTCCCAATCCTAAAATCAGAAAAAGAAAAACATTAATAAAAGGAATTCCTTTTGTGCCCTCATAAATGAGCAATAAACCACTTAGCAGCGATAGAACCATAAAAAGAATGACAACCCTTTTCATATCTTTAGGGGCAATGATTCCGCTTTGAACTGCCCTTTGCGGGCCTACTCTTTCTAAATTATCCGTTCCGTGTTTTGAATCACCGTAATCGTTGGCAAGATTGGATAAAATCTGCAAAAACAACGTAGTTAAAGAAGCCAGTAAACAAACTTTCCAGTTAAATGCACCATCGAAATCGGCAATAAAACAACCCAGTGCAACACTTGAAAGCGCCAAAGGCAATGTTCGTAAACGAAAAGCTTTTATCCAGGGTTTAATATTCAATTTTCTAAAATAATTAAGATGCAAATTATGGATATTTTGGGAATTTTTTAAAATCCGGATCACGTTTTTCAAGGAATGCCTTTTTACCTTCCTGCGCTTCATCCGTAAGGTAAAAGAGCAGGGTGGCATTTCCGGCCAATTCCTGTATTCCGGCTTGTCCATCGAGTTCGGCATTCAAGCCCATTTTGATCATTCGCAAAGCCATCGGGCTTCTTTTCATAATGATCTTACACCATTCAATGGTTGCCTCCTCAAGCTCCTCAAAAGGAACGACCTTGTTCACCATCCCCATTTGTTCAGCTTCTTTTGCTGTATATTGTAAATTCAGGAACCAGATTTCACGGGCCTTTTTTTGTCCAACATGACGCGCCAGGTAAGATGATCCAAACCCCGCATCAAAACTACCGACTTTTGGTCCCGACTGACCGAATTTAGCATTTTCAGAGGCGATGGTAAGATCGCACATGACATGCAAAACGTGACCTCCTCCAATGGCATAACCATTCACCATGGCAATGACGGGTTTGGGCAACGAGCGTATCTGGCGCTGAACATCCAATACATTTAAACGGGGAATACCATCTTTATCGAGATAACCTCCCTGACTTTTATAATTCTGATCACCACCACTGCAAAAAGCTTTATCACCGGCACCGGTCAAAATCACAACATAAATATCCTGATTTTCACGGCAAATCCTTAACGCATCACTCATTTCCGAAACCGTATCAGGGCGAAAAGCATTGCGAACTTCAGGACGGTTAATCGTTATTTTAGCGACTCCTTCCCAAAAATCAAACAAAATATCTTCGTAAGTTTTCAGAGGTTCCCATTTGCGACCTGAATTCATAATTAGACTTTTATTGAACAATTAATTTAAAATTTTCCCTTTTGTTGAAAAGTCAAACCAATTCTGCCTCAAATCGTTGACTTGCTAAAGAAATTTCATATTCTTCAGAGGTCATTTTTAAAACATCCATTGGAATCATAAATTTTTTTAAAGTCATTATTTCAGCTTTCATTGTCATTTCCGATCTTTCAAAAATGTCTTTTTTATAAAATGCATCAGAGATTATAATCAAATCCAGATCACTATGTTCAGTATAATTACCCTTTTTATAAGAGCCGAAAATCGCTATTTTGTCGATAATTACGCCATTTTCTGAAAGTGAACTTTTAAGGTATCGTATAATAGATGCTATTGATTTTTCAACCATTGAAATATTTTATTTGAATTAGTTAATATTAATTCTGTTCTGGATTTTGTGTAAAACGAAATCAGCCTTTTAATATCCTCCGGATACCGGGTTGGTAAAGATGCATCATTTAATTTAAATATAAATGAATAATCATCCTGGTTTAATTCCAGATTCAATTTTTCTATAAAATAATTAAGGTTATGAGTTTTCGGCGGAACTGAATTGAATATTTTTATATAAAGAGCTTTTAAAGCTTTTTCGATAGTAAGATGACACATAAAAATTGTATAAACATATCTTCCCGAATGATACAATGATTTAGCTGTTTCATAGTCATAATCTGCCTGCAACATCCATTCACTGTAACCTTTATTTTCAGGTTGGGCTGACATACTTATTCACTATATTTCAAATAATTAAAATACTTTTTCAAAATTACACCATTTTTTTCATTTGGAGTAAAAATCTCAAGGAGAGCAGGCCGATGATCTTTTTGTGCAGCATAAAAATCAGGTAAAATAAGATCAACCCCTTTCAGGTTTTCTGACCGATAATAGCTAAGTCCAAAATTTTTCGCGATAGGTTCAGCGCTCCAGTTATGTTTCGTCTCAAAAAATTTTTCAAGCTGATCCGTTTCTCCGGGACCTTTGATAAATCTAAAAATTCCACCACCTGAATTATTTATAACAATGATCCGAAGATTCTCATTCAGATAATGGTTCATCAATGCATTCGAATCGTACAAAAAACCGAGATCTCCTGTGATCAGGGTTGTCTGTCTTTTTGTTGCATAACAAGCACCTGCTGCAGTTGAAACTGTACCATCGATACCGCTTACACCCCTGTTCGAAAAATAGTTGTAGTTTTTTAACGGTCTGAACAGTTGAGCATATCTTACCGGAGTGCTGTTTCCCAGCTGCAGATCGCTGTTTTCGGGAATTGACTTCAGAAGCGTTTCAAAAACTTTAAGGTCACTGTAATCAAGATTTTTCAGATATTCACAATGTTTCTCTTCAGATCGGTTTATTCTTGATTTCCAAAGCTGTTTGAAAGGACTTTCTTTCTGTTCAATTTTAATCAATAGCTGATTGAAAAAAATAAGTGGTTCAGCCTGAATACCAGAAGTAAGGCACTGATAGGAGTTCATCCCGAAGTCAACCGGATCGATATGCCAGTGCTCGATAGGTCGGTTACGGCGGAAAAAGTCCTTCACCATTTTTGAAACAACCGGTCCTCCGAATGTCACCAGTAATTCCGGTTTGAAATCATTTGCTTCCTCAGGCAGGATGGTATGAATGACTTTGTCGATACAAGAACTGTCACAGCAATTATTAAGATTAGAGGTAGTTTCGGATAACAACACCACCGATGGATCATTCGCTAGTTTTTTCAGTGTCCCGGCAAGGGCCAGTCCAGGCTCCATCATGCCTGCAATTAAAACTTTTTTGCTAAACCGATTCCATGACCGGGCAAATGGTTCCAGTTCAGCGGTATTCAGAAATCGGTTGCGAAAATACGGATATACGGTTTTAACCGACCAGTTGTGCGATTCCACCTGATTGTAAATTGGTTCAGAAAAAGGCAAATTAATATGAACCGGACCAAAATCGGGAGTGATTGTTTGATTGATCGCCTTGTTGATCAGTTTTTGGGCCGCATTAAATTCCGCCTCATTGTTGATATTTTCCTGTAACTCATAGCTGGCTTTGATGAAGTTTTTGTAAACATTTTTTTGTCGGATCGTCTGTCCGTCGCCCTGATCAATGAATTCAGTTGGACGATCGGCAGTGAGCACCAGTAGCGGGATTTTTTGATAGTATGCTTCGGCAATAGCGGGTGCATAATTCAAAGCAGCCGTTCCTGAAGTACATGCAATAGCTACGGTCTTTTTCGTTTGCTGGGCAATTCCCAATGCAAAAAAAGCTGCACTGCGCTCATCAATAATACTCAGTGCTTCGATATCCGGATTTCCCGCAAATGAAAGAATGATGGGAGCATTGCGTGAACCCGGAGAAATGATGATGTGTTTCAATCCTTTCTTAACAAAAATTTCTGCCAGCAGGGCTGCGCTTTTCTTATCCGAAGTCATGCGACAAAGGTCAGGATTTTTCATTTAAGTTTTTATTGATCCGATGACTTCTGTCATCGGATCAATTTCCGAAGCGTTTCCGCCTTCAATTCGGTCTCTTCCCATTCTTTTTCAGCAATAGATTTAGCCGTTAATCCACCACCCACATACAAAGCAAGCTTTATCTTTCAGAATTTTCATGCATCGGAGATTTACAAATAAATCGGTCCGGCCTTCAAAATTAATAGTCCCTGAAAATCCCGAATAATATTCACGATTATGCTTTTCTGTTGAAAATATCAAATCCAAAGCCTGTTCTTTTGGCACACCACAAACGGCAGGCGTGGGATGCAGCCTCTGAATGAAAGTATCCAGTCTGTTTTCAAGCAATTTCTTATTAAAACTGAATTTCGTCGAAAGATGAAGAACTTCACCGGCACGGAGGGTTTGGGGTTTTTCGATTAAGTAATCCGAAATATTGACTTGTAGTAAAACATTTTTAATATAATCGGTAACAAGTTGCTGCTCTTCAATTTCCTTATCCTGCCAAACTACCGTTTGTTTTAGGTCCGAATATCGCTGCGTGCCTGCGAGCGCAACCGTATATATATTTTTTTCATCCATTTTTAATAACACTTCAGGTGAAGCGCCGCACCATGTCCCATTGCCGGGGATATGGATCAGATGACAAAATGCAGAAGGGTATTCTTTTTGCATCCGGATAAAAAAGTCTCCAACATTAAAACCAGATGGTATTTGATCGGTGTGAACCCTGGATAATACGGCTTTGCGAAAATTATCATCGAAGGAATGAATAAATTTTTCAGCCTGCTGAAGATAATTCAGTTTGCTTATTACAGGTGGTTCATTATAAGGATATTCGGGATATAGAGGTTTTATTGCAGCTATTTCCTTCAATAAATCGTCTTCAATTTCATCATCCGTAAGGATCAGTTCAGGCTCGAAAAAAACTACCGGGAAATTGGTTCTGCGATGAAACGGAGCATAAACAAAGCCTGTTTTATGGAAGATTTCGCTCACACTTTCTACAATATCAAATTTTCCTGAACGCTGAATCCAGGTGAAAATACGGTCTTTATCCGGAAAACGAAAACTGACAAAAGGTATATTTTTCTCCAGGCAGAGATTGAGAAGACGGCTAAGTTTTGAATTTTCTTTTCGTTCCACTTTAATTGAATCGCAACAGTGATGAATTATTCCCCGTTTTACTGACAGGATTTCCTGTTCATTTTTTCCCGATCATTTTAGGCACAATCATTACCGTAATCCTTGTAACGGAAACTTTACTTCCGTTCTGGTCTTTCACATCGATATCCCAGATATGGGTCATTCTTCCGCGATGGATCAGTCTGCCTTCGGCATAAACCATCCCATCCGAAACAGCACCGACATGGTTTGTTGCAACCGAGGCTCCTCGAATGTCTACCTTGCTTAAATCTACAATTAATGCTGAGCCCAGACTGGCAACGGTTTCAGCGAGGGCAATGCTGGCGCCGCCATGCAATAATCCGAATGGTTGTTTGGTTCGTCCATTCACCGGCATAGCCGCTTTTACACAACCCTCACTAATTTCAGTGTATTTTATTTCAAGCGATTCCATAAGCGTTCCCTTGTTCATCGCGTTTAATTCTTCCAATGAGCTTTTCAGAGATATCATAGATTATTTTTTTGACAAAAGTAATAAACAATCAAAAGGGCTTTATAAATGATATTCAGGGAGAAACAATTATTCAATAATTTTGTCGATATTGATCGTCGATATTTAATTGCAATTATAACTTCTTATTATGGAAAATTTCAAGATTGATAATCCAACCGTCCTGCATTTCGGAAAGGATGTTATCAAAGATCTCGGACAGGTGGTTAACAGGTTTGGTAAAAAAGTACTGCTGGTTTACGGAAAGGGATCAATAAAAAAGAACGGAATTTATGATGCTGTTATGGAACAGCTCAACGGAATTGATGCAGAAGTACTGGAATATTCGGGTATTAAGCCTAATCCCATCATTGAAGATGTGGATGCTGCTGCCGAACTTCGGACGTAAATTTCAGCCCGATGTTATTTTGGCTGTGGGAGGAGGCAGTGTAATTGATTCAGCTAAAATTATTTCCATAACAATTCCTGTCAATCACTCAGGGTGGCTTTTTATGAATGGAAAATCAAAACCCAAAGCGGCAGTGCCGCTTGTAAGTGTTCTGACTCTTGCAGCTACCGGTACAGAGATGAATCAGTTTGCAGTGGTTCAAAATAATGAAACAAGGCAGAAGCCTGGCTTCGGAAACAGACTGATCTACCCCCGGCATTCATTTTTGGACCCCAGCTATACGTTTACAGTACCAAAAGATCAGACTGCTTTTGGTATTGCAGACCTGACAGCTCATGCACTTGAAAATTATTTTGGTAAAGGCGAAGCCTCACTATCCGACCGGTTTGTATATGCCATTATTCATGAAGCCATGGAATTCGGGCCTCAGCTTATGGATAACCTGACCAATTATGAATTTCGGGCCAAAATCATGTATGCTGCTACCAATGCCTTGAATGGACTGACACAGTACGGTCGTGTTTCGGGCGATTGGGGTGTGCACGACATGGGACATGTTCTTTCAGTTTTGTTCGATACAGCCCATGGGGCAACACTTTCAGTTATATATCCAGCCTGGCTCAAACATATGAAGAACAGAATACCTGATAGAATCACGGAATTAGGTAAAAATCTGTTTGGTGCTGATAACGCTGATGCAACAATCTCAGGTCTTGAAAAATATTTAACACAATTCGGATTGCCAATCCGGTTAAATGACATACATGTTGGATACGATAAGAAGGAGGACATCCTATCCCTTATGAACTACAATAAAGTTACAGGTTCCCATCATAAACTAACATCAAACGATGTGGAAAAAATTGTTGACCACATGTATAATGGCTGAAAATAAAAAAATCCGCCTGAATTTAATTCAGACGGATTTTATAACAATTTAGATTTTTGAATCTGGTATCTTTTGCAGATTCGGATAATGCTTTTTGAAATAATCTCGTTTTAATGAATCCATTTGCCTGAGCTGCTTGTCCATGTTTCGATATTGATGTTCCCAGCGATTGAAAAAATAATCACGATTGAAAAAATCGTAATAAAGTAATGAATCGTTCATGAAAAATTTATCCATTGACGGATTGGTTAGCGCGGGAAAGTTTTGATCGAAAAGTGGCCTGAATTCAGTTAAAACGGAATCGGCATTCACACTTACAGTATCACCTCTAAGGTTTGAATAGCTCCACACATACGTTGAATCATATCCGATAAGATTACCGTTTTCGTCATATTTTTTATTGACTTTTATATCTACTTTAGGTTTTATTTGACCGATCGTATCCTCCTGTTTGTTTCCTTTATCGGATTTATTTTGTTCTTTCTGGTTATTACTATTGCATGCTGTAATTAGTAACGGAACCAGAAATATTAACATCATCTTTTTCATGTCTAAGTCCTCCATTTTAATTTTAAGTAGTAAAAAAAGGCCGGGAATTCCCGGCCTGAATAGTTTAAGAAATATCAATTATTTTGATGGGTTTAGGTTTAGCTTCATCCCTTTTGGGGAGTTTTATCACCAGCACACCATCTGAATAATTTGCAGAAATTTTCTCCTGATCAACACTTTCGGGTAAGGTAAATGAACGCTCAAATGACTGATAGCTAAATTCCTTACGGGTGTAATTATTTTCATTTACAGCATTCTTTTCTTCCTTTTCAGAAGAAATCGTCAGAACATTACGTTCCAAATTTATTTTGAAATCATTTTTTTTCATTCCCGGCGCAGCTACTTCAACTGTATAATCCGTTTCATTTTCAGCAATGTTAACTGCCGGAACGGTTGTGCCCGTTGCAAAAACTCTTGGAAAATCAAACAAGTCTTTGCCGATAAAGTCTTCCCAAACTGTCGGGAACGCCCAATCATTATTTCTCTTTACAAGTTTCATTTTTATGTCCTCCATCTTTTTTGTTAAACATTCTTCGTTGATATCAAATTTAACAAATTGTATTCCAATGGATTAAAATGAAATTTTGTCACATTTTCGCAATTCTGACATTCCAAAATGTCATGTATATTAACATTTGTTAACAGTTGATAATCAACAGTATGACAATCTGACAACGTGAGTGGGAAAGATTTCAGGAAAAGAGATTTCAATTCGATGAACTGTTCTTTTCAATGGATTTGACAATTAGCCAACCTGCGAGACTTCCCGTAATATAATAGAGGAAATCAAGCCAGTTAAAGGAGTTACCAATAATCGTCCTTCCAATAAAGTCGCTGCGGATTAATTCAAGAAACGAAGGATGCCAAAGCTGCAGAAACTCAAGAAGGCAGGTAATTACAAAAACGGTAATTGCAATTATTTTCGGCCTGGTTTGCGGAAACACGATAAAAAAAACAAGACACCAGAATATTTCATACAGAAATCCCCCAAATGAATTATTAATCCATGTTTGTGCAGGTCCTGAATAGAATTTTGTATAAAACCCAACCGGTACCAGAACAATGAGGATTATGATGGCCAGTATTCTTTGTTTTCCGATCGAATTCATAGGAAATTTTTCAACCTGTAAATATAATGATTAATTTTAGATGTTATTTAGAACCGTGATTTATGAAAACAGCTCTTTTAGCCGGTGCCACAGGATTGGTTGGTTCCGAATTGTTGCAACAACTTATAAGCAATGACGTGTATGATAAAATTCATCTGCTAACACGCAGATCATTGCCAACCGAATCGGATAAAATAGTGGTGCATGAAATCGATTTTGAGAATTTGCCTGCGTTCACAATAAACGATAAGATTGACCATGTTTTCTGCGCTTTAGGGACAACCATTAAAAAGGCAGGTACAAAAGAAAACTTTCGAAAGGTTGATTTTGAATACGTTGTAGGATTAGCGGCAAAATCTAAGGATCTGTCCGCTGAAAAATTTTTAGTGATTAGCTCACTCGGAGCTAACAAACGCTCCATGATATTTTATAACCGGGTGAAAGGAGAGATGGAATCGGCTTTAAAAAATAAAGGCTTACCACATGTATTTATTTTCCGGCCATCGTTATTGCTTGGGGAAAGGCTTGAGCACAGAACCGGCGAAAAAACAGCAGCTTCGGTATACAAAGCCATTTCACCGGTTTTTAAAGGACCCCTTAGAAAATACAAGGCGGTTGAAGCAAGCCAGGTTGCAAAAGCCATGATCCTCACTGCCTTAACAAATGATGAACCGTTTAAAATTATTGAATCCGATGAAATACAATCACTTTAACCTTTTATTTATTTTTCTCTTTTTAATGATTCTTTCAGCTTGCAATCAGAACAAAGAGGAAAGCCATAACATACGTCCCCTGACAGATACCGTTGGGTTTGCACAATACAGCTGGCAAATGGACAGCATTATAGCAAGGATTAACCGTGACCAGGGAGACTATCTTAAAAATAATGTAAATTCTGTAAACGGTAAAGTCAAAGTGTTGCTATCGCCCCACGATGATTATTCTTATGTGGGTTATCTATATCCCGCTACATTTCAGAATTTAAAGGCTAAAACGATTTTTCTGTTTGGTGTGGCACATAAAGCCAAAATGATGAGCCTTGAAGATAAGATTATTTTCGGAAATTTTCATTACTGGAAAGGGCCCTACGGTCCGGTAAATGCCTCTTTAATACGCAATGAGATAATTGCAGATCTTCCAAACAATTTGTATGTTGTTAATGATTCTATGCAAGAAATAGAACATTCCTTAGAAGCATTAATCCCCTTACTTCAGTATTACAAAAAGAATATTGAAATCATTCCTATACTGGTTCCTTACATGTCGTATGAAAGAATGGAAGTAATTAGCCATGCGCTATCCAAAGAAATTGAAAATGTAATTAACAATAGAAAACTAATCTGGGGCGAGGATTATATTTTCGTAATTTCGAGCGATGCCGTTCATTATGGAGACGAAGACTGGGGAGGGAAAAATTTTGCGCTCTATGGAACTGACAGTTCGGGTTATCAGCAAGCTATCCGGCATGAAAATTCTGTTATACTAAGCATTTCAGGAGAATTAAATCCGGAAAAAATAAAATCATTCTGTAATTATACTGTCGACGATAAAGATTACAAGGAATATAAATGGACATGGTGCGGCAGGTATTCGATCCCTTTAGGATTGCTGACAGCCTATTACATAAATGAGGACATGTTTGGTAAGCCGCTTGTCGGAACTTCAATCGGATATGCAACCAGCATCGATCATCCGCACATCGCCGTTGATGATATCGGAATGGGAGTAACAGCTCCTGCTAATGAACATCATTGGGTTGGTTATACTTCTATTTATTACAAGTAAAATTAATTTTCATTCTTCATTTCTGTAAAATTTGTTCGTACAAAAAGCAAGTTTTTCAGTTTTGTTGTGTCAAATCAGCATATTTTGATTTTGAAGGATTCTTTCAAAATGGTAACAGAAGTTAAATTAAAAACAAAACAAGATATGAGAAATCTGATTTTTACAACAGGAATGGTACTGGCAATGATGTTTATTACAGAACATTTGACCGCTCAAAATGAGAACATTCCGGCAGTGCAAAAGGAAACGACAGTTACTGCAAATGACAGTATCGTTGGAAGAAATTTTATCGATGCGAATAACAACGGTATTTGCGACCGTTTCGAGAACAGAAAGCCATCTGGCAAAGGCCCGAACTTTATTGATGCCGACAACAACGGTATTTGCGATCACCGTGAAACAGGAAGCAAATGCAATGGTTCTGGTTCTGGATACCAGCATCGTTTCGGACAGAAGAATGGTCAATGCTGTGGACGCGGGCCTTGCGGAGGCAAAGGTTGGAAAAAGAAATAGATGCCTTGCTTATGGTCAGTCAGAAAATCAATTGGCCTTTATTAAAAGAAGTCACTATAAAGAATTAATTTTTGTGATATTTGCAGCAAACGAAGGTTCATGGAGCTCAATTCTGATGAAATTCTGATTGACAAAATTTTGGCAGGCGACCAGCTGGCTTTCAAAAAACTTGTGGAGAACTACCAAATGATGGTGATCAATACATGTAACGGTTTTTTACATGATAAGCAGGATGCTGAAGACATCGCTCAGGAAGTTTTTGTTGAAGCTTTTGTTTCGCTGCGAAAATTCAGGAAAGAGTCTAAACTCTCTACCTGGCTATATCGGATAGCTGCTAATAAGTCACTTAATTATTTACGCAGTAAAAAACGAAAGCATTGGATCCAGAATATTGAAGGGTTGTTGGGTTTTAATATACAAGTTGAAAACCAGCTCATAGAAAAAAATCATCCACAAGCAGTTATCGAAATGAAGGAAGATTCAGAATTTCTTCATCAGGCGCTCAACAGCCTGTCTGAAAATCAGCGAATTGCTTTTACGATGAATAAATACGAGGATCTGGCCTATTCTGAAATTGCTGAGATTATGGGGGTTTCCCTGTCGTCGGTCGAATCGTTGATACATAGAGCTAAAATGAACCTTCAAAAAAAATTAATTCATTATAATGAAAAAAATTGAACGGCAAAACCTGATAAAATGCAACGAAGTCAGAAAAAAACTGATTTTCCTTGCCGAAGGCCGCCTGGAAAAGGAACAGGAAGTCATGCTACAGCATCACCTGGAAACTTGTATTGAATGCACGACTCACTATCAGAAAATAAAAACAGCATTGTCTGAACTTGACAAAGAAAAAATAAGGGAGTTCAATCCCTATTTTTCGATGAAAGTGATGGAACGGTTAAAAAATAAAGCAGAACCTGAAAGAGCTTTAATACCTTATTTTACCGGAATATTAAAACCAGTGATGGTTGTCCTACTGCTTGCCGTCGCTATCTTTACCGGAATCATCCTGGGTGGCAGGTATTCTCAATTAAATAAAACAGCTGTAAATGGCTACCGGGCGACTGAACTACAGGCTATCACCGACGATTATTATCTGGATGATCTGAGTATGGAAAACATCGAAAGCATTTTAATAACCGATAACAGCAAATAACCATGAACTACTTTCTGAAACAACGGTTTTCTTTTTGGCTAGTGTTCTTTCTGGTTGTGATAAATATTGCAGCCATTTCAACGATCGTATATCATATTATTTCTGAAAAGTCTGCAATTCAATCTGCAGAACCCGGTATCGATGCAGGAAAAATTATTAATCAAGAGCTCTCTTTAAATACGGATCAGCGGAATCTTTTTCAACATGTAAACAGAGAATATAATCAGAAATCGAAAAAAATTCTTGACCAGTTAACCGAAAAAAGATCGGAAATGTTAGCTGAACTGGCGGAAGAAAATCCCGACACAAGCCTGCTCCACTCTATCGCCGAAGATATCGGTCATTTACATACAGACCTCAAATTACTAACCATTGATAATTTTCTTGAATTAAAAAAAATCTGTACCCCTGGTCAGCAACAACAGCTTTCAAAGATGTACAATGATATACTTGACACCGAGGGCCCCTTTAAAGGATACGGAAAACAGTATCGCTACCGTTACCGCCACGGACAGGGAAGCGGAAAAGGCATGCAAAAAAATAATTAAATTTGCTTCTAAAAACAGCATGAACGGACAGCCAGAACTTTACGTCATTCTGAAAAAATTAAACATTCCTTTCGAATACTATGAGCACCCTCCTGCCCCAACCATCGAAGAAGCCATCAAGTATTGGGAAGACCTGAAGGCCACGCATTGCAAAAACATTTTTTTCCGGAACCATAAAGGAAGCCGTCATTACCTGGTAATCCTGGAACACCGGCAGGCACTGGACATCCATGACCTCGAAAAAAGACTAAAACAGGGTAAGCTAACATTTGCCTCACCCGAACGGCTGATGAAGCACCTTGGCCTAACTCCAGGATCTGTAACACCGTTTGGGTTGATTAATGATAAAGTAAACCATGTTCATGTTTTCCTTGATGAAAATCTCAAAAAATCAGATAAAATTAGTTTTCATCCTTGCATAAATACTGCCTCCCTTGTTTTATCTTTTGTCGATTTCGAAAGATTTATGAATTGGACAGGGAATTCTTTTGAATATGTTAAACTATACGACTGATCAAAAACAGGTTTGTTGCTATGTGATTAATGATCACAAATATTCTCTGCAAAAATTTTACTTATTTGTAAAATTACTGTGACAGTTTCGTGACCATTTCTATTTTTCTTAGCGTTCTGAAAAAATTGGAATCATATTAAATACTAGTTGGTGCTAAAAAATTCAACCATTTTCTAATTATTATTGTTAACCTAAAAAAAGGAGGCATTTATGAAACTCATGATTACGTTATTTTTCTATATCGGTTTAATTATTCAGGGACTAACACAAACAACCTGGTACAGCCAGAATTCAGGTACAAATAAACAACTCTCCGATGTCTGTTTTATCGATCAGAACAACGGCTGGGTATGCGGATGGACAGAGACCATGCTTCACACTACAGACGGCGGTGCAACCTGGATTCCACAGACGGTTCCACCGAATAATGCCTATTACAGCGTTTCCTTTACAGATGCGAATAACGGATGGGCTTGCGGATATAGTGGGAAAATCATTCATACTTCAGACGGAGGCGAAAACTGGGCGCTTCAGAACTCTCCAACATCATATTACCTTAACAGCATATTTTTCGTCGATAGCCTTCAGGGTTGGGCTGCCGGAGGGAGCTCTGGGACATTCCCATCGTATATTCACACCAGGATCATTTTAAATACAACCAATGGAGGTGCAACCTGGAATACGCAATATGTGCAGTCGTATGAAGATATTTTATATAGCATTTCATTCGTTGATGATAAGAATGGATTTGCTACCGGTGAAGGAGGGGTTTTCATGCATACTACAAATGGTGGAATAAATTGGGATGTGCAGACAGTCAATGCCAGTTTTCGTTTTTTTGATGTTAATTTTATTAATGGCAGCACAGGCTGGATCTGCGGCGAATATCTCGGATTGCCTCACTATGCCTCGGTTTTCAAAACTACGAATGGCGGAACCATGTGGACCGAAGAACCGCTGGGAAATGACGAAACCATGCAGGGAATCTACTTCACCAACGAACTGAACGGATGGACGGTCGGAAATAATAACAGCACGGATGGAGTAATTTATCACACCACTGATGGAGGCGCCAACTGGAGCAGTGTGAGTGCGTCCGGAATACTTTCGCTGTCGCAGGTATTTTTTGCAAATGAAATGAGAGGCTGGGCTGTTGGATACCAGGGAACGATAGTAAGTACTTTCGCCGGTTTTGATGTCGGTTTGCGGGTTTATCTGGAAGGTCCTTATGAGAATTCGATTATGGGAACACAACTGAACCAAGCCGGTGAAATTCCGCTTAACCAGCCTTACAACATTTTTCCCTGGAATTACGCGGGTACCGAATCCGTCACAGCCATACCAAACACAGACGTTGTCGACTGGGTTCTGGTCGAACTCAGGGATGCCACAAGTGCTGCAGCAGCCACGCAATCCACAAGAGTGGCAAGGCAAGCCGCTTTTCTTTTAAAAGACGGTACTATTCGGGGTCTCGACGGTTTGTCGGACTTGCATTTTACAGTCGGGATCACAAATAATCTTTATGTAGTTATCTGGCACCGGAATCATTTGCCTATACTTTCAGCAAATGCCCTAAGCATTATCGGAGGAGTTTATTCATATGATTTTACAACGGATCTGAATCAAGCATATGGCGGTGCTGCAGGTTATAAGGCTGTCGGAGCTTCCGCGTACGGAATGGTTGGCGGAGATCAAAACGCCGACGGACACATTACTTATTCGGATTATGCATTATGGCTTTCCATAGCGGGTCGGCAGGGTTATTACGCTTCTGATTTTAACATGGATCAGCAGGTTGATAACAAAGATAAAAACGATATATGGCGTTTAAATACCACACTGATCAGCCAGGTACCCAATTAGGTGAAATAATTCTGTTGAGATAAAAAAACAGTAATCAGAAAAGTGAATAAGAGCTTTCAGCTCCTTTTGTTCATCTTTAAGAATTGTAAGGTGTTCTGGTTAATAAAAAGAAGGTATCTTTGAAACACGAACATTTCAATTTTTTTTAAATGAATACTCATTCTGATTCTTTTACCATACAGTTTCTCGGTGCTGCCGGAACAGTAACGGGTTCCAAATATCTCCTGTCAGTAAATGGTTATCATGTTATGATCGACTGCGGCTTGTTCCAGGGTCTTAAAGAATTAAGGGAACGCAACTGGATGGAACTTCCGTTTCCGGCCTCTCAGATTGACTGCGTTATTCTTACACATGGCCATCTCGACCATGTTGGATATTTACCAAGGCTTGTAAACCAGGGATTTAAAGGATCTGTCTATTGTACAGCTCCGACAAGGGATTTGGCAGAAATAGTCCTGTCGGACAGTGCAAAAATACAGGAAGAAGATGCCGAGCATGCCAACAAGCACGGATATACCAAACACAGTCCGGCATTGCCGCTTTATAATCTCCATGACGTGGCACAGACCTTGCCTTTGCTTAAACCGGTGCCCGGTGATGAGTTTATCAGGCTGAACGACATGATGCAAATACGCTTCAGGCACATTGCCCATATTCCGGGGGCCTCTTTCATTGATATGGATATAAACGATAAGCGGATTGTTTTTTCAGGTGATATCGGCCGGCCTCAGGATCCCATGCTTTTATCGCCCGAAAAACCCGACAAAGCCGATTATATCCTGGTGGAATCAACTTACGGTGACCGGCTTCATCCAGGTGATTCAACCGAAGATATCTTACTTAAAATAATTAATACAAGCCTTACTAATCACGGACCGCTTATTGTTCCGAGCTTTACGGTCGACCGCGCCCAGGACTTTATGTACCTGATCTGGAAGCTGAAAAAAGAAAATAAAATTCCCGACATTCCTGTTTACCTCGATAGTCCAATGGGAACTGATGTGAGTAAACTGTTCCTCGCTTATCCGGAGATTTTAAAACTTAAACCCGAAGTATTCTCCGAAGTATTCAGAAGTACACGAATGGTAACTTCTGTTGAAGAAACAAGGCATCTGGCGAATAACAAGCATCCGAAGATCATCATTGCCGGAAGCGGTATGATGAACGGAGGCCGCATCCTTCATTATCTTGAAGAACACCTTGAAAATCCGAACGCAACAATCATTATTCCGGGTTACCAGGCTGCCGGAACCCGTGGCAGAACGATCAGCGAAGGAAGTGCAGAGATCAAGATACATGGCAAATATTATAAAGTTAAAGCGACAATCGAGCACATTCATACCATGTCGTCACATGCCGATCAGCGGGAAATCATCAACTGGCTGTCAGGGATTACAAAAAAGCCCAAAGAGGTTTTCATCGTTCACGGAGAACCCCATTCATCGGATGCGTTGAGGGTAAAGATCAAGGATGAGCTTGGCTGGACATGCAAAATTCCCAGGCTTTTGGAAAAATTTGAATTAGTCCTGAATTAAAAAAAGCCACGAATTCACGATTGAACCTATTATTCGTGGCAAATAAGATTTTTTCCGTTGAACAATAAGCCGGATTTCCCGTTCACAGTTTGCACAAATTTTTATGACAGTTTTAAATATGCAGACTCTTACACAAAATAAATATCGGATTGAAAATATTCGTAACCTTACAGAATCGACGTATGTTGTCAGGATGAACCGGAAAGGGATGCAGTTCACTGCCGGTCAGAACATCAATGTGGGAATTGAAGGGGATGTCGAGAAGCGGGATTACAGCATTTATAGCAGTGAAAAGGATAACTGGCTCGAAATTCTGGTAAAGGAAGTTGATAACGGTATGGTCTCGAAGCAACTGAAAAAGCTAAATCCGGGTGATGGGCTCGATGTGGATGGCCCGTTCGGGTTTTTTACAATTAAAAAGGAGTACCTCTTTACTAAGAAATTTTTGTTCATTGCCAGCGGAACCGGAATTGCTCCTTTTCACAGTATTGCTAAAACATATCCGGCTATCAATTACAAACTGATTCATGGGATAAGATACGCACATGAAACTTATGAAAAGGAGGAATATCCTGCCGATCGCTACGTTTCTTGTGTGTCGAAGGAAAATACCGGTGATTTTTATGGAAGGGTGACGGAATACCTCAAGCAGAATCCTGTTGACAAAAATACCTTGTGTTATCTTTGCGGAAATGTGAATATGATTTATGATGCATTCGATATTCTTAAAGAACAGGGAGTGCCTTCGGCGAATTTGTATGCGGAAGTGTACTTTTAATGCAGAATACAGAATATCGAATAGTGAAGGAAGAAGTTAGGTTGAATGCAGAATACAGAATATCGAATAGTGAAGGAAGAAGGGGAATGCAGAATACAGAATATCGAATAGTGAAGGCAGAAGTGAGGGTGAATGCAGAATACAGAATATCGAATAGTGAAGGCAGAAGTTAGGGTGAATGCAGAATACAGAATATCGAATAGGGAAGGAAGAAGTGGGGTTGAATGCAGAATACAGAATATCGAATAGGGAAGGAAGAAGTGGGGTTGAATGCAGAATACAGAATATCGAATAGTGAAGGAAGAAGTGGGGTTGAATGCAGAATACAGAATATCGAATAGGGAAGGAAGAAGTTAGGTTGAATGCAGAATACAGAATATCGAATAGTGAAGGCAGAAGTTAGGGTGAATGCAGAATACGGAATGAAGAATAGTGAAGTTAAAAAGCATAAAACCATTCAACTTATTTATTTTGATAAATGGCTAAAGAAAACATAAAAGAACTTGAAAACAGGCTTATTGCCTTTGCGGTTGATATTGTAAAAATTGTTGAGGCATTGCCAAATACTTTTGCGGGCAAGACGTTTGCAAATCAATTGGTCAGAGCCGGAACATCTCCGGCACTTAATTATGGAGAGGCGCAAAGTGCCGAATCACGGAAAGATTTCATCCATAAGGTGAAAATCGTTTTAAAGGAATTAAGAGAGACGCTTGTAATCTTAAAAATTATTAAGCTATCAGGAATATATAAAGGAAAGGAAAAGATCGATGATATGATGAAAGAAAATGATGAACTCATCGCCATATTTGTTTCAAGCGTCAATACAGCACTAAAAAATATTAACAAAGGCAATAATCCTTCTTAATTCATCATTGGTTATTCGATATTCGTAATTCAAATTTTAAAGATTTATTTATCAGAAGCAAATGTAATTTTCGATGAAATAGTGAAGGAAAATGATGTAGATCTTGCGATTTTTGTTATCATTCAGGATTGCCGGTAAGCTACTTCTGAATTCTTCATTCGTAATTCGATATTCGTAATTCAAATTTTAAAGATTTATTTATCAGAGGCAAATGTAATTTTCGATGAAATAGTGAAGGAAAATGATGTAGATATTAAGATTTTTGTTATCATTCAGGATTGCCGGTAAGCTACTTCTGAATTCTTCATTCGTAATTCGATATTCGTAATTCAAATGAAATACCACCTCATAACGTTGGGCTGCCAGATGAACATGTCGGACACGGAACGCACCAAGCCCGTGATCGAAAGCATGGGCTATGTGTGGACGGATCATGAAGACGAAGCCGATCTGGTCGGGAATTTTGGCTTGTTCGGTGCGGCAAAAAGCCATCGATAAAGTGTATTCGAGGATAAATAAATGGAATAAGCTTAAAAACAAAAAAAACCTCCTCACATTTGTCACAGGCTGCATTCTTCCATCTGACCGCGAACGGTTTCTGAAGTTATTCGATATTGTTTTCCCGATGAGCGAATTACAGGAACTTCCTGAAATGATCAAACAATATGGAATTGTTACACCGGTAAGTTTAAATGGTCAAACAATCAATCAAAAAACCGGAATACTTGAAAAAACTTCTTCCCTGAAGCTGAATGAGCATATTTCGGATTTCTGGCAGATCGATCCGCATTACGAATCATCTTTTGAAGCCTTTATTCCGATACAAAACGGCTGTGATAAATTCTGTACATTCTGTGCGGTTCCTTATACGCGTGGACGGGAAGTTTCCAGGCCATCAGCAGAGATACTTGAAGAAGTTCAGTCGCTGATCGACAGAGATTACAAAACCATTACACTTCTTGGGCAAAATGTCAATTCATATGGCCTTGACAAAAAAGGCGAAGAGATCGGCTTTCCGGAACTTTTGAGGAAAATCGGTGAAATGGGTAAATCTTCCGGAAAGGAATTCTGGGTTTATTTCACCTCGCCGCATCCGCGGGATATGACCGATGAAGTGATTGAAGTGATTGCTCAATATCCCGCATCTTGCCAAACAAATCCATTTACCGATTCAGTCAGGGGATGATAAAGTCTTAATACGGATGAACCGGAAATATTCGGTCGAAAAATACCGGGACATTGTAACGACAATCAGAGAGCTTATTCCCGAAGCTACTTTATTTACGGATATCATTGTGGGATTTACAGGTGAGACGGATGAGCAGTTTGAAAATACCCGCAAAGTCATGCACGAATTCAGGTACAACATGGCTTACATTGCCCAATATTCCCAGCGTCCGGGAGCAGTAAGCGCACGCTGGATTGATGATGTGCCCAAAGAAGTGAAAAAAGAGCGCTATCACAAATTGACGCTCGATCTTGAAAGGACCTCTGCCGCTCACAACAAGCAAATGATCGGAAAAACATACTGTGTGCTGGTTCGCGGCCTGGAGCGCAAAGGAGATTTTCTTTCCGGATTGACCGAAGGCCGTATCAATGTGAGGATTTCATCAGTTGACACTTCATTGATCGGCAAAATGGTAGATGTTAAAATTAAGTCCTCAACGGATTTTTCGGTGGCAGGGGAACTTATTAAAGCGAAAGAATTTCAATTGGTATGACTAAAGAAAATCGCTTTTAAAACCCTTGGCTGCCGCCTGAATCAATATGAGACCGATGCGGTGGTGTCGGATTTTATAAATGCCGGCTATGAAGTTGTCGGGTTTAACCAAAAAGCTGATGCGTATATCGTGAATACCTGCACGGTCACCAACATGAGCGATCATAAATCAAGGCAGACGATCAGCCAGGCTTACCGTAAAAATGAGGATGCTGTTTTGGTTGTGACGGGTTGCATGGCAAACAATCATAAGGAGCAACTCGAACAGGACGCTAAAATTACCTATACTATTGAAAACGACAGGAAGGGATCAATATTTAACCTTGTCGATAGTCATTTTAAAGGAGAAATTCTTTCAACTGAAGAACTTGTCCATGACAGGTTCCGCTTCGGACCTGTTGAGAAAAGCCTACATACCCGAAGTTTTATCAAAATTCAGGATGGCTGTAATAATTTCTGCACGTTTTGCATTGTTCCCCGCGTAAGAGGAAGGGCAGAAAGCAGGCCATTTCACGAAATTGAGAAAAATATCAGAAAGGTTCTGGAATTTGGGTACAGGGAAATTATTCTTACGGGTGTCAATATCGGAAGATACGAATTTAATGGTTTGAATTTTGAGGACCTAGTCGAGAAAATTCTTGAAATACCGGGTGATTTCAGGGTGAGAATTTCAAGCATCGAGCCCGAAGGTTTTGGAGATAAACTGTTCAGCCTTTTTCAGCATCCCAAATTAATGCCCCATCTTCATTTGTGCCTGCAAAGCGGTTCCGATAAAATTCTTTTAAAAATGAGACGGCAATACACGGTTGACGATTTCCGGAATATGGTACACAAAATAAAAAGCACAATTCCTGATTTTAACTTTACTACGGATATCATGGTTGGGTTTCCGGGTGAAACAGATGAGGATTTTGATGAAACCTGCAGGGTTTCGAAAGAAATGGGTTTTAGCCACATTCACACCTTTAAGTATTCGATACGGCAGGGAACACGGGCCGAACGAATGCCTGACCAGGTTCCTGAAAAGGTAAAGACCGAACGAAGCGCCGTCATTCGTCATATTGCCGAAGAGAATAAAAGAATGTACCGCAGTTCATTTATAGGTAAACCCCTGACTGTTCTTGTCGAAAAAACAGATGCAAAAGGAATGGCAACAGGTTATGGTGAGCATTATGTTCCGGTAAAGTTCAGGGCCGATCAACTTACCCGGCACAATGATTTCAGGAAAGTAATGATCAGCCATATCGAAAGCAGTGAAGACCCTGATTTGATAGGGGAACCCGTCAATAATACTGCGGAGTGATCATTTTATCGAATTCGGGAAATAATTAATACATCAGCAAATTATTATAAATTAAATTGAAAACGAAACGATGGAAATAACCGGAAAATTAGTTCAGATATTGCCTGAAGAAACAGGTGAAAGTAAAAACGGACCCTGGAAAAAACAAAGTTTTATTATCGAAACACAGGAGCAATATCCCAAAAAGGTTTGCATCACTGTTTGGGGAGACAAAGTCGATTTGAAATCTTTTTCATTGGACCAGGATATAACAGCCGGAATAAACATTGCAAGCAGAGAATTCAACGGAAAATGGTACACAGATGTGACTGCCTGGAGATTGACAAATGCTTCAGGCACAAGTGCTCCGCCACAGCAAATCGAAAAAATACCGGAGGAATTGGAGCCTCTCCACAACTCTGAGTCAGATACTACCGATGATTTACCTTTCTGACCTGCAATTTTTTTATTCACTTGTTGATAAACATTAAATTGTATGCATCAATCGGGTAAATACGTAATAATTCTTGGTATTCTGATTATTGGTATTGGATTGATCATCTATTTTTTTGGAGATAAACTTAACTGGCTGGGGCATCTGCCTGGCGATATTCGTGTTGAGCGAGAAAATTTCAGGTTTTACTTTCCCATCACAACCATGATTCTTTTGAGCGCACTAATAAGTCTGATTATATTTTTGATCCGCAAGCTTTTTTGATTCAGCAGAATTATCATATTATAATTGAAGATTGGTATAACGTAAGCAGCCCTTGCAGCCCCGGCCTTAAGGCCGGGGCTGCAAGGGCTGCAAGATTTAATATATGTTACAGGTCACCGACTTCAGCCGGGACAATAATAAACAAATCCTATTCCTCGTCTTCCTGTTCTTCCTCGTAAGCTTTGAGCAACTGGACCTGAACATCCGGAGGAACATTGGTATATTCTGCAAATTTCATCGAATACATAGCGCGACCGCTGGTGATTGAACTCAGTGCTGTTGCGTATTTATTCATTTCAGCAAGCGGAGCCTTCGCATTGATCTTCTGGTAATTCCCTTCCCTGTCCATTCCCATAATGATGGCGCGCCTTCCCTGGAGATCGGTCATCACATCACCCATTTTATCTTCGGGAACCAGAACTTCAATGTCGTAAATCGGCTCCAGGATTTGTGGGCCAGCGTTTTTAAAAGCTTCCCTGAAGGCATTTCTTCCGGCAAGTTTAAACGAGATTTCGTTTGAGTCGACCGGATGCATTTTCCCGTCATAAACATAAAAAACAATGTCACGGGCGTAAGAACCTGTCAATGGACCACTTTCCATTTTTTCCATGACTCCTTTCAGGATGGCCGGTAAAAATCTGGCGTCGATCGCACCACCGACAATGCTGTTTTTCATGATCAGTTTGCCACCCCATTCAAGGTCAATCTCATCCGTTCCCCGAATCGGGAATTCCGTTGTATAGGTCATTCCTTCCTTGTAGGGTTCGATCATCATATGAACCTCCCCAAATTGTCCGGCTCCTCCCGATTGTTTTTTATGCCTGTACATTGCTTTTGCTGACTTTGTAATCGTCTCCCGATAAGGTATTTTCGGCGCAATGAAATTCATCGGAATTTTATCCAGATTCTCGATTTGCCATTTGGTAATGTTCAGGTGAAGTTCGCCCTGCCCGCCAAGAATTAGTTGTTTCAATTCCTTTGAATACTGAACAACCAGGGTTTGATCAACCTTATGCATGCTCGTCAGAATAACACTAAGTTTTTCATCGTCAGCCTGGTTCTGGGCTTTTACAGCCACTCTGAATTTAAGTTCAGGAAATTCAATAGGAACGATAGCATCATCTGTATTTTTCGATGTTGTAAGGGATGAATTTGTCGGTGAATTTTTAAGTTTAACAGTAGCAGCAATATCACCGGCAACTATCTTTTCAACTTTTTCGCGGTTTTTTCCATAAACCGTAAAAAGCTGTCCCATGCGCTCTTTTGATCCTGTTTTTGTATTAACCAGGTCGGCACCTTCGTTGATCTCGCCATTGTATAATTTAAAGAAAGAAATTTCTCCGAAATGCGATTCAATAGATGTTTTAAAGATGAATGCTACAGCTGGTCCGGCATTGTTACATTTAAATTCTTTGCCATTTATTGCCTTTACAGGTGGCATTTCGTCAGGAGACGGCACATTCCTTACAATAAACTCCATCAACCGGTTCACGCCCATATTGTGTTTTGCTCCTATACAAAGAACCGGGAACAAACCCCTTGTTCTTATTCCAAGGCGCAATGCTTTTTGTATTTCGTCTTCTGTCAGTGTTCCGTTTTCAAAGAATTTTTCCATCAATGATTCATCGCTGGCGGCAAGCTCTTCGATCATGGCAGTCTTCATTTCTTCTGCTTTTTCCTTTTCATTTTCAGGAATATCAAGTATTTGAGCTTTCCCTCCATCTTCCGGAAATTTAAACATCTTCATTTTCAGCAGGTCAATCACAGCATTAAAACCATGTCCGGGGTTAACCGGGTATTGGCAAATTGAAAGGCTTCCCCCGAACTGTGTTTTCATTTGCCGGATGGTTTCATCGAAATTTGAATTTTCGTGCTCCAGGTGATTGATCGCAAAAATTACAGGCGTATGATATTTACTCGTATTTCTCCATCCTATTTCCGTTCCTACCTCAACACCATTCTGCGCGTTAACCACCATCACTGCCGTATCAACAACTTTCAGCGCAGCAATTACTTCACCAACAAAATCATCAAATCCGGGTGTATCGATTACATTGATTTTGGTCCCGTCAAACTCTGAATACAGTACGGTCGAGAATACAGAGTTCAGACGTTCAGTTTCAATCGGGCGATAATCGGATACTGTGTTTTTATCATCAATTGTACCTCTTCTGTTTATAACGCCTCCCTCAAACAATATATCTTCAGCGAGTGTCGTCTTCCCCGATTTAGCTCCTCCCACGAGTGCAATATTCCGGATTTCTTTTGTCTGGTATACCTTCATTTTTATTTGATTCTTAAATAGTTAAAATAACTTCTGTTAAAGAGGCGGCAAATATAAAAAATATAAAGAATTATTAAACAATCCATATTAATTATTTTGAAAAATTAAAAGACTGTTTAAAATTCAATAAAAAATTTGACAGTATCAATTTTGCCACTAAATCACTAATACGCAAAGAAAACACAAAGAGTTGAAAATGAATAAATCCCTTGGTGAAACTTTGTGTTTTCGTGTCTTTGTGGCATTAAAAAAAATGGTTTTCTCATTTTTTAAACAGTCTCTAAAAGAATCTTGAAAATTCCTTTTATAGATTTCTGATTAGTTCAAATACTTCTTTCCATTTTCCTTCATCCATTTTAGGTCCCCATACTTCAATCGTCTTTCCGGCTAAAACGGACCCTGCTAATCCACACTTATCTAACGAAAGCCTATTTATCAGACCATAAATAAATCCGGCAGCAAATAAATCGCCCGCACCTGTTGTATCAATGCTGTTTGCTGTAATTGGTTGAATTTTATAAACATGTTGATCACTTTTTACCAAGGAACCCTTATCCCCGATTTTCACAACCGCAATCCCGCATAAATCAGCAAAGTCATGTATCGCTTCATCCGGTTCTTTTCCGGTAAAGGATTTGGCTTCCTGCTCATTGGCAAAAACGATATCGACATAATTTTTGAGGATGAAATGAAGAAATTCAACATTTTCTTCAACCACATTATAGCTTGCCATATCAAGGGACACCTTCAGTCTCTTTCCTTTGGCAATTTTAACGGCTTTTTCGATCAGGGCATGATTCTGAACCAAATAACCTTCGATATGAAAATAATCATACCCATCAAAAAGGTCAGCAGTGATGTCATCAGGTTCAAGTTCAACTGCAGCGCCAAGATAAGTCGCAAAAGTCCTCTCAGAATCAGGGCTGATCAAGCCTATTGCTTTACCTGTCGACGTTTCGCTTGTCAGAAGATGGGGGTTAATGTGATTATTTTTGATATCTTCATAAAAAAACATTCCCAGTTCATCCCTGCCAATTTTACCAATAAAACCGGTTTCGATATTTAATTTTGCAAGTCCGTGAATGGTATTGGCCGCCGATCCTCCGGAAGTCATTTTTTTAGGCAAGCCATTCGTCAGATAATTGATGCGATTGCTTAACGTAAGATCCACAAGCTGCATGCTGCCTTTAGGAAGATTGAATTCCTTTAACGTATCATCACTTTCCAGTGATGTAATAATGTCCAGAAGGGCATTGCCCATTCCCAGTACTTTTGCCATACCTGATCTGTTTTCGAAAACTAAAATTTTTTGGTAAAAGTATTGTTAATTTAGAAATAATATATAGTTTTGCACTCCCTTTTTAAAAAGGTTCGTTGACTATATTTAATCTATGATCCCCAATAGCTCAGTTGGTTAGAGCGACTGACTGTTAATCAGTAGGTCCCTGGTTCAAGTCCAGGTTGGGGAGCCAATAAAATTGATGTGAAACCCGTAAACAAAGCGTTTACGGGTTTTTTGTTATATAACTTATGGTTAATCAATCATATTTCATTCAGATTTTAAAAGTTGACAACTGTAAAATTTGCTATCGGGTCTAAAATTCAAAGCTGATATTTCCATTTCAAAACTTTAGGGAAAGGGACATGTTATGAAAAACAAATCGCCAATCATACTTAGTCATTACCCTCAGAAAAATCTTTTTTTTTATTGATTTCTTTCTTATAATTTTGCACAGGACCTGATTAATTAAAAATGCAACTTAAAAAATTCCATATTACACGATATATGTATGTATTTCTTCGCACCTTCGTCTTTCTTGCAGTTATTTTTTTATCCGTTGACAACTCGTTTGGACAATCGACTTCAAATGTTTGTCTTGCAAATACAAAATTCACAATCGCTGTATTGGGATCATCAACAGCTGCGGGCACCGGGCCCAGTTCACCGGACAGCGCCTGGGTAAACCGCTACCGGAAGGCTTTACAACAAATTAATCCGGAAAATGAAGTGATTAATCTGGCCGTTGGAGGGTATGTTACCTATCAAATTATGCCAAGTAATTTTATTCCTTCCGTTTCTGGAAGACCGCTACCTGATTCAGCGCATAATATTACCAAAGCACTCTCTTATTCTCCTGATGCAATTATTATAAATCTTCCTTCAAACGACAGATTTTATCCTCCTTCTGAGCAACTCAATAATTTTGATTCTTTATTTCGTCACGGATTCAATAATGGAGTTCCTGTTTGGATTTGTACCACTCAACCTATTGGCGAAACCAATTGGGCCGATTATCAAATAGCTGTAAAAGATTCCATTATCCAAAAGTTTGGTGATTATGCGATTGATTTCTGGACTACACTGGCCGATGAAAATGGTGTTGTTAATCCGATTTATGCTGCCGATGATGTTCATCTGAATGATGCAGGCCATGCCATACTCATTCAACGTGTTTTAACGGCTGATATTCCTGATAGGATTTATACGCCTTTATCTTTTCCAGATTATACCATAACAAAAATTTATTCAGATTATATTGATCCCTGTGGTGGAACCACTGTTTTTTCTGTCGTTTGTTCAAATATTGGGGTAACAGGGAATTTGTTGCCTGAAATTAGTTTTCAATCTACTTACAACGGAGAAACAACCATTCAGATCCAGTCAACTCCGGATACGATCCGGGCCTGCAGTAGTGATACGCTAAATTTTGTAATATCAGCAAGTGAACAAGGCTGGTATTATTTGAAAACAATAATTAGTTCTCCCGAAGACAGTAACTCATCAAATGATTCGCTTGAATATCAGTTTTATATTGCCGGAACACCCTCTTTACAAGTCATAAATGATACAGTAAGCAGTGGTGACACCTTCTTCTTACAAGCGCAAACAAGTCCCATGGATTCATTATTCTGGTACAGTGATCCGCAAGGTGAAAATAATATCGGGACAGGAAGTTCATTTACAGGCGGCCCTGTTACTGAAAATGAAACATTTTATGTTCAGGCTACTCGGGGATTATTATCTTACAAAAACAGCCTTTTAACTACTACGAGTCTCCTCAATCGAGTGGAACGGAATTATGTTTGATATTATCGCCGATTCTGCTTTGATTATCGACAGCCTCTCTACGAAAATCTATACTTATGGATCTCAGGGTGTCGAAATTTATTACAAGCATGGCTCTCATCATGGCTTCGAAACAAATGCATCTGCCTGGACTTTATGGGGAACAACAACGCTCTATATTTCCAGTCATACTGCTTTAGAAGTCCTTCACCTACCTCAGCTGAGCCTAAATAAACAAGATACGATCGGAGTTTATATTCAAATGGTTGATCCTGCTTCAAATTTGTCATATAATTCGTTAAACCAACCCATGACGCGATCCAATGAACAAATTACAATTATAAGCGGAACCGGCTCTTCGCATAATTTTTCTGGAACGTATTATCCACGCGACTGGAATGGAGAGGTATTTTATCATTACGGGTATAAATCTGAAGGATCATGCTCTTCCCCATTGACACCCGTTTATGTTATCATTTCTTCGATCAGTTCAAATTTGATAACTCCTTTAAATGGGAGCACTGTCAATACAATTTCTCCAGCATTAACGGTTCAGGTTACCAATACGGAACCACAAAATCTCACAGTCACCTTCTATGGAAAAAAGACTTCGGCAGCAGGGAATAATTTCACCCTCATCGGATTGCCCGATACCCAGCATTACACGGGCATTGCAATAGGCGGAATTCCTGAAATGTTTGACGCCCAAACCCAATGGATCGTTGACAACCGGACCACCAAAAATATTGTTTTTGTTTCTCATTTCGGAGATATCTCAAACAATGGTGATTCAAATACTCAGGAATGGGATTATGCCAATACATCCATGTCGAAACTGGAATCAGTGCTGCTTCCGGATGGAATACCCTATGGTGTTCTTCCCGGAAATCATGATCAGATTGGCGGTACTGTAAATTATAATACCTATTTCGGTGTTTCACGTTACTCAGACAGAAACTATTACGGCGGTCATTACGGATCGGATAACAATAACAATTTTGAGCTTTTCAGTGCAAGTGGAATGGATTTTATCATCATCCATCTCGAAAATGAAGTGTCAGAAAATGCACGGTCCTGGGCAGATGCTTTGCTGAAAACCTACAGCAACCGCCGTGCAATTGTTGTCAGCCATTCCATTTTAAATACAGGGACTCCCGCTACATTTACGCAAATCGGACAGGCTATTTACGATGACCTGAAAGATAATCAGAATTTGTTTTTAATGCTTTGCGGCCACAATCACGGAGAAGGATCCCGTTCGGATACCTTTAATGGTCATACGATTTATTCTTTGCTTGCAGATTATCAGGTCTATCCTGGCGGTGGAAATGGATTTCTGCGAATCATGGAGTTTTCACCACAAAATGATCAAATCAGTGTAAAAACGTATTCTCCCTATATTAACCAATGGGAAACGGATTTTGACAGTGAGTTTACCATCCCCTATGATATGCAGGGGAGTCTTCCGTTTGAAGTCATTGGTCAAAATACAAATGTCATTCCCGGAGAAAACACTAGCATTACATGGCCAAATCTTGAGTTGTTTGAAAATTATGAGTGGTACGTGACTGTCAGTGATGGCATAACAAACTTTACAAGCAATGTGTGGAATTTTAATGTCGGTTTGGGTTCCGGTCAGTTCATTGTAAATGTTAATGTTTCGGGAAACGGATCCGTTGACAAAAAATCCCGACAAAACCTATTACAACACCAATGACACGGTTCAATTATTAGCAACACCTGCTGAAGGCTGGGAATTCAAAAATTGGGAAGGGGACCTGATTGGTACAAACAATCCAGATACATTACTGATTACAGGAAATAAAAATGTTACCGCGATCTTTGAAGATACAACCAGCTATCAAATTAACATTTCTATTTCCGGAAACGGCAGTGTCATTAAAACCCCTGATTCATTATTTTTTCATCTGAACGACACGCTCGTGCTTTTTGCGGAAGCAGATGAAGGATGGATTTTTACAGGATGGGAAGGAGATATCACTGGCACTGATAACCCCGATACACTATTCGTATCAGGAAATATGAATATTACAGCTGTTTTTGAGATCATCGAATTTTATATTAACATCGATGTATCGGGAAATGGATATGTAACAAAAAATCCTGATCAATCTGCCTATCTGTTAAATGACATTTTAGAACTTACTGCAACAGCCGGAGAGGATTGGGAATTTTTGCGATGGGAAGGTGATGTGATTAGCATGGATAATCCGTTGACCATAATCGTGACTGCGGATATGAATATCACAGCTGTTTTTGATTATCCATTTAACAAAGCTCTATCTTTTGATGGAACTACCGACTATTTAAATGTCCCTTATTCCGCTTCAATGGATATGAGCAATGATTTCACAGTTGAGACCTGGCTTTACCCCACCGAATTTATTTATAATCAATGGAAAAGTTTTATAAACAGGGGTGATATTGAAAATCCTGATTATTCATTTTGGCTTGGATTTTTCGGTGACAAACTCTATTTTGATTTTAAATCGAATTATACTTATTACGATCTTACTACGACTGAAACCTTTCCAACCGATTCCTGGATGCACGTGGCGCTCGTTTATCAAAAGGAACTGAAACAGGCAACTTTTTATGTAAACGGTACTTATCTCGAAAGCAAGGTTTTCTCACTTGAGGTTCCTGCTAACTCCAACGCTCCGTTACGTATTGGCGGAGATCCTGACTGGAGTCAATATTTCAGCGGGAGAATGGATGATGTAAGAATTTGGAATACAGCAAGGACAGAGGAGGAAATACGTCGGGAAATGTATCATGAATTGCCGGATGCAGGAACGATGGACAACCTTGTTGCATACTACGATTTTGATGAAGAAGGTGGACAGTTTATTAGTGATCACAGTCCAAATAACAATGCAGGGACACTTGGAGCTAATTCGGAATCCGAAACGGCTGATCCGGAAAGGATTTCATCAACGGCACCAATTCCTTATTTTACAGTAAGCGATGGCACATGGGACAATTCAAATACCTGGGCAGAAGGTCAGGGAGTTCCCTTAAATAGCTGGTCGCGCGTTAAGATTACCAATAATTTGTTACTTACAATTCCACAAACAATCATCGATGTAATTTTGGATAATCCGGGCGTACTGACAATTAATGCAGGTCAAACACTGGGTTCAACAGGTTCTGTCAATATTAATTCGGGTGGATTGCTGGTTTTAAATACAAATTCGACCCTGGTTATGGGTAATGAAAGTATCATCAATGTAAATTCGGGAGGAGCATTACAGGCCTACGGAGCTTCAGGAAATGAAACTAAATTCACGCATACGACCGGATATTATGAATTCAATATAAATGATGGTGGTTCGCTCAGTGCCGAAAATTCAGTTTTCGAGTACATGGATTCCAATGGTGTAGCCATCAGCGGAGCTATTGATCCGGCCTATCCATTGCGAAATTGTACATTCCAAAACGGTCAAGCCGGCGGAACCCTTATAACTTTTAACAGTGCTCAAACAGTGCTTCCTGAAAATGTCATCTTCCCGGCCAATACCTGGGAAGGGGGTTACAATGTTTCAAAAACCGTTAATGCCGGATATGTCAATTTCATTAATGCAACCGGTGAATTTTCAGGACCCGGTTATGAGAATGATCTCTATAATCGAATCGACTGGGGTAGTTTTGACTTGCAGATAAAGGTTTTTCTCGAAGGTCCTTTTAACGGCACCAACATGGACCCGGGGTTGACTGATTTAACCGATTTCCCGCTAAACCAGCCTTATTTTGATTCGCCCTGGAATTATAACGGAACAGAAAATGTGGCTACGGTACCTCCTGATGTCGTCGACTGGGTATTGGTCGAACTAAGAGATGCTTCTGATGCCACTTCTGCCACTTCTGCAACAACAGTAGCTCGACAAGCTGCATTTCTGATGAGCGATGGAACTATCCGGAGTATCGATGGGTTATACAATCAGCAATTCAACAATTTAACAATTCAGCAATTACTCTTTGTAGTCATCAGGCACCGCAATCACCTGGCAATAATGTCTTCAACAGGATTGATCAAAAACAGTTCAGTTTACAGTTATGATTTCACAACAGGAGCAGAGCAGGCTTATGGAATGAATGCACAAAAAGAGATTGGGACAAACATCTGGGGAATGATTTCAGGAGACAGTAATGCGGACAATCTGATTGATGTATCAGATAAAACTTCCTGGGAGCCGGAAGCGGGTAAAGGCGGATATTTAAATACCGATTTCAACCTGAATGGAAATACTGACAACAGGGATAAGAATGATTTTTGGTTACCAAATAATGGAGAAGGGAGTCAGGTTCCTGAATAAATGAATAATGAAAGAATAATTCAGGGCATTCTATAATTATTTCAGAGAGAACTTTGAATATCCCTTGCTTTCTGAACTTCACGCATCACGCGCATGATATTTCCACCCCATATTTTCCGGATGTCGCTTTCGGAATAACCACGTTTGACAAGCTCCAGCGTAATATTTCCCATCTGGCTTGCATCCTGACAATCAGCAAGACCGCCGCCTCCGTCAAAATCAGTCCCAATACCCACATGCTCAATTCCTGCAACCTTAACCATGTGATCAATGTGATCGACCATGTCGGAAACCGTCGCCAGATCACGCGGGAAAATCGAATCAATGGCATGCCAATCTTTATTTGCAGCCTTTTCTTCGTCCGGTGTAAGGTTTTCGAAATTCCGGTATTTTTCGCGAAGAGCGCTAAATGCGCTGTCTCTCTGAATATGATTTTTTGGCGTCTTCACATAATCACTAAGAATGCACATCTGTACTACACCGCCATTTTGAGACAATTTTTTGAGCATATCATCAGACAGGTTTCGTGGATTATCACAAATAACCCTTGAACAAGAATGAGAAGCAATAACCGGAACCTTCGATAAGCCGATCACATCATAAAAGCTTGAATCGGAGATATGCGAAACATCGATCATCATGCCAACGCGGTTCATCTCCAATATCACTTCTCTGCCAAAACTGCTTAATCCGTTAAATTCGGTAGAGTCAGTCGATGAGTCGCAAATATCGTTGTTACGGACGTGGCAAAGGGTAATGTAACGAGCTCCCAATTCATAATATTCGCTGATATTATGAAGATCATTTCCGATGGCATACCCATTCTCGATACCGATAAAAACGCTCCTTTTGCCTTCTTTTTCAAGGCGATAGGCGTCATCCGGAGTATATGCCATTTCGGCTGTCCGTGTTTTTGATCCAACCTGTTTTTGAATGGAGTCGATGGTATTCAGTACAATTTCTTTGGCTTTTTTATTGCCCTCTTCATCACGCTTACCCTGCGAAACAAATGCTGCCATGAAAACAGCGTCCAGTCCGCCTTCTTTCATGCGCGGGAAATCGACCCGGCTGTGATCTTTGTTAAAATCATGACGCTCATCAAGGTCGAAACCGCCCTGTAGCAACTCGCCCGGAGTATCGGTATGGGTATCAACAGTTAATACTTTTTCATGAATTTCTTTTGCAATTTCTTCCTGACTTTTAGGAACCGAATTGCAGGCTGCAAGAATAAGTCCGAGGCCTGCCAGTAAATTTATTTTTTTCAATTTCCTGAAATTTTTAGCAAGTATAGTATATTTGATCCTGATAATTGCAAAAATGCACCAATGCAGAAATTTTATTTGCTCACTCTACTTTCATTTATTTTAAATCTCACGTATTCTCAACCTACCGGTTCAAATTTTATGTTGGTTGAACCCCATGAACCGCTAGATACATTGATAATGAAAGCTTCGCATGTTTGCCCATCTTCCAGACAAATTGCATGGCAGGAACTGGAGTTCACCTGTTTTATCCATTTCGGCATGAATACCTTTACCGGCCGCGAATGGGGATTACCGAATGAAGATCCCGCCGCTTTTAATCCAACACAATTTGATGCCAGTCAATGGGTCGAAACCGCAAAGATGGCCGGTGCCAGGCTGATGATCATCGTCGCCAGGCACCACGATGGGTTTTGTCTTTGGCAAACAAATTATACGGATTATTCCGTGAAAAAAAGTCCCTGGAAAAACGGGAAAGGGGATGTGATCAGTGAGGTTGCTAAGGCATGTGAAGTAGCCGGCCTGAAGCTTGGCATTTATCTTTCACCATGGGACATGCATTCACCGCTTTACGGAACACCCGAATACAATGAATATTTCAAAAGCCAGCTTCGTGAATTGCTTACTAATTATGGTGAAATATCGGAGGTCTGGTTCGATGGAGCCTGTGGTGAAGGACCGAACGGGAAAAAACAAATTTATGACTGGCCGGGATATTATAAAATTGTCCGCAAACTTCAGCCTGAAGCTGTAATCGCAGTGATGGGACCGGATGTCCGTTGGGTCGGAACCGAATCAGGATACGGGAGGGAAACAGAATGGAGTGTAACTCCACTCTCAAAGGAAATTCTCGATTTGAATGCAAAAAATGGTATTGACCCGGTTGTGGACGGTATTTTTTATCCGCCGGGTAATATGATGGATCAGGATTTGGGAAGCCGTGAAAAGCTCAAAGAAGCTTCTGCTCTTGCGTGGTATCCATCGGAAGTGGATGTTTCAATCCGGCCGGGATGGTTTTATCACGAAGACCAGGATTCGCTGGTAAAAAGTCCGGAACAACTGGTTGATATATATTTCAGCTCTGTGGGAAGAAATTCTGTGTTACTTCTGAACCTGCCTCCGGATAAACGCGGTCTTATCCATGAAAACGACATTAAAAGCCTGCAGGGAATGCACAATATAATCGATTCGACATTTAAGAGAAATCTTGCCCAAAATGCTGTCATCAAAACAATAAATGGAAACTCTTCTTCCGATCCATATACCGTTTTGGATAAGGATGACAAGACTTTCTGGACGACTGCTCCCGGAACCACGACCGGAACACTTGAATTCGATTTACGATCAGAAAAACAGTTTGATTGCATGATGCTTCAGGAAAATTTTAGAAACGGTCAAAGAGTTGAGGAATTTATTTTTGAAGCATTTGAAAATAATAAATGGAAAACAATTATTACAGGTACAACAATCGGTTATAAAAGGCTATTGCGGTTCAATCCGGTTAAAGCAACGAATGTTAGACTGAGAATTCTTTCCTCACGTGATAATCCTGAAATAGCTTCATTTGGAATTTACAAACAGCCATAAGTAAATATTCCTAAACGGCTATATTAAAGCTTTCAGGTTTTTAATATTCCGGAACCTTACTACTTTCTTCCTAAAGAATCTTCTGGTCTTTAAAACCTATGTTGATAAATTAGTATCATTTTTCGTTATATGGTCATCGGCGGCTTTAATAAAAGTTTTATCAAAAACCCATGAAAGAGACCCTTAGAAAAATATTCAAATTCCACCAGTTTCTAAGCTTAATACCGATTTTCGCCCCCATTCTCTAAAAAAAGTGTTTAAACAGAATTATTTTATAAAGACTTTTTGATTCATATTTCCCTTGTCCGATTGAACCTTCACAATATAGTAACCCGAAGGAGTTGTGAGATTTATTTTATTTATGGTTATGTCTGTTAATTTTTCAATCTTAACCTCTTTGCCTACCAGGTCATAAATGCGAACAATTCCGTTCAAATTGCTTTCCGAGGTAATGTAAACATCATGATTAAAGGAGTAAATACGAATGCCGTTTACAGCAGCAAAATTTTCGGGTACAGCCATCTGACCGTTCAGATGAAGCAGAAATCTTACCGGTTCATCCAACGGGCTTGAAAGGAAGCTATAAATGCTGTTTTGATCAAGTTTTGTAAATGTATGTGTTAGTAAATCTTCAAGGTAAAGGTTACCGGATGCAGAGAACCCTTCAAGTTCACTAACACTAAGCGTATAGCTACCGGGGAGTCCAACATCAACTCCGACAGGAATGACTTTATAATCATCTGTTTCAGGAAAAGAATTGATGGATAATTTCTGATCATCTTTTGTAAGCGAATAAAACTGTGGAGCTGCACCCGAACCGTTCAGCTTTAAAGCATCAAATGGATCCAGGTTAACCAATGAAAGTGAATTGATCTCGACAAGGATCTCATCTGCATAATTATTCCCGGCAACTCTTAATTTCAGTAAGTCAGTTGAATTTTCACCTGTTTTCAAAATATCCTTTGCAGCATGAATCCGGGCGCCATTGTTTACACCTAAACTACCTGTTGCGGCCGAACAATGAATAAAGAATCCCTGCTGAGGCGGAATAATGTTGTCAACACCATTGGTTCCTGAACCGCCATCTTTCACATAAACACCATAATTCCCAGCTATTTGGTTCCAGATATAAAGAGAAAGATCTACATTTCCGGCTGTTCTTGACCAGCCACTACCATCGTCAACATTCCAGTCAAGTGAAGACGGGTAAGGATTACCAGCAAAATTGTAACCGTCATTTTCAGTAGGTGGCCCAGCTGTATTGGTCACGTTGATGACTTTTGGTCCTGAATTCAGACTTCCTGTGAATGTAACTGTTGTATTACCTGTTAACCCGCTTGCGGACCAAATACCGTAGCCTTCCATATCCGTCGCTAAAACATAATTCGGATCTGTGATATAGGTCCATAATCCTGAAGGTTCATCCCATTTTATCATATAAATACCAAGAAAAACACTTGCTGGTGGATCATCGACCGGAGGAGAAACATAATGCCATGCATCTTGAGTAAGATAACGTTCGACCGTTGCATTTACGCCACTATTTTCAATCAAAGAACCTGTACCTGTTGCATCGGATTTAATGATCAAACCCGCATTTCCCGCATTGTTTGTCAAGACTCCGCTAACAGTCAGATCTTTGACGGGATTAATGGTTAGGGAAGCACCTGACATAATCATCAGATCTTTACAGGTTACATTGCTTGTGATTACCGGGTAGTAAGGCGCTCCTGAAGGGATTTTTATTTTAGCACCAGAAACAGGAACACTATTGATGTTCCAATTGCCTGAAGTAGCCCAGTCGGTTGATGTAGTGCCTGACCAGGTTGCATCACTTACGATAAAAACGGTATAATCTTCTGCCTGGCCATAGGAGCTTATATCGCAACCTGTACCAGGAATACCACCAAACTTGGAAAGTACTCTTAATCTAATCCCTTTATCAAGCATAACTCCTGAAGATGGTGTTGTAAATGACAATGTTCTTGTGCCATCTTTGTTTGATGGGAAGGAAGCAACTGATTCTCCTGCATCGAAAATTCCGTTATCATTGTAATCAATGTAAACCCTGGCACCTTCATTATTAGAAGTTCCTGTTTGTATTGTAATATCGTATGATTTGTTAAGCTCAAGTGAAGTCCATTTACTGCAAGTATAATTTTGATAATAACCGTCATTATTTGAAGTTGTGTAATCAATACTTCCCAATGCGAACCTGTAAATCCCAATTCCAAAACCGTTTCCGTTATTGCTGTTGGATGTAAGCACACACCCAGTGCCGACAGTCGGTTCGCCATTCATGATCAGGATCAGGTTTTCTTTGGTGGTGGATGAAACTCCATTGTTTACGGTAAGTTTTACCGAATAAATTCCCGGACTACTATAGGTGTGTGTAGGGTTTTGTGTGGTATAGTCAGTTGTGCCGTCGTTGTCAACATCCCATGCCCAGGAACCATTTGGGCCGATACTGTTATCAGTAAAATTAACTGTTAAGCTTCCGGTGCAGCTAAGGCTTGCATCTGCAACAAAATCTGCAATTGAAGTGGAGACCATAATATCATCAATACAAACACCATAGCCTGCATTTACTGTAGATTCAAATGCAATAAAATAGGCAGATGTAGCATTTGGCAGAAGAATGGATTCCCGGGTCCAGCTTGCTATTGAATTGGTATATGTAGCCAGCAAATTCCAGGCACCGCCTACAGAAGTTTTATAATATACCCTTAACTCATCCTGACTAGCCCAAAAATCCTGTGTGTGCCAAAATGATAGGAAAGGATCAGAAATTTGTGTAAGATCTATTGCAGGAGAAACAAATTTTGAAATGTAACCGGCATTAACCGAAGTTGTCCGGTTTCGTGCAAGATACGTTCCCGTATGGGCATTTGCCGGATGATGATTAGTTCCTTCAACTTGCATTTCCCAGTTATTGCTTCCGGAAACATATTCCTGGGTCCAGCAATTGGGAATGGCTCCCCCGTTTTCAAACCCTTCAATCCAGGGGAAAGAGGTAATAAGTGTACAAAAAGTTGATGTATTTGCTGTAATACCGGAGGAATAATTTATACTACCATCGTAGGACCAAATTTTGTAATAATAGGTAGTATTTGGATTCAAAGAAGTATGACTATAAGTTGAATTGCTGCCGTTGTAAAGTACTGTTCCGCCTCCGGGAATAGTTGTAGTATATGCAGTGCCATCAACAGGAGTGCCGAAGGTAGAAGTAGTGTTGAAAGCCAGCAATACATTATTTCCTGATGCAAGCGCCCAGCTTAAGTCAATTTGAGTGTCATTGCCGGCGATTGCTTCAACATTGGTTGGGTTCAACACACCAGATTCATACAGGTCGCTTCTCCAGAGCCCGCGTCCATAAGTTCCTGCATAGATCTTGCTGTTTCCCGGATTTGCATCATAATATATATCCAGTTCATTAGCCAGGGTGGTGGGTAAGCCTGAGGAAAACAACTGCCAGTCAGCTGTTCCTGCTTTAACATAAACGCCTACATCGGTTGCAGCATACAAATCTACCCTTGAAGTGTTTTGTTTGTTCTGGATCACGCACATAACCGGCACTGAAGGTAACCCGGCAGAAATACTTGTCCAGGTGGCGCCACCGTCAGTGGTTTGGTAAATCCTGTTTGCTGTATAATTCCCCATGGAAACCCAAACCGTATTGGGGTCATCATTCTTTACCGAAAAATACGTAATCAATGAGGATCCGACAGGTAATGTACCGGTGATGTTTGACCATGTTGTGCCGCCGTCTGTAGTTCGGTAAAGAATGGATTGAGTGGTGGCATAAATAGTTTGAGAGTTGGAAGGAGCTACTGCAATGTGTCTGAGAGTTGAACCTGCCCAGTTGCTTATTTTAGTCCATGAATCACCCTGGTCGGTGGATTTCCAAACATCCTGGTATCCGACATAAATGGTAGTATGTACATTTGGATCGATCACAAAAGGACTTATAAATGCTGCTGATCCTGACAGGCCGCTGCTGATGTGTGTCCAGGTTACACCATGATCAAGGGACCTACTGATATCACCTAAAACGTATTCTCCAAACAAATAATTCTGATTTGAATAATCTATAAAACAATACCCCCCATCTCCACCAATTACATCCTTCCAGCTTCCGGAAAGAAATGCCTTTGTGCCATTGTCCTGTGCTCCTAGCATGAATTCATTGCTGGTGGATTGTGCAACCCCAATCCTGTAAATCTGGGTGGTAACCAGACCACTCCCGATATAGGACCATGATGTACCATTGTTGGCGGATTTATAAAGACCTCCATCATTACCTAAAAATAGGTGATTCGATATAGGTTGATAAGCAAGATAATGTTGATCGGCATGTACAATTGTCACTGTGCTGCTACATGTACTGCTCCAATGGGTGGCAATATTCCAGTTTACTCCTCCGTCTGTTGATTTCCAAACATTGATACCCCCAACAATAACAATATTTGCATTGTTCGGATCGGCAGCGATGCACAAATCGTAACTTGCCTGGGAATTACCAATATCCGATCCATCACATTGATAACCGAATAAACTTATTGTCGAAGAATTAAAAATTCTGAAGAAACTGGCACCACCATCTGTTGATTTATAAACGGGACTTTCGTCAACAGGCGAAGGCAAATCCTGCATTACAGCATAAACTATATTGGGATTTGCAGGTGTAACAGCCATTTCCACCCTGCCAAAAGTAGTTGTAAGGGTAGCCGTCCAGGTGCTTCCACTATTAATCGTACGATAGATGTCACCGGCCATGGATGAGCCATAAATAGTGGTTGGTGTTCCGGGCTGGAACTCCATATCGCTGAATTGGGTAGCATATATCTGGCTCCAATTAGCGCCGGCATCGGTTGTTTTATATACACCATTTGTGGTAGCTGCATAGAGTATATTACTGTTAGTCGGATCAATCAGCAAGCGGTTAATGGCGATCTTCTGGCTGGGTATAAACGATAAACCTGTGGAACCCCAGCTTGCTCCGGCATCGGTTGATACCCATACACCTACACTATTGTTATCGTGGTTTTGTCCGCCACCAAAGTGCCACATGGTGTTTTCCCTATCGCCCGTGGCAGCATAAATGGTATTCGGAGTACCTGAAACAATGCAAATATCTGTGCATCCTTGCACCGGCCAGGCGTCACTCAAAATAGTCCATGATGCACCACCGTTGTTTGTCTTCCATAATCCTCCGGAAGCTGCACCTGCATAAATTACATTGTTATCGGAAGGATGAAAAGCCACACAATTAATCCTTCCCAACCCGGCATATCCACCGGGAGAAGATGTTGGTCCTACCGAAGTCCAGTTCCCTGCGGTGCTTTTTGAACTTCCCGGATTATTTTTCAGATATTTCTGAAATTCCTCATACGCTGAAGTTTTTGGGAATTCTCCGGTTAATGGGTCAACCCTGACTTCCCAGTACCATTCCCAGCGCTTGAACTGTTCATATCCGGTCCCTTCGTATCCTTCTTCGCCTTCTCCCTCATATTCTTTATTTTCCATTATACGGGTGGAGTCGTTCCAGTAATCATAAAATGCTTTTTGATAATCGAAAAAAGTGAGGTTTCCAGTTTGGACTTTATCCTGAGGAAGGTTTTTTAACCAATCCTGAGCAACCAGAGATGTTGTTATAACTAATGACAACAATAAAGCAGCGATGATTTTTTTCATTTGATGGTTAAAAGTTACCATCGCGGCTGTTGCCTGTGACGGTAAATTAAAGATCGACAGTAAAATGTAAGATTTTTTCATTGTGAAAATGTTATGGTAATGATGACAGCTTAAATGAATTGAAAAATATTTACAAAAATAGCTTCATAAAATGAACCGGCGACAAGAATTATGCGGACAAAATGCGGACAGAAAAATGGAATGATGAAATTGACAGGATTGATTAAATTGGCTTAAGTTAACAATTACAACGGATAACAGAAAATATTCAACTTCCAACGATAAATGAGATAACAGTTAACTTTCAAAACTTCGAAATATAATCCTCCAACGAATCAGTAGGCGCAATACCGATTTTTTTCCTGATTCTATAGCGTGATTTTCTTATGGCTTCGGCTGTCACATTCAGAATGGTGGCAATCTGATCGGTGGAAAGATGGAGGCGAAGATAGGCACAAAACTTCAAATCCGATTTTGTCAAACCAGGGTGTTTCTCTTTTAATTTTAAAAAGAAATCCTGATGGACCAGGGCAAATCTTTGATTAAACAGATCTACTTCTTCTGATTTATTAAGCTGCAATTTAATCGATGCTATGATTCCGTTTAACTCCACTATAGAAATAGATTTTGATTCATTCTTAATTGAATCTTCAATTTTATTGCTGATCCTGTTCAACAATTCATTTTTCTGTTCAATCCCCAACGCAATGCTTATCAGTTCTCTTTCTTTTATTTTTAGGGTCTCTTCCGTTTGATCCAGTTTCAGTTTATTGATTTCCTCTACTTTTTGAATTCTTTCAATTTCCAGGTTGTTTACCTCCAATTGCTTTTCATACAATTCCTGACTATTGTGGTGACTTCTTTTCTGCAGTATCAATGCAAAACTTATGAGACCTGCAACAAACAAGGAAATAATAAACAAGATCAGGTAGAGTAACCGTTCCCTTTTTGAAGTTTGAAGGCTCGTCTCCTGCATTTTGATCAGATTTTTTTTCTTTTCATTTTCATATTGTAATTCTGAAACTTTTAAATTGTGTTTTATTTTTCTCAGGTAAAGTGTATCTTTTAATGAAGAAATCTGACGACTCTTACGTATTGCTGACCGATAATCACCGGATAACGAATCCAGTGTTGCTGATAAAGAAAGCGCTTCAATTTCGGTATTTGTAGCATCAATTGCACGGGAATATGCAATTGATTTTTGCAGAAAATCCGAAGCCAAATCCGGCTTCTTCATTTTTATATAGATTGCTCCGGTATTCAGGTATAATAACGATAAAAGTGAGGTGTCGCCATAGGGTTCCGAAATGTCCTCAGCCCGTTTTAAATAGGCCAGGGCTTCGCTTAAATTATTCTTTTTTAGATTAATGGACGAAAGGTTAGAAAATATCACAGGCAGGCTCAGGCTGTCATTCATTTGAATCAATTCGTTGACAAGCTCATGGTATATCTTTTCAGCCTGACTGGTTCGCCCGCTTTGTTCATATAGATAACCAAGGTTTCCCTTATTCTCTATAATATTGTAAGTATCATTTATTTCCTGGTTGAGTTGGATGGCTTTTTTTAGGTAAATTTCTGCCGTATCAAACTGCTTTTTATCAGTTTTGTAAATCCCGATAATGTTGTACACTTTTGCAATACCCTGTTTATTGTGTACTTTTTCGAAAAGTGGCAGGGCTTCATAATATAATTTTAGTGACAGATTCGGATCATCAGTCGCCAGATGGACCGATGCCATCCGCTCAAGGCATTGAGCTTTTAACAGAATATTATCATTCTTTTCCGCCAGCGTTATTGCCTGCGAATAATTATCCAGAGCATCTTCATATTGGTTGCGTTTATACCGTATGTTCCCCTCCAGGAAAAGTGCCTTTGCATACCCCTCTTCATAATTATTTTTTAAGGACAGCTTCTCAGCAGTTTTCAGGAATTTTAAAGCGCTGTCGGAATTACTGAATGCATTAATCGTAACATTTTTTAGGATTGAATTAATAAGGAGGGTATCACGTGCAAACGAATCTTCTTTTGCTCCGTTAAAAATATGATTACTGTCATTCCGGCACGATTGAATAAAGAAATAAAGGATAAGAAAAAAAATATAAGCCTTCTTCATTTTATCGTTAGGTATTTCGTCATTCCCTTAAGGTTCTTATCAGTCAAAGATACAATGTACTTTTGTAATTTGTTATAAAATAATTCCGCGTTTGCTAATTGGGGTAACATCCTCAAATTGGAATTGTACTTGCCTCAGCTTTTTTTCGACCAACGAAAAATTTTTGTAAAGAATACTTACTAATCCGAATATTTATGAACCCACAAGTCGCTCCATCATAAATGCCTTGGTTTGAAGACTTACGGTAGCGGGGGAACGACAACCGGTGCAATTGAATTTGATCTAGGATCAGAAAAACAGTTTGACTGCATGATGCTACAGGAAAACTTTAGAAACGGGCAACGGGTTGAGAAATTTACATTTGAAGTCTTTGAGAACAACTCTTGGATGGAGATCATTCGCGGGACGACAATAGGCTATAAACGGCTATTTTGGTTCAATCCGGTTAAAGCGACGAATGTGAGACTGAGAATTCTTTCATCGCGTGATAATCCTGAAATAACTTCATTTGGAATTTACAAACAGCCTTGAATAAAGCCAAGTCTGCGTTAGGATGTAAAATTTCAATACTCCCTTCTGTTCCGGAATTTCATTTAACCCAAAATTGCACTTTGATTTCGATGAAACTTTTCGCAAACAATGCAAGTCCGATGAAAAGTATTACTGCTTTCCGCAAAAAAACAACTTTAATAGAATGGCAAAGACTTAAATTGCAACACTAAATATTGATCCATATCAAATCTGATTCATCATTGCAGATTTTGCCATCCAGACAATTCTATCTCCCGTTAATCAATTCTGTTTTACGGGTTTCCTGTGGTAGGTTTGAAAAGAAATCTTAAAACCCCACATGCCATGGAAACCAAAAATTTAACTGCTGTAATTACCGGAGCCACATGCGGAATCGGCAGATCTTTTGCCTACAAGTTAGCAGAAAAAGGATACGACCTGATTTTAACCGGAAGACGGAGAAGCGAATTGCAAAAAGTAGCTGAAGACATCGTAAAAACTTTCAGAATAAAGGTGGAAATAATAATTGGCGACTTGACTTGTGCGAAGTGCCGTTCAGAAATCCGTGCAAAAATCAAATCAACACCGACTATCGATGTTCTCATCAATAATGCAGGATTTGGGAATGACAGGCCATTTTACAATACAGGTATGAAAGACTTGAGGGCGATGATCATAACCCACGACCTGGCTGCAATTGAATTTATTCATGCCGTTCTACCGGGAATGATGAGAAACAGGCGTGGTACTATCATCAATGTCTCTTCGCTTGGTGCATTTATTCCTGGTTTTACAAGAACCTTATACCTGGCAACCAAGTCATTCCTTCACCATTTCAGTAAAGCGCTGAGCATGGAAGTTCACCCTTATGGTATTAAAGTACAAAGCCTTTGTCCGGGAATGACATCAACCGAGTTCCACAAAAGAGCAAGTAAAAATAATTTCAGTGGAAAGTTGAACGCATTAAATTTTATGTCACCTGATAAAGTTGTTGAAATCTCAATGAAATCATTGAAACGCAGTAGAGTTGTTTGTATTCCTGGTTGTCTAAATATTCTGATTGTACTCATCGCGAAAGCCCTTCCCGGAATGGTGTTAAGATTTTTATCTAAATTTCGAAATGAGCAACCCGATAAAATGTTCCCCAAAAATTTGTCTGACTTAGGTATTGCAGGTAATTGAAATATAAAATCTCGAAGATAAAAGAAAGTCAACCATTATTTTGAGCAAGTTGCTTATTATTATGATCCATTTGATCTTTTTGAAAGTTATTATCAAAAAAGATTTAGCCCTCTTATTATTCTAAATTCTAAATAGCATTTGGTTTAAAGGATGTTTTGCGATGAATGAGTGAATTGGAAATACAATAGGCCGCTACTGCCATTGGCAGGCCAAGTATAATTCCTCCGGCCAGCAGACTCATAAAGACAAGTGAATTCGTGGAAAGCATATCAAAGAGGGTTTGGATTGTTACCGGCCACGAGAAATTGAAAGATACATTGATTCCAAGTATGGTCTTACCGATAAGGAATGAAAATCCATAAAAGAAAGGTGCAGTTATCGGATTAACATGAAATACCCCGATGATCGCAGCAATTTTATTCCATTTAAATAATAGTGTAATGGCAATTGCAATGGGTACTTTAAATCCGATGAACGGAGAAGCAGCCAGGAATATTCCAAGCGCATAGCCCATCGAAACCTGTTTTGGTTCGTCTTTGAGACTGGTGAGCTTTTCACGAATACCGGACAGTTTATGCGTTATAATTTTAGCAAGTGATTCCATAACAACTTGTATTTATTTTGAACTATTCAAAATGTATTCTCTGAAAGAATTCATTGTTCGTAAAAGGTTTTTCTGAATGAGCGGATCAGTTATCCAGGTTGGGTATTTTGGTTTCTGATTTGAATATACAAAATATTCTACGCGGGTTTTGCCTTGATCCAATTGGGTCAATATCCACTCTCCTTCCATGTGTGAAATTCGCTCGACACCTTTATAGGTACCTAAATAGTCAGGTTCGCTGATAATGTTTACGGAAGTTGTCGCTAATTCCTGATTTGTACTTATGTTATATTTTAAAATGCAATCCTGGTTGTTTAGCGGCCAGGGAATGGAAAATTGCACATAAGAATACCAGCAATTTGTATCGATTGTTTTCAAACGAAAACAGGTTTTGGTCGCTTTCATCCAATTGGTATACGACTTTTCGTCACGTAAAACATTCAAAACATTTTCGGCCGGACTTTCAACAAGGAATAAAGCCTTAAGCTGACGAGTGGACCGGTCGGAATTTACCGGGATCCTTCTTGAAAAAATCGAAATGTGTTCATCACTCCTTACAAGGGTGAATTGCGAATCGGTTTCAGCAACTCCGGAGTTTTCGGATGGGATCATGATCTCCGTTTTTTCTTTGAATCCTGTGTTCATCAGAAAAACCAGGAGAACGAGCAGGGTTGTTGTTTTTGTTTTCATTTTTATCAGGTTTTATGAACCAAAATTAATCTCAGGAAAGCCGATTTTGAAACGGGAATGCACGAAGCTAAAATTTGGATTAGTAAAAAATCAGGAAAGATTCCTCAATTTCAAAGACATTCTTTCAGATTTACAAAAGAGGGCAGGCAATCGGCAAGATAAATTCAATTTGCAAGCATCTTTTGCAAATTTTCGCCATGAATTTTGCAACAATTACGAAAAATTACTTAAACTTGTATCATGAACGCCGAACCCGCAACTCACGAATTGCTTTTCTTTGCTATTAAAAGCAGCTTGCCTTCGAACGTCTCGCTTGTACATGAAATATCAGAGCTGTTGGGCATCAGCTACGACAGTGCTTACCGGCGTATCCGCGGAGAAAAAGAATTGACCCTCGATGAGTTGAAAAAGCTTTGCCTCAATTATAAAATTTCACTCGACAGGTTGTTTGACCTGCAAAGTGGCAATATCATCTTCAATTCACTGATTTTGGGAAATCAGGGAATCAGTTTTATGGAATGGTTTGAGATGATCCTGAAAGAGATGAAAAAACTTCAGTCTGCTGTCGAAAAAGAGGTGATATATATTACAAAGGACCTCCCGATATTTCATTACCTTGAGTTCCCCGAAATTTTTGCTTTTAAACTACACTTTTGGCATAAAGTATTGATAAAAGATCCTTCCTATAAGGAAGGTCGCATTACGCTTGATGTGCCGGAAAATTTCAATGCATTGAGAACCCAGGTAGCCACCCTTTACGGTAAAATCCCAAAAAGTGAAGTGTGGAATGAAGAATCTCTTAACAGTCTTATCCGGCAAATTGAGTTTTGTTATGTTTCGGGTTATTTTTTAAACAAAGATGATGCACTTCGGCTTTGCGATGCAATGGAAACCATGGTTCAGCACCTGCAACGGCAGGCTGAAGCGGGTTTCAAATACCTTCCGGGAACGACTCCCGAAGGTATCGAAGGTTCGTTTAAACTTTATTGCAACGAGGTGCTTCTCGGTGACAATATGATCTACGTAAAGGCCGACGGCAATCCTACCATCTTTTTTATTTTCGACATTGTCAATCTTCTTATCACTTCTGATCCTGTGTTTTGTCAGCATGTCGAACGTTCACTCAGGACCGTCATCCACGAATCCGTACCTATCAGTTCCACTTCTGCCAAAGACAGAAGTCGTTTTTTCATTCAGCTTATCGACAAAATAAATGTTCAGAGAAAAAGAATGGAATAAAATGGATTCGATAAAACAACCGATAAAAACAGCGAAGGAACGTGGTGGAAATTCATGGAATTATAGATGCCACGAATGCACGAATGGAAGATGAATTTACCACAGTGAATTTACAAACTTGCGGCTATTAGAAGGATAAATGAATTGTCATAAATGAAGATTAAAAAAAGAATAATTTTTTTAGCTGCATTCCTGCTGCTTGCCGGACTGGCATTTTATCCTTCTCCGAAAATTCAGCCTGTCAATTATATCGACCGGCAAAGCGGGGAAATTAAAACAGAAAAAGTCGTGGGTGAGAGGTGGTTGGTCTGGCTTTATTACAATCCAATAGGCGAACTAAGCCTGAAGACCCTGGTGAAAAGAAAATTCATCTCCTCCTGGTATGGCAGTATGATGGATTCCCCAAAATCGGCCGATAAAATCAAACCTTTTGTTGAAGCATATGATGTTGATTTAAGCATCGCCAAAAAGCAGGACTTTATTTCGTTTAATGATTTCTTTACCCGGGAATTGAAAACAGAAGCCAGGCCCGTCAATATGGATTCAGCTGTTGTGGTTTCGCCTGCTGATGGCAAAGTTCTGGCATATGAGGATGTGAGCAAGCAAGATTTTATTGTGAAGGGATACCGGTTTAATGTTTCGGAATTTCTGCAGGATGATGGACTTGCAAAAAAATATGAAAATGGAAGTTTATTGATCTTCCGCCTCTGCCCAACCGATTACCACAGGTTCCATTTCCCGGTGAGCGGCAGTGTGTCGCCCGCGACTCAAATTTCCGGTGATTATTATTCGGTGAATCCGATTGCCATCAAAAAAATGATTCAAATCTTCTGTGAGAATAAAAGGGAATATGTAACCATCTCGACGCGCGAATTCGGAGATGTGATCATGGCAGAAGTGGGGGCGACGATGGTTGGAAGCATCGTACAAACCTATCGCGGCGACAGGGCTGTTAAAGGCGAGGAAAAAGGGTATTTCAAATTCGGCGGGTCCTCTGTTGTGCTGCTGTTTGAAAAAGAGAGGATAAAAATAGACGATGATTTGCTGATCAATACAGAAAAGCATCTCGAGACTACAATTAAGATGGGCGAACGTGTTGGGAAAAGATGGGCAGGCTCAGGAACCCAACTCAACTAAATGAAGATCGAATAAAATGTCGGGATTAAAGCCATAAGTTGCAAAATTGCTGCTGCGAGGGGGTTGAAATTTATTGAAATAAGGATGCCGCGAATGTACGAATGGGGCGATGAATCTGCCAATGTGAAATTTCAAACTTTACTTACCTGCCCGATTATTTCATTCGGGCGGATTTGTTATAACGAATTACATTTTTTTGAAAGCAAAGCATCATTTCATCCAGCTGACAGTATCCGCTTTAACATCTCTTGAATTTCCGCCTGCCATAATCACAAAATCGCCCGGCTCCCAGTCATATTGGAGGTTATAGTTATAGAATTTCAGGTCTTCAGGGTGTAATTGTAAAATTAACTGTTGTTGACTCACCGGCTTTCAGGAATACCTTTTGAAAGCCTTTCAGTTCCTTTACCGGGCGGGTGATACTTCCTACTAAATCCCTGATATAAAGCTGCACAACTTCGGCGCCGTCGTAATATCCTGAGTTGCTTACGTTAATGCTTGCCATTAAATTCTCATCACCTTTCAGTTGTTTTTTATCCAGAACCAAATTGCCATAGGTAAACTGCGTATAACTCAAACCATATCCGAAAGGATAGAGCGGATCGTTGGGTACATCGAGGTAATCAGAACGGTATTTCTGGAACCATTTGCCTTCGGGAAGCGGACGTCCGGTATTTTTGTGATTATAATAAATTGGTATCTGGCCCTCACTGCGCGGAAACGTAACAGGAAGCTTACCCGATGGATCAACGTTTCCAAATATAACATCTGCAATTGCATTGCCTGCCTCGATGCCTGCAAACCAAACATTCAGAATGGCCGGGATATTTTCCTGTTCCCAGGTCAGTACCAGCGGCCGGCCGGTGAAAATAACCAGAACTACGGGCTTGCCCGTTTTCAGTAAAGCAGCCAGCAATTCTTCCTGGCTTCCCGGGAGTGAAATATCTGATCTGCTGGAGCCTTCTCCGCTCATCCTTGCAGCTTCCCCCATTACGGCCACCACCACATCCGACCTTTTGGCAACTGCCACTGCTTCCCTCCGCAATTCCTCCGGGGTGTGCAACGAATCGATGGTTGGCTTGCCGTTGGCACTGGTCCGGAGATCAAGCCCCGGATCATCAACGATATTGCTTCCTTTGGCATATAAAATTTCACCCCGGTCGCCTATTGCATTTTTAAATCCTTCGAGAACAGTGACAGGATGCGCATAATTAAATTTTATACTCCATGGACCGAGCATATTATCCCTGTTATCAGCCAGTGGTCCGATCAGGGCTATTTTGCCTTTTTTGGCAAGCGGGAGAAGCTGGTTTTCATTTTTCAGCAATACAAAGGTCTGTGCAGCTGTTTCACGGGCAATCCTTTGATGTTCTTCGGTGAAAATTTCTGATTTGGCGCGGTCCGGATCACAATACCTGTAAGGATCGTCGAAAAGGCCAAGTTTGTATTTGGCTTCTAATATCAGGCGGCAGGCCTGATCGATCTGTGTCCCGGTTACCTTTCCTTCGTCAAGGGATTTCCCAAGGGTATTTAAAAAACCTTCCCCAACCATATCCATGTCGACACCGGCATTCAAAGCCATGGCTGCTACCGTCTGCAAATCACCCAATCCGTGGTCGACCATTTCATTGATGGCGGTGTAATCGGTCACAACAAAACCTTTAAAACCCCACTGATTCCTTAAAACATCTGTCAGGAGCCATTTATTCCCTGAAGAAGGAATCCCGTCGACTTCATTAAAAGAAGTCATCACGCTGCCTATACCTGCATTTACAGCAGCCTGATATGGTGGCAGGTACTCGTTGTACATCCGGATACGACTCATGTCGACCGTATTGTAATCGCGGCCTGCTTCAGCAGCACCATAGAAGGCGAAATGCTTGACACATGCCATGATGGTATTGTTTTGCGACAGATCATCGCCCTGGTACCCATGAACAAAAGCCTCTGCTACACGCGAACCAAGATAGACATCTTCACCTGCACCTTCTGCAATCCTTCCCCAGCGCGGATCGCGGGCAATGTTGACCATGGGTGAATAGGTCCAGCAAATGCCGTCGGCACTGGCTTCAATAGCAGCTATGCGGGCTGAATTTTCAATTAATGCCATGTCGAAGCTGCTCGCTAAACCCAAAGGAATAGGAAAAGTTGTCACATAGCCGTGTATGACATCCAGACCAAAAATGAGCGGGATATGAAGGCGGCTTTCTTCTACAGCAACTTTTTGTACTTTATTAATCTTCTCTTCTGACATGACATTTAAGAATCCACCGACTTTACCTTCCCTGATTTTTTCCCAGATATCGGAATCGCTAGCCTGACCCGTTACAATATCCCCACCGGGCAACAGGTTAAGCTGACCTATCTTTTCTTCAAGTGTCATCTTTTTCAACACATCATCAATAAAAACTTCCATCCTTTGGTCTGCCGGAGCCTTTGTTTTCCGGGAACACGCCACCAGACTTAATGTAATTATCGTGATCAGAAAGAATAACTTAAATTTCATTCCGGGTTAATTAATTGTTGGGCTGACACTCTGACGTTAACAGCTTAAAAAAGTAAAATTTTACCGCAAGGATCATTACATTGCTATCTCAATAATATTTTCCTGCCGATTTAGCATTGCTATAAATTGTTCTTTTGGAATAACCGCCCCACCCTTACGATATTTGTTTTCTTCAACCGTGAACTTCATAGTTTTGCCGTTAACCGAAATACTTTCGGGGCTAAAGGTATTTTCCGTAATGGTATAATGGAGTGTCACCGGATGACCCATGAAATCTAACGATGCTGTCAAGCCATCGAAAGAAAGCGGCATTACAGGGTCGATGATGACCTTCCCGGTTTCAATTCTTAAACCAATTAATCTCGTAACAACTAGGCCAATGTAAATACCAGGACCGCTGGAATACACACGCCATCCGCCTTTAAGTAAAATGTTGCCGGTTTTTATTTCATTGTACCGCGCATCAGCTTCATAGCGGTTCTTAAACGTAACATCCGAACTGCTGTAATAACAATTCGACTGACGGAAATCTCCGCAAGGCACAATATGCCTGTACCCAACCGGGATCGCCTGGCGAAGGGCTTTTACAAAAGCATCTGCCTTTCCGGTAAGGGCCAGTGCCTCGGCATAACGAATATGCTCATGCACATACATCAGTCCGATCTCGCGGCCAAAAAAAGTACTGCTTTCAGCCCGTTGAAAAATGGTTTGAATTCCTCCGTTATATTTGAGTGGACGATCCATCAGGCGAGCACCATCAGGTCCCTTTAAATATTTTTCAATGAGATTCTGATGAAATTCAGCTTGCTCTTTAGTGAATATCCCACTTAAAATACCACGCTCCATTGGCAAGATGCTGTAACTTATGCCGGTGGTTGTATCGGTTGGGTGAAGCAGCACACTAATTCTTTGATCAGCCTCAACCAAACCATAACCGGCAACAATACCATCCTTCACCAGATATTTATTGAAATCAGTTTTGATCTTTTCACAGATTTCAAACAATTCAAAGGCTTTTATTGAATTACCGGTAAGTTCATATACTATCCGGTAATCGGAAAAGGCCTGGTAATTCATTTCAACCGTCCAGCTTGAGATCATCCGTTGTGCCAGTTCTTTGCTGACCGGTTGCAGAGAATCATTCCAGTCACCGCCGTCAAAAGGTACCAGAGCCGTGCCGGGAATAAATGACTTAATAATCATACCGATCACCCTGTCAACATGCTCGCTGAGTTTGGTTTTTTCAGCATAGGATTCACTCATTTCATGGTAGTAAGGGATAACCTCATCCAGGATTTCCAGATCGCCGGTGACTTTGATATAATTGCTGAGGGCCAGGATGCACCAGTAAACAACATCTCCATGGGCGCTGTCGGCACGGACATTCGAGTAGCTGTCGAACATCCACCATTGGGGCCATCCGCCATCCGGGTTTTGATTTGAGAATAGGGTGCATAATACCTTCCTGGCCTCCTCAAATTTTTCCATGGTTAGCAGCAAGTCAACCGGTCCCTGTGACACATCGCGCGTACCCCAGGCGGCTCCGCTGAATTGCTCAAGACCGTAAGGGGTTAAAAAATGGGTAAGCGCATTCATGCCGTACCAGGGAAGGATTTCGCTAATTGCCCGGATGTCTTCGTGCACTCCGTTCAGTGAGAGATTCAAACTCAATTCTTTCCAGGCAAACCATGCATCCGCACAATCAGAGGACCATTGTGTATCTGCATCATCAATTTCAACTGCTTTTGCCGGTACACATACTTCTCCGATGAAACTCATACAAAACTCATCAGTTTCTTCAGTGTTAAGGATAAATAAAGGATTTTCAGTTTTTCCATTTCCAGGAAAATGCCGTTCATCGCTACAGGCTTTATAATTCCCATTCGCCTTTTGAACAATCATCCTGAATTGCGCCTGCGGAAATTTGCCGGCAATCATACTATCCGCTTTTGGTTTAGCCAAATATTCACCGGTTTCTTTATCCGGTAAAATTTTCCAGCCGTTAGTATCATCGAAATGATGCGTGATCAGTAAGCTGACATTCTTGCCGCGAAGCACTTTAAAATCCAGATTGACCTGGGGAGCTTTTTTAGAAGTCCACGTGCGGACTTGAAAAAGATTATCGCCATGCTTATAAATCCATCTGCAATGATTGAGTCCGATTTCAAAAGCAGAAGGAACACCGAGCAAATAATACTGCCCCTCAATTTCAACAAAGATTCGTTGTCCCGTTTCGGGTGAAAGATTGAACTGGCTGGTGCAAACGGAAAGCAAGGTGTTAAAATTGGTATTTCCCTGTGTGAGATGAGAATTAAAGACACCGAATGCCCAGGAAGTAGTGGATACAATGCTTTCATCGGGTACAAATCCGGCTTTTGCCTGCATGATATGACCGTGCGGCCGGTCAACCAGCAGCTCTTTTTCTTTCAGAACGACATGATTATTCTGTTTTGTAAAGAATGATAGTAACCGGTTGTTTTCAAATTCGGTGTGCCGCTTTTCCTCACCGAACAACCGTTTAAGTTCTCCTTCATATAAATCATCTGAAGGCAAAAAAGCAGTCGTGTTGAATAGGTTTCTGACAGGCTCTTTGAATCCAATCAAATCTTTAACCACACTGTCATTTTCAAATTCTGAGAGAAGATCAGGCAACCGGTTCAAATCTTCTTCTGAGGTTGCGAGAGGATGGTCAGGCAAATAATTACCTAAAAAAATACTTTTATGAATTTCCCCTTCACCCAGTGTAAATGGTTTTTCCTCCAATGCAACAACCGATGACTCTCCCGCACATTCACCTCCAAGCCTTTCGTTAAGCAGCCCCTCGGGAATCCCCGTTTCGCGGCATCTCGTACCATAAATCAGCATACCATCTGTACACGCTGAAACAGCCCCATTTTTGCAAGCCATCATCAGCCATGGATTGCCATCGGCTTCTTTCATATTCTGACGGCAGCAAATAACCGAACCATATTTTTTATCTTCCAGGATTCGCCGTTCGAGATACTGGCTGACATAATATTCGTTGATCAGTCCTGAATTCACATGCTTTAGCCCGATATCCTGCACATAGAAAACATCAAGTTCAACAGGATTGCCGGAACTGTTTTTAAGATTGACATCCCACTGCCAGCTCAGGCTTTTTTCTGACAATTGAAGTGCACATGTATAATTAATATCTTCCCAACTGCCTTTAACTATAAATCCATCCTCTCCAATTTTAAAACGACTATTGCTTTCAGGACCTATAAGAGCAATATATTCAAAGGGCTTTGTTCTTTTTCTCAAGTAGATGTTTGTTCCTGATTTTGAAAACGGTGTTGCCGCTTTGAGGCTTATTCTGATCGGATCAGCTTCAATACTTTTAACAGATCCGTTTTTCAGGAAATCAATGGAAAGTCCGCTGGAATTCTTAACCATCATTTACCTAAGCTTTATTTTAAGGATCTGTTCTGTTTTATGTTTATGGTTGTAATTGATTTCGATACGCTGGTCTTTGCGCTTCAGACCGATGGAATTACCATCCAATACTGCTGAATCAATTTTATGGATATTTGCACCTTCAAAAACCATTTCTCCAGCCAGGTCACGATCTCCGTAGAAGGTGATCTCAAGTTGGCCATTTATCTCAGTTACACCGAGAATATCAGAGGTGCTGTGAAGTATTATTAATCCGTCAGAAACATCCATGCAAACTGGAGTCAACACACCGTACAATGCCGGCCATAAGATTTCTTCCTTTGAATATGGGATGGTGATGGCTTCACCGTTCTCGGGATGCGTATAGGTAACTTTACCGGAATGCTCTTCATTGTAATAATTCGCGACAAAAAGGATGGCAGAGCCATTACTGGTGAAGCGTTCTCTTACCGTGATATTTTCATTATCCGAAGAGGCTTCCCTGAGCTTTGCACCTGATCTCTTCAGAAGAGCTTCATAAACCGGTTTATGTCCTTCGGTATCAAACCCGATCCATGTTCCAAGGTGTATCAGAGTTCCATTCCCAAGAGCTTTAGAAAATCCACAGGCAGTACCTTTAATCGTCCTTGCAATCACTTCCGCACCTGCAAGGGATTCTTCAGCGTAGATGATCTGGGGATTGGCGCACTTAATATCTTTCATGTCAAATATATCGATCAGCGGTGAATCGATGATTTCTCTTCCGGAAGGCTCAATTGAAAGAGCATCACGAATGATTGTGCACGGTTGCTGCGACATCTCCCGGTCAGGCAGATAAGGGAAAAGAACAATATTGCCTCCGGCTTTTGTATAATCAACAATTGTCTGTTGATCACTGGCATTCATCTCATCGGTGCTGAATGCCCAAACCTGTTTGTAGGTACTCAGAGAATCTGCGGTTGCTTTAGTCAGGTCGGCCATATCATAATCGATATTGAGTACCTGAAATGCTTTTAGTAATCCGTCGAAATAAGCTGGTCTGCGAATGGCAGTATAATTGAACTGAAGTCCGCACGCTCCATCTTCAGGCCGTTCCAGCTCCGTTGCATAATAAGGAGGGTAAAAAAGAACACACACTTCAGCTTTACGCTTTGCTTCAACGATGATGTTTTCTGAAGTTTTTACAATTTTGCTCATCCGCTTAACCAGGGGATAAGCGCTTGTCCGCTTGCCTTCCGGTGTAAGTGGGTGTAAACCAATAGAATGTTTCTCCTGAATAACCCCGCTGCCTGGGATTGCGTCCCTGTGAGAACATATAATAGTTCCATCCGGTAAGGCCATGAGCAATGCTGGCTTTGTAGAATAGCTCCATCTCTCTCGGATTTGTTACAACATGATATTCACGGGAGCCACATTGGAACTCGGCAGCAAACAGCGGTTTGTTCCCCTGCATGGCATGGGTTATATCATTGATGATCCGGTCATCATGCATGTTCCGGTAGGAAAGGAATTCAGGGATGTGGTCAACCCCGAAAATGATCTCGCTCTTATCACCGAATAAGATCCTCATACATGGTGACGTTGACTGGAAATTCATACCCGCTGCCATAAATCCAGCCGGGAAGATTGTGATAAAAAGGAACCGTAACACCTCTTTCTCTTGCCATGTGGACGAGCATACGCAGGTAGTCGCCGTAATAGGTTCTCCAGAAAAGGTGCCATTCATAATCACGGGCACGATCTCCCTTCGATGAAAAGGGAAGTTTACCGTCGGGAGGAAGATCAACCTGTGCAAAGTCATTGTAATCTGTTCCCCAAAGCTTGTTTACCTCGGAAATACTGTTAAATTTTTTGGTCAGATAATCAATGAAACGTGAACGTACGTCTTCATTGTAATCTGCCTGATGTGCCAGCCATGAAAATACACCGATTTCATTGCAGATTTGCATCATAATGATCGGACCACCTGCAGAGATTTCTCGCTCACTGATGAATGGCATGATCTGATCATACCACAATTCCACTTTTTCCAGGTAATTCTTGTTAAACAAGCTGACGCCATCGCTTTGGACAGGATCGCCTTTGCTGTTGTGCATTTTAACTTTGTCACCAAACCGATCTAAGAACCAATCCGGCAGTCCGGCTCCACGCGTTTCTGCCAGGATAAAGGGTCCCGGTTTGACAATGCAAAATAAACCATGCGCCTGGCAACGCTCTAACCAACCTTTCAGATCGCGTTCGGGACATGAGTTTCCCTCAAAATCAAAAACACCCTCTTCCGGTTCATGCCATGCCCACGGAACATATGTACTTATGGTCGTTAAGCCTGCTTCCTTAGCTGCTTCCAGGTGCTTGTCCCAAAGCTCCCGTTTTATTCTGAAATAATGGATTTCGCCCGAATTGAGAAATACCTTTTTGTCGTTGAGGTAGAAGTTGTTATTCTTGTAACCAAATGTCATTCCCATAATTTCTATACTTACTGACTGATTATACGACTTTATTCTCTGCCCCTGATCGTTTACTATTTCGCTGTTTCAAAAGGTCTTTTATTTCGTGCGACCGTTTTTCAGTTAGGGAATAACGAAGGACGAAGAAAATGGAAAAGAGGCTTAATAACAAGGGCAAACCGATCTCAACCACGCGCATCATCAAAAGCGTATAGGGTGTTTGCTTTGTCAGTGGTGTAATGTCCGTTTCAATAGTGCTTAGTTCCTGATCCAGGGAATCTAAAGGCAATGCAGTATTCATGTTGGCAAGCCGGTTATTGACCCCGTTAACTTCCTGCATGAGCAATTGATAATGCGCTTTGCTTTTTTTGGTTTCAAGGGATTTGGTCTTCAGGTGCGACATGAGCTCAAATGATCTCATCCTGGCTTTTTCAAGTTTAATTTGAAGCGTCAGGGGTATGGCTTCTTTGGCAATAGTTTTAACCAGTGAGTCCACGGGCTGAGTACCCAAATTTTCTAAACGCATGTTCAATTGTTCCAGCCCGGCAATAGTTTGTTTTGTGGAGGACAATATATTTAACAACATCTCTTTCCTCTGGCTGTGATAAGTAGAGTCCGGCTGGTCTTCCTGCTCCTGCGTTTTTTGAGATTCTTTTTCAAGGTAAGTCAGGTATTCTTTTGACTCTTTCAGCGCTTCATCAGTCTGTGTTTTGGTTTTTTCAAGCAATTCCTTGCTGGTACCGGAGAGGGCCTGATCACCTCCCCATGTCTGGATCTCGCTGCGGAGTTCTTTAACGCTCCCCTGGATTTTGTCAACTTTTGTGACCTGGGTTTGGTCAAACAATGTAAATACGATCAGTGCACCTGCTACAAAACTGGCTAATGCAGTTCCCATTTTAATGAACCACCAGAAAACAGAGTAAAAACTACCTTCAGCGCGATGACCGGTATTTAAGTCATCTTCATCACAGATATCACCTACCATGGAGGATCCCAGGGTGAAGAAAAACAGCATGCCGGCAGAGAGAAGAACCGTGGGAATGATAATTAAGTAAGGGTATGCGGGGTTGTAACAGACGATTTTGGAAAGCTGTGCAAGAACCATCAGTAAAATAGCAATGACAAGGGTACTCCGCTTACCGATTTTGGGGCTGATCCAATTGAGGGGAAACACGGCAAGCACTCCAGTGACGGCCCAGACTGTGCCGTTAATCCCGAGCAGGTAAGCCCCGGCAACTTTATCACCACCGAAAACATAAAATATGGGAATGTACGACCCCAGCAAATTAACGAAATTAAAGCCCATTGCCAGTGTGAAGATCGTCAACGTCAGCATGGTAAAATTTTTATTGCTGGCCGTGTGTTTCATATCTTTCCAAAAGGGTGTTTTTTCCTGCGTTTTTACTTGTTTAAATCCTGGTTCGCGTAATTTAAAAAACCACCAGAAAGAAAGGGGGATCAGAATGGCAGCAATCATAATGGATACATAGCGCATGCCGTCGGCTTCATTTCCTCCAGGGCCTTTAAAAACTTCCATGCTGGCAAGGGCAAAAAGCCAGGGTGTGCTCATGGCAAAGAGATTTCCGACAAAGCTTTTGGCGCTAAAGAGCCGGGTACGTTCGTGGTAATCGGTAGTCATTTCCATACCAAGAGCACCGTGAGGTATCTCGAATATAGTACAGGCAGTGTAAAATAACAGGAGGGCGAAAAGAATATAGAACAGCTGAAAGGCCTGGAAACCTGATTCTGTAGGGAACCAAACACGCACCATATCACCTTTTGGTATCCACCACATGAATACAAAAAAAACGGCAACCAGTATTCCTCCAAGCAGAATGAACGGGCGCCGGCGTCCCCATCGTGTCCGGGTATTATCAGAAAGGTGTCCGATAATGGGATCAGAAACAGCATCCCATAACCGTGGGATGATCAGAATGACTCCCAGCCAAAAGGCGCTCAGCCCCAGGCTGATATTGCCCATCAAACCAACGAGTATCCCGGCAATATTAAAAAGAGCGATGGGAATAATACCCCCCGATCCATAAGCTGCCAACTGCGAAAAGTGAATGCGGTCCTCAGGTTTAGTTCTATGATCCTCGCTGATTGCCAGTTCTTTCATAAAGGTAATTATTGAATATAATTCTAATAATAAATCATTACATCAGCAGGAAAATCTTTAACAATGATTTCCCTTTCCGTAAAGTCTTTTATTTCTTTTCCGTTTACAGTCACTTTTACAGGCATTTTCGATCCATTGAAATTTCTGATCTTGATTCCGCCTGCCGGAGGCATAGCATCTCCATAAATTGAAAAGTGATATTTGTTCCCATCTTTTTTAATGGCATAAGAAATCTCTCCGTAATAGGTAGGTAGATTTTCGACTGACATACCTCCGGGAGTATCAATCCAATCCTGGTAAAGAGCTGAAGCTAAATCAAGGGTTTTCTCGTATTCATTTTCATAAACAAACATGCTGCGTATGGCATTGATGAAATCGCTACCTACCCATGTATGCGGCATATCACCTATGTATCCCGGATACCGATAATCCTTCCAGACTACTTCAGCCCAGTCATCCCATCCCTGCGGACGCTGATCATGTAAAAAAAATTTTATCAGCTCATGTGCTCTTTCGGGTTCATCTAAAAGAATGAACGAACCGATCAGCCGGTTTTCATAAGGAGTATAATTAATCCAGTTGATTTTCCCGTCCCTTCTGTTTTCGAAAAACGAATAATACTTATTGAAGGTGTTGTAAACCTGTGGTTTTGGAAGGTTATCAAGTTCGTTGCAGGGTGTTAAAGCAATTGAGGTAGATGTTGCGTCAAAATCCCCAAGCTCAGCACAGCCAGGGATATAATCTATTTTCTTGTTCTTCATGGCCAGCCGGATGGAATTGTAAAGATTTATCCTGAAGGTGTCGCGCACTATCTTTATTTTTTCATAAGATTCCTTTTCTCCAAGGATTTTTTGAATTTCTGCAGCATCTTTCAAACCTTTCAATGTAAAAAAATCATCCCAGTATGAATGCATCGGTTTGGCCGAGTATCCCTCGTGGCTGATCGATTCAGGAACCAGGCCGTAAAACGAACGGATACTGTCATTACCGTATTTGATGCTATCCGTACTTTCCTGTGAGATGAGGTATTCGATGTAGGAAACCGCTTTTAAAACATTCTCATTTTTTGATCGCAGAAAAGCCGTATCCTTCGTGAAATTAAAATATTCACGGATCAGGTAGATCATTTCGCCATGGCTGTCGTTTTCGGGAACCGGATCGGGGCCGCGTGAATCGACCACACAGGGAACCTTTCCGTTTGGATACTGGTATTTGGTATACCAGTCGATAAAGCCTTTTACCTCATCTCTAATCCCCGACTTCAGGAGTGCTGATGAAGTGAGCGATCCGTCGCGTATCCAGCTTCTTTCATACGACCGTGAACCGGGCTGAATCCCGTTTTTATCCTTATTGATTAAAATGTAAACCAGGTTGGCTTTGTATGTATTTATAATTCTGTCAGAAGAGGAAGGCAAATTGAATTTGATATGATCGATTTTCTTATTCCAGAAACCGGCGACTTTTTTAAATTCATCGGGATAATTGATTTGTTGTAGTTTTTCAATATCCGTTCCTCCCTTATAAAACGGAACGATCACGAAAAATCCGGTTTTTTCTCCGGGATCCAGATGAAGGGAATATTTAATAACTCCGTTTGCCAGCTTGTTCTGGTCCGCTGCACTCTTCGTTTCTGGCATTTTTCCGTTGCGGAGCATTTCCACAAGATTACCCTCATCAAAGGAAGCCGCCCCGAAGGCATCGTATTTTTTCTGTAAAACGATAACTTTTTCGTCCGCATCAATAACACCCTCTTTTTCTTCATGGATAGAGGCTATCTTCCCGACGCCACCGGTCATGTTAAGAAACTGGTAATACGGATCGACCTGGTATGGTCGGATGAGCAGATAAAACGCAATATCTTTGGGCTGATCCGAATTATTTTCAAAGCTATAGCTGATGTCAAGCCTCGAATCCACATTCGCTTCACCGGCCGAAGCGACCTGAACTTTAAATTTCAGATCGCCGCATTGCCACGAAACAGTTGGGATAAAATCAAATTCCTTTTGATCATTAGAGTTTCCCAAATACCGGACCGATTTTACATTGCTCCAGTTGTATAATGAATCTCCCATTTTTATCATCGGCTCAATGGAAAACAGGCCTTTGTCCACCTCAACCATTCCATCTTCATTGATCAGCGCCTCCTTCACATCCTTATCAACACCGGTAATTGTCCAGTAGGAAGCTTGTTTTAAAAAATATCTCGGGTAATTTCCCTTAACCAAATTTGTCGCGGCATAGATCAGAAAATCATTCGGAGTCAGCGAGCTGTTTACGTCCAGAATTTTTATCTCGTTTATCCCAAATCCCTCTTCCGATAAGACTTTCTTAAGATCGATCCTCACATAATTTGCATCTGTTTCAGGAAGCCGTATAAAACTGACTTCACCCTGATTGTGCGAAACCGAATAAGCATTTTCCCAACTTTTGCCATCATTTGATAGCTGGATGTCAAAGCTTTTTGCAAAATGGTCTTTCAGCCAGTCGATTTGCAAACCGCCGAATTCCCGTCGGGTTGTAAAATCAATAAGAACATACTGATCCTTGTCACCCTTGCTTTGCCAGTAAGTACTTTCCAAACCATCATTCATCAGATTGGGTGTATGAGTTTTTATTGAGGAGGATGCTGTGAAGGCCGGTTCGGGATAAGTTTTCGGAACAGGAGGAAGCGGCTCAAATTTCAGATCATCGAGCCAGATTGTGACCCTTTACCGCCAACAAAGGATGAAATTGTAAACTCAATCCGGTCGATCCGTTTTAAATTATGGTCGGAGGTAGGTCCCCAGGCAAAACTGATATGCCTTTTCTTTATGGTGATCTTTTTCCAATCTTTCGGAAATTCATAGTTGTGGTTATTCTCCCACCAGACATTGTTCCCGGTGCTGTCGATAAATTTAATTTCGAGGTTATTGGCCGGGGAATCCGCTTTCAGGTAAAAAGTGAATTCGTAATTTTCAGGAAGGTCGATATGGAAAAATTTTTGTATTCCGCCGTAACCGGTTCCGTTGATGAAATCATAATCGAAACGGATGGCTTTTCCGGTTTTTCCGGTATCGGGAGATAAATCAAGGTTAACCCCATCAGATTTGATGAACTTCCATCCCTTTGTGGATTCAAAGTTGTCAAGCGTCCTGACCTGCGCTGATGCAAACGCAGATGAAAGGAGCAGAATACAAGTTATGACACTGATTTTATCTTTGAGGCATTTCATAATCCTGGTATTAAAATGAACCAAAATCGCTCAACTTTTTTTCCCTTATTGCGAGGTAAAAATGAAGGCCGTGCACAAGATTATTTCAAATATTGAAAGCCAAGTATTGTCAATCCTTTCTGTATGATGGGATCTTTCATCATATAATTCCACACCAGTCCGGTCCTGAAGTTTTCGATCATGATCAGCATCGGGCCTTCGTCGATACCGAGATCATCATCATCAAACCACCCGGCAGTAGGATTAAAGGCATCGAAATAGCCGTATCTTCCCCAGATTTTGTCACCATATCTTTCGTTAAAAGCACGAATGGTAGGCAAGACAATTTCCGGTGTAAATGGCAGGGAAGAGATTGCACCATAAGGGGCGATGGTTCCGTCGTCGAAAAAAATGTTGTCGGTTCCGCTGGTACCTCTTCCGGCATAGCCAAGAAACTCCCTGTGATCGAAATTGTAGACGGAAGTAGGTCCGTCGCATGCAGTAATACCCCAGCAAAGTGAATCATAGCCAACCCAGTTGCGCGGATTTTGAATGGCATATTGCTGCTGAACAAGCGTTGCCCGACGGGAATTTTCAAAATAGCTGATCCCTTTTTCCTTCATGTATTGATCAACCAGACCGCGGCAATCGATAAATGCCTGTGAAAACTGGTGTCCGAAAAGCGGTGGAAAAGCAACATGTGAAAGCCCCTTGTAAGGTGTTTCCCAACTATAATTGTTGAGCCAGGTTTTATAGCTTTTATCCATGTTGATCATTCCACTGCCGGCTGCCAGTACATATAGATGCAAGTGCTTCGTTGTATCCGATATATCCCATGTGGTGCAATCCTTTATCCGGATCCCAGCCCATTGAAATTGAATGGGCAAATTTGCCACCTGCAGGCATTTCCATAAAATTCCAGTCGATCCTGTCAAGAAGTTTTCCGGCCAGATTCCTGATTTGCTTTTCCGTTTCATTATCACCGTTGTAATAATTCCGGGCAAAAATGATCCCCATCATCAGCCATCCAGTATCGATTGAAGAAAGCTCACAATTCCATTCGCGCGTACCTGAATCCATCCGGAGAAAATGATAATAGAACCCTTTATATCCGGTAACATTGGTATCCGCACTTTGAACCGAATTGATAAAGAAATTCAGGATATTGAGGGTTATTTTGTGCGGCTTGTTCGCGGGTTATCCAGTTCCGTTCGGCACCTATCGCAAAGGACGGGAATTCCAAAACCAGTCGCAGCTATGCTGCATGGAGCCCAGTCTGCTGCCCGGTCCTTCACAATTCCCCATTCCGGATGATGCTCATTTAAGAAAAACAGAAATGTTTTATGCTGGATCGAATCGAGCATATTCTCATCATCTGCCGTTACCGGATAATCAATTTTCCCTTTGGATATGAATTCAACCTTCTGTTGCGGCGGTGAACAGGCAAAAAGAATGATAACCGGAACAAGTAATCTTTTGCTGATTTTCATGTGCATAATCTTTTTCATTTTAACACTGAATGAATTTTTCTCTAATAAGTAAAACCAAGCTTTGTCAGCCCCTGCTGGACTTCCGGATTCGACATAAAGAGGTTCCACAAAAGCTGGCTACGGTAGTTTTCTACCATGCAGACAATCGGTCCTTCATCGATGGCCAGATAGGAATTGGCCCACCAATTATCGGAGACATCAAAAGCATCATAAAAACCGTAAGTGCCCCATAAACGATCACCCAACTGGTAATAAAAATGTTTAATTGCATTCAACGATTGTTCCGGAGTATATGCTAATGCAGAAACCGCAGCTGTAGGCGTGATAACTCCCAGATCATTCGTCGGTGACTGAGCATTGTAACCATCAGGATTGTCGCTTGCAGTCAGACCCCAGCAAACATTACTATAGCTCACATAATGTTTCGGATTGTTAAAACAATATGTCCAGTTGATCAGTGACTGATTCACATTCTGCTCCCAGTAATTTGCATATTCATCCGACAGATTCCGGGGATCAAGCCCAAGAAAAGAATAATGCGTAAAAAACAGTGGTCCGCCATAAGGTTCTCCCAAAGGAAGCACATAGCCATAGTAAGAATTGCCATTTACAATCGCACCATTTTTAGCATAACCCTGATGATAAACATCGGCCGAAATCGTATGGGTCGTCGATGATGCCGCCATGATATAAGTGATCAGCGTTTCATTATATCCCTGAATTTTCATGTTCATGATCCAGCCCAGATCGGGCGACCAGTGCCAGTAAAGAACATTTTGTCCGCGCGTAAACCAGTCCCATTCCACCCCATTAACCAGAACATTGATCCGGTCAATTAATGTTTGTTCTTCTGTAACTCCCGGATCAAGATATTGCCGCATGGTCATCAGACCTTCAATCATATAAGAAGTTTCAACGAGATCAGCGCCGTCATCATTGGCAGTGAATGGATGAACCACCCCCGTTGATCCGTGAAGCCAGTGCGGCCATGCACCATGAAAGCGGTCACACATTTCAAGAAATGTTAATATCTTGGAGAGCCGGGTAATTCCTTCCTGCCGGGTTATAAAATTTCTGTCCATCCCGACGATCAAAGCCATGACTCCAAATCCTGATCCACCGGTTGTTACGATATCACCCGAAGTATTCCGTTCACGCGCCATTCCGCAATCGGGATGGGCAAAGTCATAAAAATATTTGAATGTCTGTGACTGAACCAAATCAAGCAACTCATCGTCAGTAATTGCCGGAAATTTATAGGAAGAGTCCAATGCTGTATAAAAATAATTTGTGAAACCGGCATAGGAAAATCCCTGCATGGATTTAAGGCCGGTTGAAATTAAAAAATAATAGCGTTTATAATATGAAAAATCGTTAACATTTGTAACAACCAACTTCTGGTCATTATTCGAAAGGGTAAACGAAAGCGTTTTGCCTGGAATCGAAAACATTGTTTTATAACTGTTGGTATCTATTGGCTCAGAAAATTGAATTTCGATATTTATATTTTTCCAGTCAATATCCAGGGGATGATTTGGCAATTTGAAATTTTCTCCGCTTACTGTGATCGAATTAATAAGTAAGGCGCCATTAACAGTTGTAAAATTAACTGTCATACCCGGAAATGTTTCGCCGCTGCTCCCTTTTAAAGAGGAGGCGATCTGCAGGATGTAACTTGTCTGATAATTCAGCGGGTTATTCAGCGTGAAAACAATTGTCTTATATTCATTGGCAAAAGAAATGCTGTGATCGACACTATTTCCGGATTTTTCCAGTGTAATGCTGGTTTTTGCACTTACCGAATCCAACTCGTTATTGAATTGAAGATAAATAATACTTTCAACCGGAACATCTGGATTACTGCCTTCAAGATCAAGTATGGTTGACCCGACTTTTATGGATGCTAATTGAACAGTGCCCGTTGGGCCTGGATTAGAAGGTGTTTCTTTTTTACAGGAAAAGGCGATAATTAAACCAAGAAAAATAATAAGGGAAGCGGAATAGAACTTTTTCATTTTTATTTGATATGGAAAAAAGGGGAGGATTGATGAATCATCAATCCTCCCCTTTTTATATAAAATAATTAGAATACATTACGGTTTTTCAGAGTTGTACACTAGTGAAATTTCCGTCTGTGTCAAAGCCTTGTGGAAGATTCTGACATTGTCGAGCCATCCACCAAAATGGTTAGAAGTCGGTATATCGTAATCACCCCATGGCGTATTATTCCATAATGTCCCAGCTCTTGATTTGATAAATCCAAATGCAAGTTCATTGACTTCCTCAACGCCGTCTCCAACCCATTGCATACCATTGGCTCCAACCATTGCATTATCATAAAGATGATAATCCTGTTCTTTCATTTTTTGGCCATTGATATACATAGTGGCGATTTTCGTTGATCCATTGAATACGCAAACTACTTGCGCCCATTTATCCATTAACAAAGTAGCCAGCCCTCCGGAACCCGTTAGATCCCTGGAAAACGTCCATCCCACATAGGTGGAATCTGGATCTGGTGGTAGTATAAGGGGTTGCCCATTATACCAAAGATCTTGCGAGGCGGTTGTTCCGTTTTCCAGACTGTATGTGGCACCAAGTTTACATGTGGCATAAGCTCCATCTATTTCGAACTCAAAACCATAAAATGCCCCCAAACCAAGCACAAAATGTCCTTTTGGATTTCCATCGGCGTCGACATGACCAGCAGATTCTGCTTTCACCCAAAATGATAGTGTAAAATCCTGGGTATCGGTTAATTGATCACCATTTGGAATTTCGACAATTGTGGAAGTTCCATTAAAATATCCGCATTTGCCTGCGGCTGCTTTATATGAATCCGCATAGGTTAGATCAACAATTCCATTGGCAGACGGATTAAACGAACCAACCTGGTCATTGACATTATCATCAAAGTTCCAGTAAGCAATCTGTCCTGCGGGAACGAATGTTCCTTCGGTAGTGAACGTTCTGGTCAAGGCAGCCAGTGATTGGCCATCCGTTGATTGAATTCCAGCCAAAAAGTTTAATTTGTAAAAAGCACCATTACCCAGACTTTCTTTGGGAACAATGGTGATGGTTGATCCTGAAACGGTTATTGTTAAAGATATATATACCGTATCATAAGTCCTCAACAGGGTGATGGTTGTGCTGTCAGCTGTTGCCGGATTGACACCAACTGAAAATGCCGCCACAATGGTCGGTTCAGCAGCAACATTATTTGGTGAAGTAGCTCCGTTCATATCTACAGATCCCGCTTTAAGGGTTGATAGCGCAAAGGTTGTGGTGGTGGTGGTTGAATCTTTTTTACAGCTTTGGACTCCTATAAAGAGCGCTGTTATTAGAAACAATGAACTAAATAATACAATTTTCTTTTTCATTTTACTTCAGTTTTAAAAAGTTTAACGTTTATAATTTTTAATTAATAATTCGGATTTTGTGTCAATGTTCCTTGTGAAATGTCAATTTCTGTTTGCGGAATCGGTAAAAGCTCATTTTTACCACTTTGAAATCCCAATGGTCCCAAAACCTGAGATCCTCTTCCCGTTCTGACCAAATCCCAGAAACGGTGAGCTTCCATTGCAAGTTCATGCCTTCGTTCATTAAAGATCAAATTCCTAAGTTGCGTTTGATCAGTAGTTGTAATGTCAGGAAGTATTGAATTATTACCCTGACGCGCCCTCGCTCTTACCATATTCAGATATTGTAACGCATCGGAAGGTTTATTATTTTCATTGAGTGCCTCTGCTGCCATTAATAAAACATCAGCATAACGGATCAGCCGACGGTGATGACCCCACTGTGTGATTGTATTGTCACCCGGTACCCAAACTTTCCGGTTATAACATTCATGTTCAATGATGGTATCATTGTTCGGATCTTTCGTAATGTCCGGAGTGGGTCCATCACCAATGATCAGAACACCATCAATCGTATCACCAAGGTTTATGACCGTACCGGGATAACGCGGATCATCCGATTCAAAAGAGTTTCGCAATGATTCGGAAGGCCTGTTAAAGCCCCATCCCCTGTTTGGCGTTCCGCGTACACCTTGCGTATTAGCATACTGATTGCCACCTGATTCCGTACTCTCACCCTGTATCGCCCCCACTTCAAAAACAGATTCGACCCCATTGTTACCATTCACTCCACAGGCATCGGTAAAAACGGGTTCCAGGCTGTACTGGCCAGAATTGATGACCTTCATGGCATAGATTTCAGCATTTACAAAATCGCTTCTGAACAAATAAACCCTTGCAAGTAATGCATTAGCCGCCCCTTTGGTTGCCCGTCCCAGATTAGTCACCGAATATTCGCTTCTTAGAGGAAGGTTATCAGCAGCAAATTGCAGATCTCCGATTATTAAATTGTATACTTCATCAGCCGAAGCTCTGGTCAGTTTAAGCGGAGGATCGACTGTAGTGACTATAGGTACTCCTCCCCATGCCCTGACCATATCGAAATAAAAGAGTCCGCGAAGAAACCTTGCTTCAGCGATGTATCGGGTTTGCAAGGCACCGTCCATGGAAATATCCGGTACTTTTTCAATAACAACATTCGCCCTTTTTATTCCTTTATAAAGTGCTCCCCACCATCTGTCGAGTCCATCCTGTGTTGCAGTAAAGCTGAAGTTATCATAGGGTCCGACATTGGATAACTGATCGTTTGCATTGCTTCCTTTACGAGCGTCATCCGACATGATATCAAGGATCGGATATCCTCCCGAACTATAATTCCATTCCCGCACTGATTCATATACAGCATTGGTTGCCAACAGGGCATCAGAGGCTGATACCGGAAAAGATTCCTGAGTAAGGGAGCCCTGAGGATTTTCTTCCAAAAATTTTTCGCATCCCTGAAATAACAGAATCAACGGAAGTATCTGAATTATGCTTAAGACTTTTACTGATGATTTCATGGTGTTAAAAAGTTAAATTAATTCCAACTGAATATACTGACGTTACAGGATAAATACCCGTGTCGATTCCCTGTCCGAGAGCATCATCGCTTCCGATCTCGGGTGTATAACCGGTAAATTTGGTAAACGTATGCAGGTTATCGACTTTAACATATAATCTTAGCTTCTGAACATAAGCTTTATTTGTCCATTTACCAGGCAAAGTGTATCCCAGTACAACATTCCGTATTCGCAGGAATGATCCGTCATAAATAAAATAGTCAGAAGGGTTGTAGTTATATTCATCGTTTTTATGATGTGCTGGTTCCGTATTGCTGGTACCGGGTCCTGTCCATCTGTCGAGTACATGTTTTTCGAAGTTATAAAGATCAGGTCGAACGACTTCTTTTGCATTAAATATTTTATTTCCGGTTTGTCCCTGAATACTTAGCGAAAAATCAAACCCCTTGTATCCCATGTCAAAATTAAATCCAAAAATAAATTTAGGGATAGGCGAGCCAAGGTAAGTCCGGTCAAGATCAGATATTTTTCCATCTCCGTTGATATCCACAAATCTGAAATCGCCAGGCTGAACACCGTCCATATGGGGGTAAGCATTTATCTCTTCCTGTGTTTGAAAAATTCCATCGGTTTTAAATCCATAAAATGCTCCGATAGGCAACCCAACCTGGCTACGGGTAACGGATTGGCCATTACCCAGAAAACCACCTATCAATACAGAGTCGATGCCACTGTTTCCTCCAATGGCTAAAACCTCATTATATACTGTCGATCCCAGTACGCTCACCCCGTATTTGAATTCATTCACCTGATCCCTCCAGCCGACATTAAATTCAAATCCACGATTCAAAACTTGCGCAGCATTAAAGGTCACTTTCTGGCCCTGTCCGTTTCCATAATAACCGGGGGTAAGCAGCTCAATAAGTATATCGTTTGTTTGACGGTTATAATAATCCAATTCTGCCGTCAATCGATTATTAAGTACTCCTAATTCAAATCCGACGTCTGTTTGACTGGTTTCTTCCCACCTCAGATCAGGATTCCCTTTAACTGCATATGAAGCCCCTGAATTAGGTGAACCATTCTGACCAAAAATTGTAATAACGTTTTCAACAGTTGAAAACCGCTTCAGGTAATCTATTTTTTCATTTCCGATTTTACCCCAGCTTGCTCTCAGCTTCATTTTGTTTATGAATTTTATGTTTTTCATAAAATTTTCCTCTGAAATGTTCCAACCTGCCGCAAACGAAGGGAAGTTCGAGAATCTGTTCTGTTTGCTGAATTTTGATGAGCCATCACTTCTGAATGTAGCAGTGAGAATATATTTACCGCTATACGTATAGTTCACTCTGAACAGATAGGAGATCATCGAATAAAATAAGCCGGGATCCACTTTGGTATATATATCATTTATAGTGTTTACTCCATTAGCCGGGTCATAAACATAATTCGGATCGATGTACCAGAAATCTTTACTATCACGAATTATATTTGCTCCCTGCAGGTTGAAAATCTCTGACCTGCTCTTTTGCATGGTATATCCGGCCACTGCATTGATCGAGTGTTTTTTGAATTCCTTATTGTAGGTGAGGGTGTTTTCCCATAACCAGGTGAGGTTGTCACTGTTGACTTTGGTCAGCCTGCTCAATTCGTTGTTTTGCGGAGTTGCCGAGCCTGTAGAATCATAGACTGTAAATGCGGGTAAGAAATTCGTGCCTTTGTTGTAGTTTCCGTCGATACCAAAACTCGATTTAAAAACAAAATCCTTGAGAAAAGTAGCTTCCGCATAAATGTTTCCAACAGTTCTAAGTCCTTTATTGAAGTTATTGGAATAAGCAAGTTCGGCTAAAGGATTACCTACACCGGGGACCGCACCAAAACTTCCGTCAGGATAATAGGGAACGCTTACAGGCTGAGCCCGGTACGCAGCATAAGTTGCATTCGGTTCAATTTGCTGTTTATACGGAACGATGGAAAGATTATTCCCGAATTTCAAAAAATCAGTTAGATTATAGGTATTATTAAACCGCAACATTATTTTCTCATAAGATGATTTATCGATAATACCCTGCTGATTGAAATAGCCACCGCTTATATAAAACTGAATGTTCTTGGTGGCACCCGATGCCGAAAACTCATAATTCTGAATAGGTGCTGTATGAAAGATCAAGTCCTGCCAGTCAACATCAGGGACTTTATCAACATTGTTGTAAGTGCCCGGATCGATATCATTTACGATCTCAGCAAATTCCTTTCCATTCAGCAAATCGATTTTTTTTCCCAGTTTTTGAATGCCGTATTCACCGTTAAAATGGAAAACCGTTTTGCCTTCTTTGGCTTGACCGATTTTTGTAGTTACCATGATGACGCCATTAGCTCCTCTGGAACCGTAAATTGCAGTAGCTGAAGCATCTTTTAAAACCTCCAAAGAAGCAATATCATCTGGATTTAAAAATGAGATGTCATCGAGGATCACGCCGTCGACCACATAAATCGGGCCTGCATTATTGAAAGTTCCTACCCCACGTATTCTGACGACTGGATTTTTGCCCGGAGTGCCCGAAATACTTGTTACCTGAACACCCGATACCCTGCCTGGCAAACTTTGCACGGGATTGGCAGCGGTAATCTTGGTAATATCGCCTGCCTTTATGGAGCTAACTGATCCGGAAAGGTCACTTTTTTTAACGGTTCCATACCCAATCACAACTATTTCTTGCAGTGAAATTTTGGATAGTTGTAAGGTCACATCAATCACATTTTGTGCTCCCACCAGAATTTTTTGTGTTTCATATCCCATATAGGAATAAACCAGAGTATCTTTTGCAGAAGGTCCTGACAACGAATACTTGCCATCAATATCAGTGGTAGTTCCGGTTGTGGTGCCCTGTATAACAATTGATGCACCGGGAAGCGTTTCTTTTGTATCCGCAGCGGTGACAATTCCCGTTACTGTTCGAACCTGGGCATGTAAAAGAGATACAAAAACGAACAGGAAAAGCACCAGCATTTCCGTACGTCTGAAAAATGAATTTCTGATTGTAAATGTTTTGTATCGCATAGGCCAATATAATTTAAGGATTACGTCACACAATTATTTATTTTCTTCAAAAACCCGGATGAAATTTCAATATATTTCAGAACTTTATGATAACCTCAATGAGCAGGTATGGTGTTGCTTTAATGAATTCAGTGTCAAATATAGTCAAAAATGAAAGGCATTAGACTTAAAAAATAAAATTTATTTTTACAAGCAGAAATTTCAGACATTAAATTTCTATAAATAATTGTCCTGTTTTTGAAAATAAAACGCCAACTCAACACATGCGTATTTTCTTACAAAGTTCGCGTACAACAAAAAATCCGGTGTTCCAATTAATAGTTAATTTTAAAACGTTGAAATAATCGACTGACACTATGATAAACAAATACATTGTTAAAAAGGTTTTTATGCTGGTTTTTGCATTTAGCCTTAGCTTCATTTTTGTTCAGGCTCAAATTAAACCGCTGACCACCGCTGAGAAAACAGATTATGCATCCACTTCCACTTATGGGGATGTAATGTCCTTTATATCCGAATTGCTGAAAATATCACAAAATATCAGGCTCGAACCGATGGCAACAAGTATTGAGGGTAAAACTGTTCCACTGCTTGTTATAGGAAATCCTTTGCCAAAAACACCTGCTGATTTGAAAAATGACGACAGGATTGTTATTTATATTCAGGCAAATATCCATGCGGGTGAGGTGGAAGGTAAAGAGGCTACCCAAATGCTGGTTCGCGATTTATTGCAAAACCCGAACCCTGAATTAATGAAAAATATTGTGTTGCTTGTCTGCCCCATCTTCAATCCTGACGGCAACGACAAGATAAGCAAGGAAAACCGCACAAACCAGAACGGACCTGTAAACGGCGTCGGTGTCAGATACAACGGCGAATTCCTTGATCTGAACCGGGATGCAATGAAACTTGAAACACCTGAAGTGAGAGGCCTTGTGACAAATGTTTTAAATAAATGGGATCCTGCACTAAGCGTCGACTGTCATACCACTGACGGCTCTTTCCACCAGGAACCGGTGACCTTTGTCTGGATGATGAATCCGAATGGTGATCACACGCTGATCAATTACATGCGGGATGAATTCTGTCCGCAGACATCTGAAGTACTGTCATCCAAATACAATGTCGAAAATATTTTTTACGGTGAATTCATCGACCTGATAAATCTGGAAAAAGGATGGATCTCTTATGCATCCGAACCTCGCTACATTGTTAATTATATTGGTGTAAGAAACCGGTTTTCGATCCTGAATGAAAATTATGTTTATGCCGATTTCAAAACACGAGTGAAAGGCTGTTATCATTTGCTTCAATCCATCCTTCAGATGGCCTCGGAACATAAGGATGAGATGAAACAGTTGCTGACTGAAGCCGACAGAAAAAGCATCATGCGGAATGAACTGCCGGCTGAACAGGACTCACTGGCAATTAAATACAAGGGGTATCCGACTTCGAAACCCATTACGATCAAGGCTTTTGAAGCTGATTCGATCCCCGGAGTAAAAGGATACTGGAGGTACAAGAAAAGCGACAGGGAAAAAACAGTGACAGTGCCTTATATTGCAGATTATTATGCCACAAAAAGCATCAAAATTCCATACGCTTATATTCTTGTTGTGCCCGATCCCGAAATTCTAAGCAATCTGGAAATGCACGGTATTACCGTTGAAAAACTGACAGCGCCGGCAACACTAAGTGTCCAAACTTTTAAGATCGACGGGATTAAACCGGCTGAGCGGCTGAACCAGGGACATTATACAGAAGCGCTGAGCGGTGATTTCAGCCCTGAAGTTAAAGAATTTCCCGCCGGAACTTACATTATAAAAACCGCACAAAAGCTGGGAAACCTTGCTGCTTATCTTTTGGAGCCCCAAACCGATGACGGTCTTTTGTTTTGGAATTTCTTTGATAAATACCTTGTGCCGCAGTGGGGCAATGGTTATAATCCTTATCCTGTTTACAGGTTGGTTGAAAAAACGGAATTAAAGTCAGTTCCGGTCAAAGAAGAATGATAAAATTTTCTTCAGTCTTCATAAAGATGAGAGAAGACCCATTTATTTCTGAGCTTTCATGTGCTTCGGTATCCTTCCGTTCTTGATGGACTCCGAACGAAGTCTACGACCAACGATCCGTTCGACCATATTACCGATTTCAAGTATTTTATCGATATCCAGGCCGGTGTCAATTCCCATTTCATCCATCATCACCACCATGTCTTCGGTTGATACAAGACCCACTTCATGGGGATCTTTATAATAATAATCGCCTGTTCCCGAAACCGGCACACCATCAACAAAATTAGCCGGCTGACCGCCCAAACCCCCCATGGTTGATTCAAAGTTGGTCATCCCGGCCTGCAGTGCTGCCAGCACATTAGCCATTCCCCACCCACGGGTAGTATGGAAATGGGCAATCTGTTTATGCGGATTATCAACACTTTCGAGAAGCATTGAAAAATATTTATAAACCCGATCGGGTGAAGCAGATCCGTCGTGGTCGGCATGCTCTACGTCGGTAACACCAATATCGAACCACCGTTTCGTAAATTCAATTGCTTTCTTCAGATCGGTGGGTCCTTCTATCGGGCAACCCCAGATGGTGCTGACCGTTCCGTTTACATTTAACCCTGCATCGCGGGCTTTCTTTACCCATTCTTCACTCATTTTCCAGTATTCGGCCAAGGACAACCCGGAGTTTGTCCGGTGATGCGATTCGCTGGTAGATACCATCAGTAAAATTCGGTCAGGTCCCCAACCTTCCTGCCTGGCCTGAATGGCGCGCTCAATGGCTTTCTCCCGTATCGTTACTGCCGTTAACCTTGCATCTTTAATCAGATGCGCGATTTTTTTACTGGCCCGTAACTTTTTAAACAGGTCGTCCGCATCCTTAAACTGAGGCATCCCTTTCGGATTGCCGAAATTGGACACTTCGATGTGTTTAAATCCGGCTAAAATCAATTGTTCTGCAAGCCAGAGCTTAGCCCCGGTCGGAATAAATTTTTCTTCGTGCTGAAAACCATCTCTGACGGTAATGTCGCCAATGGTTACTTTTTTTGGATATTGCATAAATTTTGTATCGGTTTGTAATTAATCATTTAAAATATCATAAAAAAACTCCAGGCTTTCAGGATTTGCCAACGCATCCCTGTTTTTTACCGGCTTTCCGTGGATGATATTTCTTACAGCAATTTCAACTTTCTTTCCATTGATGGTATATGGAATTTCCGGAACTTCCTTAATGATGGACGGTACATGCCTTGGCGTACAGTTTTTCCGGATACTGGATTTTATTTTTGATACCAGTTCTTCATTCCATTGAAAACCGCTTTTTAGAATAACAAATAAAACAACCTCTTCATCTCCATCCACCTTTTTGCCTACAACGACTGAATCTTCGACCTCTTCAATTTTTTCTACTACCCTGTAAATTTCGGCCGTACCGATTCGGACTCCCTGCGGATTTAAGGTTGCGTCCGAACGGCCATACATGATTATGCCACCGGCATTGCTTATCACAACGTTGTCACCATGTTTCCATACGCCCGGATATGCATTGAAATAAGAGTTAAAATATTTTTCGCCATTTTGATCGTTCCAGAAATGGATCGGCATAGATGGAAATGGTCTTTTACATACCAATTCACCCTGCTCTTCAATCAAAGACTTTCCATTGTCATCGAAACAATCCACATCCATTCCAAGCCCTTTGCATTGAATTTCTCCCTTCCTGACCGGGAGCGTTGGATTTCCAAGCATAAAACATGAAATAATATCCGTTCCACCTGCTATGGATGAAAGCTGTACATCTTTTTTCCAGTCATGGTATACATATTCAAAACTTTCTTCTGTCAACGGAGAACCGGTTGAGGCGATTACTTTAAGGGATGCGAATTTGGAGATATTTGCCGGCTTCACACCTTCAGCTTCCAGCGAGGCAATGTATTTGGCGCTGGTTCCAAAAAATGTGATCTTTAGCTCATCGGCCATTTTTAATAGCGAATCCGGTTCCGGGTAAAACGGATTTCCATCATACAGAACGAGGGTTGCTCCAATTGCCAAGCTACTCACAAACCAATTCCACATCATCCATCCACACGTTGTGTAATAAAAAATTGTCTGATCATTCTGAATGTTGCAATGCAGAATTAGCTCTTTTAAATGTTGGATTAGTGTTCCTCCCGCAGAATGAACAATACTTTTCGGTAAACCCGTTGTACCTGAGGAATACATAATATAAAGCGGGTGATCGAAAGGAAGTTGTTCAAATATTAATTCCTGTTCTGTCGGCAAGGCGACCTCTTCCCATGAAATAGCACGAGGCATTGAAGACAGGTCAACGTTTCCGGTATAATTTACAAGAATTATGTGCTCCACTGTTGGCAATTCATCCACGATTCCCTTCAATTTCTCCTGTGAATCGAAAACCTTACCTTTATAAAAATAACCATCTGCTGCAATAATGATCTTCGGTTCGATTTGGGCAAAACGGTCAAGGACTCCTTTAATTCCAAAATCCGGTGACGTTGATGACCAGATAGCCCCAATAGACGCTGTAGCCAGCATTCCAATTATGGTTTCCGGCATATTGGGCATGAAAGCAACAACCCGGTCGCCTTTTTCAATACCCAGTCTTTTAAGACCTGCTACAAACCTTTTCACCTGTTCGTTCAATACCCGGTAAGTAAGCTCTCGCTTGACACTGCTTTCCCCCCTGAAAATGAGGGCTGTATGTTCATCATTTCTGCTGAGAAGATTTTCAGCAAAATTTAAGCGTGCACCCTTAAACCACTTTGCGCCGGGCATCTTTGCCGGATCATCAACAACTTCATTATAATTTTCTGAATAAATGATTCCGCAAAAATGCCAAATTTCAGCCCAGAATTTAGCTAAATTTTCAACACTCCAGCGATGGATAGTATAATACTCATTATCAGGGAGCTTATATTTTGAAGCAATATACGTAAGGAACTCAAACATTTTTGAGTTCGTTTTATATTGATCCGTAGGCTCCCAGAGTATTTTGTTACCCATCCTTTTAAAAACTTTTGCTTATAATGAGATTCTGAATTTTGCGTAATTGAATAAAATCCAGATTTGAAAAATCAGCAACCAATATACCTTGAAATCACCAGCCGCTGTATTTCGGAAGTGCCCTCCCCGATCTGTAACAATCGCTGATCGCGGTAAAACCGTTCAACATCGTAGTCCTTCATCAGTCCATAACCTCCGTGAATCTGAACAGCTTCATCGGCCACTTCCTTAGCAATTTCCGAACAATACAACTTCGACATAGCTGCTTCTTTGGCAAATGGTTTTTGGTTATCTTTTAACCAGCAGGCTTTGTAAAGCAGGTTCCGTGCAAGTTCGATTTTCATCGCCATATCAGCCAGTTTAAAGGCATTAATCTGAAATTTAACAATCGGTTTTCCGAATTGTTTGCGATCATGCGCATATTGCAATGCCTGTTCAAAGGCACCCTGTGCGCATCCCAGCCCCATAGCCGCAATGCTCAGCCTTCCGTTATCGAGTGTACTCAACATGATATGAGAGCCTTCACCGATCTTGCCCAGCAAATTACTTTCGGGAACCCGGCAATCATCAAAATAAAGTTCTGCCGTATCCGATGCGCGCCACATCAGCTTGCCGTGCATTGAAACCTGCTTAAAGCCGGTAGTGCCTCTTTCAACAATGATGGTTGTGAATTCTTTGGCGCCGTTTTCAAGTACTTTGGTCACTGCCTGAACGGTGGATCCGATCGAGATATCGCAGGCACCATTGGTAATAAATATTTTAGAACCATTGATCGTCCATTCATGATTATCTAAAACGGCTGTTGTTTTGGTTCCCCTTGAATCCGAACCTGCATTTGGTTCGGTTAGCCCGAAACCCCACAATGCATTACCGGTGCAAAGCACCGGAAGGTACTTCATTTTTTGCTCTTCATTCCCATAGTAATAAAGCGGCCCGATCCCCAGCGAATTGTGGGCGGCAAGTGTGGCAGCCTGGGAGCCGTCTACTCGCGCTAATTCTTCTACGGCAATAATATATGACAGGGTGTCGAGACCCTGTCCTCCATATTTTTCAGGGAGATACATTCCAAACAGACCCAGCTCACCCATTTTCCGGGTAAGATCATACGAAAATTCCGATTTTTCATCCAGATCCTTTGCAACAGGCTTTATTTCACGTTCTGCAAAATCACGAACAGTTTCGCGAATCATTTTTTGCTCTTCACTTAGTTCAAAATTCATTTCTATAAATTAAGGTTAATATATATTCTGAAAAAACTGCTCTAAATTAAAAAAAACAGTACATCTTTTATTCCTGACGGCTTATTTTTTAATAAAGTATAAAGAACTGAGAGTGACAACCTGAATACCAACTTAATTTATTCCCTCGAAAATCACCAGTTCTCTGCTTCCATCCACCATTTCACCGGTAGTGACATTCACTTTTTGAATAGTCCCTTCCTTTGGTGCAACAATGCTGTTTTCCATTTTCATGGCCTCCACCACCAGTAAAACCTCACCTTTATTTACGCGCTGACCTTCCTTAACATTAATTTTAATAACCTTTCCGGGCATCGGCGAAACTATTTCCCCATGATCTTTTCCCCCGTGATCAATTTTACCGAACACATCTTCTATCACAAGTTTGTCAGTTCTGATGACGTTAAAAATATGACCGTCAAAGCTTACAAAACCGTTTCCTTTTTTATCTTCAGAAATGTAAAACGTGCTGACCCGGTCATCAATTATCAGTTCTGCGATACCTTGTTCCATAGATTTCAGGATCACTTTGTGTGCAGAACCGTCTATTTCCAGGTGATATTTTCCATTACGGGACTTCAGGATTTTTACTGCTAATTCAGTATCATCGACTTTTCCGTTGATCTCCATTAAATCGCGCCAATAGCCAATTTCTTTCCAAACATTATAATCAGCTTCTTCCTCTTCCAGCAAATCTTTATAAAATCCATAAACCAGAAAAGCTGTAATTGGCAAATATACCGGAATGGAATCTCTTTCCGAACCAATCAACCGGACAATATCCTCTGTATGCTCATCGCAATATTTGGTGGTTATTTTATTCGTTTTATAAGCTTTATGATGAAGAAGCTGAATGAGGTAAGAGATATTTGTTTTGATGCCGTGGATAATGTATTCCTTTAATGCCGAAATCATTTTTTCACGGGCAGTTTCGCGGTCTTCCCCCCAAACAATCAGCTTACTGATCATCGGGTCATAAAAACTGCGCACCGTTGCAGCTTCCTGAATTCCCGCATCGACTCTGATGCCGTTTCCTTCAGGTTCGCGATAAAAAGACATTTCACCCGGTGAAGGCATAAAATTATTTGCCGGATCTTCAGCATATATTCTGCATTCAATGGCGTGGCCGTTTTGCTTCAGATCCTTTTGTTTCAAACTTAATTTATTTCCGGCTGCAATCAGTATCTGCTCTTTTACAATATCCACTCCGGTAACCATTTCTGTAACCGGATGCTCGACCTGAACACGTGTATTCATTTCGAGGAAATAGAAATTCAGATTCTTGTCGACCAGAAACTCCACGGTTCCTGCATTATTATAACCGATTTCTTTTGCGATTTTAACAGCAGCTTCACCCATTTTCAGTCTGATTTCCTGTGTAAGCGTCGGAGATGGCGATTCTTCAATAATTTTCTGATACCGCCGCTGTATGGAACATTCCCTTTCGAACAGATGAACGACGTTTCCAAAGTTATCGCCGATTACCTGGATTTCAATATGACGGGGTTCTTCCACATATTTTTCGATATAAATGGTTCCGTCACCAAAATAGGATTTTGCCTCGCGGCTGGTACTTTCCAGAATATCCGGTAAATTTTTCAGATCATGGACGATCCGCATTCCTTTTCCTCCACCACCGGCTGCAGCTTTAACAAGGAGGGGCAATGGAATTTCTTTGGCTTTTTTCAGAAGGGTTTTTGTATCTCCTTCCACCCCGGCTGTCATTGGTATCCCGATTTTCTTCACGAATGCCCTTGACTCAACTTTATTTCCCATTAATTTAATGGATCGTGAATTAGGGCCAATGAATACAATTTTTCCCTTTTCACACTGTGCAACAAAAGCCGGATTTTCAGCTAAAAATCCATACCCGGGATGAATCGCCTCACAGCCCGATTGTTTAGCGATCTTTATTATTTTATCAATATTAAGGTATGTGTCACTGAGTTCTATGCTGTCTCCCAGGCTATAGGCTTCATCAGCCATTTCAACATGCAAACCTTCTTCATCAGCAGTCGAATAAATGGCTACTGTTTTTACGCCGAGTTCCTTTGCTGAGCGGATGATCCTGACGGCGATTTCACCACGATTGGCAATTAATATTTTATTGAATAATTTCATTTAATTAATTTGAAAATTTGAAAATGTGCTAATTTGAAAATTTAATTAAGTTTATCAGATTTAATATTTTTTTTTGATGTACTTATTATTTTTGACAAAATGCGTTTCAGATCTTGTGATGAATTAAAAAGATTTTCATCAAAGGGATAATTTTTCGCTGATTTACATAATTCAAGCCAGTATTCAGCTTCATCTAGTTCTTTCGAAGCAATTTTAAGTTTATGAATAAAATCCAACTTACTTTCTGCATTTTGCGCTTCTTTAATGTTTGCGCCAACAGAGGTACCTGACTTCAGTAATTGTTTGGCAATAACAAACTGTTTATTAATTTCAAGAATTTCTGCAAACTCAATGATTTTTAAAGCAAAATTAAAACTCAGATTAACAATCAGATTATCTTTATCGTTTCTCATTTAGATAAAAATTTATTATTGATCATTTTCAAATTTTCAAATTGCATCATTTTCATATTACCCATTTCGGTTTTCTTTTCTCGAGAAATGCCGCCATCCCTTCCTGTCCCTCTTCACTGGCGCGGATTTCTGCTATCATACGAGCCGTAGATTCCAATGCTTCCTCCAGGGTTTCTTTGTTCGAAATATTAAAGATCAGATTTTTGCATTGGGTCATTGCCATTGGGCCGCTGGTCCGCAATAAATCGATGAGTGAGTTTACATAGCTTTCCAATTCTTCAGTTGGAAGGGACTTATTTACCAGCCGGTGATGCTCTGCCTCAGGACCCTTGAACCGTTTACCGCTAATCATCAGCTCTTTTGAACCATATTCTCCGACACGTTTTGTTACATACGGTGAAATGCAAGCCGGGACAATTCCGATCTTGACTTCACTCAATGAAAAAGTTGTGTTATCATCGGCGTAGGCAAAATCACAGGAGGCCAGAAGTCCGTTTGCACCGCCAATTGCGGCGCCGTGAACAACTGCAATGGTCGGCTTCTTACACGTATAAATAGTAAAAAAGCATTTCGACAGATTGAGACTTTCCCTGAAATTCTCTTCGTACGAATATTTCGCTACATCCCGCATCCAGTTCAGATCGGCGCCGGCACAAAATGATTTTCCGCGACCCCGAAGAATCACAATCCTAATGCTGTCCATTCCATTAATTGCTTCAAAGCATTCAATCAGCTCGGATATCATCACTTCATTGAAAGCATTATGGATCTGCGGACGATTCAGCCAAACCATACCCAGGTCATCCTTTTGTTCAAATTCGATTGTCTGAAAATTTTTCATATCTGATTAGCAATTATTATCTGATTTAACACTCTTTTGGTTTCAATTTATCTGATAACCCTTTGATTTTACATTCAAAAAGCCTCAATTGTAAAACAATATTCTTCACGATGCGGTATGCAATAACAAAACTTTGAACCTTGAACCTTAAACTTTGAACTTTGAACTTACTCCTACATCCTGAACACCCCGTTTTTCATCTCCGGGAATTTTTGATTGAGCGACATGGCAATTCCCATGGCGATGATCTTGCGGGTATCGACAGGATCAATAATGCCGTCATCCCACAATCGCGATGTGCTGAAATAGGGCGAGCCTTCTTCTTCATATTTTTTCAGGATTTCAGCCCGCAACTGCTCACGCTCCTGAGGATCCATTTCTTTGCCTCTGGCAGCTAATTGTTCTTCTTTTACCTGTATCAGAACGCCCGAAGCCTGCTCACCACCCATGACCGAAATTCTTGAGTTTGGCCACATGAACAGTAAGCGGGGATCATAAGCCCTTCCAGCCATCGCATAATTTCCTGCGCCAAAAGAACCTCCGAATACAACAGTGAATTTGGGAACATCGGCATTGGCCACAGCATGGACAAATTTTGCACCATCTTTGGCGATGCCACCGTGTTCGTATTGTTTGCCCACAATAAATCCTGTGATGTTCTGTAAAAACAGGATGGGGATTTTTCGCGACTGACAAAGTTCGACAAAATGAGCTCCTTTAAGGGAAGATTCGGAAAAGAGCACGCCATTATTGGATAATATTCCAACCGGAAATCCCATGATATTTGCAAAGCCTGTAATAAGAGTTGGCGCATACCGGGCTTTGAATTCCTGAAAGCGACTGCCATCAACTATTCGGGCAATAATTTCTTTTGAATCGACCGGCTTCCTGAAATCTATGGGAGCCAATCCGTATAAATCTTCCGGATCATAAAAAGGTTCTTCAACCTCGGAAATTTGTAATCTTTGTTTATCTTTTGCTTCCAGGGTCTGGAAAATATTCCTGCAAATCTGAATGGCATGGTGATCATTTTCGGCATAATGATCTGCAACACCTGAAATTGAAGTGTGTACATCGGCACCGCCCAGTTCTTCCGGTGTCACAACTTCACCAGTGGCTGCTTTAACCAACGGAGGTCCGCCAATGAAAATAGTCCCTTGCTTTTTCACAATGATGGTCTCATCGCTCATAGCCGGGACATAGGCACCTCCTGCGGTACAAGATCCCATGACGATTGCAATCTGCGGAACACCCATTGCCGACAGCCTTGCCTGGTTATAAAAAAACCTGCCGAAATTAAACCGGTCGGCAAAAACTTTTGACTGTTCGGGGAGGAAAATACCACCCGAATCAACCATATAAACGCAAGGAAGATGATTTTCGATAGCAACCTGTTGGGCCCGAACGTGCTTCTTTATGGTTTCCTTTACATAGGTTCCTCCTTTCACCGTGGCATCATTGGCAATGATAAGCGCCTCACGACCATGAATTACGCCTATTCCGGTAATAATACCTGCTGAGGGAAACTGATTCTCATATTCCCCATAGGCTGCCAGTGGCGACAATTCAAGAAAAGGAGTATTCGGATCAATCAACAGATCAATACGCTCACGGGCCAGCAATTTGCCCCTTTCTTTATGCCGCTCAACTGCTTTGGCTGGCGCACCATGCTTTACCTGATTTAGGATGGATTTATATTCACCTAAAATTTTCAGAAATTCCTCTTTGTTACGACGAAATTCGTTCGACTGAACATCAATTTTTGATTCTATCCTGTACAATGCTAATGGTTTATAAAAATTTAATACTTAAAAATCTCACCGATTTTAATGAGCAGGTAAATTTATATAAATTTTGATTGCCACCAGCCGGGTTTAATAAAATTGCCCAATCACAGTTATAATTTTAATAACTGAATCCTTAAAATTGACATTTTTAAATACATTATAAATGGGGAAAATCATCCTCTTAAAATCTGGAAAAGACGATATTATTTACTAAAGAACTCTGAAGATTTTTGATCAGGTATCTTTGGTTTCATTAAACCTCAGAAAGCTTAAAGATATCTTTCACCTTTGGCCCTTTTTCGGTTAGTTGCAAGGTACAGCATTCGTTATAAAGATCATGTTCCAGGAATAGGATGTAATTATTTTCAATAGCTTCGCTGAAAAAGCTTTCCTTCTCCTGAAGCGTAATTAAAGGTTTGGTATCGTAGGCCATAATGTATGGCAATGGAACATGAGCAGCCGAAGGCAGCAAATCAGCCATAAACACCACAGTTTTGTCGCCATACTTAATAAATGGGATCATCTGGCCATCGGTATGGCCGTTATAAAATTTTACGTGTAAGCCCGGAAACAACTCTCCTTCATTTTCAACAATTTTAAGCTGCCCGCTTTCTTCGATTGGAAAAATATTTTCTTTCAAAAAAGAAGCCTTCTCACGACGGTTAGGATGAGTGGCCCACTCCCATTGCTGTCTGCTGATCCAATAGGTCGCATTTTTAAAGGTCGTAACATAGTTACCATTCTCACTTTTTGTAATACTACCTCCGCAATGATCGAAATGCAGGTGGGTTAAAAACATATCGGTGATATCATCAGCAGAATACCCAAGATTTTCAAGTGATTTTTGCAATGAAGCTTCCCCGTTGAGGTAATAATGCTTCGTGAAACTCTCCTCCTGTTTATCTCCGATACCGTTATCAATCAGGATTTTCCTGTTGCCGTCTATCACCAGCAAACACCTCATCGACCAGTTGCAAAGGTTGTTTTCATCAGCCGGATAAACTTTGTTCCAGATACCTTTCGGTACAACTCCGAACATCGCTCCCCCGTCAAGTTTTAGATTTCCGGTTTCGATAACGTGTAATTCCATCTTTTAAATTTTTATAAAGTAACAATCATTCTTTTGAATGGTTTAAAATTCTGTAAATTACCAATTTTATTATGATTTTAAGTTTTCAGGATAAACGTTTCAATCTGAATTTACCCTATGTAAATTTTATTTTTTAAACACGAGATACATCGCCAGTATAATAAGAATAAATGCTGCTACATGATTCCACCGGATCGTTTCTGATTTAAAGAACAACACAGAAAAGATAACGAAAACTGAAATACTTGTAACTTCCTGGATAATTTTGAGCTGCATCAGCGAAAAAGGACCACCATTACCCCGAAAACCGAACCTGTTGGCAGGAACCTGAAGTGTATATTCGAAAAAGGCGATTCCCCAGCTTATGACAATTATTGCAAATAATCCAAGGTTTTTCGACCAGTCCATATCTTTGAATTTTAAATGTCCGTACCAGGCAAACGTCATAAACGTGTTTGACAGAATAAGCATCCCGATGGTATACAGTGCTCTCATGAATTTGATTTTAAAAAATATGCAAATGTATTTATTACGTAATTTGGTTATTATAAATAGATACAGATAAAATACCGTCTCTGAATAAATTTTTACTTTTAAACACTTTTTCTATACTAAAATTTTTATGCAAAAATCTCCTGATTATTATTTGGTTGAAGATTTATTGACCAACGAGCATAAGCTTATCCGAAGTGCCATCAGAGAATGGATTGATCGCAAGGTAAAGCCAATAATAGAGGACCATTTCGAAAAAGCGACGTTTCCAATTCACCTCGTAAAAGAAATGGCGGAACTGGGCGCTTTCGGTCCTTTTATCCCGGAAATGTATGGCGGTTCCGGTATGGAATCCATCACTTACGGAATAATTATGCAGGAGCTCGAACGTGGTGATTCAGGAATTCGTTCGATGGCTTCCGTACAATCCAGCCTGGTGATGTACCCCATTTTTGAATACGGATCCGAAGCACAAAAACAGAAATACCTTCCCAAACTTGCAAACGGGGAGTTTATTGGTTGTTTTGGCCTTACCGAACCCAACCATGGTTCCGATCCCGGCAGCATGAAAAGCCGGATTTCGGATCAGGGTGATCATTATCTGCTGAATGGCTCCAAAATGTGGATCACCAATTCTTCAATAGCCGATATAGCAGTGGTTTGGGCAAAAGACGATCAAAATGAAATTCGCGGAATGATTCTCGAAAAAGGAATGAAAGGCCTGACTGCACCTGAAACCCATGGGAAATGGTCGTTAAGGGCTTCCGTTACCGGCGAGCTTGTTTTTGATAATGTACGAGTTCCGAAAGAAAATATGTTACCGGATGTTAAAGGATTAAAAGGTCCTTTGTCCTGCCTCACTTCGGCACGGTATGGAATTGCCTGGGGAGCTATCGGCGCAGCCGTGGATTGCTATGATGCGGCCCTAAAATATGCCCTCGAACGGCAACAATTCAGAAAACCTATTGCTTCTTTCCAGCTTCAGCAGAAAAAATTTGCAGAAGCCTTGACAGAAATAACCAAAGCACAATTGCTTGCATGGCGACTGGGAGTTTTAAAAAATGAAAATAAAGCTACGGCAGCCATGGTATCAATGGCAAAAAGAAATAATGTTGAAATGGCTCTCGATATTGCACGTAATATGCGACAGGTTTTTGGTGCCATGGGTATTACGAACGATTTCCCGATCATGCGCCACATGATGAATCTCGAATCGGTTATTACTTACGAAGGAACACATGATATTCACCTGCTGATCACAGGGCAGGATATTACAGGAATAGCAGCATATAAATAAATTCTTTTCAAAAACCTTTCTAATTTTGAGCGCTCAATTAAACTTGAAATGAACAGAATTACAAACTTATTCAACATCCGTTATCCCATTATTCAGGCAGGAATGATCTGGTGCAGTGGTTGGGAACTCGCTTCCGCTGTCAGTAATGAGGGATGCCTTGGATTGATCGGATCAGGATCAATGTATCCGGATATTTTACGGGAACATATCAGAAAATGCAAAGCTGCTACCAATAGTCCTTTTGGTGTGAATGTTCCGTTGATCTATCCGCAAACCGATGATCATATTAATATAATAGTAGAAGAAGGTGTAAAAATCGTTTTTACATCAGCCGGAAATCCGAAAAAATATACAACTTTTTTGAAAGAAAAAGGCATTACCGTTGTTCATGTAATTGCAAATGTGAAGTTTGCATTGAAATGTGAAGAGGCAGGTGTTGATGCGGTTGTTGCCGAAGGTTTTGAGGCCGGCGGTCATAACGGAATAGAAGAAACAACAACCATGTGCCTGATTCCCCAGATCCGGGATGCAGTGTCACTGCCACTTATTGCAGCCGGGGGTATCGGATCGGGAAGAGCAATGCTTGCAGCCATGGCTTTAGGCGCGGAAGGTGTGCAGATCGGAAGCCGGTTTGCAGCTTCTGTTGAATCATCGGCTCACGAAAATTTTAAAAATGCAATCCTATCCGCATCAGATGGTGATACAAAACTTATCCTGAAGAAAATCATTCCTGTAAGAGTAATAAAAAATAAATTTTATCAGGAAATTCAATCGGCTGAGGATCGTGGAGCTTCCGCCGAAGAACTTAAAGAGATTCTGGGCAGAGCCCGGTCAAAAAGGGGAATGTTCGAAGGGAACATCGACGACGGCGAACTTGAAATCGGACAAATCGCAGGATACATTCGGGAAATTAAACCGGTAAAAGAAATTATTCATGAAATTATTTCGGATTTTACAAAAACAAAACAGGAATTGATTAATCTGAATTTTTAAAATACTGTAACTTTTTTAAGTTATTCGGGTTATGAAAGATAGGTGTAAAAAATTTAGGTACATTAGCCAACGGATATTTTGACAATCCTTAAAAGCAAAAGGTTATGAATTTTGAATTTACTGAAGAACAAATAATGATCATGCAGGCCGCAAGAGATTTTGCAGAGAGAGAATTGCTGCCCGATGTGATTAAAAGGGATACCAGGGCCGAATATCCAACAAAACAAATTAAAATTTTATCTGATCTGGGATTTATGGGGATGATGGTCGATCCAAAATACGAAGGCGGTGGTTTGGATACTGTATCCTATATATTGGCAATGGAGGAAATTTCAAAAGTGGATGCTTCAGTAGGTGTTATCATGTCTGTCAACAATTCACTGGTTTGTTATGGAATTGGAAAATATTGTAACGAAGAACAAAAGGAAAAATATCTTAAGGATCTTGCAACCGGTCGAAAAATTGGTGCTTTTTTGCTTTCTGAACCTGAAGCTGGTTCGGATGCCTCCATGCAAAGAACAACTGCAGAAGATAAAGGAAATTATTATTTGTTGAATGGTACCAAAAACTGGATCACAAGCGCGGCGACAGGTTCGATTTACCTGGTAATAGCCCAAACCCATCCCGAAAAAAAACATCGTGGCATCAATGCATTTATTGTTGAAAAAGATACCCCCGGAATAAGCCTCGGGCCTCATGAAGATAAAATGGGAATGAGAAGCTCTGATACACACTCGGTGATGTTTACGGATGTAAAAGTGCCAAAAGAAAACAGAATTGGTGATGATGGATTCGGATTTAAGTTTGCCATGAAGTCATTGGAAGCCGGTCGGATAGGAATTGCAGCTCAGGCTTTGGGGCTTGCGTCGGGTGCCATGGAGAGATCCATTAAATATTCAAAAGAACGTAAAACTTTTGGAACCGTTCTTGCTAACCATCAGGCAATTGCATTTAAAATTGCGGATATGGCTGTGAAGGTAGAAAACGCCAGAAACCTCTGCCTTAAGGCGGCCTGGTTGAAGGATAACAACAAGCCATTTGCCCTGGCAAGTTCCATGGCCAAATTATACTGTGCTGACATTGCCATGGAAGTCACAACCGAAGCCGTGCAAATTCATGGTGGCTATGGCTATGTGAAAGAATACCATGTTGAACGGTTGATGAGGGAAGCCAAGCTCACTCAAATTTATGAAGGGACTTCTGAAATACAGAAAGTTGTAATTTCAAGGGCCCTGCTGAAAGGTTAATCCGTATTGATTTTTTAGTTGAATTGAATAAGAGTTTTATATATTTGCCAGCCCAAGTTTATATTTACGTACAAATTTTTGATCAATGAAAATTCTCATTTGCATTAGTAATGTGCCGGATACGACCACTAAAATCCGGTTTGTAAACGATAACAAAACTTTCGATACAACAGGCGTGCAGTGGATCATAAATCCCTGGGACGAACTCGCTCTTACCCGTGCTCTTGAATTGAAAGAAGCACCAGGAAGCAACATCGAAAAAGTAACCGTTATCAATGTGGGTGATAAAAATGCGGAGCCAACCATACGAAAAGCATTGGCAATAGGCGCTGATGATGCGATCCGGATCAACGCAGAACCCAAAGATGCATATTTTGTGGCTTTTCAAATTGCAGAAGCGATAAAAAACATGAACTATGATATAATTATTACAGGAATAGAATCAAGCGATTATAACGGATTTGCCGTCGGCGGAATGCTGTCGGAGCTATTGGGAATTCCTTCGGTTTCTTCTGTTTCATCAATTTCGATTGAAAATAATAATGTTGTTTTAAAAAGAGAAATTGATGGTGGTTCGGAAGTCATTTCAACCCAATTACCTTTTGTTGCAGTTATTCAGAAAGGTGTGGCCATTAATCCAAGAATTCCTTCGATGCGGGGCATCATGATGGCACGGCAAAAAATGCTGAATGTAGTCGAACCTGTTGGAGCAGAACCTCTGACAGAATTCGTCGGTTTCGACCAGTTGCCTGTAAAAGCAGCCTGTAAAATGGTTGATCCGGAAAATCTAAAGGAGCTCGTAAACCTGCTTCATACCGAAGCTAAAGTTATTTAATCAATTATCCACACTTAAAAACAGATAAAATGTCAGTTCTCGTATACACAGAAAATTGGGATGGTAAATTCAAGAAATTAAGTTTTGAACTCGTTTCATTTGCGGCAGAAATTGCCCGGATGTTGAATACTTCAACCTTTGCCTTATCAATTGGTGATGTTAGCCATGAAGAACTGAACAAGCTCGGGAAATATGGAGCTGGCAAGATCATCGAAATAAACGATGCAAAGTTGAGTAAGCTTATCAATGCTGCATACAGCTCCATTGTATCGCAGGTAGCTAAAAAAGAGGACGCCACAGTTCTTGTCTTTGCCAATAATTTTACGGGAAAAGCCATTGCGCCCAGAGTATCTGCCAAATTAAAAGCCGGACTTGTTTCAGGTGTAACTGCATTGCCTTCGGGCCTCGATCCTTTTATCATTCGGAAAAAAGCCTTTTCAGGAAAATCATTTGCTCATGTGGCTGTTAAATCCAACATGAAAGTTTTAACACTTGCACAGAATTCATTTGGGGTAATCGAAAAAAATACACCTCTTACCATTGAATCATTCAGCCCTGTCCTTTCGGAGAATGATTTCCGTATCGAAGTAAAGGAGACCTCAAAAATAACAGGTAAAGTATTGCTTACAGATGCTGAAATCGTAGTTTCAGGTGGACGAGGAATGAAAGGACCTGAATACTGGAAACCCATCGAAGAATTGGCCGAACTTCTTGGCGGAGCCACGGCCTGTTCGCGGCCTGTTTCGGATGAAGGCTGGCGGCCTCATGAAGAGCACACAGGACAAACAGGAAAGATCATTGCACCGAATTTATATATTGCGGCAGGTATTTCAGGGGCTATTCAGCACCTTGCCGGTGTAAGTTCGTCAAAATGCATTGTAGCCATCAATAAAGATAATGAAGCTCCGATTTTCGAAGCAGCCGATTATGGTGTAGTGGGGGATGTTCATAAAGTTCTTCCCGAACTTGTTACTATTATTAAAGAAGCAAAAGCAAACCACGAACTCTAAAGGAAAAGTAAGGTTGCATTTACCAACTACTTTTTTTCAATGGAATGGAATCCTGCTCACTCCGGAATCCCCTTATTAAAAGGGAATTTTAAGATTACTTGCTGCCATAAAATTCTGCGGATAATTTAGAATCAAAATTATTTTCATTTCTAATCATTTCACAAACTGAACCTTTTATATTGAATTATTCTAAATTGATATATGAATATAGTTTTTAATATGGATATATGAATATTTTTTTATTTTTGCGCGGGTCATAAAAAGACTTTTATATTGAAATTGAATATTTTATGGAAAGTCAATCATTAGTTTTATTTTTTATAACTGCCGTAATACTTGTAGGAGCAGCGATATTGTTTTCATCGTTTGTTCCACCGCGATCCATTAACCCTCAGAAATTCGAACCTTACGAATGCGGAATCCCCACAATTGGCGGTACGTGGCTTCAATACACGGTGGGATACTACATATTTGCAATCCTGTTTTTGATTTTTGACGTTGAAACAGTTTTCGTATATCCCTGGGCATCAATAATGCAAAAAGCAAAAATGACCGGATTCGTTGAAATCGTAATCTTTTTCTTTATTCTGGGACTTGGTTTATTGTATGCCTGGAAAAAACATGCACTGAAATGGGAATAGGAAAAAAGAAAACCAAAGAGGAATTTTATGCCAATGATTATCCGATCATCGCTGAACATGAGGGTGGTGGGATTATGCTGGCAAAACTGGATGCACTTGTAAACTGGTCGAGAGCAAATTCGCTGTGGCCTCTTACATTTGGCACACGTTGCTGTGCAATTGAAATGATGGCGACAGGAGCATCCCGTCACGATTTTGCGCGCTTCGGGACGGAAGTGGCAAGGGCAACACCACGTCAGGCAGATCTGATCATTATTTCAGGATCTATTGTTTATAAAATGGCACCGGTTCTAAAACGACTCTATGACCAAATGGCTGAGCCAAAATACGTGATCGCTATGGGAGCTTGTGCGATCTCCGGCGGACCTTTCTTTTATAACTCGTATTCGGTAGTTAAAGGTGCTGATCATGTGATCCCCGTTGACGTGTACGTTCCCGGATGTCCTCCAAGGCCCGAAGCTTTGTTGTATGGGATTATGCAACTCCAGAAAAAAATAAAACGACAACGGACATTGGGCAAAAAAACAGTAATAGAAAATGAGCAGGAAGATGTTTGAAAAATTTTCACGCCCTTTTTTACCTTTAATATTAATCAAGTATTAAACATCATAGCTATCCATGACAAATGAAGAATTAAAATCATTTATTCATAAGCTTGAACCCGGAGCTGAGATTACTGAAGGGAAACAATACCTGAATGTAATATTGACAAAGGACAAATTTCATGCTGTTGCCAAAAGTTTGAAAGAGTCAGCTGAAACATCTTTTGATTACCTTTTTTGTCTTTCCGGAATCGATTATCCGGATTATATGATGATCGTTTACCATCTTGAATCCACAAGACACAAACATAGCATGGTTCTGAAAACGAAGACCGGCGACCGTGAGAATCCTGAAGTTGAAACTGTTTCGGATATCTGGCGGACTGCCGATTATCACGAACGGGAAGTGTTCGACCTGCTTGGGGTAAAATTCACAAACCACCCCGATCTCCGGAGACTTTTCCTGGATGACGACTGGGGATTTCCACTTCGCAAAGACTATGTTGATGAAATCAGAATTGTAGAACGTTAGACCATGGCAGTAGAAGCTCAGGATACAATAAAAACCCAGGAATACCTGGTCAATATGGGGCCACAGCATCCGTCAACGCATGGTGTGCTGAGGCTGCTTCTGAAACTTGAAGGTGAGATCGTGCACAATGTTGACCCGCATATCGGCTATATCCACAGCGGTATTGAAAAAATGTGCGAATCGCTGGCATACCCTCAAATTGTTCACCTTACCGATCGGATGGATTACCTATCCGCTCACATGAATAATGAAGCCGTTTGTTTATGTGTGGAAAATGCACTTGAAGTCGATGTCCCCGATCGTGTAAAATACATTCGTACCATCATGTCCGAATTGCAGCGTCTTGCATCACATCAGTTGTGGTGGTGTGTAATGGGGATGGATTTGGGAGCTTTGACGACCTTTTTCTACGGACTTCGCGATCGCGAAAAAATTCTGGATATTTTTGAGGAAACATGCGGGGCAAGGCTCACAATGAATTACAGCATCCCAGGAGGGCTGATGTTTGATATTCATCCAAATTTTCAAAAACGGGTAAAAGAGTTTATCACTTATTTCCGGAAAAAATTGCCTGAATATGATCAGCTGCTTACCGGAAATGTGATTTTTCATGAGCGGACCAAGGGAATCGGCTATCTTTCAATTGAAGATGCCATCAGCTATGGCGTTACCGGTCCATCGGGAAGGGCTTCAGGTTTTTCATGTGATGTCAGGAAGCATCATCCGTATAGTGCGTATTCGAAAGTTACGTTTAATGAAGCCCTCGACCTGGAAGGAGATACGTTTGCCCGGTATAAAGTCAGGATTACAGAAATGTGGGAATCAATGTCAATCATTGAACAATTGATCGACAATATTCCCGAAGGTGATTATGCTGTAAAAATGAAAGGAGTTATCAAACTACCTGAAGGTGAATTCTACCAGCGGGTTGAAGCAGCAAGAGGTGATTTTGGTGTTTTCATTATAAGCGATGGAAAGAAAAATCCATACCGGGTAAAATTCAGGTCTCCCGGATTTTCTAATCTTTCAGCGCTAAATGCGATTGCAAAAGGATGGAAAATAGCTGACCTCGTTGCGATCATGTCTACACTCGACCTTGTTATTCCGGATATTGACAGATAAAACAAAAAATAAATATGGCATTTAATATTTATGATTTTTCAACACTCACGGGGGCCATCCACGAAAGCCTGAGTTCACGGTTTTCACCGATTGTTACGCAGAGTATTGAATGGGCGATTATTGGGATTTCCGTTTTGCTTTTTGTCGCCCTTTTTGGTTTGATCCTGGTTTACCTGGAACGTAAAGTCTGTGCTTTTTTTCAGCAGCGTTTAGGCCCCATGAGGGTTGGTTACTGGGGGCTACTTCAAACCATTGCGGATTTTATTAAATTACTGATGAAAGAGCTTATCATGCCAAAAAAAGCAGATAAGTTTCTGTACAATCTGGCTCCGTTTATTGTGATTATTGTGACGTTTTTAGCTATTTCAGTGATGCCATTTGCAAAAGGGTTGCAGGCGCTGGATTTTGATATCGGGGTATTTTTTGTAACGGCAGTTTCATCCGTTGGTGTTGTCGGAATTCTTTTGGCAGGCTGGTCAAGCAACAACAAATATTCGCTGATCGGGGCTATGCGTAGCGGAGCACAAATTGTGAGTTATGAACTTTCCGTTGGATTATCACTGATCACCATCATCATTTTGGCTGGCAGTATGCAGCTTTCTACAATTGTGGAGGCTCAACGGACAGGATGGTTTATTTTCAAAGGCCATATTCCGGCACTCATTGCTTTTTTTATTTTCCTCATCGCAGGAACGGCTGAAACAAACCGGGGACCCTTCGACCTTGCAGAGGCTGAATCGGAGCTTACAGCTGGCTTTCACACTGAATATTCAGGCATTAAATTCGCCTTCTTTTTCCTGGCTGAATACATAAACTTATTTATCGTTTCAGCAATGGCAACAACCGTTTTTCTTGGCGGATGGATGCCTTTTCATTTTGGTAACTTTGAAGGATTCAATCATGTGATGGATTTTATTCCCCCTATCTTCTGGTTCTTTGGAAAAGTGATGGGTGTAATATTCCTGATCATGTGGTTCAAATGGACTTTCCCACGACTAAGGGTCGATCAGATCTTACAACTGGAATGGAAATATTTACTTCCGGTGAATCTTGTTAATATTTTGGTGATGGCTTTTATTGTGCTGAAGGGCTGGCATTTTTAAATTTTGAACTGTACGTATGAGATCATTATTTAATTATATAACGACGATTATAAAAGGTATCTGGACTCTGATACAGGGTATGCAGGTAACGGGTTATTATTTTTTCCACCCGAAGCAGAACCTTACCCAGCAATATCCTGAAAACAGGGAAAAGCTACAAATGTTCGACCGTTTCAGGGGTGAGGTGGTGATGCCACACAATGAAAAAAATGAGCACAAATGCACCGGCTGTGGGATCTGTGAACTCAACTGTCCAAATGGTTCTATTGAAATTATTTCCAAATCCATTATTTTACCTGACGGAAAAAAGAAAAGGATAATTGACAAACATATCTATCACCTAAGCATGTGCACCTTGTGTAACCTGTGTGTTAAAAGCTGCCCGGAGGGAGCGATTGTTATGGCTCAAACATTTGAGCATGCTGTTTGGGACAGGACTAAACTTACAAAAGTTTTGAATCAGCCCGGATCGCAAATTATACAAGATGTTAAAGAAGAAGTAAAATGAATAATCAGGTAATGTTTTTTATATTGTCGGCAGTGATCCTGATCTTTTCAGTGATGACGGTGATAACCCGAAAAATTTTGCGGGCTGCCGTATACCTGCTGTTTGTTTTGATTGCCACAGCAGGACTTTATTTTATGCTGAACTACAATTTCCTGGCGGCCGTTCAGCTTACAGTATATGCCGGTGGCATAGTTGTGCTGATCATATTTTCAATCCTCCTGACCAGCAATATCAGTGAACGGGCAGAAATAGCCGGATGGAAACAATCCATTTTTTCAGCCATTGCTGTCATTGCCGGAGCTATTTTCACCCTGATGACAATCCTGCAGTTTACATTTACACCATCGGGAGAGGCACCGATTTCTTCAGATGTACAAACTGTAGGCGAACATCTTATTTCGTATGGAAAAGGAGGTTATGCGCTGCCGTTTGAAGTGATCAGTGTGCTGCTGCTGGCCGCGATGATCGGAGCCATTGTCGTAGCAAGAAAAGAATCCAATAAAACTAATCCGTAAACGTATGATTGAAGGAGTTCCATTAACCTATTTTTTAGTGATCAGCACCCTGATGTTCTTTATTGGAATTTACGGTTTTCTTACCCGTAAAAACCTGATCACTATCCTGATGTCGATCGAACTGATATTAAATTCGGTAAATATAAACTTTGTTGTATTCAATAAGTATTTGTACCCGCATCAGCTTCAGGGTCATTTTTTTACATTGATTGTAATTGCTGTTGCAGCTGCCGAAGCGGCCATTGCTATTGCGATCATTATTAACATCTACAGAAACTTCAAGTCGATTGATGTGAATAAAGTGGATGAGATGAAATTTTAAAATGCATTAATGATAAACAATATATTCCAGGTAATAAACGGTTAATTTTTATTGAAAATTAAATATGGTTGATTTCACATATACCTTGCTGATTCCTCTGATTCCATTTGTGCTTTTTATCTTTCTGGGATTGACCGGTCATAAATTCAAGCCTTTGGTTTCAGGGATTATTGGAACAACAGGATTGTTCATTTCCGCATTGTTATCCTACATAGCCGCTATCCAGTATTTTTTTGGCATTGAAAAAGTTGGGGGAGCATTTCCCCAGATCACAGCCTTTAATATGGTTTGGCTCAGGTTTACTGAAAACCTGCACATCGATTTGGGCATTTTTCTGGATCCGATCTCGGTGATGATGCTGATCGTGATAACCACCGTTTCGCTCATGGTGCATATTTATAGTATTGGTTATATGAAAGGCGAGCGTGGATATCATCGCTTTTTTTCCTTTCTATCTTTATTTAGTTTTGCAATGCTGGGATTGGTGGTAGCAACCAACATTTTCCAGATGTATATTTTCTGGGAACTCGTTGGGGTATCATCGTTTCTGTTGATCGGATTTTATTATGAAAAACCATCTGCCGTAGCTGCTTCAAAAAAGGCGTTTATTGTAACCCGGTTTGCAGATCTGGGTTTTCTTATCGGAATATTGATTTTATCTTTTACGACCAAAACATTCGATTTTATAACATTGACTGATCCTGCAGGTCCTGCGATTATGCATGCCGGAGGGGCGACATTTTTAGGACTTTCCGTCATTACCTGGTCGCTGATCCTGGTATTTATCGGTGGGGCAGGAAAATCTGCTATGTTTCCCCTACACATCTGGTTACCGGATGCCATGGAAGGGCCTACACCAGTTTCTGCATTGATCCATGCGGCTACTATGGTTGTTGCTGGTGTTTATCTTGTCGCACAGGTTGTTCCCTATTTATGCACTGGCAGCCACACCCGGACTGGAGTTAGTGGCTTACGTGGGCGCTTTTACTTCACTTTTTGCAGCGATTATTGCCTGTACACAAATGGATATAAAACGGGTCCTTGCTTATTCAACCATGTCGCAGATCGGTTATATGATGCTGGCCCTGGGTGTTTCTGGATATGGCGGGGAAGAAGGTCTCGGGTTTATGGCTTCCATGTTTCATTTGTTCACCCACGCGATGTTCAAAGCGTTGTTATTCCTTGCTGCAGGAGCTGTTATCCATGCGGTTCACAGCAATGTTATGAACGAAATGGGTAACTTAAGAAAATATTTACCGATCACACACCTTACGTTCCTTATTGCCTGCCTTACGATTTCAGGAATTCCGCCATTTTCAGGGTTTTTCAGCAAGGATGAAATTTTAACTGCAGCCCTTCAGCATAATAAATTTTTATTTTTTGTAGAATGGGTGGTTGCCGGTCTGACAGCATTTTATATGTTCCGCCTTGTATTTTGGAATTTTCTGGGGAAAAGAAACCCAGTATCATCATACTCCCCATGAAGCACCTTACGTAATGACCATCCCGTTGATGTTTCTTGCTTTTGCATCCATTGTTGCAGGATTTATTCCATTTCATAATCTTGTAACGTCAGATGGGAAACCTTTTGAATCACACATTGACTGGCTGGTAGCCATTCCATCAATACTCGTTGGCCTTACAGGGATAATCATTGCTTTTTTCATGTATAAAAAAGTTAATGGGCTTCCTGATAAAGTAGCTGCCGGAATGAGTTATTTTTATAAATGGGCCTTACCATAAATTTTATATGGATGAGGTTTATCTGTTTGTGACCAAGAAAATTATTTTCCGGTATATTTCGAAACCTGTTGCATGGTTCGACAGGCATATTATTGATGGTACCATGAATGGTATCGCCTGGATCATAACTTTTTTTGCAAGGAAAATCAGGAATTTCCAGTCAGGACAGGTTCAGCAGTATGGTTTTGTGTTTTTTTCAGGGGTGGTCATCCTGGCGATCGTTTTTATTCTTTTCTGGTAATGATAAATATTGAAAATCAATGGATATTTTAACCTTATTAGTCGTAGTTCCCGTCCTCACCATCATCGGTATTGGGTTTACAAAAGATATGAAGCAGACCCGGCTGGTCAGTGCGATCGGAATGTCAATTCAACTTGTCATTGCGGCGGTGTTGATTGTACTTTATATACGTGAACGCAATGCAGGCAATATGGCTGAAATGCTTTTTATGAGAGATCATTGTCTGGTTCCCGACACTGAATATTCATTATACCATTGGGGTTGATGGAATTTCGGTGGCAATGATCGTGCCTGACATCAATGGTGGTTTTTGCCGGAATATTTGCATCGTGGCAGGTTGATTTCTTACCAAGGGAATTTTTTATTTCCCTCATTCTTTTGGCAACGGGCGTATTCGGTTTTTTCATTTCCATCGATCTGTTTACCATGTTTTTGTTTTACGAACTTGCTGTTATCCCGATGTATCTGCTGATTGGAATCTGGGGACGTGGTCCGAAAGAATATTCGGCCATGAAACTTACCCTGATGCTGATGGGAGGTTCTGCACTTGCTGTTGGTCGGTTTGCTGGGAATTTATTTTAATTCTGCACCGGATGGCGGTCCATTGACATTTAACATGCTGGAAATTGCAAAAGTCACGATTCCCATGGCTGCCCAGCGATTTTTCTTTCCGTTTACATTTGTTGGATTTGGCGTTTTGGGAGCGCTTGTTCCCGCTTCATACCTGGTCGCCCGACGGTCATGCTTCAGCACCTACTGCTGTTTCCATGCTTCATGCAGGTGTGCTGATGAAACTTGGAGGATATGGTGCTTTCAGGGTGGCGATGTTTCTAATGCCCGAAGCTGCACATGAAATGGCCTGGATATTTATAATTCTTACAACAATAAGCGTTGTTTACGGAGCTTTTGGCGCAGTGGTGCAAAAAGATCTGAAATACATCAATGCCTATTCTTCTGTGAGTCATTGCGGACTGGTTCTTTTTGCCTTGCTGATGATGAATGAAACAGCTATGAACGGAGCCATCCTGCAAATGATCTCGCACGGTTTGATGACGGCCCTTTTCTTTGCCCTTATCGGCATGATTTACGGACGAACGCATACCCGGATCATCAATGAAATGGGCGGGTTGATGAAGGTAATCCCTTTTCTTGGGGTTACTTATGTAATTGCAGGTCTTGCTTCACTAGGACTCCCCGGATTTAGCGGATTTGTTGCAGAAATGACCATTTTTGTTGGCGCTTTCCAGCATCCGGATACTTTCCATAGGGTTGCAATAATCGTTGTAACTACTTCGATTGTCATTACAGCCGTGTACATACTTCGTGTCGTAGGTATTTTACTTCTGGGCCCTATACGCGACAAGCATTTTACGGATTTACGCGATGCTGCCTGGTTTGAGCGGCTTTCGACGATAACGCTGATGTTCGGTATAATTATGATTGGTATTGCACCTTTCTGGCTTTCAACGATGATTGGTCACAGCCTGCAGCCTATTGTTGCAAAGCTGAGCGGAATCCCCATGCTGGGGTTAAATTAATATAAAGACTCATTAACTTTATAAAAGATATTTTATGAACCTGAGTGATTTTCTGACAATGCGACATGAGCTGCTGCTGACAATGGTAGCCATGATTGTGTTGGTTGTCGAACTTAATTTAAAACCGGGGACTAAACATAAAATCATTCCCTTTGCAATTATCCTTTTTCTGATAAATCTAATCATTGGATTTTTACCGGCCAAAACAGGTCTGTTATTTGGCGGAATGTATAAAAATACCCATCTGACCATCCTGATGAAGAATATCTTAAACATCGGAACTTTCATCATCCTGCTTCAATCGGTTACCTGGCTGAGAAAGGATGAGAACCGGGATAAGATCAGCGAATATTTTGTGTTGCTGTTATCCACGCTTATCGGAATGAATTTTATGATATCGGCTGGAAATTTCCTGATGTTCTATATCGGGATCGAACTGGCGACTTTACCAATTGCTGCTCTTGCGGCATTTATTCATCATCAGACCCGATCGGCAGAGGCTGGGATCAAGCTTATTCTTTCTTCGGCGCTTTCTTCAGGAATTTTATTGTTTGGCTTGTCAATGATCTATGGAACCACAGGATCTGTTTATTTTGAGGATGTGAGGATGGCATATTCACAGCAGCCTCTGCAGGTGCTGGCTTTTATTTTCTTTTTTGCCGGAATGGCTTTTAAAATTTCACTGGTACCTTTTCATTTGTGGACGGCTGATGTATATGAAGGTTCACCGGTAAATGTAACTTCCTATTTGTCGGTCATTTCGAAAGGGGCGGCTGTATTTATTTTTACTATAATCCTTTACACGGTCTTTAGTTCACTCGCTTTTCTCTGGAAAGATGTGATCTATATCATTTCAATTCTGACCATGACCGTGGGTAATTTATTTGCACTGCGACAGAAAAACCTCAAGCGGTTTCTTGCATTTTCTTCCATTGCTCAGGCTGGATTTATTCTTCTTGGAATTCTTCCCGGCTCGCAATTGGGTATGACCTCCGTTGTATATTTTGTACTGGTTTATATTTTCTCCAACCTTGGTGCTTTTGGAGTTGTTTCGGCTGTTTCTGCTGTTACAGGCAAAGAATTCATGGATGATTACGATGGAATGTACCGTACCAATCCGAAACTTAGCCTGCTGATGCTGCTGTCTTTGTTCTCATTAGCTGGTATTCCCCCGGTTGCCGGGTTCTTCGGAAAGTTCTTTTTGTTTACATCGGCTGCTTCAGGTGGTTACTATTGGCTGGTTTTTATTGCTGTATTGAATGCCACAGTTTCATTATACTATTATTTATTAGTAGTAAAAGCCATGTTCATTAACAAAAACGAAACTCCCATTCCATATTTTAAAAGTGATTTTTCCACTAAAATGGGATTGATTATCTGTACGGTGGGTATTGTCGTTCTCGGATTTTACAGTCAGATTTACGAACTAATTAACGCGTTAAGTATTGGTATTAATTAAAAGGAATTAAGAAATGGCCCTTACCAAAGGAAAACATAGTGTAGAAGAAATAAATGGAATTCGTTGTACGATAGCAGAAAAAGGGACGGATGAAAAGCGGATGCAGTTTTTAAAAGATTTGCTTTCGTTTAATAATTTTGAAGTTCAGGTACAGGAAGAAAAGCGAGAAAATGAGGAATTACCTGTAACGTATACCATCGGGGTTACCGATATTGTTTTCAACCCTGTTATCGCTGTTTACCAAATGAAACTTAAAACAAAAGATGGTAAAAAAGTTTCACCGGCCTATTGGAATCAGTACACCGACAAAATCGACAATAGGTACTGGAGGTTCTGGGTAAAGTTAAAAAAAAGATAAACAATCCGCACTTATAGTTTCAGGCTGAGGCTTACCAATTCAGCGATATCATAATTCTTCATTGATTCTTCCCTGTTTTTGTACTTAATTCCATCCGTCATCATAACCATGCAAAACGGACAGGCTGTACAGATGATATCAGCTCCGGTATCAATTGCTTCCTCGGTTCGTTCAATAAACACCTCCTTATTCCCTTTTTCAGCTTCCTTAAACATTTGACCACCTCCGGCTCCGCAGCATAGTGCAAAGCTTTTATTTCGCTTCATTTCAACTTTATTGCCCGGAATAGCATTCAGTACATCACGGGGTGCCTGATATTCGCCGTTTCCTCTACCAAGATAACAGGGATCGTGAAAGGTTATTTTTTTATCTTTAAAAATACCGTCTTCAATACGAATTTGACCGTTTGCAATCAGTTTTTGCAGGAATTGAGAATGATGAATTACCTCATATTTTCCGCCAAATTCAGGATATTCGTTTAACAATGTATTGAAATCATGCGGACAGCAGGTAATAATTTTTTTTACCTGATAATTATTCATCACTTCAATATTCATCATAGTCTGCATTTGAAAAAGCATTTCGTTGCCGGCGCGTCTTGCCACATCACCACTGTCTGATTCTTCGGTGCCTAAAACTGCGTAATCGATGGCAAGGCTATTCAGTATTTTCACAAATTCACGGGTTACTTTTTTGTACCTGTCGTCAAATGCTCCTGCTGAACCAACCCAAAACAGGTATTCGGGTGTTTGTCCGGAAGAAACTTTTTCAGCCATCAGGGGAACTGTTAAACCTTCAGCCCATAACATCCGGTCTTCGGGAGAAAATTGCCACGGAGCACCATTGTTTTCAATGTTCGTGAACATCGCATTCAGCTCACCCGGTGCAGCCGACTCTTCCATTACCAGGTAACGCCTCATATCGACAATGATGGAAGGATGGTTAATGTTGACCGGACATTCCTGTGCACAGGCATTGCAGGTTGTACATGCCCAAAGCTCTTCGGGTGTTATATAATCTTTGATCAATGCTTTCTGATCATCAAATCCTTTTCCGATTTTTACCAGTCCGGGACCTTTTTCTTTCATACGCGCCCTCACATCCATGATGATTTTCCGGGGCGATAATTTTTTTCCCGTAATATTGGCCGGACAAACCGAGGTACACCGGCCGCATTCAGTGCAAGTAAGCGAATCGAGATAATTTTTCCAGGTAATATCCTCTACATCCTTTACTCCAAATCTTGAAACGGTTTGTTCAGGTGATGCAGGTTCATTATAAGCGGAGGCCGGATCCATCATCAGCTTTACTTCTTTTGTTATTTCGGGCATGTTATAAAGTGTTCCGAGAGGTTCTAACCTTGATAAAAACACGTTCGGGATCGACATAAACACGTGAAAGTGCTTTGAATATGGCAGAATGTTGGCGAAAATGAAAATCAGGACGATATGTGTCCACCAATAAATCTCGTAAAGGATATGACCTGTTTTAAAATCGACAGCGTGGGAGGGGATCATGGAGCCGGCAATGAAACTACTGATCGGGTAATAGCCCTCCCTGTTATCGGCATGAAGAATACAATAATAGGTATTCAATCCCAGCAATGAAATCATCAGCAACAAAATAAGGGTTAGCGCAATGTTTGCATCAAGATGCGATTTATGCTGCATTTCGACGCCGCCAAAACGTTTTATGTGCAGAAATAATCGCCGGGCTAAAAAAATGAGAATAGCGATGGTTATTAAAAAAGCAAACACATCCCCTGACGCAATAATGATTTTGTATATAATTCCCAGAAAACTAAGACTTTTTTCCGTTCTGAAAATGCCATCAATTATCATTTCAAGGCTTCCGATCAAAATCACACAAAATCCCCAGAACACGATTGCATGCAAAACCCCGACAAAGGGGAATCTAAAAATTTTGGTTTGCCCGAATGCAACCTTCAGCATCATTTGAAACCGCTTGCCAAAATCAGCTAAAGGAAAAGGTTTGGTTAGCCTGAAGTAAAAATAAATTCTTCTGATTGTCCAGCTAAAAATTCCAAGGGTTATCAGTAAAGTAAGTATAAAAATGATTTGCTTTATCATCTTGAACGGTATTAAAATCAAATACAATTATACGGCATATAAAATTAAGAATTAAAATAAATTACAAATCCCTTCCTCCAGGGTTTTATTTTATACGTATTAACTCCCAAAATAAGACATGATCCTTCCAAAAACAGGAGCAAAAATGCGTAACAGGAAGCGTAATATGAAATGCATTGATTGGTTATTACGAATTTTGGATAGTTCGGGCTAAACGACTGAAAATAAAAAAGGTGTGGCTGATAGCCACACCCCTCAAACCAAAAACCAAATATTAGAGTGTAACATTCTAACACAAATTAAGCTGTCAATAATTTTAAACTCACCTAATTTGGGTAGAAAAAACAATTGATTATTCAATTGTAATAGGCATTTGTCAGAAATCATGCCAAAAGAATAACCAGGCCTACGTTAATAAACGTTAAATACCATATAATCTGAACTTTCAAATCGTATTTTTGTGATTATGAATCGTAAAGGATTTTTTCTGATCATTATTATTATGACCATTGCTCTCATCGGGCTTATGGTCATTCAGTCGTATTGGATCAGAAGTGCAATAACAGTAAAGCAAAGTAACTTTATCCGGGATGTGAACGGAGCTATTTCAAACGTAGTTTATAAGCTGGAGCGCATCGAAGCTGCAAATCAATTAAAAAACAGGATTAATTATATGCAGCAGCGGCAAAAGTGGCTCTATACATATGATTCGTTATCCAGAAATGTTACCCAGAATAAATCAATGTTTTCTGATCCGGATGAACTGGACAAGTATTTAAAAAAATCGCAGATCGCTCAGGAAGTATTGCAAAACATGATTTTCGATTATAGCAGTTTGCCAGTTGAAAAAAGAATTTTTCCTGAGGAACTCGATTCATTAATTTCCGGAGAATTAAAAACCAAAGGAATCAATACCAATTATGAATTCGGCGTTTTTAGTCCGTTGCGAAACATAATGCCGATTCAAAAAACCGGTAAATATCCCAAAGAACTCCTGAACGAGGGATTTTCATTTACTCTTTTTCCTGACGACATGTTCAATAGCCATGATTACCTCATGGTGTATTTCCCGAATGAAAAACGATTTTTGATTTCACAGCTCTGGCAAACATTATCAATTTCCATCATCTTTATTATCATTATTATATTATCCTTTGCTTACACCGTAATCACCATCCTGCGTCAAAAGAAGGTCTCAGAGATGAAAAATGACTTTATCAACAACATGACTCACGAATTTAAAACACCTATTTCCACAATTTCACTTGCATGTGAAGCACTCGGAGATAAAGATATCATCAAATCAGAAGGCTTGTACAAAAACTACATCAACGTTATTAATGAGGAAAACAGGAGGCTGGGAAGTATGGCCGAACGAATTTTACAATCGGCTTCCCTTGAAAAGGGTCAGATTCTTTTAAAAATGGAAACCGTGGATGTCCATGAAATTATTCTGGAAACAATAAATAATATCCGGCTCCAGGTCGAGAAAAAAGGAGGTATTATTAAAACAAAATTAAATGCTGCTTCACATTTAATTAAAGCGGACAAAATACATTTTACAAATGTTATCTTTAATTTGCTCGACAATGCAAACAAGTATACACCCGTTATGCCGGAAATAATTATCACTACCGAAAATTCCTTCAGCGGACTGCTGATTTCCGTCAAGGACAATGGCATCGGTATCAGCAAGGCAAACCAAAAGAAGATTTTTGAAAAACTTTATCGGGTACCAACCGGCAATTTACACGACGTTAAAGGTTTCGGACTGGGACTAAGTTATGTAAAAACCATCGTCGAAGAACATGGCGGCAAAATAAACCTTGAAAGTGAAATAAACAAGGGAACTAAATTTGTTATATATTTACCGGTAGAAAATTAATTATTGAAACATTTAGACTTTTTAAAGCATAGTTTTAAAACTAATTTAATCCCCAAAAATGATGGATGACGAAAAAATCAAGGTATTATTGGCCGAAGATGATAAAAATCTCGGTTCAATTTTGACTTCTTATCTCGAAGCAAAGGGTTTTCCGGCTGTCCTTTGTCAGAATGGACAAATCGCTTTTGATCAATTTAAAAAAGAAAAATTTGATTTTTGCATTATTGATGTCATGATGCCGGTAAAAGACGGATTTACCTTAGCTAAAGAAATCCGGCAAATCGACGCCAAAATCCCCATTCTTTTTCTTACTGCAAAGGCCATGCAGGAAGATAAGCTCAAAGGATTTGAACTGGGTGCAGATGATTATCTTACCAAACCCTTCAGTATGGAAGAGTTGCTGATGCGGATGCATGCAATTATCCGCCGGACAACAGAAAGCAAAACGCTGGAAACACACAGGAACATTTATGAAATCGGAAAATTCAGTTTCGATTTTAACCGGCAGAACTTGAAATCGGAAGAAGAAGAACACAAGCTGACATCTAAGGAATCTGAATTATTGAAAATGCTTTGCGAAAATGTAAACGATGTGCTTGATAGAAGTGAAGCTTTGAAAAAAATTTGGTTCGACGACAGCTATTTTAATGCCCGCAGCATGGATGTGTATGTGACAAAACTCAGGAAATATCTCAAATCAGATCCTTCCATTGAGGTAATCAACGTACATGGTGTCGGATTTAAACTTGTAATCAATCAATAAGTATCCGAAACAAGCACGTGGGATTTCACTTCAGTTCCCGGTAAATGGCAACTAACTTATCAGGTGGTTGTTCTTCCTGAATAATATCCCAGAGTACATTGGCTGATAGTCCTCGCTGTGTATTGGTCAATGCAATGATGACGCGATCGTTTCTCATGTCTCTTATAAAATAGGTCCGGAAACCTTTCCACCAGCCAAAATGATATACTGTTGAATCCATATCACTTTTGATTCTCCAGCCAAAGCCATAATTATTCCTCCTGTTTCGCCTTTCCGGACTTCCCGGAGAAAAAGCTTCTTCAAGGGTCGACATTTTTACCAGTGATTCATTATCAAGAGCAACACTGAACCTGAAAAGATCTTCCACTGTTGAATAGACTCCTTTGTCGCCCACCACACCATTTAAATAAAAATCTTCCATTTCTGACGGATGCCGGCCAATGCTTTTATATCCGGGCACTCCAACCGTAACATAACCGTTTACAACGGAATCCTTAAGGCAATAAATAAATGAATGATCCATTTTTAACGGATTGAAGATTTGCTCCCTGATGAATTCCTCAAATGGAATTTTTGTTATCCTCTCTACAATACTTGCCAGCAAAGCATAATTCGTATTGCAATAATGAAATCCCTTTCCGGCTTTGAAATAGGAATTGGGCTTATATTTCGCAAACAGATCGATCATATCTTCATTATGCAGGGGGACTTTGGTGTCCCAATATTGATCAGCAAGCGACATGTAATTCGACAATCCGGAACGATGGTTCAGAAGTTCACGGATTGTTACATCGCCAACAGGAAATTCAGGAATGAACCGCGTAACCAGATCATCATAGTTCAACTTTCCCTTTTCGTGCAAAATCATAATGGCAGTCGCAGTAAACATTTTTGAAACAGAAGCCAGTTGAAATGCAGATTGTACGGTTAAGGGAGTCTTTTTTTTGCAATCTGAGTAACCATAGGCATTTTCAAATACTTTAGCACCATTCTCACCATAGATGACTGTACCGTTAAAAAGACCTTTCTTGTTAAGGTTGCGGAAAATACTGTCAAGACCGGGTGCTTTTTGTTGTGAAATTATTTTTTGAATGTTGTAATAAATGTTTTCGGGAGCGATATACGTGTTTTCATTGGCGACACTTATAACAGATTTCTCTTTACCTGAAAGAAAGAAAAACAGGAGTAGAAATATTGCCGACGCAAATAGTATAACGTTTTTAATTTTCACCATTATTCGAATAAATTCTGATAATTACTAGCTTTTCGCCTGCAAATATAACCTGCTTATTAAATCGGCCAGCACCAGATCAATACAATAACTAACAATTTAATGTTCAATACCCGTATAAACAAATCTTCCTACAATTTATTACTTTAACAACGTAGGATTATACTTTTTTAACTCAATTTTATAAAATGGGTTACAAATGATTCATCACATAATTTCAGGCCTTTAATCGGATGGTTGCGAAATACTTATTACATGTTTCGGCGGTATTGTCCACCTACACCAAACAAGGCATTGGTAATCTGTCCGATTGAGGCATATTTGGAAACTTCCATCAGGGTTTCAAAAATGTTTTCATTTCTAACGGCTGTTAATTTTAATTTACTCAACCATTCTTCAGATTCTTTCTGATACGTTTTTCGCAACTCTTTCAGCATCGTTATCTGGTATTCCTTTTCCTTTTTTGTCGCCCTGATCACTTCACCCGGAATAATTGTTGGCGAGCCTTTTGAGGACAAAAATGTGTTCACTCCCATTATGGGCAGTTCCCCCGAATGCTTAAGTTCCTCATAATACAGCGACTCTTCCTGTATTTTACTGCGTTGATACATCGTTTCCATTGCACCCAATACACCTCCCCTTTCGGTTATCCGGTCAAATTCAGATAAAACAGCTTCTTCCACAAGATCCGTAAGTTCCTCGATAATGAATGAACCCTGCAACGGATTTTGATTTTTGGCCAGTCCGAGTTCATGGTTAATGATCATCTGGATCGCCATTGCTCTTCTTACTGATTCTTCCGTGGGTGTGGTAATGGCTTCATCATAAGCATTGGTATGAAGTGAATTGCAGTTGTCATATATTGCATACAATGCCTGTAACGTTGTGCGGATATCATTAAAATCAATCTCCTGAGCATGCAGCGACCGTCCTGATGTTTGAATGTGGTATTTAAGCTTTTGAGATCGATCGTTACCGTTGTATTTCAGTTTCATGGCTTTGGCCCAGATAAGCCGGGCAACCCTTCCCATGACAGAATATTCCGGATCAAGCCCGTTTGAAAAGAAAAACGAAAGGTTCGGGGCAAACGAATCGATATCCATTCCGCGCGAAAGATAATATTCTACATACGTAAATCCATTCGACAGCGTAAAGGCCAGCTGCGAAATCGGATTTGCCCCTGCTTCGGCGATATGATAACCCGAAATAGAAACTGAATAAAAATTCCGGACATCGTTATCAATAAAATATTGCTGGATATCACCCATCAGCTTCAATGAAAAATCGGTTGAGAAAATACAGGTATTCTGCGCCTGGTCTTCTTTTAAAATATCTGCCTGGACTGTTCCGCGAACGCGGCAAAGCGTATCTGCTTTTATTTTATTGTAAATGTCTGCGGGGATGACTTTATCTCCAGTAATACCCAATAACATTAATCCGAGCCCATCATTTCCGCTTGGCAGTTTACCCTGATATTCAGGCCGTTTCGTGCCCCTCTCCGAATAAGTCTTTTCAATTTTCTTTTCCGTTTCTTTTACCAAACCATTCTGATGGATGTACAATTCGCATTGCTGATCGATGGCAGCATTCATAAAATAGCCCACCAGCATAGGAGCCGGGCCGTTTATGGTCATCGAAACAGATGTTTTTGGGTCGGTAAGGTTAAACCCCGAATACAGTTTTTTGGCATCATCGAGGCAGGCAATCGAAACACCTGAGTTACCAATCTTTCCGTAAATATCGGGTCTTCGTGCCGGGTCTTCACCATAAAGTGTAACTGAATCGAATGCTGTAGAAAGCCGTTTTGCAGGCATACCAAGTGAAACATAATGGAACCGTTTATTGGTTCTTTCCGGTCCACCTTCACCGGCAAACATACGTGTAGGATCTTCGCCAACCCGCTTGAATGGAAATACACCGGAAGCATAGGGAAATTCACCCGGAACATTTTCACGGAGATTCCATTTCAATATATCTCCCCAGCCTTTGTAAGCCGGCAGGGATATTTTCGGTATCTGAAGATGCGAAAGCGATTCGCTGTGGGTACTCAGTTTAAACTCCTGATCTCTCACTTTAAAAACGAAGAATTTTGCTTTATAGGAACGGATTTTTTCTTCCCACTTTTCAAGGATCTCCCGACTTTTTCCATCCAAATGTCTCTCTTCTTTTTTGTACCTTTCTTCAAGGAGAGGTATTATGGAAGGATCCGTTTCTTTCGATTCTTTAAATGAGTTAATCGTTTCCTTTATGGCATAAAGTCGCTGGGCTGCCCTGGCCTGGGTTTCCGACCATTTATTGTAATTCCGTACCGTCTCTGAAATTTCTGACAGGTAGCGCGTCCGGTTGGGTGGAATGATGTAGATCTTTTCCGGCATCTCTCCATTATCCTTAAGCTGAGATTGAAAATCGACACCGGTTTTCTCCTTTATTTTTGCAATTATAGCATGGAAAAGCTGGTTGACACCCGGATCATTAAATTGGGAAGCCGTAGTTCCGTAAACAGGCATTTCATCTGCTTTTCTGTCCCAGTGCTGGTGGTTACGCTGATACTGTTTTTTCACATCCCTTAACGCATCGAGGGCACCTCTTTTATCGAATTTATTCAGCGCGATCAAATCTGCAAAATCGAGCATATCGATTTTTTCGAGTTGAGTAGATGCACCGTATTCAGGAGTCATAACATACAGAGAAATATCACTGTGGTCGATGATCTCCGTATCCGATTGTCCGATACCTGAGGTTTCGAGGATAATGAGATCATAACCGGCAGCCTGAACAATGGATTCTGCATCCCTTACATACTGCGACATCGCGAGATTCGATTGACGGGTAGCCAGTGATCGCATGTAAACCCTCGGGTCATTGATAGAATTCATCCTTATTCTGTCGCCAAGCAAAGCACCACCTGTTTTCCGTTTCGACGGATCGACAGAAATGATGGCGATTGTTTTATCCGGAAAATGATCCAGAAATCGTCTTACAATCTCATCAACCATGGAGGATTTGCCGGAGCCACCTGTACCGGTAATACCCAGAACAGGCGATTTTCTTTTCTTTTTCTTTAGCTGGTCAACAATACCATTTACTTGCTCAGGATAATTTTCGCAGGCAGAAATCAGGTGGGCAATGGCATTAGTATCTTTTCTTTCAATTTCAGGAAGTGTAACTTTTCCATTTTTACCGGTCGGAAAATCAGATTTTTTTACCAGGTCATTGATCATTCCCTGAAGACCCATTTCGCGTCCATCATCCGGAGAGTATATCCGTGTAATACCGTACTCATGCAGCTCTTTTTGTTCGTCAGGAAGGATCACGCCTCCGCCGCCACCGAAAATTTTAATATGATCACATCCTTTTTCATGCAAAAGATCGTACATGTATTTAAAAAACTCGATATGGCCACCCTGGTAAGAGGTAATAGCAATGGACTGAACATCTTCCTGCTGGGCGCAATCGACGATTTCCTGCACAGAACGGTTGTGACCGAGATGGATCACCTCAACACCCGTTGCCTGAATAATCCGGCGCATGATATTGATGGCAGCATCATGTCCGTCGAATAAGGAAGCAGCCGTCACGATACGGATGTGATTTTTTGGCTTATAAATTTCTGTCTTCTGCATGCTTGCTAACATTTGAATGAACTAAGGAATGCAAATTTACGGAAAGTTTACGGGTTCGAATAGAATTATCTTTCTCAGGATTCGGATTGATCAATTCGAAAATACGGTATTGCTTTTAAAAATATCGTTTTCTGATCCGTGCAGCGATTGACTGAATTTCGTTCAACAAAAGGATAATAATAAATGCTTATTCCGGAAATTGGCTAAAGGGGTCCCCGATCAAAAGAAAAGCAAAAGCCCGTCTCAGAACACTGAAACGGGCTTTATAAATAAGGTGTCTGTTTTAATTCAAGTCAAAGCTTGTCTTCCCGATTTCGAAACCATCCGCATATAAGTAAACATTATACGTCCCAACCATAGCGGCTTCCTCTTTTGATTTTTTATCCCAGTAGATACAGGTAAATGTATCCTTGTTTTCATAATTGACCTCTTTTTTCGTGGAGTATTCCAACTGCTGTCCCTGAAACTCAAATGAATAATCCCCGCCCACTTTCTGTGTAACCGTTGCATTGTCCGGACGAAGAATCCGAATATAAACAGTTTTTACGCCTGGTTTGACCAGTTTATTTTCACCCAGGGTAAAGCAAACTTTTACTTTTTCTATTTTTGAGGCTTTATCCGTGTCCCTTTCGCGTCCGCTGCCTGTAAGCCTGATTCCACCGGCTGTAAGGTTATAGGCTTTCAGAACTGTCGCTTCATTAACCTTTTCGATCAGGACTTCCTTGTCTTTCGTTAGCTCACGGGTCCGGTCCTGCTCTTTGGAATATTGCTGGCGAATTTTTTCATTTTCTTCCTTCAAATCCCGATTTACGGTAAAAAGGGAATCCATTTGATGGACATAACCCTGAGTGATCTTTCTAAGCAAATCCAGCTTCTTGTTCACCTTTCCATATTCCCATTTATAATTCAATAACGACTGTATTTCTTTGGCATTGGCCAGAATTACACTGTCTTTTACCTTCAGTGAATCGGAAAGAGCGCCGTACTCTATTTTAATACTATCGTGTTTGGCAATCAGATCATTTAACTGGTTTTGAAGGTCGATGCGCTGAGTTTCTTTGTCAGCCAGCATCGATTCATAGTTATTTCTCAAGGAAATAAACCAGATAATAATGCCAATAACAATTATCAGCAGTAAAATTGCCAGAATGCTCCACACTCTTGAATTCGATTTCTTTTCAGATCCGCTCATGTCATTTGGTTTCGTTGATGACTGTGTCATTTTTACGAGAATTAATTGGTTGATATTTTACTAACCTGCGTACGTAAATACTATCTATTTGTTTCATTTTGAGGTGAATTTCAAAAATCGACCGTTTGTTTTCACCATTAATTTTCAAAAATATGAAATATTAAATAATGTTGAACATTTTATCTATATAAAGTTCAACCAACTCTCTGTTGATAGATTAAAAAATGAGCTTTACCAAAAAATTAAAGGAAAGGGTTCAGCCTGAAAAAATGAGTCAGCATATGTTCACTGTTTGTGGCAATGCAACAAATCCGGCAATATACCAGAAAGATATTTTCAAAGCAATAAACTGTTAAAAGTCTATCGCTTTTATTTTAAATCCGGTTTCAATTAAATTCCAGGGCAGGAATTTCTGATTCCTCTAAATTAATGCGCAGGTTCTTCCGGCTCTTTAAAATGATCACCGGTTTGTTCGGCAATGATCCTGTACCAGGCCTCACTGTAGCCGGGTTGTGACAACGTAGGGTTATGGTATTTATAGCCTTCCGGCACATCCACCTTCGTTTTGATATTGCCATCCATATATTTGGTAAATAGATAGGTGAAAAAGTTGAGCCAGTGCTTTACCGTTTCATTACCTGTTTTTACCGAATAATCGGTAATCATCGCCAACGCTCCGTTCATGTCAGTGGCGCAAAGGGCTGCCGCTTTCTTATCAATATCCTGCGTTTCCTGAATGAAACTATCTTCCAGCTTTGCCTGTTCGGCCCTGATTTCCGGATGAATGATGTTATACCGCGTATAGGAAAAATTTGAAACCAGGTTAAAAACCCAAAAAGCAGCATCAAATTTAAAATCCATCATTGATCCGTTGCCTTGTGCATAAGCATCGGGTACTTTGGTAATTCCGCAATACATCGGGACAAATACAGTGCTTGCTGCGTCGTCGACACCAAACCAAAAAATACCACCCACGGGATTGGGTAGCCAGTTTCGCGACTGAGCGACAAATATAAAACCGGTTTGCTGCGTAGCTGCTGCTCTTTCGTTGCAATAGGTCACACCATCCACCTTCCAGTCCAGTGGCCTCCAGCGGTAGGGGTTTCCAAAGGGTCCGGCGCCGATATCCTGCGTCATGTCGAGGGGAGTTCCTTCAAGATGATCCCGCATATCATCCATCACTTCATCAACGGAGATCTTTCTGTCGGGTTTGATCCAAAGAGGCATTCTGTCCTTCAGGTTATGACCGGAAGCATAATCGTAATACTTATCCATGCCTTCTTTTACTTTCCTGAAAAATGACCACACTCTGACTTCACAAAACCGGGCACCGCCAAATGTCACCGGAGCATACGTATCAGAAAAGCTGAAATCCTCATCTTTACCGGTATAATAGTTTTTTGTCCGTGCAAAAGAAATCACATCATCCGCATAAACGCATTCAACTTCCGGATTATTGATTTTATCGATCGTACTAAAGGTGATCGATTTTTTCCCGTCAGCAAGCGGAAAGGTGGTAATTCTGGCCTGGTTGGCATGTGCGCACACATAACCGTCAGGTATTCTCAGCGCAACCCAAACAGCTCCTTTTTGTCCTTCACCTTTGCCAATGATCTCAAAAATCCAGGCTTCATTGGGGTCGGACACCGAAATGGATTCACCTTCGCTGTAATAGCCATATTCAGCGACTAATTGTGTCATTATCTGAATGGCTTCACGTGCTGTTTTTGCCCGCTGGATAGCAATATACATCATGCTTCCATAATCCATAATAGCATCCGGCTGGTGTTGAAGGTCTTCGCGACCCCCATAGGTGGTTTCACCGATCGCCACCTGATATTCGTTCATATTTCCGACCACATTAAAGGTCTGCCGTGCCTGTTTTATCTTTCCCAGAAATTTGCCGGTATCCCATTCGTATACGTCAAGCAGGGTACCTTCGGGATAGGTAGCTGCCGGCCAGTGGTACAATTCACCATAAAGCACATGCGAATCGGCGGCATAGCTTATAAAGGTTGATCCGTCCTTTGAAGCACCTTTGGTGACAAGGTAATTGGTACAACCAAAAGAGGAGAAACTTATTCCTGTAAGCAATAAGATCAATGATAAGAAAAACAATCGTTTCATGATACTATACTATTTTTATTAATGATTACAATACGCTGCAAATGTAAAAGAAAAGACAGAACAGGGATAATAAAAGTTGGATGGTAATCAGAAAGGCAGCAAATAAGGCACGAAAATAACAGGACGCTAAAATCCAATATTGAATCCTACGGATAGGGTGTTCAGCTTTCCCCTGAAAAACTCCGGTGTATATTTTTTTACATATTCCGGATCACCGGAAATATCGCTGTTAATCAATTCGATAAAAAGATAGGCATTGCTGATGAACTCATAGGTCGCTTTAAAGGAAAAAGTCTGATTTTGCCAGTCGATCTGTGAAAGAAACGGATGGGTATCTACCGTGTTATCAAGTGTATAATTATAATCGGGGCCATGCTGTGCAAGCAAGTAGTAGGCTTTCAGGTGAAGGCCGCGTATCGGCTTATATTCTATTGAAACATAAATCTCCCTTGAGTTATCACGCAGGTAGTAGCCCATATTGTAATTGTTCGATTCGTAGGTAAGGGTCGAAACCCGGTGCTGGTAGGTAATCGGTCGCGACATGGAATACTCCACATTGACTGACAAATTATTGACCAGCAAATTACTTTCCTTTATCCCTAATTTTGCACTCCAGAAATTATGTGTACTGTCATTCCTGGTCCGCTCAATCTTGAATTCATCGATGAAAAGTGTTCCATACAGATGCAGGTGCCTGATTTGCCGGGTACTGATATCGAGAAACATTTGCGAATTCTGATTATCGATTCCCTGATTTAATGTATGATCGATGGATTTGTAAAACATCACCGGGATCAGATAAGCCGGCTGAACATTTATATCACTGTAAATAATTGAATTTCCGACAGAAATGTTAAGCTGTTTCCAGGGTGTAAACGTAAACATGTTGGCAGCAATATATTTTTGCCGGTATACTTCACGGGGAGGATTCGTAGAAAAATAGGAGCGTACGCTATCCACCACCATCGAGACCAGCCATCCATGATAGTAATTCAGCTCGAACCATTTCACAGGCTTTATCCTGAGCTTTATCTGTGCAAATGAGGGAGCCCGGTCGCTAAGGATCATGGCTCCATGGTAATTATTTCCCCAGTTGAGATGGTCCTTCACCAATCCAAAGGATCCCCATTTCCAGGAATAAGTGACACCACCCCGCATTTCGCTGTAATCTCCCCCTCCGTTGGGTGTATATTTATAAGCACCTCCTTCACGCAATGTAAAATAGCTAGTGTCTGAAATCGTTTTGCTTTCATGGTTATCGCGCAGACTCGCATAAAACCCCCAGTGTTTACCCACATACCCAAATGCCTCTGCACCGCCCCACCTGTGATAAATCGAGCCTGAATCGTTGAAAAAATAATTGGTACCCCAAATGGGCTTCACCGAAAGTGTAAATAATTTATCCTTGTAAAAAAATCCCAGCGGGTTGATGGCAGTAGCCATGTATTTATTTTTTCTGAATACGTCAAATGTTGCAGAATAATCAGGAAACGAATCCAGTTCCAGCTTGTATTCTAATCTGTAAAAGTTTAGTTCTTTTTGCTGACGGTTGTCCAACTGATCCTTTTTGGACTGGGCTTCATTCAGCTTATCAGCGATAAACTCCCTGCTGTAGGGCTTGATCACCGAATTGATTTCGATGGTGTTCTGGTTTGCCAGCTCATCCAGATAATCATAAATGTTCACATCCGAGATGTGCTGGTAGACTTCCTGAGCGGTTACAGTAACGGCGAACAGGATGAATAAAATGGAGAGAAAGGTATGTTTTATCTGGCGCATAGTTTCTATATATAATTTGTGGTCTGCGAAATCATTTTAAACTTTTTTAAAAATCCTTTGTGGTTAATTCTTTTTTTACCACGAAGGAAACACGAAGGGTTTCACGAAGGTACACAAAGGAAAAGAGGGAATTGTTTTAATGATTTTTTCATTATCTAGACATTTCTTTATGTATTCCTTTGCGCGCCTTTGTGGTTAATTCTTTTTTACCACGAAGGAAACACAAAGGGTTTCACGAAGGAGCACAAAGGAAAAAGAGGGAATTGTTTTAATGATTTTTTCATTATCTATACATTTCTTTGATGTATTCCTTTGCGCGCCTTTGTGGTTAATTCTTCTTTTGAAAGAATGGATCAGAGAATTACACGTTTAATACCGTCTTTTAAATGCCTGACATTAAAATTCACTAAAAGGCCCAGTTTACAACCCGAAAGTTTCAGATAGGTAAGTATTTGCGCCATATGAATATCAGCCAACGCATCAACAGATTTAATTTCGACGATTACTTGATTTTCAACCAGCAGATCTACCCTGTATCCCGCATCAAGATGAACTTCACGATAAATCAATGGAAGCGGTACCTGTTTTTGTACATTCAAATCATTTTGCTGGATTTCATAGAACAAACATTCTTCGTATGCACTTTCAAGTAAACCCGGCCCAAGCGCAGTATGGATCCGAAAAGCACAATCCAAAACGGTTTTAAAGATCTTTTCTATCTCCATAAATTTTTTATTTCAATCTTTATGTTTGCGCCTTTGTGGTTAATTCTTTTTACCACGAAGGAACCAAGCTTCACGAAGGAGCACAAAGGAATAGTCATTAATTGTTTTAATGATCTTTTTTATCATAAATTCTTTGTGTTACTTTGCGCGCCTTTGTGGTTAATTCTTTTTTACCACGAAGGAAACACCAAGGGCTTCACGAAGGAGCACAAAGGAATAGCCATTACCTATTTTAAGCTGTTTTTTTAATCATAAAATCCTTTGTGGTTACTTTGTGCGCCTTTGTGGTTAATTCTTTTTTACCACGAAGGAAACACCAAGTACTTCACGAAGGTACACAAAGGAATAGCCATTAACTCTTTTAAGCTGTTTTTTATCATAAAATCCTTTGTATTTACTTTGTGCGCCTTTATGGTTAATCCTTTTACCACGAAGGAAACACCAAGGGCTTCACGAAGGAGCACAAAGGAATAGCCATTACCTATTTTAAGCTGTTTTTTTAATCATAAAATCCTTTGTGGTTACTTTGTGCGCCTTTGTGGTTAATTCTTCTTTTACCACGAAGGAAACACAAAGGGTTTCACGAAGGAGCACAAAGGTAAATCGTGGATTGTTTTAAAATTTTCTAATATATCCATTGTATCTGCTTTGCGTGCCTTTGTGGTTAAATAAATCTGTATCCGGTTGATTTGTATGATCACTTGCTTCTGGCTTTCCTGAAAATGATATTATAGTTCGCCATAAAGAAATACCTGATATCGGTCCAGATTGGATTTTTGGCATAGGCATCGAGGTAACGGTTTTCAGATTCCATGATTTCCTCCAGCGTTTTGGGCAGATCGACATAAAAAGGTGGGATCAGTCCGGGTTTGTACCGAAGCCGTTTTTCCTTTAATTCCTCGGTATAAAGGTTAAAATAGTGTTTGCTGAGCGGACGAACACCCACTATTTTCATTTCTCCCCTGAACACATTAAAGATCATGGGCAGTTCATCGATCCAGAAGCGCCGCATGAAACTACCCAGAACGGTTATTCTGAAATCGTTGCTGAACTTACCGCCGTCCTGAAGACTGTTCCTGGTATACACATATTCCTGAAGGTATTCGGAATAAGCATGCATCGTACGCATTTTGTATACGCCAATGACCTTACCGTTTTTCCCGTACCGCTGTAACCTGACAAACGGCCCGTAAGTCGGGCTTTCATCAAAGGCAGGTTCATTTATCTTTCTTACAATAAAATAAAGGTTACCGTCAACAAACTGTTCCTCGATGCATTCGAATCCGCAGGAATAAAGCCTGCCCAGCGATTCGGCACGCGAGATCACCCGGTCCCTGCCAAGGGTTACATAATAGTACATTTTCTTGGTAAGCGGCAGCTTCGGAAAAACACGCATAAAAAGATAATCGAAAAAATAATAGAGGCGGTTGATTACGGGGGGATATTGCTTTAATATCCGGTCTTTTCTAAGTTGAATGGTTTCCGCATTATCGATGAAAACACCGCCAAACGGAAGCCTGGCATTCACCGACTCGAAAAACTTGTTAAGGTGCCTGATATCGTTGATCCGGTGCAGGTTCACGATGCCGTTAAATCCCTTTTCGGGCAGTTTGTCGATGTTGAATTTGGTAGTGGTCGACACCAGCAGGTTCTTCGGATCTCCGACATCAACATATTTTGAAATAAAATTGTATACATTTTCACTCGTTTCCTCTATAATGATCCGTTTGATCTGCTCCCTGGTTTCAACATACCGGGCTTCCTTTTTACCGGATGCAAATGATCTGTCTGCAGGGTAATAGGTGGGTTTCTTTACACGGGTTTCGTCAAAATCGGGAACCAATACCGGCTTTTTATAGGAAAAGTAGAAATAGGCAAACAGTATCTCGAGAAGGGTGGCCAATAAGATCGTCCCGAAAACAATGAGGCGGGAGAAGTTGAACATATCGAAATAATAGATCAGCGTGGTGGTGATCGCTAAAATGGTGAAGTTTGCAATAATAATGGGCACAATCACATCCTTGGGCTTGCGGGCCTTATGAGTATCGAATTTGGAGATAATAACCGAAACAAGGACCCATACCATAGCGAAGAATAAAAATGGATCAATGTATTTAGGAAAATAGATTCTTTTGGAGGCAGGCTTTATCCAGATAAAAATTAAAAAAGAAATGAATATGATCAAAATATCAATTGAGATCAGGGCTATCTTTCTTCTGATTTTCTGTCTGCTTGACGGATTATTATTGTTTTCCATCCCTCGCTTGAAATAGTTTTTAAAAATAGTCTTTTTTACGATTTGTTAATTTACTGCCGCCGCCTTGATTTTAATTATATCTTCCGCAACATGGCCAGGATATTGAAGCCGATTTCCGTAATGGCATATAAAAATTTATTGTTGATGCGACCGAAACGGCCATAATTTACCAGTTCTCCGCCAAACTTCGCCTTAAATTCGCGCACACCATAATCCCGGTCAGGAATACCCACGCCCATAAAATCGAAAATCAACAGGTTATTTTTTAATGCATATTCGATCGGAGCCCATGTTGCAAGCACACTTGGATAAATTTGTCTGTATTCTTCGTCCAGACCACAAACATACCATTCGTAGATGACTTTGTTATTGAAGACGGGGGATAAAATTCCCCCGATAATCCTGCCTTCATACTTAATCAGCCGGATGATCCCCAGTTTGCCATTTTTTGACTGATTATAAAAATTCTCGAAAAACTCCCAGGCCGGAAGCGGTTTTTTTACGCGGTATTTATAAAGATAGCGGAGTATCTGATAGAACTCTTCTACCTGTCCCACATCATTAGGTTCGATAATGGTTGCTCCGGCATTTAATCCTTTCCTGATCTGTCGTTTTTTGCTATCGCTTATTTTTTGCTTTACCGTGGTTTCGGATGTTGTATCAACCAGATAATTCAGACGCTCCATGAAGGTAAATCCATTTTCCGTGAATATGTTTGAGAAATCCGACATGTCGGTAAAATTACGGAACTGTATAAAAATAGACTTGTTTTTAACTTTGCTGACCAGTTCTTGTACAAGTTGATTGACAATCCGGTCTGGCTGACCGGCTGTCCTGTCAATCAACGGTCCTCCATATATGACTGTGCGTGAAGAAAAATATCCGGCAAAACCTGAAAATTCTTTAATCACAACAGCCAGCATAACGCCAGCGATTTTACCATTTTCCAATGCTACAATGGGAACAGGATTAAAATTCCGCGTGTTTTTAAACAGGGTAAACATCTCCGACGACTGGAAAACAGTCCCTGCCGGGTGAAGGTTTACAAATTCATCCCATCTTGCAAAATCGATTTTCCGGTAATCGGATATAATTTTGGTTTGCATTCTGCTTTTTTTATCAAAAATCTTTTTACCTGGTTTTTGGCATTTTGAAATACCAGCTCCTCCACCCATGGCAAAAACTTATCATTCCATCTTTGAGGGTGAAAAGTCAGCATAAGATGCTGGGGAAGTAAATTTTGCCTCATTGCAGAAGTGAATTTTCGTTGAATTTTATTTTTAATGTAATTTGTTCGTAATTCTTTATTACTTTATCCCTGATACACTATTTTTCCTACCCCAATTTCTTCCGGTATCAGTTAGATAAAATACTTCATTAAAGTCGATATCAAAATAAGGTTCTCCCTCAATACCATAGTCCTTGAAATTGTATTTTTTCCAAATGGATTTATTGTCGAATTTCGAAGTGGGGGCCCCTTGCATGCAGATAGTATTCACAGGAGCTATTTTTCTTAGTTTTTCCAGGTTTTTCCGAAACATTTCAATTGCATTATCCAAATCACCCTTACAATGACTCATATCATCATAATGATATCCTATTTCATGACTCATTTACTGATTTTCATGATCATTCGCATCAAAGTGGTTCTCTAAAAACCTGAAATAATAGGTTCCTTTTACTCCTCTTTTAAATTGAATTTCAGCAAACTTAAGTGCATTGTCGTTTTTGGCTTCAACATCATGACGAAGAATGATTATCCTTTTGCCCGGATTTTCCAGAAATTCCTTAAATGTCTGAAATGAATAGTCCGAATCAATCAGAACATCGAGTAATTGTTGATAACTTTTAATTGTAAAGTCCATGGAACTTAAGTGTCTGAATTGAATTAAATTGAAAAATCCCTTGATTTGGCAGCAATCCTTTATTGTAAAATTTAAAATTCGTATAATTCGTTAAATTCGTGACCTGTTCATTTTTCCATTGAACAAATAAAGAGTCTCCTTCTTTTTTTACTTTATCCACACTTTCAGGATAATCCCCGACAAACCACGCCAGAAATCCCGTTACATCGATCTTATCCCTCAGCATCCTTTGTCTCCGCTTTTGCCATTCTTCTTTCAGATCCGGCATGGCGAGGAGTTCATCTATTTTCGAAAGCATCCTGTCAAAGTCCTGAGGAAGGAATGAAAAGCAAAGCCCGTACACGTTTTCCAGTTCATTCGGTACCGACAGACGGCCGGCAAATGTATTGCATTTCAGTGCCGGTGTACCCAGAACGGCTGCTTCTGTGGTCATGGTTTGGCTTTCTCCCAAATACATTTTAGCAAAAGCAAGTATCGAATGCATGGCTTCAGGATAGTCCGGAAGCCGATAGGAATCAAACTCCGGTTCTATCTGCGATTCTGTGGAGATGAACACCTTTCCTTTATTTTCAAGTTTTTTAATAAGCGTTTTCTTCTGTTCGAACGACATTCCCTTCTCTCCGCTATCATGATGCGCCCTGAATGAATTGAACCTGACCACAAAATAATCTGTGTTCCCGGAAATTCCCAGCAAATCAAATACCTGAGGATCGGGATTAAACTGTTTGGGATGTAAGTAGGCCAGTTCGTGATAACCCGGATAGGCGATGTGATTCATCCCGCGTTTTTCATTAACGAGAGCAGATGGCGTCAGGATCACCGAAGCCCTGTTGGCATACCTGGCAAACACCGGTGTTACATTCATGTCATCGTCGTCGAAGCCAATCGATTTCATCGGAGTAAACTTAGATACCAACGGCAGGTTCATCGAAACTCCAAGACCCAACACTGGCCTTCTTCGCAAAGCAATGAAAATAGTTTTTAATAAAAAATAAACCTGATAGATGTATTTCCGAAAAATTCCTTTTCCCTTCCGGCCCATTTTGATGTATTGTAAACCATAATAATCAGCAAGACGCAAAATAACCGGTTCCGATTTAACCAAAAATAAACACCGATGACCCTTTTTAACCAGTTCAGCTGCCAGGTTCCTGAACAAATGAATATGCCCGGGATGGTTTATTTCGAAAAGGACTTTCAAGGGAGCAATGCTTAAATGAGTAAATGCTTAAATGAGAGAATGAAACATACGTTGGCGGTCAGATGATACAATAATTTATCCTCAATGTTCGCATAGGAACCCGCTATAAATTCAATGTTAAACTCAGTGTTCAAATGCTTTTTTAATTTTAGTCAATTTAGTCAATCCAAATTTTAGTCATTTTTATCAACGTGTAAGTAAACACCTGGCTTCGCGGAAATCCGCGTTAAAATTTATTCGCGATAATTCGCGGTTAAATTATAGTACAAACACGATCGACCCGATCAGTACTCCCATAACATTTGCCAGTAAATCATTGATATTATAGGCCCGGTAACTTAAAAAATACTGTACGCCTTCGTTGGCAGAGGCAAATACTAAACTGATCAAAATATAAAATAACGTAAGTCCCGTATTTTTCCTGAACCCTGTTCCCGTTGTTTTCCAGAGCAAAAACACCCAGGGTATATAAACAAAAAAGTGTGCAAGGTAATCAAGGCGTATATGGATCACAAATGTATGGTTAAGCACGCTGTTGGTACCGTTTATAGGCAATACGGCCAGAAGGATCACTACGAGTGTATAAATATAGAGTAACCATTTGTAGTTCACTGTTTTCATTTTGTGTTTTAACCGCTAATTGCGCTGATTACACGCTAATCTTCGTGGAACCTCCTGTGTTTTTACCGCTAATTCCGCCAATTACACGCTAAGTTTCGCCAAGGCTCTTTTTCGCGACAATCCGCGTTAAATCTGCGTAATTCGCGGTTAAGTTATTTCCCAGGTAATTTTCATTGTATGAAAAATTCATTTTTGTTTTTACCGCTTATCTTCGCGGAAGCTCCTTTTTTTACCAATAATTGCGCTAATTGTACGCTAATCTTCGCGAAAATTTGCGGTAAAATTTATTCGCGAAAATTCGCGGTAAAATCACTTCGCGGAAATTCGCGGTTAAATTATATTGCGGAAATTCGCGGTTAAATCATATTCAACAAGGCTTTTAACGATCCGTTCGGCTGTTTTTCCATCCCAAAGCTCCGGACGAACAGGATTCCGTGTCAGGTTCAACGTATGATAATATTCCTTTTGTAGCTTTTCGATGTCATTTCCAACTAGCACACTGGCCCCGCCATATTCGCGAAGAGTAACCGGTCGTTCGGTATTCCAGCGCAGCGTAAGACAAGGTGTTCCAAGAACCGTACATTCTTCCTGCAAGCCTCCGCTGTCGGTAAGTAAAATACGGGCGCTCATGTTTAACCGGAGCATCTCATGGTATCCGACAGGATGAAGCAACAGCATCCGTTTTGTATTTTTAAGCTCATCCCACAAACCGAAAATCTCAAGTTGTTTCATCGCCCGCGGATGAAGCGCCCAGATCACCGGCATATCCTCCGCTACCTTTGTTTGAATGAAATGGGTAATGGGCCCGAAGATATCCTTATAATCCACATTCGACGGCCGGTGCAGGGTAAGTACCGCATAATTTTCCTCTTCAGGAGTTTCAAAATCTCTTTCAAAAAGAAGGTTATCCCTGATGATTTGCTGAATGGTAAGCTTTTCTGCTTTGTAGCGGTTTGCTTCCAAGGTATCAATCATGATGTTACCTACAAATCGTATCCTGTTTTCATCTGCACCTTCCTTTCTCAGGTTTTCGCCCGAAATATGATCAGGTGTAAACAGCAGATCCGAAAGTCTGTCCGTCACCAGCCGGTTGATCTCCTCGGGCATCTTTAGATCACCCGACCTCAATCCGGCCTCAATATGCGCACATTTAATGTGTTCTTTCTTTGCGGTTACTGAGCCGGCAAGTGTTGCATTTACATCTCCTACCACGATCACCCAGTCGGGTTTTTCTTTTCGCAATACTTTTTCAAATTCGATCATGGTATGGCCCACCTGTTCGGCATGCGTTCCTGAGCCAACACCCAGATTAATATCCGCATCCGGTATTTCAAGTTCTTCAAAGAATGCTTTCGACATCCTATCGTCGTAATGCTGGCCGGTGTGGACTAATAAATGCTGAATTTGATCTGATCCTTTCGAAATTTGACTAACGTGAGAAGGAGAGAGGGTGAGAGGGGGGGACTGAGAGATAGCCTGATTATATGATTGAATAGCCCGAATAAATGGAGCAATTTTCATAAAATTTGGCCTTGCACCAACGAGTGAAATGATTTTCATGATTACAGTTAATTTAAAAAGACCAATTTTCTGGTTTGATAATCATATTTACAAGCATTCCGATTACATTATCCTGCTTTGTACAAAGATCTTCATGCTTTTCTTTTGAAATATATTTAAAGACTGTTTAAAATTCTAGAAAATTTGACAGTATCAATTTTGCCACTAAGTCACCAGGACACAAAGAAAAACACAAAGAGTTGAAAATGAATAGATCCCTTAGTGAAACTTTGTGTTTTCGTGTCTTTGTGGTTAGATTTTTAAAGCTTTACCACAAAGGCGCTCTAAGGATTTTCGCAAAGAACACTAAGTCTAAATACTATATACTAACTACTCAATACTCAGGACTACTCCTTCACCATCTTTGTGGCATTAAAAAACAATAGTTTTATCATTTTGTAAACAGTCTCTAAGTTTCACTAATAAATTCATGTATATTTTCAGGGGTAATAACCTTGAATTCTGAACCGGGATAGGCATTTGAAAAAGTTTTGGACAAAACTGCTTTAGCAACAGGATTCCATTTGATCTCATAAGCAGAAAACGTTCCTTCATGTTCTTCAATATAATCTATTTCCTGCTGCTGAGTGGTCCTCCAAAAATAACGATTAAACCCAATGTCCTTATTGGAGAGAAACTTATAGCGTTCGCTAATAACAAAGTTTTCCCACAATGAACCTGTGTCAGCCCTTGCGTTAACCGGTGAAAAATTTCCAAGTACAGCATTTCGTACCCCGTTATCATAGAAATAAATTTTCCTCCCTTTTTTAATCTCATTCCTCACATTTCGGTTCAAACCATTTAAGCAAAAAATGATATAGGCTTTTTCAAGAAAATCAATGTATTTTTCTATGGTGCTTCGGTCGGAACCAAGTAGTTGAGCCAATTCACTATACGAAACCTCATTGCCGGTTTGAAGGGCAAGCGCTTTCAGTATTTTTTCCAGCAAAACAGGTTTCTGAATCTGTTCGAGCACCAGCAAATCCTTGTACAAATAGCTGGATACAAGGTTCTTTAATAGCTTAAGCTCCTGCCCGACATTCAAAGCAATATCAGGGTAATAGCCATATATCATCCGGTGTTCCATTAATCTTTTTTCGGTCAGGAAACCATGATGAACAGCCATCTCGCTAAAGGAAAGCGGGTGTAGAAAAAATTCAAATTTACGGCCGGTCAAAGGCTCATTCACTTTATTGGCAAGTTCAAAAGATGATGATCCGGTAGCAAGCAGTTGAATGTCTTTAAAATTGTCATGAATGATTTTTAATACAAGCCCTGTTTCAGGAATGCGTTGCGCTTCGTCAATGATAACAATTTTATTTGTTCCAATAACAGGTTGAAGACGTCCAGCGTTGATGTTGGTAAACATTTCCCTCACATCAGCATCATCTCCATTCAAAAAAAGGGTTTGTTCAGCACGGTTTTTCACAAGCTCTTCCACCAATGTTGTTTTCCCGACCTGCCTTGCTCCATAAATGATGATGGTTTTTTTTTTAAAAAGAAAGGCTTCTATTAATTCCTGTAATGCTCTTTTTACCATTTGTGTTTTTTGATGCAAATATAATTATTTACGATTCAAACCACAAATTATTATGTTTATTTGCGATTCAAACCACAAATTATTATGTTTTTTCTAAATGGCTGATGTATAACCCGGTCATTTCTGTTATGCATCACAAATAGTGCATTATGGAAATAACCAAGTGTCCACTTAATCTTTCTGTAAATATTTTTTTACAAATTTGCACATATTTGTAAAATTTTTTAAGCACCCGATCGATTCTTAGAGACTGTTTAAAATTCTAGAAAATTTGACTGTATCAATTTTGCCACTAAGTCACCAGGACACAAAGAAAACACAAAGAGTTGAAAATGAATAGATCCCTTAGTGAAACTTTCTGTTTTCGTGTCTTTGTGGTTAAATTTTTAAAGCTTTACCACAAAGGCGCACTAAGGATTTTCGCAAAGAACACCAAGTCTAAATACTATATACTATATACTAAATACTAACTACTCAATACTCAGGACTACTCCTTCACCATCTTCCCCACCTCCACCATCTTTGTGGCATTAAAAGACAAAAGTTTTATCATTTTTTAAATAGTCTCTTAATATTCAGAGGTGGCACTTAAGCCGTTATCCGTTATTCGCTCTCACTGCATGTTGTTTACCGCGAATTGACTACTGCCTGCTACCCCTTCTATTTTCAAATCAGCATATCGCCACAATACCCCATCAGCATTTTCACTCCATTCAATGTTATTTTTTCACCGCTAATTGCGCTAATTACACGCTAATCTTCGCGAAACCTCCTGTGTTTTTACCGCTAATTGCGCCAATTGCACGCTAAGTTTCGCCAAGGCTCTTTTTCGCGCCTATCCGCGTTAAATCTGCGTAATTCGCGGTTAAATTAATTCTCTTTGTATGAAAAATTCATTTTTGTTTTTGCACGCTAATCTTCGCGGAAGCTCCTTTTTTTTACCGCTAATTGCGCTAATTGTACGCTAATCTTCGCGGAAATCCGCGTTAAAATTTATTCGCGGAAATTCGCGGTTAAATCACTTTGCGGAAATTCGCGGTTAAATCATATTCAACAAGGCTTTTAACGATCCGTTCGGCAAGTAATTCATCCCATAACTGAAAGGGAGCTATTTTCATATTTCATAAAATTCGGACGGGCGCTAACAAGGTAGATGATTTTCATAAAAACTATCCTTCATTCGTCTGATTATAGAGAGCAGGGGTGATATTTGAATTACTGCACAGTAGTAACGATTCCAGTACTTTTTTTCTTAATCTTACGATCAATTGCTGCATGTTTATTATGAAATAATTTCACCGGACCACAATCTTTCCAGAAATATTTTCCAGGGCATAATGCTGATTTTATCTACCTGTCTGGGATATGGGTCGTTCGTCACAAGGATTATTCTTTTTACTTTATACTCATCAGCAAAACTGTTTAACCCTTTAAAATGACGAATAGTTGCCAAAGGTGTTGATTTAACCTCCACAGCTACTTCGTGATCTCCAAGTACAAAATCCACTTCTAATTGTGATGCGGTTCTCCAGTAATATACCGGATAATTAATATCAGAATAACTGCTGTGAGCATAAATTTCCTGATAAATAAAATGCTCAAACGCCCTCCCGAAAGATTCACTGCCCAATTCTATCCGGCCTCTTTTTAAAAGATAATTTGCAATACCCACATCAAAATAATAAAACTTAGGGGCAAGGATGACCCTGCGCTTAGGTTTTTTCTGGAATGAAGGCAGAAAGCGACCGGTCAACGTGTCCTCAAGTATCTGAAAATATTCCTTTATCGTAGGAGCACTGACTCCACAATCAGATGCAATGTTTGAGTAATTAACCATTTCACCGTTTGAAAATGCTGCCACTTCCAAAAAGCGGGTAAACGAACTGATATTCCTTGTTCTGGCTTCAGTCATGATTTCATCCTTCAGGTAACTACCTATGTATGCTGATAACAGTTTCTTAGGATCGGAAGAAATATAATGTCGCGGCAGCAGCCCGTTATTAATCGCTTTCAATAAATCAAAATCGCTAATTTCAGGATGAACCAAAGGATATAGCTCATAACGGATGGCTCTTCCTCCGAGCAAATTGGCTCCCGATCTCAAAATATTCCTGGGACTGGAACCACTGAGAATAAATTTCCTGTTATGGTTGACTATCAGCCATTGAATTTCATTTAGCAAAGCAGGGATTCGCTGAATTTCATCAATAATTGTAAGCGATGATGGATCAACAGATGAAAGTATTTCTCTCAATAAGGCAGGATTGCGCTGCAAACGTTCAAATTCGTCATTCAATAACAAGTCGAAATACTGCGCATCCGGATAGAGCATCTTTAGTAAAGTGCTTTTCCCGGTTTGCCTTGCTCCCCACAGGAATGCGCTTTCCTTCCCTAATCCGTTGAAAACCTGTTTTCGAATATACATGATGATTAAAAGATATGGTTTATAATATCATGATAATATAAACCGTATGTACAAAAATAGCTTTTTTATGATGATTTGAAATCTGATTGCAGATTTACCCATGGACGATTATGCAGTAAATATAGTGCATTACAGAACTAAACCACCAGGAATTGAAAATTCATAGGTTTCATTGACGAATGATATTCGTTTAGAAAATTCCAAATCTCAAATGCACAAACCTCAAACAATATTCGTTACTAATCAGTGACTAAAGTTTAGCCCAAATAATTCATAAACTTAATACAAATCATCCGTAATAATTGTGCGACTAAGAGACTGTTTAAAATTCTATAAAAAATTTGACTGTATCAATTTTGCCGCTAAGTCACCAGGACACAAAGAAAACACGAAGAGTTGAAAATGAATAGATCCCTTAGTGAAACTTTCTGTTTTCGTGGCTTTGTGGTTAAATTTTTAAAGCTTTACCACAAAGGCGCACTAAGGATTTTCGCAAAGAACACCAAGTCTAAATACTATATACTATATACTACAATACTCAATACTCAGGACTACTCCTTCACCATCTTCCCCACCTCCACCATCTTTGTGGCATTAAAAAACAAAAGTTTTATCATTTTTTAAACAGTCTCTTACTATTCAGATGAGGCACTTTAGCCGGTGTACGGTTCATCGGTGTGGACAAGGAGATGTTGAATGGTTAAAATTATTCTGAATTTCCGGATTTGTTTTTATTGTTTGCAGACTTGATTGGAAATTTGCAATGAACCATCCCAAAAATGCCGTAACATCTATTTTATCTTCAAGCAATTTGTTTCTCTTTGGATTCCAGATATTTTTTAAATTGGTATTTGAAACCAACTCAAAAGTAGCGGATAAAAATTCAATATAGTTTAAAGCCTGATCACAAAATCGGGTACCGCTTTTTCAGGTTCGGCTCGTTTAATATTAAATCAAGCCAGATCAAACATTTTGCTCCTATACTTGAAGTAATATTGATTTATTTTGGTTTTTCCGGAATTTTATAGGTAAAACCGAAAAGTAAATTTACCGTTCCGGTTTTAACATCCTTCAGGTTATCTTCCGGAATATCGATCGTACCTCTATATGAACCTATATTATTCAATCCTGCTGAATAACGGATATTGCCATAAACACAATACGGACTTTTGCGACCACCGACAGGTACTGAAACACCTGTTCCTACCAAAAGACCGAAATCAAATCCTGCATATTCTTCGCTATATTTACGTTCATCTGTCGTTTGAATTCCATCATTATCGCGTCTGGATTTCCCGTCTATTTTCAAACCAAAAAGTGACGCCCCGAAAAAACCGGCTTCTGCAAATAATCGTAGTTTTTTCGGATCACCAAAGCTGAATTTTGCCAGAACAGGTACTGAGACGTAAGTAAATCGCTGTTCAGTCACATTTACTGTTTGGTTCCCATTATTGGGATCAATCAGCATATAATCGGATTTTGTACCTTTTGTTTCTGCTGATAATTCTGCCTGTATTGTAAAGATTTGACCGATTTTTTTATTTGTCTGTTCTGTAAATGCAAAATTTACAAAACCACCGACATTATAGCCGATGATCATGCTGTTATTTTTCACTGAAGAACCGTGCAAAGTAGCAAGGTTAGGACCAATCCTGCCTCCGACAAACAATTGTGCCTGCAACAGTTGAATGTTGAATAGTAATCCGGCGCATAATACCAGAGTGCCAAGATTGTAAATTCGTTGCATCAAATCAAAATTGTTTTATAAGTCATTTATACAGCGAATTCCCGTTTTGGTTTCCCTGTTCCCGAAACTTTCCAAAGCAATATCATCAAGGGAATGTAAACAGCAAAG
>CAVXGA010000014.1:0-167972 GCA_963761195.1 uncultured Bacteroidales bacterium
AAAAGCAGGGATAGAATTTATCGATAGCCACCTCGAACTGGAAACCAACATAAAAATGCATGCGGAAATGGAAAAAATGGGTGGTGTAGTTTATAAACGGTTCCGGATTTTTCAAAAATCCTTATCGGTCAATTAGGATCATTCCGAATTCAAATGCGCCTTAAATTCATTAAAAGCTTCCTCTACAAAGGCATCTACTTTTTTATGAAAATCGTCGAATGCATTTACAAGTTTCCTGCCTTCAGAGTCAGGCTCGATTTACCACCATCTTTACCCCCCCTTTCTTTTTCAAGGATTGAAAACCCAAGCATTTCTTTAATTTTCTTCAGGTCACCCCATGTTCGGCGGTAGGTAATTTTCAGTGCTTTTGTAGCCGCTTTCAGCGAACCGTGCTTTTCAATGGCTTTTAGTATCTGCCATTTACCATCTCCAAGTATACCCTGTTCATCTTCGGTCGATAACCAGATTTTATAATTAAACCTGACATGCTCGGGTAAAAGATTTGTTTTCATGCTAATCGTATTTCGGCAAAATTAAGGATTCTCTTTTTATGTGAAGCCATTGCCCAAAATCAGAAAATTTACAGGTAAAAGTTATAGAACAGTATATTTGCAGGTTATATCAGGATCAGCAAATTTGTAAGTTCGGCTCATTTTCGTTAGATTTTATGCTTCGTTTACAAAGTTACAAACTTTGCTTATTTAAATCCCACAAGTCATGCCTGCGCTATTGCCAATGCTGGAAGACTTGCGGGTGCGGGGGATATCATTACGCATGCAGAGGATACGCCGTATGCAAACGACAGGGATGTGGCGGTTATCCGAATCCGTTTGAAAATGAAATCCATCTTCAGACTGCAAGAAAGAACCTGACCTTCGGGTTGTATGATCTGACAGGAAATATAATACTGACTGATGACATTCAGGATCATTCTGATTTTAAAATTTCCACCGGCGGTTTAAATGCAGGGCTCTATTTTATACCATCCGCGATAAAAGGAGGATTATTCAGAGTGGAAAGCTGATAAAAGAGTAAACAAGAAAGGATTAACTTCTACCGACCTTTCAGGTTGAAACCCATATCCAATAAAAAAAATCACCCTATATAAAATTTTATACTTTTGAATCAATCTTTTAAAATCAAACCGTATGAAAAAATTTACTCTTCTCCTTGCCTTTCCGCTGATTTCCGGAATTGTTAACGCTCAAACGGCTTTTGGTCCGCAGCAAGTTATTACAACAAATGCCAGCGGTGCCATGTCTGTTTTTGCTGCCGACCTCGACAATGATGGCGACATGGATGTTTTATCTGCTTCACAAGTCGATGATAAAATTGGGTGGTACGAAAATGACGGTTTCGGCAATTTCGGTAGCCAAAAAATTATTACAACTAATGCTGATGGTGCCGCATTAGTTTTTGCTTCTGACTTAGATAATGACGGAGATAATGATGTTTTATCAGCTTCTTACATCGATGGAATAGTTGCGTGGTACGAAAACAACGGAGCTGGCCAATTTGGGCCACAAAAAATAATATGTAACTTTTCCGAACCTGGTCAAATTTCTATTTTTTCAATTGATCTAGATAATGATAATTATAAAGATGTTTTAGTTGCTCAATGGGGCTCTACTAGTGGAGAAGGAGCAGTCTGCTGGTTTAAAAATCTGGGTAATGGTACCTTCAGTAGCACTTCAATTTATCGAATTTGTTCCTTCCATTGATGCGTATGCTGCAGACATTGATAATGATGGTGATAATGATGTATTATATATCACAACTTTTGCTGTTTATCTCTCCAAAAACAATGGTAATGGCAATTTTGCCAATTCATATGATATTGGAGGATCCAATCCTTCCATTATTCATAATGTATTTTCAAAGGATATTGACAACGATAGTAATAATGATGTTTTAATAGCTCCGAAGAAAGCATTTCCTGGTCAAAAAATTTTGGAAACGGGAATTTTGGCAATTGGCAGGTTTTATCCTCCGGTAATTTTGGAATGACAAGCGTTTTTTCAATTGATCTTGATAATGATGGTGATAATGATGTGTTATCTGCCATTTATAATGATAATGCAATTATTTGGTTTGAAAATTATGGAAATGGTAATTTCAGTAGCAAGAAGATCATCACAACAAATACAAATGGAGCTATGGATGCTTTTTCCATCGATATTGATGGAGATAACGACAATGATATTTTGTCTGCCTCATCCATCGATAATAAAATTGCCTGGTCCGAAAACTTAAAAAATAGTTTTGTCAACACTGAAACAGGTTTTTGCGAAGGCGATAGTATTCAAATCGGTGGTCAATGGATTTCCACACAAGGTATTTACAATGATACAATTCCAACCTTTTTAGGCGGAGACAGTATATTGATCGTTTCAGTTGATGAATTTCTCAATCCTGAGAACTTCGATATAATCGGTCTTACTCAGGTGGAGAAATTTTCAGTGCAGACCTATTCGGTTCCTGCAAATACTGATATCGAATATATTTTGAGGTTGAAAATGGTAATATCTTAAGTACTCAGGTCAATTCTGTAGAAATCCAATGGGGAGAAGACAGCCCCGGCACTATCTTCGCCACCGCCACCTTTCCTGAAACAGGTTGCCACACCGAATCTTTTCTCAATGTTACTGTAGGATTGGGCGCCATCGATGAAAGCCTTGCCTCAAAAGTGAAGCTCTATCCCAATCCCGCTCATGATGCCCTTTACCTCAAATCCGATTTGCCGGGCCTTTCGGCAGAAATCTGCGATGCAACTGGAAGAACGGTTTTAATTTCAAAAGAAACAACTATCAACCTTTCGGACATCGAAAAAGGAATGTATCTGGTGAAAGTGAAGGATAAGAAAGGAGAGGTCATTCGAAGGGAAAAGGTTGTGCTAGAGTGAAAATTCCAAAATACTGATTGCAAAGTGAAAATTCCAAATTCCAATCATTAAGTAAAATTAACCTGTTAGGTTTGCTTGCGAGCAGGCCTGGCTAACCTAACAGGTTGAAAAACATGAATTTCAATCTATTTCTATTTATTTCATAGTATTTCTATTTGTTTCCATTTCCTATTTTTGCATTCTCATTTTAAGTTTTCAAAACTATGGCCGACGACAAACAGATCATCTTCTCGATGTACAGGGTGAGCAAGACCTTTCCGCCACACAGGCAGGTGCTCAAAGACATTTCGCTTTCCCCATTGCACGCCGCAAGTCTTCCTGCGTAGGCTGGTGCGTTTGCGCGACTTGTGGCTTCGGTAATTCAATTCCATAAATGATTAATAATTCTTTCATACTAGGTCAAGGCGATCTTTTCCAGCAAATATAAAAACTTCCCCTTCATTTCAAACCAATGACCGTATTTTTTTATCCACCGGCTGCTAATTGATGTGATGATGTGGTGATGTGCTGATTTGTTGATGTGGTGATGTGGTGATTGGGTTGATTTAGCCGGTTGGGCGGGTTCATAATTCAGGATTGTCCTGTGTGTACATCGAAAAACTCCTTTTGCAATTTCAAAGAGGCCATCCGGAGCCGGATGATCCAATCCCGTTTTGTGAATTGTCCATTCGATGTCAAAAAACCCAATCCGGATTTACGAATTGCCATTTTCGACGTCGAAAATAGCAATCTGCAAATCGATATTGCCTTTGTCGGCCCTGTTGACGCGGGTTTCAAAAATTGTCATTTTTTCATGCAGAAAAAAACAGGGTCCGTTTAATAGACTTTGTCAAGGCTGAGCAAATGGCCAAAAGCCAACAGCCAAAAGAGAAAGTCAAAATATCAAATAATCAAAGTGCAAAGTTAAATGAGCAAAGGGCAAAGGGGAAAGAGCAAAGGGCAAAGAGCCAACAGCCAAAGGCCAAAGGGGAAGTCAAGATATCAAATAATCAAAGTATAAAGTACAAAGTAAAATGAGCAAAGAGCTAATGGCCAAAAGCTAATAAGCTAACAGCCAAATTCCAACAGAGAAACTCTATTCTTTTCACATGTTCCGCTATTCAAACATATAAATATCACCGGGAAAAATAAAAATCATTAATATTGCATTCGAATGGTTTATCCGTGCAATTCGATTATTCTCAATGAAAACAAAATCATATTTTCCATATTTTTCGCTTTGCATCGGAATGTTCTTATTTTCCGCCGGTTGTAATCATACAACCCCCAACCAGGAAGCATTGATCATTTTCAATGCTGGAAGCCTGAGCGTTCCTTTTAAAGAAATCAGCGAAGCGTTCGAAAAAAAGTATCCGGGAACCAGCGTATTGCTCGAAGCCGCCGGAAGCCGTGAATGTGCCCGCAAAATCACCGAACTGAATAAACCCTGCGATATCATAGCTTCTTCCGATTATTCTGTCATCAGCGATTTGCTTTTACCCGAATATGCCGACTGGTACGTCAGTTTTGCCGGCAATGAAATGTGTATTGTTTATACCGATAATTCAAGAAAAGAAAAGGAGATAAATGACAACAACTGGTATGATATTCTTCAAGATAATTCGGTGATTTACGGTCGTTCCGATCCAAACCTCGATCCGTGCGGATACCGAACCATCATGGTTTATGAGCTGGCAGAAAAATATTATCATCAGCCTGGATTGATGAATAAACTGTTGCAAAAAGATGAAAAATATATCCGGCCAAAAGAAGTTGATCTCTTGTCACTACTTGAATCCAATTCAATTGATTATGCATTTATTTACAAGTCAGTAGCTGTTCAACATGGATTAAAATATATTCCTTTACCCGATTCTATCAACCTCGGCAATCCCACTTATGCTGATTTTTATACTACCGCAGAAGTTGAAGTATCAGGGAAAAGCCCGGGAGAAAAAATAACCAAAACCGGTGAGCCGATGGTTTATGCATTCACCATTTTGAAAAATGCACCACACAGCGAATCTCGCTGAAAAATTCGCAGAATTTCTGCTGAATCCTGATGAAGGTCAGAAAATCATGAAGGACAACGGACAAACAGTGTTTATCCGGATAAATAAAGAATTCAAAGATAAATTACCTGAAAAACTTCAATCTTATATTCAAATTCATCAACAATGAAAAAAATTCAAATCCTTACTTACGCTTTAATAGTAATCATCGCAATTTCATCCTCATGCACTAATGGCGGGAAAAAGCATGTAATTTCAAAAATGGAAGGCGGTCCGGTTCAAGTAATTGGTACCGACTCCCTCGATGCGACCAATGATTTTTACGACAATGCCGAATGTTATGACCTGAATTTGCATCCTGTTTATGTAGGCGGAGAGATAGTAGAATCTGGTAATGTGGATTTTTCAAAATTGCCCTTACGGTCAGTTATTGTTAAAGAAGCTTTGCTAACGGATAGCGGAAACAAATTCACAGGAGCCTATCGTTACGACGGTTATTCGTTGTTTGATATTCTGAACAACAAGACAGTTGATAAAGCTAACGCGAAGGAGTTTGAACCCATTATCGACCTGTATGTAGAAATTGAAAATGAAGCAGGTGATAAGGCTATGGTAAGCTGGGGAGAGATTTATTATCCAAACCACCTTCATGATATTCTGATCGCCAAAAGGGTTACTCGGATCGTTCCTTCCAAAACCAAAGATTTATGGTCGTTACCGACAGAAAGCAAACTGGTGGTAGCTGCTGATCTTTTGACTGAACGAAATATCTCGGCTCCCGTCAAAATAACGGTTAAATCTTATCCCACGGTCATTTGAAACGATCAGGGGCAAGAAGCCTTTGTATTCACCAAAGATTGATTTTATAACAGGGAATGAAACATTGTTTACCCTCGATAAAGAACCTGATTATCTGCCTGTGATGACGTATGAAACTGTTTTTTACGGCAGGGGAAGAGGTATCCACAGCATTGAACCCTTTCATGGCAACATGCTCAAACAGGTTCTGGAACCTTATGTAAAAATTTCGGCAAAGAACCTGAGAGAAGGATTGATTGCGGTAAAAGCAGATGATGGTTACCGGAGTGTCTACAGTTTCAGTGAGGTAATGAACCGGAATGATCAGTCGGAAGTTTTGCTTGTTCATCAGTCCGGGGATGAGGATGGCGGGGCTTTCAGACTATTTCCCGCATGCGATTTTTTCTCCGACCGTGCGATTAAGGCTATATCAGAAATTTACCTGGAATTGCCTGATAAAAAATGAAAACCTATCCGCGAATACGGATTTTTCAATTGCTCCTGATCGTTGCCGGGGGACTGGCCCTGATGTTCATAATAGCACCCTTACTAAGCCTGTTTTTACAAACATCACAAAGTTCGGTTTTTGAAACAATAAAGGATACGGAGGTAAGACAAAGTATCGGCAGAACATTGCTTATCTCATTTCTTGCAACTTCCGTGTTGTCTCTTTTCGCAATTCCACTGGCCTATTTACTGGCCCGCAAAGAATTTACAGGAAAAAAAATAATCATTTCTCTGATTGATCTTCCTATCATCATTCCTCATTCGGCAGCCGGCATCGCATTGCTTGGTTTTATTTCTCGCGATACTGCGGTGGGTAAATTCGCCGGATTCTTCGGTTTGAACCTGGTCGGTCATCCGGCGGGAATAGCTATTGCCATGGCTTTTGTGAGTGTGCCTTTTCTGATCAACGCAGCCCGCGATGGATTTTCCTCTGTTCCGGTACGTTATGAATACGCTGCAATGAATTTAGGAGCTTCTCCATTCAGGGTTTTTCTCACAATCAGCCTTCCGCTGGCATGGCGAAATATCGTTTCAGGGCTGCTGCTTATGTTCGGAAGGGGAATGAGTGAGTTTGGCGCAGTGGTCATCATCGCCTATCATCCGATGATAACCCCTGTTTTGATCTACGAACGGTTTACGGAATTCGGATTAAAGTATGCCCAGCCTGTTTCAGCTATATTCATTTTGATTTGCCTGATCTTTTTTGTCCTTTTCAGGATGCTGACATTAAAAGCCGTAAAATCCCATGCTTAGCATCAGGCACGTTTCAAAAAAGTTCGGAACTTTTTCACTTGAGGATATCAACCTCGAAATAGTAAAAGGTGAGTATTTTGCTTTACTGGGGCCTTCAGGAGCAGGAAAGTCGCTGCTGTTTGAATTGATTGCCGGAATTTATTTGCCTGATAGCGGAGAAATCAGTCTGAATAATATAAACATTACGAAACTGCCTGTTGATAAACGAAATATCGGTCTCGTATTTCAGGACAATACCCTTTTTCCACATTATTCGGTTTTTAAAAACATCGCTTATCCGCTTCGAATTAATAAATGCTCCGGAGATGAAATTGAGGAGAAAATTAATTCAATTGCTCAGGATCTTAGTATTGCCCATCTTTTGAATCGGAATTTGGAAACATTATCAGGAGGTGAAATTCAGCGGATTTCTCTGGCAAGGGCTCTTGTCAATGAGCCTCAATGCATTCTTTTAGATGAACCTGTCACATCGCTTGATCCAAAGCTTAAAACCTCAACCATGGCTTTGCTGCAAAAAATAAATAAAAGCGGCATGACAATGCTTCACATCACCCACGATTTGAATGAGGCCGTGTATTTAGCTGACCGCATGGCCATCATCGACGCAGGGAAAATCATTCAAACAGACAAACCGGAAACAATCTATAAAAATCCGGCTTCGGAATTTGTTGCCGGGTTTCTTGGTTATAAAAATATTTTTTCGTTCAAATCTTTTACTGACCAACAAATTCTGATTGGAGGTAAACTTTCCTTCAAGGCGAATGGCAAAATGTCGGAAGGCATGGTCATCATTCCAGATTATGCAATTAAATTATTGCCGCATACCGATCAACAAACCGGCATTATTGAAGGGACTCTGATTGAAAAAACAGAATTTCCTGATTACTCGGAATGGATAATCGAAGCCGGAATTAGCATTACAAAAAAAATTCCTGCTGATGAAGTGTCCTTTAAAATCGGTCAAAAAATATATTTGCGTATCGATGATGAAAAATTAATTTTCAGGTCAGTCAACAAAAAGGAATAAAAAAAGAGGATATTCCTGCTGAAACATCCTCTTTCTTTAAATAAATCTCTGTTTACCAGGCGAACATTTCAAACTCTGCCATCATCTCATTTACCTGCTTTTTTACTTTTTCAAGCAATTCTGCATTTTCAACATCAGAGATGACTTCGTCGATAAGATCGACAATAATCGGCATGTGCTCTTCTTTCATCCCGCGGGTCGTAATGGCAGGCGTTCCGATCCGCAAACCTGAAGTCTGGAAAGGTGACCGGCTGTCGAACGGTACCATATTCTTGTTCACTGTAATGTCAGCTTTTACCAGCGTGTTTTCGACGGTTTTGCCTGTTATATCCGGGAATTTCGTCCGAAGATCAATCAGCATCAGGTGGTTATCCGTTCCTTCTGAAATAACATGATACCCTTTATCGACAAAGGCATTTGCCATGACATCCGCATTTTTCTTTACCTGAACCATATAATCTTTGTATTCTTTTGTAAGCGCTTCACCAAAAGCAACTGCTTTGGAAGCGATGACATGCTCCAGCGGGCCACCCTGAATACCCGGAAATACACTGGAATCGAACAACGAAGACATTTTGCGAATTTCGCCTTTGGGCGTTGTTTTGCCAAACGGATTATCAAAATCTTTGCCCATCATAATGATCCCTCCTCTTGGACCCCGAAGTGTTTTGTGCGTCGTGGATGTAACCACATGACAATATTTCAACGGATCATTCAATAATCCAACGGCTATCAATCCAGCCGGATGTGCAATATCAGCCATAAGGAAAGCTCCGATTTTATCAGCGATGTCGCGCATACGCTTGTAATCCCAGTCGCGGGAGTAAGCGGAAGCACCGGCAAGGATAAGTTTTGGTTTTTCTTTCAGTGCGGTTTCTTCCATTTGATCATAATCCACACGACCTGTTTCTTTATCCACTTCATAGGCAATCGGATGATAAAGCATCCCTGATGAATTCACCGGTGAACCATGCGACAAATGCCCTCCGTGCGAAAGGTTGAGGCCCATAAAGGTATCTCCGGGTTTGAGCAGGGCAAGAAAAACAGCCATATTGGCCTGAGCCCCTGAATGTGGCTGGACATTTGCCCATTCTGCTCCGAAAAGTTCTTTCAGCCGGTCGATCGCAAGTTGTTCGGTTTCGTCGACAAACTGGCAGCCACCATAATACCTTTTCCCGGGATAGCCTTCTGCATATTTATTGGTCATAACTGATCCCATGGCTTCCAGAACCTGTTCACTGACAAAGTTTTCGGATGCGATCAGCTCGATGCCGTACTTTTGACGGTTGGCTTCCTTTTGAAGAATATCAAATACCTGGGTATCTCGTTTCATTCGCTAATTTTTTATTTAATAAGGATTTATAAATACAACGATATTACATTATTTGCTGCACAAAATTATGAAATTTATAGTGGGTAGACCCTGAATGCAGTTTTTTGGCTAAATTTTATTTTAATGTGCTGGCTAAATATTTAATGGAAAAAAGTCGTGCAATGGCTGATAAGATGTTAAACGGTTTTATTGTTGTGCAAGCTTCCGGTTTCCAATGATATTAACCAGGCAGTGTAAAACCACGAAGTGGTAAAATGTGAATAGCCATAGGTGAAACCCATGGGTATTTGAAAAAAACGCCACAGAACCCCGGCGGGGTTCAATAACTCATACTAAATATTTCTCATTAAATTCAATTGCATTCTCTTTAAGTAAGCTAACATATTCATCCCTAAAACTTACTTTTCGATGGTGTTCTTTTTGATTTTTTACATATTCAATCAAATTATCCTTAGCCGAAATGGAGTAAGAAAATGCACCATAGCCATCTTGCCAGCCATTGAAACCAGGGAAAATGTTTTCAGCTTTTATGTAATCTGATGAAGCAAGCTTTATATCTTTTATTAAATATGCAACCGCAACAGTTGGATGCACATGAGTAACAATATGAATATGATCTTCCACGCCACCAATTCGATATACATGGCATTTTTTATTTTTCAGGATTCCCCAGATATACTTGTAAAGATTTTCCTGACCGGATTCTATCAGGGTCCGTTCATTGTTATAAGTGCCGAAAACTATCTGATAAAGAATTTGCGTATAGGTACTCATTGGTCAATTTATTTATTGAACCCTTTCAGGGTTCATTTTTTCGTTTACTTATCTTACCCTGCACTTCGTACAAGGCTATTCAAATTAAATCCTTTCAGGATTTTCACTTAAATTAAAAAGAACCTGCTGGTAATTGCAAATTTAAAAACAAATTTATGTCCGGCACATCAAAATGAAATGTTGCCGGTTTTTTTTACTACCAGCAGGTCGATTAAAGTTTTTTTTGTGAACATGCCTGTGTATTGACTGTTGTAGTATTTCAGATGATATAAAAGATAGGTTGATTCAATTGAAATCAATTACCAGTCAGAAAAGTTGAAGATTAAAGTTATTTTTGCATCAATAAAGGATGACAGATGATTGAATTTGAAAAATTTAAGCTGGAGAATGGATTAAAACTGATCGTGCACAAGGACACCTCGACTCCTATTGTGGCCATCAATATTCTTTACAATGTAGGTTCAAGGGATGAAGATCCCGACAAAACGGGGTTTGCCCATTTATTTGAGCATTTGATGTTTGGTGGTTCGGTAAATATACCAAAATACGATGTTCCGCTCGAAAATGCCGGAGGTGAAAACAATGCGTTCACCAATAACGATATAACGAACTATTACCTTACCATTCCACGGCAGAACCTGGACCTCGCTTTCTGGCTCGAATCGGACAGGATGCTGGATCTTGCATTTTCCGAAAAAAGTCTTGACGTACAAAGAAACGTGGTCATCGAGGAATTCAAACAATCCTATCTGAATCAGCCTTATGGAGATGCATGGCTTTTGCTGAAGCCGCTGGCTTACAAAGTTCATCCTTATCAGTGGTCAACGATCGGCAAAGAGATCGCGCATATCGAAAATGCCACAATGAAGGATGTTAAAGCGTTTTACAGTAAATTCTACAACCCGAATAATGCGATTATTACCGTGGCCGGTGATGTTGATCCCGATGAGGTTCATGCCCTTGCCCGTAAATGGTTCGGACCGATCGGTAATAATGGTCACTATGAAAGAAATCTTACAAAGGAGCCGGTGCAGACAGAAGCCAGAAATCTTTCGGTCGAACGAAATGTTCCTATTCATGCGATGTATAAGGTTTTCCATATGTGTTCGCGAAAAGATGCCCAATATCATGCTGCTGACTTGTTATCGGATATTCTTTCAAACGGGGATTCGGCAAGGCTCAATATAAACCTTGTAAAACAGAAACAAATTTTCAGTGAAATCGATGCCTATATTACGGGAGATATGGATAACGGATTGATTGTGTTTTCCGGTAAACTGGTAAATAATGTAAAAATGGAAGATGCAGAAAATGCACTCAATGAGGAAATCGAAAAAATCCGTACGGATTATGTTGGCAGTGAGGAATTACAAAAAGTCAAAAACAAAATAGAATCGACACTTGAATTTTCTGAAATGAGCGTACTCAATAAGGCCATGAATTTGTCTTATTCGGAACTTTTAGGAGATGCCGACCTGATCAATAAAGAAATTGACAAGTACAATGCGGTTACCCGTGAAGCAATCAAAAAGAGCGCAGAGGACTTTTTAAGCAAAGAAAACTGTTCAAGCCTCTATTATTATGCAAACTGACTTATGGCTGATTTAAGAAGAAACATACAACCCGAAATAAATCTGATTGATACTATCACTATTCCCGGTCCGGAAAAGGTAGTATTATCAAATGGAATTCCGGTTTACCTTGTAAACTCAGGAACTCAGGACATCATTAAAATTGAGTTTATCTTTAATGCAGGAAACTGGTTTGAGGATAAACCAATGGTGGCGCGATTTACCAATAAAATGCTCAAAGAAGGAACACAGAATTTCACTTCCTTAGAAATTGATCAGAAAATAGATTTTTACGGAGCTCATCTTGAAACTTCCGTCGATTTTGACATGGCTTATGTTTTACTTTATTCGCTCAATAAACACCTCGAAAATACGCTTGCTGTTTTTGCTGAAGTTATTAAGTTCCCTGTTTTCCCTGAACGGGAACTTGCAATTCTTATTCAAAACCAAAAGCAGGAATTTATCATCAACAACGAAAAGGTAAGGTATCTTGCCCGGCGTAAATTTAATGAACAGATCTTCGGGAAAACTCATCCGTATGGTCGGTTATTCGAGACTAATGATTTTGATACGATCACCAGGGAACATCTGGCAGCATTTCACCAACATCATTATCGGCTTGAGAATTGCAAAATTCTTGTTGCAGGTAAAATCCCTAAAAACATGGTTGAATTGCTCAATCATTATTTCGGACAGAAACAGGATGAAAACCCAATTATATTTACAGAACCGGAAATAAGCCAGTTTCCAGTTAATAATCGCTTATTTCACATAATCAAGGATAATGCTATTCAGTCGGCTATTCGAATAGGCAAGGTTCTTTTCAATAAAAAACACCCCGATTACCTAAAACTTAAAGTTCTGAATACGGTTTTCGGAGGATATTTTGGTTCACGCTTAATGACAAATATTCGTGAAGACAAAGGTTATACCTATGGTATCGGTTCAGCAATCGTATCTTTGCAACATTCGGGATTTTTTTCGATTGCTTCGGAAGTTGGCGCCGAAGTAACACGGAGTGCCATTGATGAAATTTACAATGAAATAAGGATATTACAGCAGGAAACGATACCGGAAACCGAACTTAATCTTGTCCGTAATTATATGCTGGGTTCATTTCAGAGAAACGTTGACGGGGCTTTTGCTCTTTCAGAAAACATTAAAAGCTTGCTGGTATATGATCTGGATCAGGATTTTAACAGGGAATATATTGGAATTATTAAAAACATAACTGCGGAGGAACTCAGGGAATTGGCGAAGCAATACCTCGATATTGATAGTCTGACAGAAATAATTGTAGGGAAATAATTTGCCGGGAAGCTTCTGGTTTCTGGACAACATTTTAATTTACATACCGTTTTGCAAACGTTCATGCTGAAAAGAAAATCACTCATATTGATGCTTTTTATTCCCTGGCAAATAATGTTGGCACAGGTGAATGCAGGGCAGGATATTACGATAAGCGCAGGATTGCCATTGCATCTTACGGCAAAATATGAAGGATATACGGGGATTCCCGTTACTGCCGAAGATGATTACTTCGTAGGGCCTTTCGATATCGGGTTTAACTTTGTTTATTATGGAGAAACGCACAACCAGTTTGCAATCGGCCCGAATGGGCTGGTAAGCCTTGATGCTCCGGCTATTATAAATACCGCTCCCTACTGGAAAGAAGTTCCGATTCCGAATAATTATTTTAAAAAAACCATCATGGGGCCTTATCAGGATCTGTTTAAACGGCCTGCCCCACCGCATGATCAGTATATCTATTATTTAACGGTTGGCGAAGAACCCAACAGAAGGCTGATTGTTGGCTGGTGTGAAGCCCCGATGTTCTCCTGTGAAACACGATCAGTAACCATTCAGATTGTATTGTATGAAGCGGATAGCACGATTGTTAACCACCTGATTGAAAAGCCTGCCTGCGATGCAAACCTGGCAAATAAGGCTACCCAGGGATTAAATTTCAATGATAATGTTGGGATTGCTGTACCCGGCCGGAACAATACTTCCTGGACGGCAAGTCATGAAAGCTGGCTCTTTACGCCTGCCGGAACGAATAATTATCAGGTGGATAGTATTCCTTTTAATCCGGAAGTAATTGTGCCCAAGGGTAAACTTTCCTTTGCCTGGTACAAAGATGCCTACCCGGGAGGTGAACTGGTGAGTTCAGAGCAATCAATCGACGTGCATCCCATGGAAAGTACTACCTATTACGCAGAAATCACACTTTGCGGCGGAATTAAATACGTTGATGATATTTTTGTGAAGGTCATTCCGATTCCAAATGCATTTAACCCGAATAGCCAGGTGGAACAAAACAGAACGTTCAGATTTTTTGCAAACCCAACCGATGAAATTAGTAAATTTCAAATGCTAATTTACAACCGCTGGGGACAGCAGGTTTTTGAAACGAATGATGTAAATGAGGGCTGGGATGGCACCAGAAATGGCAATCCATGTAATTCAGGGGTTTATGTTTGGGTTGTATACTATGAAGGTGGCAGGAGGAACAATAACGAATAAAGGTTCTGTTACCCTGGTAAGATAACCCGTAAAAAAGCCATCGCTTTTCCTAAAAAAACCTCCCGGAGGAGGTTCTTTTTTAATTCGTTTTTTTCTCATTAAAAGGCTTAGCATCAGGCTTTATACCCAGCTTTGCCTTTACCATTTCCGTTATATCGTCTGATGGTTCAGCAAACAGTAATAATCCTTCTGTGCTATTGAATACGTAGGTATATCCATTTTCTTTCGCCACATCCTGAACTGCCTTTTTTGCTTTTTCAATGATTGGGGAGGTAAGCTCTGTTTCCTTGTCCTGTAAATCCTGTTGTGCTTTTTGCTCAAATGCATCTAACCGTGATTTCAGGTCATTGATTTCAGCTTCCTTGGTTTGTTTTATGATGGCAGACATACCATCAGAATTGGCTGTATAATCCATATACTTATTTTCCAACTCTGTCTGCATGGAAGCATACTGGTCCTGAATTGTTTTATTATATTTATCAAACTGAACTTTAACCGAATCCAATCCAGGCATTAAACTGTAAAGTTTAGAGAAATCAAGGTGGCCTAATTTGATTTTTGTTTGGGCAAACGAACTTGAAGAGCAAGTCAACACTATAAATACTACTACCAGACTTAATACTTTTTTCATCAGAGAATTTTTATGTTTTAAATTTTACAAATAGAGGCGCAAATTTATTACATTTTCATTAGAATATGCAATTTTTCTAACTGGTTTATTTTCTTTCCGTTTTCTTTATCGGGCCGGTATTTGTTTTTCCGGGACCTGCAGGATTATTGCCCGGCTTCGAATTGCCAGGAATCGTCTGTGAGTTATTTGATTTTGCTCCCTTATTTTCAGGAGGCGCTTCATACTGCTCCTTTACACGGTCTTCCCGTCTTACTGTACCCAGAACAGCACCCACATCGTCCAGTACATCATCGCTGATATCAAATTTTGAACTGGCATATAACAACGTTGGGCTTCCGGCTTTGTCAAAAACAAAAGCGTAATTTTTATCCGTTGCAATCGATTCGATTGAATTATAAATTTTTTCCTGAATGGGCTTAACGAGTTCTTCCCTTTTTAAAAATAAATCTCCGTCTTTACCAAACCGCTGTGTTTGTAAGTCCTTCACCTCTTTTTCCTTGGCTTGAATTTCTTCCTGCTTTTTCTTCTTCACGTCTTCGGGCATCAACACCGCCTCAGCCTGAAATGTCTTGTACATTTTATCTATTTCGGCATATTTATCCTCAATTTCTTTTTGATATTCTGCTGACAAATCATCGAGCTGACTTTGGGCATCTTTATATTCAGGGATGTTTTCCAAAATATAATCGGTATCAACATAAGCATACTTCTGGGCTATAAGATTTACAGAAGCAAATCCTGCAAATATGAAGAGCTGTTACCAGTTTTTTCATATTAGTTTTCTTAAAATTAATCACCTATCTGACATAAAGAGTAATCACAACTATTAACGAAACTATGTGCTAAAAATTTTTAATCGATGGACTGGTTGATTGAAAAGTGGAACTGTCCCCTATTGGCATCCGGTAATCCCGGAACTGCATCAAAACCATACCCCCAATCAAGTCCCAGAATTCCGAACATCGGTAAATAAACCCTAACACCTAGTCCGGCGGATTTGTACACATTGAATGGATTAAACTCGGTGAACTTCAGCCATTCATTTCCGGCTTCGAGGAATGTGGCTACATAAATAGTCGCTGAGGGATTGAGCGATAAGGGATATCGCAATTCCAGGGTATACTTGCCGTAAATTGTTCCACCCTGGTTGCTTGATTTCCAGTAGTTGGGTGTAAGCGTTTCATTTCCATAACCTCTCATTCCAATTATTTCCCTGCCATCCAGGTTATTGCTTCCTGATAATCCATCCCCGCCAAGGTAGTACCTTTCGAAGGGAGTAACTCCAATAGATGAATTAAAGTCACCCAAAAATCCGAATTTGGATCTTGCCATAAGAATAAGCTTGCGGCTTTTTTCCAGAGGAGTGAAATAGGTGATATTTATTCCCCATTTATGATATTCGATCCATTTGTATTTTTCGTCCTCGGTTAACGTGGCATAATTCCGGTCAGAAAAAGCTGAATAGGGTGGTGTTATATTCAATGCAAGGGAAACCAGTGAACCGCTTCTTGGATAAATCGGGGCGTCAATTGAATTGCGTGACCAAATAATATCCCAGCTAAAATTATTGTAGTATCCTGTTCCCGAACCAAATGCAAATATCTGGGTATAGTTATGCAAATCATACCGCTGAAAATTAGCTGCAAGGTATATCTGAAAATAATCATCCGGCCAGGTCAATCGCTTTCCTAAACCCAATGTGATCCCATTGATAATAAATGAATAATACCCCACCGCATCTTTTGGTGTACCACTCGAATAAAGGGAATGAACATAGCTAACACTAAAGGAGTTTGGTTTTTTACCTCCCAGCCAGGGTTCGGTAAATGAGGCATTATAACTGATGTAACCCTTGCCATAGGATTGAAGCCGGAGGCTTAGCTTCTGGCCGTCACCCATTGGAACAGGACGCCATGATTTTGGATCGAACAAGTGCCGCAAGGAAAAATTATTAAAAGAAACGCCTAATGTTCCGATTATTTTTCCATAACCCCAGCCACCGCTTAATTCAATTTGGTCAGAAGATGTTTCTTCAACCTGATATTCAATGTCAACAGTTCCTTCGGCAGGATTTGGAGTGGGAACAGGGTTTATTGTTTCCGGATTAAAATACCTGAGTTGGGCAAGTTCGCGCGAAGTTCGGATAATGTCGGATCTCGAGAAAAGTTGACCCGGCAAGGTCCGTAATTCTCTGATGATAACATGATCGTTGGTGCGGTCATTTCCTTTAACGGTGACTTTATCAACCGTTGCCTGTTTGCCTTCATAAATCCGAATTTCGACATCGATAGAATCATTCTCGACCCTGACTTCCACTGGGTTTGCCTGAAAAAACAGATAACCCTCATTCATGTACAGGGAGCTGACATCATCTTCATTCATGTTAAAGGTAAGATTTGAATTCAGCAGTTCCCAATTATAAACATCCCCCTTTTTAAGGTTTAAAATTCTGTTCAGGAATGCATCAGGATATTTTGTATTTCCAACCCACGAAATATTTCCAAAATAATAACGACGTCCTTCATTGATATCAAGATCAATGCTTATTGTCTTATCCGGGTTCCGGTAAACAGAATCACGAATAACTTTTGCATCCCTGTACCCGACAGCATTGTATTTCTTTATAAGGTTTATAAGATCCGCATCATATTTATCCCGAATGAACTTGGATGATTTAAATATTCTTACCCGAACATTTTGATTTATATAATCACGGGTATCGTCAACCATATTTGAAAATCTCAGGGTAACTGCATCCTTAACCAGATCAAAGATCAGGTATTCGAGGTGTCCGAAAGGCTGAAACAATCCCTTTTCTTTTGTATCCTTCAGGAATTTTTTCACCTTTTGCTGATCAAATTCGCTATTACCAGTTATATTGATTGAGTTGATTTTTACTTTAACATTTTTTTTAACATCGATTTGCAATCTTACGTGATTGGGGCGTAACGTATCCTTGATTTGGTCAATATCCACTTCGGTATCAAGATAACCCTTATCCGTAAAGTATTTTTTGATGGTATTTTGGGTACGCATAATTAAATTATCCGTAACTACATCACCGGTTGTCAGTTTGATTTTATCGCGAATATTATCGGCTTCTGATTTTTTTAAACCTCCAAATGAAAACGAGGACATTCGTGGACGCTCCTGCAATTCAATCGTGAGAAAAATGATGTTGCCCTCGATGCGGTTTGCTACTATTTTAACATTCTCAAATAATCCCTGATCCCATAAACTATGAATGGCTTTCGTAATTTCTTCTCCCGGAACGTTTATCATATCCCCAACAGTAAGTCCTGAAAGCATAATCAGCACATTGTTATCAAGGTACTGTACGCCCGATACCGTAATCCCACCTATCTCGTATTTTTTTGGATTGGCATAGTCAATCTCATCCAGGTTTCCCGTACCGATTTGACCATATACGGTAAAGATCGACATCCAAATTAACACCAGCGTTGCGAATATTCTAAACTTCATATTTATTTGATAATAATTTGTTCGCTGGTCTTTCCAAAACGTCTTTCTCTTTTCTGAAAATCAGCAATAGCTTCGTAAAAATCTTCCTTTCTGAAATCAGGCCAAAGCTTCGGTGAAAAATACAATTCTGAATAGGCAATTTGCCACAAAAGGAAATTACTTATCCGGAACTCACCGCTCGTTCTGATCAACAATTCAGGATCGGGAAAAGAACTGGTAGTCAGGTACGATTCAAATAATTTCTGATCAATTTGCTGCGGATTTAACTCATTCACAGCCACTTTCTGTGCAATTTTTTTAGCAGCCTCTGCAATTTCCCACCTTGAGCTATAGCTCAGTGCCAGAATCATTGACATCTTTGTATACGCTGCCGTTTCCTTTATGGCTTCATTCAGCTCCTTCTGCGTAATTTCAGGAAGTGAATCCAGGTCCCCAATTGCTAATAACCTTATTTTATTGTCGTGTAAGGTTTTTGCTTCTTTATTGATGGTTTGAACCAGCAGAGCCATTAAGGCATTAACTTCAGCCTGCGGACGCTTCCAGTTTTCAGTCGAAAACGCATACATTGTCAGGTATTGAATTCCTAATTCTGCAGCCGCTTCAGCAGTCTCCCGAACCGATTTAACACCGTGTTTGTGTCCAAACGTCCTGAATTTACCCCGTTGTTTTGCCCAACGTCCGTTGCCGTCCATAATTATAGCAACATGTTTGGGTAAATTTTCGGGGTCTATTTGATCTTTCCAACTCATTTTACTGATTCCTGTATTCTAATCAATTTTTTTCCTGAAATTCAGAACACTTATTCCTGTTAAGCAAACTAATATGATAGGTAAGCGTTAATCCGGCAAATGAATACCAATCATTTGTTTTTGAATTCCCCCGCTGCATATTCGGCTGGTGATCAAGATTGGGATCAGAAAAAGTTAGATCCTGATATGCCTGTGTGTCATTCTGCGTAAGCTGAACTGATGTATAATACGTCTGGCTAACATCGTCGATATAATCAGTAAATGTTTTCCGCATACCCCATTCAAGAGTGGCCGAAATTCGTCGGGAAAAACTATACTTTACGCCCATTCCAAAAGGAATGCTGAATGTAAAATAGGAGTATTTTCTGGCGTCCGAATTATTGGGATCTAAATAACTGCCATTGTTTTGACCTTCTGTTCCCTTATCTCTTAATTCCAAATTTCCTAATTTAGGCTTGAAATAAAGAAGTCCGACCCCACCAAACAAATAGGGTGTAAAATAATTTTTCTGGCTGCCCGTAACATAGGGGAAAAAATTAAATTCATACACATTGGCGAGTTCCCAGATGCTTGTACTGAATTTAAGCGATCTGTCTTCAAGAAAATGAGATTTTTTATCATCACCTGCAAGTAAGCCTTTATAAGCATTTACCCTCACTGCCCATCGTGCATTCAGGTTATATCTTGCCAATACACCATAAGCCAGATTTGTTTGTAAAAACGGATAGGCAGGATTGAGATCACCTATGTAATAAGATCCTCCCACAAATAATCCGACATCCAACTGTGCTTCACAGTAAAGAGCCCCGATAGTAAATGCAACTAGTAAAGTAAATTTTCGCATAACAGGCACAAAAATATATTTTTTTCGGTTATTAATTCGGGTGCTGTGCAGATGGGTTTCCAAATCATATATTTTATTCAGTTTCTGATATCCAAGCCCCACATGAGTTTTTTTCGGATGGTTTGAAAGTAACTTTCATTTTCAAGCTGAACAATATTAATTTTAAAATCTTCTTTGATTACGGTCAATTCTATTGAAGAATTAATGGGCTCTGTACGTGAATCGAGACTTACAAAAAATTCTTTTATCCTCCCTACCACTTTAACATTAATTTTACAACTATCCGGTATAACGAGGGGGCGTACAGTTAAATTGTGAGTAGCGATCGGAGTAATGACAAAATTTTGAGCATTCGGAAGTACAATGGGTCCGCCATTGCTCAATGAATAGGCCGTCGACCCGGTGGGAGTTGCAATTAATAATCCATCAGCCCAATATGAATTAAGGAATTCCTCATCAACATGGACCTCGATTTTTAACATTGAAAAGGGTTCTTTTTTATAAACGGCTAATTCATTTAAGGCATAATTGAATGATCCAAAAACATTATTTGGGGTAATAAGTTTCAACAACGATCGCTTATCCAGCTTATATTTATTTCCCCAAAGTTGTTCAATTGCCGAGTCGAACTGATCCTTAGAGATGGACGAAAGAAATCCCATCCGGCCAAGATTAATCCCCATTATCGGAATTCCGGAATCCTGAATAAAAGTAATCGTATCCAACAATGTTCCGTCACCTCCAATGGAAAACATAAAATCAGCTCTGCCTTTAAGTCCGATTTGCTCATTAAAAAAATCAAAATCCGAATTTATTTTGATTTTCCCAGCCAGCTTTTCATAAAAAGGCTTGTAAAAAATCAGAGTACAATTCAAGCTTTCCAGTTTATCGATCACATGCTGAAAATAACCGATATTTTCCTCTGAGAAAGTTTTACCGAAAATAGCAATTTTCATCCTTTCAATGTTTTAGATATGCTACGGGTGAATAATTTACAAGATTACAAAATAATGGAGAAAATGGATATTATTTAACATTAATTGTGAACATGTATTCGGGTAGTATAAAAAACATAGACTAAAAATGTTAAAATCAATGAAACTGTTAATCCTGAAAAAAACTTCTTTACACCTGAAGAAATAAGATAATGAAAATTAAAATTGACGGGATTATATCGGTGGTATAAAATGAATAAAGAATCCGGATTCTCCCATTTTATTTATGCTATATTCAAACCGAAAAACGAAATCGTAATAGGTAACAAGATCCAAACCGATACCATATCCAACCAGTAATTCATTGGCAAGCGGATTTGTTGCTGCATGCAGGTTATCTACTGAGTATCCAATGTCGGTAAATAAATTAAGGTAAAATGCATAATAGAGTTTGCTGAACTTTTCGGAGGGTATAAAACCGACCTTCTTCACTCTTGTGGATACAATTTCCCATTTTACATTATTCTTCAATACCCCATAATGCTGCCCATCAACAACATAATATTCATACCCTCTGACAAAATCACGGCCGTACCCCAATCCTTTCTGATAATAATAAGGTTGATCCTCGATCAGTGAAACTTTAGCACTGAGCCCTGATGCATAATAAAATTTACCTCCCAGTTTAACATATTTCCTGATATCGGATTTGATAAAAAGCATATTGACTCCCGAACTGGTTGGAATCCCCAGACCTTTTTTATCAAGCTCCACATCAAAATAATAACCATTTAACGGATACTGCTTATAGTCCCGATAATCGAGCCTGTATTGATAATAGAATGAAAGATACGCGTTATTATTGGCTTATTAAAGTCAAAATCCGGATTTAAAATAAGAACAGAATCCGTTACTGTCAGGCTGTTATAGCCAAGTTTAAACCAGCTCAGATCGTGGATTCCCTTTCGATAATAAGCTTCGGTGTAGACAAACTTTTCTTTCCGCGGACGTTCCTCTTCACTTTTGTAATAAACTTCCTTATTATCCAGAGAATTGTAAACGATTTCATGGTTCTGTGACAATCCTACCGAAAATCCACCGCCCCATGTTTGTTTTTGGTTTAAATAGGGAACCTGATAAGTCAATTCATACTTTTCATCGTGTCCAAAACGGGTATACAATATAAGTTTTTCCCGTCTTCCCCTGAAATTATTCCAGGTCAGGAAAACCCCATAATTTAATCGCGACCAGTCCTTTTTTTCGAGCCATGCATTGAAATTCCTGTCGGCAAATTCAAAAATCGGTACCGGCCAAACATACCATCGTTCAATAAATGTGAATTCGACTTTTATATGATCAGGGTTTCCAGCAATGCTATCCCAGGTGTCGGTTACAAAATTAAACAGCGATGTATTGAATAAATTTTTCCTGCTTTGTTCGAGAATGTCTTCTAACTTATCTGATGCAATTGAATCTCCAGTTTTAAACAGCAATTCGCGCTGAATAATTCTGTCCTTTGTTATTTTATTTCCTGAAAAGATTATTGAGTCTACTACAATTTTACCAGACTTAATTAGGGTATCAGTCAAAGAAATGGATGGAATGCTTTCCGCTTCATGCGAGAATGCGTGTATGAAATTTAATAGAAATAAAAGAGATAAAAGAAACCTCATTCCTAAATATTCAGATAATTCATCAACGAATCATACCGGTCACGTAAATCGTCCAGCATGTTCTCATCTTCTGTATACGTAGCCTTAATGATATAGTCATACCTGTTAAAAGTTTGCATTAAGGCTTGAACTTCCTTTATATTCACTTTAATGGTTACTTCCAGTTTTGTGGATTCAAATTCAGTTGTCACAAAAAGGCTGAGTATTTTAGCGTCCTGTGATTCAACGATCTGCGCTATGCGGGATAATACGTAATCGTTCTGATTTAGTTCCAGAATAATGATAGCTCCGGGGTTATCAGCTGCAGTAAATCTGGCAAAATGTTCAGCCAAAATATTCACGGTTATGCATCCCCGATAATTATCTTTGCCATTCACTACTGGTAAAAGCGTCACTTTTTCTGTTGACATAATTCTGATCACATCAAAAACATGCATGTTTTCGGATGCATAAATTTTCTTTAATGTCGATTTCTGCTCAGAGAAAGGTCTATCGGGATCGCTCATATTGAAGACGTCAATTTCGGATATCAAACCAATATATTTTTGTCCGTTCAGTACCGGAAGAAAGGAAATTTTAAATTCGTCCATTGAATACAGCGCATCAGACCCGGAATCGGACATTTTTAATGGAGTGATCGAATTCGTAATTAATTCTTTTGCAATCATAAAATCATGTGTGAAATAAAATTCTACTATTAAACCTTTTTATTCAATTTATGTTGTGTGCAATGGCTTTGCGATCAACCGAATAATTTACCTCGTCCTGTAATCTCCTTCGGTTTCAACCCAATAATCATCGTTTAATATGCTGATGTAGTTTTTATACCTTGAAGGGCTGATTTCATTATTTTCCAGAGCTTTCTTAACGGCACATCCAGGCTCATGTACGTGAGTACAATTATTAAACCTGCAGTCATGCATAAATTTTCGCATTTCAGGAAATCGTTCGGCAATTTCTGTTTTTTCAAAATCAGTAAGACCAAATTCTTTGATGCCTGGTGTATCAATAATATATCCGCCGAAGGAAAGCGAATACATCTCAGCAAACGTAGTGGTATGCATTCCTTTCCGGTGATATCCTGACAAAGCATTGATTTTAAGATTTAAATCCGGTTGAAGTGCATTGATCAGTGCTGTTTTCCCCACTCCTGAATGACCTGAAAGCAACGTTTTTTTATTCATGAGGGCATTTTTTACCTGTTCCAAATTATCTCCTTTTAGCGCTGATACCTCAAGACAAAGATAACCGGCATCTTCATAAATTTTTGAAAATTCATTTTGCCTGATTTGCATTTTATCATCGTATAAATCAATTTTATTAAAAACAAGGATAACCGGAATGTGATATGCTTCAGTGGTGACCAAAAACCGGTCGATGAATCCGGTTGATGTACGCGGAAAAGCAAGGGTTGCAATGATCATTGCCTGATCCAGATTTGCAGCTATAATATGAGAAACCTTTGATAATTTGGTAGCTTTACGGACAATATAATTGTGACGGGGAAGGATTTCCTTAATAAGTCCAATCTTCTCATCTTTCTGTATATCAAAAACCACCTCATCGCCAACAGCAACCGGGTTTGTAGATTTTATTTCCTTTATCCTGAAATTGCCTTTAAGTTTGCAATTGATCACCAGTCCCTCACTGTTTCTGACTGTCAGCCAGCTTCCGGTGGATTTAACAACAATACCCTGCATCGGTTTTCAGTTTAAATTGCACGTACTTCACTGCTTAAAATCTAATTAAAACTACCAAGACTCTATAATTTAAGGAAAATTATAATGTTTCCGAATGGATTCTTTTATATCCCAGGTACATTTCAATCCGTCTTTAAACGTCACAAAATCACCTTTTTTTACCTGATAAGTGCCATCGGGTGTTTCAATATTTACTTTTCCTTCCAGTATCAGGCATTCTTCATCACCATCATAGTACCAATCGAATCGTGACACTTCTTTTTCCCAGACAGGCCAGTTTTTGATCCCTTTCGCATCAATCTCATGTTGCTGAAGTTTTTTGATAATTACTTTTTCCATAGCAGTCTGTTTTTATTTCGATAAAATTATATGTTTTATGCGAAGTAAGTAATGTATTCCGTAATAAACTTAAAGTTAACGATTTAAAATTAAAAAAGTCAGCACAATTGGTAGCTGATCTCAATGTAAAATTAGCTATGTTTTACATAGTGTTGATGCTAAATGACCGATTGGTTCTCTATAAATAAATAACAAAAAATACGAATAGTTCAGGTTTGTATCTCGGCTAATAATTCACTGATCAGATCTAAAACGTTGTCTCTTCCCGAACCGGTGGTAGCTGACGTTAGAACAGAAACCGGTAACTCATCCCATTCTTCATTCAATGCATTTTTATACTGTTCAATGTTAGCTGAGAGTTGCGCTTTGGAAAGCTTATCCGTTTTTGTGAAAACAATGACAAAAGGAAGATTTTTTATCCCAAACCAGTTTAAAAAATCTCTGTCGGCTTTCTGAGGCTCCAAACGTGAATCAATGAGAATAAATGTGGTAACCAGATTTGGCCTTTGCAGCAGATAGTTTCGAATCATTCCTTCCCATTTGCGATGTTCACTTTTTGAAACTTTAGCAAAACCGTATCCGGGCAAATCAACAAGGTACCAGCTTTCGTTAATAATAAAATGATTGATTAACCTGGTTTTCCCCGGTGTCCCTGATATTTTTGCCAGCATTTTCCTTCCCGAAATCATGTTAATCAGCGATGATTTCCCTACATTCGACCTCCCGATAAATGCAAACTCAGGAATATCCGGAGATGGGCATTTTATGTAATCTGAATTACTGACAACAAATTGGGCACTTTTTATTTGCATAAAACAAATTGTAATTCAATTCCTAAAACCCAGGTTAATCAGTTTAGTCTCCTTTATTATACGTGGAAAGATGGCGGTCCTTTTTATAATCATAAATATCTGCAATGGTAATAATAATTGCAGTTTCTTCAACATTACCAAAGTCTTTATTAATCGCCGTACCAAAGGTTTTCATCGATCCCGACAGGTTCATATACGCATTTACAAGAGGAGGAATTTGCTCACCAAGGTGCCGGATTTTTTGAATAAGAATTTTATAATCTTCATCGTAGTTTGCACCCGAGAAAATGCTCGTCAGCACCTTTTCCTTTGTTTGAATTTTCAGCGGAATTCGTGGTTCAACAAGACCCTCAGTATCCGGAAAATACCGATGAAGAAAATAGAGTATTAAATCCCTTGCAAACGAATCATAACTTGGATACATCGTTATCTTACCGAAAAAATATTTCACTCCCGGATTTTCAATGGTAATGGCACCTAATCCATCCCACAAGTTATCCAGCGAATACATTCCTTTGCGGAGATTAACGGTAGGCTGGTACATAGGCTGTACGAATGACCTACCCAATTCAAATGTCAAAGGCCAGTATTCTTTAATAAATTTAGGTGAAAATTTAAATAGTTCAGAAGTTGGGGTTTCCGGATGTCCGTTTTCATCGTTCTTTACATCTTTTCCGACAATGTAGCGGTATCCACCAACGATCTCCCTGTCTTCAGGATTCCAGACGATCAACTGCTTAAAAGGATTCGGGCTGACATCAAATTCATCAATGTCACAACATTTCCCCGTTCCGCCGGTTGCATCGCGGAAGGTTATTTCACGCAGCCTTCCCAGTTCACGCATTAGACTTGGTGCCTGTTTATTGGTAAATATGTAGATTTTATTCTGGCCATTGTTTGTTTCCCTGAAAAACAATTCATCAGTTAGCTCTTTCTCAAGCTGGTTTCTGTCGACTGGCGAAATCACTGTTTCCATAGGTGATAATTATTTAGTTTTGTGTTTCCTGATTAAAGCTATTTTCAATTCCTCTGCCAATGGCATATACATGCTTTTTGACTTGCTGTGCCCATTCTTTATAGTTGTAATGCTTATCAAAAGCTTGCCAGGGAATAGCTTTTCCGATAATAATTTCAATTGTCTTATTTTTTTGCTTAAACATTTCGTTCGGCAAATATAACATTTCGATATTTGCTTTTATTCCAATAACCTTCCGGATACGGGCCAGATTGTAAAAAAAATCAGAGTTGTTCCCATTTATATAAACGGGGATTACATCTCTTTTATAATGAACTGCCTTTGAAATAAAGGTTTTTTTCCACTCAAGATCCTCAATTTTTCCATGTTGTTTTCTGGATACAAGTCCTGCCGGGAAATACAATATCATTTTCTCTGATTCAAATGTTTTGTGAATGACTTCCAGGTTCTCGGTATTGGTTCCATGTTTATTGATAGGGATAAAAAGATCTTTCAGATTGGGAAGAAAAAGTAAAATATCGTTAACGGGAAACACAATATCTTTACGCACTCTGCCAACTACCTGCATCAAAGCCATCCCGTCCAGTCCGCCCAGCGGATGATTGGAGGCTATCATATAACGTCCTTTCTCCGGAATATTTTCTTCACCCCTAACTTTTACGATTGCTCCAAATTCACGGATCGTCGCATCAACGAACGATAACCCCATTGAATCCTTATTATGATAAAGAATATCGTTGATCTCTTTTTCATGAATAATTTTTTTTAAGTAAGCAAAAATAAATCCCGGAATCAATCGGGCAAGCCCAGGATTTTTCTTCTTGAATACGTCTTCAATATCAATCGTTTGTTTACTTATTTTAATTTCTTCCATTTATTGCAGAATAAAGGAGGACAAAATTACTGAATAATCAGAAATCAATTTTTTCTGATTGCCATTATGTAAATATAATACCTTCTTCTCTCATCATCTAAAATTCTGCAACCAAGCTTCCAACTTTTACTAAAACAAATTCCCTGAAAAGTGCAACAAATCTGAGTAAAGTAAGTTTTAGAAATATTATAGTGGGAAAAAGTGCAAAAAAGTTTTCAACATTAGGTAAAATGTGGAGAATAATATATATTTTTATCCTCTGAAATTTAATTAATGACAAACCTGACATACACATACGAATGCAAAGCCGATTCAAAGGGCAGAGTGGCTCTTCCAGGCGGATTGAAAAAGGAACTTTCACCTGTGTCTGCGGAAGGGTTTGTAGTTAAAAAAAGTGTTTTCTATAAATGCCTGGAACTATACCCGAAAGCAGAATGGGAAAAAGAAATGGCTGGAATTGACCAACTCAACCGCTTTGTTAAAAAGAATGTGGATTTTATCAGGAAATTCATGGCTGGGGTAAGGCCGGTGGAGCTCGATAGTACAGGTCGGATTAACATCCCGAACGAATTGATCGCATTTGCCGAAATTAAGAAAGACATTGTGCTGACTTCCCAAATAAACAAAATAGAAATCTGGGATAAAGAGCACTACGAAAAAGTACTGAACGACAAAGAAACTGACTTCGGTACCCTTGCAGAAGAAGTAATGGGGGGAATGAACAAAACCGAGCAATGATGTACCACAACCCGGTTTTATTAAAAGAAAGCATTGAAGGTTTAAATATAAAAAATAGGGGCATCTACATCGATGCGACCTATGGAGGAGGGGGTCATACAAAGGAAATTTTAAAGCACATTGGTGAGGGTTCTTTGATAGCATTCGATCAGGATGGGGATGCACTGAAAAACAAGATTGATGATGGAAGGCTTGTACTGATCAACCAGAACTTCAGGTTCATGCGCAATTTCCTGAAACTCTACAGGGCAATACCTGCCAATGGCATTTTAGCCGATTTAGGGGTATCTTCCTATCAGATCGATGAACCTGAACGGGGTTTTTCATTCCGGTTTAACAGTGCGCTGGATTTGCGGATGAACCGAAAAAAAAAATTGACAGCAAGGCAAATTGTAAATGAATATCCTGTCAGAAAGTTGAAAGAAATATTTTTTACGTACGGTGAATTGCACAATGCAAACAAAATAGCAGAATACATTGATAACGCACGAAATCAAGAAGAAATTAAAACGACAGATCAACTGATAAAAGCAACAAAAGGGTGTTCACCGCAAGGAGCTGAAAATAAATTTTATGCGAAGCTATTCCAGGCGCTTCGGATAGAAGTGAATGACGAACTGGGAGCTTTAAAGGATTTGCTGCAACAATCTGTTGACATTTTAGATTCCGGAGGACGATTGGTAATCATCTCCTATCATTCGCTGGAGGACAGGCTGGTAAAAAATTTTATGAAAGCAGGAAATTTTGAAGGTGAGATAGAAACTGATTTTTACGGTAAACCAAAAACTTTTTTTAAACTGATTACAAAAAAACCGGTCGTTCCGCGTGAGGAAGAAATTAAACTGAACAACCGGGCACGAAGTGCAAAATTAAGAATAGCGGAAAAAATATGAGTAACGACGAAACAACACAGAAACCAAAAGGAAAGCCTTCCACCAGAGGAATTCAAAGCATCCTGGGAGGTTATTTTCTGGTTCGTGAAGGAACAACAAAACAGCTTCCTTTTCTATTATTCATTGCTTTCCTTGCAGTGATCTATATCGGCAATACCTACTACGCTGAAAAAATCATCCGCCAAAACGAAGAATTACAAAATGAACTAAAGGAATTAAAATTTGAATATATCAATACAAAATCAAAACTCATGCAAAAAAGCAGGCAGTCGGAAATTGCGAAAAGCCTTGCAGGCAGAGGTATTAAAGAATCAACGGTTCCGCCTAAAAAAATCTATCTGAAATAAAAAGCATTTGTGAAAAATGTAAAGACCGACATATTGTGGAGGGTTTATCTCGTGTATATCGGGATGTTACTGTTTGGCCTTGTTATTATTTTAAAGGTCATTTACATTCAACTGATACAGGGAAGTGATCTGATGCTCAAGTCACAAAAACAGTCACTCCAATACTTCAATGTGGAGGCAGTTAGAGGCAACATTTGCGCTGAAGACGGGAGTCTGCTGGCCACTTCGGTTCCAATTTTTGATGTTCGCATGGATGTTGCCTCATCCAATATTTCCGCATCCTATTTCAAGAGCCATGTTGGTGAACTGGCAAAAGAACTTTCAAACCTGTTCCGGGATAAATCAGCTGCCCAATACAAAAATGACCTGATTCGTGAGCGAAAAGAGGGCAACCGCTATTATCTCGTGAAAAGAAATGTGGATTATGAGCAACTTAAAAAAGTTCGTCAGTTTCCGATATTTGAAAGAGGTAAAAATAGCGGTGGGTTGGTAGTTGTCCCCAAAACAAAGCGGCAGAGGCCATTTGGCATGTTAGCCGAGCGGACAATCGGCTATGCAAAGGCAGAGGAAAATCTTTTTGTGGGTGTTGAAGGCGCTTTCAGGGAATCATTGGGCGGCACAAATGGGAAACAGCTCATGCGTAAAATAAATAATGGCGACTGGATGCCGGTTTATGATGAAGATGCTGTTGATCCTGAAGACGGACAGGATATTATTACAACAATTAACCTTAACGATCAGGATGTTGCTGAAGCATCGCTCTATAAATACCTGGTCGAAAATAACGCGGAGTGGGGATGTGTTGTGCTCATGGAAGTGAAGACAGGTCAGGTAAAAGCAATTGCCAATCTTACCAAAGACGAAAAAACAGGCAACTACAAAGAAGAATATAATAATGCCATCGGGACAAGTATTGAACCAGGCTCAACATTCAAATTACCTTCCATGATTTCCCTGTTTGAAGACGGACTCGATAATTTGCAGGATACCGTGGATATTGGTAAAGGCTATGCCGTTTATTCAGGACTTACGATAAAAGATATTCATACCATCAGAGATGGAAGGGTCTCCATAAAGGAAATCTTTGAAAAATCTTCAAATGTCGGTGTATCAAAACTCATTTATAATAAATATTCAGCCGACCCTCAAAAATACATCGACCATTTATATGACATGTCACTAAACCAGATGAACAATATTGACATTCCGGGTGAGGCAAAACCCTATATAAAAGACACGAAAGATCGGCTATGGTCGAAAGTATCGTTGCCGTATATGTCGATTGGCTACGAGCTTCAGCTGACACCCTTACAAATACTGACTTTTTATAATGCTGTAGCCAATGATGGAGTGATGGTGAAGCCGATGTTTGTTAAGGAAATTCAGGAAGGAGGGAAAACGGTTAAACGGTTTAAACGCGAAATCATCAACAGCTCCATTTGTTCAAAGTCTTCCATTAAAAAAGCACACGAAATCCTTGAAGGTGTTGTAACAGAGGGCACAGCCGAACTATTGAAAAAGTCGGTTTATAAAATTGCAGGGAAAACGGGAACCGCCCAAATTGCTGTGCACAATAAAGGATACAATAAAACCAACTACAATGCATCTTTTGTGGGTTACTTCCCCGCTGACGATCCTCAGTATTCATGCATTGTTGTGATCAGCAATCCTTCAGCCGGTAATTATTATGCAAGTTCCGTCGCAGTTCCTGTTTTCAAGGAAATAGCAGATAAGGTTTACGCTACCAACCTGGAAATACAAACTCATAAAGACCCGGTTTCTGATAAAATCACCTATCCTGCTTATGCTGCAGGTTACCAGGAGGATTTAAAGCGGATTTATGAAACACTTGATATTCCATTGGATCCATCAGGAACAAAGTCTGAATGGGCCATTGTTTCAAAGTCGGACAGTACGTTGAGGCTTGATGCCAGAATTATACGTGAAGGTCAGGTACCAAATGTGAAGGGTATGGGAGCTAAAGATGCGGTATATGTGCTTGAAAACCTTGGGCTGAGAGTAATCATTAGCGGAAGAGGCCATGTGAGGGAACAATCGATTCCACCTGGTTCTGCACTGATAAAAGGAAGCCAGATATCATTGCGGCTGGAGGTTTAATTATTAAAAAACTACTGAATTTCTTGAAAATAACAAAAGACATATCGAAGCAATTACAAATTAGAAAGATCATTGGAAATTCTGATGTGGAATTCAGTTCTGTAGAATTTGATTCACGCAAGGTGAAGGCAGATACTTTATTTGTTGCGGTAAAAGGGACACAAACAGATGGCCATAGATTTATAAGCCAGGCTATTTCAGCAGGTGCTGTTGCTGTGGTATGCGAATTATTACCAGATAAATTGTCAGATTCAACTACGTATGTGCAGGTTGCCAACAGTTCGGTTGCTCTTGGTATTTTAGCAGCCAGCTACTTCGACAACCCTTCAGAAAAATTAATGCTTGTAGGGGTAACCGGAACCAACGGTAAAACAACTATCGCCAGTATTCTTGCGGAGATTTTTAATAAAATGGGGCATCCTTCAGGGCTTTTATCAACAATTAAAAATAAAATTGAAAACGAGATTGTCAATGCCACCCATACAACTCCTGACCCGCTTCAGCTTAATGCGCTCCTTGACCGAATGGTAAAAGCAGGTTGTTCACATTGTTTCATGGAAGTCAGTTCACACGCCATCGACCAGAACCGGATTGCAGGTCTGAAATTCGCCGGAGGAATTTTTACAAACATTACTCATGATCATCTTGATTACCATAAGACATTTGAAGAATATATTAAGGCTAAAAAGAAGTTTTTCGATGAGCTTCCGGAAGGGGCTTTTGCACTGACCAATACCGATGATAAGAATGGTCGGTTTATGCTTCAGAATACCAAAGCTATCAGGAAAAGTTACAGTTTAAAAAGTGATTCCGACTTCAGATGCAAAATCATTGAAAACCAGTTTGAAGGCCTTCAGCTTGAGATTGACGGACAGGAATTCTGGAGTAAACTAATCGGAAGTTTTAATGCTTATAATTTACTTGCTGTATATGCCACTGCACTTTTACTGGGCGAAAACAGAGAAGAAGTTCTGACGACTTTAAGTGATGTTGATGCTGTAGAAGGCCGTTTTGATTATATCCGTTCACAAAATAACATTACAGGTATTGTTGATTATGCGCATACGCCGGATGCACTAAAAAATGTACTGGAAACGATTGGCACGATCCGCACACGAAACGAAACACTCATTACCCTGATTGGAGCTGGCGGTGACAGAGATAAATTAAAGCGACCATTAATGGCCCAAATTGCCAGTTCAAAAAGTGACAAAGTCATACTTACTTCTGATAACCCAAGATCGGAAGATCCGGAAGAAATCATCAGGGAAATGAAAACGGGCGTAGAACCACAATTTTCAGCGCGGGTAATCACCATCGTAAACCGCAAAGAAGCCATTAAAGCAGCCTGTTCATTTGCAAAACGCGGTGATATCATTCTGGTTGCCGGTAAGGGTCACGAAAAATATCAGGAAATCAAAGGGGTAAAATATCCTTTTGATGATAAAGAAATCTTAAAAGAATTCCTATTGACAAATATCAACAATAATTAAAATGTTTTACTACCTGTTTACATATCTTGATAAAACGTTTAATATTCCGGGAGCCGGTGTATTCCAGTACATCTCGTTCAGAGCCGGTGCTGCTATAATTACGTCACTTATTATTTCATTGATCTTTGGAAAGGCCCTTATCCGGTTACTGATAAAAAAACAGGTAGGAGAAACCATTCGCGATCTCGGGCTGGAAGGGCAAAAAGAAAAACAGGGAACCCCTACAATGGGCGGATTAATCATACTGGGAGCCATTTTGATTCCTACGCTGTTGTTCGCAAAACTTGATAATATTTATATCATTCTGATGCTCTTCACAACTGTTTGGTTAGGATTAATCGGGTTTTTGGATGATTATATCAAAGTGTTCAAAAAAAACAAAAAGGGACTTGCCGGAAAGTTTAAGTTGTACGGACAAATAGTCCTTGGTCTGGTCATAGGGTTGACCATGTATTTTAACGACAATGTAGTAATCAGGGAAAAAATAAGCACCGAAAAGCTTATCCAGACTTCTGAAAACGGGGAGGTTGTCGGCATCAGCAATCCATCCCAAAAATTTTCGCAAAAGCTGGTAAAATCTACGAAAACCACAATTCCTTTTTTTAAAAATAATGAAGCGGATTATGCAAAATTACTTGCCTTTTTAGGTAATGGTTTTGAAAAGTGGGCTTTTCTGGTATTCATTCCAATTGTTATTTTCATTATTGCAGCCGTATCAAACGGAGCAAATCTTACGGATGGTATTGACGGACTGGCAACGGGAACTTCAGCCATTATCGGTTCAACACTGGCGATCCTTGCATGGGTTTCGGGTAACATCGTCTTTGCCGATTACCTAAATATCATGTATCTGCCCAATACCGGTGAACTGACTATATTTATCAGTGCGTTCGTTGGAGCCTGCATCGGTTTTTTATGGTACAATTCCTATCCGGCGCAGGTTTTCATGGGTGATACTGGCAGTCTGGCGATTGGTGGAATCATCGCGGTTTTTGCCATCCTGATCCGAAAAGAATTTCTTATCCCGGTTTTGTGCGGAATATTTTTAGCTGAGAGCCTTTCAGTTGTTATGCAGGTGGGTTATTTCAAATTTACAAAAATAAAATTTGGTCAGGGCCGGCGAATATTCAAAATGTCGCCCCTGCATCATCATTTTCAGATTCTGGGTTATGCTGAACCCAAAATCGTGTTGCGGTTCATGATCGTTGGAATCATGCTCGCAGTGGTAACTATTATTACATTAAAACTCAGATAATGCGCTTTGAAACAGAAAATTGTAATACTCGGTGCTGGCGAAAGCGGTACAGGTTCCGCTGTTTTGGCAAAGAAAAAAGGATTTGAGGTTTTTGTCTCAGATTCAGGAAAAATAAAAGAAAAATACAAGAACGTTCTTTCACAGTTTGAAATAAATTTCGAGGAAGGCAGACATACGGATGCTTTAATTCTTGATGCGAATGAGGTCATTAAAAGCCCCGGTATTCCTGATACGGCTGAAATAATTAAGAAAATACGCAAATCAGGCATACCAGTAATTTCTGAAATTGAATTTGCTGGAAGGTATACTTCAGCAAAAACAATTTGCATTACAGGCAGCAACGGCAAAACAACAACTACTTTGCTAACCCATCACATCCTGAAAAAAGCAGGCTTGAATGTCGGGTTGGCCGGAAATGTTGGAAAAAGCTTTGCATTTCAGGTGGCGGAAAATGATTTTGATTATTATGTCCTGGAAATAAGCAGCTTTCAGTTAGACGGAATGATCCGGTTTAAGGCCGACATTGCAATTTTGCTGAACATTACACCCGATCATCTCGACCGGTATAACAATGATTTTCAGCAATACGTTGGCTCTAAATTCAGGATTATAAATAACCAGACAGAAAAAGATTCCTTCATTTTCTGGCAGGATGATCCGGTTATAATGAATGAAATTTCGAAACGAGCTATCCGGTCGAAAATGTTTCCTTTCTCAATTCAGCAAAATATAACAGAAAATGGTGCCTGTTTAACAGGTAACAAAATACAGATTCATGTAAATTCAAAAACCTTTAATATGACATTAGAAAATTTAGCGTTACAGGGTAAACACAACATTTTTAATTCAATGGCCGCAGGTATTGCATCCAGAATTCTCGATATTAAAAAGGATGTAATAAAGGAAAGCCTTTCGGATTTTCAGAATGTGGAGCACAGGCTGGAATATGTTGCCCGGATTCACGGAGTCGATTTCATCAACGACTCCAAAGCGACCAATGTAAATTCAACCTGGTATGCCCTCGAAAGCATGAGTAATCCGGTCATTTGGATTGCAGGTGGAATTGACAAAGGCAACGATTATGGCATATTAAAACAACTTGTCAGAACCAAAGTCAAAGCGATAATTTGCTTGGGGAAGGACAATAAAAAACTGATTGATGCTTTCAAAACCATCGTATCTGGTATTGTAGAAACGACTTCAATGGATCAGGCAATAAAATACGCGTTATCCCTGGGGAAAATTGATGACATCGTTCTTCTTTCGCCGGCATGTGCAAGTTTTGATCTCTTTGAAAACTATGAAGAACGGGGGAATCTTTTTAAAGAAGCTGTTGGGAGATTGTAATTAAAAAACATTCAGAATATAATTTTCTACTGTCAAAAAACTACAAACAACTAATGTTTCAAGAAACACAATGAGTCATGGTATGAATAAACTGCTCAGTAAAATAAAAGGCGATAAGATCATCTGGCTGGTGGTAATCATCCTGTCAGTATTTTCGATTTTAGCTGTTTACAGTTCAACCGGGACACTGGCCTATAAATACCAGGGAGGGAATACCGAATATTACATGATCAAACAATTTATTATTATTGCCCTGGGATTATTGCTGATGTATGCCGCCCACCTTGTGAAATACACCTATTTTTCAAGAATTTTTCAGGTTGCCTTATGGATTGCCATTCCACTCCTTTTATTAACCCTGTTTGTCGGGTTAAATTTGAATGATGCCAAACGTGTTTTACCCCTGCCTTTTGGTTTGACTTTCCAGACATCCGATCTTGCCAAGCTTACCCTCATTATGTATCTTGCCCGGGAACTTACCAAAAAACAGGATGTGATCAAGGATTTTAAATCGGCATTTTTACCCATTGTAATCCCGGTCTTAATCGTTTGTTTTTTAATCCTTCCTGCAAATTTTTCGACGGCAGCAATTTTGTTTGTAACAAGCCTGGTTTTGATGTTTATCGGCCGGGTACGGTTGAAACATATTTTTTCAATGGTTGGGATTGGAATTGCAGCAATGCTGCTAATGTTCGTAATAGCGAAATCCTACCCTACACTTTTGCCCAGAATAAATACGTGGGCCAGCAGGCTCGAAAATTTTAAAGGCGGTGGAGATACACAGGAAAATTATCAGGTAGAGCAGGCGAAGATTGCCATTGCAAGCGGTGGACTTTTTGGTAAAATGCCAGGCAACAGCGAGCAACGGAATTTTTTACCTCACCCCTATTCCGACTTTATTTATGCCATTATTGTTGAAGAATATGGATTGATCGGAGGAATAGTGATGGTTGTGTTATACCTGATAATCCTGTTCAGGGCAGTAAAAATAGTGAGTGTCATTCCCCGTAACTTCGGGGCATTCCTGACTATCGGAGTGGCTTTCAGCCTGGTTTTTCAGGCATTGATAAACATGGGTGTCGCTGTTCATATTTTACCTGTCACGGGACAGACACTTCCTTTTGTTAGCATGGGAGGAACGTCAATCTGGTTCACCAGTATCTCGATCGGTATTATTTTAAGTGTGAGCAAAGAAATTGAAAACAATCCGGAAAATGCAGACGAACTCCAGCCAGCGGAAGCATAAAGTCATCATCAGCGGTGGCGGAACCGGGGGGCATATTTTCCCGGCAATTGCTATTGCCAATGCTCTAAAAAAGAAGGAGCCTGAAATTGAAATTCTTTTTATCGGTGCCAGGGGAAAAATGGAGATGGAAAAAGTCCCGGCTGCGGGTTATCCCATCGAAGCTCTTTGGATCAGCGGGTTGCAGCGAAAACGGATATACAAAAACCTGCTCTTTCCGGTAAAAGTTTCTTTTAGTCTGCTGAAGGCCAGAACAATAATTAACCGATTTGAACCCCGATGTTGTGGTTGGTGTTGGCGGATATGCAAGCGGTCCAACACTGCGGGTATCAGCAGGAAAACATATCCCGACAGTTATCCAGGAGCAAAATTCATTTCCGGGAATTACCAATAAAATTCTGGCAAAAAAAGTAAACCGGATTTGTGTTGCCTATCAGCACATGGAACAATTTTTCCCCAAAGATAAAATTGTTCTTACAGGCAATCCGGTTCGTCAGGATGTCATTGAAACAGAAGGAAAGCGGCCGGAGGCTTGCACGTTTTTTGATTTGAAACCTGAAAAAAAGACACTGCTCGTTATTGGAGGCAGCCAGGGTGCATTATCAATAAACAAAGGCATTCATAAAAACATAACTGCCATTATCAGCCACGATATACAGTTGATCTGGCAAACCGGCAATTATTATTATAAAACAGCAATGGAACTGATGAAGGATACTAACTACAAAAGTATTCGTGTAGTTGAGTTCATCGACAGGATGGATTTGGCTTATGCGATTGCTGATGTGATTGTATCGCGGGCCGGAGCAATAGCCATTTCTGAGATATGCGCGGTTGGGATTCCGTCAATTTTTGTTCCTCTTCCGTCGGCGGCAGAGGATCATCAGACCAAAAATGCACAAGCACTGGTCGATAAAAATGCGGCACTGATGATTCCCGATCAGGAAGTCAACGAGCGGTTGGGTGATGTTTTGACCCAATTAATGAGCGACCCGGATAAAAAACGGATACTGAGTGAAAATATCATGAAATTAGCTATCCGCGATGCTGCAGACAGAATTGCAAATGAGATTTTAAATTTGATAAAATAATAGCTTGAACGTAGAGATTTTACAGCGGGTATATTTTCTTGGCATTGGGGGAATCGGAATGAGTTCCCTGGCAAGGTATTTTAAGCTTAAAGGAGCGGAAGTTTCCGGTTATGATAAAACACCGTCATTTCTTACCCGCCAATTGCAATCAGAAGGAATTAACATACACTTTAAGGATGACATTGCCCAAATTCCTGAAAAAATTGATTTAATTATTTACACTCCAGCTATTCCTAAAGACTTGAAGGAATATATTTTTCTAAAAGATACGGGCATCCCAATTAAAAAAAGATCAGAAATATTAGGTTTATTAACCGCTGGCAAAAAAACAATTGCTATTGCAGGAACCCATGGAAAAACAACGGTTACAAGTCTGGTGGCTCATTTACTTCACACGGCCGGCATTGGGTGTACTGCATTTCTGGGAGGAATAGCCAAGAACTACGATTCGAACCTTTTGGTTTCCGGTAATTCTGAGTGGATGGTTGTGGAGGCAGATGAATTTGACAGATCATTTCTTCAATTATTTCCAACTATAGGAGTAATAACTTCTGTGGATGCGGACCACCTCGATATTTACGGCGACTTTTCCAATGTTCAAGATTCCTATCGGCAGTTTGCAGGTCAAATTACTGAAGGAGGAACATTGCTGATAAAAAAAGGAGTTGGGCTGGACAAAATGAAATTGCAGAACTGCAATGTAATTGAGTATTCGATCAGGGATAAAGCAACCTATTATGCGGATAACATTAAGTTGTCGAACGGTCACTATGTTTTTGATTTTATAACTCCCCAAATCACTATTAGGAATTTTAAACTGGGAGTGCCGGGGCTAATCAACGTTGAAAATGCACTGGCGGCTTTGACGGTTGCAAGTATTACCGGAGCCTCTGAAGCAGCAATGAAAGCAGCATTATCCTCCTTTTCAGGAATAAAAAGAAGATTCGATATTCAGATAAAGACCGACACCATAATTTACATTGATGATTATGCACATCATCCGGAAGAAATCAGAGGCTTTATTAATTCGGTAAGGGACCTGTTTCCCCGGAAGCGAATACTCGGAATTTTTCAACCTCATCTCTATAGCCGGACGCGTGATTTTGCCGATGAATTTGCAAAAAGTCTCGATCTTTTGGACGAATCGATTTTGCTTCCGATATATCCGGCAAGGGAACTGCCTGTTGAAGGGGTGAATTCGGAAATGATTTTAAACCGCATGTCCCTTCAGCAAAAAATGGTTTGTTCCAAAGAAAATCTTATTAAGGAAATAAGTCAAAGACATTTCGATATAATAGTAACACTTGGTGCCGGCGATATTGATCAACTGGTAGATCCAATCAGCAAATATTTAACAGAAACCCTCAAAACTCATTAACATGAAAAAGATAATAAACATAACCCTCTGGTTGCTACTAGTAGCGGGCATCTTTGTTTTGGTAGGCTTCATTGATGTTGAGCACAAAAAAATCACCTGCAAAAGCGTGGAAGTCAGCTTTGACTACCAGGAAATCGACCCACTGATCACACAAAATGAGATCAATAAAAAATTATATAAAAATCGTGATTCTCTGGTTGGTAAGAAGCTTTCTGAAATCAACCTTGCCGACCTTGAAAACTCCCTGAATAAAATCCCACAGGTTGCCCGGGCCGATGTTTACACTTCAATTACCGGAAAACTTACCATTAAAATTAAGCAAAGGAATCCCTTATTCAGGGTGATAAATTCTGCCGGCCAAAATTATTATATCGACAGTGAAGGCTTTGCATTTCAGGCCAATTTTGGACACTCAACAAGGGTATTGGTTGCGAATGGGTTTATCTCACAAAAATATTCTGATACGCTAAAAGTTGATCCTGCCGATGTAAAATCTCTCCTGGCAAAGCTGTTTACAATTTCATCCTATATTAATGATGATAAATTTTTAAAAGCTCAGATTGAACAAATATACGTAACAAAGGATAAAGAATTTGAATTGGTTCCAAAAGTTGGCAGACAATTAATTATTTTTGGGGACGTGGATAATATGGAAAACAAATTTAAAAAACTGCTTGTTTTATACGAGCAGGGACTGAATAAAACCGGATGGGATAAATACAATACCATTAACCTGAAATTTGAAAATCAAGTGGTGTGTTCTAAAAACTAATTTTATGAAATCTTCTGAATTAATTGTAGGCCTTGACATCGGAACGACAAAAATTGCTGCTATTGTTGGCCGGAAAAATGAACATGGCAAGATAGAAATACTGGGTCACGGTCGCACTGAATCGATCGGTGTAAAAAGAGGAGTTGTTTCGAATATTGAGAATACGGTCAACTCCATTAAAAAGGCTGTTGAAGAGGCCTCCCAAAAAGCAGGTGTAAATATAAAATACGTAAATGTCGGGATTGCAGGACAGCACATAAAAAGCCTGCAGCACAGGGGAGGAATTATCCGCGAAAATTACGACAATGAGATTAGCAAATCCGATGTAGAAACGCTCCTCAATAATATGTATAACCTGAATATGAGCCCGGGTGAAGAGATCATTGATGTCATTCCGCAAGAATATATCGTAGATGATGAGGTGGGGATTAAGCAGCCTGTAGGTATGCTTGGAAACAGTCTTGAAGCCAATTTTCATATTATTATCGGGCAAACAACAGCTGCAAAAAATATTTTTAAATGCGTCACCAAAGCCGATCTTGAAGTCGTAGACCTGATCCTTGAACCAATAGCTTCTGCTGAAGCTGTTTTAAGCGAGGAAGAGAAAGAAGCTGGGGTTGTGCTCGTGGATATTGGAGGAGGAACAACCGATATAGCAATTTTTCAGGACGGGATTATCAGGCATACAGCGGTTATTCCATTTGGCGGTGACGTTATTACGGAAGATGTGAAAGAGGGGTGTACCATCATTCGTAAGCATGCCGAAGAACTGAAAGTAAAATTTGGTTCTTCATTGGCCAGCGAAAACAGAGATGATGAAATAGTTGCTATACCGGGATTACGCGGTAGGCCGCCGAAAGAAATCAGCTTAAAAAATCTTGCCAGTATTATTCAGGCCCGAATGGAAGAAATTATCGAACATGTTTATTTTGAAATCAAAAATTCGGGTTATGAAAAAAAACTGATTGCGGGCATTGTGCTTACCGGCGGCGGTGCATTGCTCAAGCACCTGACTCAGCTTACTGAATTTATTACCGGTATGGATACCCGTATCGGCTATCCGAATGAACACCTTGCCGATACGGTTTCTGAAGAACTGGCCAGCCCCATGTACGCAACCGGAATCGGACTTGTAATTGAGGGAATGAAAAGATTTGAAGTTGAAAAGGAACACATATCGAAAACGGAAGAAAACATAAAACCAGATGAAGAGGAAGACGAATTAATGAAAAGAGAAAACAGGCCATTCAGTTTCCTTAAAAAAATTCAGGATTTTTTCGAAAAAGACGATATTTCATGATCAAATATACACGTATAAATTTTCTGATATTTTCTTTACCTGTCAACAAATAAAATAACTTATAAATTAACGAGAGCTCTTTGACGATAAATACCATACGCTTTTTTAGATAATACGTTGACTGTCCATTTTCTATGTTGATTTATTATAAAAGCAAGAGCAAAGAATAAAGGGAAATAATTAACATTCATTTTGTTGATAAAAACTGAGGCTTAATTAATTAACTGGGTTATTAAGTAATAATTTTAAAATAAAAAAATGGACCATATGCTTAATTTCGATTTGCCTAAGAATCAATCTTCTATTATTAAAGTCATCGGAGTCGGCGGTGGAGGTAGCAATGCGGTTTCGCATATGTATTTGCAGGGAATACAAGGTGTCGACTTTATCATTTGCAATACGGATGCTCAGGCTATGGAAGCCAGCCCGATTCCGGTCAAAGTGCAACTGGGTTCGAAAGGGCTTGGAGCCGGGTCACTACCTTCAGTAGGTAAGGAAGCTGCAATTGAAAATATCGAAGATATCAAACTGATCTTAGAAAAAAATACAAAAATGCTGTTTATCACTGCAGGAATGGGAGGAGGTACCGGTACCGGTGCTGCACCTATTATTGCTCAGGCGGCAAAGGAATTAGGCATTCTTACCGTTGGTATTGTCACCCTTCCGTTTTCATTTGAAGGCAGAAAGAGAAGACTTCAGGCGGAATCCGGAATTGAGGAACTCCGGAAAAATGTCGATTCATTGCTTATGATATCCAATGATAAACTCAGGGAAGTACACGGTGATTTAAAATTATCCGAAGCTTTCCAGAAAGCGGATAATATCCTGACTATTGCAGCCAAAGGAATTGCAGAGATCATTACAGTTACCGGCTATATAAATGTGGATTTTGAAGATGTAAAAACTGTGATGAAAGATAGCGGAACAGCCATTATGGGTTCTGCAGTTGCAGAAGGTGAAAACAGATCGATCATTGCTGTTGAAGAAGCCCTCGCATCTCCATTACTGAATGATAACCAGATTATCGGGGCCGATAATATTCTTTTGTATATCGCCTCTGGAAATGAAGAAATTACAATGGATGAAGTGACTGAAATCACTGAGTATATCCAGAATGAAGCCGGTCAGAATGCCGAAATTATTTGGGGGAATGGAAAAGATGATACACTCGAAAATAAAATAAGCGTAACGCTGGTGGCAACCGGTTTTAAATCGGAAGTGGAGAAAAAAATTAATGGGAAAACCGAACGGGTTGTTCACCCGTTAGTTGAAGTTCCAAAGGTGGAGGTAAAAGCCAAACCCCGCATTACAGAAGATATTACGGAAATAACATTGGTAAGTCCACCAAAACAGGATACAGTCGCAAGCGAAGAAAAAAACGAACCGAAAAACGAAGCATCAAAAATCGGGGATTCAAGAATAAGGGAATTTAATTTCACCTCCGAAGGAATAGCAGCACGAAATGAAATCAAGCCGGTTCTGTCCGAGGAAAAAAAGACAGAATTTCTGAAACAACAGAAATCGAATGACACCAGTGAGCCCGGTTTTATTAATCAACCCGGCAAGACCGAACAGGAAGAAATTGAAAAAAAATCGATAGAACGGATTAAGCGGCTGAAGGACTTAAGCATGAAATTGAAATCTCCCGGCGATATTGAGGAAATGGAAAATACACCGGCTTACATCAGACGAAATGTTGAATTATCAGATATGAAACATTCTTCTGATTCGGAGGTTTCAAAATTTATGCTTTCTGACGGTGAGAACAACACAACGGAAATTAAGTCCAATAATTCCTTTCTCCACGATAACGTTGACTGAGAAGATGGGGGCTAAGTCAAATGTTAATTGTGAACCTTTTGACTCAACCGTGAAAGCAGGTAAATTAACAGTTCAAAAAACCCGTTATTTTTCAAAATAGAAATTATGAGTCTGGAAAAAGCCATTAACGAAGACATTAAATCTGCGATGCTGGCTAAGGATAAAAAGAAGCTGGAGGCATTGCGTGCAGTAAAAGCAGCCATCCTTCTGACAAAAACAGATAAAAGTTTTACCGGAGAAATAGCCCCTGAAACAGAGATGAAGATCCTTCAGCGGCTTGTTAAGCAGAGAAAAGAATCAGCAGATCTTTATAAAGCCCAGCAACGAAATGATCTTTTTGAGGAAGAAATGTTCCAGGTTTCTGTTATTGAAAAATACCTTCCGGCACAAATGAGCGAAGACGAGATTCGCACCATTATAAAAAGTATTATTTCAGATACCGGAGCATCCACAGTTAAAGATATGGGGAAAGTAATGGGAATCGCTTCCAAAAATTTAGCCGGTAAAGCCGATAATAAAGTAATTGCAGCAATTGTAAAAGAACTGCTTGCCTGAACCATTTCGCATCGCTTAATTTTATGAATGGCAGATAAACAAATCCACGCTGGCTGCAAGATTAGCTTCTTGTAATCAATCCTCTGAAAACAATTTTTCTTTCCTCATTACCTTGTAATTACTAAAAATTAGAAGGAATGCAATAAAAAAAGGCTATCAGAAATAGCTGACAGCCCTTTTAGTCTTATAAAATCAACCTGTTTAAGCTCCAAGTATCAACCGTTTGAATCCGGTCACTTTTAATTCGGGATCAGTACTTTTAAGGTATTGACCGACAGTGATCTTTGTATCTCTTACAAAATCCTGATTGAGTAAGGTGTTTTCCTTATAAAATTTATTGAGTTTGCCCAGGGCAATTTTTTCCAGCATATTTTCGGGTTTACCTTCCTGGCGGGCTTGTTCCATTCCAATTTCAATTTCCTTGTCAATAACCGCTTGCGGAACATCCTCTTTATCAACTGCAACAGGACCCATCGCAGCAACCTGCATGGATAACTGACGACCGACCTCTCCACTATCCGGTTTATTCAAACCCAAAATTGTAGCCAGACGGTTTCCCTGATGATTATACGCAAATACTTTACTCGCTTCGATAAACTCATAATTTGAAAGATCCATTTTCTCACCGGTTTTACCTACTAAGTCCATAACACTCTCGCCTACAGTTCTTCCGTTGAGAGACAGATTTTTAAGTTCTGTCAGGTTCTGCGGCTTTTTGTTCAAAGCAAGATCAATTACATGTTGTGCAAGAGAAGTAAATTCTTCATTTTTGGCTACAAAATCGGTTTCGCAATTCAGCATGATAATAGCACCGAATTTATGATCCGGAGATGTTTTCGCTATAACGATACCTTCATTTGCATCTTTGTCAGCCCTTTTATTTGCAACCTTTTGTCCTTTTTTCCGAAGGATATCAACTGCTTTTTCATAATCACCATCTGCTTCAACCAGGGCATTTTTACAATCCATCATCCCTGAGCCGGTTATTTGTCTTAGTTTATTAACTTCTGCCGCTGTAATATTTGCCATCTTTTTGTAAATTAAATTCCGGATGAAATTTGCCGGAAAATGTTGTATTTTTTTATAACTTATTTAATGGGTCTTTTAATGGGTTTTGCAACAATTTTCCGGGGTCTTTTTGCCGGTTTTGCTGCTCCATCAGTTTCCTCTTCTTCGTTAATCTTTACCTTGCTGATTTTCTTTGCCAGTTCCACGCCGTCTTCATCCTCAGCCTCAAGCATTTCAATGGTTTCCGATTTAACTTTTACCGTTTCTTCCTGTTCATCCCTGTCTTCCTGAGCTTTTTTATCCCTGTCGAATTTCCTTTCCATAAGGCCTTCTTCAATAGCCTTCACCATGGCACCAACAATCAGGTCGATTGATTTGGAAGCATCGTCATTGGCCGGAATCGGAAAATCTATTTTCGTGGGATCAGAATTCGTATCAACGATTGCGAAGGTTGGAATATTCAGTTTCTTTGCTTCAGCAATTGCAATATGCTCTTTCAGGATATCGACCACAAAAATAGCCGAAGGTAACCTGTTCAGATCAGCAATACTGCCCAGTTGCTTTTCAAGCTTGGCACGTTCACGCTGCACCTGAAGACGTTCTCTTTTCGACAGGACGTTAAACGAATTGGTTGTAATCAGCTTGTCGATGGAAGCCATCTTCCGAACAGCTTTCCGGATGGTTGCAAAATTGGTCAGCATTCCGCCGGGCCAGCGCTCGGTAACATACGGCATGTTTACACGCTGAACATGTTTGGCAACAATATCCTTCGCTTGTTTTTTAGTTGCCACAAACAGGATTTTCTTTCCTGATTTTGAAATCTGCTTTATCGCCGACGCTGCTTCTTCAATTTTTGCTACTGTTTTATACAGGTCGATGATGTGAATGCCATTACGCTCCATAAAAATATACGGAGCCATATTGGGGTTCCACTTTCTTCTGAGGTGACCAAAATGTACACCTGCGTCTAATAATTCATTGAAATTTACTCTTGACATGTGTTTAATGTTTACATTCTGTTAATTAATGCAATTGCTAAGTAGCATTTCTTACGTGATTCTGTCATCAACTGTAATGGTCTCAGCAATTTAGATACTAAACATTGATAAATACGATTACCGTTTACTGAATTGGAATTTTTTACGGGCTTTTTTCCTGCCGTATTTTTTCCGTTCAACCATTCGGGGATCCCTTCTTAATAAGCCTTTGGCTTTTAACGGAGGCCTGTTTTCCGGTTCGAGTTCAACCAATGCTTTTGATATGGCTAACCGCAGCGCTTCAGCCTGTCCTGTGATTCCGCCTCCGTCGAGATTAACCGTTATATCAAATTTACCAAGGTTATTGGTAATTTCCAGTGGTTGATTTATGATGTATTGCAATGTTGCTAAGGGGAAATATTCTTTATAATCGCGTTTATTTACAAGGATATTGCCCTTGCCATCGTTAAGATATACCCGCGCGATTGCGGTCTTTCTTCTGCCGGTAGTACTGATTACTTCCATATAATTTATTTGATTTTAGTCAGATCAATGGTTTTGGGTTTCTGTGCCTGATGGGGATGTTCGCTTCCCGCATAAACAAAAAGATTTCTGAACAATGCATCTCCCAGCTTGTTTTTAGGCAGCATCCCTTTTATTGCATGCTCGATAATACCGGTTGGCTTCTTAACCAGCATTTCTTTCGGCGTTTGCCGTCTTTGTCCTCCCGGATAACCGGTGTAGCGGAGATATTCCTTATCCGTCCATTTTTTTCCGGTCAGTTGAATTTTTTCCGCATTGACGATAATTACGTTGTCGCCGCAGTCGACATGAGGAGTAAAATTTGCTTTGTACTTCCCTCTTAATAACTGGGCTGCAATCGACGAAAGCCTGCCAAGGATCTGATTTTCCGCATCAATGATGACCCATTCCTTGTTAACCGTCTGTTTATTTGCGCTAACTGTTCTGTAGCTTAAAGTATCCATCTAAATCTTAATTACTTGTTCAAAAATTTTCCTTTTGAAAATCGGGCTGCAAAAGTAGATTGAAATTATTTAAATAACAAATTTTGTCAGGAAGATTTTTTTGATATTTGTTTTGTTTAATAAAATAAATTTGAAACCGGTGATTATCAGGATGAAAAGTTTATTTTTATACGTTGAACCGATTAACATTTGCCGGATGAATAAGAAAACATTAACACTATTTTTATGGATTTCCATTTTTGCGGTAGCAATGGGTTACCTCGAAAGTGCAGTTGTGGTGTATCTTCGAAAAATTTATTATCCCGATGGGTTTAAGTTTCCCCTGCAAGCGATTGATAAGCAAACCGGCCTTATTGAAATGTTCAGGGAGCTTGCTACTTTAATCATGTTAGCCGGAGCAGGCATTTTAGCCGGCAGAACACGAACCGAAAAATTCGGCTTTTTTATTTTTTGCTTTGCTGTTTGGGATATTTTTTATTATGTGTTTTTGAAGTTACTTCTTAACTGGCCGGAATCGCTGATGACGTGGGACATTTTGTTTTTAATACCGGTAACCTGGGTCGGACCGGTCATCGGACCGGTGATCAATTCGCTGACCATGATCGTGCTTGCTTTCCTGATCAGCTATTTCACCGATAAAAAGCCGCAGATAAAAATTAAGCCAAAGTGAATGGTTCTTGTTTGGCATTGGATCCTTTATTATTATCATTTCCTATACACGCGAATATTCATCCTATATACTGAATAAATTTACGTTGGGTGAATTGTTCAGCCTTCCTCCCGACAATGCATTGTCCCAGTATGCTTTGGGATATATCCCGGAAAGCTTTCCCTGGTGGATTTTCTGGATCGGACAAGTGATCATTTTTTGTGGCATTTATCTTTTTTATAAAAGAACGAAAAGAGAACTATTAAAAGCTAACCCTGATTAACGGTAGTGATAATTTTTCACACAAAGGGCGGGAAGAGAAGCAAAGGCCGCAATGGATATCAGCTTTTCTTCCATCCCAAAATTCGACCGCATTCCCTTTTACTCCCTGTTGGTGTTGTCACCAACAGGCCAGGCAAATCAAAAAACCGCCTCACCACAGAGGGAACCAAAAGTGAAATGATAACAGGTCACAACAACGTACAATAACGATGTTTTTTTCACGCAAAGGACGAGGAAAGCATCACTTACAAACAAAAAAACCTGACAGGTTGCTCCCCTACAGGCAATTTCTCATTTCTAAAATCTAATATCTAAGTTCTAAATACTTTGTACTTTGTACTCAATACTAAATCGTCATGATGTCCTTCTCCTTGGCTTCGAACAGCTTATCAACCTTTTCGGAATAATCGTCGGTGAGTTTCTGAATATCATCCTGCAGTTTCTTCACATCATCTTCCGAAACGCCTTCTTTCTCCAGTTTTTTGGCCTCCTCATTGGCAATTCGCCTTGCGTTCCGGATACCGATCTTCGATTCTTCCGCTTCAGCCTTCGCTTGTTTTACCAGTTCGCGCCTGCGCTGCTCGGTTGTAACAGGAACAATGATCCGTAAAACCTCGCCTTCATTTTTCGGGTTAAATCCCAGGTTGGCTGCCTGGATCGCCTTTTCGATGGCGCTGATAATGCTTTTATCCCAGGGCTGAACAATGATCTGGCGGGCATCGGGTGAAGTAATATTGGCTGTTTGATTGATCGGGGTCATTACGCCGTAATAATCCACTGCTATACCCTGCAGCATGTCAGGACTGGCTTTTCCGGCCCGGATATTCTGAAATTCGTGTTCGAGATGATGAACGGCTTTATCCATTCCTTCTTTGGCAAGGTCGTAAATAAGCTGGCATTCTTCAATCATAACATTGCGCTTTTTAATTTTCGATGCAAATTTAAAAGAAATATTTTATGGAATCTCACGTATTCGATACCCGAGTGCCTATCATTTCACCATTTACAATTTTCTTCAGGTTCCCTTTTTTATTCATGTCGAATACAACGATGGGTAAATTGTTCTCACGGCACATGGTAAATGCAGTAAGATCCATTATTTTCAACTGCTTATTGTAAGCTTCATCAAAAGTGAGGCGATCTAATTTCTTTGCTTCCGGGTGCTTTTCCGGGTCCGCTGAATAAATTCCATCCACACGGGTACCTTTCAAAAATACATCCGCCCTGACTTCAACACCTCTTAGGACTGAAGCGGTATCCGTTGTAAAATAAGGATTTCCTGTGCCACCACTGATAAGGACTACCCTACCCTGCTCCAGATAGGAGATCGCTTTGCGGCGGCTCATCAGCTCGCTTACCGGTCCGATTTGAAAGCCGGACAACAGAGCTGTTTCAACCCCGATTTTTTCAAGAGAAGCCTGCAATGCCAGGCTGTTGATAACGGTAGCGAGCATTCCCATGTAGTCGCCCTGAACACGGTCCATCCCTTCGGTAGTTCCCTGCAATCCTCTGAAAATATTCCCGCCACCGATAACGATGGCAACCTGAACATTTTCATCGGTTACCGATTTTATTTCGGACGCATAGGCTGCAAGCCTTCCGGCATCAATGCCATACTGTTTTTCACCCATCAGGGATTCGCCACTGAGCTTTAATAGAATCCGGTTGTATTTCATGTGTTTAATTTATTCGTTTTCATTAAATCGGTCGCATGGAATGCCCAAAAATATTCAGGATCGGTTTTCATGATTCTTAATCTTAAGGGCATACCATCTGTTTATTCATCGATTAATTCGAAATCAAAAATAGAGAATTATTGTTTATATGTTAGTCAAAGTTTAAAATTGGAAAGGTGTTTTTCATATTTTTACTGGTTCAAACTTAAAATTAAGCCAAATGAATATCCTCGATCAGATACAATGGCTTGGACAATCTACTGTAAAAATCAGTGTCCGGGACATACTAATTTATGTCGATCCGTACCTCATAGCTGAAACCGATAAAGCGGATTATATTTTCATAACGCATTCGCATTACGATCATTTATCGGCTGATGACATTCGAAAAGTGGCAACAAAAAATACCCGGTTTTATGCGCCTTACAACTGCATCCCCAAGCTGATGGACTTGGGATACAACAAAGTTATTGGACTTGAACCGGGACACAAAGAAGACCTGGAAGATTTTAAATTTGAAGCCGTACCTGCTTACAACATCCGGAAAGTCAATTTTCACCCAAGGAATAACAAATGGGTAGGCTATATTTTCGAGATTGACAATCAGCGGGTTTATCATGCAGGCGATACGGAGCGGATTCCGGAAATGAAGGATTTGGAATGTGATGTGGCGATGCTGCCGCTGGGACAGACCTATACCATGAACACGGTTGAAGATGCTGCCGCATCGGCACTCGATGTGAAAGCAAAAATGGCCATACCAATACATTACGGACTGTATGAGGGAACAAATGAAGACGCTTTAAAATTTAAAGACCTGCTGAAGGATAAAGTAAAAGTAGTACTTGCAAAACAAGGCTAACAAGTTATACCGCAAAGCTCAACCGATTTTCCTTTTTTAAACATCCCTTTAAATCGTACAAACTTCTTACTTTTGAAACCTGAGTTTACAAAGGATTTATGAAGGTATGATGTGATCGTTATCGGTGCCGGTGCGGCAGGATTGGTTGCTGCTATCAGTGCCTCCGGATCCGGAGCTGCGGTTTTGGTTCTTGAAAAAATGGAGAGGGCAGGCAGGAAACTGCTGATCACCGGTAAAGGAAGATGCAACATCACCAACGATACCGAACTGAATGAATTCTTTAACCATATCCAGCCCCATTCCCGTTTTTTGAAACATGCTTTTTCTCAATTTTTTACCGGTGACATTATCCGGCTTTTGAACGAATCGGGAGTTAAGACCGTTGTCGAAAGAGGCAAACGAGTTTTTCCTGCCAGCAATAAATCATCGGATGTGGTTCAGGCATTGGTAAAACAAGCACAAAAAAATAAGGTGGTCTTACAATACCGGTCCAAAGTGAATGAATTTCTGACCGATGATAATCAAGTCCAGGGTGTGAAAATGACAAAAGAAGGGATCACCACGGATGTTTTCGCCGGAAAAATCATTTTATGTACCGGTGGAAATTCTTATCCCGCCACGGGTTCCGATGGCGACGGTTACCGGCTGGCAAAATCAGTCGGGCATTCCATTGAACCGGTGCGGCCTTCACTGGTTCCTTTGGAGACAAAAGGTGATTTGGCTAAAAAACTTCAGGGTTTAAGTTTGAAAAATATCAATGCAGTAGTGTGGGTTAACGGGAAAAAACAAAAAGAGGAATTCGGGGAGATGCTTTTTACCCATTTCGGATTATCCGGGCCTGTTATTCTAACCTTAAGCCGCTTTGTAGTTGATGCACTGCATGAAAACAATCCGGTTGAACTGTCTGTGGATCTGAAGCCGGCACTGGACGAGCAAAAGCTTGATAACCGCCTGTTGCGTGATTTGAATGAATACAGTAAAAAACGTCTTGACAATATTTTCAGACTGTGGCTTCCTGCAAAACTGATTCCTGTGTTCATCGAAAAATTAACCCTTGATCCGGCCAAAGAAGGGCATCAGCTTTCAGCCGCCGAACGCAAAAAAATCCGGTTGCTGATGAAGGATCTGAGGTTCGAGGTAACCGGTCACCGGTCGTTTAAGGAAGCGATTATAACCGCCGGAGGGATCAGTACAAAAGAGATCGATTCAAAAACCATGGAATCAAAGCTTATTAAAAATCTCTTTTTTGCAGGTGAAGTCATCGATCTGGATGCAGATACGGGGGGCTACAACCTGCAGATTGCCTGGTCGACCGGATGGCTGGCAGGGAAATCTGCTGCTAATTTTTAGAGACTGTTTAAAAAATGATAATACTATTGTTTTTTAATGCCACAAAGACACAAAAACACAAAGTTTTCACCAAGAGATCTATTCATTTTCAACTCTTTGTGTTTTCTTTGCGTCTTGGTGATTTAGTGGCAAAATTGATACCGTCAAATTCTTTATTGAATTTTAAACGGTCTCTTAGTTTATAGAAAATATGTTTTTTCAATTGCCAACAATTCCCATTGCCACTTTTATCCCATCAGCCGCGCTCGACATAATTCCACCGGCATAGCCGCCTCCTTCGCCGATCATGTAAAGATTTTCAAATCCGGTGCATAATCCGTTATTTTCACGGATCACCTGAACCGGAGAGGATGTCTTGCTTTCCAAACCCAATAAATTCCCGGTCTCAAAACCCTTCATTTTTTTATTAAAGTCCTGCAATCCTGCCTGCATTGCCGCGTATACTTCCGCTGGCAACAGCTCCCAAAGAGGAGCTTTTACCAGGCCCAACGAATAGCTGCTTTTACTACTATTTTTCGTTTCTTTTTTGTGTATAAAATCAGAAATACTGCAGAACGCAGCGCTGTATCCCCGGGAATATTCATAAAATGCACGTTCAAGCTGTTCCATAAAATCAAGGGCTTCACGCGCTGTTACCGTTTTCCCGCACAATTCATCCGGGTGAATTCCGGCTACACAGGCTGCGTTGGCAAACTCACCGTTCCGGCTGTAATTGCTCATTCCGTTAACAATATTTCCATCCGCATAGGCTGTTGAAGGTACAACCACGCCTCCCGGACACATGCAAAACGAATAAACGGGATGTTTTCCGTCACCCTCTGACGTGAGGCGGTATTCGGCGGCTTTCACTCCCGGCAGCGATTCTTTACCCCATTGGGCAAGATTTATAATTTTCTGCGAATGCTCCATCCGGCTGCCAATGGCAAAATTTTTTGTTCTGAACACCACTCCCCTTTTCATCATCATCCTGAACGTTTCGTAAGCCGAATGACCGGACGCGATCAGGAAGAAATCTCCATCCATATCACCCGAAGATGTTATGGCTTGTACAACCTTGTTATTCACTATTTTCAAATCCTCCAGCATAGTCTCAAACATTATTTTTCCACCGGCTTCCTGAAATTTATTCCGCAAATTTTTTACGATGATTTTCAGGTTATCGCTTCCAAGATGAGGATGGGTCATGTACATGATCTCTTCCGGACCCCCGGCTTCCATATAACATTTAAGAATGTATTCCTTTTCGAGTGAAATATGTTTCGATCGGGAAGTAAGCTTTCCATCTGAAAAAGTCCCGGCTCCGCCTTCACCAAAGGCATAATTGCAAACCGGATTAAAAACTCCTGTTTTCTCAAATTCCGCAATCCCTTTTCCCCTTTTAGCTACATCGGATCCCCGTTCAATAATAACGGTATCATAACCGGCTAACTGCAATACATACCCTGCAAAAAAACCGGCCGGCCCGCTTCCGGTAACGATGGCCTTTTTATTTCTCTTTCGATACGGAATAACCAGAGCAGGGGCTTTTTCAGGCATTGAACCTTTTAATTCGGCTGAACTAACTGCGATCCGTAGCTGCCAGTGAATGAAGTTCTTGTTTCGTGCGTCAAGGCTCTTATTTTCAATTTGGAAAGTAAACTGTTTAATTCGCAGTTCTTTTCCAATCTTCTTCCGAAGCGCGTCTTCATTGTAATCTGTCGGTAGTTTTAATGTAATTTCCTTAAATCCCATATTAAAGAATGATTTTCTGGTTTCGGGCAATCAATGCTCGTTATGTTTACCTTTATAAAATTTTGAATAACCCCGATAATCAGCCAAACACTAATGGCTGTAAAATTAATGATTTATCAAATGAATAAGAAAAGACTGCATCAGGCGTTAAATGTAAAATTGGGTTAACAGTGACTAAACCGACTAAGTTAATAATTAAACTTTCTTCAGGACTCATTCTGTTCCTTTGTTTTTCCTTCATCGCCTTATATTTTGCAGTTGTTTGGGGAGTTTTTGGCAGACTACCAGCCGCAGATGAACTGGCAGGAATCAGAAACGAAGAAGCCACCTTAATTTTTGCATCCGACGGTTCACTGATCGGAAAAGTATTTGCCAGCAACCGTACCAATATCAAATGGAATGAAGTCCCGCCTCAGCTTGTAAATGCACTGATTTGTACTGAAGACAAACGATTTTTCAGTCATGAAGGAATTGACAGAATGAGTTACCTTCGTGTTCTCATTAAAACACTTCTTACCGGTGACCGCAGCTCGGGAGGTGGAAGTACGCTCACACAGCAGCTTGTAAAAAATCTTTACGGACGAAAAGATCTTGGAATTTTAACCCTGCCCGTCGCTAAAATCAAAGAAGCCGTTCTTGCCTACAGGCTTGAAAAAATCTATTCAAAGAATGAGATCATCCTGCTGTATCTTAATTCCATCCCTTTCGGAGAAAATGTTTTCGGCATTGAAGCTGCTGCCCAAAGGTTCTTTGCTAAAAATACTTCTGCATTGAATGCTGAACAATCGGCTTTGCTCGTGGGTATGCTTAAAGCAAATACACATTATAATCCAAGACTTTATCCGGATAATGCTTTAAAGCGCCGGAATCAGGTGCTGCAACTGATGGAAGAACAAAATTACCTGTCCCCTTCCGAGGCCGACAGCCTGAAAAACAGACCACTTGAACTGCATTATTCAAATTATGAACTCGATTCGCCAGCCGGATATTTTGATTACCAGGTTACACTAAAAGCAGAAGAAATCCTCGCCGGCATGGAAGCACAAACCGGCAAGCATTACGATTTGAAAAAGGATGGCCTGAAAATTTATACAACCCTTGACCCGGAACTGCAGAAAATTGCCCTGCAGTCGGTGCAATCTCATTTAGCTTTGATGCAAAAGCGACTCGACGCAGAGATGAAAATCCGTCATGAACGGAAAAAATGGGAACAGAAAATGTCCTTAACCAGTGGTCAGCTTTGGGAAAAAAATCCCGCTGCTACAGGTGAAGTTTTTGAATGGAAGAGTGATCAGCAGGAAGTTAAATCCTATCGCGACAGCCTGTGGCATTATTACAAAATGCTTCATGCTGCTGTTTTAATGATTGAACCGGGAACCGGGAAAGTCCGGGCATGGATAGGTGGCAATAATTTCCGGTTTTTGCCCTACGACCTGGTACTTTCACACCGTCAGATCGCATCTGCCTTTAAGCCGATTCTATACACCACAGCTCTTGAAAAAGGGCTATCTCCCTGTACCTACCTGGATAATGAAGAAAAGGATTATGAAGAATATGACGACTGGCATCCACGCAATTATGATAACACCAGCGGGAATAAAATTGCGATGTGGTACGCTTTGGCTCATTCGATCAATTTACCAACCGTCGACCTGTATTTCCGAACCGGTTTTGAAGCATTGAATGAAACCTGCCGGGAGCTCGGCCTGCCTGTTACAGAAGGTGACTTCCCTTCGGTAGCATTGGGTTCGATGGATATCTCATTAAAGGAAATTGTAACGGCATACGGCGCTTTTGCAAATAGTGGAACTATTGCCGAGCCTGTAATGATTGAATCCATCACGGATGCGGATGGAAATATCATTTACGGGGAACACAAACAGCAAGATCGTCCTGCCATCGCTCCTGAAATTGCCTCACAAATCACGGCTATGCTTGAAAGAGCCGTAAATGAAGGTACCGGCAGTAGTCTGCGGAGCGTTTATCAAATCCATTCTGAAATAGCCGGAAAAACAGGTACAGCGCAAGATTACAGCGATGCCTGGTTCATCTCTTACACACCAAAACTTGTGATCGGAACCTGGGTGGGGGCAATGGATCCGAATGTTCATTTTCATTCACAGGAAGGAAGCGGGTCATCATTAGCTCTGCCGATCGCCGGAAAAATCTGGACAAGGATTGAGAATACTGCTGTACTTCGATCAACGTATATTGCCTCATTTCAACTTGCTGACTCCTACTTCGCTGAAATGGATTGTGAACCTGTTAAAGAAGATTTTTTTATCAAAAAATTCTTTAAGTCGATCATTGACAAAAATCCTTCTGAAAAAGATAATTCGATCAGGAAGAATAAAAAATCGATAAAAGAAAAAGGAAAAGTAGGGAAGTTTTTTGACAAGCTGTTTAAGAAGAAGGAAAAGTAGTTAAATCCTGTCTTTATAATCAATCTTACGATCCTTCATCAGTGGTTCCGGTCAATCATCACTCCCTTCATCCATATTTTTAATAAAAGCTGCATGAACAGGAGGCGGACAATCACTGGTTCCTTTTACCGCAAACCAGAGCACTTTGTTGAATTCATCATCAGGCACTCTGTCCTCGATTGAAAAGTCAAATCCCTCACTCATTCGCTGCCATTTATTGAGAGCGATATTCTTTTCGTTCAGATCAACCTGTTCAGGAAGTGAAGCAAACGATGAACTATTGATCGTATCTGAAAAACAACGCCACATTGGCGTAGCAGCAGCATCATACTGACTCATCGGAGGCAATCCGAGGATCAGTTCAATCGTACGCAGCATGGATGAGGTGGAATACATGGTATGATCCACAAAATTACGTTTTACGTATCCGCCTGCTAGATAAGCTGCAGTCCGATGAGCATCCACATGATCGGGGCCATTTTGTGCGTCGTCCTCAACAATAAAAACAACGCTTTCATTCCAGATTGGACTATGACTTAAGTATTCGATAAAAAGACCGACTGCCAGATCGTTATCAGCAACCTGGGCAAACGGAGTCGGTTTGCCTTTTTGCAATCCCATGGTATGATCATTGATAAACCGCAATGTATTGAGTTGTGGAACCGCATGAATTGCCAGCAACGAATCAAAATCCCGTTTCCACTGACTGAATCTTGTGGTATCCGTTACCAATTGATCCCAGCTTGTATAATACCGGCAATAATGATCTTCAAGTACAGGGATGTTGGGCTTATAATCATCAGCAAATTCACCGTACGTGCGATACGTGATCCCATATTTTTTGCAATAATCCCAGATAAAGCCATTTTTATTGTTGGCGACATCCCGGGTCCCTTCTGCATTGTATTCACCGCCGCGGCCTCCATAGCTGGTCGGCCAGTTTTTTTCGAGAAAATCGGTGGCATACGCACCCGTACTCCAGTTGTGGCCGTCGGCACTAACCTCTCCGTCCACATAAAAATTATCCAGTAAAACAAATTCACGAGCCAGTGCATGCTGATTAGGTGTAATTTTTTCACCGAATAAAAGAAGGGTCGTATCTCCATTGCCTCCCTGCATATCTCCGAGTACCTGATCATAGGTCCGGTTTTCCTTGATAATATAAAATACATGTTTTATGGGCGAGGCATCACCGGTTCGCCGGGGAACGGGATTACCGCTTTCTCCGGACGTGGTGAATTCAAGTTCCCTGGTATAGGGTGTGTTGTGGTAAACTACCTGCGAATAAATTCCCAGTTGCTTATCATCCGGAACCGGGATCATGCTTAGTGTACCTCTAAAAAGACCGGCAATATATTGTTCTTTCCTTGATTTTAATGAATCTCCTTTTTGGTAGAAAACCATTTGGCCTTTTCTGGCCGGATTCGGTCCATACGGATTCGCCATGGAAGAAAAACCTTTGCCATTTGCAACAAAAATTGTTTGATCCACCACACGCACGCAGGTCGGGTACCAGCCGGCAGGAATAAATCCTTTACTGAAACTGCTGCCAGGCTTGCTAACATCAAAAACAGCAAGGTAATTGTTATCTGCATTGGCGATAAAAAGGGTTTTCTCATCCTCACTCAATGCCACACTGTTGGTCGTGGATCCGGTTGGGGCATCAGGAAATAAAGCGGTATTCAGCGTTTCGATTACTTTACGGTTTTTCAAATCAATCACGGAAACTGTATTATCATTTGCATTTGCGACAAACAAAAAAGAGCCGTTTTTGGTCATGCACATATCGTTCGGATTATCTCCAACCATGACCGAGCCGATGAATTTCCTGTTTTGCGTATCAAATAACTGAATTTTATCGCAGCCCCAGCACGAAATGTAAAGTACATTTTTATCGGGAGAAAGAAGGCATGTATATCCTTCGGCACCCAAATGAAACTGTTCAACCGGATTATTTTTTTGGAGATCGATAATATACAGTGCGTTATTTTCAGTTGTCACTGCATAAAGCAATTTTCTTTGATCATCAACTGCAATTCCGGCTGGTGAAATTTTTTCCGGCCAGGGCTTTCCAATAACGATCGTATCAACAGGGATTAACCGTTTTTTGGTGACATCGAACCGTAAAATCCAGTTATCATTTCCTCCGGAAGCATACAAACTTTTATTATCCTCACTAAAGGTGAGCCCTATCCAGGCTTTTCCTATAACAAGGGTATCCAATGTAATCTGTTTTTCCACATCGATCAGTTGTATGGTTTGAACGCTCTGACCATTGTTGGTAACAGCTAAAAGTTTTTCAGAAGGAGAAACGGCAATCGTTAAGGGAAGATCACCTAGCGGAATGCTTTTACCAACAGGTGTTATGCCCCAGCCATTGGGCAGGTGAATCCGTTTGGATTCAATTTCAGTTAGGGTTTGGCTTCTTATCGCGTAAGGCAAAATAAGACCCATCAGAAAAATTAATCTAAACCATGTTTTCAATTTCATTGTGCGATCTTTTTGTTTGTAATCCTTCTCCAGGCATTATCGGTACCTGAATTGAGTTAACAAATATACGTAGTTCAAAAATAACAGAATGGGTTAATCATTGCAATTGGATCGAAAAATTAATTCCTTTAAATATCGGACCTCTCTATCTAGTGACAGTATACAAATATGCCGACTTTTTGGATGGAATATTAACCGTTGTTAATGTTCTGTTAAATATCATTAAAATTTCTTAACGAAAAAACGACAATTGTCTGATAAAGTGATAATTGTAAAATTTTATTTCCCTTATAACGTATGTTTGCCGTTAAACTTATTCACTCAGTCTTTGTTAAACAGATACTATTACAAAATAACAACTTCACCATAGATGTAAAATCTATGGAACAACAATTAAACTTACAACAAAATGGCAACAATAATTTTAAATCACAGAGTCAACGACTTTAAAGAATGGAAAAAACATTATGATGCGGATGCCCCGAGGAGAAAAAATGCCGGGCTTAAAGAACTTTCAGTAGGAACAAAATCCGGCGATCCCCATCAGGTGTATATGATCTGGCAAAGCAGCAATCCGGCCGCTTTAGATAAAATGATGAAGGACCCCGAACTTAAAGCCACGATGAAAAAAGCAGGTGTAATAAGTGAACCGGAAGTATTATTATTAGATTAAGGGTTTTACCCAAACGCTATGAAGAGCCCGGATGATAGCTATCATCCGGGTTTTTATTTTATACGTTCGTTATCTGATTTTCTTTAAGTCTTTTTGCCGTAACAAAAAAAGCCGGAAAAATCCAGCCAGTTGAAAGGTTCCTTTTTGGATACCTTTATCGCGACAATCTGCTCTTATCCGGCCATTGCCGCTTTTATTTCCGCAAAGAAGCAGTTTGAATGCAACTTTGTTTTCTGACCACAAAAGTACCTGAATCATTTCTCTTCTACCTTAAATTAACGTTAATATTTCAACCTATTTTCCCGATTCAAAGAATGTTGCTGTTAGGTTTCATGAAAGGTAAAAAATTATAGGTCGTATTATTTATTTCTTATAAATTTGAACCGCAAATCCTGATATACAGATGCATACATTTCGATACTTAAATTAATTTATCTAATTGATAATTCAAACCATATGCGCTTTATTTCTATCATAGTGCTTATTCTCAACGGTATGAGTGCGTGTTTTGGTGGCATTGCCCTGATTGCTGATCCGACAGGGAAACTCATTCAATTGCCGGAAACCTGGCTTGAATACACGCCATTCCGTAATTTCCTTATTCCTGGAATCATCCTTTTCGTCGTCCTTGGAATTGGAAGTCTTTTCTCGGTAATACAAATGTTGAGAAAAGACACCAAATATCCTGTTTACCTTGTTTTTGAAGGTACAGCGACAATTACGTGGATATTTGTGCAAATCATTCTGAGCCGCCAGTATTTCTTTCTGCAGCCTGCTATTGGCGCCATCGGACTGATTTTGCTTCTATCAGGAATGTTGCATTGGAAAAATATGAAGGTCACTGTAAATTAAAAAATATTCAACCTATGAAAAAGAAAATTGTGATAATCGGAGGGGGAGTAGCCGGATTATCAGCCGGGATTTATGGCCGGATGAATGGCTTTGAAACAGAAATTATTGAGATGCATACCATTCCGGGCGGCCAGTGTACTGCATGGGACCGGAAGGATTTCCGTTTTGATTATTGCCTCCACTGGCTGGTGGGCACAGCTAAAGGTCCCTTTCATGATATATGGAAAGAAACAGGTGTGCTAAACGATGAAGTGAAAATCCTGGATCATGAAATTCATACACGGTTGATTGATGAAAAAGGCGAGTCATTTATTGTATACACGAGCATTGATCGTTGGGAGAAATACCTTATGGAGTTGGCGCCAGAAGATGCCGAACCCATCCGGAAAATGTGCAGGGATATGCGAAAAGGTTCGACGCTTGAATCGTTTGAAAATGCCCCGGGCGCCAGGAAATTCAGCGATTATTTTCCGGGTTTGATAAAAATGTGGCCGGCATTGCAAATCTTTATGAAGTACCGCAAAATGAGCAGCCTCGACTATTTTAATAAACTGAATTTCAAAAATGAGCGGTTAAAAGCTTTTTTTAACGCATTGTACACTGAGCACGATTTTTCTGCTGTAGCCTTCATCATGATGCTGGGCTGGTTTCATCAAAAAAATGCAGGTTATCTAACGGGTGGCTCATTGCCAATGGCAATCCGGATGGCTGACAAATATAAATCACTGGGAGGTAAATTGACTTTGGGCAAAAGAGTAGCGAATATAGTTGTCGAAAATAATACCGCCAAAGGTGTTATCCTCACTGACGATACAAAAATAACTGCCGATTACGTTGTCGGTGCAGCGGACGGCCATTCCATTATTTATGAAATGCTGGAAGGAAAATATGTTTCAAAAGAAGTCGAAAATGCCTACAAAAACTGGCCAATCTTTACCCCTATTGTGCAGGTTTCCTTCGGGATTAATTCAGAATTCAATGATGTATATCCACTTTATTCCGTTAAGTATAAAAATGGTAAAATTGGTAGCACATCGCTCAAAAGTGGTTACTCCATGATGAATTACAGCTATGATCCTACACTGGCTCCTGCCGGAAAAACAGTGATTGTGATCCGTTTCGAAAGTCCCTGGGAATTCTGGGAAAAGATGGATAAAGAAATATATAAAGCAGAGAAGAAACTGATCGAAAAGGATGCCGCCGTTATTGCTCGAAAAGCATTATCCCGGTATAACCGAACATATTGAAGTGGTTGATGTGGCTACGCCCCGGACTAATGTGAGGTATACCGGCGTTTGGAAAGGCTCCTACGAAGGATTTATGCCTACCTCGAAAAATATCATGAAAGTGCTTGATATGACTTTGCCCGGGCTTGAGCACTTTTATATGATCGGTCAGTGGTAGTTTCCCGGAGGTGGACTTACCTCCCTCAGCACAATCGGGAAAATGGGCAATTCAGCTTATTTGCAAGAAAAACAAAGTAAAATTTAAGACAAATTAAAGTTCCAACTATGAATCCGGAAGTTAAAGATCAGTTTATAAGCCAGTGGCGAAAGTATTTCAAAAATGCGGAACTCCCGATTACTTTTTGGTATTCGGATAATACGGATGGTGCAAACAGAAAAGAACCGGTAACCGGTCACAGTTGCCTGATTTGCGAATTGGCAAGGGTGCGCAAAGGTGAATCGCTTGCCTACGATGAAAATGCTTTAGGATGTGCCGGAGCGAAACGGTACCTGGGATTCAGAAAAAACATCCGTGAAGGATTTGACTATTTTCTTTCATGCGGTAATGCCGAAATTGAAGGAGAACGATACATCCGAACTCCCGAAATGGTAAACGAGTTGATGAAAAATCAGAAAATGATAGAGAGAAAAGGGAACAATATTATTTTCAGGAGATGGGATAAACTTACCGAATCGGACCAACCGGAAGTTGTCATCTTTTTTGCAAAGCCTGATGTGCTTTCCGGTTTATTTACCCTTGCAAACTTTGATCAGACCGAGCCAAACGGAACCTTTACTCCTTTTGGTGCTGGTTGCGGGTCTATCGTTCATTATCCTTTTATGGAAGTTACCGCAGAAAGACCACGAGCAATTATCGGTATGTTTGATCCCTCAGCACGGCCTTGTGTTCCGCCTGATACCCTCACATTTGCCGTTCCTATGGTGAAATTTGAAAAAATGATCACTTATATGGATGAAAGCTTCCTGATCACGCCTACCTGGAAAACCGTGATGAAAAGGCTTGAATAATTGAATTCGGCTTAGCTTTAATAAAATTGTTTTATCTTGGTCAATTGAAAAAATTGCACAATTTTGACGAAATTACAACCCCTTGCAGCTGATTCAAGAATTGTTTCTCTCGACATTCTCAGGGGATTTGCACTTTTTGGAATTGCTCTTGTAAATGTATTTGGCTTTAATGCTTCCTTTTTTGATTTTGGAGGGTTTTACAACAATCTCCCTGATCCGGCAGAACAAAAATTTTATCAAATTCTCATCGGGCTAACTGCGGATAAATTCATCTTTCTTTATAGTTTTTTGTTTGGATACGGATTTTATTTGCAATATAAAAAATTCAGGGACAGCCAGGCCGGATTTATCAGGTTTTACAAAAGGAGATTGCTATGGCTAGCGATTTTTGGGATATGCCATGTTGTTTTGCTATGGGCCGGAGACATTTTATTGATGTATGCTTTAGCGGGTTCAATTTTGTTAATGATCCGGAATTTTTCGGACAGAAAACTAGCTTTTACCGGACTTTTCTTTTATTTTTTCATCGGAATCTGGCTGACAGTTGCCGTCTGGATAAAAATTCCGGATGCGATGACTTCAACCTGCACGCAATGTCTTAACGATGCAAAAGCCATTTACCCGACCGGTACCTGGTTTAGTTGTCTGAAATTACGGCTGCTTGAATACGCGTCATTCCGGAATATTAATCTGTTTTATTACTTTCCCAAGATCCTTGGCATTTTTATCTTTGGTTACCTGGCATCGAAAAATAAGCTGCATGTGAAAATTCAGAAAAATTCGGGTTATTGGTCAATTGTTCTTGTTATTACGGCAATCGTCGCTACCCTGTATTACCTGTATTATGAAAAAGTAATATTCCTGATTACCGGAAATGAAAATGCGTATCTGAACGCCTTGTACATGACTGCGTATGAATTGATGAACCTACTCCTTGCAAGCTCCTATATCCTGTTAATTTTTGTATTGACTTCGGTAAAATCCGTCAGAAATATTCTGATGTTATTCTCTTTTGCAGGAAGAATGTCGCTTACCAATTATTTGGGTCAATCGGTGATTTTCTCCATTATTTTTTACGGATGGGGATTTGGCTTGTTCGGAATGACCCAACCTACGCATTTTATCTGGTTTGCCATTATTGCTTTTGTTTTCCAGGTTATCACCAGCTACGTCTGGCTCAGGTTTTTTGATCAGGGCCCTATGGAAAAACTATGGCGTAAACTTTCCTACAAAAATTGATTTCAAAAATTACCAGTACTAGCTATTGGGATGTTAAGGACAGGGATTACTCCTTACTGTTTTCCTGCCTCAGTTTGCTGTGCCGAACGCTGTATGTGAAATAAATCACCAGCCCGATAACCAGCCAAATAAGGAAACGCAACCAGTTGGTAACACCCAGTTCCGACATCAGGTATAAATTGGTTAAAAGACCAAGGACGGGAATAAGTGATAGATTCTTTACGACCGACAATATCAGCACGATCAATGTGATCAACAAAAACAACAGCAAAGGCATTTTTGCAAGAACGGCATTTCCTAGGCTACCTGTTGCAGGATCCGGAGTGAAATTAAATAACTGCTGAAGGCCTTCCCGGTTAAAATGATATAAGATGAATGCCAATACAAGTAATACAGCAGGCATAAAATAGCGCGCATTGATATAAGGTACCGAAAATTTTCCATTTGATTTTTCTCCCTTTACATTCAACATCAATACCCCTGCGCAAACAAGAACAAAAGCAAACAATGTTCCGATGCTGGTCAGGTCGGTCATTTCAGTCAGATTTGTAAAAAGGGAGGGTAAAGCAACCACAAGTCCTGTAATAATAGTCGAAAATGAAGGTGTTTTAAACCGGGGATGGATTTTTGCGAATCGCGGGGGCAGCAAACCATCACGGCTCATGCTCATCCAAATCCGGGGTTGCCCAACCTGAAAAACCAGTAATACACTTGCCATGGCAATGATAGCTCCAAATGCAACCAGGCCGGCAAGCCAATCAAGCTTTAATTTTTCAAAAATAAAAGCAAGGGGATCGCCTACAGCAAGCTCTTTATAATTAACAACCCCTGTTAGTACCAATGTAATCAGAACATACAATACGGTGCTTATCAAAAGGGACAGTATCATGGCGCGTGGTAAATCCCGCTGGGGATTCTTACATTCTTCAGCGGTGGTAGATATCGCATCGAAACCGATATACGCAAAAAATACGGCTGATACACCTTTTAATACGCCATTCACACCATTAGGAGCAAAAGGGTGCCAGTGGTCAGTGTTGATATAAAATGAACCGATAACAATGACCATCAACACAATAAACACTTTCAGAAAGACCATGATATTTCCGGCGATCTTACTTTCGCGGATTCCGATATAAACCAGAGCAGTAATAAATACAACAACTCCGAAAGCCGGAATGTTAGCGATCAATCGGATCCCACCGAAAGAAGGAGCCTGTATCCATGCTGAATAGGCATGATTAAGTTGCGCTGTGAGATTGGCCGGATCGATCCCCGTTTCAATCAGTTTTGCAGCTTCTTTAAATCCGCGTGATGCTGAAAGATAATCCATGGTAAGGTATTGCGGCAGATTGATCCCGAATCCGTGCAGAAAACTTGTGAAGTATTCACTCCAGGATATCGCGACGGCAATATTTCCGATGGAATATTCCATAAGCAGATCCCAGCCAATGATCCAGGCAAGTAACTCCCCAAGGGAAGCATAAGCATAAGTATAAGCACTTCCGCTGAGAGGAATACGTGATGCAAAATCCGCATAGCACAGAGCTGAAAATCCGCAGGCAACGGCAGTAAAAATAAACAGAACAGAAACTGCCGGACCACCGCTTGCGCTGGCATTTCCAATGGTACTGAAAATCCCTGCTCCCACAATTGCAGCGATAGCAAGGGCTGTAAGATCAATTAAGCGAAGGTTTTTGGTTAGATTCAGGTGACCTGTTTCTTCAGTCTTTGAATCATGAAGAATCTGAGGGATACTTTTTTTATTGAACAGTTGTTGAAGTTTCAAAACCGTATTTTGCTTTAAAGCGGATAAAAGTAACTTAAAAATTCAAGGCAGTTCTAAGAGCTCCCATCTTTTTTAAAGTTTTAACCCTTCTGTACAATTTTTGCAGATGTCAATCTGTTTTCGACTGGTGAATACTTGCTTTCTGAAATCAATGTAGGTCCGGCTTTTCCAAATTTCCTTAAACGAAATTTTACGCAGATTTCCCAGTCGGTATTCGGCATCCTTATCAAAGCAACAAGGAACAGTAAGGCCATCCCATGTAATAACACTACTGGTCCACATTCGGTTACATCTGTTCGGAAGCTTATTTTTAAAAATCCAGGTTCCATCTGGCTTTTCTTTATACCTTGAATACTTGTTAATGGAAGGAATCAGCAGGTTTCCATTTTCGTAATTATCAATCTGAGCAGTTTTAAACTGAAGTTCGTCGACACCTAATTCCCTGCACAACTCCTTGATTTCTTTTAACTGATGTTCATTCGAACGGAATACGATGAACTGAACGATAATGTGCGGAGTTTTTGATTTCAGGCTTTTTTTCAATTTCACAATATTTTCAATGCCTTCGATCACACGGCGATATCGTCCGCCAACACGGTAAGCTCCATATGCTTTCTGACCGATGCCGTCCAATGAAATGATGAGTCTGTCAAGTCCGGATTCTACCGTTTTTCGCGCATTTTCCTCTGTCAAAAAATGAGCATTGGTAGAAGTGGCCGTATAAATTTTCTTTTCACCGGCCTTTTTTACAAAATCAAAAAAGGAGGGGTTCAGATAGGGTTCGCCTTGAAAATAAAGCGTCATGTACAAAAGATGATCGCTCATCTGATTGATAATATTCTCAAATAGTTCAAGATTAAGCATACCGGTATTGCGGGTAAAATGTCTCATTCCTGAAGGACACTCCGGACACCTGAGGTTACAGGAAGTGGTTGGCTCGACCGATATGGCATACGGCATTCCCCAATGTACCGAACCTTTGGTAAGACGAGTCAGGGAATAGCTCATCCGCAACAGCAAAATATTCCACAATCTCCTGAACGTAAGCTTTGATACTATATTTAAATAATCATTAATTGCCATTAATTATACTATTCACTGAACCAAAATTAAGTATTTGGAACAACGTACAACAATACTGTAAATTACCATCTTTTAGACAAAATTCTTTTATTTTAGATTTTAACGGGACAAAATTCTGCATTTGTACTTCAAACAATATTACTCATCAAAAGTTTCAAAATTTGAATAGTTACTACTAAACCATTACAAACGCCGGGGAACTTAAATTTTACTGTTCAGATGATTAACCAGCAATTGATATACTGCGTGACCGATTAAATATTTGCGGTGATCTTTTTAACCAGCTTCGATTGACTGAAGAATTGTTTGGCAACGATCCTCAAAACAGTGTAGCCCGGAATTGCAAGGATCATTCCCGGAATACCGGCTAAGCTGCCAGCCATCAAAATAACAAGAAAAATTTCAATTGGATGGGCATGTACACTTGTAGAATAAATCAAAGGCTGCAGTAAAAAGTCATCAATTATTTTTACTACAATAAAAGTCCCGAATATTATCATCGAAATCGGTACAATATCTTCATATGATTGACTGCTCAAATTTCCCGTTGCCCCGATCAATACTCCGATGGAAGCACCAATTATAGGCCCGAGGTAAGGTATCACATTCATTAAGCCACCTAAAAATCCTATGAGCAAAGCACTTTTAATATCAAAAATTGTCAATCCAATTGTGATGAGTGCCATTATTGTAATCAATTCAATACTTAGTCCTACGAAATATCTTGAAAGGAGTCTGCGTGTATCCCGGATAATATTTGCAGCTTGCTCCTCATATTTTGTTGGAACAAATAACATGATGCCATTGAAAAAAAGTCGTTCGTCGCGTAAAAAGAAAAATGTCATAAAGATTACCGAAAACATTCCGATGAACAGAGAACCTGCAAATCCAACAACATTTCCAAAAATATTGTGAATTGAGGTCATATTTATCATCGATTCAAGTTCAGCGGAAATCATTGTTTCAAGTGTCTGGTTTTTATCGAGAATATTGTATTTTAATAACTGTGCTTCCAGGTCTTGAAGGGGTTCCTGCAACTGCCTGCCAAGGTGCTGAAAATCGATACTTGAAATAACGTTTGCCTGACGGTTAATTACAGGCACAAAGATTAAAAACAAGGTGGTAAGTATGAGTAGCATTGCTACCAGAGTAAGAACAGCACTAAAAATATGCGGCATCCTGAAATTTTTTACATGGATCTTATTGAAAAGTCTGACCAGAGGTTGGCCTATAAAAGATAATATACCTGCAATAAGCACGTAGACAAGGATGTCAGAAAAAAACCAGATCAGGTAAATACCAACTAAAAATAAAATTATTCCACCGGCAAGCTTAACGTAATAGTTCATGGAATTGCTCTTTTGCAGCAAAATTAGAAATAATATTATGAATCGATTAAGAATAAATCTCCGGTTCTTTCAGCAGATATCGTTTTTAAGAAAGCCAAACAGTGAAAAGGATTGAGCCCAATTATAATTTAACAGATCTGACGAACCTTTACGCCTTTTGATCGTTTTAAATACTATCAACGAAAAAATAATGTTAATTTAGCATCACTTTTTCATAATCTCTTTCCGGAATTTGAAATGACTGGTAATGGAAAATCTGGCATCGAATTTACACTTCGGAGAATACTTGTAGTATGCCTCTTTATTTTCTTTGGGTTTAACATTGAGTCGGTTGCCCAGTTTTACAATGGTTCTCAGATGAGCTTTGGGAAGAACCGTGTTCAGTACAAAGAATTCTTCTGGACCTATTATAAGTTCGATAAGTACGATGTTTATTTTTATCTCGGGGGTAAGGAATTAGCGTTGTATACTTCCAAATATGTGGATGAACACATGGGAGAAATTGAAGATAAGCTCGATACAGGCCTGGATGATAAAATTCAGTTTATTGTATTCAACAACCTTACTGACCTGAAGCAAAGCAACATCGGACTTGTAAATGATGAACACTATAATACCGGCGGAGTAACTTACATTTTAGGTAAAAAAGTATTCCTGTATTTCGACGGAAGCCACAAAAATTTTGATAATCAGATCAAAGCCGGCATCGCTCAATCAATCGTAAATCAGCTTCTTTATGGTAGTTCAATCGGATCACAGATAAAAAACACCTCCCTTTTCCCTTTTCCTGACTGGTATATGAACGGCCTGGTTTCCTATATTTCAAACGATTGGGATACGAAGATTGATAACTGGGTCAAAGATGGAATAGTCACCGGAAAATTTGATAAATTTAATCAGTTAACTGGTATTGAAGCTACCTATGCCGGCCACGCTTTTTGGCGCTATATTGCTGAAAAATATGGAGAGTCAACGATCTCCAATATTATCTACATGGCGAAAGTGAGCCGGCGGCTTGAAAGCGGATTCCTGTATATTCTGGGAATCTCTTTCAAAAATCTGCAGGAGGAAGCACTGCAATATTACCGCGATATGTATGCTTCTTCGGATTCAATAAGGGAATTTCCGCAAGAGTCAATTCTGAAAAAAGTCAGGGAAAAAATTGTTTACGATCGGCTAAAGCTAAGCCCTGATGGCAATTACATTGCCTACACATCAAACCGCGACGGTCAATACAGAGTTTACCTGAAAGATCAGACAACCAATAAAACCCAACGGCTCATGAAGGGTGGATACCGCCTTGAAGATAAAATTGATTATTCTTATCCGCTTTTGGCATGGAATCCGTCCGGACGTATTTTAGCAATCATAATTGAACGAAAAGGTGAGGTCAACCTTTATTATTATCTTCTTGATGATAAAAAATTCGAAAAGGTAATTCTCTATCAGTTCGAGAAAGTTCTCGACATGGCTTATTCCGATGATGGATTGAGCCTTGTTATGTCGGCCGTGCAATTGGGTCAATCGGATATCGTGGTTTATGATATTGGATCGAATTCATTTGACCAGATTACAAAGGATCATTTTGATGATATCAACCCGCGATTCATCAATCATTCGAAAGATATTATTTTTAGTTCGAACCGTAATAACGATACCATTAGGTTTGAAGCGAAATACAAGCCAGGAAATGAACAGAAAAGATACGATCTGTTTGTTTACCAATACAAACAAAAGAACAGTATTCTTCGACGGGTTACAAAAACCCCGCTGGCTAACGAAATAGAACCGATGCAGTATCAGGATAATTACGTGGCCTACCTGAGCGATGAGAATGGAATTTATAACCGGTACATCGGCCGTTTCGACAGTACAATCAGTTTCATCGACACGACAACCCATTACCGGTATTATACAAATTCGTTTGCCGTCACAAATTACTCAAGAAGTATCCTCGATCAGGATATTTCCCCCGGTATCAATAAGGTTGCTCAGGTGCTTTACAAAGACCGGAAATACTATATGCAAATCAACGATCAGCCTTCGGCTCAATCACTTACTCCTGTAAAGCTTGAAAATACACCTTTCATGGATAAGCTAATCAATTTATATGGAAAGGCAAAAGCAGAAGGTACAACTCCCGAACAAAATAATGGAAAAGTCCAGCCGAAAAAGTCACACGGGTTTTCTTCTGTTCATGAAAGTGATGCCCTGCGTGAAATTCAACAAATCATAAAACAAGACACCTTAAACAGCGATAAAAAGTTCGATATTTCGAATTATCAATTCGATTTAAAGAATTTTAAAACCAAGGATGGAAAGAACTGGGATTTTACAGATATAAATGTTCCGCTTCCTGGCCAGAAGAAAGCAGAAAGTGAACCGAAAAGGATCAATTACAACGTAGAATATTTTATCAACCAGATTGTAACACAGGTCGATTTTTCCTATCTCAACCAGATGTATCAGCCGTTTACAGGAGGAACATCACCTATTTTTCTCAATCCGGGATTCAATGTATTACTAAAAATAGGGCTGACTGATTTATTAGAGGATTACCGGATCGTAGGAGGTGTTAGGCTGAATCTTAATCTTGCAAACAATGAATATCTGCTTAGTTTTGCTAACCTGAAAAAGCGGCTTGATAAAGAAATCGTTTTTCACCGTAATGTGATTGAAAACTATAGCAATTATAACTCCATTGTAAGGGTTTATACACACGAACTCTATTATATACTAAGATGGCCGTTCAGTCCTGTCCTCGCTGTTCAGGGAACGGCTCTTTACAGAAACGATTTGTCAGTGTATATGTCAACGGATGTCGTAAACCTGTCAAAGCCTAATCAGTATCAACATCTTGGTGGTGTAAAGGGAGAGTTGATTTATGACGATACAAAATCGCTTGGATTAAATCTTTACCAGGGTACCCGGTTTAAGTTTTTCGGGGAATATTATTATTTTTTGGGAACCTACGGCCAAAGTCTGAAAGTAATTGGATTTGACATTCGGAATTACCAGAAGCTTCACCGCACACTCATCTGGGCTAACCGTTTTGCCGCCAGCTCTTCGTTCGGGAAAAACAAGCTCATTTACTATATGGGAGGGGTTGATAACTGGCTGTTTCCCAAATTCGATGTCTTTACACCGGTTGATTTTAGTCAGAATTATTCCTTTCAAACCTTGGCAACAAATATGAGGGGCTTCAATCAGAATATCCGCAATGGTAATAGTTTTGCCGTTATCAATAGTGAAGTCCGCTTTCCTGTGTTCAGGTATTTTGCGAACCGGCCGATTAAGTCCGATTTTCTGAATAATTTTCAGTTAGTCGGTTTTGGCGATGTAGGAACTGCCTGGACAGGATTGCAACCTTATTCAGATAACAACTTTTTGTACACAAATACAATTGATCAGCCTCCTTTACATATCACAGTCAAAGTACAAAAAGATCCGATTGTTGGGGGATTTGGGTTTGGTGCCCGCACGCGCTTGCTTGGTTATTTTCTGAGGGGCGACCTCGCCTGGGGCGTTGAAGACAGAAAGATCCAGCCATCTGTTTTTTATTTTAGTTTGAGCCTTGACTTTTAATTAATACGATTTTTTTATTTTAAAACGAATTATTTACATGACACAGATCCGGGTTACTAAAGAATTTACATTTGAAATGGCGCATGCCTTATTGGGTTATGATGGCTCATGTAAGTATATTCATGGACATTCGTATGGATTATCTGTTACCGTTATTGGCAAACCTGTCAATGACGATAGCAATCCAAAAAACGGAATGGTAATCGATTTTGGGGATCTTAAGTATATTGTTAAAACCTCGGTGATTGATGAATTTGATCATGGATTGGTGCTAAACAATAAGACACCGCTTACGCATTTTTCGCAAAACAGAGATTTATTTGATAAACTTATTCTTGTTGATTATCAGCCCACGAGTGAAAACCTCGTTGCCGATTTTGCTGAACGGCTTCGTAAACACCTTCCTGAAAATATACGCTTATATAGCCTGCGCCTAAGGGAAACGGCTACTTCCTACGCCGATTGGTTCGCTTCCGACAATGGATGATTGGATGATTAATTAAAAACGTCGAAAATCACATCCCCATACATATTACCGTAATTCATAATACACCAGGTTCTGAGTATTTTGACTTCTTCATTTTTTAACCATTTCAATGATTTCCTCAACTCTTTATTGAATAACTCTTTATTAAAGCTAACTTTCTGTAAAACAATTTCCGTGTACTTCAGCATGACATCAGGTTTTTAATTTTAAAAATTAAGTTTGCTTCAATCAATATTTTCTTAATAAACTGATTTTGTTTAGGACTGATGGACAACCACTAACTATATGCCGCTTTCATATATTGCTGTTTATCCGATGCTTATACTAAATATCCTATTCTGCAAAATCCCTATTTAGGATAATTTTTACAATTTTAATACATACCGTTTGCATGTATAAACCATTTCAAAATCAATATTCGTATGAACGATTGAAAAATGAATATCTTGCAATACCATACAGTAGTTTTTGAATATTTAACATTTTTTTAGATTTCAGGATTGATTATATAATTGTGAGAAAAAGCAAATCATTGGGGCAGGCGTTGGGGACGATTACCCTGTTGGCTTAAAAATGACTTGTAATTGCAGTGATAATCAATCCAAAAAATTTATAATGAATTCTATGAGTAGTACAAAATAAAACCTTTAAATTTGCCCCGATTTTAAATTCTTTATAATGAATATTAAACGACAAAAGGTCGTAGAATTAGAGACTGTAGTTGTGCGATTTGCGGGAGATTCGGGAGACGGGATGCAGCTTACCGGTGCACTTTTTTCTGATGCAGCGGCTATTGCCGGAAATGATTTTGCTACCTTCCCTGATTATCCGGCAGAAATCAGGGCTCCACAAGGTACAATTGCAGGTGTTTCCGGGTTCCAGATTCATTTCGGTCATAAAAGCATTTACACATCTGGTGATTTGGCTGATGTATTAATTGCAATGAATCCGGCTCCCTTAAAAAAGAACCTGTTATGGGTAAAAAAGGGTGGAACGATCATAGTAGATACGGATACTTTTAACGATAAATCACTTGAGAAAGCTGGCTACCAAAACAACCCGCTTGATGATGATTCGCTGAAAGCCTACAATGTTATCAAAGCTCCGATAAGTGAATTGACAAAAAAAAGTGTAGAAGACCTGGGATTGGATAATAAAATGGTGCTGAAAAGCCGTAATATGTTTGCTCTGGGCATCATGTTCTTTATTTTCAACCGTGATTTTGCTTCTGCTGATGAATATTTTGAGCAAAAGTTTAAAGCAAACCCATTGATTGTTCAGTCGAATAAGATCATTCTCAGAGCCGGTTACAATTTTGCGGATACCATGGAAGCATTAAGTTCCATAACATACAAAGTTGGACCTGCACCGCTCGAAAAAGGGATTTACAGAAACATTACAGGTAATATAGGAACAGCCTGGGGACTTTTAGCTGCATCTGAAAAATCGGGCAGAAAATTGTTCCTTGGTTCATACCCGATAACCCCGGCTACTGAAATTTTACAGGAGCTTTCAAAACATAAATCTTTGGGGGCAAAGGTACTTCAGGCAGAAGATGAAATCGCAGGGATTGTTTCCTCCATAGGGGCTAGTTTTGCCGGTGCATTTGCGGTGACGAGCACATCGGGTCCGGGATTGTCACTTAAATCGGAAGCCATTGGATTAGCTGTTATGACGGAATTACCGATCGTAATTGTTGATGTTCAGCGTGCCGGGCCATCAACGGGTATGCCTACAAAATCAGAACAATCCGACCTTCTCCAGGCTCTTTTCGGAAGAAACGGAGAGGCACCTGTTGTAGTGATTGCCGCATCATCTTCCTCAAATTGTTTTTATTATGCTTACGAAGCTGCTAAAATTGCTATGGAACATATGACGCCGGTAATTTTACTTACCGATGGCTACCTGGCAAACGGTTCGGAAGTTTTTAAAATTCCAAGAATGGCTGATCTTGCGTCAATCAATCCGCCCATTGTTGCTGCAGATGATCCGGACTACTTTCCGTACAAAAGAGATCCGGAACGATTAAACAGAAGGTGGGCGATTCCGGGAACACACGGATTGCGTCACCGTATAGGCGGACTGGAAAAAGAGAATATAAAAGGAAATGTGTCGCACGATCCCGACAATCATCAACTCATGAGCGAATACAGGGCTGAGAAAGTAGCCCGTGTGGCAAATTACATCAAACCCCAGGAAGTTTTGGGACCACCCTCCGGTGACCTGCTTGTAGTCAGCTGGGGAGGAACCCATGGAAACATGATCGAGGCTGTTCAGGAGATGCTGCAACAGGGGAAAAAAATAAGTCTTGCGCACTTTCACAATATTCAACCTTTACCCAAGAACACCGCAGAAATCTTCAGCCGGTTTAAAAAAATTGTTGTTCCTGAATTAAACCTCGGACAGTTTGTACTTTACTTACGGATGAATTTCCAGCAATTCAAATTTGAACAATACAATAAAATTCAGGGTCTCCCATTTATGGTAAAAGAATTGGTAGATTATTTCAACCAATTATTAGAGGAAAAATAATCATGGCAATTGAAACAATAGAAAATTCTGTTCTTACAAAAGAAGACTTTGTAAGTGATCAAATGGTAAAGTGGTGCCCGGGTTGCGGCGACCACGCCATTCTTTCTTCCTTTCTCAAAGTACTTCCTGAACTTGGAATAAAAAAAGAAAAAATCGTTGTTGTCTCCGGAATCGGTTGTTCATCACGGTTCCCCTATTATGTAAAAACATACGGATTTCATGGCATCCACGGGAGAGCTGCACCGCTTGCCACCGGGATAAAAATCACAAATCCTGAACTGAATGTATGGATGATAACCGGTGACGGTGATTCTCTTGCAATTGGAGGAAATCACTTTATTCATGTCCTCAGGAGAAATATTGATATCAATATTATGCTCTTTAATAATAAGATCTACGGATTGACCAAAGGACAATATTCACCTACAACGCCTGCAGGGAAAAAGACGAAAACTTCCCCGCAGGGAACAATTGAACATCCTTTTAATGTAGGAGAACTTGCAATAGGCGCACAGGGTACCTTTTTTGCTCGAACTGTAGATAACAATCCGAAAATGATGACGGAAGTGATGCTTGAAGCTGCAAAACACAAAGGAACTTCTCTTATCGAAATCCTTCAGAATTGTGTAATCTTTTTTAATAATGTTCATGCTGAAATTGCTTCACGCGAAACCAAGGATGAAAACCAGATTCATCTGAAACACGGAGAACCTATGATTTTCGGTAAGGAAAATGATAAAGGCATCGTATTAAAAGGAACTCGTCTTGAAGTAGTAAAACTTGGAGAAAACGGAATTAAAGAGAAAGATCTTTTGGTGCATGACAAATATGAACGGGATACGGGAATTCATGTGATGTTATCAAAAATGGCACCTCCTGTTTTTCCTATAGCCGTTGGAGTAATCAGATCAGTAACGGATTTTACTTTTGAATCGAGGATGGAGGAAATTATCGAATCGGAAAAAGAATCAAGTCCCATAAAATGTGTTGACGATTTACTGAAGAGTGGGAAGACATGGGAGATCTGACCTGCTGCAGATAAACTTTTTTATAATGAAAGCCCGATAAAATCGGGCTTTTTTTTTCCAATTCCCTCTATAATAATTAGCAATATCCATTCTGGGTATTGCTATCTCAGAAGAACAGTATATTTCGGATTACGTAAAATAAATGTTCGTACTGCAGAACACACCGCTATCACCTTCAGATTTTTTGAAACTGCAAAATCCAACCCTTCCCTGATTACTTCCATTGCAAAGCCTCTTCCCCGAACAGGTTCAGGAACATAAGTATGGTAAAAAATAATGGTATCGTCATCGTGCATCTCGTATTCAAGACAACATTCGGAATCTCCGACTATTTTATAGAATTTATTGGGTTCATGTACAATATCCGAATTCATAAAAATGATTATTTCTGGTTTTAACTTACTTCACGTAAATAAGTTACAGTTTAAAGGCATTAAAATTGCACAAAAAGAGAAAAATGGTTTGGTGGGAAAATTTGTAAGTAAATTCCCTGGATATAAAATTCAGGATTAAAACAGGGTTAGGGAATCGTAAAATTAAAATTATTTTTTAATTCATCTTTGGTATACTCTTCTGTTACCAGCTTTTTCATGTAAACATCATTAAGCGGGCGATTATTTGAATCAACCGCAACTTTTGAAATGGCATAAACGGCATCCATCCCCTGAAACACGATACCGAACACAGTGTACTTTCCGTCAAGCAGCGGTTCTCCATCCGGATCGCAAACAATGTAATACTGGGAACCATTCGATCGCCTTTCAGGATTTACATTATCAGCCAGCCGTGCTGCGCCTACCGAACCATAAACATGGTGCATGGTATCGATGATCTCGGCCTGTATAGTATAACCGGGTCCGCCATATCCGGTTCCTTCGGGATCTCCGCCTTGTATCACAAAATCATCGACAACTCTGTGAAATAACAGGCTGTCATAAAAACCGGTCGTCACAAGATGCAGAAAATTGTCACGGTGAAGAGGCGTAACATCATAAAGCCATATCCGAAAGTCGCCAAAGGCAGTCTGTACTTTTACTACCGAATATTTTACAGGAGTGACAGGTTCCTGCTCGTCTTTTTTCTTACACGCAGTGATCACCAGGATTAAAACAGTGAAAAACAGGATACTATTTCGAACTAATTTCATGAGATAAAAAACTTAAACATTTCTTTTTAAAAATCCAGTGGTAAAGTTAAACCAATTTTGTGGTTCGTCCTTCAGCATCTTAAACATGAGTGTAGTAAAAAACCAGGGATATGCCCTGAACAATCTGAATATCGCTCCCGACTCGACAGGAAAACGGGCATCGAGTTTATTCCTGATCTTATAAAGTTCCTCAGCACTTAAATGGTTCGTTTTTACATTGGAAGCATAGTGATTGTATTTTGTATAGTCTGTTAAATTGGTGACAAGGCCTTTTTCAATAAGCTCGTCCCTGAGTTCTGTTCGTAAATGTGGTGTAAGGATATTAAAGAGCTGGATATCTACCCCGATATTCTTTGCATAGTTGAAATTATTCTTCATCGTTTCCTTTGTATCTTCGGGATATCCAAAGATGAATCCGCCGACCACAAGCATTCCGTACTTTTTTAACTCTTTTACAACTTCGATGGTATCGGAGCTTTTCAGCTGATTGCTCTTCTGCATGAACGACAGTGCATCATCCGAAGCATTTTCGATGCCGAGGAATACGAATTTTGTCCCCGCTTTAGCCATCGCTTCAGCCAATCCGGGGGTTTTACGGATGCCCTGCACGCTGGCCTGAACCGCAAATGTAAGGTTGAGTTTCGCCTTTCGCGATTTCCTCGCAAAGCTTCAGGTAACGTTTGCCATCAAGGGTGATGTTGTCGTCAGCAATGAAAACGGCTTTTGCACCATGCCGTTTTGCATCCTCAAGATCGAGCAGGATACGTTCGATGGAAAATTTACGAAACGATTTGCCGTACATGTAGCGGATGCTGCAGAAATTACAGTCGAATACACAACCGCGCGAAGTTTCAATAACATCCGACGGCATGCCCATCATGTGAAATCCTTTTTTATAAATGCGGGCATTCCTGAGAGGGATGTTGATCTTATCGACAGGCAACAGGTCAGGCCTCGGATTGTGTACGATGCTTCCATTTTTTCTGAAGGTTATTCCCGGAATTTCGCTGTGATCATGCCCTTTGCTTAGTTTCTTTACCAGTTCGCTGAACGGCACCTCGCCTTCACCATCGATCAGGATATCGAAATATTCATGGTCCGGGCTTAGCAGAATGTTTTCATGATCGGCTGTTGCATGATAACCACCTAAAAGCGTGACCGCATTTTTTAAATGTGTTTTTGTCAGCTTTGCCAGTTCGAGGGCAGTTTTATATTGAAAGCTCATGGCTGTAAACCCTACCGCATCCGGTTGAAAGGATTTGAGGACTTTGAGCAATGCCCCTTTCGGATCTTTATCTTTTACGACCAGGTCGGCAATTTTAATTTCTGCTGAACCTTCATCAGTGTTTGCTGCCAGTGAAGCCAGGTTAAGGCTGGGTATTTTGGTGAGGCGGTTGAAGCCCATTACCGTTCGCGGATTACCGACAAGGAGTATTTTCACTAGCGTTAAAATTTATGCAAAATTAGTAAAAGTTGGATTGCCTTTGGCTATTGGCGATTGGCTTTTAGGGAAGACTGGCTTTAAGCAGGCTGTTTATTTCCTGCAGATAAGCTATTTCCTTTTGCAGGGATGCGACTTTTACCTTTAACTCCTTATTTTCGTTTGATAGTTTCAGGGAGTTTTCCTCTGAAGTTCCTGTGTTTTGGACAAAATAAACAAAAAAGTTATGGCTAAGGGCTTTTGATATCTGATCTAAACGGGCGACGGTGAAATTATTCAAGCGTATGGCTTTGTAAAGCACGGGAGGTGTAAGATTTAACCGAGAAGCCAGGGAATAAACGGAAATTTTGTTCAGTCTACAGTGTTCTTTGATGATGTCTCCAATGTTTATCATGATCGTGTTGTTTTAAGGGTTGGATTGATTGGATACAAAGTTACTAAATTATTTGAATTATAAAGTGGATAAATATATTTATAATATAGACTAATATTATTGTTAATTTTAATGATATTTATTTTATATTTATTTAAATATTTATGAAATGGATCAATAATTATGTATATTGGATTAATATATTTATTGATTGGAAGAATATATTAATTAACTGGAAGGATACATTAATTGGTTGAACGGGATTGGTTGAAAGGTTGGTATGTATTATCCTAAAAAAACAGGCCAGATTTTTTGGGCTTTGCCCCTTACACCACTTCATTTTTCTTTTTAATAAGTCCCTCGATAAGCTTGTGAATATCTTGCGCATGAAAGCCACTCAATGATACTGCGGTGTTTCAGGCCGAAGCACGGTAAATGATGCGCATTTATGAAATAGAGAATTTGACTTACCGATTATTTTATTATCTTAGTGTCCTCAATGTATTTTGTTTGGGAGCAAATAAACTTTTGGAATTATGAAACCTTTTATGCTTTTCCTGGTCGCGGCATTAATTTTAAGTTTTAAAGGCAGCCTTCTGGCGTGGACGTCTTCCAATGAAGGTATATGCTATACAATGGATACATTGACAGTGCTTAGTCCAGGTATAACCTATAACGGATCAACCGGAATGTACGAAATAACTACAGATATAATTATTTTAGAAAACGATACCCTGAATATATTACCTGGGGAAATTTTAAAATTTATTAGTGACAATTATAATTTTCGGGGTATAAAGATCTATGGTTGTTTAATAGCCATTGGAAATTCAGATAAAAAAATAATATTGGGCGATCCAATGTATAATATCTCGAGTGGTTCTGTATGGAATGGAATTAAATTTTATGACACATCAAAGCAAAGTTTTTTGAAGAATTGTACTATTCGGGGTGCAACTGACTATGGTGGAAGTGGATATGCTTACGGTAGTGCAATATATTGTGAAAACTCATCTCCAATAATTGACCACTGTACAATATGTTACATGATTACTCCTGATGACACTGGTGGAGGTTCTGGCATCTCTTGTGCAGGTCAAAGCTATCCGATAGTAAGCTATTGCAAATTTGAGCATCTTATTAATAGCATTGCTGTATGGTGTAATCCCTGGTATGGAATGCCTGATACTATAAATTATCCATCTCCTTTGATTTATGGGTGTGATATAATGCCGTCTTCTGTTACAGGTTTTTGGTTTAATGGAGGAGATATTAATTACAATGTGTTTGTATTTGATGGCGGTTTTCTTGATAATTGTTTTCTTGGGGTTGATACGACTTTTGGATTTCCGATCGATACAATAGGAGACGGCATTTGCAGTACTACATCTACTTATTGGTGGCCGAGATTTATGGATGTTGATGGAGTGGTTCATCCCCGAAGCGATACATTGCTGACTGGGATTAACGAAGAGGAAACCGAAATTTTACCTACAACTTCACAATTCCTGACGCTGAGCAATTACCCAAATCCTTTTTCAGGCTCAACCACTATTGAATTTGAAATAAAAAGTAAATCTGCTGCAATTTCACTATTGATCTTTAATTCAAAAGGCAACCGGGTTAAACAGCTCATTAATAATGAATCATTTCCACCCGGAACGCACAAAGTGAACTGGTACGGCGAAAATGAATCCGGGGAAAAGGTAACTGCGGGGATTTATTTTTATAAGCTCGATTGCTAATGGTAAAATGATAGTGAAAAAGGCGATAATGGTGAGGTGATAGTAAAGAAATACATTGAAATAAATATTGAAATAAGAGTAGGGAATTAATTTGTCCGGTTTTCCTTTTATGAAAAATGAACGACAGAAAAACGTTTACGATAGATTTTCGTAATTTTGTAAAAAAGAAAGTAATGCTGGAAATTATATTTATCGTTGAAGATTCTCCTGAAGGGGGTTTCGAAGCCAAGGCACTTGGATATTCTATATTTACCGAAGGAGACAGCATTGAAGAGCTCAGGGAAAATATCAAAGAAGCTATTCACTGCCATTTTGAAGAAAACGCACCAAAAGTTGTTCGTCTGCATTATATAAAAGAAGAAGTATTTGCGGCATGACCAAAACTCCACGAAATTTATCAGGGAAAGACCTCATTTCAAAACTTAAAAAATTCGGGTATAAACCTACCAGGCAAATTGGTAGTCATATAAGATTAACGACAGAAATAAACGGAATGCATCATATCACTATCCCTGACCATAATCCTGTAAAAATAGGCACGCTGTCAAACATTTTGAAAGATATTGCCGACCACCTTGAGATAAGCAAAGAAGAATTAATAAAACAATTATTCTGAAAGAAGTATTCTCCATTTAATATCCCTTCTCTGGTGAAGAGAAAAATTATTTTTTGCCACGAAGACTCTAAGACGCAAAGGTTCACAAAGGAAAAAAAGCAGGTTCGAATAACTTTGTTTTTCTTAGAACTTTAGTGGCGGAACCAAAGATTTGAATCACGTTTTGTCAATCTTATTCAGAATTTCAATGAATTTCCACAAATTTCATTTCAAAAATCCATCTCCAGTACCACCGGGCAATGGTCGGAATGTTTGGCCTGCGGCAGGATCAACGAACGCTTTAGTTTCTTTTCCAGTGAATCGCTTACAATATTGTAATCGATCCGCCAGCCCAGGTTTCGTGCCCGTGCATTTGCCCTGAAGCTCCACCAGGAATATTGATGCGGCTCCTTATTAAAATGCCTGAACGAATCGACAAAACCCGTTTCCATAAAGCCCGACATCCATTCCCGTTCTTCAGGTAAAAAACCAGAGCTTTTGGCATTGCCAATAGGATCATGAATGTCGATAGGTTTATGGCAGATATTAAAGTCGCCGGAAAGAACAAGGCCGGGACGCTGCTTCTTCAGTTTTGTGATATATGTTTGAAAATCACCCAGCCATTGCATTTTAAATGCCTGACGCGCATCGCCGCTCGAACCGGAAGGGTGATATACGCTCATCACCGATATGTTTCCAAAATCAGCCCGGATCATTCTTCCTTCATCATCGTATTTTTCTATTCCCATTCCGTACTCTACATAATCAGGTTCAGTTTTTGTAAAAATTGCCACGCCACTGTAGCCTTTCTTCTTTGCCGAGTAAATAAATGACTTGTAGCCCAGTTTTTCAAATTCAGAAACAGGAATCTGCTCAGGCTGAGCTTTGGTTTCCTGAACACAAAGAATGTCGGGTCCGGCAGCGTTCAGCCATTCAAGCAATCCCTTCTGTACTGCCGCCCTGATGCCGTTAACATTGTATGTAATAATTTTTATCGCCATGCTGCTAAAATAGTTAAATTTATCCTGGCATCTTTTACAATTTTAAACCGCTTGTCCCTCAATTAAAAAATTCTTTATTTTAGCGCACTTTATGAAGATGAAAACCTGGGTTGAGCACATTACGAACTGGCGTGTCAAACACATTACCGACCGTCAGTTTATACTCATTTTAAGTGTGATTATCGGATTTCTCAGTGGTATGGGTGCCGTTATCATAAAGAATTCGGTTCATTTCATCCAGCAGCTTCTTACAGGGTCATTTTCTGAAAGCTATGGGAATTATCTCTACATCGCATACCCTGTAATTGGCATCATCATCGTCATGATTTTCATCAAGTTCATTATAAAAGAGCCTATTGGCGACGGGGTTCCAAACGTATTGTATGCCATTTCGAAGACCAATGGCATCATGAAACCCCATAACCTCTATTCATCCATTATTTCAAGTTCACTTACAGTGGGTTTCGGCGGTTCGGTCGGGTTGGAAGGCCCCACAGTGGCAACAGGCGGAGCCATCGGTTCGAATGTCGGCAGAGTGCTCCACCTGAATTACAAACAGATTGTTTCTCTTCTTGGGTTTGCCAGTGCTGGCGCTATGTCGGCTATTTTTAAAGCGCCTATTGCTGCCATCGTATTTGCACTTGAAGTCATCATGCTCGACCTGACCATGTCGTCGCTGGTACCTTTGCTCACTTCCTCTGTGGTGGCCGCCCTTACCTCTTATTTTTTCCTGGGACAGAATGTCTTGTATCCGTTTGACGTAAAAGATACGTTTAATATGAGCAATGTGCCGTATTACCTGGTTCTGGGTGTAATTACTGCGCTTTTTTCGATTTATTTTATCCGCACCATTGCCTATGCACAGAAAAAATTCAGTGGGATCAAAAGCTGGGTGGCGCGCATTGTCACCGGAGGTTCCTTGCTGGGTCTTCTTGTTTTTCTTTTCCCGGCTCTGTTTGGTGAAGGTTATCAAACCATCAATTCAAGCTTAAGCGGCAATTACTATTCGCTTTTCGATAACAGCTTTTTTTACGAATTCAGAAACAGCATGCCTGCTGTACTGATCCTTTTGGTGATAATCTCCCTATTCAAAGTCATCGCTACCTCGGCAACGTTCGGAGCGGGAGGAATTGGCGGAATCTTCGCACCAACATTATTTACCGGAGCGCATGTTGGATTGCTATTTGCATTAACCGTTAATTATTTCGGTTTGGGAAATCTTCCGATCAGTAATTTTGCCCTAGTGGGTATGGCCGGATTGATTTCGGGAGTCATTCACGGGCCGCTTACAGCTATCTTCCTGATCGCTGAAATTTCGGGCGGATACCAATTGATTATGCCGTTGATGATCGTAGCAACCATTTCGTATGCCACCGTTAAATTTTTTGAACCCAATTCGGTCTATACCATCCAGTTATCAAAGACGATCGGTCTGATCACTCACCACAAGGACAAGGCTGTACTGTCGATGATGAATATCAACTCACTCATCGAAACAAATTTTACGGTAATCCATCCGGATGCAACATTGCGCGATCTGGTCAAAGTGATTTCTGATTCTTCCCGCAACATTTTCCCGGTGGTAGATGAAAAACAAAACTTTCAGGGAATCATCCTCATGGATCAGGTAAGACACATTATGTTTAAACCTGAATTGTACGACATTACATCCGTAAGAAACCTTATGTTCAGGCCTACAAATGTTATACAGTTAAATGAACCGATGGAGGAAGTTGCCCATAAATTCCAGCATTCAGGCAAGTATAACCTTGTTGTGCTCGATAACAACAAATACATTGGCTTCGTTTCGCGGGCCAATGTTTTTTCGAAGTACAGGGAGCTTTTAAAAGACTTTTCAGAAGATTGATATATTTGCATCCTTGATCTAAAAAAATATCATTGAAAAGACCGGATTTCATTGACAGACTAACTATCTGGAGAAACAGGAAGCTCAACAACCGCCAGTTGATCATTGTTCTGAGTTTTATTATCGGGATTCTAAGCGGTTTGGCTGCAGTGGTTCTCAAAAACCTGGTTCATTATACCTTTTACTGGATTTCGAAAGGTTTTCAGTTTGAAAAGGAAAACTTCCTTTACCTTGCACTTCCGCTTATAGGGATTACGCTTACGGTTCTGTTTCTGAAGCTTTTTATTAAAAAGGACATTAGTCACGGAATAAGCCTGATCCTGTACGCCATTTCGAGGAGGAAAGGAATCCTGGAACCTCATCACACCTATTCTTCCATGATAGGAAGCACGCTCACAGTCGCCTTTGGAGGATCCGTAGGGCTGGAAGCTCCGATTGTGCTGACCGGATCGGCCATCGGTTCAAACCTCGGGAGACTTTTCCACCTGAATCATAAAAGCCTGATCCTGCTCATCGGTTGCGGTGGAGCCGGAGCCATTGCCGGCATTTTCAAATCACCCATTGCTGCCATTGTTTTTGCCATTGAAGTCCTTTTAATCGACCTGACACTTGCTTCGCTTATTCCGTTGCTTATTTCGGCGGTTACTGCTGCCGTTGTTGCTTATTTTTTAAGCGGAAAATCGGTTCTGTTTTTAATTCAGGTTACGGAGCCTTTCGATCTCAGGAATATCCCAGCCTTCATTCTTTTAGGGATTTTTACCGGATTTGCTTCCCTCTATTTTACACGAACCACCATGGCCATCGAAGCGCGATTCAGAAAGGTGACGAATCAATATAAAAAAATAATTGTCGGCGGGATTATTTTAGGGGTACTAATCTTTGTTTTCCCTTCATTGTTTGGTGAAGGATATCCGATGCTGCAGGAAATGCTGAATGGTCATTCCAATGAGCTTGTAAATGAAGGACTTTTTCATTCGATGGGAGAAAATCCATGGTTTTTCCTTTTGATCGTATTTTTAATTCTCATTTTCAAGGCGGTGGCGACGGCGGTTACAAATGGGAGCGGAGGAGTGGGAGGTATTTTTGCCCCTTCACTTTTTATGGGCGGTATAGCCGGCTTTTTTACAGCAAGGGTACTGAATTTACTTCCCGGATTCAGTGTTTCGGAAAATAATTTTACCCTTGTCGGTATGGCTGGGGTGATGTCGGGGATGATGCATGCTCCACTGACAGGGATCTTTCTGATTGCTGAAATTACCGGCGGCTACGAGTTGCTGACGCCGCTCATGATTACGGCGACCATTTCCTTTCTTACCATCCGTTATTTTGAGCCGCATTCAATTTATGCAAAACGGCTTGCCGAAAGAGGAGAGCTTCTCACACATGATAAAGACAAAGCCATGCTGACGCTGATGAAAGTAAAAAATCTGATCGAAACGAATTTCAGTACTGTTCATCCGGATGATACGCTTGGCGATTTCGTTAAAATCGTTAAGCAATCGCAACGAAATGTGTTCCCTGTAATTGATGAAGAGAAACGCTTTTATGGCATTATTTTCATTAATGATATCCGAGGGATAATTTTCGATCGCGAAATATATGACTCAACCTACATGAAGGACCTGATGTTTATGCCTGAAATTTCTGTAAGTCCCGATGACACAATGGAAGAAGTAACAAATAAATTCAGCGAAACAGGCAATTATAACCTCCCGGTCATTAAAAACGGGAAGTATTTTGGATTTGTATCACGGGCCACCGTATTTTCTGCCTATCGAAAACTGCTGCAGGAGTTTTCGGATGAATAGATAATTGAACAATAATCCGTTCGTTAAGTTAATATTTCAATTCATTCTTTTAGTTCGGAAAAATCAGCATAGATAAAAAAGTTTGTAGAAGCAGATGAAATTTTTATCGATAAAAAACAATGATTTTTTAAATACTTTTGTCTTCATTAAATATTCTTGAATAAAAATAATCTGTATGAAATATAATTTACTTCTTTTTGTCACTGTCGTATTCATAACTTTTTTACATAATGCCTATTCGCAACAGCAACCCGAAAACCCCGGATTTGAAAACTGGGAACAGTTTGGGTTCGGGCCGGATACACTTGAGCCTGTTGGTTGGAATTCACTCAAATCATCCGACGGAGGTATTATAATCAACAACGTTATTCCGGTCACGCTTAAACGCAGCACAGATGCTCATTCGGGAATGTATTCCGTAAAACTGGAGAATGATACGATCCTGATCTTTGTCGCACCAGGAACGATTACCAATGGTAGGGTACATGCAACTTTACCACCTTCTGATGCATATGTGTATACGATCGATTCCCTTCCGGAATTCAATACACCGTTCACAGATAAGCCCGACAGTATGGCGGTTTGGGTTAAATATTTTCCACAGGATAATGATCTGGCGCACGTTACTGCTGTTTTGCACAGTGATACAGCTAAAATAGCCGATTCAACACAAACCGATTGGATTGCCGTTGCATCAATTGGCATACCTTCACAAATAGATGGATGGACGCGGTTAGCAGTGCCTTTCGTTTACCTGAACAACCAAACTCCCGAGTATGTTCTTTTTGCCATTTTTGCCGGTGATGCTGCAAATTCAAAACAAGGAAGCATCCTTTATCTGGATGATCTTGAATTTATCTACAATAATACAAGCGTCAATACGAATTCAGAATCGTGTAGTCGCATTTATTTATCAGGCGATTATCTGGTATTCCAATCAAGCGGCAGATTACCGGACGGGCCTGCAGAACTGATGCTGTATGATATCACAGGCAGGATGGTAATGAATCAGCAGTTTGTACCGGTCAACACAAATAAAATTAAAATCGACCTGCCTGCAGGCGTTTATATGTGCCGGATTACAGGTCCTTCAGTTAACCTTTCACAAAAAATAATCAAGTACTAATTCATTAAACCTTCAGGTAAAACAAAGAAAATTTTAATAATTTAATTTAAATCGTATCGCTCATGAAACCAATTACTACTTTAAAAATAAGCATAGCCCTATTAATCAATATTCTCTTAACCGGACAAATATTCAGTCAGCAGCAACCTGAAAATGCAAGCTTTGAAAACTGGGAAACGATTTCAGGTCTGACGGTGCAGGAACCGGTTGACTGGAGTACTATTAAAACATCAGACGGTGGGTCACTTATTAATAATCTTGCTCCTTATAATTGGGATAAAAGTACAGATGCACATACAGGTACTTATTCCGTAAAACTATATAATGCAAGTGTTTTAGGCATAGTTGCCTCAGGCTTGGTCACCAATGGAAGGGTACATGCCGATATTTCAGGAACCGGCTGGGTCTTTACAGATATAACAAATAGTCAATGGAATACACCATTGACCCAAAAACCAGATAGTGTTGCCATCTGGGTAAAATATACTTCTGTCAGCGGAGACATTGCCCAGGTTAAAGCAATTCTCCATACCGGCACTGCAAAAATTCCTGATGATACCCAGGCAAACTGGATCGCACTGGCTCAACTGGATATCGCTAATTCAACCTCAACATGGACAAGGTATTCAGCTCCTTTTAATTATTTTAACAGTAATACTCCTGCCTATATTCTTTTTGTGGTTAGCTCTGCGGGCTTAACAGCTCATGTGGGAACCATTGCATATTATGATGACATTCAACTGATATACAATCCTGTCGAGCTTGATTTGACAATCTTTCTTCAAGGGGCATATACAGGGTCTACCACCATGTCAACTTCTTTAAACCCGGAATTTTTACCCCTAAATCAGCCTTATTCCGGTTCGCCGTGGAATTATAATGGAACCGAAAGCGTTGCATCGATACCAAATAATCAGGTTGTTGACTGGATTCTGGTTGAGCTGAGAGATGCCGCTTCTGCAAATGCCGCCACAAGCGGAACAAAGATTGCAGAAAAAGCCGGTTTTCTACTGAGTGATGGTTCCATAGTAGAAACTGACGGCTCAAGCAGACTGACCTTTCCGGTAATGATCAGCCAGAACCTTTATGTTGTAGTCTGGCACAGAAACCACCTCGGCATCATGTCGTCGAATGCGCTGACTAAATCAGGCGGATTTTACAGTTATAATTTTTCCGATGATCCGAGCAAAATTTACGGCAATTCAAACGGATATTTTCAATTAGATAGCGCTGATCCGGGGCTTTGGGGTATGGCAGGTGGTGATGGAAATTCAGATGGTAGCTGTCAATTCTGCTGATAAAAACAGCTTTTGGTCAATATTGGTAGGATCAACAGGCTATTTATCTTCCGATTATAATTTGGATGGACAGATCAGCAATCAGGATAAAAATGACATCTGGCTTAATAACCAGGGCAAACAGAGCCAGGTTCCAAATTGATAGCACAACTCAAATAAATTGTGCAGGTTGTATTTTGATCTGCGGAAAGATATGGGGTGTAAATTTTAACTGAGAAAATAACTGACAGAATTTCTTTATTGATCAATTATTCTCCATTGTGCAACTGTCTTTTTTCCCAAACCATTTGTACCTGTTTCGGGCTATAAAGTCATAAATTTTATCGGAGAGTGTTTGGGGAATGAATTTGAAAACATTGAGCCATTTGTAAAGCCCGCCCAACTGTTTTGCAATCCTGAAGAAGGCCTCTGATTTTATAAAAGCTTTACCATTTTCGATATAAATGACTGAATCCGATTTTTCCGGGTCAACCTGGTATCTTTTCTCCAATTCCTTTGCTTCTGGTGATTGAATGCTGACATAAACGAATTTGTTAGAATGATCGTGTTTTTTAATAAACCTGACCGTCCAGCCGCATAGGTTGCACCAACCATCGAAAATGATAATGTTGTTTTTTTCAGGAACCATTTCTTTTAAACACTTTAATAATAACAGACTTTTGATTTATTCAGATGAGGGATGGATAAAATCAGCTTGTTTGTTTTAATTTTTCAATTTCCCCTCCTATTTCTACCCCTGTATTCATACCTGTTCCTGAAAATAAAAGTTCATTCACCGGGTGATTGGTTTTATAAAGCTTAACTTCCACAACCGAAGTCATGCTCTCCCTTACCCGTTCATTCATCGCTCCAAGTTTAGGTGCTTTTAAAAGACCTGTATTTCTTTGTTGACGAGCTATCAATTTCCAGCCGATAGTTTTTATCAGCTGCATGTATTTCGACTTTGTTATTGTCAAAGCGAAGCTTCTTTATCTTTGCACCGGTATACGTGGTGAACCTGAATAATTTTTCGTTGATAGATAGTCCAATAATAAATCCATCAAAAGAACTTCCCAGCCATGGTATATTAGCTACCGAAGCCATCAGCGAAACATTTTGTTTTTCGAAATGATTCGATTGTATCCATATATAATATCCCGGAAATGAAGTCCCCCAGTCCTTTTCGATGTATCCATTACCTCCATCAAAGTTCAGTTCATTTCCATTTACCACAAGATTACCTGACAGGTCATGATAAAAGCTTAAAACGCCGTGGTAGCATTCCATAAATGGCACAAAGGCATACCATCCCATTACTCCGGGAGATAAATATTTTACCGGCCAGGGATGCAGTTTTCCGAACCTGATTTCTCCCGACAATTTAAGCGAATCCTGATTTATATTCAGTCTGATGCCGGTTCCGGTAAAATGATTATCGCCAATAGATAGTGAAAATTCCTTTTTAGAAAATGAAAAATGCTCAGGTTTAAAGCTTAAATACCAGGATTCTGCAGTTTTACCATTTAAAACCTGTATAAATGCATGCTCGTTATTTGGCTCAAACGAAATTCCGGGAATAATAGCATATAGGTTTTTTGAATCTTTATCAGCAAGTTTGAAATACCAGCCTTCAAAATAGTTTTTTTTATTCCCGTTTCCCTGGTAAACGTCAGGCTTCCATATTTTTTTAATTCCTTCCAGCAATTGATTTCTTTTTAGTTCGTGTCAAAATTTTCTGCCGAGACTTTTGTGTATTTAATTTCATGTGAAAGTATGAATAATAACGACTACAGACTGATGGTAATTTCTGATAATGCTTCTTTCACTGAATCTACCGGAAGTTTACAATCCTTTTCCGAGCAAACATAGATAAAGGTTTCTATTCCATTTAAATTTGTTTTGCAGAACTGGTAAAGTGCTCTTTGTTGTCGAGCCGCATCTGGTGATCTGCGGAAGGTAATCGCATTCAATTCTGCAAGTATTTTAAATACATTTTCACCAATGACCGCAACAGTATAAAACGGATAAATCAGACACAGTGCGAGGATTCCCCAGTTGGAAAAAGCGGATGGATAGTGCTGCATTTTATCTGCAATACGATGCAGCATTTTATCTGCAATTTTTCGGTAATTTTCATGCTCAAGTAATCAGACTCATTAAAAACAATGAGTTTGCAAGACGATGAATTTGCTGAGGGAATTACATTATCCATCACATCAAATTTTCTTGCAATCAGGCCGGGTTCTTCATTTGAAGTAAAATAAAACATGCCATTTTCTTCATCATAAAAATGTTTGATGGCATATTCTAAGAATGTTTGGGCCTGAAGGAGCCACTTCTCTTCGAATGTTACCTCGTAAAGCAGGATGAAAGCTTCTAGCAACAAAAGCATAATCCTCCAAAAAACCGATAACGGTTGATTTTCCTTCTTTATAACTACGGTATAATCCGCCATTCGGGGTATTCATGTTTTTCAGGAGAAAATTCGCATTTTTTACTGCACATTCCAGGTATTCATTTTTACCTGTTGCCAGATAGGCATCAACGTATCCTTTCACCATCAATCCATTCCAGGAAGTGAGAATTTTATCATCCAGATCCGGTCTGGCTCTTTCCGATCGTTTTGAAAGTAATTTTTCCCTGCTTTCTGAAATTAAATTCCTAACTACTTCTTCCGGTTTATTATATTTTTCGGCAAGTTGGGAAATGGTCACAGCTTTTATTAACACATTTTTCCCGTTCTCCCAGTATGCATCCTGATCGATCCCAAAATAATCAATAATAATCGGTGCATTCTGACCCAATAAATCTTCCAGTTCGTTCTTTTCCCATACGTAATATTTTCCTTCTACTCCTTCACTGTCAGCATCCAACGACGAATAAAAACCTCCCTCCGGACTTGTCAATTCCCGTTTTACAAATTCAAGTGTTTCGATAATGATGTCTTTGTATTGTTCATCCTTTGTCAATTTGTACGCCTCAGAATAAAGTGATACAAGCTGGGCATTGTCGTACAGCATTTTTTCAAAATGAGGTATATGCCAGTGCTCATCGACCGAATAACGGGCAAATCCACCTCCAATCTGATCATAAATTCCGCCAGCTGCCATTTTTTTAAGGGTCAATTCCACGTGTGCCAAAAACTCAGGTTTACGACTTTGTGAATAATACCTGAGCAGAAACAAAAGATTATTGGGCATTGGGAATTTCGGAGCACCTTTTGAGCCCCCTTCAAGGTTGTCGAAACGAGCAGAAAAATGCTGAACCATATCATCAGTCATCTCTTTATCAAAGCCTGAGGTCCCGGCATCCGGATTAATAAAATCATTTCTTTTTATCCCCTCCGTAATCTCGGAAGCCTGTTGCAGCAGCTTTTCCCTTTGGGTTGAATACAATTGAATAATGCTATTCAGTATTTCTTTCCATTGTTCTTTCGGAAAATACGTTCCTCCCCAAAAGGGCCTTCCATCAGGAAGGGCAAAACAATTTAGTGGCCAGCCTCCCCTGCCGGAGATAAGCTGAACGGCATCCATATAAATCTGATCCACATCAGGTCGCTCTTCGCGATCGACTTTAATGCAAATGAAATTTTCGTTCATGATTTTAGCCACCTCCTCATCCTCAAACGATTCGTGGGCCATGACATGGCACCAGTGGCATGCCGAATAACCAACACTGACCAAAATAAGCTTATTCTGTATCTTTGCTTTTTCAAGTGTTACCGCATTCCAGGCGTGCCAGTCAACCGGATTGAAGGCATGCTGCAACAAATAGGGGCTGGTTTCATCAATGAGCCGATTTGGTTGTTGTTGTGTTTCATTTTTCATGGTAGTCTGATAACAATTTGTCAGATGATAAGTTTATTATTAATAACAGATACGCGTTATTATGTGATGAATTGGAGCAAAGATAAAAACCACAAAAAATGTGTATTTTTGATAAAAAAGCTGGCATGAAAAAAGTATTTCCAATTTTCTTTTCTTTGATTCTTTTCATCAGCTGTGCGACTGTTCCAATCACAGGTAGGAAACAGCTTTCATTGATCCCCAATAACGAAATACTTCCGTTAAGCTTCAGCAGTTACCAGGACGTATTAAAACAAAGCAAGCTTTCGACTAACCAGGAGCAAATCCAGATGGTAAAAAAAGTTGGTACCCGTATACAAAAAGCAGTGGAAAATTATATGGCTCAAAATAAATTATCGGACGAACTCAATGGTTATTCATGGGAATTTAACCTGATTGAGGACAAAACAGTAAATGCGTGGTGTTTACCGGGTGGGAAAGTGGCGGTTTATTCAGGAATATTGCCGGTTTGCGAAGGAGAAAATGGACTGGCTGTGGTGTTGGGCCATGAAATTGCTCATGCTGTTGCCAATCACGGACGTGAACGAATGAGTCAGGGTCTGCTTCAACAGGTCGGTGGAGTTGCACTTTCCGTTGCCCTAAAAGATGAGCCCGAAAAAACACAAGCTATATTTTACAATGCCTATGCGCTCGGATCAACCTACGGCGCTATTTTGCCTTACAGCCGCCTGCATGAATCTGAAGCAGATAAACTTGGACTTGTTTTTATGGCAATGGCCGGCTATAATCCCAACGAAGCACCCAAATTCTGGGAACGTATGAGTAAAGTTACTGCGGGCCAGGAGCCACCGGAATTTCTTTCCACCCATCCTTCGAATGAACGAAGGATCCAGGATATTAAAGATTATATCCCGACAGCAATGAAGTATTATAAACCGTCTTAATTTACCGATAATATTTCTTAAGCCCTTCGATGATTTCAAGAACAGCCGGACAGGTGTAGCTGTTTTTCAAGTGTAATAGTGAATAAAGCTGGTGAAACTTTCTCCGATTGGTATGGGGATAATCCCGGCATGCTTTCGGCCTTACTTCATAAACCGAACAATAATTATCAGGAAGCAGAAACGGACAGGGCATGGTTTTGAAAATGTAATCCCTGTCCTCATCAACTCGCAAATAAGTAGCTATAAATTTATCCGTTTTTAAATTTAAAAATTTAGACAGACGATCTATATCTGTTTCTGTAATGCGAGGACCTAACGTTTTGCAACAATTGGCACAATTCGTACATTGGATAGCTGAAAAAACTTCGTTATGTAATTCCCTGACAACGACATCCAGATTACCGGGCCTCTTGACTTTTAAACGGGCAAAAAACTTTCTGTTTTCCTTTTCTTTCTTTTTGGCCAGTTCATTTATTTTTTCAAGGTCAAACATTGATGAATAAATTGTTTATAAGGCTTTCTTCATAAAGCTTAGATAGAAAAACCGATGCAATTATACTCATAAAAGAGTTATTCATTAATTTTGCTGAAATTTTATGGGTATGGAAAAAAATTACAAAAACTGCCAGAGCTGCGGCATGCCATTGTCAAAAGATGAAAAAGGCGGGGGTACCGAAGCTGATGGAAATAAAAGTCTGAAATTTTGCAGCCATTGTTATCAATCAGGTGCGTTTACAACTCCCGACATGACGATGGATGAAATGAAACAGCGCGTGAAAGGAAAAATGAAAGAAATGGGATTTCCGGGATTTTTAGCCGGATTTTTCACCATGAATATTCCGAAACTTGAAAGGTGGAATAAGAACTAGCCATTTATTTTTTTTCACGAATTTCAGAAAGAGACTTGATATTCAGTTTCTCCTTAAATTGGTTTAAATCCATAGAAGTTTTACAAAATACGGTTTCCGTTACTCGGGGCAACAAATCAAAATAGTTGTTACTAAAAACCCCTGCACCATCAAGTGAAAGAAAAACATTTTTTGCCAGTTTGTCAGCGGTTAATGTGATAAGATAGCCATCATTAGTCTGACTGATTTCTTTGTTAATGATGACTTTCGGCAAATTCAGATCCTTGGAAGGAAGAAAATAAAAACTATTTTCCGCGATTATTGAATCACCCGTTGTAACAGTCGCAACTAAAAAATGATTCTCCTTAGAAATATCGCTCATATCGGCCGCTTGCATAAACAGAGGAACACGAGTTTTTAACAGTAACTGCCTCTATAGATTTCCATTTAATTGTTCCACTGAAATCCATGATTTCTAAATTCAATTTTCCGTCAAAATCCTGCCTTCGGTCAGAAATAATGTAAACTTCAACCTGATCATTCTTTTTTTCGAATGAGATGATTACATCTTTATAAGCCTCTCTTACAAAATAATGCAGCGCTTTCCAGCGATTGTAATAATCCATACTGCTCCATGAAATAGAAGGCCAGCAATCATTCAACTGCCAGTAAAGGGTTCCCATGCAGCGCGGCATAGCCCTTCGGTGTGCTTCGATAGCCCTTTTTATCCCATAAGCCTGAACCAACTGACTTACATAATCATAATCTTCAAAATTCAATGGAATTTTATATTCTCTTGCCATATAGGTTCTGATCAATTCCATTCCCTTTGGATGTTTTCTGGTGATTTAGCAATGCTGGTGATTGCAGGTTCATATCTTCGGGTTTCACACAGGAATCCAATGTCCGTATATCCGGAAAACCCTGAAAACCGTATTCACTCATGAACCGGCCGACTTTTTTTTCATACATTTCAAATGGTTCTTCGCCCCACCAAACACCCCAATAGTGCATGTCGCCTTCATTGAGAGCTTCTTTGTGGCCCCAGCCAATTCGGGGAGATGAAGGAATGTATTTACTATCCGAAGAAAGTGCATTGACGGTCTGCGGCAAAATTCCTTCAAATAGTGTAAGATAATTATGCCAAATCTCCGACGAATCGACAGCGGAGTAGTTGAGGGACTTTTGCCAGCCCCAGTTTTTCCAGCCTTCATCCACCTCATTATTACCGCACCATAAGGAAATACATGGATGATTTCGAAGTCTTTTTACCTGATACCTTGCTTCTTGTTCAACATTTTCAAGAAAACTTGAATCACCGGGATACATGTCGCAGGCAAACATGAAATCCTGCCAAACAAGGATGCCATTTTCATCGCAGAGATCATAAAAAATATCCTTTTCATAAATACCACCACCCCACACCCGAAGCATATTCATGTTAGCATCCACAGCCGATTGTATGGTTTGACTGTATTTTTCATCCGTAATCCTTGAAGGGAAATTATCCAGTGGAATGTAGTTGGCTCCTTTAGCAAATATCGGTAAACCATTAATTCTGAAAAAGAAAGATTCTCCAATGGTATCCTTTTCCTGAACCAGCTCAATCTGACGAATACCAAATCTTACCTTTTCTGAATCTTCAAAATCCCGTTGTTTTAACTTGCAGATTCAATTCATACAGCGGGTGATCACCCATTCCGTTTGGCCACCAAATCCGGGGATTTGACAGGGTTAATTCTTTGTTAAAGTTATTGTTTCCTTTTCTCAGAGAAATTTTTTTAGAGAATTTATTTTCTTCAATTTGAATCTCAATTTCAGCATTTTCATCCTTTGTACTTGTTATTTCTGCTTCAACTGTTATTACTGCATTGTCTTCATTAATTTCTTTTGTGGATACATGAACACCTTCTATTCTCATGCCATTCCAGGCACGAAAAAATACCGGTTGCCATATACCCATGGTGATAAATTTTGGTCCCCAGTCCCAGCCATATTGGTAAGGCGCTTTGCGTGTAAAACCTCTTGAATCGGGGAGCAAATAAGGCAATTGAGCCGCTTTTTCCTTTTCGATTTTTTCGGGAGCCTTAAAGTGAATCATCAGATTGTTACGACCTGGTCTCAACCATTTTTTTATATCGATTACCCATTGCCTGAACATATTATCAGCTGTCAAAATCAATGAATCATTCAGGTAAATTTCGGCGTAAGTATCAATTCCATTAAATACAAGTTCAGTGTTTTCGTAGTCAAGCATTTCCGCTACATCAAAGGTAGTCCGGTAATCCCAGTCCGATTCGCCAATCCACTGTAGCTTGTTTTCATTATCACCAAAAAAAGGATCAGGAATAGTCTTGTTATCCATTAAATCTGTATGAATACAACCCGGAACAGCGGCCGGTGTCCAGTCTTCACTTCCGGTTTGTCTGAATTGCCAGTTCTGATTGAGTTCAATTTGATTGCCTTTTTGCCTGGAGCATGACAACAGCAAACTGATTATTAAAAAAAACAGAAGGTATAGCGGGTATTTTAGTCTCATTTCTTAAAGCAACAATGAACGCTAAAGTAAACAGAAATCCGCATACAAAAAATCTATTCCTGAAATTAAATGATAATTTTGTACAGTGATTTACCCAAAAAATTTTGAACAGAAAATCGGATTCGACATTGTCAGGCAAATGATTGCAGATTTTTGTCTGAGCCCAATGGGTATTCAATACGTTGATAAAATACGCTTTACTTCGAATTTTGATCTTCTCGTTAAACTCCTAAACCAGGTGGATGAGTTCCGGCAACTTTTGCAAAGGGAAGGGAATTTCCCGTCGGACGATTATTTTGATCTCATTCCTGAGCTTACACGGATCAGTATTGAAGGGACTTACATCGAACAGCAAAATTTGTTCGATCTCAAATCATCGTTGCAGACCATAGTCGCATGTGTTGATCAGATCCGTAAACAGGAATCCGAGAATTTCCCTTCACTCATCATACTTGCTGAACCGGTTCATATTGATAAGGATATTCTGAGAAAGATCGAACGGATCATCGATGATAAAGGTCAGATTAAAGATACGGCTTCATCTGAATTAGCAGATATACGAAAACAAATTATTTCAAGGCTTCATTCTGTTGATAAGAAAATCAACACGACCTTAAAACAGGCCAAAAAATCGGGATGGATTAACGAGGACACAGAAGTTACAATCCGTAACGGACGACTTGTTATTCCTGTGCCGGCGGCTTATAAACGACAATTAAGGGGGTTTATTCATGATGAATCAGCAACCGGACAAACCGTTTATATCGAGCCGGAAGAAATCTTTGATACCAATAATGAAATTCGTGAATTACAGGCCGCTGAGCGAAGGGAAATGATTAAAATACTAAAGGATTTTACAGCTTTTGTTCGTCCTCACATACCTTCGCTTATGGAAGGGTACAGATTTCTTGGCCTTATCGATTTTATAAGAGCCAAGACCAGGTTTGCAAACCTCATTAACGGGATTTGTCCCGAGGTAAAAAATGAACCTGGTTTTGACTGGTTAACGGCTGTTCATCCGCTACTTTTTCTTTCGCACCAAAAACAGAAAAAACAAGTGGTACCCCTTGAAATCAAGCTTAACAATAAGCACAGAATCCTGGTTATTTCTGGCCCGAATGCCGGAGGAAAATCCGTTTGTCTGAAAACCATCGGATTGCTGCAGTACATGTTGCAATGCGGATTACTCATCCCTGTGAATGAAGGTTCCGTGGCCGGTGTATTCAGTCATCTTTTTATCGATATCGGCGATGAGCAATCACTCGAAAATGATCTCAGCACCTATAGTTCCCATCTGCTTAATATGAAATATTTTGTACTGAACGCAAATGAAGAAACGCTTTTCCTGATCGATGAGTTTGGTGCAGGAACGGAACCTCAGCTGGGCGGAGCCATTGCAGAAGCGATCCTCGAAAAACTGAACGAAAAAAGAGCTTTTGGCGTCGTCACAACGCACTATTCGAATTTAAAATTAATTGCAAAAGAAGGTAATGGAATTGCGAATGGCGCCATGCTATTCGACATGAAAGCAATGCAGCCCCTTTACAGGTTGCAGATCGGAAATCCGGGAAGTTCCTTTGCCTTTGAAATTGCAAGGAACATCGGCTTCCCAAAAAACATCCTTAAAAATGCCGAAGGGAAAACAGGGAAAAAACAGCTTGATTTTGATCAGCAATTGCAGCAACTCGACATCGAAAAAAAGGAACTTGAAAAAAAGCAAAAAGAAATTCAGGTAGCTGATGATTTTCTCAGTGAAATGATCGATAAATACGAAAAATTAAACAAGGACCTTGAATCCAGAAAATCAGAAATCATTTCTTCAGCAAAAAAAGAAGCAACAGAGATACTCTCGAAGTCAAACAAACTGATCGAAAATACAATTCTCCAGATCCGAAAGTCTCAGGCTGAAAAAAAGCAAACCAAAAACCTGAGGGAAAAACTTAAGGAAGACGCGGATAAAATTGTTTCGGGAAAGGGAACCATAACCCATTCAAAAGGTAAAGATCATTACAATAACAAAGTAATAAATGACCAAAGCATAAAGTCTGATGAGCAGGAAGTTCCTTTAGCAGCATCTGCTGATCCTTCATACAGCAAGGGTGATTATGTCAGGATTGTTGATCAGGATGTTTACGGAGAAGTAATTGATGTAAGGGAAGATACGATTGTTGTTTCCTTTAACTCAGTTACACTGGTCACTTCTCCTGATAAAGTTGAACATTCCGAAAAAACGGTGGCTGACAAATTCGCAAAGAAAACGCGTAACATTAATAAGACAGGTATTTTTAGCGAACTTAATGACAAATTGGCAAATTTCAAATTGCAGATTGATGTCAGAGGAAAACGGGCTGAAGAAGCACTCAGTATGGTCAGGCAATATATCGATGACGCCCTTCTGTTAAATGCAACAGAAATAAGGATACTTCACGGAAAAGGATTTGGAATCCTGCGCACAATGATCCACGATTATTTACGAACCCAGCCTCAGATAAAGCAATTCAAAGACGAACATGTTGAACGGGGAGGACAGGGAATCACAATAGTGATACTTAAGTGATATAGTGGCATGTTATTTGATTAGAAATCGCGGGTCTTTAATTAGTAAAAGATATGATTGATACATCCAAACCGGTTCATTTGAATTACCCGAATTTTGATAAGGTAATAAACAATTCTACCGTCCTTGTTGACTTTTGGGCTGACTGGTGTGCACCCTGCAAAGCGCAGGATCCTATCCTTGAAGAAGTGGCAAAGGAACTGAAAGGAAAAATCCTCATCGGTAAGGTAAATGTTGATGATAACCGCGTCATCGCATCAAAATACGGGATCATGAACATACCAACGATGATACTTTTCAGGAATGGCAAAAAACTTCATCAGTTTGTTGGTGTTCAGCCAAAAGAAAAAATATTAAAAATTATTAATAACATATGTTAAAATGGATATTCAGGCAGCAGACACCGGAAGCATTATTTCAACAATTATTGCAATTTTAGTAATTGGTTATTTTTTGTATCATTTCATCGTCGTTCGTAAGAGAATGAACAAACCCCCATCTGAAAACATCCGAATTCTGACAGATGAAAATTTTGATAAGGTAATCCGTAATGGCGTTTCCCTTGTGGATTTTTGGGCTGCATGGTGCGGCCCCTGCAGAGTACAGGGTCCAATCGTTGATGAAGTCGCAGATGAAATGACTACGAAGGCCAATGTCTGTAAGCTGGACATTGATCAGAACCGTAAAGTCGCGGGCAAGTTGGGAATTCAGAGTATTCCGACAATGATGATATTTAAAAATGGTAAACCTGTACAAAAATTCGTAGGGGTTAAGCCGAAGCATGTCTTGATAAATGCTATAAATTCATATTTATAAAAACAATGGAAGAAGAACAAATTGAGAAAAAAAAGAGAAACTGTCCTCTTTTTTTAGGTAAAATTCCAATGCTTACAATAGCCGGAATAATTATCGGAGCTGCAGGTGGTTTTATGTATTATAAATTTATCGGCTGCACAACCGGAACCTGTGCCATTACATCAAATCCTTATATGAGTACCGCATGGGGCGGTGCTTTTGGGTATCTGATATTTGATTTATTCAGAGGGAAAAAGAAAAATCCTGATAAATATCCGGGGAACGAAAACATTTGAAATTCGATGAAATAGTATTCAGTGGTCCGCTAATTCTTTCTGTTTTTCTTTAGTTAAGCTTTTAATTACAAGATAATAGGAATCGTCCACCCATTTATAAACAAGCTCATCACTCACAGACCCATCAACGAAGACTGTGTTCCAGTGTTTCTTATTCATGTGATAACCTGGCTGCACACAGGGATAACGCTCTCGCAATTCCACTGCTTTTTCAGGATCGCATTTTAAGTTCAGACTGAAATCACCCTCTATATCAGTCAGTACAAATATTTTGTCCATTACTTTAAAGACAAGGGTGGTTTCATCGAAAGGAAATCCTTCTGTTACACCCTTTTTCAACAGGCAATAAATTCTTAAATCCTCAATATTCATCTTGTTGTTTTTTCAAAATTACGGATAATAGTTTATTCGCAATTACAATTGTTGTATCGACAATATTTATTACCTTTGCCCGCCATTTTTTTTGCAAAAATTTTTATTCATTTTGCTCAGAGTGTTCGTTATTTGATGTTTAGGTTTTGAAGGGAGGATATAGCAAATACGGTATTATTAAAAAGGTTAAATTTGCAATTACATGGTGAAAATTTATCTGATAATTATCATTTAGAGAAAAGAACTGATTGTTTTCTGAACGGCAAAGTGGTTTTATCAATTTTGTTATAAAAGGATTAAAAAGTTTTTATCAAAATAGTTATTTATGAGCCTGAAGCAAAAAACAGCCGACCTTAAGAAAAGGATGCGAGAGGCCGTTAAGGGAGGTGGATCGAAAGCAATTGAAAAACAAAAGGCAATTGGTAAAAAAACAGCCCGCGAACGAATCCTCGCAATACTTGACCCCAAATCATTTCACGAGTATGATCTTTTTGTCGAACACGCCGGTAAGGACTTCGACATGGATAAAAAATATCTTCCCGGTGATGGGGTTGTTACGGGTACCGGAACAATAAATGGTCATCCTGTTTGTATTTATGCTCAGGACTTTACAGTAGCCGGAGGATCACTCGGTTGGGCACACGCCAAAAAGATTACAAAGATCATGGATCACGCCATTAAGCTTAAAATCCCAATTATCGGGATCAATGATTCAGGTGGCGCCCGTATTCAGGAAGGCGTAAACGCTCTGGCCGGTTACGGAGAAATTTTCTTTCGCAATACCCAGTCTTCAGGAGTTATTCCGCAAATTTCTGTGATTTTAGGGCCTTGTGCCGGTGGCGCTGTTTATTCACCTGCACTCACCGATTTCGTTTTTGTTGTGGAAGGCGTATCAAAAATGTTCATTACCGGACCTGAAGTGATAAAAACGGTTCTTGGTGAAGAAATTTCAATGGAGGAACTGGGTGGTGCAAGGGTTCATGCAGAAATAACCGGAAATGCACATTTTTATGCTGAAAGTGAAGAGCAATGTTTTGATCAGATAAAACAACTTATGTCGTTCATTCCCTGGAATAATGAAAAGAAAGCTGAAACATTTCCCAAAAAACCGCCCAAAGCACGAACCTATAACATTGATGATATCATGCCTGCCGATCCCCGGCAGCCTTATGATGTAAGGGATGTAATAAAATCGATTACCGACGATAGTGAATTTTTTGAAATCCAGGAATTATTTGCCGCTAATATTGTGATTGGATTTGCCCGCATTTCGGGTGAAAGCATTGGATTTGTTGCCAATCAGCCACTTGTTCTTGCAGGGGTTCTGGATGTTGATTCTTCGGATAAAGCCGCCCGGTTTATTCGTTACTGCGATTCATTCAATATCCCTTTGGTTACGCTGGTTGATCTTCCCGGATACCTTCCGGGAATCGAGCAGGAACATGCCGGCGTTATCAGGCATGGCGCCAAAGTGCTCTATGCCTATTCAGAGGCAACAGTTCCTAAAATAACTGTCATTATGCGGAAAGCTTATGGCGGTGGATACATTGCAATGTGCTCGCACCACCTACGGGCAGATTTTGTTTGTGCCTGGCCGACGGCAGAAATTGCGGTTATGGGGCCCGAAGGCGCGGCAAACATTATTTTTAGAAATGAAATAAAAAATGCGGAGAATCCGGATGAAGTCAGAAAACAGAAAATAAAAGAATATAAGACTAAATTTGCCAATCCCTATGTGGCCGCAGCTTATGGGTATATTGATGCAGTAATTGAACCCAGAGAAACCCGGAACTTTCTTGTACATTCGTTAGACGTATCTTCATTAAAACACGAAACGTCACCTTCAAGGAAGCATGGAATTCCTCCTTTTTAAAAGGAAGTGACATCACAACATTCACAAAAGAATAATATAACAATCTAAACATTCTGATTATGTCCGAATTAAAAGATTTGCAGCAACAACAGGATTTAAAAAAGGGTAACTTTAAATTGCTTTTAATTGAAAATATTAAATACCGCACCCTGTTAACAAAAAAATACCAGGACAAAATACCCTATTCAAAAAAAAATAACAAAAAGATTACTGCTTTTATACCGGGAACAATAACCAAAATTCACGTTAAAAAAAATAAACGGGTGAAAGAAGGGGATAAGCTTCTTGTACTGGAAGCTATGAAAATGCAAAACGATATTCTTGCACCTATAAACGGGGTTATAAAAGAAATCTATGTTAAAGAAGGTGCCAGGGTTACCAAACAGGATATACTGATGGAATTCAAATAAATGGATTTAATTGATCCGGTTATATGATAACGAAGAGTGAAATTCCCGTTCATTTCAGAAAAAGTACGTATTCTTTATTTTTCCAAGAATTTAAACAACTGATTTAAAATGACTAACTTAAAAAAGTTTCTGATTATTTCGGTCGTTTTTTTAATATCGTTTAATGCTCAAACTCAAAACGATTCAACCCAATCTGCGAGCCTTGCAAATCAGGAAATATTAACCGGTATAATTGATCGTAAAGAATTACTCGAAGGCGAATTTGGAAAATCTTATCGAAACGAATACCAAAATTATACTCCGGATCAGAAAATATTAGACAAAATAAAATCCTATATTTTTTCATATTCTGTCACCATTGTTATGGGAACATGGTGCGAAGACAGCCAGAAACAGGTTCCAAGATTCTTTAAAATCCTTGATAAATTAAACTACGACAGCCGGTTTGTGAAACTGATTTGTGTTGACAGAAGTAAAAAAGCAGAGGGTATTGATAGTGAGGATTTAAATATTATTCGCATCCCCACCTTTATCTTTTATACAAAAAATAGTGAAAAAGGAAGAATTATTGAATCACCTGAAAATACCCTTGAACAGGATATTTTAAAAATCCTGACTGATTAAATTTTCTTAACTATTAATAATCAGCTTTTGTAAACATGTTAACGATAACTAAAATTGCTGATGTCAGGCAAAACCTTGCTGCGATTCGGGCAAAAGGAATGACGATTGGTTTTGTTCCTACAATGGGAGCCCTTCATGAAGGTCATTTATCACTGATACGGGAAGCAAAAAAAGAAACAGATTTTGTAGTATGCAGTATTTTCGTTAATCCGCTTCAATTCAATAATAATAATGATTTGTCAAGATACCCCAGGGTGATTGAATCGGATTTGGACAAACTGAATACGGTGGAATGTGATCTCCTCTTTCACCCTTCAGTTGAAGAAATGTATCCGGAACCTGTAAGTGAGGTTTTTGATTTTGGTGATTTGGACAAAGTAATGGAGGGCAAACACAGGCCCGGACATTTTAATGGTGTTGGTGTTGTTGTAAAAAAACTCTTTGAAATTATTGAACCCGCAAAGGCTTATTTTGGTTTAAAAGATTATCAGCAGATAATCATTGTTCATAAACTTACGAAAGATTATAATATTCCGGTTGAAATTGTTCCATGCCCCATTGTCAGGGAATTATCAGGACTTGCGATGAGTTCAAGGAATGAATTGCTTTCAAAATCGGAAAGAAAGCAGGCCTCAGTTATTTATGAAACCTTGAAAATGGTTAAAATTCAATTTGGGTTTTCAACCATTTCAGAGATTAAAGAATATGTTGAAAGATCGATAGGGAAATACCGTAATATGAAACTGGAGTATTTTGAAATTGTTGACATGTACAGCCTTAAATCAATAAAAGTTTGGGGTGAAAGCAAGAATGTGATAGCGTGTATTGCTGTTTATGTAGGGAATGTCAGATTAATCGACAATATCATTTTATTTAATTAATTTTGCACCGCTATGCAAATTGACGTGTTAAAATCGAAAATTCACAGGGCAACGATCACTGAATCGGACATAAATTATATTGGCAGTATTGCAATTGATGAAGATTTGATGGAAGCTGCTAACCTGATTGAGAATGAACGGGTGCACATTTACAATATAACCAATGGTGAACGATTGGAAACTTATGTAATTAAGGGTGGTAGAGGTACTGGCAAAATTTCCCTTAATGGAGCTGCCGCAAGAAAAGCAGCATTGGGGGATAAAGTAATAATTGTTTCCTATGCCTCAATGGATTTTGAAGAAGCCAAACATTTTAAACCTGTCATTATTTTCCCTGATGATAAAAACAAACTGAAATAATTCCTTGAAAAAAATTATCGTTAATGCTTCCAAAATAATTTTCTTCCTTGGTCTGGGTATTTTTTTTATCTGGCTTTTCATGCATAATCTCTCTCAGGAAGAAAAAAAAGAAATTTACGAATCTTTTATTCATGCCAATTATTTTTGGATTTTAGTTTCTATTGTATTGGCATTGATTAGTCATGTAAGCCGGTCGATGCGGTGGATTATTTTACTGGAACCCCTTGGATATAAACCGCGGTTAAAAAATACTTTTTTTGCCGTAATGATCGGGTATTTTGCCAACCTTGCCTTACCGCGACTTGGGGAAATAACGAGGTGTGGTATTCTTGCCAGGTACGAAAAAATCCCGATGCAGAAATCATTTGGAACCGTTGTTACTGAGCGAGCCATTGATTTGGTTTCGATGTCACTTGCTTTTGTAATCGCTTTTTTTGTACACTTTAAAAGGTTAAAACAATTCAGGGAAACTGCCTTGGTTAAAAACGCAGTCGATAAATACAATCAGTTCGAAAATCCCAATTATATTTATTATGCGGTTATTATTGCTGTTGTTCTTATTGTATTTATTTTTTACAAATTCAGACATAGAATTTCACACCTGAAGCTTTACCAGAAAGTTAAAGAGATTGTTTTTGGTTTCATTGAAGGATTTAAATCACTTTTAACTATCAAGAAACCATTTTGGTTTGTTTTTCATTCAGTATTTATTTGGGTGCTTTATCTTTTCATGTCATGGGTTGTATTTAAAAGTATGCCCGAAACACGCGATTTAAATCTTGGCGTTGGTTTGGCCGTACTGGTTTTTGGTTCAATAGCAATTATCGTAGTGCAGGGTGGAATCGGTATTTATCCCTGGATTGTGGCCGAAATATTAGCTGTTTTTTCTGTTCCGGTAACGGCTGGTTATGCCATGGGCTGGTTGATTTGGTCAGGACAAACAGTGATGATAATCGTTGCGGGAATAATTTCTCTAATTTTGGTACCCATAATAAATAGAAAAAAAAATGAGCAATCTTGAGATCATAAAAACGAAGATACTTGATCCTGATGCTTTACTCAGAAATCTGGCAATCTGGCGTTTTAAGGGCAAAAAGATTGTTTTCACAAACGGTTGTTTTGATATTTTACATGCGGGTCACATTGCCTATTTATCGAAAGCAAAAGACCTTGGATCTATTTTAATTCTTGGATTAAATACGGATGCATCGGTTAAACGATTAAAAGGAGAAAACAGGCCTGTTAATGATCAAGATTCCAGGGCAATCGTATTGGCTGCTCTTCGTTTTATCGATGCTATAATCCTGTTTGATGAAGATACCCCCTATCAGTTAATAAAATTAATTCAACCGGATATTTTAGTGAAAGGTAGTGATTATAAAGCTGATGAAATAGTTGGAGCAGATATCGTGAAGGACAAAGGAGGAAAAATAGTCACGGTTGATTTTCTTGAAGGATTTTCAACAACATCACTATTAGAGAAGATCAAAAATAACTGCTGATTTCTCAAATAACGTAAAATGGCAAAATCCAAAACTGTATTTTTTTGTCAGAACTGCGGAGCTCAATCTGCAAAATGGATTGGACGATGCCCATCGTGCGGGGAATGGAACACCTATGTTGAAGAGGTTATCGTAAAAGAATCAGCGAAAAATAAAGTATCCTATACGTTTGGAAAATCTGCCAGTACACCACTTAAAATTTCTGAAATACAATCAGGTCATGAGAACCGCATCAATATTGAAAACAAGGAATTAAACAGGGTGCTTGGCGGGGGTTTGGTTACAGGTTCTGTCGTACTGGTTGGAGGGGAACCCGGAATTGGTAAATCCACCCTGATGTTGCAGGTTGCTCTTGGTTTAAAGAATCTGAAAGTTTTATACATTACAGGGGAGGAAAGTGAACAACAAATTAAAATGCGGGCTGAAAGACTGGGCTTTAAAAATCAGGAATGCTATATTTTAGCTGAAACCCTGACACAAAATATATTTCAACATATAGAAAAGCTTCAGCCTCAGCTTGTGATCATTGATTCCATCCAAACACTTCAATCCGATCTTATCGAATCCTCCGCTGGCAGTATTTCGCAAATACGCGAGTGTGCAGGGGAATTTCAAAAATATGCCAAACTGACTGATGTACCGGTTATTCTGATCGGCCACATTACTAAAGACGGAACACTTGCGGGACCAAAAATTTTAGAGCATATGGTCGACACGGTTCTTCAGTTTGAGGGGGAGCAAAATTATGGTTACCGGATTTTACGGGCAGTAAAAAACAGGTTTGGTTCAACATCGGAGCTCGGAATTTATGAAATGCAGAATTCGGGATTGCGTGAAATATCAAATCCGTCCGAAATATTACTTTCTCATCGTGACGAAAATCTAAGTGGTATAGCTATCTCAGCAATGATTGAAGGTTTGCGACCAATAATGATTGAGACGCAGGCCCTTGTAAGCTCGGCAGCTTATGGAACACCACAGCGTTCCTCCACCGGATTTGATGCACGAAGATTAAATATGCTGCTGGCAGTCCTGGAAAAACGCAGCGGATTCCGGTTGGGAATTAAAGATGTATTTCTCAATATTGCCGGAGGTTTACGCGTAGATGACCCGGCCATTGATCTTTCAGTAGTTAGTGCTATTCTTTCTTCCAACGAAGATATTCCGGTCGGTCAGAATAATTGTTTCGCCGGCGAAATTGGACTTTCAGGAGAAATCAGATCTGTAAACCGCATAGAGCAAAGGATTGCCGAAGCATCAAAGCTCGGTTTTGAAAGGATATTTATTTCCAAGTACAATCAGAAAGGTCTTGATTTAGGGAAATCTGAAATTCAGATTATTCCTGTTGGAAAAATCGAAGACCTGGTGAGTAGATTATTTGGGTAATATGGCATTGTCCGAAACGAAAGAGCCCTGTTGCAATCACAACAGGGCTCTTTTATTTTCCTTTATCATTAATTCTTAAAATTCGCCTGAGTTATTTTTTTAGTGCCATAGGCTGCACCCAATGCAATTAAAATAAATATACCACCTCCAACCGGTGAACCTCCTCCAACAGGAACATCTCCGGTTCCCGGACCTCCAGTTCCCGGATCAGGCGGAAGATCAGCAAAACTATTGCTTATAAAAATGGGTAAACAGATAAAAAATATGGTGTAAAAAATATGTCGGATAACCTTTTTCATTAGTTTCTATTTTGTCATTAATAATTCAATACTGAATATACAAACAACCTTACTATTAATTTGTTTTTACCAATACAGATTCTTGTTTGCAAAATTAATAAGTATTTGCGAAATAGCAAGCTATTAATAATTTTTTTACTGGCAAAAATTCTACTGTCCACAATAAACCAACTGTTTACTTACGAACTTAAAATAAATTATCTGTTTTTAAATTTATAGGATAAGCCTACTGCAAGAGTTTCCCTGAATTGAGTTCTTGGTCCCACGTTTCCGTTTTTGTCTATAATCGGAGTATTGTCATCATAAACCAATTGCCAGCCAAAACTTGCCGTAATCAACTTATTCACCTTCATATTTATCATATTATCCCAGTTAACATCAACGTTTTGCGGATTATCCAAATAATCTGAAAAAAGCTCCAGCTTGGTACTGAAATTTACATTTTTAATGATATCCTTTTTAAAGATAAAACGAAAATATGAGCCGAATTCAAATTTGGAGGATTTGCCATGGGTAACAATATTTCCAATTGTATCATAAGTAGCTTTATCTACTCCAAAAGCTCCGGCGTCAGCCAGTTCCTGATCATTTACAACAATCATCCTTGCCGTAACAGGAGAGAAATAAAAAGACATATAATCATATGGCCTGTACTCCATACCAAGACCCAGCGAAATATAACCAGGAGCCATAAAATTTGAAATTTTTACTTTTCCGGAATCGGTGGGAAAGGGATAATCATAGCCAGGTGCAAATTGTGATTTAAAATTAAAGTTCACCGTATAATACCATTTCGAGGCTGCCTTAATCCCGTATGTTGAAGCCAAGTCAATTTTGTCCTCACTTTTTCTGACTCCATAATCACCGGTTTTATTCTGGCCATAAGCCAACCCCAATAGATTCTCCCATTTCGATTTTCCTTTTTCATACTTTGCATACAGGTTTAAAAAACTGTTTAAGGTCATGGCATTTTCACCTCCGCCGGCCCAATTTGAAAAGGACGATTGGGAAAACATCGCGGAAACATCACCACCTGTTTTCCAGGCTGTATCGGCTGCAGTTTGCGCATTTGAAAGCAGGGATATCAACAATAATCCTGCTATTAACACTGTAATCTTTTTCATTTCTATCGATTTAATATTATTAATACTCAATGATCAATTTCACACAAAAACTTATCAAATTCAATGTCTGTAGTTAACGGCTTGGTATCTTCAAATTATTTTTTTCTTCAATTAAATCACTCAAATATTTGGTCATTTCACGTTTGGAAAAACGGCTGCAAATATAAAATTTTATTTTCACGGAGGCGAAGTTATCATTCATGAAAATATTTAAAAGTATGAATATCGAAATACTGATTCATAACCCCGGGTCATATAATCTCAATTGTAAAAAGGTCATTGAAATGATAGGATGGCTTTTAGTAACTTTGCCGAATGTTAGTCCGATTCATAGATTTTATAAAGAGAGAAAACATTTTTGCTCCAGCGGATAAAATATTGCTTGGCGTTAGTGGCGGAATCGACTCCATGGTAATGGCCGCACTAAGCGATTTGGCAGGATTTAACTATTCCATTGCGCATTGTAACTTTGGATTAAGAGGAAATGAATCAGATATGGATGAACTGTTTGTCAAAAATTATACGTTGGAGAAAAACAGGGCATTTCATTGCAAAAAATTCGAAACAAAAAAATATGCCCGTGAGAAAGGAATTTCCATTCAAATGGCAGCCCGTCGGCTTCGGATTGACTTTTTTGAAGAATTGATTCTAAAATATGGCTATAAATATTATGCAACAGCCCATCATCAGGACGATCAGATTGAAACTTTTTTTATCAATTTGTTGCACGGTACTGGAATTGCAGGATTGCACGGAATTTTACCAAAACAGGGAAATTTAATTCATCCGATGCTTTTTACAACACGAAAGGATATCAGGAAATTTGCAACTGAAAATCATCTCATCTTCAGAGAAGACAGTTCGAATCAAAAAAAAGATTACACCCGAAATAAAATCCGGCATGATCTGCTACCTGTCATTGAAACCATTCATTCTGACTACAGGAATATTTTTACAACCACCATTTTCCGGTTGAAGCAAGCTGAGCAAATTTACAGGCAGCAGATAAAATCAGTAGCAGATAAAATCGTAGAAAAGGAAAATAATCAAACCCGAATACATATCAATTCTTTAGCAGGGTTAAATCCGATTGAGACCTATTTATTTGAATTTATTGAACCTTTTGGATTTAAGTTTTCTGCTGTTCCTGACATTATTCATTCGATCAAATCTGATCCGGGGAAAAAATTTTATTCGCCCACGCACCGGTTAATCAGGGACCGCGAATATTTTATTATTAATCCAATTGAAAATCTACCAGAAATACCAGAAACATATTTTATTGGTCTCTCAGATGATCTGATAGATGAACCTTTTAATATCAGTATAAGTCGCTTTGAAAAGTCCGGTCAGTTTTCCCCTTCGGATGATCCTGATATAGCCACTCTTGATAATGAAAAGCTTACATATCCCCTTTCCATAAGAAGATGGGAAAAAGGAGATTATTTTTTCCCACTAGGAATGCAGCAGAAAAAACTGCTAAGTGATTATTTTATCGATAATAAATTTTCACTTGTCGAAAAAGAGAAGACCTGGTTACTGATTTCCAGCCAGCAGATTGTTTGGATTATCGGTCACAGGATCGATGACCGCTTTAAAATCACGTCAAAAACAAAAATGATTCTTCAGCTAAAATCTTGTTGAAAAACAGATTTGCGGAAATTATTAAATGTTAAAAACCGTTAAGAGAATAATCCTTCAGGCCGGTGTGATGTTTTTAAAGCGAGGTTGGAGGAAGTCGGTTTTCAGCAAGAAAATTTTTTGATTGCTGCAAAATTTGATGAAATCATTACTTTTGCCCGCAATACAACCATTTAAAAATGGGATATGTCTTTTGACACAAGGAGTTTACATATGAGGTTTAATTCAATGATAAAATACATTTTCAACGTCAGTATTTTCTTCCTTTTTATTTCCGTTTCACATGCACAGGTTCTGGAACCTGTGAAATGGAGCTATAGTAAAAATGATTTGGGAAACAACGAATACGAGTTGGTTTTCAAAGCTACTATCGAAAACAAATGGCATTTATATTCTCAGTTTGTGCCAGAAGATGGTCCGGTAAAGACTTCCTTCTATTTTTATGATATTGCTGGAATTAAATTCCTGGGTGATGATGTCAAGATTGAAAAAGAAGAATCTTATGAACAAAAAAACGACACCGACTATATAGTTACCTTTAAAGAGACCGCCGGTATTGAGGAAAAAGATCCGATGTTCAACAATTCCGTGATTAAATATTTTGAAAAAAATGCTGAATTCAAACGAAAGATCAAACTTGAAACTAATAAACCACTTAAAATTTCCGGGTATGTCTATTTTATGTGTTGTGACGATACAAAATGTCTGCCACCGAATGACGAAAATAAATTCGAATTTACGTTTAACGGAGCGTCAGAATCGGTCACAGCCCAAAAAGAAACCGATACGGTTGAATTGCCTAAAGTAGAAACTACACAAATAAACATAGGTGGAAATGCAAACAAGGAAAATTCGGGATATCAGCAAACTTACCAAATATTAAAAGACAGGTCTATTCTGGATAATGGAAGCATCGATGATTTCGCTAATAAATCGCTATGGGAGCTTTTTATATTCTCCATTTTAGCAGGACTGGCTGCAATTTTAACCCCGTGCGTATTTCCCATGATCCCAATGACCGTTAGTTTTTTTATGAAAGATCACGGGGCCAAAGGGAAAGTCCAGGCTATTGTCTTTGGAATTTCGATAATACTTATTTACACGGTAATTGGAACACTTATCGCAGTTACATTGGGAGTAAATTTTGCTAACTGGCTAAGTACGCACTGGATTCCAAATGTCTTGTTTTTCCTGGTATTTGTGATTTTTGCGGCTTCTTTTTTCGGAATGTTTGAAATTACACTTCCAAGCTGGCTGATAAACAAATCGGATGCTAAAGCAGATAAGGGAGGTTTTACGGGTCCGTTTTTTATGGCATTTACTCTTGTGCTGGTATCTTTTTCCTGCACAGGTCCTTTGGTGGGTGCAATATTGGTAAAAGCTGCAACGGGTGCCTGGCTCGAACCTATCGTCGGTATGCTTGGATTTTCGGTAGCTTTCGCGTTACCCTTTACAATGTTCGCCTTTTTCCCATCCTGGATGAATAAATTACCAAAATCCGGCGGCTGGCTGAATTCAGTAAAAGTCGTTCTGGGATTTGTTGAACTGGCACTGGGGTTAAAATTCCTGAGTATCGCCGATCAGACGTATCATTGGGGCATTCTCGACAGAGAGGTTTATATTGCATTCTGGATTATCATTTTTGTGTTGATGGGTTTTTATTTGCTGGGTAAAATTAAATTCGCCCATGACAGTGAAGTAAAATATGTAAGTGTTCCCCGTTTGGTATTCGTTATCATTACGTTTACTTTTGTGGTTTACCTGATCCCCGGTATGTTCGGGGCACCTTTGAAAGCCCTTTCCGGTTATCTTCCACCAATGACTACCCACGATTTTGATCTGGACAGGATAACACGTGAAAATTCACTGGCAGCTTCTGGAATTGAACATAGTTCAAACATTTGTGAAACACCAAAGTACCATGAGTTTTTACATTTACCTCATGGTATCGAAGGTTATTTCGATTACCAGCAAGGGTTGGCTTGTGCAAAAAAACTGAACAAACCCATTTATGTGGATTTTACAGGACACGGTTGCGTCAATTGCCGTGAGATGGAAGCCAATGTATGGTCCGATCCAAGGGTTTTAAAAAGATTAAAGGAAGATTATGTTGTGATCAGTCTTTATGTAGATGATAAAACGACCTTGCCTGAATCGGAATGGGTAATGTCTACAGTAGATGGAAAGCTGAAAAAATCAATAGGAAAGGTTTATGCGGATCTCCAGATCTATAATTTTAATATAAATGCCCAACCCTATTATGTGTTACTCGATCATGAAGGAGACCTTCTTGCAAAACCACGGGCTTATAACCTGGATATAGATGCATTTATAAAATTTCTCGATACGGGCATTCAAAACTTTAAATCCGGAAATCACATTTAATATCTCAAACTTAACAAAGCTTAACTACTTATATAAGGTAATTTTATACTTTTGAGGTCTATTTTAAGTTCTATAAACAAAATCATTTCAAATTAGGTTTAATTGACAGATACAAGTTGCAACAGCTTGAAGAATTATAATACATGAGATTATAGCTTGAAAAATAAGGAATTAACTAACGAAATTTATTATGAAAAGAATTAGAGTGGGATTAAAGGGGTTCGGTGAAATTCCAAGGCACATTTACAGAATGTGTATGGATGATGAACGAATTGATGTGGTGGTAATTTCAGATCTGGGACGGCCTGAAATCTTAACCTATTTGGTGAGTGCGGAAACCAAGGGACGGGTAAAAGCCAAACTGGAAGGAAATTTTATTGTCTCTGATAATGGGAGAGCGCGATTTATAGGTGGAGGTGATCCGGGAAAAATTCCGTGGGACATGTTTGATGTGGATGTTGTTGTTGATGGAACATGGAAATACAGAACAAGAAGTGAAATGCAAAAGCACCTTGATGCAGGGGCCAAAAGAATATTGCTGACTTCGCTCCCTGCAGACATGATTGACCGGGTAGTTGTTCAGGGAGTAAATGAACACACAATTCAATCTTCTGATAAACTAATTTCCGCTGGTTCAGCAACAACAAATGCAGCATCGTTAATGCTGAAAATATTGAGCGATAATTTTGGTATTGATTACGCGATGTTCACTACTGTTCATTCCTATACTTCTGATCAACCATTGCGTGATAAAGCCGGAACAGATTATAGAAGAAGCCGTTCTGCTGCAGAAAACATTATTCCGTTTGAAACGATCGTTTCGACCTGGATAGAAAATATCATGCCTGAACTGAAAGGAAAAGTTGAAGGTTCCGCTATTAATGTTCCAATCCCCAATGGATCACTGCTTGACCTGAACACCGGTATGAAAACAAGAGTCAAAATCGAAGATATCAATATTGCCATGGAAAAAGCAGCAAAAGAGCTGCCGCATATCATTCAGGTTGTTAACGATCCGATTGTATCAACAGATGTGATCGATAATACACATTCACTTATTTTTGACAAGAAAGCAACCCAGCTGTCACCCGGACGGATGGTTAAAACTCTTATATGGTATCATACTGCCATATCGATGGCAGCAAGAATAAAAGAATTGATTTTAGCTTACGATGAAATGGATAAAAAAGGAGGCGTAAAATGAGAGTCGCAATAAATGGTTTTGGAAGAATTGGCCGGTCAGTATTCCGGATATTGAATAACCGCAAGGACATTGATGTTGTTGCTATTAACGATTTGTTTGATAATGAAGTGCTTGCTTACCTTCTCAAGTACGATACCATTATGAAGGGATTTGGTCAGGATATCAAGATAAAAGGTGATGAGCTGATAACCCCAAATGAAGATGTAAAAATGCTGGCAATCAAAGATCCTAAGACTTTACCCTGGAAAGAACTTGGAATCGACGTAGTTATTGAAGCAACCGGAATATTTCGGACAAGAGAATCGCTTCAGCCACATATCGATGCCGGAGCTAAACGGGTAATTTTGACGGTTCCATCGAAAGATGAGATAGACTATACAGTTGTAATCGGAGTAAATGAAGAAGGACTAAAGCCTGAACACAGAATTATTTCGAATGCCAGTTGTACAACCAATTGTCTCGCTCCAATGGCAAAAATCCTGAATGATAATTTCGGTATAATAGAAGGTTTGATGACGACAACCCATGCTTATACCAATGACCAGCGGCTTGCTGATGTACCTCACAAAGACTGGCGTAGAGGTAGGGCTGCTGCTGAAAATATAATTCCCACAACAACGGGAGCTGCCAAGGCAGTTGGTATGGTTATTCCGGAATTAAAGGGCAAACTGGATGGGATTGCCTGCCGGGTTCCTGTTCCTGATGGATCCATCGTTGATCTGGTTGTGGAAGTTGAAAAAAATGTGTCTGTTAACGACGTGAATGAAGCAGTTCATAAGGCGGCTAATTCTGAAAAATTGAAAAGAGTATTGCTGTATTCGGAGGAAAAGCTTGTTTCATCAGATATTGTCGGAAATTCTTATTCGTCAATCTATGATTCGGAATTTACCAAAGTTTTGGGAAATCGGATTATCAAAACCTTGAACTGGTATGATAATGAATGGGGTTATTCAAACAGGGTGGTCGATTTGGTTGGAATATTAATGAAATTCAATTAATAAAATTGGAAATATATCGAAAAGGAGGGAAATCCCTCCTTTTTTTATCTTAACAAGGTCACCGAACCCCTGACTTTTCTTTCCGCCGGTCCCCGTAACGTGTATTCCGAAACCGTGCCTTCATAAAAATATACCCCGGGACTGCAATCCCTGTTGTTGTTCTGATCTTTCCCATCCCATTTGAAAAATGGGTCGTTTGTTTCATAAACCACCCCACCCCACCGGTTAAATATCTTCAGAGTCAGTGAATGAATGGAATTTATGGAATCGGCCTGAAAAAACTGGTTATATTGATCTCCGTTAGGAGTAAAAACGATAGGGAACCAGATTCTTCCACACTCGTTAATATCTACACAAATACCATTGCTTGGAAGACTTTCATTGTGCATAGTGTCTAAAGCTGTAACATAAAAGCATCCGACAATTGAAGGAGGACTGATCGAGTAGGTGTACTCAAAAACATGGGGTTCAGTCGTAACCAATAATGTATAATCCGAATTTTCAGATGGCGCCCAATAGATATTAAAATAAACCGAATCTTCCAAACAATTATCCGCATAAGGCCAGGATAAATCATCTTCAAGTTTAAGACAATTAGTCTCAAGCGTTAGAACCGGTGGACAGGGAGGAATATTATCAATCGGTTTCCCGCAATTTTCCTGCGAAAAATTAATAATAGGATTCACTATTCCCTGTGCCGTGTAACCACCAACTGGATTTAATTTTATAGCAATAGTTTTTCCCATTTATTAGTCCGGTATCTGTATAAGCTGGGACATTGGTCAACGCAAGTGAATCAAAACTGCCTGCGTTTTGACGATAAATGACGAATTCATCATTTAGCCAGGGAACATCGTTATTCCAATTCAGGATCAATGATTTATCTGTTCCGGTTATTGAAAGATAAATAGATGATGCTTCCGTTGTTGACCCTATTTTAAAGACATTTCCACCGGCTTCATCGTTATTGTAAAAATCAATCCTGTAATTAAATTTAAGATCTTGTGTATTCATCAAAGAATCAGTAAATAAAGTATCCTCAAGGGAATTGAATGTTGCAATCTGCACAAATGCCGATCCAGGAGAGTTGTCTCTTCGAAATACCCTGTATTGGAACGGGCCGGGCGTTTGGTTAAAATCAAGTTCGGTTGGTTTCGACCAGGCCACATATATAGCGCCATTCGTAGTGCTTGTATTGTTAACGCTTACATTTGTAATAATTGGTACGTCTTTTTTTAGTGATGCACACGATTCAAGAGAAGCGTAGCTTTCGGCACCATCAGGGAAAAAAGCCGTTACGATATAACAATAAACAATTCCATGTATCAAACCCGCTCCGTTATCATCATCCGTAAACGTCGTATCATTAATGTCGCTGATTTCAGAAATTTTTGTATACCCTGTATATGCCGGAACACCTGTTTCGCAATATCCGTGAATATAACCATAATAAGATTTTTTCCGATAAATCCAATATCCCTTTGCCATTTCACATATACTCTTATCCCACGAAAGGATTATTGAATTCCCCAGCGGATAGGCCTGGACGTTTTCAGGAGCCGGAGCAACAACGCGAATATTTAGTGTTTTATAACTGGTAAGGTTTACCGTATCATGATCATCAATTGCCTTAAAATAAACAGGATGCGGATTTTTTTTAACGTGTGAACATGTGGTTGACCAACTGAACTCAGCTGTAACATTTCCTTGTCCTACAGCAGGATTAGGAATCATTTGCGCAGGTGATTCACTCTGGAGAAAAGGGCTTCCTGTTGCGGTAAGCGTAATATTATCATTATCAGGATCCGTAGCTGTTACTTGAAAATTTATTGAGGACCCTGCTTCCACACAGGTATCAGGAGGAGTGACAATTTCAGGTGGATTGTTTGAACAGGCAATGACCTGAATCTGTAAGTCGCGTGTAACATAGCTGATTCTCTGGCCATATCGCCATTCCTCAACGATAAAAGCTACGTTGTATTCTCCCTGATAAATGGGACTATCCCAAATCAAATCACCTGTAATTTCATCGATGCTGAATGTATTACTTGTCGCCGGATATTCATATCCTAATATGGGTAACCCGCCTGCACCCCTGCAAATGGTGAGCTTGTATGATAAACTATCACCATCCGGATCATAAGCCGCAGGATTATGAACAAAAAGCCTGTTAACACATCCGTAATCCAGCGGCGGATTAAGTAATACAACTGAGTTATTTGGTCCCAGAAAAGGATTGATCACCAGTTCGGTTTCTATATAAAATGGAATATTAACCGAATTTGGGATATTTACGATCCCATAATTTCGATTAGGATCTTCAAGTGAAATAATAAACGTACCATTTCCGGCATAGGTATGCTGGCCCTTATAAACATTTCTCTGTATAATATTCGTTATGGGTATTAAATCAATCCTCGGAAGAATTGAAGAAGTTTCATCTCCCCATTGTAATTCAAGGTTAGGCCGGTCGGCAAGACTTGGAGAATAGGTATAGGTAATAATTGTTGCTTCGTAGGTAAGGCCTTCGATGTGGCGATAGATAATCTCACCAGCCCTTTCGTGCGTGGCATAAACAGAAATACTAATGAGGATGAACAAAAGAGAGTATACAAATCGTTTCATAAATATAGCACTAAACTTAAGCCGGATAAGCCTTTCAAAAGTACAAATATTTTTTTGTAAAATACTAACGAAACATAGATTCGATTATTGGTTTATCGTTTATGTATTTTAAAACATAGGTTATAATTGAATCGTTTTAGTATTTGATGTAATTTTGTTCAGCTTAAAGGAGGCTGCAAATAATGTTCATTCCAGATCAGGAACAAGAAAAAAAGGAGATAATAGATAGATACCGGAGTTTGCTCAGGGCATGGAGACCTGTAAATTCAGAAGAAAAGAAACTGGTAAGAAAAGCATTCGACATCGCTGTTGAGGCACATAAAAACATGCGCCGTAAATCTGGTGAACCTTATATATATCATCCGCTTGAAGTTGCAAGGATCGTTGTTGAAGAAATCGGTTTAGGGAAAACTTCTATAATCTGTGCACTGCTGCACGATGTGGTTGAAGATACGGAATATACGCTGGCCAATATCGAATTTCATTTTGGCAGTAAGGTGGCCAGGATTATTGATGGGCTAACAAAAATTAAGGACATTTTTGACACGAAATCCACTTCTGTTCAGGCTGAGAATTTCAAAAAAATGCTTCTCACCCTTTCGGATGATGTAAGGGTAATTTTAATAAAACTCGCCGACAGGTTGCACAACATGAGGACACTTGGTGCTCTTCCTCATAACAAGCAAATAAAAATTGCATCTGAAACGACCTATTTGTATGCCCCCCTGGCACAAAGGTTCGGGTTATATGCTATTAAAACTGAACTTGAAGATCTCTCACTTAAATATACCGAACCTGAAATTTATACAACAATTGCTGCTAAGTTAGCGGAATCAGAACAGGAAAGAAAAAGGGTTACCAATAAATTTATTTACCCGATTAAAAAATCCCTGAGTCAGCAGCAGTTTAATTATGAAATTATTTCGCGCGACAAATCCATTGCTTCGATTTGGAATAAAATGAAACACAAGGAAATTCCGATTGAAGAAGTTTACGATTTAACGGCCATCCGAATTATCATTGATACCCCGAAAGAATCAGAAAAAGTGGACTGCTGGAAAGTATATTCCATTATAACGGATCATTATCGCCCGAATATAGAGCGGCTTCGTGACTGGATTTCCATTCCGAAAGCAAATGGGTACGAAGCTCTTCATACAACGGTTATGAGTAGCGAAGGTCATTGGGTAGAAGTGCAAATCCGCACGAAACGGATGGATGAAATTGCAGAACGCGGATATGCCGCACACTGGCGGTACAAGTCTATTTCACCGGGATTATCGGAAAAAAATATCAATAACTGGCTCGAACGTATCCGGGATATGCTTCAAAGCAGCGATTCAAGTGCCCTTGACTTTTTGGATGATTTTCAGGGATTTTTATTTAGTGATGAAATTTATGTATTTACACCCACCGGCGAGTTACGCAATCTTCCTGTTGGATCAACCGTGCTTGATTTTGCTTATGCCATTCACACCGAAATCGGGAACACGTGTATTGGAGCGAAAGTGAATCATAAATTAACTCCATTGAACCAAAAATTAAAAAGCGGCGACCAGGTGGAAATCATTACTTCAAAAAAGCAAACACCTGTAGATGAATGGTCAGATTTTGTTGTTACGGCAAGAGCAAAAACCAGAATTAAAGTTGCAATAAAAGATGAAAAAAAGAAATTTACAGAAAAAGGTAAGGAAAAACTGCTTAAATATTTTGACCAGCTTGGCATTGAGTTTACAGGTAACAATTTTAAAAAACTTCAACAGAAATATAATTATGCAAGTCCGATTGATCTTTACTATGATATCGCCAAAGATGCTATCGGATTAAAGGAACTAAAAGAATGCTGCGGAGAAAATACAAAAGGAAACTGGTTCAGTAAAATCATCATCCGCCCGTTTTCAAAAGCAAAACCCGTGGAACATAAAACGCTTACCGAAACAGTAATCGATGAAATAAAAGATCGGTCGGGAGAAATAAAAACAGATAAAGATTTTCAAAAAATCAGTTACGATATTTCGAGTTGTTGTAATCCCATTCCGGGTGACGAAATTGTGGGATTCATCGAACCGGATGAAGCTATAAAAATACATCGGTTAAATTGCCTTGTTGCCCGCAGTCAAATGTCAAAATATGGCAACAGAATTATAAAAACAATTTGGAATGATAAAGAATCTATAGGGTTTTTGACTGGAATAAAAATCAATGGAATCGACCGAAAAGGTTTTATCAAGGATGTTATTAAAATTGTAACCGAAAACCTGAATCTTAATATAAAATCATTTCATCTCGAAACGGAAGGCGGGATCTTTAATGCAACAATTATGCTATATGTATACAGCACCGATAACCTGAACAATCTTCTCAAGCATTTAAAAAATATTCCGGATATAAAAAAAGTTGAAAGGGTCATTAATTTTACTGAATCTCCTGTTAACTAATGTGTTGTTTGCAAATTCTCAGATTTTAAAGTTCATTTCGATGATTAAGCCCGACAGTCAGATAAATTATTTTTATTCATACCAAATAACAATTAAAAAATATTCATAATTTTAGCCGTCCTATTTTTTAAGTAATATACAATTTAATGCCACGGGAGGCAAAAACAAATGAATTTGGTTTTTGTTATATAATTGAAGTGCAGGAAAAGTGAAATATTCCAATAAATGAAAAGTTCGAATAAGGATACATTTGAAACGGTAAAAAAGTTATTTACTGATTATCTTGAAGGTCGGGGTCACCGGAAAACCCCGGAAAGATATACAATTTTGAAGGAAATTTATTCAACAGATGGACATTTTGATATTGAAACCCTGTATGTCCGTATGAAGAATAATAAGTACAGGGTTAGCCGGGCTACTCTTTATAATACCATTGAACTGTTACTCGATTGCAACCTCGTTACCAAACATCAGTTTGGCAGTAACTGTGCCCAGTTCGAAAAATCCTTCCGCTTTAAACAACACGACCACTTTATCAATATTGATACAGGCGATGTTCTGGAATTTAGTGATGAACGTCTACAGCAAATAAAAGAAGCCGTTGAGAAAGAACTTGGTGTAGATATATCACATCATTCGCTTACCTTTTACGGATATTTAAAGGGCGACGCAGTTAAAAAATAAATTATTACCAATTTAATGAAAGTTGATGTTTTATTAGGTCTTCAATGGGGAGATGAAGGCAAAGGGAAGGTTGTTGACGTCTTAACTCCGCATTATAATATCGTTGCCCGGTTCCAGGGCGGCCCTAATGCCGGGCATACCATTGAATTCAACAATAAAAAATTTATTCTTCATACCATTCCCTCCGGAATTTTTTATCCGGGAACGCTTAATATTATTGGGAACGGTGTTATCATCGATCCTTATATTTTTATCAGGGAATTGGAAAACCTAAGGAATAATGGAATTACGATTACCGATAACCTGTTAATTTCAAAAAAATCACACCTTATTCTTCCGACACACCGGCTGCTTGATGCTGTATATGAAACTTCAAAAGGATCGGCCAAAATAGGTTCCACACTTAAAGGGATCGGTCCTACATATACCGATAAAACTGCACGCCTGGGATTGCGTGTGGGGAATATTGAACGAAGTGACTTTTTTTCCCTGTATAAAGATCTGAAGGAAAAACACAGGATGATAATCGCATCTTATAATTTCGATTTCTCAGATAAAACAATTGAAGGACTGACCTTTGAAGAGTATGAAGAAAATTGGTTTGCCTCTGTCGAAAAAATGAAACCGATCCTCAAAATCGATAGTGAGTATTTTATCAATCAAAAGCTGAAGGATAATAATTCTCTTTTGGCAGAAGGTGCGCAGGGTACAATGCTCGACATCGATTTCGGAACTTACCCTTTTGTTACTTCATCAAATACTGTAACTGCAGGAGTTTGCACGGGTCTTGGAATTGCACCGCAAAAAGTAGGTGAGGTATTTGGAATTTTTAAGGCATATTGTACGCGCGTCGGAAGCGGACTTTTTCCTACTGAACAAGAAAATGAAGAAGGACTAAAGTTAAGGGAAGTAGGTAAAGAATTCGGTTCGACAACAGGAAGGCCAAGGCGATGCGGATGGCTTGATCTTGCAGCTCTTAAATATGCCGTAATGCTGAATGGCGTTACTAAGCTGATCATGACGAAAGCCGATGTTCTGAATCATTTCGAAACCATTAAGGTTGGAACTAAATATAATTTTAAGGGAAATTTAATCGATTACGTTCCTTTTGAATCTTCTTACGAAACCCTGGACCCTGTTTATGAAGAAATAAAAGGCTGGAATTCCGATTTAAGTGAGATAAAAAATGCTAATGAAATTCCCGAAAAGTTGAAAGATTATATCCTCTTTATTGAAAAAGAGGTAAATGTCCCGATCGTAATGGTTTCTGTTGGACCTGATAGAAAGCAAATTATACAGCTTCAATAAAATTATCTTAAATTGTCTCGTGTATAAATAGTCAGAAATGACAAATCATAGTAGCTTGGTTTAGATGAAATTGTTTAAAACTTAAAGTCGAACCTTATTTTAGATTTTATGTATAAATGACAAGGTCACAATTTTAAATATTGTTTTACCCAATCGTGAAATATATTTCAACAAATGAAACAATTAACATTTAGCTTAATATTCCTATTCTCCGTAAGTTTATATGCACAAATTCTACCAGACAGGGATGTTCCTGAAGTAGTGCAGAAAAATTTTTCGAAAAAATTTCCCCGTGCTGAAAATATCTCCTGGAATAAAGTAGATACAAATTATAAGGTAGATTGCTATTTCAGAGGAAAATCTACTTATGCAGAATATACCGCCGTTGGCGACTGGGTTCAAACAGTAACTGAAGAAGATACGAAAGCGTTATATCCGCCTATCGAGAGGTATTTGGATGAAAATTATAAAGGTGACAAAATTGTACTTGCTGAATTTGCCACACGCGCTGATAAAAATGATTATTACTATGTTCAGGTTGCTAAAAAAGAGAAAGGGGTCAAGGAACCCTTTATTTACGAGCTATTTTTTGATAAAACCGGAAATATAGAACAGGTAAAAACACCAGAAGGTATCAAGGAAATGACAGTTGTTGGAATCGATGATCCGAATACCGAGACTCCTTCTGCTGCTATTGATAGCTGGCAGAAAAGATTTCCACGGGCTGAAAATATTGTATGGACAAAAAAAAGCGCTGCAGATAATAGCGTAAATTATGTTGCCACTTTTAATTACCGCGGTCAGGATACAAAGGCTGAGTTCATGGCCGATGGTACCTGGGTTGAAACCAGGGTAGAACTTTCTGAAAAAGATCTTTATGCTGCGGTAGCGAAATATCTTGCAGAAAATCATTCGGACGATGATGTCCAAATCGCTGAAAAAGTAACCCGTGCTGATCGTAATGATTACTATTATGTCAAACTGGAGAGAAATGAAAAAGGTCAGACAAGACCTTACATTTTCGAATTGTATTTTGATAAATCGGGAAATATTCAGAAGGAAAACCGGCCAAGTGAATTGAAAAGCCAGTACTTACTCACAGTTGATATTCCCCAGAATGTTGCAAAAAAATTTAAGAGTCGCTTCTCCAATGCTGATGGTGTTAAATGGGAAACCCATGAGGGAAACTGGCTTGCTAATTTTACTTACCGTGATCTTCCTACGTCAGCCGAATTTACTGATTCGGCAGAATGGGTAATGACAATCGTTAAAACCGATATTAAAAATCTGTATGCCCCCATTCAGCGATATCTTGATTCTGAATACAAGGATTATAAGGTAATGTATGCCGAAAAAGCAACCCGTCAGGACCGTAATGACTATTATTATGTGGAACTGATCAGCAAAAAGAAAAATCTGGATCCTCAGCAGGTAGGCCTTTATTTTGACAAAACAGGCCATTTGAAAGAAAATAAATAATTTTTAAAGCAATTCCTTTGCAGGATCCCAGAAATATTTTTTGAAATTTACTATTTTATCTTCTTTTACACTGATTCCCTCACTTTCGAGTAGTTGTTGCATAATGTTAGGACTTCCGAAATGATGCTTCCCTGTTAACAATCCTACGCGATTAACAACACGATGCGCAGGAATCGGCTGATGAGAAACATGTGAAGCATTCATGGCCCAGCCAACCATTCGTGCTGATCCCTTTGATCCCAGATAATTGGCAATGGCACCATAGGATGTCACACGCCCTTTTGGTATCAAACTCGCGACTTCATAAACTTTTTGAAAAAATGAATCATTATCTTCCATTTCTAATGAATTTGGTATCTACTATTTTAACGTTGTTTCAAACAAAATTCAAGATATTTTACATGGATGCCTTTGCCCAGAAATTTTTGTTCATAGAAAGTGAGAATTTCTGCAGCCTCATGACTATTTTCCAATGTATAAAGATCATTCGTTTTCAATAACAGTCTGTGATTATTATCCCGGATTACATCCAATGTAAAATGATATAGAAAGTGATTGTCAGTCTTCAAATGGATTATGCCTTCCGGTATTAAAACTCTTTTATAAACATCCAGAAACCAGGGTGAGGTCAACCGTTTGTTTTCTTTTTTCGGTTTGGGGTGTGGATCCGGAAAGGGAATCCATATTTCGCTGACTTCATCCGGGGCAAAGCAAAAAAATAAAAACTCAGCAGGAGCTCTTAAAAAACAGACATTGTCAATATTTTCCTCATGGGTTGTTTTAGCACCCCTCCAAATCCGGGCTCCTTTCCGGTCTATCCCCACAAAATTCTTTTCCGGATATTTTTTAGCAAGACCGACTGCAAACTCTCCTTTTCCGCAACCTATTTCTAAAACAATCGGATTATCATTTTTAAAAAATTCTTTTCCCCACTGTCCCCTGAGGTAAAAATTTTTCTGAACATCCTCAACTTCGGGCTGTAAAAAATTAGGAAAAGTTTTCGCTTCTTCAAACCGCCTTAACTTAGTTTTTACCACAACAAATAATTTTCAAGCCATCCTGCAAAATTAAAGTTTTTACAACGGAACATGCCCGGTAAAATTCCGCAGTTATTATTTACGACGCACGATTTTGGGAGATTATTTCTTTAAAAGCCACGCAGACGGATTATCATCCCTGCGTATTATAGACAGATTAGCCATTGCTTCCGATTTGTCTTCCGAACTGAAATAACATACCATGAGAAGCCCGGCAGCATTTTCACCTGCAAATTTTGCGGGGTAGCCTTTGTTAAGAAGAGAATGTAAAAGTTTATCTGCATTTTCAGGATTCTGAAATGCACCTCCGATAATATAGTACTGGTAAGGGTCAAATTTTGATTTATTACTGGTATTTTCACTTAACTCCGGAATATCCTTTTTGCTCTGACTTCCATTCACATCAAATTTAAAATCTTTCAATGAAGAGGTTTTTGAAAGATCGTCCTGGGTTTTATCATCTGAATGGACCGCATTTTCCAAGGATTTATTTTCAACCGGAAAAATAGATGACTCTTGTGTTTTGCTATTGCTTAAATCATACCTAAAAATAATCCACACTACAATCAGAATAACGGGAACAATAATAGCTAAGGTTGTAAGGACTTTCTGCCTTTTAACTCCTTTTTCGGGAACCGGTTTCCGGTCCATAAATTTTCTTTCGAGCCTTTTATGAATGGGCTCTCTAACGATTGGCGGTGAAATAAACACCGGCAACCCGAACGATTCTTCGCGGTAATTTACCCAGGGCTCGGGGTCAAATAACAGGGTACCCTCCTTATCTTTTTGGAAGTAGCCTATTTTATCGAAAATTATCTTGTCACCCTGTCTTAACTGCGCCTTGCAGTCAGTTACAAAAATCTCTACCTGGTCCGCAGCTTCCTCGTAGGATATCTTTTCACGGAAAGAAATGTAGTGAATTAACAAACCATCATTGCGGTCGAGTTTTGTATTGAATAAAATACTTTTTGAAGGAGGATAAAAGGTATGGCTTATCGGATGGATTTTTGCAGGAGCATAATCGGTCACAAAGCCACCAAATCCAGGAACAACAACGCATTCGTGCTTGTAAAGAAGTTCACTGATGTAATTTACAACTTCCATTTATTCCGGTTAAAACTGCGCTAAAGTATGATATTATTGCCAGAGAATCAAGGCTTATTTAAAATTTTTAACAAATCATCCGGTGTATCTACTGAAAAACTTTCGATGAATGTTTCTTTAACAAAAATTTCAAATCCGTTTTCAAGCCATCTCAATTGTTCAAGCGATTCATTTTTTTCAAGGTTTGAAATAGGTAAACGGGTGATCAATTTCAGTCTGTCGGGCCGATAGGCATAAATGCCGACATGCTTGTAAAAGGGCTGAACATGAATCCAGTTGTGTAACTCAACACCACGGATATAAGGTAAAGTCTGCCTGCTGAAATAAATAGCCCAACCTTTCGAATTGGTGATTACCTTCACCACATTCGGATTGAAAAGTTCTTCCTGTGATAGGATTTTAGTTTTAAGTGTTGCGATTCCGACATTTTTATCCGAAAAACAGGATGAAACCAGGTCGATCTGATTCGGCTCGATAAATGGCTCATCACCCTGGATATTCACAACGACATCAAAAATTTTACCTCTTTGTTCAAGTTTTTCGATGACCTCCAGACATCGTTCACTTCCGCTGCTATGATTCTCTGATGTCATCATTACTTTTCCGCCAAAACCGGTAACAGTTCTTTCGATCGAATCATTGTCAGTAGCAACGATTACCTCTGAAAGGGCTTCTGATTTGGATGCATTTTCATAAACCCACTGTATCATCGGCTTGCCCTGAATAGCTGCCAGTGGCTTGCCAGGAAACCTTGAAGAGGCATACCGGGCTGGAATGATTCCGATAACCTTTCGTTTATCCGGCATCGACTTTCACGTTTTGAGTATAGGTATCAACGACCTCCCTGCCTGACTTCAAATCTTTGACTCGAAGGGAAAACCTGAGTACCTTTTTGCCGGTTTTATGAAAAGTTCCTTCCCAGCTTACCTTTGGGTTTAGTACTTTCTCATTAAACAAGGTTTTGGCAAGTTGACCTGCTTCGATCCTGTCGATACGCAAAATAGTTTCAGTTCCCGGAGGAGCTGCCACAAGAATCACGGTTCTGTAAATACCTGATAAAAGAACAGTGGTGTCTTCGGCATAAACACCGATAATTCCGGAACCGGAAAGTTTCATCAAATTTCCATCCTCGTCGTATTTTCTGAAATGCTTTAAATTTCCTGCTGAATCATAAAATTCATAAGTAATCAAATTTCCGTTTGCATATCGAAATTCCCATTCCCCAACTTTCTGGTTATTCTTCCTGAACCCTTCAAAACTGCATATCCCATTGCTGTATACTGCTTTATGGATACCCTGCAAAATTCCGTTTTTATAATTTTCAATATGTGTTAGTCCGGTAGCTTCTTCATAGAATTTCCGTTTCCCATCTACGGTATCGTTCACATAGGAAGCCGAATCCATGATCTTTCCATCGGGATAATAAGATACGTAGGTGTAATTTTTTTGTGATTTATCGAGATATGTTTTAATAAACTGGACATGGTCCTTATCATACATTTTTGTTATTACCCGATTTCCTTTTTGGTCGAACGACTCATCAGGGTCTGTTCCTGAACTGCAGGCATAGCTGAAAGTCAACAGTATCAAAAAGTAATGGACAACCGAAAGCCTGAATACCAAAAAGGAACTACTATTTAAAAAACGATCAGGTGGTAAATCTTTATGGTCAAAGGAATTCATAAACAGGTTATTCAAATGACAGGCAATTAGAAAAGACCGTGTATTTGAGCATTTACTTTCTCTATAATCATGGCGAGGTCCTCCGGATTTTCCTGAATGTTGATATTATCTACCTCAAAAATGAGCAATTTGCCAAGATTATAATTTTGAATCCAGTTCTCATATCTTTCATTCAGTTTTTTAAGATAGTCGAGACGAATAGCTTCTTCGTATTCTCTTCCCCTTTTCTGAATTTGTTTTACAAGAGTTGGGACAGAAGCCCGCAGATAAATCAATAAATCCGGAGACTGAATAAAGGAACTCATGAGTTCGAACAACGAAAAATAATTTTCGAAATCACGGGTGGTCATCAGATTCATATAATGAAGATTGGGAGCAAAGATGTAAGCATCTTCATAAATTGTCCTGTCCTGAACAACAGTTTTACCGCTATTTCTGATTTCCACTATTTGGCGAAACCGGCTGTTTAAAAAATAAATCTGAAGGTTGAAAGACCACCGCTGCATATCTTCATAAAAACTATTCAAATAGGGATTTGTATCCACATCCTCATAATGAGGTTCCCAGCCAAAACTCTTGGATAATAAACCTGTCAGAGTCGTTTTCCCGGATCCGATATTTCCTGCAATTGCAATGTGCATAATTGATTTTTTTTGAACGATAAAAATAGTATAATTTAGCCAATCATTTTCAGTATTTCATCAACATACTTTCTGTCATTTGATAACCGGGGTACTTTATACTGCCCGCCCAACTTATTATATGTTTTTAGCCAGTTATAAAAAGTCTTATTTGGAATTTCCCTGACAATGGGTTGACGCAGGACCAAATTTCGGTATCGTTTGGCTTCATAATCCGAATTCAATGATTTCAAAGCATTATCAAGGGTTTCGGCAAAATATTCGATGTTATCGGGTGATTTATCAAACTCGATCAGCCACTCATGAGCCGCATTTTTTCCCGTTTCAAAATATATTGGAGCAGCCGTATATTCGCTGATGACAGCCTCACATTTTTTACAGGCAATGGCTATGGCTTTTTCCGCATTATCGATGATGACTTCTTCACCTACCGCGTTGATAAAATTTTTCGTCCGTCCTGTTATTCGAATTCTGAATGGATTGAGCGATGTAAATTTAACGGTATCACCGATCAGGTATCGCCACAATCCGCCATTGGTCGAAATCACCAAAGCATAATTTTCATTCAGTTTAACCTGCTCCAGCGTAAGTGTGTTCGGATTTTCTTTATCAAGCTGATCCATCGGAAGAAACTCATAAAAAATACCATAATCCAGCATCAACAGCAACTGATCGGAATCCCTTTTGTCCTGCAAACCAAAAAATCCTTCCGAAGCATTGTAGGTTTCCATGTAACGCATTTTTTCCGTCGGTATCAATTCTTTAAACTGAGAAAGGTAAGGTGTAAAGTTGACACCTCCGTGAAAAAAAACTTCCAGATTCGGCCAAACTTCAAGTAAATTTTTTTTGCCGGTAATTTCAAGGATCCTTCTGATCAAAAGCAGGGTCCAGGAAGGTACACCAAGTATATTGGTGACATTGTGGTTTATTGTCGAACGGGCCATAATTTCAATTTTGCTTTCCCATTCGTTCATAAGGGCAACCGATTTTTTAGGAACCCGGATAAATTCTGCCCAGGTTGGAAGGTTCTCCATGATAAGCGCGGATAGATCGCCATCGTAATAAATTTCGTTGTTGATTTCCGTTATTCGGTGACTTCCGCCCATGGCAAGGCCTCTCCCATCAAAAATTAAGTTCTCCGGATAGTTGTTGCAATAGATCGAAAGCATATCCTTCCCGCCCTTATAATGACACTCTTCCAGAGCTTCCTGGCTAACCGGTATGTATTTGCTTTTATCCGAAGTCGTTCCTGATGATTTAGCAAAGAGTTTGATCTCTGTATTCCACAAAAGATTCTGCTCTCCATTCCGCAACCGGGTTATATAAGGATTTAACGATTCATAATCGGTAAGCGGAACACGGTTTTTGTAGTCACTGAGCGTATGAATGGATTTGTAGTCGTATTTTTTCCCCCATTCCGTATCCTTCGCATTGGCAATTAGTTTTTTAAACCATTCTTCCTGCACTTCATGCGGGTATTTCATAAAAAGCTCAATCTGATGAAAGCGCTTTTTTAATAACCATGAAAATACAGAATTGATGAAAGCCATTGAATTCGTTTAAATTATTTATTGATGAAAAGAAGTTCCCAAAAATACAATTAATTTAACGTAAACGGTTCAATTTTCAGTACAGGAAGGGAACCGTAAACAACAACAAACCGATATTTCATGCTTTGGGCAGAACCAAAAAAATGCAAAAAACTTTAACATCCATAAAAATACGATGGTCAAATAAATTGATTAGAAAAATCGTAACTAATCAGTGTCATGAAAATCAATAAACAATCGACTTTTGAAAACCTTTAATACTTCTTTGAGTAACTTTGAGCTACTTAGAGGAACTTTGTAACATAGCTATTTCACAAAGATTCACAAAGAAGACACTGAGTTTCACAGAGAAATAAAAAAATAATTTTGTGTATTACACTGATTCGTTACGAAAAATCAATTAAACCGCCCTGATCAATCCAGTTTTAAAACGGCGAGGAAAGCCTGCTGGGGTACTTCAACACTCCCAATCTGCCGCATTCGTTTTTTACCTTTCTTTTGTTTTTCAAGCAATTTCCTCTTCCGGGTAATATCCCCTCCATAGCATTTGGCTGTTACATCTTTTCGCAGTGCCTTTACTGTTTCACGGGCAATGATTTTCGCTCCGATGGCCGCCTGGATGGCCACGTCAAACTGCTGGCGGGGAATTAACTCCCTGAGTTTTTCACACATTCGCCGGCCGAAATTATAAGCATTATCGACATGGATCAGTGTGGACAAGGCATCTACTGTTTCACCATTCAGCAGTATATCAAGTTTTATAAGTTTTGCCGGCTGATAGCCAATCTGGAAATAATCAAAAGATGCATAGCCTTTGGAAATGCTTTTGAGTTTATCATAGAAATCAAAAACGATTTCACTCAGCGGCATTTCAAATGTGATCTCAACCCTGTCAGTACCGATATAAACCTGATTTTTCAAGGTACCTCTTTTATCGATGCATAGTTTCATAATACTTCCAATGTACTCCGATTTTGAAATGATCTGGGCATTGATATAGGGTTCTTCCACATGATCGATGTATTTCTGATCCGGCATTCCGGATGGGTTGTGGACTTCAATGATCTCGCCTTTTGGAGTAACGACATTAAATGACACGTTGGGAACGGTTGTAATCACATCCATATTGAATTCCCGGTCGAGCCGTTCCTGAACAATCTCCATATGAAGCAAGCCGAGAAAACCGCACCGGAATCCAAAACCCAAAGCCGCTGATGATTCCGGTTCAAATGTTAAGCGAAGCATCATTAAGCTGCAGTTTTTCAAGAGACGATCGGAGTTCTTCGTATTCGTCTGCGTCAATCGGGTAAATTCCGGCAAAAACCATCGGTTTGACATTTTTAAAACCTTCGATGGCTTTGTCGCACGGTCTGTTTACATGTGTAACCGTATCACCCACCTTCACCTCTTTTGAGGTTTTGATCCCTGAAATAATATAGCCTACATCACCTGCACTCAGTTCTCCCCGTGGATCCAGCTTCAGTTTCATTACACCCACCTCATCCGCATTGTATTCTTTGCCGGTTGCAACAAATTTTACAAAATCATTTTTTTTGATCGTCCCGTTCATGACCCGGAAATAAGCAATTATTCCCCTGTATGAATTAAATACGGAGTCGAAGATCAGAGCCTGGAACGGTGCATCCGGGTCACCATTGGGTGCCGGTATTTTATGAATGATTTCGTCCAGGATACGATCGACGCCATAACCGGTTTTTCCGCTGGCCTCGACAATGTCCTCCCGTTTACAGCCCAGCAGGTCGACGATCTGATCTTTCACTTCTTCAGGCATGGCGGCTTCCAGATCCATTTTATTCAGAACCGGAATAACCTCAAGGTCATGATCGAGGGCAAGATACAGATTGGATATTGTTTGTGCCTGTATTCCCTGTGTAGCATCCACAATCAGCAAAGCGCCTTCGCATGCTGCAATGGAACGGGAAACTTCATATGAAAAATCCACATGCCCGGGTGTATCGATAAGGTTCAGCAGGTAATGCTTGCCTTCATGATCATATTCCATCTGAATCGCATGACTTTTAATCGTAATACCCCGCTCCCGTTCAAGGTCCATATCATCCAGCACCTGAGCCATGCGGTCACGCTCCAGAATGGTATCGGTAAAATCGAGTAACCGGTCGGCAAGCGTACTTTTACCGTGATCAATATGGGCTATAATGCAGAAGTTGCGTATGTTTTTCAATCAACTAATAATTTCAGATTAATGGCGCAAAGATAGAAATAAGTTTGTCAATTAAGGCAGGAAGAATGGTGATTGAAGATTTACTGAGCTATAAATTAAAAATGTATTTTATGATAATCGAACGTCTGGCCATCGGTGAAACTTTTGATCTTTTTGCTTATCCTGATAAATATCTGCAGGTCATGCATGGCGAGCCAGCGTATTGCATCTTTTTTTCCCTGGCTGGCATCGGCCAAAACGATCAGTAAATGATAATTATTTTTGTCGAGCCATTCGTAGGCTTTTTTATCGTTTACGATAGCCATATCGAGGGCGGAATATTGGGCAAACCCGTTTTTCATCAGCCACTGAAAGGCTTCATCGCTGCCCCTGATGGCTTTGGATAAGGCTGCAAGTTCCGGGTATCCGTTCTTAAGCAGCCACTTAAATATCTTTTCATTTCCATCGATCGCTTCACCAAAGGCAAGCAATATTTTTACCGGATATTCTGTCAACTGGCCTTTAATCAATTTAAAACACGATTTTTACAAGGTTCAAATTAGTATTAACGGAAAATTACCAAACACAGTTCAACCCTGCTTAAAAAAATACTCTTGCTTCAATTCCATTTGCCCTCACACGATTTGCTATTTCATTCAGTTCGGTTTCGGGTATTTTTTCAAGCCCGTCAGCCGGTGTATCCCTGTCAATGGGATAGATCATCACATATTTAGGCTGAATTTCTTTCAGCAATTTCATCCAGGCCTGCAACTCTGCATCTGTTGTGTTATCGATGTAATGACCATCATAGTTTCCCCTAACGAACAGGGTTTGAATAATCTGGTTCCCGTCGAATTTCTTTATGTTCTTAATAATATTTTCAAGCTTAATGTTCGACATCGGTTGGTTGATAAGCCTGAACGTATTTTCAATAGCTGAATCCAGCTTCAGCACATTGTTGTCGACTTTATTCAATGCATCAAAAACTTTTTTCTTATGAAGCAGGGACGCATTCGACAGAACGCTGATTTGTGTATGAGGGAAATATCTGTTTCGCAGTTCAATGGTATCATCAATGATTCCTTCAAATTCCGGATGAATGGTGGGTTCGCCATTGCCTGCATACGTTATATTATCAGGTACAACACCGTCTGCTTTTAATTCCTTTAGTCGCGATTCCAGTTTCTGAAAAATTTCTTTTCTTTCGGGAAGTGAAATCCGTTCCGACTTGCTTTTTAATGTCCATCCGCATTCGCAATAAATACAATTAAAAGTGCAATATTTATAGCCGACCGGAAGCAGGTTCAGCCCCAGCGATAGACCCAAACCGGCGGCTTTTTACCGGTCCAAAAACAACATCATCAAAAAGAAAAGTAGACATCGGCTGTTTTTTTTGCGTTGCAAAGGTATTTAAATGAACGTAGAGGTCGTCAAAATCTGATTTTACGATTATGAATATAAGCAACATTTTCCTGAAGAAGTTCTGTATTGAATTTAATCATGACAATCCGGAAGCCTTCATAAAATCATGTTTGTGGCACATTGCATGCGTTGAAGAATCATTGCAAAATTTACGTATTGTCACCTTCGGCACGACAAAAAGCCACGATTAATTTTCCTTCATTTTCATAAATTTCCATTATTTTTGAACCCTTCTTTAATATGGTTACACTTAGCGAAATAAAGCATCCTGTTCAGCGCAATCTTGATGAGTTTGAGAAGAAATTCAGGGATTCGATGAAGAGCAATGTTGCCCTGCTCGACATCATTACGCGATACATCATCAAGCGGAAAGGCAAACAGATGCGCCCGATGTTCGTTTTCCTGAGCGCGCGCGTCAACGGTGAGATCAATGAATCGACCTATACGGCCGCTTCGCTTATCGAACTGCTGCATACGGCAACACTTGTGCACGATGATGTGGTCGACGATTCGAATATAAGGCGCGGATTTTTTTCGATCAATGCGCTTTGGAAAAACAAAGTGGCCGTGCTGGTCGGCGACTACCTGCTTTCGAAGGGGTTATTGTTGTCGCTGGATAAGGATGAGTTCGGGCTGCTGAAAATCGTTTCGGAAGCTACCCGCGAAATGAGCGAAGGCGAGCTGCTCCAGATCGAAAAAGCCCGGAAGCTTGACATCAGCGAGGATATTTATTTCGAGATCATCCGCAAAAAAACGGCATCGCTCATCGCTTCCTGTTGTGCCGCCGGTGCCGCTTCGGTAAAGGCTGATACGGACCGGATAAAGAAAATGAAGACGTTCGGTGAACATGTGGGTGTGGCATTTCAGATCAAGGACGATATTTTTGATTATGAGTCGTCGAACCGGGCCGGTAAGCCCAACGGCATCGATATTAAAGAACAGAAAATGACACTTCCGCTGATTTACCTGCTCAACAATTCGGGTATCATCGAAAAAAGAAGGATCATCAACATTGTTAAAAACCACAACAACGATCCGGAAAAGGTAAGCACGGTAATAAGCAAGGTGAACCAAAGCGGCGGCATCGATTATGCCAAACAAAAGATGGTGTTTTACCACGATAAGGCGATGCAGATCCTCGATGAATTTCCCGATTCCGAATCAAAGACCGCCTTAAAGCAGCTGGTTGACTTTACGATTGAAAGGAAGAAATAAGAATTAGTACAAAGTATTAAGTACAAAGTATTGAGTACTGAGTATTGAGACTAAAAAATTTCTACGCCTGCAAAAATCAGCACCGCAAAAAATCCAACCCATAAGATTTGACCAGATTTAGGTAAAATATTTGAAATTCATTTTTGGAAACCATTATGTGAGCAACAGTCGGCCCGGCGTGTTTATTGCCCCATACGGGCAGGTGCTTTGCACTATCGGTTAAAGTTAATAATTTATCTTCACGGGGCACCTGCCCACATAGGGGCAACTTTGCTTTTAACGCCGGCTGGCTGCTTGCGCGTTTGTTATACAAAGTATTTTAATAATTCTTCCAGCCTCTCAGATCTACAATATGTGCCAGACTCTTGCCGAGACCGTCCAAACTTCGGTAAAGGATATCTGCAGAAATATTCATTGATTTGAGTCTGGCTAAAAATTCAATTTTCAGTTCTTTTGGTATGATTAACTTAAAGTGATGACCATTGTAATTAGCATTTGTCAATATCTCATCAATTATTACTTCATGGTCTTCCATTATATTCGGTGAGATTGTAAATAATCCTTGTTGAAAAATATTTCTTTCAGTTTGAAATGATGTCATTGCAGTGTAAATGGAATTAATTTCATGGTTGCCCAGTATGTCATCTTCAGTTAAATCCTTAAACCTTGTAAATTTTTGACTTATGATATCATCAACTAATGATTCGTGAAAAATATATAATGCACCATCCGTATGAAATAATGATTCTACTGCAAAATAAAGAGCAACAAAAGGTGAATTAGTCCAATCTAAAAGTCTAGTTGGACATGAATAATGCTGCATCATTGCTAAAACATTAATATCATAGAAACTTTCAGAGTGAGGAATTTCATGAGTACAATACAACCTGTATTTTGTAAGGAATTCTCTCAATAAGTTGCCTTTGGATACCAAGGGCTATTTCTGATTATGTTGTGAAGCTTAAATTTTCTGAGCAGGGAAGGCATTAAAATCCATGAGCTATCAGATTGTCCTCTAAAAATCCATTGCGGGATTCTGGCTTCGTGCACTTTGGTTTCCTTAATTTTTTCGGAAATATCCCTCCAATCTTTGATTTTAACTATTTGTCAGGAATAATTTAAGAATTAAATATTTTGTATAACATTATAGTATTTTATCCATCGTCTCCCAAATTGGCTGATCAAAGATAAAGAAAGAAGTTTGAATTTAGAAAAATGATTTTTAAAAGGTTTGAAGGAGGATGAAGGATAAAATAGAGTTGGACTTTACCGCTTGCTTGCTATGGGCATTCTTTTGATTTTGTTTTGTTCATTGGAGTACAATATTAAAGGCATTTTTAACTGCTGTTTCATTCACCTCAAAAATAACAAATATTCATTTGTTTGCCTGTGGCTTAAAGCTTTTTTTTATAAAAACAGGCAGTTTCCTATAAATCATCCTGCGCTCCCCTTCGATGACTAAAATTCCCGGGCAAAATATTGTTCAAGAAGGGCAGAATATTATTCAGGGAATAAAAAAATAGAATTCAGGCCTCGCATTTAATTATCGAACAGAATACAAATTACTGTCGGAGAAAGAATTCTGAAATGGGGAACATTCATTTGCACAGATTTTTCATTCATTGTATATTTGCAGAAAAAAGTAATGAACCAACTGATTTCTGATAACATAAATAAAATTAAAGCATTGTGTGTAGCACATAATGTTAAAACTTTATTTGCGTTTGGTTCGGTTTGTTCCGATAATTTTAATGAAGAAAGTGATATTGATTTATTGATTTCATTTAGACCTATGGATTATGGTGATTATGCTGATACATACTTCGAATTAGCCGATAAATTCGAGCGATTGTTTCAAAGACCAGTGGACCTTGTTACTGATAAGTCATTGTCAAATCCATATTTCATTGAATCCGTAAATAAAACAAAGACCCTGCTTTATGGATAACAAGATAAAAAAATATCTTTTTGACATCCAAGAATCGATAAATTCCATTGAAAATTACCTTGGAGATAAACGTGAATTCCAAATCTATAAAAATAACAAAATGCTTCGTCGGGCTATTGAGCGGGAATTTGAAATAATCGGTGAAGCCATGAAACATTTAGATAAAATTGATTCAAACATTAACATTTCAGGTAAAGGACAGATTATAAATATGCGACACAGAGTAATTCACGGTTATGACAAAATAGATGATGAAATAATCTGGGGAACAATTGTTAGGCATTTGCCAATATTAAAAACTGAAATCAACGATCTTATAAAATAACAATACCAGAACTCAGAATCACAATCCTGAAACCTGAAACATGAAACCTAAAACCTGAAACTTTGAACTTTGAACTTTGAACTTTGAACCTTGAACTTTGAACCTTGAACCTTGAACCTACTACAGCAACTCCAGCCTCAGCGAATCCAACCGGATAAAGATGAAAAGCAGGATGGTAAATCCCCACAGCGATGAACCACCGTAGGAAATAAAAGGCAGCGGGATTCCGATAACCGGGAACAGTCCAATGGTCATCGCTATGTTCACAGCAAAGTGAAAGAAAATGATGGATGCAACCCCATAGCCATAAATCCGGCTAAACTTCGATCGTTGTCGCTCGGCAATAAAAACCAGCCGGGCCAGCAACGCGACAAAGAGCGCAATAACTACAACACTTCCAAGAAATCCCCATTCTTCGCCAATGGTGCAAAAAATAAAATCGGTGCTCTGCTCGGGGACAAAATTAAATTTAGTCTGGGTTCCGTGTAAAAACCCTTTACCCAATAAATCCACCCGAACCAATGGCAATGATGGACTGATTTACATTGTAACCGGCTCCTTTCAGGTCTTTTTCTTTACCCAGCAACACATTGACCCTGTTTTTCTGATGCGGCTCCAAAATGTTCTCAAAAACATAATCCACGCTGAAAACATATCCCGTTGCAAGCAGAAAGATCGCGATGGTGAAGACAATCTGTTTACGAATCGCTTTATAAAAGTAAACAACCAGGAAAGTTATTCCTGCCATTAAACCAACCACAATAAATTTGTTTACAAGAAGTGTGAGCAGGAACAGAATACCCAGTAAAAGTCCAGCCAACAGCAGATTTCCGGAAAGTCCTTCGCGGTAAAGCACCAATACAAGCGCAACAAAAACAACGGCTGAACCGGTATCGTGCTGCAGTAAAATTAAAACTGCCGGGACCACAATAATAGCCCCTGCTATAATTTTTGTCGATAACTTCCGGATGTCCAGATCGAGTTTGCTCAGGTATTTGGCAAGCGCCAGACAGGTTGCAAACTTGGCGAATTCAGCCGGCTGCAGCGAAAAATTACCAATCTGGAACCAGGATTTCGATCCGGCAACCACAATACCGAATACAAGAACAGAAAACAAAAGGATCAATACGAAAAGGTAAATAAAATAGGCAAGGGTGGAAAAAAACTTGGCGTCAAGCAGCAGTATAACCAGAGCGATGACACCCGAAGTAATAATCCATACAAGCTGTTTTCCGTAATTCAGATCCATGTCGAAAATGCTTTTGTGCTCATCGTTATAAACAGCAGCGTACACATTGATCCATCCGATCAGTACAAGAATCGTGAACAGGGCAACTGTTATCCAGTCGATGCTTTGATATATGCTTGATCGCGCTCTCATCGTTTATTCATTAATTCAGCATCCAGAATCCGCTTCTCGACTTCAGGCCGGGAAATGGTATCGTTAATGTATTTTTCGATCATGAGCGAAGCAATAGGCGCTGCCCACGTTGAACCGTAACCTGCATTTTCAACAATAACAGCCATGGCAATCACCGGGTTGTCTTTTGGAGCAAAAGCGATAAACATCGAATGGTCTTTCCCGTGCGGATTTTGAGCAGTACCCGTTTTACCGCAAATATGAATTCCTTCGAGCTTAGCCCAGCGGGCTGTTCCGTGAGCCCCTTCAAATACTTCGAGCATAGCATCCTGTACAATATCAAAATATTTCGGATCAATTTTCGTAACTTTCTTTGTCCGGAATTCCTTGATCAGATTATTTTCATTTCCGATGGCCTTCACAAGATGCGGAGGGTAGTAATATCCTTTGTTTGCAATGATTGCTGCCATGTTGGCCATTTGAAGAGGTGTAACGACGATTTCCCCCTGTCCGATTGCCAGCGACCTGACGGTAAGCGCATTCCAGTGATCCTTTTGATAAATTTTATCAAAATAACCGGCAGTTGGAATAAAACCGCTCAATTCGAACGGAATATCGGTATCGAATTTAATTCCAAAGCCAAGACTTGTTACATAATCGCGCCAGGTAACATAGGATATTCCTGGCGACCTGAAAGCCGGATTATTGATGATGCTTTTGAAAACATTCCAGAAGTAAGGATTGCATGATTGTTCAATGGCTCCCTGCAGCTGCAGCGGGGAATAATGATGGTGGGTACATTTGATGGGAGTAGTCGCAGGGCCATTGCAACTGTATGCGGTGTGTTCATTCAGTACACCTTCCTGCAAACCGATAAGTGCGTTTACAATTTTAAAGGTCGATCCCGGCGGATAACCACCCATGATAGCTCTGTTCATCAATGGTTTCAGGCTGTCGGCCATTAAAAGGCTGAAATTGGTACCTCTCACCCTGCCGACCAATAAATTGGGGTCGTAGGTCGGACTGGTAACGACAGCAAGGATTTCGCCCGTGTTGGGATCAATGGCCACAATGCTTCCCATTTTATTTGCCATCAGTTGTTCACCATAAGCCTGAAGATCTGCGTCGATTGATAAATACAGGTTCTGGCCCGGTTCGGAAAGGGTATCATATTTGCCATTTCGGTAGCTTCCCTGCTGACGGTTGTGAACATCGACCAGGACTACATTCACCCCTTTCTTTCCCCTTAATTTTTTTTCGTAGAATTTTTCAATTCCGCTTTTCCCGATGTAATCCCCCATCTTGTTATACGGGTCGGCAGCCATTTCATCCGGACTGACCTCCCCGATATAACCCAGCAAGTGTGCAGCGATTTTGTACGGATACTTACGAAGGGACCTTGGCTGAACGAAAAACCCCGGAAATTTATACAGTTTTTCCTCAATATATCCGAATTCTTCCTTCGAAATCTGTGCAATAAATACCGAGGACTTAAAGGATGATATTTTTCTCGCTTTAGCCAGCTTTCTTCTGAAGGTTGAATCGCTGATGTTCACAAGTCGGCAGAATTCGGAGGTATCCATGGCCTTTACCTGTCTTGGGATGACCATTAAATCGTACGCAGCTTCATCATAAACCAGGAGCTTTCCTTTTCGGTCGAACATCACACCCCGGTTTGGATAAATCGTATTTTTTCGTAAAACATTACTCTCAGCTGAAACAATGTATGAATCGTCCCATACCTGCAGATAAAAGAGCCGGCCAAAAAAAATAATGCCGGTTATTATAAAAATAGCGGATATACTATATTTTCTATCTGATAAATTCTTTTTCATGAACGCCTGACCTCTCTGAGGATAGTGTTTACGTAAAGTTATGCAACAAAGTTAGGAATAAACTGATAACGGGAAATTGATAATGCAGATTAAACCTGCGGATAATCTGACTCTATAATGAAGTAAATCAGATGATACAAGCACGCAAACAGATCATCAGAAGAGCCCTCCGTTTTGATAAATTTCCATTTGCACGTCTGAGAACTTTTCACCCTGAATGGATTTGTTATTTTTCAAATTTGTTATTACACCTGTTTCAAAATTCACACGCAGTTGGTCACCATCGTTTAGCATAAGCTCACCAATCGAATTGTATGTAAGAATGGGCATGGCCGCATTAATGGCATTTCGTTCATAAATGGCACCGAAGGATTCCGCAAGGATCGCCTGGATACCAAGTGATTTAAAGCAATCCACAGCTTGCTGTCGCGAACTTCCGCTTCCGAAGTTTTTCTGTACCACAACCAGGTCACCTTTACCGGCTTTTTTAGCAAAATCCTCCCAGCCCTTCAAATTATCAAATGTGTATTTGCCCATTTCACTGATATCCGTGATGGTGAGGTAACGATTATGGAAAATCATATCCGTATCGATATTGTCTTCCCTTATGAACCAAACTCTGCCCTCAACCTCAACAGGCTTATCGGTGATGGTAACGCCTTTTTTAATGAATGATGCGGATTCCGTTTTTTCTGAAACAGCAAACAGATCCGGTTTGTCTGGAATTTCATTTGGAGTAGTAATATAACCGGCAACAACTGAGGCTGCCACTACTTCAGGTGAAGCAAGATAAACTTCCCCTTTACCCTGTTTACCCGGAAAATTACGATTTCCGGTACTAATGGTGATTTCACCCGGACCGTTTTGCCCAACCTGACCGGCAGCACAGCCAGCACAGCCGGCATTGGAGACCAGCGCTCCTGATTTTTTGAAAATATCGATCAGCCCCTCTTTCATAGCCTGTTGCCAAATTTCATCCGTTGAAGGAACGATTTTTAAAACAACACCCGGTGCGACTTTCCGATCCTTCAGCACAGATGCAGTTGCTCGCAGGTCTTCAATCCTCCCGTTTGTGCAAGAGCCAATAAAACCGGAATCGATTTTTACTTTTTTAATGCTGGCGATGTCAACCGTGTCATGCGGTTTTCCGGGTCGCGAAACCTTTGGAACGAATTTAGAAAAATCGATATCATACACCTTTGCATAGTGAGCATCTTTGTCGGCTTCTACCTTTTCTATTTTTCTGCCTGCTTTTGCTGAACTATAATCCAGTATGGCCTGACTTGGGGTTAGAAGAATGATAATGGCTCCCATTTCTGTTCCCATGGAAGCAATGGTGATCCGTTCGTCAAGCGTGAAGTTCTCCGCCTCATCTCCGCAAATTTCAACCGAAAAGCCAAGCAGTGTATTTGCTCCGAAAATTCCCAGCAAATTGAGAACAATATCCTTGGCTGTTATACCTTCAGGACGTTTGCCGTTTAAATTGATTTTTACTGATTCGGGCACCTTGAACCAAACTTTCCCTTTTGCCCACGCAGCAGCAATATCCTGATCGCCCATACCCTGCCCGAAAGCTCCGACAGCTCCCAGAATATTGGCATGCGAATCCGTTGTAACCGCAGTTGATCCGCTACATGCAAGACCTTCATGAATTAAAATATGCGTTCCAATGCCCTTATCAATATCATAAACTTTGATTCCATGTTCTCGTGCAAAAAGCCTGCAGATGTGCTGATTTACTGCATATTTCTGATCCGAACCGGTTGGATTGCAATCGAATGTAAAAAATGTTTTTGCCGGATCATCTATACCCAGGTTATTGTCGCGGATATTTTTTACCACATTGGCTCCGCCAAAATCACGGGCGGCCCGTACATCCCATTCCACATCAACAATATCGCCCGGCTTAACAGAAGCGAATTTCGAGTGATTGGCTATTATTTTTTCTATTAAAGTCATATACATGTTTTTATTTCCGGCTTCAAAATTATATTCTTTATGCCGATTTGAAAATTTTATCTGCTAATTATTTGATAATTCCTGAATCTTCCTGAAACCCGACCGCCAAAGATAATAGACAAAAGGAATAAAAACTATAAAGTAATAACCGTTCTGCGACATCAGTATAAAATCATAAATCCCATGGAGTAAAGCCGGAACTATTAACGCGCTTAATAGATTCCAAATTTTACGTTTGTTATAAAATTTTGCAAATGAAAAATAGTAACCCATGGTTACACCAAAAAGCGCGTGTGCTGGAACGGCCGTAAGTGCCCTTGCATAACCCGTAATAGTCCCGAATTTATAAACATACATTAAATTTTCAACAAGCGCGAACCCAAGTGAAATGAACACAGCATAAACAATCCCGTCAATCCGTTCATCGAATTCCTTATTCCTCCAAATTAAATAATAAAGAAAAATAAATTTAAAGAACTCTTCCGTAAATCCGGCCACGAAAAATGCCTGGTAAATAACAGCCTGGTAACCCGGGAAATAACCCATGTATTTTTCAAGCCAGCTTTCGGTATAAATTACCGGAATAGTTATGAAAGCCCCGGCAGATATTGTTTTTAACAACAAACTAAACGGCTCCTTCTCGTACTTATCACGAAAATAAATATATACAAGGATAATAACAACCGGTGCAAATGCCAGTAAAAGAAGGTTCATGAATGCTATTTAATCTTAACTATTAAATAAATCATGGTGATTTAAAACCATTACAGTTCAAAACGGAATAGAAAGAAGCCAAAAAGAAAAACCTGGCAATCAAACGACAAGCCGTTCTCTGAAAGGCTCAAAGGTCATAAAATCGGCGTGATGGACAATATATGCTTCCGTTGTTCTTTTTACCATGTTTCCTTCACCTGCATGTGTTGCAATAATGTGACAAACTGCCGCAGGAACTCCGCATTCTTCTGCGAGGGAGACTCCGCTAAACGGATGCCGGAGGTATTTTCCGTATGTCCCCTGAACGGCTTTGCCCTCTTTATTCAATTCGTACTCAAGTAATTTTCCAACATCCGCCAGAATTGCACCCGCTATTAATACATCCATATTTACGGGCAATTCACCATGATACATATCGATGATCTTTTGACCGGCATCGCGTGCAATGTGCACTACCGAGCGCTTGTGATCCATAAAGGTCACCTTGAGGTCCGGGCCACAAAGCAACGTAAAGGGGATCCGGTTCAGATCTCCCTCAGTAAGAACACTCCGTTCAAGTGCCAGCTCCCACGTTTTGGCAGTCTTCTCCCTAAGTGATTCATCTTTAATCCAATCCAGTTCAGGCCAAAGAGCCAGAATTTTTTTATTCATATTTTTTATTTTTTCGAATGATTAGTTAGACCGGTAAATTGATACCCTACTAAAAAAATTTAAATCTTCCTTATTCAGATTTATCATTTTGGCCAGTTAAAACTTGGCAATGATAGCATCTGTCATCTGCTGTGTAGATGCTGCACCTTTGTCAACTACATCCGGTTTTCCTGACATTTTCATCATATCATATGTCCTTACTTTACCTTCTGCAATCACATCAGCAATAGCCTTACGGATTTTGGTTGCGATTTTATCCTCATTAATGAAATCAAGCATCATACAAGCCGATTCAATCATCGCAATCGGGTTTACGATTGAAACTTTGAAATCTGCATATTTAGGCGCTGATCCGTGTGTCGGTTCAAAAACGCCAACTCCACTATCGGGGTTGAACTGGGCGCTGCATGCAAATCCAAGCCCGCCGATCAAACCAGCAAAGCCATCGGAAGCAATATCGCCGAACATATTCCCTGCTACAATAACACCGTAATCCTCTGGATTTTTTGTGAGCCACATCATCTGTGCATCAATATTGGTATTCCAAAGTTCAATTTCCGGATAGTCAGCTTTTTGAATAGATTTCGCAAGTGTATACATCATGCCAGAAGTTTCACGTATTACATTTGGTTTTTCACACAGTGTAACCGATTTATACCCGTATTTTTTCGCATGCGTAAAAGCAGCTCTAAGAATTCGTTCGGTGTATTTTTTTGTGAAAATCCGTGTGGAGATTGAAAGCTCTTCCTTTGGACACCAGCCGAAATTCTTTTTGAATTTGGGATGGGTCATCAACGCCTGATAAACCTGATCGGAAGGATTGCTCCATTCAACACCACCATATAATCCTTCCGTATTCTGCCTGAAAATCACCACATCAACTTCAGGCTCCTCAACAGTATTGTCATGGCCACGGCGGATAAAATTTAGCGGATTGCCTTTGTACGTATGACATGGACGAACGCAAATATCCAGTCCGAAATGCTGACGAAGCCCCACGATAGGACTGGCATAAACAAGCCCTTTATCCTTTAATGCAGGAGCCAATTCATCAAAGGCAGCATCTTTTGGTTTAGAAGTAATCGCACCAAAAAGTCCGATCTTATGTTTTTCGAGAAGCTTAATTGTCCGCTCAGGTAATGGATTTCCTTCCCTGCACCAAAAATCCCAGCCAATATCTCCTTCCACATAATCAGCTTTAAAACCTGCTGCTTCCAGCACCCGGACAGCTTCATTAAGCACTACTTTACCAATGCCATCACCCGGCATTGTTACGATTGTTCTTTTTGACATACCTTATTTTGTTTTAATAGTTTATTTTATTGTAATGTTTCCATCAACAAAGCGGTCAAAATTACAACATTAAAGAAATATCCAGCGGAAGCAGTAAAATATTTCTTTGAGCGAAATTGCAATAACCAACTGATAAAGAAAAATCAAAACATATTGCTGTTTTTAGCTTAAAAATGCATAAATTCAAGGATTCTTTTAAAGCTTTCAGATACAATTTCTAATAAAAAAATTTGAATCTATTAACAACTATTTTCTTTGAATATGCTGATTTTTAAGCTTATCCAATAAATATTAACAACCGAATACTGATTTGATATAACCGTTAACTGATTATGAATTGCTTTTTATTAAAAATCTTCTACTTTTGCGTAGTTAATAAAATAACTGCTCCGTAAGGAAACCCTTTTTAAAGAGTAAATGATCACAATCACTATTAATTAAATGTTAAATTTGTTGAAATTTTAAAATAAAAACATACTTGCGAATATTCAAAAAAGGTGTACCTTGTGCCACTCATTTTTGGTAGTAGTAATCATTTTTTATCTATATTAATTAACTTATTTCGTATATGAAAAAAAGATTTTTACCCATTCGATTTTTTTCGTTGTTAATTACAGTAATCGCAGCCACACTTTTTATATCCGCTGATATTACTGAACAAGTAACGTATAAAGTTGGTGAAGGCGGGAATAGTATTTCAGCAGCAAAAGAATACCTTGCAATGCTCAGAAACAATCAGCATACAGGGCTTCTTAGATCCGCGTGATGTACTAAAAGCTAGAAACCAGATTGCTGCATTATCCAACTATAAATCAGGAAACACCAATTTAAACTGGATTGAAATGGGTCCTGATAACGTAGGTGGAAGAACACGGGCTATTATTTTTGATAACAAGGATGTCACCGCTAAAACGTTATATGCAGCCGGTGTGGACGGAGGAATCTTTAAAAGCACAAACCTTGGGGCTATCTGGAGTAAAGTAAATACCTCCAATGGGACGGCTAATTTGAATGTATCCTGTATGGTGCAGGCGAGTGATGGAACAATTTATGCCGGAACCGGCGAAGGATTAGGTACGGAATTGTATACCGGGTATGCAGAAATGGGATTCGAAGGCGGTTTCATGGGAAGGGGAATATTTAAATCGGATGCGAATGATAATTTTAGTTTAATCCAGGGCACACAGCCAGTAGTAAACGGTAAAGCTGTAGATTGGGCTTTTATTAATAAATTGGCGATCGATACGCACAATAACAGACTGTTTGCAGCTACTCAAAATGGCTTGAGATATGCTACGTTACCAAATCTCAACGACTGGCAGTCAGAATGCAAACATCTTGTCGACAGCTTAATTATTATGCGTGATGTGGAAACAGACTCTATAATTACCTGCGACAGTTTTAAAATTATTAATGGAGCTTATCATTTTTATGGAGTAACAGCAACAGGTATCAATGTAAATCTTTTAAAAGATGATACGTTGAATGTAAATACTGTATATAGTGAATACGTGCCATTTGATCAATACGGAAACGTTTATGATTTAAAAGTCAGTCCCGATGGATGGATCATAACTACATTTAACGGGTTAATCTATGTTTCCGAATCAGGAAGTCCGGGTGAATTTGTAAATCGCTCCATAACTCCTACAAATCCCGAAAGCATACGTTTTGATACGTTGACACAAACCTCACATGTTCAGATTTATGATAAGGCACAAAATCTTTTACTCGATACCACAAATGTATATGCTAAATCATATGGTTGGCATACCAACTACGTTTATCTGGCTGAAGATGTTTATGCCGAATACCCATCCATTAGTAATACCGGTCGGGTTGAATTTGCGATTGCGCCGTCAGATCCAGGCGTAGTTTATGCAATGGCAACAAAATCCTCTGCCCCGAATAAAAATGGCCTGTTTAACATCTACCTGTCAGAAGATAATGGACAAAACTGGAGGGTTATCGCACCGGGTGGTTCCACAACAGTAAATATACTTGGCAGTTCTTATCTTTCGTCAGCAGGTCTTACTCAATATTATTATCAGGGTGATTATACCAGTACGATTATCGTTTTCCCGGATGATCCATATCATATTATTGCTGGCGGTGTTGACCTTTGGGATGGGAAAAAAGTTACTTCTACAGGTTATTATCAGTGGGAAAAAAAATCGTACAATGATGCGAGTATTGTGCCAAATGGTATATTTAGTCCTTATTACATTCATTCCAATCAGCACATTTATGTTTTCCGTCCGGGATACGGCGACCAGTTTTTTATCGGAACAGACGGTGGAGTATTTGCTGCAACAATTTCACAAGGTTTTTATCAATTCCAATCGAAAAATAAGAACTTTAACGTAACTCAGTTTTACACACTGGATGTTTCGAACAGGAAAACTGAAGTCCTTGGTGGCACTCAGGATAATGGGACACAATACATTAGCGGTGAAGGCAGTACCCCGAATAAAGGCGTAGATTTATGGCGTGCAGCAAATTCTGATCCGAAATATCCGGAAGGAAGCAATGGAGGCTATGCTGCCATTTCGAATATGCGGGAAATTAAAGATAATGTTCAAATTGACCCCGCCTCATTCTATTCAAAAAGCTCCTATCCTAAAAATGAGGCTTTGATAGACAGAATCAGAAGGTCGGAAACACTCGGATATGATTATTCTTCAAACCTTTTTGACTATTTCGCAGACCCACCTGCTCCTCCATTAAATGATCCTCCATCGAAATTTCTAACGCCTATGCTGTTATGGGAAAGTTATGACAATACAAACAGCCGTGATTCGGTCACTTATAAAGCCACTCAAAATTATAAAGCAGATGATGTTATTTTAGCCAGAAGTCATAATTTCAAGCATCCCATAGTATACACACTCTCCGATTCTTTAAATTCCGGAGACTCAATCAGAATTCAGGATATCATATCCACTAAGTTATTCCTGGCGACAACGAACAATATTTGGATGACACAAGATGCAATCCGGTTTGATCTTGTCCCGGATTGGTTTCTGATTTCTAACAATACACATGTTGGATTTACCGGGAATCCAAATTGTATGGCTTATTCAAAAGATGCAAATTATTTATTTGTCGGCACTTTCGATGGCAAATTGTACAGAATTTCAAATATCGCACTTGCCTATAATCGGGATCTTGCTGATGTGGGCAGCGCAGATTGTATCATTGCAACCTCTGAAATTCAGATAACAGCAGATAATTCGCAGGTAATAACTTCTATCTCTGTTGATCCCAGTGATGCAAATAAAGTCCTCGTAACGCTTGGAAACTATGGCAATACGGACTACGTTTATTACTCAACCAATGCCCTGGCTGATAATCCTGTCTTCATTTCTGTTCAGGGTAATTTACCACAAATGCCGGTCTATTCTTCTGTTCTTGAAATGCAACCCGAAACTGATATTGCTGTTATTGGCACAGAAGAAGGTATCTGGATTTCGGATGATATTTCCTCTAAAGTTTGGTACGAATCATCAGCAAACATCGCGAAAGTACCTGTTATGGCTTTAAAACAACAAGCCGTATCCAAACAATCTGTTACAGTTACCTATTATGATCCTGCCTTTCCTCAGGATCCTCTTTATGATATTTACCCAGATATCGAAAACTATGGTGTAATTTATGCCGCTACGCTTGGAAGAGGAATTTTCAGGGATGAAACTTTCCTAACAGTTGGAACGGAAGAACACCACGGTAATAATATTACATCACAGCTTGACTTTCAGGTTTATCCAAATCCGGCATCGCATAGTGTCAACATAGAATTCAAACTGGTAAAAAGTGAAGCGGTTCAGATAAACGTATTTAATTTGCAAGGAAAACTGATTTTATCTCTTGCACCTAATACATATACCAGTGGGCAACAAAGCCTCCAGTTAAATATTGATGCTTTATCCAGAGGCACCTATGTATTGCAGGTAGTTGCAGGAGAAAAGATAAGTGCAACTAAATTGATCGTGACAGATTAAATGGAAATTTAAAATTGAAAAATAAATTAAAAAATAAAGAAGAGTGATGAAAAATTTACTTTTTACAATTGTACTGGCTTTTATTTCAATAAGTTTATTTGGAATCGTGCCACCTGTGTTAAATTCACCTGCAGATGGTGCAGTCAACCAAATGCCGGATGCTGAACTCAACTGGTATCCTGTTTCCGGGATTGGTACTGTAAGTTATGAACTTCAGATTGATCTTTCCGATCAGTTTCTAAATCCGATAATCTATACACTCAATGTATCCGCCAAAAAAGGAGAAAATCTTTCCTTTAACCAAACATATTTTTGGAGAGTACGGGCATCGGATCAAACCGGACTCAGTAACTGGTCAGAAACTTATTCTTTCACCGTATTTAACAGGTTAACGCTTAACAAACCGGATAACGGCGATACAGCAAAAATGCCCAATGCAGAGCTATCATGGAAATCCACAATTTCAAATCTTGCGATTACGGGTATTGATAGATTTGAAATTCAGATTGATACTGCGTATAACTGGCATGTGGTAGCTGCTAATGTTGTTCCTCAAACCTTAAACTCTGTATATTTTAATGATGAAACCAAAGGATGGGCTGTTGGTGAATCCGGAAAGATCGTTGCCTTTAATAATGGTAACTGGCACATGGATACTTTGTATTATATTACTTCGAATAGTACCATAGCTGATACCACTATAAATACGAGCTTGAAATCAATAAATAATGGCTTTATCGTAGGAACAGCAGGAACGTTTATTGAGTATCAGGATTCTATTTGGGTTCTGGGTTCGATTGTAACAAAGAAATCCGGTAAAAGCATAATGGTGACAGACGATCTTTATTCAGTTTATGCGCTATCATCTGATGATGTATGGGTTGTTAGTAAAGGTGGTAAAATATTCCACAGGGATGCTTCCCAAAACTGGCAGGTAATCACAAATGTAACCACAAAGGACTTGAATTCGGTATTTTTTGTTGATGAAAATCATGGCTGGGCTGTTGGTAAAGGTGGCACTATTATCGCGTATAATGAAGGTACCTGGGCCGTACAAACAAGTAATGTTTTAAAAGACCTTTTTGGCGTTTCTTTTACTGATTTAAATCATGGCTGGGCTGTTGGTAAACTAGGTACTATTTTATTTTATAATGGAAATGAATGGGTTGCAACCCAGAGCAATTCAATCAAGGATTTAAATTCAATATCGATGATCGGGCAAAATGAAGGATGGGCTTGCGGATTGGATGGTATCCTTGTTTATTACGACGGCAGTGATTGGGTGGAAACAACCAGCAATTCAACAAAAACACTGAACACAATATTTGCGTATAGTTCAGACTATGTTTGGACAGTTGGCTTAGATGGCACAGTGATTACAAAATACGGAGGCTCCTTCAACAGTCCGCTATCTGAGTTACTGAGCACATCAGCAGTAAATTTTAAAATTAATACTGAATACCTTCATTTTAATACACGCTATTTTTGGAGAATTCGGGCTATCCATGCTACCGACACTTCAGGCTGGTCACCTGCAAGATTTTTCACTACGATAGCAGGAGTTAGTTTACTTTTACCTGATCAAAATGCAGTGGACCAAATGCCAAATATTAATTTGACATGGAACCCCGTTACAGGTATTTTTAATTATATTTACCAAGTTTGTACTGATCCTGATTTCACTTTCCCCTGCATTACCGGTTTTACCCAAAACACTAATATAAAAATCCCGGGACTTGAATTCGACAAAGTTTATTACTGGCGAATTAAAGCTGCGCATTACACCGATACTACGGATTGGTCGCAGGCTAGAAATTTTACGATCATTAATACGGTATATTTGACATCACCTGCTCAGGGAGCTAATGCCGGCTTAGTGCCATTACTTGTTTGGAACTGGATTAATGGCGCAGACCAATATGAATTGCGCTACTTTACCGAAAACTTAAGTTTTATTGATACAGTCTTTTCCGATACATCAAATTTCAAGGTTTATAAACCCCTGACACCTCTGACAACTTACTTTTGGAAAGTAAGGGCTTTCAGAGATGGGGATACCACTAACTGGAGTGCAACCTGGAGCTTTACCTCAACTGTACCACAAGGCATTGAAAATTATCTTAATGATAAAAATATAAGCCTTTATCCCAATCCCGTAAATGATAAACTGAACATTGAATTGAATCTTCCGGGACAATCTGAAATTCAAATTAGTCTTTCAGATCTGCTTGGTCAGGCTGTTATTGAACAACGCTTCATGCTGGATCAGGGAGTAAATATAAAAACACTTGATTTGAAGACCTTGAATAAAGGATTGTATATACTTAAAATACAATCAGAATCTTCAAGTTTCTCAAAAAAGATTATTGTAGACAGATAAAGATAAAAAGATCATTAACTAAAAACGATGCGATAATTTCGCATCGTTTTTTTTGACTCTTTATTTTCAAAAAGCCCGTTTTCTAATGTTCATTACACAAAGAATTTAACGGTAATATTATGATAAAATTCGAGAATTTTTATTAATAAACCCTTGTGTCAGCGCATTAAGAGTCACTTTTTTTTGAATTCATTTCTAAGTCTTATTGTTTTAGCGGAGCGATAAAATTTGGTATTAAAGTCAGGTATATCAGAAAAAGAGTGTAATGGCTGAAGGATCATTGGTAATTCGTAATTCGAACATCAGAACAGTAGAAAATGATTATCTGTAAATCGAATTAACTCTGATAATAGCTCTTTAAGATCGTTTACCAAAATTAAAACTCAGGTAAAAGGTAAGAAAATAATAGTTGGGGTCGTTGAATGCCATTATCGGAATTGCACGGGGGAAAACGTCAACAATAGCACCTACTTCAAGGGATTTGACTTTTGACCGGTAAACACCGAAATCAAAATCCAGTCCGAATTTAGCATGAAACCCCGGGTAAACACTCAATTCATTAAATCCTTTTGTAAACTGTCCCCGGCCAAAAATATCATCAATGGTATGTTTTTCGGGATTGTATTTCTCCTGGGTTATCGTGTAATCAAAAGCATTGGGGGAAGCGTTCAGAATGTATAAATAAACCGGTTTCGTAACACCAACCGAAACACCACCCATATACACCATCCGAAGTTCGACACCGCCCCAGTAAGGTTTACGATTCAGCAGTTTATGGATTCCATACGATCCCCGGAATAGAAATACGGAATTCAGTTTACCATAAATAAAACTCTTGGAATTTGTAAAATACGGATTGATTGTACGAATTTGTTTGGGTGATTGCATTTCAACCATTTCAAATACCATCATCCGTTTTCGTTTGGAAGTTTTATTGTAACCGCGGCTATATTTAAATCCCCAACCCTGCGAATGAATAATGATTCCTCCGCTCGCTTCTTTCAACATCAGAATATTTTTGGTTGTATCAATTGCTGATTCATCCTGCGCTCTCAGCTGATATCCGACCAAAAAGATTCCGAAAATAAGTAAAAATTTCACCCTATAGATTTTATTATTCGATGGTAAAGTATGCCCATAAAAATAAAAAATATTTACCAAATAACGAAATCTGATAAATATTTATTTCAAAATTGAACCGGCAATACTTCGCTCAATCCTAATAACGCTGCTCAATTTGAAACTTTTTGGCTTCGCCATATGCCGGACAACTTTCCGATGATTTGCAAGATGAAATTACTATACTTGCCGTAATCGCGACCAAAAGAAATATGACAACTTTTTTCATTTATAAAGATTAAGAGGTTTGCAAATATAACACAATTTTAATATGCTTTTTGTGTCAATAAAACTTAAATTTGTAAGCCTTATTGCAAATTATTTGCCAACAAAATATTAATCATAAATGAGTCACCATGTCAACTATTGATCCGGTTATTGAAAACACTTGGAAAGAGCAACTTATAAGCGAATTTCAGTCGGATTATTTTATTCAATTAAAAGAATTTCTGCTGGAAGAAAAAAAGAAATATAAGATATTTCCTCCGGGATCGGAGATTTTTGCCGCTTTTAACTATACACCATTCAATAACGTAAAGGTTGTAATATTAGGTCAGGATCCTTATCATGGTCCCGGACAGGCAAATGGATTATGCTTTTCGGTGAAAAACGGGGTCGCTAAACCACCATCCCTTCAAAACATTTTTAAAGAACTTCAAACGGACTTAGGATTTCAAATCCCTGTGAGCGGGAATCTTGAAAAATGGGCTAAACAAGGAGTGCTCCTGTTAAATGCAACCCTCACTGTCAGGTCGGGACAAGCTGGCTCGCATCAAAATAAAGGGTGGGAATCATTTACCGACGCTGTTATAAAAAAAATATCTGAAAACAGAGAAAAGCTGGTTTTTGTATTATGGGGCAAATTTGCTCAGGATAAAGAATCCCTTATCGACACACATAAACACTTTATCATAAAGTCCGCACACCCATCGCCCTTTTCAGCCGACAGAGGGTTTTTTGGCAGCAAGCCCTTTTCAAAGGTCAATAATTATTTAAAAATAAATGGAATATCAGAAATTGACTGGGGGCTTTAGACGAATTAAAAATCATCAAACAATCCGTAACTAAAATGCCAGCTTTTGCTGTGGCGTTAACTTAAGGTCGAGAAGCTTTGTCTTTAATCCAATCAAGAATTTTTTTATCCATCGGATTCACTTTAGGATCAACATACCCAACAAGATTACCCTTTTCATCGATCATGTATTTCTGAAAATTCCACTTTACCTCTGAATCCATCACACCGTTTTCACTTTTTGACGTGAGCCATTTATAAATTGGATTTATATCATCACCTTTCACAGAGATTTTTGACATCATTGGAAATGTTACTGAATAATTGAGCTCACAGAATTTTTTTATTTCTGCATCTGTTCCAGGTTCCTGATGACCAAAATTATTAGCGGGAAACCCAATGATGGTAAATTTATCACCACCATATTTTTTGTACAATTCTTCAAGATCCTTGTATTGAGGAGTATTCCCGCATTCGGAGGCTGTATTTACCACAAGGACTTTCTTCCCCTTGAATGCAGAAAAATCAAGCATTTTACCATCTATTGTTTTAGCTGAAAAATCGTCAAAGTTTTTATTCTGAGCCATACCTGTACTGAAGATTAAGAGATTCGCTATAAATATACTTACTGTTGCTGTTAATTTCATTTTATCTATTTTTATCCTGTCATTTTAACATACTCAATACATTTTTGTTCATCAAATAACTGATTTATGGAAAACATAGCAGGGACTCAAACTGAAAAAAATCTGATGCTTGCATTTGCCGGCGAATCGATGGCTATAAACCGGTACAGTTTTTATGCTAAGGTTGCCCAAAAGGAGGGATATCAGCAAATCGGCGCTATTTTTCTCGAAACCGCGGAGCAGGAAAAATCACATGCCAAAACATTTTACAGGTTTCTCGAAGGTCGGCCCATCGAAATTAACGGTCAGTTCCCTGTTGCCCATATCGGTACCACCATTGAAAACCTGACCTCATCTATTTCCGGTGAAAATGAAGAATGGTCAATATTATATCCGTCATTCGAAAAAACTGCATGGGATGAGGGGTTCAAACAAATTGCAACCAAGTTTAAACTGATCACAAAAATTGAAAAATTCCACGAAGAACGATTCAAAAGATTGCTCGAAAATATTGAAACCGGCAGGGTTTTCAAACGCGAGGGAAAAGTAAAATGGATGTGCCGGAAATGCGGTTATATTCATGAAAGTGAATTTGCCTTGCGCAATTGTCCTGCCTGCGAGCATCCACAAGCCTATTTTGAAATTCTGGCCGAAAATTATTAATCCAACTATTCGAACCGGCTTTTCAAAAAATTTTTTAATTCCATAAAGCCGTTAAAAATAATGAACAGGCAGATTCTCAGGCTGGCAATCCCGAATATTATCAGCAACATTACCGTTCCGCTGGTTGGAATGGTCGATCTTGCCATCCTCGGCCACCTCGAAAGCGAATCCTATATTGGTGCGATTGCCCTCGGAGGAATGATCTTCAATTTTATTTATGCCCTTTTCAGTTTTCTTCGCATGGGAACCAGCGGCTTTACTGCGCAGGCGTTTGGAGAACAAAACAAAACGGAACAAATCATGATGCTCGGTCGGGCATTATTCTTCGCTTTTAGCGGTGGCATAATCCTGATCATCCTTCAATATCCGATTGACCTTTTCAGTTTTAATCTTATCGGTGGTTCTAAGGAGGTCGAATCCCTGGCAAAGGAATATTATCACATTCGAATTTTCGCAGCACCTGCCACACTTGGGGTGCTTGCTATGTCAGGCTGGTACACAGGTATGCAGAATGCCAGGTTCCCGCTGTTCATCGCAATTGTAACCAATGTTATAAATGTTAGTGCCGATTTATTCTTCGTTTATAAGTTAGGGATGAAGTCGGATGGTGTTGCATATGGCACCGTTATAGCCCAATATACCGGATTAATTACCGGTCTTTTACTATTCCGTAAGAAATACCAGGTTTTGCTTAAGAATTGGTTGAGCAAAGAATTTTTCAATTTTAAAAAGCTTAAGCGTTTCTTTCAGGTCAATACAGATATTGTTATCCGTACGCTTTGCCTGATCTTCACCCTTGCATTTTTTACAGCCCGTTCGGCTAAAATAAACGACACAATCCTTGCTGTAAATACCGTTTTACTTCAATTTCTTTTTGTCTTTTCTTATCTGACAGATGGGTTTGCCTATGCTGCTGAAGCGCTGGTCGGAAAATTTACCGGAGCCAAAAATTTATTAAACCTGAAAAAAGTCATCCGGTTGCTGTTCATGTGGGGGTTAATCATAAGTATCCCGTTTTCGCTGTTTTATCTATTTGGTGGTAATTTGATGCTATACATCTTAACTGATAACACTGAAGTTATTGAAGCAGCATCTCCTTATTTATTCTGGATCGCTATTGTTCCGATTGTTACTTTTGCCGCATTCATCTGGGATGGAATTTATATCGGAGCAACCGCTTCAAAAGCCATGAGGAATGCACTGCTTATCTCCACTTTTTTGGTGTTTTTACCTGCTTATTTTCTTTTAAATAAACCTTTGGGAAATCATGGGCTTTGGCTTGCGCTCATGCTCTTTATGATTACGCGTGGATTGTTGCTTACATTTTATTCAAAAAAGCATATTTTTCAACTTACTTACCACCAAACCTGATTTCCCGTTTCATCCAGCGTAAATATGCGCTCCTCTTTACGTGATCCTTCTTCAACGAGCCAGTAAATTGCATTGGAAGGTACATTATTAAAAACCAACGGACCATTTCCGGCTTTTTCTTTTCCTATCAATTCCCATTTGTCGTTCCAAAAATAAAGGTTATAATTCATTCCTTCCTTGAAATCTGTTGTTTCAATAAAGTCTGTAGTTTCCTTTGTAAGCCGTTTAGTGGTTGAATATAGTTTTATGGTGATTTTATGTGATCCGTCAGGGATTTTTGGTTCAACTTTGCCAGAGTCCGACAAAATCAAGGCATCTCCTGCAGGAATTATTTTTTCGTCATAATAAAATGCAGGAAGATAGGCTACGCCCATTCCCATCCGGCTGAAATAGGCTTTGTCACCATGAAGCCTCGTATAATCAATGGCTTTCCATTCACCCGAATTAAAAACACAGATGTAGGCAAAATTTGTACTGTCAGGAATACCCTTGTTCAAATCCAGTTTTATATTTATGGTTTTTACGTAATCATCCGTTACATCTTTTATATTGTTTTTACCAAGGTAAGGGGGTGCTTTCTCCCAATCCTGCATTTTTTCCGCCAGACTGTTTTCCTGTAGAGCAAAGGTTTTACGATAGACTTTTGCAAGTTTATGACCTAACGAATAATGGCCAGGATTGGCCTCGCCTCCCATAAAAATAATCACGCTGTCATTTTTACTCAGAATAGCATTCCAGGCATGATTGTTACCGGTATTTGCCCAGTATGGCGTAAAATCGCTCATTACAGGAATTCCCAGCGAACGCATGGCAAAAATTGCAAGGTTGGTCATATCCTCACACCTTCCCATTTTATTCTTTAGCATTTCGCTCAGTCCCAGATCTGTAGGATGCTCGTAATAGCGTTCATCAAACCGGAACCAGGATTTGATATAATCATTTACAAGACAAGCAGCTTCGATTGGATCCGTGGGATCTTTAACCGAATCCTTTACCCATGATAATTCTTTCATAAAATAGGAGCGCCAGTCTTCCAAAGGTTCATTGGTACTGCGGTAGGGAAGAATGTATTCGCAAAACTGATCGAAATTGAGCCTTTTTGCCCACGGGTTCTTGTCCCAGGCTTCATAAGCCAAATCAATATTGTTGATTAAAAAATTACCGGTAATCGTTTCATAATCAGGAATGAGCGTATCTAACTTGAAATCAATTTTCCCATGAATTTTTTCAATGCTGTCCCACCCGTTCAATAATGCATCATAATTTTTGTAATCAAGCACATTAAAATTTATGCGGTTTCCAATTGAATCAGTAAGCTTGTAGATTGCATAGCCCTGATCTTTCATATTGCCGATCAAAAAATAGGAGGCCTCTTCTTTAATTACTTCACCATTATTCTTATAATGCTGGAAAACCTTTTCGAGTTCAGCCTTGTTATTTCCTGAAATATCGAGGATGGCTTTGACATTTTTGGGCGGTTCAAATTCTCGCGGACCACAAGATATCAACGTAATCAGAATTAATAAGATTTTAAACTTTTTCATTTTTTCAGTATCTGTAAATTGCAAATTTAAGGATTGTATAGAATGATCGGTTCGCAAATCAAAATTTCATAGGATTAAAGTTCATTTCTATTTTCAAACCCCGATATTATAGCTAATTTTGAAGCAAATTTTAAATGAATGAAACAAATCCTCCTTTCTGTACTTTTTTTTCTGGTTATACTCAATGTTTTTACTCAAATTCCTCCCGGATATTACGACAATGCATCAGGTCTTTCTGGTAATGCCTTAAAAAGCGCATTGCATAACATAATAAAAAACCATATCGAATATTCCTATAGTCAGACGGATGAGATTTTGATGGAAACAGATGAAGATCCTGCCAATTCAAATAATGTTATTCTTGTTTACACCGGAAGATCACAGGCGAAATCGACCTTTGGAGGAAACCCGAACGACTGGAACCGTGAGCATGTATGGGCAAAGTCGCATGGGGGCTTTGGAGATAATCCTCCTTGCGGAACCGATCTCCATCACATGAAACCTTCTGATGCTTCTGTAAATAGTGATCGCGGAAACAAGGATTTTGATAATGGAGGTGTTCAACACCCGGAAGCAACCGGATGCTATTATACACAATATACCTGGGAACCACGTGATGAAGTAAAGGGTGATATTGCACGGATGATCTTTTATATGGCGGTTAGGTATGAGGGAGATAATGGTGAACCGGATCTGGAAGTTGTGGATTGGGTCAACACTTCACCCCAACCGAAATTTGGGAAATTTTCGACACTTCTTCAGTGGAATGAATTTGATCCGCCGGATGCATTCGAGATAAACAGAAATAATGTAATTTACAGTTATCAGAATAATCGCAATCCGTTTATTGATCATCCGGAATATATAAATGCCATCTGGGACCCCGCTGCAATTCAGGAGGAATGGTCGAAATTGGTAACAATTACCCTCTATCCAATCCCGGCTGACGACTGGTTCAGCTTTAATCTGAACAGTTCCCGATTTTCATCCGGAATTATGGAGGTACTAAACAGCCAGGGAGTAAAAATGATGACACATTACATTTACGATAATTCTTGCTCTAACCGGATAAACACTTCTTCAATGACTGATGGTTTATACCTTGTGATTTTTAACCTTGACGATCAGATTACTTCACAAAAACTGATCATCCGGCATTGATTAAAACATTTCATCCTATGACTTTGAGCCATCGGATGAATTTCAGTCTTACACCCAAACCCCTTGTAGCCCGGTTTTATCAATTACAACATAGAACTGTTCAAAAAACGGATAAAGCGACCCTTCTCTTTTTTTCCTAATTTTGCGGTTTTTTTAACATGGCACGTTATCACAGTTCAAAAGACGAAAGGGAAACACCCAAAAAGAAAATAACCCGTCAGGGGTTTAAGCGGCTGATTCGCTTATTTCGTTTTGTAAAGCCTCAACGAGGCGCTTTTATTGCGGGACTTATATTTCTGATATTATCAAGTCTTACTACATTGGTATTTCCTGCATTGATGGGTAATTTGCTTGATTCGGCCACCAAAGGAACACTGGAATCAATCAACCGTCTGGGTTTCATCCTAATTGTCGTATTTTTTATCAACGCAATTTTTTCCTATTTCAGGATCTATCTTTTTGCCATTGTCACCGAAAAAACGCTTGCCTTACTGCGACAAACAACATACAACCATTTAATCAGGCTTCCAATGGTATTTTATTCGAGCCGGAGAGTTGGTGAACTAAACAGCCGTATTTCTGCCGATGTAGCGCTGCTTCAGGAAACCTTTACATCCACGCTGGCACAGTTTATCAGGCAGGTCATTACAATCATAGGAGGAATTGCTTTGCTAACGATAATCTCTTACAAACTCACCCTCTTTATGCTGGCTTTTGTACCGATAGTTGCCATATTTTCACGAATATTCGGAACATTCATTCGAAAATTATCAAAGGAGACACAGACAAAAGTTGCTGAATCCAATACGATCGTTGAGGAAACATTGCAGGCTATTGCCAATGTAAAAGCCTTCGCCAACGAAGCTTTTGAGATTTTCAGGTATAGAAAAAAAACAGAGGAGGTTGTGGACATAGCGTTAAAGGGTGCCAAGTGGAGAGCCTTGTTTGTCTCATCCATCTTTTTTGCTTTGTTTGGATCCATCGTTGGTGTGATCTGGTACGGAGTCTACCTTGTGAACCAGGGTGCCGGTATGACGTCTGGCGATCTTTTCAAATTTGTCCTTTACACTGTATTTATAGCCGGATCCATCAGCGGTATGGCTGATCTGTATTCACAATTGCAAAAAGCCATCGGGGCAACAGAGAACCTCCTGGATATCCTGGATGAAAGTCCCGAATCTATCGATGAAAACTATATTAAAACTTCACAAGGCATCACGGGAAATGTTACATTTAACCGGGTTTCTTTCTCCTATCCAACCCGAAAAGACGTGACGGTATTGAAAAATATTACGTTTGATGCCCGACAGGGACAACAAGTTGCACTTGTGGGACCATCCGGAGCCGGGAAAAGCACCATCACAGGTTTGCTGCTCAGGTTTTATCAACCCAGTACGGGAGAAATACTGATCGATAATAAAAATATTTCAGAATATAACCTTACCGGATTGAGAAGCAATATGGCTATTGTTCCGCAAGAAGTTTTGTTGTTTGGAGGAACGATCAAGGAAAATATCGAATACGGTAAACCGGGAGCGTCGGAAGAAGAAATTCTTCAGGCTGCAAAAAAAGCAAATGCACAGGAATTTATCGATTCATTTCCTGAAGGGCTTGCAACGCTGGTTGGTGACCGCGGCATACAGCTTTCCGGAGGACAACGCCAGAGAATCGCCATTGCCAGAGCAATACTTAAAGATCCCGCAATTCTCATTCTCGATGAAGCGACCTCATCACTTGATTCTGAATCGGAGCGGCTGGTGCAGGAAGCACTTGAAAAGCTCATGAAAGGCCGCACATCGATCGTTATTGCGCATCGTCTTTCCACGGTTCGCAACGCTGATAAAATTATCGTAATCGACAAGGGAGAAGTGAAGGAGTCGGGGACCCATGAAGAATTGCTTTTGCTGAAAAACGGGATCTATAAAAACCTGACATCGCTGCAAATTGAGGTGATGGGGTAATACCCCCTAAAGGCCCCTTAAAAGGGGGCAAAACTTTTTTTATCAGGCACCTTTTCTCCACTTTTAGGTGAAAGACAGTGGGGTCCAAATTAAAATTCAACATTAAATATAAGGTATATCAAATACCACTTTCGTTCCTGTGGGTAAATCATCCTTGTCCTTCAAATCGCTGATTCTCATAAAAATTTTTCGCTTCATTCTTTTATTTAATGCTTTTATGCGAGCAATTGTAATTTCAGTGGCAAGCGATTTATGATCCTTATCCTGTTGCCTCAGAATTTCCTGAGCTCGCTGTCTGCCGACACCATCATCCTCCACTTCCAGTTCAATCATGCCATCTTTCAATTTGAACCTGACATTGATATTTCCTTTTGAATCCTTATGTTTGATCCCATGTTCGATCGAATTTTCAATAAAAGGCTGAGCAAGCATGGGTGGAATGTTTGTATTTCCCACATCAATAGCTTCATCCACTTCAATGGAATAATCAAACTTTTCGGGAAAACGAATTTTTTGTAAGACCAGGTAATTTTCAATCGTGTTGATCTCCTCTTCCAACGCTATGAATTCCGCTATCGAGCTATCGAGTATATTTCGGACTAGTTTGGAGAACTTTGCCAGGTACTTACTTGCTTTTATGTGATCCTCATTGATGATGGAATTCTGAATGCTGGCCAGTGAATTAAAAATAAAATGGGGATTCATTTGCGAACGAAACAATTGTTGCTGAAGTAATAAATTTTGCTGTTCAGCTTTTAACTTATTCTGTCGTATAAAACCCACCCCAAACAAAAGTAACAGAACAACAAACCCGATCAGGCTAAAGGTTAGAATTCGATTTTTCCGGATCCGCAATTCTTTCAACTGGTTTTCGCTTGAAAGCAATGTAATTTGCTTATCTTTTTGTCCGGTTTCATAGCGGGTTTCCAGTTCGCTGATTTGCTGGTGCATTTTTTCATTAAAAAGGGAATCTTTAACTATTGTGTACTTTTTATAATATTCGAGTGCCAAAGCATACCTTCCCATATTTGAATAAGCCACTGAAAGGATATGATAATTATCAAAGATGACCTCCGCCAAATTATACTGAATGGCATATTCCTGGCTTTGGTTTGCAAACTGAATTGCTTTTTCATAATTTCCTGATTTTTTCGACGACTCCCCCATTTCATTCAGGGTTTCTGCTATTCCTGAAGGTTGACCAATCTCCCGGTATATATTCAAAGCTTTTTCATAATAAGTAAATGCTTCATCATACCTGGCCGTTGCATCACAAAATAATCCCATGTTATGAAGGGCTATAGCCTGCCCTTTTACATTGCCAATCTCAAGGAATAAAGCATGGGCACTTTCATAATTCATAAAAGCCGAATCGTACTTTTGCCAGTCGTAATAAACATTTCCCATATTGTTTATGCCATACGCAATACCCGGCTTGTTGTCAATTTTCTTATTGAGTATAAGTGCCTTGTTATAATATTCAATTGCTTTATCGTATTTTCCCCAATCATAAAAAACATTCCCCAAGCCATTATACAGTGAGGTTGTGATGCTTATGCAGTCAGGTTTATTTTCTGAAATGTCAATACCTTTTCTAAAATAAAACATGGCGGAGTCGTAGCGGCCAAAATCGTAATGCATATAACCAATGCTATAAATTGTTTTGGCCAGACCTTCAATATTATTTAGCGATTCAAATACGCTCATTGCTTTCATGTAATATTCCAGGCCGAGCTTAGTATCTCCTTTAAAATAATATACCTGTCCAAAACTGAAATAAAGATTACCGGTTCGTTCCGGGTCATTCAGTTCTTTGCAAACATCATCACTTTTAGTATAATAAAACAATGCACTATCGTAATGCCCCCTGTAAAGCCATGAATAGGCCATCATGTTAAAAGCCGTTGCCTGTCCTTTTTTGTCGTTGTATTTTTTGGCTAAATGAAGCGCCTCATTGGCATAATTATAGCCATCGGCAGGTGAGTTGGGATTCGTTATTTTTGCCCGTTGATTCAGTATTTCAATTTTGTCATTTTCAGTAGCGCTATCATGATGTTGGAGCAGGGAATCAACACTATTGTTAGCTTTTCCACAATTTATATGGAGCAAAATAAGCCACAAAACAACAATACTGTTTTTTTGCATAACCATTAAAGATGTTCTGCTTGCCAATATTTTCATTTCCTTCCTTTTGTTATTTGGTCAATGGAACACGAATTATAACAAAGGTTCCCCTTGGCTCTTTATTATCATTGTATAAATCGCGAATGCTAAGGGCTATTTTTTTCTTCAGGTTTTTGTTGATGGCTTTAATCCGCTCAAGTGTAATGGAGGTGGCCAGTGATTTATGCTTATGGTCAATCTTATGCAGGATTTCCTGTGCCTTTTGCCGGCCGACACCATCATCCTCCACTTCCAGTTCAATCATGCCATCTTTCAATTTGAACCTGATTTTGATATTTCCTTTTGAATCCTTGTGCTTAAGCCCGTGTTCAATGGAATTCTCTATGAATGGCTGTGCCAGCATCGGTGGTATTTGAACGCTTTCCGGATCCAGCTGCTCATCAACTTCAATGCTGTAATCAAATTTTTCAGGGAAACGGATCTTTTGCAATTCAAGATAGTTTTCAATAGTAGCGAGTTCTTCTTCCAGCGGGATGAATTCTTCAACCGAACTGTCGAGAATATTTCGGACCAGTTTTGAAAACCGTGCAAGGTATTTGCTGGCTTTGTCAGGCTCTTCATTGATGATCGAATTCTGGATGCTCGCCAGGGAATTGAAAATAAAATGGGGATTCATCTGTGAACGGAGTAACTTTTGCTGAAGCACAGTCCTCTCCTGAACTACCTTCAATCGGTTTTGTCTTAAATACAAGGATAGAAGAATTAAAATCATGATAATAAAGGCAAATATTATTACCACAATAAAAATTGTCTGTCTGTTTCTGCTTCTTTGTAATTCGCTTTTCTCCTGCAATAATTCGATCTGCTGCTCTTTTTTTTGAGTCTCATATTTTAATCCCAAATCGACCAGTTCTTTTCTCAACTGATAATTGATGATACTATCCTTCAGGGTCAATAATTTGTTGATTATATACTTGTTTTGAATTTTTTGAACTTTTGTACCGTATATCAGTGCAAGTTTATTTAAAGCGTTAACCATCCCCAGTTTTCCCGTATACTTTTTAAATTCCTTTGGAGATGACATCCATGATTCATCAGTCACATCAATAAGAAAGTGAAATTGCGGATGATAAAAGAATGAGCCCAATGAATCAATCATCGCCCCATATTTGTAAGCATTTTTGAAATGAAAAATTGATTTTTCCGCGTTTCCCAGTGAATTGTATAGGATTCCCAGTGAATGACTGGCGATCATGAGTCCCCTGGCATAATAAATTTCCCCACTCATTTCAAGTGCCCTGTTGAAATAATACATCGCACTGTCCGGTTCCTGAATGCGATTATAATATTTCCCGATTTTAACAAATATGTTTGCATTAAGTGCAATATATTCTATAAACTGGTCATCCATCAGCTTAAGACATTTTTTATAATATTTCCAGGTATTTTCAAGGTCATTTTTCCGAAAATAAATATCGCCCATGGAATAATTCACAATAAGTTTTTCGATTAGAGGAACTTCTAAATCCTTTGTATATTCATTAAACCTGGTAAAATACTGATAGGAATCGGAAATCCTTCCGGTCCTGAAACAGCCTCCACCCATTATGATAAGCATGGTTGCTGCTTTGTTTTTTTCTCCCTGTTCATCGTAATAGTTAAAGGCGATCCCAAACCGGTCGATTATCTCCCTTTCATTTGCTTTTGAAAAGTAGTAGATATATCCCAGCCGTTCATGGATCAGCATATCCAATTCGTTGTCATTCTTTTCTTCGAGTATTTCAAGTGCCTGTCTTTGAAATAAAAATGATTTTATAAAATCATTTTGAAGAAAATAGTAAAAGCCAATATTTGACAGTGCAAACGCCTTACCTTCCGAATAGGACAATCTTTCGGATTCTTTTAACAACGTTTGAGAAAGTTCGAATGCCTGATCCCGGTTATAGTCAACTAATCGAGCGGCAATCTGGTTTTGTAAATCTATCTTCTTATTACCGGTAACTTTATCTATATGTGTTTGAAGTTCCTGAACCTCCAGACTATCTTTAAAATAAAACATCTGGGCATTTAACATCCCGGCAAACAGAAAGCATAAGGCTATAATTAAATTGAACCTGGTCTGATAGCTCATAGCAGTTTTGATAAACCTGATTTTAAATTTCTGCCAAACGGTTAAACATCTCCAGCAATTCCTCCCGTTTTCGCGAAGCAACCGGAATTTTGCTTTCATCGTCCAAAACGACATAACCCCCTTCCCCTTTTTCAAAACGAATGATCTGCCGCATGTTGATCAAATAAGATTTATGCACTCTGTAAAATCCTGAATCATTCAGCATTTCGTCGTATTCTTTCAATATGTTGGAAACGAGAATTGTCTTTCCGCCAAGCAGGTGTATGGTCGTATAACTGCCTTCGGACGCGCAGTAATTAATATCCTGCACTTTTACCAGGTGAATATTGTCAAACGTCCTGAGAATAATTTTTTTATTGGTTTTATCCTCCGAACGCATATTCTCTTCCAGGGTATCGAGCTGTGTTTTAAAATCCTTTTGCATGATATCTTCTGCTTTGCATACGGCTTCTTTCAGCTCATCCGGATCAACCGGTTTCAGGAGGTAATCGATAGCGCTGAATTTAAAGGCTTTTACAGCATACTGGTCATAAGCGGTAACAAAAATCACCTTGAAATCGACCGGTTGAAGTTGTTTGAGCAAGTCAAAACCGGTACCGTCATTCATTTTTATATCGAGAAGTATCAAATCGGGGTGATATTTACGGATGGCTTCCACACCGGTTTTTACGCCATCGGCCGTATCCACCAGTTTTATACTTGGGGCAAAAGCGAGTGACCATTTTCTCCAGCTTTGACGCATGTGGGCTTCGTCATCAATGATGATGGTGCGGAGCATATTTAAATTGGAATTTTTTTTAAAGATACTCATAATTGTTTAAATTCCATGAATAAAAATCCTCTTAAAGAGTCCTTCGGACAAATTCCAAAAATTATCGACCTGTTACTTATCCGTCATTACGAACCTCAGGGCTGGTTATGCGGGTTAGCGTGAAGCAATCTCCTTTTTAGTCAGTACTAAAGTTTCATGAGATTGCTTCTCCTGCTGAAAAAGCAGGATCGCAATGACGTTATTAATTCAACTTTTATTATTTTCTTCGTCACCATTTCATCTTTGGGATTTTATTTGAATTTGTTAAAATTTTTGTATCCTATGGCTTGATAATCCTCATGGATGGCTATTATTGCTTTATCAACTTTTTAATTGAAATACCATTTTCCGTGTAAATTCTTAAAATATAAATCCCGACAGGCAAATAACTCACATCTATTGTGTGTTGGTTGTTTGCAATACTTTGGGGTTTTATAAGGCTTCCCTGCATATTCATAATTTCTATGTATGAAATAGTTAAATTATCATGTAATTCGATATTAAATTTATCATTTGTTGGATTGGGAAAAATCTTAATACTTATTTTTGTTAATGGCCTTTCTTTAACATGAGCAGGAATGCCATTTTCATTGTAAGCAGCCAAACCTCTCCGCCATTACCAATCCCGCCTGTGCCTATCCACTTCGTTCCGTTTTCGTCTATGGCTATTGAATTGACAGTGTTATTAGGCAATCCCGAATTTGAAGTGTTAAAGGTTGTCCAGTTTGTGCCGTCAAATGCTGCCAATCCGCCCATGTAATCCAACCATGTGACCCAATCCACTTCGTGCCGTTTTCGTCTATGGCTTGTGAAGTGACTGCATTATCAGGCAAGCCCGAATTTGAAGTGTTGTAAGTTGTCCAGTTGGTGCCGTCAAATGCTGCCGAATCCGCCAAACCAGGTGCCAATCCACTTCGTGCTGTTTTCGTCTATCGCTATTGAATAGACATCGTTATCAGGCAATCCCGAATTTGAAGTGTTGTAGGTTGTCCAGTTGGTGCCGTCAAATGCTATCAATCCACCACCATGGGTTCCAATCCACTTCGTGCCGTTTTCGTCAATGGCTATTGACAGTATATAAAGCAACAATTAGTTATCCAGTTGGTGCCGTCAAAAGCTGCTAAATAACCGTAGGACCAAGGATCACCATAGGTTCCAATCCACTTTGTGCCGTTATCGTCTATGGCTATTGACGTAACATAGTTATAAGGCAAGCCCGAATTTGAGGTGTTATAGGTTGTCCAGGTTGTGCCGTCAAATGCTGTCAATCCACGAAATTCGGCTCCAATCCATTTTGTGCCGTTTTCCTCTATGGCTATTGATCCGACATGGTTATTAGGCAAGTCCGAATTTGAAGTGTTATAGGTTGTCCAGTTTGTGCCATCAAATTCCGACAATCCAACATGAGTTCCAATCCACTTCGTGCCGTTTTCGTCTATGGCTATTGTACGGACATCGTTATCAGGCAAGCCTGAATTAGAAGTGTTGTAGCTTGTCCAGTTGGTGCCGTCAAATGCTGCCAATCCGCCATTAGTTCCAATCCACCACGTGCCGTTTTCGTCTATAACTATTGATGAGACACCGTTATCAGGCAATCCCGAATTTGAAAGGTTATAGATTGTCCAGTTTATGTCGTCAAATTCAGCCAATCCGCCTTCGGTTCCAATCCACTTCGTGCCGTTTTCGTCAATGGCTATTGAAAAGATCTTGTTATCAGGCAAACCAGAATTTGAAGTGTTGTAGGTAATCCAGGTGGTACCGTCAAATGCTGTTAAACCACCATGTGGCCTAAATTATGATTAGACCCAATCCACTTTGTGTCGTTTTCGTCAATAACTATTGACCGAGACATGGCTTATTAGGAATGCCAGAATTAGAGGGGTTGTAGATTGTCCAGTTTGTGTCGTCAAATGCCGCCAATCCGCCTTAGTAATGATAACTTCCGATCCACATTCGTGCCGTTTTCGTCAATGGCTATTGTGTAGGCACCGTTATCAGGCAAGCCAGAATTTGAAGTGTTGTATATTGTCCAGTTTATACCGTCAAATGCTGCCAATCCGCTATGCTTTCCAATCACTTTGTGCCGTTTTCATCAATGGCAATTGACTCGACATGGTTATTAGGCAAGTCCGAATTTGAAGTGTTGTAGGTTGTCCAGTTTGTGTCGTCAAATACTGCCAATCCGCCACCATAGGTCCCAATCCACTTCGTGCCGTATTCCCCTGATGGTTATTGCCAAGACAATGTTATCAGTCAATCCCGAATTTGTTTTGTTGTAAAAAGTTGGGATGCCTGTGATTTTGTCCAGTTTCACTAAACCCCCATTAGATGTACCTACCCACATATTATTGCCATCTTCTGCCAATGCATTAATGTTATCACCATTGGTATAATTCAGCCATTGAGGGTTTTGGGCAATTAGTATGGCATATAATGCCAAAAATTGCAATTAAGATTAACGTTGACTTTTTCATGATATTTTTGTTTTTGAGAAAAGGCCATTAGCCATTTGCTTTTGGCCTTTGGTTATTTGATTTTTATTATTTTCTTTGTTACCATTTCATTACCAATTTGAACCCGGCAGAAATAAACCCCGGCAGGTAAATCCTTTAAATCAAGTTTTAACTCTGCCTGTCCGGATTGCAAAACTGGAAACTGCCAGCTATTAAGGCAAATGCCGGTGGTGTTATAAATACAGACTTCCACTGAACTTTTTGAGCGGATGTTCACGCTTAATAAAGACAGATCATCGATTGGGTTGGGTGAAATTGTGAGATCAGGCTTTACTATATTATTTTTCACCGATGTTATGGAATCACAAGCGTCTTCTACTTCTTCAATTGTGTTACATCCGGGGGCGTTATCATAGATGTCAACATTGCTGCCAGGAATGACAAGATAATCGCAAACACTTTGAACCGCACAGGCAGACAACAATGAATTATAGCTGATGGATAAACTATTTATTGATGCAGCTTCAACATGCTCTATTCCCACCAAACTGGTCAGTGCATCATTATCAAAGATTTCAAGGGATCCTCCAATAGTGGTCAGGTTTTCAAGTCCGGTTAAACTGGTCAGTGCTGTGTTTTCCCCAATCCAGATATCACCTCCAATTGAAGTCAGATTATTAAGTCCGGTCAAATTACTCAAAGCCTCGTTACCACCGATTTCAATATTTTCACCGATGGTGGTCAAATTCTCCAAGTCCCGATAAATTAATAAGAACATCGGTACCTGTAACTTCAAGCGCTCCTCCAACGGAAATCAGGTTGTTCATGCCCGATAAAGTGGTCAGTGATGTTGTGTTTGACGGCCAGACATAAATGATTAAATCCCCACCAATGGTCATCAGATTTTCCAGACCTGTTAAATCTGAAAGGGCTGTGCAGGTATAAAACCGGAGTCTGCCTCCAATATTTGTCAGAACACTCAATCCATTTAAATTAGTGATCTCATCTCCTTCAATCTGAACATTTCCTTCAATTTCAGTACAATTGGGATAACTAGTCTGGAAATTATCAATTTCTTCCTGT